>NZ_JFCB01000033.1 GCF_000725125.1 Streptomyces toyocaensis
TGGGCGGGGCCGCCGCAGGGCCCCCGCGCCCCCGCGCGCGCGTCGCGCGGTGGCGGCCGTGTCGGCGGTGGGTGCCGTGTCCGTGGCGGCGTTGATCGCCGGTTTCGCCTTCTCGGGCTCGCCGTCCAAGGGTGCCGGGGAGCAGGGTGACCGCGAGGGGGTGACCACCGGGCAGTCCGACGTGCCGTCCGCGGAGACGGACGCGTCCGCACCGGCAGGGGCGCCGGACGCCACCGGCGCCCCGTCGGCCGGGTCCGCCTCCCCGAGTGCGAGCGCCTCCGGCGGGGACCGGGAGGCCGGCGGGTCGCCGTCCTCGCCCGCCGCCGGTGTCTCCACCACTTCCGCACCGAGCCTCCCCACGGCTACCCCCACCGTCTCCACCGCGCCGGGTGACCCTGGTGCGGGCGAGAACGACGACCGGCCGGGCCGGGGCCAGGGGCCGAAGTGGACCAGGTAGACACGGTCACGGTCGGCGCCGCCCTGGTGCGGGCCGGTGCCCGGTCGGCGGGCTGAGCCGGCTCCACCCTGCCGTGTGCCCCCGGGACGACCTGCTCCGGGCAGGCTCGCGTGCGGAGGGCCGCCCGGACGCGGGCGCCCGTGCGGGCCGGCCCGGCGGTCGCGCATGCCCGGAACCCGGCCGGTGCGGGTGACACCCCTGCCGGACCATGTCCCCCGGTGACGTTACCGGCGGAAACATGGCCTTGCCCCGCCGGTGTCCCCATGCTGACAATGCGCATGACAATCTCGGGGCGGCCGGAGGACTTCCGGTCGCCCGACGCCGCATTGAGGGGACCCCCCATGAGAAAACCTCTCGTCGTCGCGCTCTGTGCCCTGGCCCTCGCCGGGGCGGGCGCGACCCCCGCGGTCGCCGCCGCGCCTTCCCCCACGGGCGCGGACACGACCACGGGCGCGGTCCCGACCACGTTGACGGACGTCGTCGACGACACGGTCGGGACCGTGGCGGACACCCTGTCCGGACTCACCGCGCCGAAGGCCGGCGCGGTGAACTTCGCGGGCACGGTCTCGCTCAGCAACTGCTCCGGCTCCGTCGTCCGCATGCCCGACTCGGCGGCCGACGACCCGGCGCTCGTGCTCACCAACGGCCACTGCCTGGAGAGCGGCTTCCCCGCGCCCGGCCAGGTCCTCGTCGACCGGGCGTCCAGCCGCAGCTTCGGCCTGCTGAACTCCTCCGGCGCCA
Source organism: Streptomyces toyocaensis (assembly GCF_000725125.1). Lineage (GTDB taxonomy): Bacteria > Actinomycetota > Actinomycetes > Streptomycetales > Streptomycetaceae > Streptomyces > Streptomyces toyocaensis. The sequence goes on from NZ_JFCB01000033.1 coordinate 1,199, forward strand.
AGGTCGCCACCCTGCGCGCCGACCGGCTCGTGTACGCGACCATGACCGACACGGACGCCGCGATCTACCGGCTCGGCACGACGTACGCGCAGATCAAGAGCGCCTACGGCATCGACCCGTTGACCCTGAGCGACGTCCGGCCGGCGGCCGGCACGGCCATCAGCGTGGTGTCCGGCTACTGGAAGCGGATCTACACCTGCTCCATCGACGGATTTGCCTACCGCATGAAGGAGGGCGACTGGACCTGGAAGGACTCGGTCCGTTACACCTCCGCCTGCAACACCATCGGCGGCACCTCCGGCTCACCGGTCGTCGACAGCGCCACCGGCCAGGTGGTCGCCGTCAACAACACCGGCAACGAGGACGGCGAGCGCTGCACCGTCAACAACCCGTGCGAGGTCGACGAGAACGGCGTCGTCACGGTCCGCAAGGGCATCAACTACGCCCAGCAGACCTATCTGTTCCCCGCCTGCTTCGGCGTGGACAACAGGCTCGAGCTGAGCGCGAGCGGCTGCGCCGTCCCCAAGCCGTAGACCGTGGAGGGCGGGCGGTCAGCGGGGAGTCCTGCGGACCGCCCGTCCCGCCAGGACGTCCGTGCGCCGCCCGTCCTCGATGACGAACCGCCCGTCGACCAGCACGTACGGGATGCCCGTGGGAAGCGTCCGGGGCTCGGCGAAGGTGGAACCGGCGGCCACCGTGCGCGGGTCGAAGAGCACCAGGTCCGCCTTGTAGCCCTCGCGGACCAGCCCCCGGTCCGGCAGCCGCAGCCGCGCGGCCGGGCGCGAGGTCAGATGCGCGACGCACTCCTCCAGCGACAGCACCCCCAGCTCCCGCACGTAGTGCCCGAGGTAGTGCGGGAACGTGCCGTAGGCGCGCGGATGCGGCTTGGCGCCCTGCAGGATGCCGTCGGAGCCGCCGGTGTGCACCCGGTGCCGCATGATCGCGCGGACGTTCTCCTCGTGGCCGACGTGCTGGAGGATCGTCGGGGCGAGCCTGTCCTTCAGGAGCAGGCCGCGCGCGACGGCCCAGGGCGACTCGCCGCGCTCCCGCGCCGAGTCGAGGACCGTCCGGCCGACGTACTCGCCCAGCGCCTGATCGCCGACGCCCGAGATCTCGATGGTCTCCCACTCCACGGGCACGCCGTGGCAGCCGTCCGAGCCGATGTCCTCCAGGTGGTGGCGGATCCGCTCGGCCGCCTCCTCGTCCGCGAGCCGCCGCAGGACCTCCTCAGGGCCGCCCTCGCTCGCCCAGCTCGGCAGCAGCGCCACGAGGGTGGTGCAGCCCGGGGTGTAGGGGTAGGTGTCGAGCGTGATGTCGGCACCGGCGTCCAGCGCCTCGTCCAGCAGGGACAGCAGCTCGGGCGCGCGGCCCCGGTTCACGCCGAAGTTCATCGTGGCGTGCGCGAGGTGCAGCGGACAGTCCGCCTCCCGGGCCAGCGCCACCATCTCCGCGTACGCCCCGAGCGCCCCGGCGCCGTAGGAGCGGTGGTGCGGGCAGTAGTAGCCGCCGTACGACGCCACCACCCGGCACAGCTCGGTGAGTTCGGCGTCCTCGGCGTACATCCCGGGCGTGTACGTCAGCCCCGAGGACATGCCGACCGCGCCCTGCTCCATGCCCTCCGCGACCAGCTGCCGCATCCGGTCCAGCTCTCCGGGCGTGGCCTGCCGGTCCTCCCAGCCGACGGCGAGCGCCCGGACCGTGCCCTGCGGGATCAGGTACGCGGCGTTGACCGCGATGCCCCGGTCGAGGCGGTCCAGGTACCCGCCCACCGACCGCCAGTCGAAGTCGACGTCGTCGCCGGGGCCGTTCCAGCCGGCGATCGCCCGGCGCACCTCGCCGAGCGTCCGGTCGTCGACCGGCGCGTACGACAGCCCGTCCTGGCCCAGGACCTCGAGGGTGACGCCCTGCGCGGCCTTGGCGCTGTGGTCGGGGTCGCGCAGCAGCGCCAGATCGCTGTGGGCGTGCATGTCGATGAAGCCGGGGGCCAGCACCAGCCCCTCGGCGTCCAGTTCACGGCGGGCCTTCGGGCGCTGACAGCCGGCGTCCGCCGCCTCCTTCACGATGGAGACGACGCGTCCGCCGTCCACCACCACGTCCGCGCGGTACGACCAGTCGCCGGAGCCGTCCACGACGTCCGCGTCCCGGATGACGAGCTCTTCCATGTGCCGGCCTCCTAGAAGAACGTACGGACGTAGTCGACGACCGTGCCGTCCGCCTCCGCCACGGGGACGAGCACCCACTTGTCGAAGGACGTGCACGGGTGGGACAAGCCGAACCCGACCCAGTCTCCCACCTCCAGAGCGGCCTCCCCGGTGGTGCGCAGCCACGCGTGCTGGTCGGACAGCCCGGTCACCGAGATCCCGGCGGCCGGGTACTCGGCGCCGTCCCGGCGGACCACCTGGGCGCACGGCAGATCGAGGTCGTAGGCCGCGTCACGCTTGCCCGCGTTGGTGAACGCCTGCTCGGCGGACGGCCGGGACACCACCTGCGTCCACAGCCGGAACGCCGGTTCCAGCGCGCCCTCCTCCGGGACCCGGTTGAAGGGGGTCAGCCTGCGGTAGTGGCCGTCGTCGTGCGAGACGTACGCCCCCGAGCGCAGCAGCTTCAGCACGGGGGAGGAGAGCTCCGGGATCCCGGCGAAGACGTCCGCCACCGCGTCGAACCAGGCGCTGCCGCCCGCGCTCACCACGATCTCGTCGAGCCCCGCGAACCGCCCCGCCCGGTCGAAGTCCACGGCGAGGGACACCAGCCGCCTCAGCCAGGCGTGCACCCGCTTTGGGTCCGCCCCCGGCACCTCGCCCTCGTAGCCGGCGACCCCGGCCAGCCGCAGCGACCGGGCCCCGGCCACCGCGTCGGCGACGGCGGCGCACTCCGCCTCCGTCCGCACACCGGTGCGCGCATCCTCGCCGGCGGCGAGTTCGACGACCACGTCCACGGGCCGGGAGGCGCCGCTCAGGGCCGCGTCCATCAGCTCGGCCCCGCGCACGGAGTCGACGTAGCAGACGAAGCGGAAGGCGGGGTCGGTGTCCAGCTCGCCGGCGATCCACCGCAGGGCCGCCGCGTCCACCAGCTCGTTGGCGAGGAAGATCCGCTGGACGCCGAACGCCCGCGCCACCCGCACCTGGTGCGGGACGGCCAGGGTGATACCCCACGCGCCGTGTTCGATCTGGCGGTGGAAGAGCTGCGGGGCCATGGAGGTCTTGCCGTGCGGGGCGAAGGCGAGCCCGTGCCGGGCGGCATACGTCTCCATCAGCCTCAGGTTGTGCTCCAGGCGCTCGGCGGAGAGGGCGAGCACGGGGGTGGTGAAGCCGCCGGTGAAGAGGTTGCGGCGCTGGGCGGCCAGCTCGCCGACGGTCAGTCCCTCGGCGTCCGGCGGGAGGCCCTTGAAGCGGTGGTCGACCCGTTCCTCGGTGAGACGGGCGAGAGCGTCGGTGCCGGAGACCATCGGGGAACCTCCCTGATCAGGCGTGTTGCGTTATGTGCAACACCCATTGCGTATATCGCTTACCGCTGTCTAACATCTCGGCCACGCGGGGTCAACGGACACCGCTTCGACCCCGCCGCAGACGAGGAGCCCCGCCATCGTGACCGCCACCGGACCCTGCACCGCCCCCGACGTCGTCGACGTCGTCGCGCTCGGCGAGTCCATGGTGACGTTCCTGCCCTCCCGGCCGGGCCGCCTCGCCGACGTCCCGTCCTTCGAGCGGGGCATCGGCGGCGCGGAGTCCAACGTGGCGTGCGTGCTCGCGGCCGCGGGGCACACCACCCGGTGGATCAGCAGGGTCGGCGCCGACGGCTTCGGCGACCACCTCGTCGAGACGATCGGCGGATACGGGGTGGACGTGTCCCGCGTCCGCCGCGACCCGGACCGGCCCACCGGCGTCTACTTCCGCACGGCCGGCGACCGCTCGAGCGACGCCCACGAGGTCGCGTACTACCGGGCCGGTTCGGCGGCGTCCGCGATGTCGCCGGACGGCGTGGACCTGGACGCCGCACGCGCCGGGCGCGTCCTGCACCTGTCCGGCATCACGGCGGCCCTCTCCGCCGGCTGCCTGGACCTGCTGCGGAAGCTGACCGCCCCCCACCCCGCCCGGCCCCTGGTCTCCTTCGACGTCAACCACCGCCCGGGCCTGTGGCGCGACACCCACGGCCCCGAGGTCCTCCTGGAACTGGCCCGCCGCGCGGACGTCGTCTTCGTGGGAGAGGACGAGGCGGAAGAGGCGTGGGGCGTCACGGGCGGACCGTCGCCGATCCGGGAAGCCCTGCCCGAACCGGACACCCTGGTGGTGAAGCAGGGCGCACACGGAGCCACGGCCTTCTGCCGCCCACCCGCGGGCGGCACCGCCGGCGGCCGCGCGACAACCCCCCGCCCGGCCACGACCGCCCCGGCCCTGCAAGTCGACGTCGTCGCGACGACCGGCGCCGGTGACGCCTTCGCCGCGGGTTTCCTCTCCGCCACCCTGCGCGGCCTGCCCGTACGGGACCGCCTCCGCCACGGCCACCTCATGGCGGCAGCCGCCCTCACCACCCCCGGCGACCTCGCCCCGCCCCCCACCCGCGCCCACGCGGACCGCCTCGCCGCCCTCGACGACACCGCGTGGGGGAGACTGCGACTCGGCCCCGGCTGGACACAGGCCGACGAAGAGGCCGACGAGGAGGTACGCACCCCATGAGCCAGACCGTAGACCGCGCCCTGAGCATCCTTCCGCTGCTCGCGGAGGGCCCCGCCGACCTCGGACAGGTCGCCGACCGCCTCGGCGTGCACAAGTCCACGGCCCTGCGCCTGCTGCGCACGCTCCACGAGCACGGCATGGTCTACCGCCAGTCCGACCAGCGCTACCGCCTCGGCGCACGCCTCTTCGCCCTCGCCCAGGAGGCGATGGAGAACCTCGACGTCCGCGAGATCGCCCACGCCCACCTCGTACGCCTCAACGAGAGCTGCGGACACACCGTCCACCTCGCCGTGTACGAGGAGAACGAGGTGCTCTACATCGACAAGGTGGAGAGCCGCTACCCGGTGCGCATGTACTCGAGGATCGGCAAGCCCGTCGCCATCACCGTCGCGGCCGTGGCCAAGCTCCTCCTCGCCGACCTGCCCGAGCACGAGCGCCGCGCCCTCGCGGAGAAGCTCGACTACCCCATGTACACGGCCCGTTCGACACCCAGCGCCGCCGCGTTCCTCCAGGAACTGGCCACGGTGCGCGAACAGGGCTGGGCCACCGACCTCGGCGGCCACGAGGAGTCCATCAACTGCGTCGCCGCGCCGATCCGCGGCGCCGACGGCCGGGTGGTCGCCGCGATGTCGGTGTCCGCGCCGAACGTCGTCGTCACCGCGGACGAACTCCTCACCCTGCTGCCGCTGGTGCGCCGTACGGCGGACACGATCAGCGGCGAGTACTCCGGCAGAACCCCAGTGAAGGGCACCTCCGCATGACCGAGAAGACCGCGCTCACCCCCGCCACCCACACCACCCCGCCCGCGAGGTTCTCCCACGGCGTCCGCAAGGGCAACATCCTCCAGGTCGCCGGCCAGGTCGGCTTCCTGCCGCACGAGGAGGGCAGGGTTCCCACCCCGGCCGGGCCGACCCTGCGCGAGCAGACCCTCCAGACCCTCGCCAACGTCAAGGCGATCCTCGAAGAGGGCGGCGCCGGCTGGGACGACGTGATGATGATCCGCGTCTACCTCACCGACGTGGACCACTTCGCGGAGATGAACGAGATCTACGACGCCTACTTCGAGGAACAGGGCCTCACCCGGCCGCCCGCCGCCCGCACGACCGTCTACGTCGGTCTCCCCGCCGGGCTCCTCGTCGAGATCGACGCGCTCGCCGTCCTCGGCTGACCCGCACCCGTCCCCTTCCCCCCCCCCCGCCGTACGCCCTCACGGCACGGTGTCCCTCCCCTGGGACGCCGTGCCGCGATCCCCCCTGCCCGAAAGCCGCATGCACTTACCCAGAGGACCCCCGCATGTCCCATCCGTCCCTCCCGCTCGCCGCCACCGCACCCGTGGAGACACCACCGCACACCGGAGGACTGCTCCTCCTCGTCGACGGCACCGCGGGCCTGCTGACCGTCGCCGCGATCGGCATCGCCCTCCTGCTCTTCCTGATCATCAAGGTCCGGCTCCAGCCCTTCGTCGCCCTGCTCGGCGTCTCCATAGCCGTCGGCCTGATGGCCGGCCTGTCGGTCACCGAACTCTTCGGCACCGTCCAGCGTTCGGACGCGGTGTCCACCATCGAGTCCGGTATGGGCGGCATCCTCGGCCATGTCGCGATCATCATCGGCCTGGGCACCATGCTCGGCGCGATCCTCGAAGTCAGCGGCGGGGCGGAGGTGCTGGCGGGCCGGCTGCTCGGCCTGTTCGGCGAGAAGCGGGCCCCGCTCGCCATGGGCCTGACCGGTCTGATCTTCGGCATCCCGGTCTTCTTCGACGTCGGCATCTTCGTCCTCGCGCCGATCGTGTACGCCGCGGCCAAGCGCTCCGGCAAGTCGATCCTGCTCTACTGCCTCCCCCTCCTCGCCGGCCTCTCCGTCACCCACGCTTTCCTGCCCCCGCACCCGGGCCCGGTGGCCGCCGCCGGACTGCTCGACGTGGACCTGGGCTGGGTCATCCTGATGGGCGTCGTCTGCGGTCTGCCGGCCGTCGTCGCCGCCTGGGCCTACTCCGCCTGGGTCGGCAGGCGGATCTTCGTCGCCGTACCGCAGGACATGGTCGAGGCCGCGCAGGAGGCCAAGGACGCCGTCGTCGCCGAGCAGCGCGCCTGTGGGGTCGAGCCGCGGGAGACGCCGGTGCCGCTCGGCACGGTCCTCGGCATCATCGGTACGCCGCTCCTGCTCATCCTCGCGGCGACCTTCTCCTCGATCGCCCTGGACCCCTCCACCCCGCGCTCGGTGATCGAGTTCTTCGGCCACCCGTTCGTGGCGCTCACCCTCGCCCTGTTCCTCGCGTACTACCTGCTGGGCATCCGGCGCGGCTGGTCCCGCAGGTCCCTGGAGACGGTCTCCACGTCCTCGCTGAAGCCGGTGGGCAACATCCTGCTGGTGGTCGGGGCGGGCGGCGTCTTCGGCGCCGTCCTCAAGGCCAGCGGGGTCGCCCAGGCGCTGTCCGACACCTTCAACGACGTCGGCCTCCCGGTGATCGTGCTGTCCTACCTGATCTCCGTGGTGCTGCGGGTCGCGCAGGGCTCGGCGACGGTGGCGATCGTGACGACGGCGGGCATCGTGGCGCCGCTGCTGGCCGAGGGGGACCACTCCCAGGCGTTCGTGGCGCTCGTCATCATGGCCATCTCGGCGGGTTCCATCTTCGCGTCGCACGTCAACGACGGCGGGTTCTGGATGGTCGCCAAGTACTTCGGCATCAGCGAGCGGGACACGCTCAGGACGTGGACGGTGCTGGAGAGCGTGCTGTCCGTGGCCGGGTTCGTGGTCGCCGCCGCGCTCAGCCTGGTCGTGTGAGCCGGGGTGCCTGTGTAGGCGTCTGATAACGAAGTTGGGGGCTGGCTGTGTCCGGCACAGGTTTGTCGACCATACTCCTGCGGTGTGGAGCAGCGCATAGGTTCGAGCAGCCAGCCCCTGGAAGGCGCCGGATTCGACCCGGCATTCATCCCCGGGCTCACCTCGCCCGCGTCCGTCCGGAAGGAGGACGCGGGCGCCGGGGCGGACGAGCCCGAGGACGGCACGCCACCCGGCGCGGAGGCCGGGACGGAGCCGGAGGAGGAGACCGCCGGGGAGTCCGGGGTCCCGGAGAAGGCGGCCGGGAAGGCCCTGGGCCCGCAGGAGGACTCCGAGCCCTCCGAGGAGGACCCGGAGCCCGCCCCGGACGGCCCCGTCTTCGAGGCGTCCGACCGCCGGGCCAGGATCGTCGCCGACCACAGCGGTGTCCATCTGCGCCTGGACGACCAGGAGTGCGAGTTCCGCTGGGACGAGATCGGCGCGGTGGAGACGGAGACCGCCCGCTTCGGCAAGCGCTACACGGTCACCGTCCACACCACCGAGCGCCGCTGGTACCCCCTCGAGATCGAGGCCCCGTCCAGGAGCCGCTTCGCCGAGTGGGACGCGGCCCTGGACGCGGTCCTGGACGAGTACTTCGAGGAGGACGGCGGCGCCGCGCCCGCACAGGACACCGGCGACGAGCCGTCCTGAGGGTCCCGGGGGCGGCCGGCGGTCAGCCGCAGTACTGCCCGGCCTTGCCGATGGAGCGGTACATGCAGTCGGCGTTCTCCAGGAGTTGGAGCACGGCGTCCCGGTTGCGGGACGTCTCCCGCTCGATGACCTCGTCGGGCGGGTAGAAGCCGCCGTTCCAGGAGGACGTCGGGTACATCTCGAAGGTGTAGCCGAAGATCTTGTGCGCACCCCAGAGGTAGTCGTCGATCGACCCGTCCGTGATGTACAGGTCGCTGGACTGCTGGGGTGTGTACCCGTTGCTCGCGGCCATCTTCTGGCCGACGGCCTTGAACGCGGCGTGGTCGTCGGCCGTCATCCCGGTGGTGGTGTCGGAGTAGGTGTAGCCGAACGGCCACAGCACGAGCTCGCTGTAGGTGTGGAAGTCGATGCCCGCCTTGATCTGCTGCACCCCGCCCACGACCCGGCTGCGCACGAAGTCGGCGACGACCTTCACCTCGGGCGCGGACTCGGGGGCCGAACCCCGGTAGGTCTCGGAGGACTTGGAGCCGGAGGAGCCGCCGCAGCAGCCCCAGCGGTAGTCCCAGTTGCGGTTCAGGTCCGTCCCGACGTACGACGAACCGGAGTTGGGCTGGCGGTTCTTGCGCCAGGAGCGGTAGGAGCCGGAGGCGATGTCGTACTCGCCGCCGTCCGGGTTGAGGTCCGGGACGATCCAGATCTCCCGTCCGTCGACCATGTTCCTGATCCGGGGGTCGCTGCCGTATCCCGCGCCGAGTTCGCGCAGCAGGTACAGGGCCATCTCCACGGTGAGGTGTTCGCGGGCGTGCTGGTGGTGGGTGAAGAGGACCTCGGGCTCGTTCTCGTCCGTGGCCACGTTGTCGCTGATCTTGATGGCGACGATGTCCCGGCCCTGGTAGGACGTGCCGATCACCCGCTTGCTCATGATGGACGGGTACGCCGCCAGCCGCTGGTCGATCTCCGCGTTCATCTCGGCGTAGTTGTGGTACCGGGAGTCGGCCGACGGGAAGTCGTACAGCCGCACGCCGTCGGCGGCCGAGGAGCGGTCCGGTGCCGCGCCCAGCGGCGTGACCTCGTAGCCCTGGCGGCGCAGCGCCCGGATCTGGTCGGCGCGTCCGGAGACCACCACGGTCTCCTCGTCCGCCTCGTCCACGGTGACCCCGGAGCGCTGGATGGCCGTACGGGTCACGGGAGTGGTGTGCTGGTGGATCTCGTACTGGCGGACGTCGTCGGCCGAGGGGGCCGGCCGGTCGGCGCTGTCGGCGCCGGCCTGGGAGGCCGTCAGCGACAGGGGTGCCGCCAGGGCGAGGGCGAGCAGGGTGGCGAGCGCGGCGGAACGTCTGCCGCGTGGGCGGAGTCGCATGAAGTCTCCTTGTGGGAGGTGGGGGTTGTCCATGGCGACGTGCGTGGTGCGGTGCGGTCATCCTCAGTGCATGGCATGATCAGGTCAAGGCACTGTTTCCGGTCGGCGGCCGGACCGGGGCGCGTCCCGTGAAGATCCCGGCACGCCCTCTTGTCCGACGGGCGGCCGTCCGCTTTCTTGGCCCCATGGCGGACACCACGGGAAACATCCAGGACACCGGGACGGCGAGCGCGCCCGGCCCCGACCCGCGCACCTCCAGTTGGCGGTACATCGGCCCCGGCATCGTCGTCGCCGCGACCGGTGTGGGCGCCGGCGACCTCGTGGCCACACTCATCGCCGGCAGCAACTTCGGCTACACGCTGCTGTGGGCCGCGGTCGTCGGCTGCCTGGTGAAGATCTCCCTCGCCGAGGCGTGCGGCCGGTGGCACCTGTCCACCGGCCGTACGCTCTTCGACGGCTGGGCGAGCCTCGGCCGCTGGACGACGTGGTTCTTCGCCGGCTACGCCGTGATCTGGGGCTTCGTCTACGGCGCGGCGGCGATGTCGTCCAGCGCCCTGCCGCTCCAGGCGCTGTTCCCGGACGTGATGGACCTCGAGTGGTGGGGCATCGCCTGCGGTCTGGCCGGCCTGGTGTTCGTCTGGTTCAACCGGTACGCCGTCTTCGAGAAGGTCATGACGGTGCTGGTCGGCGTCATGTTCGTGGTGACCGTCTATCTGGCGGTCCGGGTCACGCCCCACCTCGGTGACGCCTTCGCCGGACTCCTGCCGGTCCTCCCGGACGAGAAGGACTCGGTCCTCAACACCCTCGGCCTGATCGGTGGTGTCGGCGGCACCATCACGCTGGCGGCGTACGGCTACTGGGTCAACGCCAAGGGCTGGACCGGCACCGGCTGGATGAGGATCATGCGGCTGGACAACCGGGTCGCCTACGCCACCACCGGCATCTTCGTCGTCGCGATGCTCTTCGTCGGCGCCGAGCTGCTGCACTCGGCGAACATCGCGATCGCGAGCGGCGACAAGGGCCTGATCCAGCTCGGCGGCGTCCTGGAGGAGCAGTACGGCACCGCGACCGGCAAGCTGTTCCTGATCGGCTTCTTCGCCACCTCCTTCACCTCCCTGATCGGCGTCTGGCACGGCGTGAGCCTGATGTTCGCCGACTTCCTGGCCCGGCAGCGCGGCGAACGTCAGGCGCGGGGCGACGCGCTGGCCTCCGGGCGGCGCGAACGCTCCTGGGCCTTCCGCGCCTACCTCCTCTGGCTCACCTTCCCGCCCATGGTCCTGCTCTTCCAGGGCCAGCCCTTCCGCCTGGTCATCATCTACGGCGTCCTGGGCGCCGCCTTCATGCCGTTCCTCGCCCTGACCCTGATGTGGCTCCTCAACTCCGCCCGCACGCCCCGCGAGTGGCGCAACGGGCCGCTCAGCAACACCATGCTCGCCCTCGCCGGCCTGCTGTTCCTGGTGCTGTGCGTCAAGCAGGTCTGGGACCAGCCCTGGTCGGAGTTCTTCTGACGGGCGGCTACCGCAGTCCCTCCCACTTCCCGCTGAGCGCGATCTCCTTCAGCCGGTCCACGGTCAGCGCGGGGGTGGCGCGGGTGGCGTCCTGATGCTGGGCCCCGGTGTTGAAGGCGCTGATCACCACCCGGAACCCGTCGGGCCGCATGGTGTCGGCGGTCCACATCAGGACGCCCTCGCCGCCCTTCTCACCCGGCCCCTCGCGCGTGGCGACCAGGGTGCCGTCGGGGAGGGTCTCGGCCTCGCCGTAGAGCTGATCCGCGACATCGGACATGTCGGGCTGCACATTGACCTGGACGAGGCTCCTGCCCTTGCCGTCGTCGATGACGAGGTAGGCGTACTCGGTCTCCTGGCCGCCCCGGTCCACCACGGTGAGCCCCTTCGGCAGCAGGCCGGCCAGGGGCGCGCCGATCGACTCGCCCGCGGCCCCCGGCGGCGGGGCGTCCGGGGCGCCGGTGGCCGGCGGCCTGCGGTCCTCGGGCATGGCGTCCACGACGCGCCGCCACGCGCCGGCGGTGACGATGCGCTTCAACTCCTCCAGTGACAGCGGGGGTTCCGCACGGGAGACCGGGGCCCCCTTCTCCGCCGCGGCGTTCCACTCGCTCAGCGACACGTGCTGCCCGTCGGCCGTCACCAGCTCGGCGGACCACCGCTTCGTGTCCTCACGCCGGTCGGGGTACTCGTAGCCCCGGTACAGCATGAGCAGTGAGCCGTCGGGCAGCCGGCCGGAGGTGCAGTCGTCGTACTCGACGAGCGCCCTGTCCGGGCACGTCGTCACCTCCCTGACCTCCCGGCTGCCGGCCTCCAGGCGGCCGAAGCCGACACCGATGGCCGCGGCGCCCTCCCCGTCGTCGTACACGACGTGCGCGAACGGGGGCGTGTCCCCCCGGGTGCCGTTCGCCGCCTCCTGGCTGAACTCACCGTCGGGCAGGAGCCCCTTGAGGGTGCGGAGGAGGTCGTCGCCGGAGAAGGACGCGGCGGCGGTGGCGGACGCGGACGCGGCCGGTTTCGCGGCGGCGGACGACCGGTCGGGTCCCAAGGAGTCACCGCCCGGCACGAGCAGCGCGCCGCCCACCCCGACGAGGGCGATACCGGCCGCGCCCCCGAGCACGGCCGTCCGCCGCAGCAGCTGGGCGCGCCGCCCGCGGACCCGGCCCCCGGCGGTGAGGGCGGCCGGGTCGGCGTCGAAGCCGTCCCCGGCGTCGCGCAGCGCGGCGGCGAGCCGCTCCTCGAAGGGGTCGTGGTGCTGACTTCCGGGCATGACGAGCCACCCTTTCGGCAAGGTGTGAGTGATCGGGTCCTGAGGGGCGGGGCGGCCCGCCTCAGGGTCTGGAGTACGCCGCGAGGTCCTCGCCCAGCAGCTCCCGCAACCGGCCGAGCGCACGGACACACCGCGTCCGCACGGCCGCCGAGCTGACGTTCAGCACGTCGGCGGTCTCCTCGACCGAGCGGTCCTCCCAGTACCGCAGAACGACGACGGCCCGGTCCTTGGCGGGCAGCCGGGCGAGCGCGGCCATCAGGGTCAGCCGCAGGGACGCGTCCCCGTCGGCGGCACCCGGCAGGTCGGGGAACACGTCCGTCGCCCGCTCACGGCTGCTGCGCCGCCGCTGGTGGGCGAGGAACGCACGGGTGAGCACCGTCTGCGCGTACCCGGCCGGATTCCCGACCCGGCTGACGCGTCCCCAGCGGACGTACAGCCGCCCGAAGGTCTCCTGCACGAGATCCTCGGCCAGGTGCGTGTCCCCCGCGGTGAGCAGACACGCGGAGCGGTACAGGTGGCCGGCCCGCGCCGCCGCGAACTCGGCGTACTCGTCCGCCCGTCCCTGCCTCATACGCCGCGCCCCCCGTGCCCGTCCCGCCGCCCGCTGCCTTCACCTCATTGATGCGGTGGGGCGGGGGAAATGTTTCACACGGACTTCGCGGCGTCGGCCCGGCGGACGAAAGGGGCCCCGCCCACAGTGGTGTGGGCGGGGCCGGGGGGAGGGAGGACGACCGTGGTTACGGCAGGGCGTGCACGTGCGGGCCGACCGCGTTCGACCAGGCGTTGCCCGCCGTGGCGTCCCAGTTGGTGGACCAGGTCATCGCGCCCCGCAGGGACGGGTAGGTCCGGGAGGGCTTGAAGGTGCCGCAGTTGGTGCCCCGCGTCAGGCAGTCCAGGGCGTTGTTCACCACGGACGGGGAGACGTAGCCGCTGCCCGCGCCCCGGGTCGAGGCCGGCAGGCCGAGGCCCACCTGGGACGGGTCGAGGCCGCCCTCGAGCTGGATGCAGGCGAGCGCGGTGAGGAAGTCCACCGAGCCCTGGCTGTAGACCTTGCCGTCGCAGCCCAGCATGGAACCGCTGTTGTAGTACTGCATGTTGACGACCGTGAGGATGTCCTTCACGTTCAGCGCGGTGCGGAAGTAGGAGTTGGACGTCGACTGCATGTCGATGGTCTGCGGGGCCATCGTGAGGACCATCGACGGGCCCGCCTTCGCCGACAGCGAGCGCAGCGCCTGCGTCATGTACGTCGCGTTGAGGCCGTTCTCCAGGTCGATGTCGACGCCGTCGAAGCCGTACTCCCGCATCAGCGCGTACACCGAGTCGGCGAAGTTCGCCGCGGAGGCGGAGTCGTTCACCGAGACGGTGCCCTTCTCCCCGCCGACCGAGATGATGACCTTCTTCCCGGCCGCCTGCTTGGCCCGGATGTCCGCCTTGAACTGGTCCACGGTGTAGCCGTTCAGGCCCGCGGAGTCCAGGTTGAAGGTGACGGCGCCCGGAGTGCCGGTGGCGTCGGCGAAGGCGACCGCGATGATGTCGTAGTGGGACGGGACGTCCGAGATCTTCTGGACCGTGGCGCCGTTGTTGAAGTTCTGCCAGTAGCCGGTCACCGCGTGCCTGGGCAGGTCGCCGCCCCCGCCGCCGCTGTCGTCCGTCCGCGCCGACACCGCCGCCGACTTCGGCGACTCGCCCGCCGCGTTGGTCGCCGCGACCTGGAAGGAGTACGACGTCGAGGCCGCGAGCCCGGTCACGGTCGCCGAGGTGCCGGTCACGGCCGTCACCTTGGTGCCGTCCCGGTAGACGGAGTAGCCCGTCGCGCCCGACACCGGGTTCCACGCCAGTGACACCGACGAGGACGTCGTGCCGGAGACGCCGAGCCCGCCCGGGGTGCCCGGGATCGTGGGCTCCTGGTCACCGCCGCCGCCCCCGTCGGGGCCGAACACCGACAGGTCGTCCACGTGGTACGCCGCCTGGCCGTACCAGCCGTGGGTGTAGACCGTCACCGAGGTGGTGGAGGGGCCGGTGGTGAAGCTCGTCGACAGCTGCTTCCAGCTTCCGGAGTCCGGTGTCCAGGTGGACACGTCCGTCGTGCCGGTGCCGGTCACGCCCAGGTAGGCGTACCCGCCCTGCACCCAGCCGCTCAGCGCGTACGTCGAGCCGGGCCGCACCGCGACCGTCTGGGTGCAGCGGGCGTTGTCCTGCCCGGCCGGGGTCGCCTTGAGGGCGGCCGTCCCGCCGTGCACCGGGGAGGATACGGTGCTGCCGCTGTTCGCCGAGCAGGTCCAGCCGCTCAGGCCCGCCTCGAAGCCTGCGTTCTGGACGTTGTTGACGTCAGCCGCGGACGCCTGGCCCGCGCCCACGAGGGGAAGGGTCAGTGCGAGGGCGGAGACGAGGGCTCCGGCCCAGACGCGTCTGCGGCCGGACGTTCGTGGTGCGCGGTCCACTGTGGGGCCTCCGGTGGGGGAGTCGGGGAGGGGGAGCGACGGTGGCCACCGTTGGAGGACAAGGTGGTCCAGACCAATCCCGTTGTCAATAGGTCCGGACCGGAAATGCCGTTGTCCGGTGGGGAATAGGGCCGCGGTCGACGGGGAAGCGTGGGTCCTGGGACCCCGGGGCGGCATCCGGCGTCAAGCCGGTGCACAGGACCCACACCACTGGGTCCGGATCGAGACCGGCGAGATGCTCGACCTGCCCCGGTTTGACGCACCTTGTGCACCAGTAGTTGCTGTTCAGCTACACAAACGCTGTTCTCCGGTCACGGACCCGCGGTTACAGTGCTCACGTAGTCACGCAGTGAAGTCACCGGGGTCGTCGTCAGTGACGCCCGGTGGGCTGCCGGGCATGGGGAGAACGGGGAGCCGCGCGTGCCAACTGCCATTGCCGTGACCGGCGCCGACATGGCGTTGCCGGCGCAGGACGAACGGACCCTGCCCGCGGTCGTGCTGCGCGACATCGACACCCGCCCGCTCGAAGAGGCCGTGGGCGAACTGCAGATGCTCATCGAGCAGCACGGCCACGTCATCGTCGTCTGCTCCCCGGCCGCCCCCACCGCCGTCCAGCGGCGGCTGCACACCCTGCGCTCCCTCCTGGAGAGCGACCGGATAGCCGTCTTCCGCCCCGATCTGCCACCGCTCGGACTGGCCGTCCTGGCACGCCAGTTGCGGCAGCTCGCCTCCTGCGACCTCAGCCCCGGCGTCCTCGCCTCGGCCGGCCGCCTGCTGGTCCACTACCTCCACTCCGGGGCCCTGCTCGGCTCCGTGGCCCGGCTCGACCGCGTCCCCGTGAACCTGAAGCAGCACGCCAAGTCCTGGATGCCGGGCAGCCAGTTCGCCGTACTCGCCCACCCGCAGCCGCAACTCGTCCGCCTCGGCCCGGAAGCCACCCTCGACGGCCCCGAGTTCGGCACCTGGATGCTGGTCGCCAAGGGGCAGCTCCAGTCGGACTGGGTCGGGGCGACCCTGGCCCCGGCCTGGAACGTGCAGGGGCTGCGCGAGACGCCGCTGCCCGCCGCGTCCCCGGGCTGGTGGGGCACCGGGAAGATCATCGAGTTCTGCACCTACCTGCCCGACCTGTCCGTCCTGTACCAGCTGGTCACCTCCGTGCGGCGCGGCACCTGCCACTGGTGCGGCATCGACGTCATCGGTGACCGGTGCGTGTTCTGCTCGGCCGTACCACCCGCCCCCGAGGGCGCACCGGCTGTCTCCCGGCGCACCTGATCCCACCGCACCAGCCCGCCCGATCCCGCTCGACCGATATCCCCGATGAGGTTGTACGGCTCATGAACTCCCGTCAGCGCCGCGGCGTGATACTCCTGCTCCTGTCGGTCCTGTGCGCCCTCGGCGCGTTCGCCGGCGTGCTCTCCGTCATCAGCGACGTGAAGTCCAAGGTCGGGCCCGAGGTCACCGCGTACCGGCTGAAGTCGAACATCGCGCCCTACACCGCGCTCACCACGGACCAGTTCGAGAAGATCGGGATGCCCGAGCGGTGGCTGTCGGAGAACGCCGTCACCGACCTCGACGACATCCGGGGCAAGATCGCCGTGACCACGCTGCAGAAGGGCTCCCTGCTGCAGAGCGACATGATCGTGGACCAGCCCGAACTCCAGCCGGGACAGCAGGAGGTCGCCATCATGATCGACGCGGCCACCGGGGTCGCCGGCAAGATCACCCCCGGCTCGTCGGTGAACGTCTACGCCACCTTCGCGGGCGAGCGCGAGGGCGACCCCGCCCAGTCCAGGATCATCGTGACCAACGCCAAGGTCCTGGACGTGGGACGGCTCACCGCGCTCCAGCCGGACGAGAACGACCGCGGCCGGGAGACCACCGACGCCGTCCCGATCACCTTCGCGCTCTCCGCCATCGACGCCCAGCGCATCACCTACGCCGAGTCGTTCGCCCAGCGGGTCCGGCTCGCGCTGGTCGCGCCCGGAGGCGACACCGCCGTCCCCGAGAAGGACCGGACGTACGAACTCGCGAAGGACAAGTGAGAGGCCCGCATGCCCACCAGGATCCTCCCGGCAGCCGGCGACGCGGACGCGGTCCGGTCCATCACCACCCTGCTCAGCCAGCTCCCGGACGCCGAGCCGGTCGCCCCGGTGGCCGACTCCACCCAGCTCATCGACACCCTCGCGCGCCTGGCCGCCGAGTCCGTCGACGAACTGCCCGAGGTCGTGGTCGTGCACGAGCGGATCGGCCCCGTCCCCGCCCTGGAGCTGATCCGCGAGGTCGCCCTGCGCTTCCCGTCCGTCGGCGTCATCCTCGTCACCTCCGACGCGAGCCCCGGCCTCTTCCAGGCCGCCATGGACTACGGCGCCCGCGGCCTGGTCGCCCTCCCCCTCAGCTACGAGGAACTCGCCAGCCGCGTCCAGGCCGTCGCCCAGTGGTCGGTCGGCGTACGCCGCCATCTGGGCGCCGGAGGCGACGTGTTCACCGGCGTCGGCGGCACCGTCGTCACCGTCAGCGGATCGAAGGGCGGCGTGGGCACGACCCTCACCGCCATCCAGCTCGCCCTCGCCGCCCAGGCGTCCGGCCGCCCCGCCGCCCTGGTCGACATGGACCTCCAGACCGGCGACATCGCCTCCTACCTGGACGTCCAGTTCCGGCGGTCGGTCGTCGACCTCGCCGCGGTGGGCGACATCTCCCCGCGCGTCCTGGCCGACGCCGTCTTCCGTCACGACACCGGCGTCACCCTGCTGCTCGCCCCCGCCGAGGGCGAACGGGGCGAGGACGTCACCGACCGCGCCGCCCGCCAGATCGTCAGCGCCCTGCGCTCCCGCTACGAGGTCGTCGTCATCGACTGCGGCGCCCAGCTCGGCGGGGCCGGCGCGGCGGCGGTGGAGATGGCCGACCGGGCCCTGCTGGTCACCACCCCCGACGTGATCGCCGTGCGGGGAGCCAAGCGGGCCGTGCGGATGTGGGACCGGCTGCAGATCCGCAAGGCGGAGGAGACCACGATCGTCGTCAACCGGCACACCCGGTCCACGGAGATCCAGCCCCCGCTCATCCAGAAGATCACCGGTACGACGGTGGCGGCCACCACGGTCCCCGCCCACTTCAAGGAACTCCAGGGCGTCGTGGACGCCGGGCGCGTCCACGAACTCGAGAGCAGGAGCACGGTGAAACAGGCCCTGTGGGGTCTGGCCGGCGAACTCGGCCTGGTCAAGGCCGCCGAGGGCACACACAAGGGCGGCAGACCGCGCGGCGACCGGGGGTCGGTGACCTTCCGGCGGCGGAAGGACGGCGGGGGATGAGACGGACGAGAGAAACGACCATGACGGACCGTCACCGGGACCGGGGCCAGGTCACCGTCGAGTTCCTCGGCATGACGCCGACGATCCTGGTGACGCTGGTGGTGCTGTGGCAGCTCGTGCTGGTGGGGTACACCTTCACGCTCGCGGGGAATGCTGCGGACGAGGCCGTACGGGCGGCGACGGCGGCGGCACCGGGCGCGCGCCAGGGCGCCTGCCAGGAGGCCGGTCTCGACAAGCTGTCGGGAGCGTGGGCGGGGGGAGCGACGGTGGACTGTGCGACGGCGGGCGGCTTCGTCACCGCCGACGTGACGCTGGACGTGCCCCTCCTCTTCCCCGGCACGGTCTCCTTCCCCTTCGACGTCGAGGGCCACGCGGGCGCGGTCGAGGAGGAGGTGGACTGAGATGCCGTACGGGCCGAACCGGCACCTTCCGAACCGGCGGGACCGCGACCGCGGTCAGGCGGCGCTCGAGTACCTGGGCTTCCTCCCCGTGCTCCTCGTCGTCGCCATGGCCGCCGTACAGCTCGGCCTGATCGCCTACACCGCCCAGCAGGCGGGCACCGCCGCGCGGGCGGGAGCGCGCAGCGCCTCGCTGGACCGGGGCGCCCAGGGCGCCTGCGCGGCCGCCGTCAGCGCCTGGCTCGCGGACGGCACCGACTGCGGGGCGGCGCAGGGCGGCGACGAGGTCACCGTCACCGCCACGGTCGACATCCCGTCGATCGTCCCCGGCTGGGACTTCGACCCCGCCAGCAAGAGCGCCACGATGCCGATGGACCACTGACCGACCACGAGGACCGACGAGAACGCACGGCACGGACGAACGAGGAGCACGCGACCCATGAGCCTGCGGGCACGCATCAACTCCCCCGAGGAGACGGCCGGACGGGGTGAGGACGGCCACCTGGTCGCCTCCTACCGCGCCAAGCTCCTCGAGGAGATCGACCTCGCGGAGATGAGCTCGCTGGCCGCGGCCGAGCGCCGGGCCCGGCTGGAACGCGTCCTCGGCCACATCATCAGCCGCGAGGGCCCGGTCCTGTCGACCGTCGAACGGTCCCAGCTGATCCGCCGCGTCGTCGACGAGGCACTGGGCCTCGGCATCCTGGAGCCGCTGCTCGAGGACGCGTCGATCACCGAGATCATGGTGAACGGCCCCGACGCGATCTTCGTCGAGCGCGGCGGCCGGGTGGAGCAGCTCCCCATGCGGTTCGCCTCCAACGACCAGCTCATGCAGACCATCGAACGCATCGTCTCCACGGTGAACCGCCGCGTCGACGAGTCCAACCCCATGGTCGACGCGCGCCTCCCCTCCGGCGAACGCGTCAACGTCATCATCCCGCCGCTGTCCCTGACCGGCGCCACCCTCACCATCCGCCGCTTCCCGCGCTCCTTCACCCTCCAGGAACTCATCGGCCTCGGCTCGCTCGACGAACACATGCTGTACCTGCTCGCGGGACTGGTGCAGGCGCGGTTCAACATCATCGTGTCGGGCGCGACCGGCACCGGGAAGACGACCCTTCTCAACGCCCTCTCCGGCCTGATCCCCGAGGGCGAGCGCATCATCACCATCGAGGACTCCGCCGAACTCCAGCTCCAGCAGCCGCACGTCATCCGGCTGGAGTCCCGCCCGCCGAACGTCGAGGGCAAGGGCCAGGTCACCATCCGCGACCTCGTCCGCAACTCCCTGCGCATGCGCCCCGACCGCATCGTCGTCGGTGAGGTCCGGGGCGGCGAGTCGCTGGACATGCTGCAGGCGATGTCGACGGGCCACGACGGCTCCCTCGCCACCGTCCACGCCAACAGCGCCGAGGACGCGCTGATGCGGCTGCAGACCCTCGCGTCCATGTCCGACGTCGAGATCCCCTTCGTCGCCCTGCACGACCAGATCAACAGCGCCGTCGACGTGATCGTCCAGCTCACCCGCTTCGCCGACGGCGCCCGCCGCATCACCGAGATCGCCCTGCTGGAGAGCCACGGCGGTGAGCCCTACCGGCTGGCCACGGTCGCCCGGTTCCACGCGCGGCCGATGACCGCCGACGGCCGCGTCCACGGCGCCTACGACCACCACCCCCTCCCGCGCCGCACCGCCGACCGCCTCTACATGGCGAGCCAGCCCATCCCGCAGGCGTTCGGCATCGCCCACTCCGCCGACCAGCTCGCCACCAGAGAAGCCAGGTAGGAACCGTCCCCATGGATCTGCAGAACCTGATCACGCTGACCACCGGCATCACACTGCTGACCTGCGTCCTCGCGGTCGTCGGTGTGCATTCCTACGCCGCCGGCAGGGCACAGCGCCAGGCACTGGTGGACCGCCTGTCGGCCACCGGCCAGATCCCCGTCACCGGCCGGCGACGCCACTTCCCGGCCCTGGACCGCCGCCTGCGCCGCACCAGGGCCGGCCGCAGGCTGGAACTGCGCCTGCTGGCCACCGGCCTGGACATCACCCCCGGCGAGTTCTTCGCCGCCATGCTCGCCGGCGTCGCCGGCCTCTGGCTCGTCGGCCAGGCGACCCTCGCCCCGTTCTTCGGCCCGATCGCCGGCCTGCTCGGTATCTGGGCGGCGCTCCAGTTCCTCAACTGGCAGCGCCAGAAACGCATCGAGAAGTTCATCAACCAGCTCCCGGAACTCGCCCGCATCCTCGCCAACGCCACCCAGGCCGGCCTGGCGCTCCGCACGGCCATCGGCATGGCGGCGGAGGAACTGGAGGCGCCCGCGGGCGAGGAACTGGCCAAGGTCGCGAACCAGCTGGCGATGGGCGCGTCCATGGACGACGCGCTCGGCGAACTCGCCGAGCGCCTCCCCTCCCGCGAACTGGTCGTCCTGGTCACCACGCTGGTGCTGTCCAACCGGGCGGGCGGCCAGGTGGTGAGCGCCCTGCGCAACCTCACCGAGACGCTGGAGGAGCGCAAGGAGACCCGGCGGGAGGTCCGCACCCAGCTCTCCCAGGTCAGCATGACGTCGTACGCCGTCCCCGTCCTCGGCGTCGGCTCGTTGTTCCTGATGAACGGCGTGAAGGACGGCGCCCTGGAACGCATGACCGGCTCCCCGGCCGGCCAGGCCGCGGTGATCATCGCCTTCGGGCTGTACGCCGTCGGCTTCGTCCTCATCCGCCGACTGTCCCGCATCGACGTCTGACCGGCGAGGAGGCTGACCGACATGGGACTTCT
This sequence comes from Streptomyces toyocaensis, assembly GCF_000725125.1. Lineage (GTDB taxonomy): Bacteria > Actinomycetota > Actinomycetes > Streptomycetales > Streptomycetaceae > Streptomyces > Streptomyces toyocaensis. Next base: position 22,381 of record NZ_JFCB01000033.1, read on the forward strand.
GCTCGCCCTGCTGATGGCTCTCGGCGTCTGGGGGGTCTTCGCCGGCCTCCGCATGTACCGGGCCGAGGCGAAACTCCCCGGCGACCTGATGCTCGCCCTGGAGGTCGGCTCCACCCGCACCGGCGCGGTCGACTCCCTCGTCGACCGCCTGGGCATGCGCTACGCCCCTGCCGTGCTGCGCCTCATGGGGCCCAAGCAGGTCGCCAAGTACCGCCGCAAGATCGACCTGGCGGGCAACCCCGGCGGCCTCACCATCGACCGCTACGCCGCCCGCCGCGCGGTCTACGGCGCCCTCGGCGGCGTCGGCTTCCTCGTCTTCCTCATGCGCGGCCAGCTCTTCGTGGCCCTGCTGCTGCTCGCGTTCGGCGCGTTCTGGACGGAGGTCGGCATCTGGTCGGCGATCCGCGTCCGCAAGGACGTCATCGAGCGGACGCTGCCGGACTTCCTGGACGTCCTGGCGGTGGTGGTGAGCGCGGGCCTGGGATTCCGGCAGGCCCTGGACCGGGTCTCGTCGAGGTACGAGGGCCCGTGGGCGGACGAACTGCGCATCACCCTGCGCCAGATGGACCTGGGCATGAGCCGCCGGCAGGCGTTCGCGGAACTGCGCCGCCGCAACGACTCCGAGCAGGTGGCCATGTTCGTCACGGCGCTGCAGCAGGGGGAGGAGCTGGGCGCGCCGATCGTCGACACGCTGGTCTCGCTGGCCAAGGACATGCGCCGCACGGACGCGCAGAACGCCCGCCGGAAGGCGGCCCGCGCGGTCCCCAAGGCCACCATGATGATCACCACGTTCATGGTCCCGGCCACGATGATCCTCCTCGGCGCCGGCCTGATCCTCGGCTCCGGCACCGACTTCGGCTCGATCACGGGCGAGTAGGACGGGGCCGGACGCGATGACGACGACCAGGGAACGCACGAGGCTGCTCCGCCGCCCGGCCAAGCCGTCGGAGATCACCACCCCGCCGGCCGGCACGGTCCTCCCGCCGCACGCCAGGACGGGCGCCCCGGACATCCCGGTGACCTCCGTGACCCCGGCGCTTCCTCCGGGCTGGGAGCCGGCGGCCGGCGACGGCGCCGGGTCCCGACAGGGGCCGCCGGCGTCCGGCACCGCGTCCCGCACGGGTGATGCGGGCGGGAACCCCGATCCGGCCGGAGGCCGGACGCACCCCCCACAACCCGCCCCCGCACCCGCCCCCGCACCCGCACCCGCACCGGACGTGCAGATCCAGGTCAACGCACTCCAGGCGCTGTGCCGGCAGGCATTCGGCTTCCGCCTGGCGATGATCGCGCTGGCCTCCCCCTCCGCCCTCCTCAACGCGGGCCCGGGCTGGGGCACCCGCCTGGTCGCCATGGCCGTGGTGGTCACCTTCATGGCGTCCTACGTCCTCTTCCGCGACTGGGAGCGCTTCGGCCCCCTCCTCCTGCGCCACCCGACCCTGCTGGCCGTGGACATGCTCTTCGGGGCGCTGCTCCTGGTCTCGGCCGGCCCGGACACCACGCTCGCCTACGTCAGCGTCTGCACGCCCCTGCTCGCGGGCCTGGTCTACGGCTGGCGCGGCGCCGCGGTCTTCGCCTCCCTCCAGGGCCTGATCCTCCTTCTCGTCTACGCGACCCTGGAGGACCCGCACGCGGACCTGGCGCAGACGCTGCTCCTGCCCGGCCTGTGCGTGATCGCCGGCGCGGTCGGGTCGAGCCTGCGCAACCTGATGCTCCGCCTCGGCGAGGCGACCCGGGCCCTGACGACGGTCCGGGCCCGCCTGGCGGTCACGGAGGCGGTCAGCGCGGAACGGGCGCGACTCGCCCGGGACATGCACGACTCGGTGGCCAAGACCCTCCACGGAGTGGCCCTGGCGGCCGACGGCCTGGCCGGCTCGGCGGGCGCCACCGGCATGGACCCGGCCCGGGTGCGCAGGCAGGCGGAACTGGTGGCCCGGTCGGCCCGCAGGGCCGCCGCCGAATCCCGTGAACTCCTGGCCGACCTGCGCAGGGAGTCGGACCCGGACGAGGGCACGGACGTCCTGGTGGAACTCGCGGCCCGCACCAAGGACTTCAGCAAGCGCACGGGCGTGCCCGCGTCCTACAGCCCGACCGGCGAGGACACCGTCCCGCCCGTCCCACCCGCGGTGGCACGCCAGCTCCTCACCATCGCCTCGGAGGCCATGGAGAACGCCCACCGCCACGCCGGACCGACCCGGGTCGACGTCCACGCCGGTGTCCACGGCGACCTGCTCCGCATCAGCGTCTACGACGACGGCACCGGCCTCCCGCCGGGCACGAACCTCGAGCACCTGCGCAGAGCGGGCCACTTCGGCCTGGTCGGCATGGTCGAGCGGGCGGCCTCGGTCGGCGCCCGCATCCGCATAGGCCGGGGCACACGCGCCCGGGGCACGGAGGTCCGCCTGGAACTCCCGCTCGCGGCGGTGACCCCGACAACCCCCACGGAGGCCACCACCCCATGAACACACTGCCGAACCCCTTCGGACACGTTCCGCCGCCGTCGCCCCTGCGCGTGGTGGTGGCGGACGACAACCCGGTGGTCCGCGCCGGGCTGACCGCTCTTCTCACCGGCCGTGCGGACATCACGGTCGTGGCGGAGGCGGCGGACGGCAGGGAGGCCTGCGAGGCGGCCCGCGCCCACCGCCCCGACGTGGTCCTCCTGGACGTCCGCATGCCCGGCGTGGACGGCATCTCGGCGCTTCCGTACCTGGTGGGGATCGCCCCGGTCGTCATGCTGACGTACAGCGGGGAATCGGAGATCGTCCAGGAGGCGCTGCGCAGGGGAGCGGGCGGCTACCTGGTCCACGGCGAGTTCACGGCAGACCAGTTGGTCGCGGCGGTGCGCGACATCAAGGTGGGCCGGCCGCACTTCACCCCGACGGCGGCGGGGGCGTTGCTCTCGCAACTGCGACAGGGTCCCGGGCCGGAGCGGCCGTTGCCGGAGGGGCTGGGTGCGGCGCGTGCAACCGACCCTCTGGATACCGGACTCGGGCCGCCCCGTGTGCCGCCCCGATCTACTTCTGCGGAAAACCTTTCGCACATGCAACCGGATGTGGCACAGTCGTCGTCTGGGTGGACGAGCGGCCGCCGCCCGGCCGCACCCGGCAGGGCCGGGTTCCAACTGAGCGCGAGGGAGGCGGAGATCATGGACCTCATCGCATCCGGCATGAACAACCAGCAGATCGCCGCCACGTGCTTCATCAGCGAGAAGACGGTCAAGAACCACATCAACCGCATCTTCGCCAAGCTCCACAGCACGAGCCGTTCCGAGGCCGCGGCGAAGTGGCTCGGTACGGCGCCGGGTCAGGGCCGAGGGGTGGGGTGACGTCCGGTGACGGCAGGGGGGACGAGGAAGTGGGCCCGCGCTTGGGCCCGGGATTGGGCCCTGGGGCCCTCTGACGCACGGGGTGCCGGACCGTACGGTGCTCGTGTCGAAAGCGGCTCCACGAAGGGCGCCGCCACCGCGTCAGCCGGAGGGGACCACCATGAGCAACTGGATCAACACGACCGTCAGCTACCTCCACTCCCGCGCCGCCCGCAACGACAAGGGCCAGACCGCGGTCGAGTACCTGGGCATCATCGCGGTGGTCGTGGCCATCGTGCTGGCGATCACGGGGACGGACATCGGGCAGTCGATCTACGACGCGATCACGCAGCAGATTGCGGAGGTCACCGGCGGCTGATACACCGTCGCAGGCACGGCGACGCAGGGCAGGCTTTCCCCATCTACATCACTGTGGTGGGGGGCCTGCTCTTTCTCGCGTTCGCTTACTTCGCCGTGGGCCAGGCAGCGGCAAACCGCAACGACGCGCAGACGGCCGCTGACGCGGCCGCCCTTGCTGCTGCTCAGGACGAGCGCGATCAGCTCGCTGGTGCGTGGGTGGATAACCTCCTCGATCCGACCAAGTGGCAGGCAATCTTCGAAGGCCAAGCGGAAGGGCTCGGCTCTTCTTGCTGGCGAGCGGACCAACTCGCGGCACAGAACGACGCCGATGTGCTGTCCTGCAGTCCTGGAGCCCTGAGTTACACGGTGGTGGTCGAAACGAACGACACGGTGGGCGAGTCCGTCGTGCCCGGAACGGAGGACTACAAGTCCCAAGAGCAGGCCACTGCTGTGATCGAGCCTCGTTGTGAGTTCGACCTTCCAACAGAGGACGCAGGGGAGGACGTGCTTCCTTTGCTCACCTGTGAAGGAAGGGAGTGGAAACTGGACCCGAAGGGCCCAGATGAACTGCTCCCGGCACCTGAAGACCTCTTCGACGTCCACCTGGCCGACTGACAAGCGAACGACAAGTGACTAAGGAAGCAGAGGCATGAGCATTCGGTTCACAACGAAGGCCCGCAGGGGGGTGGTCGCACTGGCTGTTGCGGCCGGACTGGCCCTCGGAGTGGCTGGCTGCGGTGGTGGGGGAGACGACGACAAGAAGCCGGGAAGCTCGGCTTCGACGTCCAAGGACAACGGTTCTGACCCGAGTGCGCAGGAGGGGCAGGCGGACGAGCCTCTTGCTGAGCTGCGGGGGTCAGGCGGGCTACTTCTGCAGATCACATCCGCACAACGTGACGCCGGTGGATTTGTCACCGTCAACGGAAATCTGAAGAACGACGGAGCCAAGAGTGTCGTGGTCCCCGCTTCCCTGAGCGGGAATGAGACCGAGATCGTTCGTAACGGCCGATCGCTCGGTGGCGCCACGCTGGTCGACTCCAAGGGCAAGAAGCGCTACTACGTACTGCGTGACACGGATGGTCGCCCCTTGACCACAACTGGCTTCTCCACCATCAAGGCCGGGGAGAGTCTTGCGGTGTTCATGCAGTTCCCCGCACCGCCAGCGGACGCGAGCGAAGTCACCGTCCAACTGCCCACCTTCGCCAGCGGCACCATCCAGATCTCTGGGTGAGGCAGAGGATGACTCAGACACGCCTGATCCTCGTCGGAACCATCGCCACCCTCCTGGCCGTCAGCCCAGGCGTGGCCCACGCCGAAGACGGCCCGAGCGTCCCTCCCGGCACCGAAGCCAGCGCCTCGGCCCCCGTGGAGCTCGACGCCAACGACCCCGATCTCAAGCTCCCCGACGGCGCCACCCTCGCGGAGCCCAAGGTGCTGGACATCAAGCAGGTCGTCGAAGACCAGAGCGGTGACGAACGCCGCGAGGACACCAACTCCGACGTGAAGTTCGCCCTCCAGGCCGAGGTGCTGTTCGGCAAGGACAGCGCCAGGCTCGGTGGGGCGGCGAAGTCCCGTATCGCGGCCATCGCGGACGAGATCAAGACCCAGAACGCCACCAAGATCCGCGTCTTCGGCTTCACGGACGACCTGGGCTCCTCCGCCCACGGCGACGTCCTGTCCCGCAAGCGCGCCAACGCCGTGCACGGCGTCCTCGTCCAGGAGCTGAGCGACGCGAACGTCACCTACGAGGTCAGGGGCTACGGCGAGCAGTACCCGATCGCCGACAACTCCACCGAGGCAGGCCGCAAGAAGAACCGGAGGGTGGAGATCTCCTTCCCGCGCACGGACGACTGACGCAACGGACCCGGAGGAAAGCCCTTGGCGGACACGGCGGGCCAGGGGCTTTCCTCTGCTCGTCAGTCCTCCCGCCCCTCCGGGCCCCCTTCCCACACCACCTCCACCCGCGCCCCGACCCGCAGACCCCACTCCGCCATCGCCCCCGCCTCCGCCTCGATCACGTGACGGGCCCTGACGCGCGGCAGGCCGAGCCGCCCCGGCGGCATGGTGCGTACGGAGATGACCCGGAGCCGCCGGTCGAGGTAGGCGACGTCGATGGACATGCGCATACGGAAGGTGTGGACGCTGTTGGCGGGCGACAGCAGCAGCGCCCCGTCGAGGGAGTCCCGCCCCAGCAGCCCCTTGGTGCGGGCCCGGTAGGAGGTGGCGACCTCCAGGGGGACGCGCACGGCCGGCCGTTCGCCGGCCTCCGCCCGCACGGTCAACTGCCCCCGTCCGTCCCGCCAGCGCCCCATCACCGACCGACCCCCTCGCCCACCGAACCATCGCGAACCCGTCTGCGGGTGACCGTATCCCCGTCCGGGCCGGGTCAGTGGGGACGGTCGGTGAACAACCGCGATTGGGCGCTGTTTTGGGCCCACGGGCCCATGCCCTGCCACCCGTCCCTCCCTACCCTCGGGGCCTGCCGTGAACCAAACAAGGTTGCGAACCGGGGGACGTGAGGAGGGGCGGGTATGCGCTCGCACGGGGGAGGAGCTGAGTCCGGGGCGGTGCGTGCGCCCGGATACGGGGGAGGGCGGCGGGACATGCCGCGGCCCCTGTCCCGGGCCCTGCTGCTGGTGCACGCGCTGTTCGCGCTCACCGTGCTCGGTGGCCTGGGTCTGCTGCTGACCGCGGCGTCGCTCGACGCGGTGGACGGCACACTGCTCGCCCAGGTGGCCTACGCCGCTGCTCCGGGTGCGGCCGGCTGGTGGCTGGCCCGCCGTACCTGGCGGGGCGGAGCCCGGGTATGGCTCGGGCTGATCGTCGTCCAGGCATGGCTGGTCCTCGGCTCGGTGTCCAACCTCGCCGACGGATCGGCCCGCGGCTTCACCCAGTTGCTCCTCCCCCTCCTCGTCCTGCACTTCCTCACCCGTCCGGACAGCCGCGACTGGTACCGGCTCGCCGCACCGGACCGGCGTGAGCGCCGCCCCTTCTCCCTGCCCCGGATGATCCGCTGGCGCCGCGACGACGGACAGACGGCGGTGGAGTACGCGGGCCTGGTCGCGGTCGTCGCGGCGGTCGTCGCCGCCCTCCTCGTCAGCGGCCTGGGCGGGCAGCTCCTCACCGGCATCCAGGCGCAGGTGTGCCGCGTCACCGGGGCGGCGTGTCCCGCGCCCGGTGACGGCGGCGACGGCCGGGTCACGGCGGAGGACGGTGACGGCGACGGCACCGGGGGCGGCACCGGGGACGCGACGACCGGCGGTGCCGGGAACCCCGGGGGCGACGCGGACGGCCCGGGCGGCCGGGAGCCGGGCAGCCAGGACTCCGGCGACCCCGGCGACCCGTCCGCCGCCACCGGGGACGACCCCTCCGTCGTGGACCCGGTGGCCGCCGAGGACGAGATCGACGAGCCGCCGTACGAGGACCCCACCGCCGACGGCGGGAACGAGGACGAGGGCGACGGGGGCGACGAGGGGTGCTTCTCCGGCGTCGACGCCTTCTTCGGATGCGCCGGCGACCAGCTCAAGCAGGTCGGCGAGGGGCTGTTCGTCGACGGCATCTGGGGTGACCTCACCGGCATCTGGGACGTGGTGACCCACCCCGTCGACACCTGGAACGGCCTGATGGACTACGGCCGGTCCCTCGGTGACGACTGGTGGAACAACACCGCCGACGCCCGCGAGAAGTGGGACGACGGAGACTGGTTCGGCGCGCTCCTGGACTGGGGCGGAGCCTCGCTCGGCACCGGCGGAACCGTCCTGTTCGACTCGTTCGTCGGCGACGACGTCGTGGACCAGTGGAACAGCGGCAACGAGACCCGCGCGGTCACCACCGTCATCTGGAACGTCGGCTCCCTCTTCATCCCCGGGTACGGCGAAGCGAAGATCGCCGAGAAGATCGGCTCGCTCGGCCGGCTGAGCAAGGTCGTCGACGACGCCGCCGAGGCCGCCCAGGACGCGCGGCGCGCGGCCGAGGCCGGCGACCTCGACGCGCTGGACGACGCCGTGCGGCGCGCCGACGAGGCGGCGGACGAGGCGGAGGACGCGGCTCGCCGCACCGGCTGCACCCTCTCCGCCCCCACCCGCCGGATCCCGTACGGCGAGGGCCCGCACCCGGGTACGAGCGGCGGACCCGGCAGGGGCACCACCGTGCTCGCCGCCGGCCCCGTCGCGCGCGGCCCGTACGCCGTACTGGCCGAAGGCGGCTGCGACGAGGAGGCCAGGCAGCAGGCCGAGGAGGCGCGCGCCGCGGAGCGCCAGGCCTACCTGGAACGCAAGCGCGCCGCGGAACCGGACCGCGCCCGGGAGGCGCTGGCGAACAGGAAGCAGTACCCCGAGCCGGAGCACGGCGACACGAGCGACCCGCGCAACTACAACCCGCCGGAGTGGGCCGACGACCTCGCGAGCCGCACGTACGGCGACCCGGACAACGGCGACGGCTTCTGGGCGAGCCGCGACCGCAACCCCAGCCCCAACTGGCGCAACGAGTCGTGGCTGCGCTACCAGGAGCAGGTCACCGGTACGCAGCGCGGCTACGAGTACGTCGTCCCGCACCCCGACCCCGAGGTGCCGGACGTCGAGTTCGACGGCTGGGACTCCTCCCGCAGGACCTACCTCGAGGCCAAGAACGGCTACGACAGCTTCCTGGCCGCCGACCGCACGGAACTCACCCCGTCCGGCCGGGAACGGCTGCTGGCCGAGGCACGCCGGCAGGTGAGCGCGGCGAAGGGCAAGGACATCGAGTGGCACTTCTCGAACGAGGAGGTCGCCGACGCGGCCCGCGACGCCTTCGAGGACGCGGGCCTGGACATCGAGGTCGTCCACACCAAGCCGGAGCGGGTCGCCGGCGACAGGCGGCCGGAGGCGTTCGGCTGACGGGGCGCCGGCCGGACCGCGGCCCTAAGGTGGTCGCGGCGGTGGACGTGGGCGCGAGGCGAGAGGAGAGGGACGGGACATGAGACGCGTGGTGCGGGGCTTCTGGGGACCCCGGCAGGAGTCGGCGGAGGAACTGGCCGCACGGTGGAGCACGACGCTGGACCGGTTCGCGACGCTGCTGCCGGAGGCGGCGGGCGGACCGGGCGAGACGGCCGGCGCGCCGTCCTGGAAGTGGCGCACCGTCCCCGCCGCCGGGCCCGCCGAGACGGTCCGGCCGGACGAGCCGTCGCTGCACGGCGCGCTGCGCGCGGCCCGCGAGGCCGACCCCTGGGCGGCGGCCAACGGCACGTCGCTGCGGCTGCTCGCCGACCGCCCCGCCGCCGGCTGGAAGGTGGAGATCGCCGGGCTGGCGGGCGGCGCCCCGGACTCCCTGCTCCAGTCACTGGTCGCCACCATCACCTCCCCCGACGAGGCGTCGCTCCCCGACGCCGCGCTCCTCACCGTCGTGGCGGAGGCCTGGCGGCCGGACTACGGCGACGTGAGCGACCGGTCGGTCACCTCCGCCCTGAAGAAGGAGGCCGGCTTCCGGGTCGGCACGCCGTCGGTCGGCTGGATCGGCTACCTGTCCGCGGGCCGCGCCGCGCGCGTCCCCGCCGGCCTGACGGCCGACCGCGTCCAACTGCCCACCGGGGGACTGCTCCTCGCCCTCACCTCCCCGGGGGACACCGCGGCCGTCGTCGAGGCGTACCGGACCCTCAAGAAGTCCGGTGCACTGGAGCCGCTGCCCCGCCCGATGGACAGGCCCGCGCTGTGACAGCCCGTGCGGGTGAGCCCTTCGACACGGGCCGGGCGGTGTCCGACATCGAGGCCGCCCTGTCCGTCCCCCTCCCGGACTCCGGTCCGGCGGCCGACGAGGGGGAGCCCGGCACCGGCGAGTGGAGGTCGACCCGGGGCGAGGGGTTCCTGCTCCTCCCCCTCTGGGAGAGCGAAGCGCTCACGGGTGTGTACGGCCGCGCGTGGAACGACGCGGAGGCGAGGGCGCAGGCGCACCTGGCCGCGCTGGTGGCGGAACTGGACCGCCGCTGGGGACCGCACCGGACGGTGACCATGGGCCCGGCATTGCTCCGGCGCCCGGGCGTGGAACCCTTCCGCACCCTCGTCGCCAAGGACTGCAACGGCGACCTGGCCCTCTGGGGGCCGGTGCCCGCCCCGGACGGCCGCCTGGCCGCCGTCTCCCTCAACCAGTCCGACGGCGACGCCCCGCTGATCCTCACCGCACTGGTCATGGACCGGCCGCTGCCCGATGTGACCGTGTTGTAGCAGGAGTTGACACCCTCCACTCTGGTGCCGTGCGGCGGGCCCCGGATAACTTGGGGTCGCTCGAGAGAAGCCTCGCCCCACCGGGAGCCGACCGTGACCCGCCGCCCCACCCTGCTCGCAGCGTTCGCGCTGACCGCCACAGCGGTGTTGACGCTGTCCGCCTGCGGAGGCGACGACGCCCCCGCCAAGGCCGGCGACGACATCGCCGGCGCCGACACGGACGGCGAGAAGTCGACCCCCACGACCGCCCCGCCGGCATCGGCCGACCGGCCGAGGATCGAGCTGCCCTCCGACGTCACGCCCACGTTCGAGTGGAAGAAATCCGGCGACCCGGCCAAGGACGCGGTGCTCCATGACGCCGAGCAGCGGATCAGGGCGGTGGACATGGCCATCGCGGAACAGGATCCCCTCCACGAGGCGTACCGCTTCTACTCCGAGGGCACGGCGGCCGCGGGGAGCCAGAAGTACATCCAGGAGTTCGTCGACCACCAGGCCCGCACGACGGGTTCGGCCCGCTATTACAACGAGAGCGTGACCGTCAACAAGGACGGAACGGCAGCCCTGGTGTACTGCGAGGACCAGAGCAAGGCGTACAACAAGTTCCTCGAGACGGGCAAGACGGACGTCACCGAGGTGACGAAGGACTCGTACGTCATCTACGCGAGCACCCTGCGCAAGAACAAGAGCGGTGTGTGGGTCACCGAGCGCCTGACGTCCCAGAGGGGGAGCGCCAAGTGCCGGCCGTGATGCGACAGCGTCTGCGGATCGCCGGGGGAGTCACGGCACTGGTTCTCGCGGCTGCCGCCCCCGTGCACGCGGACACCGGATTCGGCGGTGGCACCGACGGCGACACGCAGCAGCGTGCCGAAACCGGCGCCGACGGGACCGTTTCCGTGACCGTCGGCGGGGTCGTCTTCGACCGTTCGAAGAACGGGACCGGTGACTCCGCGGGTGCGCTGACGTCCTCCACGTCGTGGACCCCGCCCGCCTGCTGGTACGCCCCGAAGTACACGCCCGAGCAGTTGCAGGCCTACCTGGAACCCATCTGGGAGGCCGGGTCGACGGGTCACGAGTGGGACGCCGAGCAGCGGGAGAAGTACACGGACCCGGACGACCCGAAGAAGGACTTCAACAAGGACAAGTCCGGCAAGGGCTATTGGTGGGGCTCGTACGTCAACGAGAGCTTCCCGCCCGGCTGGGACTCCTGCACCGAGGACTACTTCTGGGTGGACGAGGGCGAGGCCCCGCCCGCGGACATCGAGAACGCGGTCACACCGGAGATCCTCGCCCAGCTCGCCTACGCCGAGATCCGCGTCCCGGGCACCGAGGTCACGCTCGCCCCCGCGGAGGCGACCAAGGTGAACCTGCCGACCTGGGCGTGGCTGGACGGCGCGGAGTTCAAGCCGGTCTCCGTCACCGCGTCCGTCCCGGAGATCGGCATCGAGGCGACCGCCACGGCGGAACCCGTCTCGCTGAAGATCGAGCCGGGCACCCCGGACGCCGGGACCCACCCGGCCTCGGGCGTCTGCGCGCCGGCCGGCGGCCGGATCGGGCAGCCGTACGCGAAGGGCAAGGCGGACCAGACGCCACCGTGCGGGGTGACGTACCTGCGTTCCTCGGGCGACGGCACCTTCCCTCTCCGGGCCACGGTCACCTGGGAGATCCACTGGACGGGCACCGGCGGCGCGGGCGGCGATCTGCCCGACGGCGAGTTCGGCGCCACCCAGGACGTCGTGGTCCAGGAAATCCAGGCGGTCAACCGCTGAGTTCGGGTAGGAAGGGCCCATGACGACACTTGGCGCGGTCTTCCGTCCCCAGCTCGCCCCCGAGCGGCTCCGTGCCGTCGCGCGGACCGCGGACGAGTCCGGTCTCGAGGAACTCTGGTTGTGGGAGGACTGTTTCCGGGAGGGCGGGATCTCGACCGGCGCCGCCGCGCTGGCGTGGACCGAGCGGGTGCGGGTCGGGGTCGGACTGCTTCCCGTGCCGTTGCGGAACGTCGCCGTCACCGCGATGGAGGCCGCGACCCTGCACCGGATGTTCCCCGGCCGCGCGATGCTCGGGGTCGGGCACGGGGTGCAGGACTGGATGGGGCAGGTCGGGGCGCGCGTCGAGTCGCCGGTGACGCTGCTGCGGGAGCACCTCCTCGCGTTGCGCGCCCTGTTGGGCGGAGAAAGGGTCACCACCGAGGGGCGGTACGTCATGCTCGACGACGTCGCCCTCGACTGGCCGCCGCAGGGCCCGGTCGAGGTGCTCGCCGGCGCCACCGGGCCCCGTACCGTGCGGCTCACGGGTGAGGCCGCCGACGGGACCATCCTCACCGCCGCCACCTCCCCGGACGGGGTGCGGCATGCGCGTCGGCTCGTCGAGGAGGGGCGGGCCGCCGCGGGACGCACCGGCACACCGCACAGGATCGTCGTCTATCTGCTCGCCGCCACGGGAGAGGGAGCGGACGAGCGGCTGCGGGCCGGACTGGCCGCCGAGGGCGTCGCCGGAGAGGCGGACCTCGGGGTGGCCGGGGACGCCTCCGCCGTCGCCGGGGCGGTGCGGCGGCTGGCGGACGCCGGGGCCGACTCGGTCGTCCTCCAGCCGACCGGCGACGAACCCGACCCCGAGGGCTTCGTGCGGTTCGTGGCGGAGGACGTTCGGCCCCTCGTGCCGTGACGAGCCGATGACCGGGCGACGAGCCGATAACCGGGCGACAGGAGGTGCCGCGTTCGGGCAGGGTCGGAGCATGTCCGACGAGCGACCGCGCAGCTTCGAGGAACTCCTCGCCGAAGGCGCCTTGGTGCCCACGGAGGGATGGGACTTTTCCTGGTTCGAGGGCCGGGCCACCGAGGCCCGGCCCTCGTGGGGGTACGCCGGCACGCTGGCCGGGCGGCTGAGCGGTGCCGGCGCCGTGCTCGACGTCCAGACCGGGGGAGGGGAGGTCCTGGACTTCGCGCTCGCGCGGGCCGGCCGGCGCCCGGCGCTCACGGCCGCCACCGAGGGCTGGCCGCCCAACGTCACCCGGGCCACGGCGCTGCTGCGGCCCCGCGGTGTCGTCGTCGTCGCCTCCCCCGAGGACGCGCCGCTGCCGTTCGCCGACGAGAGCTTCGACCTGGTCGTCAGCCGGCATCCCGTGCGGGCGCACTGGGACGAGATCGCGCGCGTGCTGCGGCCCGGCGGCACGTACTTCGCGCAGCATGTCGGGCCCGGCAGCGCGCGGGAGCTCGTCGAGTTCTTCCTCGGACCGCGGCCGGCGGAGCTGTGGGAGGCGCGGCACCCCGACCGTGAGAGGCGCGCGGCCGAGGCCGCCGGACTGGAGACCGTCGACGTGCGGGCCGAACGCCTGCGCATGGAGTTCCACGACATCGCCGCCGTCGTGCACTTCCTGCGCAAGGTGGTCTGGATGGTTCCGGACTTCACCGTCGGGAGGTACCGGCCGCGGCTGCGGGCGCTGCACGAGCGGATCGAGGCCGAGGGGGCGTTCGTGGCGCACAGCAGCCGGCACCTCTTCGAGATGCGACGCGGGGCCCGGACGCCGTGAGGGTCCCGGTCATCGGGGGCGTCCGGCAGGTCGCCCCATCGCTGCCGGCTGCGGCCGGCTCCGCGGCGGCACCGTACTGCGCGGTGCCCGGCGCGGACACCCCGAGTGCCGCCGCCGGGTCAAGCGGGCGTCACCACCGGGGTCACCCGTCGGGGGGACGACCGGAAGAGTGGCCCTGACGGGGGATGACGATGCCACATCCTGCACACGGTCCCCTCACCACTCGGTTTTTCGCGGTATGTGGCCCTGTTTCGGTCACGGAGGGCTCGTGGATTGCGCTTTCCAGGGCCATCGGGGTGTCGCCGGACGATTCCGGAGAGTAGTTGTGGCCCGCCGATGCGCGCAGCATCACTTACGAAGGGTTATGGTGGAAACCCCCCCTCGGGCCGGTCCGTCTCCCCCCCACGGACCGGCCCGTTTTTTCATGCCGCTCTTCATGCCGCCCCGGGCGCTCCCGTCCCCGGACGCCCGCTGGCTAGAGTCCAGGCATGTCGAACGAACAGCCGACACCACCGCAGCAGCCCCCGTACGGCACGTACGGACAGCCGCCCGGCCCTTACGGCGCCCCGCCGGCGCCCCAGCCCGGCGCCTTCGCCCACCCCGGCGCCCACCACCCCCACGGCTGGACCGGCGCCCCGCCGTACTACGCCCCGTCCCCGCCCCCGCCCCCGCCCCTGACCATGCCGGGCCCCGTGCGGGCCGCCCAGATCGTGATCTTCGCGACGTTCGGGCTCGGCGTGCTGCTCACCGTCCTGGTCGGCGTCACCGTGGGGGCCGAGTCGGCGGGGCGCTTCTTCGCCACGTACCTGATGACTGTCGCCCTGTTCGTCCTGGCGTTCCGGTACCCCACGGCGGGCAACGGCGTCCGGGTCGCCTCCATCGTGCTGGCGTCCGTGCAGATCCTGTTCGCACTCAGCGCGACGGCACAGGGCGTCCCCCTGGGCATCCTGCCGCTCGGCACCGCCGTCGCCGTCGTCGTCCTGCTCGGCCAGGGCTCCGCCGGGCAGTGGTTCCGGCGGCCGCGCTCAAACGGCGTGCCGCCGCAGTACGGCTGACAAACGCACCACGGCGGACTTTGGGGACCCCCGCCCCGGCGGGGGTACGCTTCGCCTTCGGGGACCGCCATACGGACAGGGGCCGCCCGTGGCCGAGACCGGGCCGCTAGCCGCGCGACGCGGCGGGGCGCCGCGCCTGTCCGATCCGTACGGAGGGGCTGACGATCACGTGAACCTGCGCGACAAGCTGCGGAGCCTGCTGGTCAGGCTGTACGCACGCCGGGTGGAAGGCCACCTGGACACCGCTCAGGTGCCCAAGCACATCGGCGTCATCATGGATGGCAACCGCCGCTGGGCGAAGGCCGCGGGTTCCAGCACCGTCCACGGCCACCGGGCCGGCGCGGACAAGATCGAGGAGTTCCTCGGCTGGTGCAGTGAGACGGACGTCGAGGTCGTCACCCTCTGGCTGCTGTCGACGGACAACTTCGACCGGCCGAAGGAGGAACTCGTCCCGCTCCTCGGCATCATCGAGGACGTCGTGCGCACCCTCGCCGCCGACGGGCGCTGGCGGGTCCATCACGTCGGCACGCCCGATCTGCTGCCGTCCGGGATGCAGACCACCCTGAAGGAGGCCGAGGAGGCCACCGCGCACGTCACCGGGATAGTGGTCAACGTCGCCATCGGATACGGCGGTCGCCAGGAGATCGCCGACGCGGTGCGGTCCATGCTCGTCGACGCCCACGACAAGGGCACCTCGATGGAGGAACTCGCCGAGGCCGTCGACGTCGACATGATCGGGCGTCACCTCTACACCCGCGCCCAGCCCGACCCGGACCTGGTGATCCGCACCAGCGGCGAGCAGCGGCTGTCCGGATTCATGCTGTGGCAGACCGCGCATTCGGAGTACTACTTCTGCGAGGTCTTCTGGCCGGCCTTCCGCAAGGTCGACTTCCTGCGGGCGCTGCGCGACTACGCCGCCCGCCACCGGCGCTACGGCGGCTGACGCGCCCCTCCCGGCCCCTCCCGCACCGCTGGTCACACGCTGTTCACCGGCACGCCGTCATATGCCGTGGCATGGCCGTGCTCGATCGAGGGAATAAGCCAGGCAGGTCGACACCCGAACCACGGGTGTCGGATCTCAGCGGGCGGCACGGAAGCCGTCCGCCCGGGAGGCCCTGTTGCAGCAGCCCGACCGTGCGGTCACGGCACGGACGAAGCAGCGGAGGGCCGGTTCCCGGCCCGCCGTGCACGGGGGCCGTCGACCGGTCCAGCTCCGCTCCGTCGCTCCCCGACCTCATCCGAGGGGGTACGTCCTTCCGTGGTGACCAGCGCAAAGCGCCACAAGCCAGACCGGCGCACCTATGTTCTCGACACCAGCGTCCTGCTGGCCGACCCCAAGGCCCCGAGCCGCTTCGACGAGCACGAGGTCGTGCTCCCCGTCGTCGTGGTGACGGAACTGGAGGCCAAGCGGAACCATCCCGAACTCGGCTACTTCGCCCGGCAGGCACTCCGTCTGCTGGACGACTACCGGGTGCGGTACGGCCGCCTCGACGCCCCCATTCCGACCGGGGACCTCGGCGGAACCCTGCGGGTCGAGCTCAACCACTCGGACCCCAGCGTGCTGCCCAGCGGCTACCGCCTGGGGGACAACGACTCCCGCATCCTCGCGGTCGCCCGCAACCTGCAGGCCGAGGGGTTCGACGTCACCGTCGTGTCGAAGGACCTCCCGCTCAGGATCAAGGCGTCCTCCGTCGGTCTCCTCGCCGAGGAGTACCGCGCGGAGCTCGCCATCACGGACTCCTCCGGCTGGACCGGAATGTCCGAACTGACCCTGCCCGGCGAGCAGGTGGACATCCTCTTCGAGGAAGGGCGCGTGTACGTGCCCGAAGCGGCCGGTCTCCCGGTGCACACCGGTCTGACCATCCAGTCCGAGCGCGGCAAGGCGCTCGGGCGGGTCACCGCCGACGGCAACGTCCGGCTGGTGCGCGGCGACCGGGAGGCGTTCGGCGTCAAGGGCCGCAGCGCCGAGCAGCGGATCGCGCTCGACCTGCTGCTGGACCCGGACGTCGGGATCGTGTCCATGGGCGGCCGGGCGGGCACCGGC
This sequence comes from Streptomyces toyocaensis, assembly GCF_000725125.1. Taxonomy (GTDB): domain Bacteria; phylum Actinomycetota; class Actinomycetes; order Streptomycetales; family Streptomycetaceae; genus Streptomyces; species Streptomyces toyocaensis. The sequence continues at coordinate 38,861 of NZ_JFCB01000033.1, forward strand.
AAGTCGGCGCTGGCGCTGTGCGCGGGCCTCGAGGCGGTCCTGGAGCGCCGGCAGCACCAGAAGGTGATGGTCTTCCGTCCGCTGTACGCGGTGGGCGGGCAGGAGCTCGGCTATCTGCCCGGTTCCGAGGCGGAGAAGATGAGCCCCTGGGCGCAGGCGGTGTTCGACACGCTGTCGGCGGTCACCAGCCGGGAGGTCATCGAGGAGGTCACCGCGCGCGGCATGCTGGAGGTTCTGCCGCTCACCCACATCCGGGGCCGCTCGCTGCACGACGCGTTCGTGATCGTCGACGAGGCGCAGTCGCTGGAACGGAACGTCCTGCTGACCGTTCTGTCCCGCATCGGGGCCAATTCGCGGGTCGTTCTGACCCACGATGTCGCCCAGCGGGACAATCTGCGGGTCGGGCGGTACGACGGCGTGGTCGCCGTCGTCGAGAAACTGAAGGGGCATCCGCTGTTCGCGCACGTCACACTGACGCGTTCCGAGAGGTCCCGGATCGCCGCCCTTGTGACCGAAATGCTCGAAGACGGGCAGATCTGACCCTCGTTCTCCAAGCAGAGGCGGTTACGCGGTAATTGGCGCCGTCCGGAAAGGCGAAGAGCCTAGCCGGGCGGCGCCGACGCGTGTGCGGATTTCCGAATATCCCCAGGGCCAAACGGGATGTGAGCTTTCACACGCAACGGAGAATTGCCTTGCCCCGTCGGGTTACGGCAGAGTCTCACTCCTGTCAGGCCCCGCATACGACACAGCTGTACCCCCAGCGGTACGGCGCCACAGCAGGACTCCGTTCCAACTCCATAGCGTCGTCGTATGCCGCCCGAGCATCACGCGGCGCTCCCCTCGTGGGAGTTGCCCACCGGGCCCGTGCCTCCCGTGACCCGTAGTTGGGGAGGACAGTGCCAGGGGCACGATTGCGTCCGCGAGGGTCACCGAAGCGGATGATGCTGGAAGGAAACCGTGTGAGCCGGATCTCGGTCCGGGGATTCGCAGTGGCCTCGGCCACGGCGGTCACCGCTGTCGGAAGCGTCGTCGGTGTTGCCTCGGGCAGCACCGCGCAGAACAACGACGTCGAAGCGACGGCAAGCGGCACCACGCTGCTCGCGGACATCCCCGCGGGCCAGCAGGCCCAGGTGCAGACCGCGTCCCTGACGCAGCAGGCCGAAACCATGGCCATCGCGGCGGACGCGAGCGCCAAGAAGGACGCGGAGGAGGCCGCCCGCAAGGCCGCCGCCGAGACCGCGGTCGCCAAGAAGAAGGAGGCGGCCGAGAAGGCGGAGCGGGAGGCCAAGGAGCGCGCGGAGGCCAAGGCCGCCGCCAGCCGTTCCGAGGTCCGCGACGCGTCCACCTTCGCCGTCCAGGCGTCCTACACCGTCGCCGAGGTCCAGGCGATGGCCCGGCAGATCGTCCCCGCGGACCAGTTCCAGTGCTTCAGCAACATCGTGGAGCGCGAGTCGAGCTGGAACTACCGGGCCGACAACCCCACCTCCGACGCCTACGGCCTGGTGCAGGCCCTCCCGGGGTCCAAGATGGCCTCCGCCGGCGCCGACTGGATGACGAACCCGGCCACCCAGATCAAGTGGGGCCTCGGCTACATGGACGGCCGCTACGGCAGCCCCTGCGGCGCCTGGAACTTCTGGCAGGCCAACCACTGGTACTAGAGGCACCGGGGTGCCCTCCACCCCCGGCCCCCGCTCAACCCCGGCACAGCCCCGCACCGTCCTACGGTGCGGGGCTGTCGCCCTGTACGGTCTGAGCGACGACTCCAGGGGGAGTGGTGGGGAGAAACGGGGGAAGAGGACGGATCATGTCGCGAGTGCCAGGGTGGCTCGGCCGTGCCGGAGCCCGACTGACCGAGGTCAGCAAGCGGCTGGAGGAACGCCGCGCCGAGGTGACGGGGGAGAGCCGGCCCGACGACGAGGACACCGGGCGGGAGGCCGCCGAGCGCCCCGACCTGGTGGCGCCGGCCGAGTACACCGCCTCCGGGGCCGTCTTCGTCCGCCCGGACCCGGCGCAGGCAGTGCCCTGGGGGGTGCGGGTCGCCGCCGAGGCCGGCTGGCGGCTGCTGGTGCTGGCCGGCACGGTCTGGGTGCTCATGCGGGTCATCAGTGCGGTACAGCTCGTGGTGCTGGCCTTCGTGGCCTCGCTGCTGATCACCGCGCTGCTCCAGCCGACGGTGGCGCGGCTGCGGCGGATCGGCGTGCCGCGTGGCCCGGCCACGGCGCTGACGGCGTTGTTCGGGTTCGTCGTGATCGGCCTCATAGGCTGGTTCGTGACCTGGCAGATCATGGAGAACATCGACAACCTCTCCAGCCAGATCCAGGACGGCATCGACGAACTGCGCAACTGGCTGCTCAACAGCCCCTTCCACGTCACCGACAAGCAGATCAACGAGATCGCCGCGAACCTGCGGGAGGCGGTCGGCGCCAACACCGAGCAGATCACCTCGGCGGGCCTGGAGGGCGTCACGGTCGTCGTCGAGGCGCTCACCGGCATACTGCTCGCCGTCTTCTCGACGCTGTTCCTGCTCTACGACGGCAAGCGGATCTGGCAGTGGACGCTCAGGCTCGTCCCGGCCGCGGCCCGTCCGGGTGTCGCCGGTGCCGGGCCGGCCGCGTGGCGGACGCTGACGGCGTACGTGCGCGGCACGGTGGTGGTGGCCCTGATCGACGCCATCTTCATCGGCCTCGGCATCTACTTCCTCGACGTGCCGATGGCGGTGCCGCTCGCCGTCTTCATCTTCCTGTTCTCGTTCATCCCGCTCGTGGGCGCCGTGGTGTCGGGAGCGCTGGCGGTGGTCGTCGGGCTGGTCACGCAGGGCGTGTTCACGGGCGTCATGGTGCTGGTGGTGGTGCTGGCGGTGCAGCAGATCGAGGGGCACATCCTCCAGCCGTTCATCCTGGGCCGGGCGGTGCGGGTCCATCCGCTCGCGGTGGTGCTGGCCGTCGCCTCGGGCGGCATGGTGGCCGGCATCGGCGGCGCGGTGGTCGCCGTACCGCTCGTCGCGGTCACCAACACCGTCGTCGGCTATCTGCGCGCGTACGCCCACGAGACGGCCGTACGCCATTCCCCGCGGCCCCGGGGTGCCACGGCCCTGTCCGCGCCGGACGCCCCGCTCCCCGCGCCCGCCGAACAGGCGGCGCCGGAGGAGGGCAAACGCCCCGGGCCCCCGCGCGAGCAGTAGCCCGTACGGCAGCGGGCCCGCCCACCGGTCGAGGTGGACGGGCCCGTGGTGCGTGACGGGGCGCGCGGTGTCACTCCGCGAGGGCCGCCTCCGCGTCGAGCGTGGCGGCGACCGCCTGGACCACCGCGGCGATCTTGAAGGCCTCCTGGACGGCCTCGCGCTCCACGCCGGCCTTGCGCAGTACCTGCTCGTGGGAGTCGAGGCACATGCCGCAGCCGTTGATCGCGGAGACCGCGAAGGACCAGAACTCGAAGTCGACCTTGTCGACGCCGGGGTTGCCGATGACGTTCATCCGCAGACCGGCGCGCAGGTTGCCGTACTCGTGGTCCGACAGCAGGTGGCGGGTGCGGTAGAAGACGTTGTTCATCGCCATCACCGCGGCGGCGGCCTTGGCGGCCGTGTACGCCTCCGGCGACAGGTTCGCCTTCGCCTCCGGCTCCAGCTCGCGCAGCACGGTCGCCGAGCGCGAGGCGATGGCCGTCGACAGCACCGTGCCCCACAGCTGCTGGGCCGGCAGGTCGGAGTTGCCGATGACCGAGCCCAGGTTGAGCTTCAGGTCCTTGGCGTAGTCCGGTATCCGGGACTTCAGGGAGTCGAGCGACATGTCAGGTCACTCCCCGGCCAGCAGCGCGACCGGGTCCAGGGTCTCGTCGCCCTTGCTCCAGTTGCACGGGCAGAGCTCGTCGGTCTGCAGGGCGTCCAGAACGCGGAGGACCTCCTTGGGGTTACGGCCGACGGAGCCGGCGGTCACCATGGTGAACTGGATCTCGTTGTTCTGGTCCACGATGAACACGGCGCGCTTGGCGAAGCCGTCCTCGCCCTCGATGCCGAGCTCGCGCATGAGCTCGTGCTTGGAGTCCGCCATCATCGGGAACGGCAGGTCACGCAGGTCGTCGTGGTCCTTGCGCCAGGCGTGGTGGACGAACTCGGAGTCACCGGAGAAACCGAGGACCTGGGCGTCGCGGTCGGCGAACTCGTCGTTCAGCTTGCCGAAGGCCGCGATCTCGGTCGGGCACACGAAGGTGAAGTCCTTGGGCCATGCGAACACGATCTTCCACTTGCCCTCGTAGGTCTTGTGGTCGATCGTCTCGAACTCCTTGCCCTTCTCCAGCGAGACGCAGGCGGTCAGTTCGAACTCGGGGAACTTGTCACCGACAGTGAGCACAGACTCTCCTTGCAGCGAAGAAACACCCATTGTGTGGGCATTTCCCATGGGTTGGACCTTATTGATGTTGGCACAGGGTGCATTGATTAGTGAAATAGCTACACTCGGTCGTGTTGATCGGAGGGACCTATTAGTGACTGTGGGTAATAGGCGCAGGCAGCCCAGCCTCGCGCAACTCCGGGCGTTCGCCGCGGTGGCCGAGCACCTGCACTTCCGGGACGCCGCGGCGGCCATGGGGATGAGCCAGCCGGCCCTCTCGGGGGCCGTGTCGGCGCTGGAGGAGACACTCGGTGTCACCCTGGTGGAGCGTACGACGCGCAAGGTGCTGCTCTCACCGGCCGGTGCGCGGCTCGCCGTCCGCGCCAAGGCCGTACTCGCCGAGGTCGGTGCGCTGATGGAGGAGGCGGACGCGCTGCGGGCGCCGTTCACCGGGGCGCTGCGCCTCGGCGTCATCCCGACCGTGGCCCCCTACCTGCTGCCGACCGTCCTGCGGCTGGTCCACGAGCGCTACCCGGCCCTCGACCTGCAGGTGCACGAGGAGCAGACGGCGAACCTGCTGGAGGGCCTGGCCGGCGGACGGCTCGACCTGCTGCTGCTCGCCGTGCCCCTCGGGGTACCGGGGGTGACCGAACTTCCCCTGTTCGACGAGGACTTCGTCCTGGTCACCCCGCTCGGCCACCGGCTCGGCGGCCGGCAGGGCATACCCCGCGAGGTGCTGCGCGAGCTGAACCTGCTCCTGCTCGACGAGGGGCACTGCCTGCGTGACCAGGCCCTGGAGATCTGCCGCGAGGCCGGCCGCGCCGGGGTCCCGGCGACCACCACGGCGGCCGGACTGTCCACGCTGGTGCAGCTGGTGGCGGGCGGCCTCGGGGTGACGCTGCTGCCGCGCACCGCCGTCGACGTCGAGACCACCCGCGCCGGCCGCCTGCTCACCGGCCGCTTCACCGACCCGGCCCCCGCCCGCCGCATCGCCCTCGCCATGCGCACGGGCACGGCGAGGGCGGCGGAGTACGAGCAGCTGGCGGTGGCCCTGCGCGAGGCGATGCGCGGCCTGCCGGTGCGCATACTGGGGAGCTGAGCGCCCCCGCCGGCCCTACTCGGTGCGCAGCCCGTCCGGGCGCATCATGCGCACCAGCGGGGGCAGGCTGAGCAGGGTCACCACGAGGACCACGCCCGCGCCCATGCCGGTCATCCGCAGCACGCTCGGCCAGTCGACACCGACCGGTGTCGCGGTCATCTTCAGCAGGACCGCGCCCAGGGACACGCCCACCACCGAGGCCAGCAGCAGGCCCAGACCGATCGGGATCGCCGTCTGCCACAGCACGGACAGGCTCAGCGTGCGCCGCCGGGTACCGAAGGCGACCAGGGCCGACAGCAGCTTCCGGCGCTCCCGCAACTGTTCGAGCTGGGAGACCAGCAGACTCGCCCCGATCAGCACCAGGACGGCGGTGGCCCCGACGAACAGACCCGTGCGGATGGCGTCGAAGCGATCGGTGCGCTCGGTGGCGGACCAGGTCATCGGCGCGGCCAGCGGGTCGATCGCGGCCGCCGCGTTGCGCACGTACTCGCGGGCGTACGGCACCGAGTCGTCGACCGACAGGTACAGCTCGCCCCGGACCGACTTCGCCACGTCCGCGGGCACCGCGCCCGGTGTCATCAGGAAGCCGCCGCGCTTCGTCCCGGTCGGGTCCTCGACGGATTCGGCCTCCTTCAGTGTCTTCGGGAGGGTCCAGACGACGTCCTCCGCCTTGCCGTCGACGGTGCCCTGCTCCAGGTACAGCTTCTGGCCGGGCCTGCTCAGCGACGGGGTGTCGGTGTCGTACTCGCCGCCCCGGAGCGAGAACACGTCGCCGTCCTCGCAGGAGGGGAACCTCGCCACCTCGCGCAGGGCCGCGCAGTCGCCGATGGTCAGTTCGGCGGAGCGCTCCGGGTTCTTCCGCCAGGGCCGGTCGCCGAGGTACCCCTCGGACAGTGCGCGGACCTTACGGACGCCCTTGGTCCCCTCGAGCTTCGCGGTGGCCGCGGCGAGTTCCGTGCCGTCCGGCACCCGTACCTGCATCTGCGCCCGCGACACGTCCAGGCCCGTGTCCGTGGTGTAGTCGCCCTCGACCCCGGCGAACAGCATCTGCAGCGCGATCGCGCCGGCCACGGCCACCGCGATGCCGTTGACCATGCGGGCCGCCGCACCGCTGCTCAGCTGCAGGCGGCGTACCGCCAGCTGCCAGGACACGCTGCCCGAGCCGAGCCGGGCGACGACCGTCTCCACGACCCAGGGGAGCAGCGCCGTGACCCCGACGAGCAGGCAGATGACACCGCCGGTGACCAGATACCCGTTGAACTCCCCGTTCTCCCGGCCCTGGCCGAGCATGGGGGCCAGCATGACGATCCCGGCCAGCGGCAGCAGCAGCCGCCACCACAGCCGGCGGCGGGCGGGCCGTGCCGTGCGCACCACGCCGAGCGGTTCGATGACCACCCCGCGCAGCGCGAACAGGGTCACCAGCACCGCGGCCGCCGGCACCGCCACCGCGACCAGCAGCGCCAGCAGCGGCGAGGGGTTGAGATAGCTCGGGAAGACACTGACGTCGAACACCTCGAAGGAAGCGGCGAGTTCGCGTCCCGCCAGGAAGAACCCGGTGCCGAACACCAGACCCAGCAGCGCCCCGCCGAGTGCCTCGCCCGCGGCGATCCGCCGGGTCATGCCGCCGTCGGAGCCGACCAGCCGCAGCGCGGCCAGCCTGCGGTCGCGCCGTTCGCCGCCGAACCGCACGGCCGCGGCGATGAACACGGCGACCGGCATCAGCAGCACCACGAAGACGACCAGGACCAGCAGGACGAGGACCGGATCGGTCTTCTCCTCCGTGGGATCCGGGTTGCCGAAGGAGTCGATGCGCTCCGCCGCCGCGTTGCCGACCCGCTCCGCCAGGTCCTTGCCGCCCGCGTAGTAGGCGAGCTCCTGCGAACCGATGAGCCCCTGCTCGCCGATCGTCCCCACGATGTCGTAGGGCAGCCGCTCCCGCAGCAGCGTGCCGCCTTCGGAGTCGAGCAGTTCCCGCAGCGCGGGGGAGACCACCATGTCGCCCGCCGCCGGGAACTCCCGCAGACCCGGCGGCAGCGGGGCCTTCGCGCCCTCCGCCTCCACCAGCCGGCCGCGGACGTCCCGGTCGCCGAACCCGGTGTCGGTCCTGGCGATGACGAGGGTGTTGTCGGCCCTGTGCTCGACCGGCTCGCCGAAGGTGTAGTCCAGGCGCGCCTCCTCCCGCCGGTGCCGCTCCGCCAGGGCGCCGGGCAGGGCGGTGGTGAGCAGCAGCAGCGCCACTCCCAGCCCGACACCGACGGCGGTGAGCAGTGCCCGGATCCACCCCTCGCGTCCGCCGGCGAAGGCGAACCGCATGCCCATGCCGAGGTCGCGCCCCCACTGACGCGCACTCATACGACGCGCTCCATGTCCCGGGACCTGCCGTCGCGCACCACGATCTCGCGGTCGGAGTACGCGGCCACCCGCGCCTCGTGGGTGACGAGGACGACGGCGGCGTTGGCGGACCGGGCGGCCTCGGTGAGCAGCTCCATGACGCGCTCGCCGTTGAGGGAGTCCAGCGCGCCGGTCGGCTCGTCGGCGAAGATCACCCGCGGGTTGGTGACCAGCGCGCGGGCCACGGCGACCCGCTGGCCCTGACCGCCGGAGACCTCGCCGGGCCGCTTCTTGCGGACGTCGTCGACCTCGAGGCGTTCCATCCAGGTCGACGCGGCCCGCTCGGCCTCCTTGCGTGGCGTGCCGTTCAGCCGCAGCGGCAGGGCGACGTTCTCCACGCAGGTGAGCTCCGGAACGAGCTGCCCGAACTGGAAGACGAAGCCGAACTCCGAGCGCCGGAGCGCGCTGCGCTCGGCGTCGCTCATGGCGGTCACCTCGCGCCCGTCGTAGGTGATCGAGCCGGAGTCGGGGGTGACGATTCCGGCGAGGCAGTGCAGCAGGGTCGACTTGCCCGAGCCGGAGGGGCCCATCACGGCGACGACCTCGCCGGGGTGGATGGAGAAGCCGGCACCGTCGAGCGCGGTGGTCGGACCGTAGACCTTGCGCAGGTCCCGGGCGGTGAGCAGGGAACCGGGGGGAACGGGGGCGGTCATCGGGTCACCGCCGCACGGAGCTTGTCGAGGCGCGCCGCGGTCAGCTCGAGCCAGCGCAGATCGGCCTCGAGGTGGAACAGGGCGTGGTCGCAGATGAGCTGGTCGGCGAGATCGCCCTTGCGCTTGCGGTCGGTGAGGATCCGCATGCCGCGCAGATGCTCCGAGCGCTGCGTGTCGAGGATGTCGGCGGCGTCGCGGCTGGTGAGCAGCGCCAGGACGACCTTGGTGTAGAGCGTCGACTGGAGGTACGGCTCCGGCTTCTCCGGCGTGGCGAGCCAGCGCTCGACATCGGTGATGCCGGCCTCGGTGATCGCGTACCGCTTCCGCTCGGGGCCGCCGCCGGCCTCGATGCCGTCGACTTCGACGAGCCCGTTCTTCAGCAGGCGGGACATCGTCGAGTAGACCTGGCCGTAGTGCAGCGGCCGGTCGTGACCGAACTTCTCGTCGAAGGCCCGCTTCAGGTCGTAACCGTGACGCGGGCCGGACTCCAGGAGCCCCAGGAGGGTGTGACCGATGGACATGCCGAGCACTCTACACAGCGTGTATACGCCGCGTGTATACGCGGAGTGTGCAGTCCATGGCGGGGCGTGCGACACCGCAGGTGGAGGTCGATTGTCACGGTTCTGCCACCGAGGCCGGTTCAGGCCGAGGGGGGTCTGGGTGCAGAGCCCCCGGGCGGACGCCCGCGGCGGGGCAGGGGCCCGGTGTCCCCCGGGAGCCGCCCCGCCTCCGCGAGCGCCCGCCGCAGCAGGAACTCGATCTGCGCGTTGGCCGAGCGCAGCTCGTCGTTCGCCCAGCGCGCCAGCGCCTCGTACACCGACGGGTCGAGCCGCAGCAGCACCTGCTTGCGCTGCGGCCGACCGCGGGGGGCCGGGTCCCCGGACGGAGTCGTCACTGGTAGAGCGTCCCGGTGTTGAGGACCGGCTGCGCCGAGCGGTCACCGCACAGCGCCACCATCAGGTTGGACACCACTGCCGCCTTCCGTTCCGGGTCCAGCTCCACGATGTCCTTCCCCCACTGCCCGAAAGGCGTGGGAGGTGCCCCCATGGCGATCCGGGTCAGCGCCGACTCGACCATGCCCACGGCGCCCTCCACGATCTGCTGCCGCGCCGCCACCACCGCGCCGGCCTGCTGCCGCTGGAGCATCGCCGAGGCGATCTCGGGAGCGTACGCGAGGTGTGTGAAGCGGGACTCGATGATCTGCACACCGGCCGCGTCCACGCGCGCGTGCCGCTCGACGGCGAGCTTCTCGGTGATCTCCTCGGCGTTGCCGCGCAGCGAGAGGCCGTCCTCGTCATGGGCGTCGTAGCGGTACTCGATGGCGATGTGCCGCACGGCCGCCTCGGTCTGGGTGATCGGGTTGCCGTAGGCGTCGTTCACCTTCAGGACGGCGGTCTCGTGGTTGCGCACGCGTGTGGAGATCTTGGTGCGCGAGGTGAAGGGATTCACCCAGCGCAGTCCGTCCTGCCGGATCGTGCCCCGGTAGCGGCCGAAGAGCTGCACCATCCGGGCCTCGCCGGGCGCCACCATGTTCAGCCCGCACATCGCGAGGAACGCGGCGAGCGCGACCAGGACGCCGCCGATGCTGTGCGCCGCGAACTCTCGCACGCGCGGGGCCGGCAGCTCGGGCACATCGGCCGTGACCTGCGTGTCGTGTGTGGACATGGGTGATCCCACGTTTCTCCGCGCGCCGTCCGCGCGGGTTCCCCGCCGCTGGCGCCTGCCTATCTAAGTGATAGCAGATTACCCGCTCATGGCAACCTTGTGCCCCTCCCGCACGTCGGTTCCTTCGGGGCGGGTGCTGATTGTCACGTCCGTAACGACCGCATCAGCAGTCCTTTGTCATAGCTCCCGGTGTTAGCTTTCTGAGCTGAGCTGAGCTGACCTGGGCTGCGAACCTGTGCAGCAGTCGAGCGCACATGAACGAAGCGGAGCGGAACGGGCGTATGGGACGAGCGGAAGAAAGACGCGCACGACAGCGCGGCGGGCGCCGTGCGGCACCCGCGGGCCACCGCTCGTCGGGCGTGACCGGCCGCAGCGGCATACGCCGGCTCTTCACCTGGAAGAAGATCCTCGGCACCTTCTTCGGCCTCTGCCTGCTCGGCATGGGCGCCTTCATCGTGCTCTACATGCTGATCGACATACCCGAGGGCAACGCCGACGCCGAGTCGCAGGGCAACGTCTACAAGTACAGCGACGGCACGGTCATGGCCCGCAGCGGCTTCAACCGCGAGATCGTCGACCTGGCGAGGGTCCCCAAGGACGTCCAGCGCACCTTCGTCGCCGCCGAGAACAAGACCTTCTACAACGACTCCGGCGTCGACATCAAGGGCACCGCGCGCGGCCTGCTCAACACGCTCTCCGGCAAGGGCGCCCAGGGCGGCTCGACGATCACCCAGCAGTACGTCAAGAACTACTACCTGACGCAGGAACGGACCGTCAGCCGCAAGATGAAGGAAGTGGTCATCTCCCTGAAGCTGGACCGGGAGAAGTCCAAGGACTACATCCTCGCCGGATACATCAACACCAGCTACTACGGCCGCGGCGCGTACGGCATCCAGGCCGCCGCGCAGGCCTACTACCGCGTCGACGCCGAGGACCTGACGGTCGAGCAGGGCGCCTACCTCGCCGCGCTGCTCCAGGCGCCGAGCCAGTACGACTGGGCGGCCGCCAGCGAGACCGGAAAGAAGCTCGTCCAGGAGCGCTGGAACTACGTCCTGGACAACATGGTCGAGCAGAAGTGGCTGGACGCGGCCGACCGGCAGGGCATGACGTTCCCCGTCCCCAAGGAGCCCAAGGCCGCCCCCGGGATGGAGGGCCAGACCGGTTACCTGGTGGAGGCGGCCAACAACGCGGTCAAGCGGCAGTTCGTCGAGCAGGGCATCGCCGAGGACCTGAAGCAGGCCGACGCCCTGCTGGACCTCGGCGGCTACACCATCACGGTCAACATCGACAAGAAGAAGCAGACCGCGCTGGAGAAGGCGGTCAAGGCCAAGCTGACCAGCAAGCTCGACCCGGACCGGCGCGACGTGGACGCCGACGTCCAGGCCGGTGCCGTCTCCGTGAACCCCAGGACGGGCGCGGTGGTGGCGATGTACGGCGGCGTGGACTACGTGAAGCACTTCCGCAACAACGCCACCCGCGACGACTACCAGCCCGCCTCCACGTTCAAGCCGGTCATCCTCGCCGCGGCCGTCGACCAGGCCGCCGAGACCCAGGACGGGGTACCGATCAGGGCCGGCACGCTCTACGACGGCACCAGCAGGCGCCCCGTCATGGACAACGGCAGCAAGGTCGGCTTCGCGCCCCCCAACGAGGACGACGTCGACTACGGAGACATCACCGTCCAGGAGGCGATGAACAAGTCCGTGAACTCGGTCTTCGCCCAGATGGGCATCGACGTCGGCATGCCCGAGGTCGTGAAGGTCGCGGGCGACCTCGGCATGGAGACCGAGGGCATGGAGGCCGTGCCCGCCCAGACCCTGGGCAGTATGGGCGCGAGCCCGCTGGAGATGGCGGGCGTCTACGCCACCCTCGCCAACCACGGCAAGAAGGTCACCCCGGCCGTCGTGAAGTCGGTCGAGCACAAGGACCGCAGCGTCGAGTTCCCCGAGGCGGTCGGCGACCGGGTCATCGGCCGCACCGCCGCCGACACGGTGACCTCCGTGCTCACCGGCGTGGTCGACGACGGTACGGCCAGGAGGTCCGTGCGGGAGAACCCGCTGCGCGACGGCCAGCAGGTGGCCGGCAAGACCGGTACCTCCGACAACAACAAGTCGGCCTGGTTCACCGGCTTCACCCCCGAGCTGGTCACCTCGGTCGGCCTGTTCGGCGAGGACGCCAAGAACGGCAGGCAGGTCCCGATGTACCGGGCGGGCGGCGTCGACTACCGCGTCAACGGCGGTGGCTTCCCCGCCGAGATCTGGGCGGCGTACACCTTCGGCGTGATGGACGAGGTCAGCAGGTTCGACCTGGAGACCGACCAGGGCGCGGCCGTCCGGCCCACCCGGACGCCGTCGGCCACGCAGACGCCCTCGCAGACCCCGAGCCAGGAGCCGACGACCGAGGCGCCCACCACCGAGGCGCCGCCGGAGACCTCGTCCGCCCCGCCGACGTCCGAGCCGCCCACCCAGACGCCCACGACACCGCCGCCGACGACCACGCCGCCGTCGGGCTCGCCGACCTTCGGGATCCCCGGCGACCCTGACGACCCGCAGTTCGGCGCGGACCAGTAGAGCGCACGAGGGGCGCCCGGTGACCGCACCGGGCGCCCCTCCCCTCGTGGTACGGCGGCTCAGCCGTGGTTCAGCTCGAACCACACCACCTTGCCGGTGCTCAGCCGGGTCGCGCCCCAGCGCCGCGCCAGCCGGTTCACCAGGTACAGCCCGCGTCCGCCCTCGTCCGTGGCGCGCGCCTGCCGGATCCGGGGCAGTTGCGGCACGTCGTCACCGACCTCGCAGCGCAGCACGTCGGTGCGCAGCAGCCGCAGCGTGACCGGCCGCGTCGCATAGCGCACGGCGTTCGTCACCACCTCGCTGACCAGCAGCTCCACCGAGTCGCTCAGCTCCTCCATGCCCCAGCGGGACAGCGCCCGCCGGGCCAGGCGGCGGGCCCGGCCGGGGGCCGCGTCCTCCGGTTCCAGGAACCAGTACGCCACGTCGCTGGGGGCGATGCCGTCGAAGCGGGCGGCGAGCAGCGCGATGTCGTCGTCCCGGTCGCCCGGGCCGAGCATGTCGAGGACCTCGTCGCACAGGGCCTCCAGCGGCGGCGGATGGTCCGGTCCTGTGAGCTGCGCGGTCGCGGCGAGCTTCTCGCGCAGCTGCTCGATGCCGGTCCACACGTCCCGCAGCCGGGACTCCACCAGGCCGTCGGTGTACAGCAGCAGCGTCGCCCCGGCGGGCGCGTCCAGCTCCACGGCCTCGAAGTCCACCCCGCCCACGCCGATCGGCGCGCCCGCGGGCACCCGCAGCACCTCGGCCCGGCCGCCCAGCTCCAGCAGGATCGGCGGCGGATGGCCGGCGTTGGCGATGGTGATGCGGTGGGACACCGGGTCGTACACCGCGTACAGGCAGGTCGCCATGCGGTCCACGCCGAGCCGCTGCGCCTGCTCGTCGAGGTGGTGGAGCACCTCCTGCGGGGGCAGGTCGAGACCGGCCAGGGTCTGCGCGGTGGTGCGCAGCTGGCCCATGATCGCCGCCGACGTCATGGAGTGCCCCATCACGTCACCGACCACCAGCGCCACCCGGCTGCCCGGCAGCGGGATCGCGTCGTACCAGTCGCCACCCACCCGGGCGGTCTCCGCGGCCGGCAGATAGCGCGACGCCAGCCGCACACCGGTGCAGCGCGGCAGGTTCTCCGGCAGCATCGTCCGCTGCAGCTCGTCCGCGATGTACGCCTCCCGCCCGTACAGCACCGCCTTGTCGATGCCGAGGGCGCTGTGCGTGGCGAGCTGCGCGGCGACCAGCAGATCGTCGGCCTCGAAGGGGATGCGCTCCGGACGGCGCAGGAACAGCGCCGCGCCGATCACCCGGCGCCGGCCGCGCAGCGGTGCGAGGATCGCCCGCTGCCCGTCCGGGACGGCCGACGCGCCGTCCTCGCCGAGGAGTTCGGGCAGCGCGGCCCGGGCGGCCGGAGCGTCCGTGAACACCGGCCGCACGCCGCGCAGCACCTCGGCGAGCGCGCTGCCCGGCCGCACCGTGCACAGCTCCTCGCCGACCGAGTCCAGCTCGGACGGCTCCGGCGGGGCGACCGGCGCGAACCCGCCCTCGGTGTCCCGCTCCGCCGGGATGCGGTCGGTGCGGCGCAGCCGCAGCACCAGCGGACCCGTGGGCCGCTCGTCGCCGACCGGCAGCGGATCGCGCAGATAGACCAGGATCGCGTCGGAGAAGGTGGGCACGGTGGCCCGGCACAGTCCCATCACGATCTCGTCCAGGTCGATGCCGCGGGCGATGCGCCGGGTCGCGGCGCCGACGAACCGCAGCCGGTCGCCGTCGCGCCGCATCGGCGTCGGCTGCCCGGGCCGTGTCACCTGCCCGGTGCGGCGTTCCTGGCCGTCGGGGGCCTGGGCCGGGACGCCCGCTCCCGCGGCCGGCTGCACCGGGATGCCCTCCGGCGCGGGCCGCGGCCGGTGCGTGGCCGGCTCGGCCCCGTGCCCGGAGCCCGGCTGTGCGTGCTCGGCACCCGGTCCGGGCGCCGGGTCCTGGCCGGCGCCGCCGGGCGTCACCGTGTCCGGTGAGGCGGCACCCGGCGATCCCGGGAACGCGGCCCCGGGCGCGGGCGGCTCATCGCCACAGCGGCCCTGTACCGGTAAGGCGGCCCCGGTGCCCGGCACGCGGGCCGGTGACGGGGTACGCAGGAGCGCCCCGCGGGGATCCGCGGGGTCCACGCCCGGCTGCGGGCGCTCGAAGGAGGTCGGCTGCTCCGTCACGCGTGTCGAGTCCATCCGTCCGGCGCACGCCGTGCGCGCGGTTCGTCCCGCCGAAACTCCGATACCCGGAATGCCTGTCCCCGGAACGGATTTCGCGTGTGGTCAGAGGTTGTTGCTGCGCGGCCGGCCGGCCGTTCCCGGCCGCTACTGGTGTTTCCGTACCCCTCGCTCACGTCCTGCCGCCCCTCGGTGACGTTCGGTCAAGCCCGGCGCGCGCTCCGGTGGTTGCTGCCCCGCGCCCTTGCGGACGACGATCCTACGTTTCCCGCCCCGGGGCTCAGCAAGGGTCTCACGAGGACACATGCGCGTCCGTGCGGTCCCAGTCCTGTGGCAGTGACGGTACCGTCCAGGACGGATCCGGGCGCCAGTTCTCCCAGCCGTCCGAGAACGGCGCCCCCCAGGCGTCGATCACCTCCACGGCGGCCCGCCCGGCCTCCCGCACCCTCCCGGCCAGCGCGGGGTCCACCAGCCCGTCCCGCTGGGCCTGCGCGAACTCGTCCTCGTCACGCCAGTACCAGGCGCGGTCCGGGTGCACGGAGATGTCCAGGAAGTGGTCCTCGGAGTCCACGCCGCCGGCCCAACGGGCGAGCGGCTCCTCCAGGTTCACGTACCAGTTCTTGAACTGCCAGCCCGGCTCCCAGAACAGCCACACCGACCAGGGGTCGCCGGGCCGGGCCAGCTTCAGCACACCGGTGCCGAACCAGCGGTCCCGCAGCACCGTGCGCGGCTTGGTGTACCGCGTGCCGAGCGGCTCGCGGTGCACGGGTGTGCCGTCGGCGAGCACCGGTTTCACGCACTCGGTCCCGGGTGCCATCCACACGGCGAGCAGCTCCGGGTCGTCGCGCACGACCGTGACGGGGCGCGCGATGTGGATGCGCGTGCCGCCGTTCTCCCGGTAACGCCACAGGATCCGCGTCCCGGGCGTCCAGTGGCCGGCGCCCCGGCCCGCTTCCTCGCGCATCGTCGCTCCGCCCTCCGCCATGCGCAGATTTTAGGTGCCCCGGGCATACGACGCCGCGGCGCCCCTCATGGTTCACTCCCGGGACACGAGGGCTCACGGGCGCGTCATCCGCAGCACGTCCAGCGCCTCGTCGAGCTGTTCGACGGTGAGGTCGCCGCGCTCGACGTAGCCGCTCTCCAGGACCACCTCCCGGATGGTCTTCCGCTCCGCCAGGGACTTCTTGGCGACCCTGGCGGCCTCCTCGTAGCCGATGTACTTGTTGAGCGGGGTGACCACGGACGGCGAGGACTCGGCGTACTCCCGGGCCCGTTCACGGTGGGCGACGATGCCGTCGACGGTACGGTCGGCGAGCAGCCGGGAGACGTTCGCGAGCAGCCGCACCGACTCCAGCACGTTCTTCGCGATGACCGGGAGCATGACGTTGAGTTCGAAGTTGCCGGAGGCGCCCGCGGCGGCGACGGTCGCGTCGTTGCCGGTCACCTGCGCGCAGACCATGAGCACGGCCTCCGGGATCACCGGGTTGACCTTGCCGGGCATGATCGAGGAGCCGGGCTGGAGATCCGGGAGGCTGATCTCCGCGAGGCCGGTGCGGGGGCCCGAGGCCATCCACCGCAGATCGTTGGCGATCTTCGTCAGCCCCACGGCGATCGTCCGCAGCTGCCCGCTGGTCTCCACGACGCCGTCCCGGGCGCCCTGCGCCTCGAAGTGGTCGCGCGCCTCGGTCAGCGGCAGTCCGGTCGCGCGGGCGACCTCCTCGATGACGGCGGCGGAGAACCCCGGCGGGGTGTTGATGCCGGTGCCGACGGCGGTGCCGCCCAGCGGCAGTTCGGCGAGGCGCGGCAGGGAGGCGTTCAGCCGCTCGATCCCGTACCGCACCTGGACCGCGTAGCCGCCGAACTCCTGACCCAGCGTCACCGGGGTCGCGTCCATCAGATGCGTGCGCCCGGACTTCACGACGTCGGCGAACTCCCCGGCCTTGCGCTCGAGGGAGGCGGCGAGGTGGCCGAGGGCCGGGATCAGGTCCCGGGTGACGGCGGCGGTCGCGGCGATGTGGAGGGACGAGGGGAAGACGTCGTTGGACGACTGCGAGGCGTTCACGTGGTCGTTCGGGTGCACGTCCCGCCCCAGCCGCTCGGTGGCGAGCGTGGCGATGACCTCGTTGGCGTTCATGTTGGACGAGGTCCCCGACCCGGTCTGGAACACGTCCACCGGGAAGTGCTCGTCCCACCGCCCCTCGGCGACCTCGCCGGCCGCCTCCTGGATCGCCTCGGCGATGTCCTCGTCCAGCACGCCGAGCCGGGCGTTCACCTTGGCCGCGGCGCCCTTGACGCGCGCCAGCGCCTCGATGTGGGCGCGCTCCAGGCGCTGCCCGGAGACCGGGAAGTTCTCCAGGGCGCGCTGGGTCTGGGCGCGCCACTTGGCGTCGGCGGGTACCTTCACCTCCCCCATGGAGTCGCGCTCGACGCGGTAATGCCGGTCGTCGTCCGTGGTCGTCATCGTCGTACCTCCGAAGGTGCACAGCAGCGGCCTGGGACGAGCGTATTCCCGGCGCGGCAGTCCGCCCCGCCGCGCGGGGAGCGCGGCGGGGCGGAGCACCCGTGGGGGGTCGGTCAGCCGCTCTGCAGGCTCACGTCGTCCAGGAGGAAGCTGGTCTGCAGGCTGTAGTCCTCGCTCGCGGTGAAGGTCAGGGTCACGGTCTGCCCGGCGTACGCCGACAGGCCGACCGACCGCTGCACGTAGCCGCTGCCGGCGTTGGCGTTGGAGAGGGTGGCGAGCGTGCTGCCGCCGGCCTTGACGGTGAACCGGTCGTAGGCGGTCGAGCCGGACTCGTCGGTGTCGATGTACAGCCAGTAGCTCAGAGACGCCTGGGTGCACCCGGCCGGCACGGTCACCGTCTGGCTGATCGACTCGGTGCTCGTGGCCCCGTTCCCGCCGAGCCAGGCGAACCGGGTCCCGCTGTGCGCCGGCAGGCCCGAGTGGGCGCCGATGGTGCCGGTGTTCCCGGTCCACGGCGAGGTCCCGCTCTCGAACCCGCCGTTGCCGACGACACCGGCGGTGTCGCAGCTTCCGCCGGTGCCGGTGTCCACGGCGCGCTGCCAGAGGGTGTACGCGACGCCGTCGGACGCGCGGTCCAGTCCGGTGGTGTTGATGTTGGTGAGGGTGTCGCACGACCGGTGGTAGCAGGGGTCGTACGCGGACCCGGCGGTTCCGCCCCACTTGGCGGCCTGCGCGGAGGTCTTGCGGGCGCTGGCGCCCATGGCGTACCCGGAGGTCGGGATGCCGTACTGCTCGAAGGAGTAGTCGTCGCTGCGCCCGGCGCCCTCGGTGTTCTCCTCGGGCTGGAGGCCCAGGGAGTCCCAGTACGCCTTCATCGGGGCGGCGGCGGACGAGGTGATGTGGTTGATGAAGTAGCCCCCGTTGGTGGAGGCGACCATGTCGAAGTTGTAGTACGCCTTGATCTTGGTGCGCTCGGTCGACGGCAGCGAACGGACGTAGAAGTCGGACCCGTTGAGGCCCTGCTCCTCGTCGGTCCACCAGGCGAAGCGGACCCGGTTGCGCATGGTGGGGTTCTGCTGGGCGAGCGTCAGGGCGTTCTCGAGCAGGGCGGCGGAACCGGAGCCGTTGTCGTTCATGCCGGGCCCGGCGGAGACGCTGTCGAGGTGGGCGCCGAACATGATCACGTTGTTGGCGTCGCCCTTGGGCCACTCGGCGATCAGATTGGGACCGGCGCCGCTGGTGCAGCCGGAGGTGCACGGCTGCTCGGTGACGGTGTACCCGGCGGCCTGGAGCTTGCCCTTCACATAGGCGACGGAGTCGCGGTAACCCTGTCCGGTGGACCGGCGGTTCCCGCCGTTCCGTCCGGCGATGGCGCTCAGCTCGTTGAGGTGCGCCTTCACTTTGTTCACGTCGACGTCGGGCGCGGCGGCGGTCGTGGTGGCCGCGGCGGGCACGGAGCCGGTGGCCACGGCGGGGAGTGTTCCGCAGCCGAGCACGACAGCGAGCGAGACGCCCGCGACGGCGAGTCTTCGTTTCACCTGGTCTCCTCCGGGAGGTGGCTGTGGGGTGAGCCACGCAGGATTGACATGGCATGGGCATGTCGGAGCGACGAGAAGACTCACAGCGATGGTTGAGGCAGTCAACGGAAAGGGCAGGGCAAGGGCCAGATTGTCCGAAAGAAGCACACGGAGTCCGCTATGCGGACGCGTGAGGTGCCCCCGCCGAACGTCGGGGGCACCTCACGCGTCCCCTCAGGCCACCGGGTACGCGATGTTGACGACCTGCTCCGCCCGGAACCGCGTGCGCCGCGGATCGGAGCCGGGCGGTGCGAGCATCAGCCGGGCGGACAGCGGCTTCACCCACCGGGCCGACAGCGCCGCCATGTCCCGGATCACGGCGGCCACCTCGTGCTCCGGGGTCGAGCCGGGCAGCGGGACGGTGTCCA
Organism: Streptomyces toyocaensis; assembly: GCF_000725125.1. Taxonomy (GTDB): domain Bacteria; phylum Actinomycetota; class Actinomycetes; order Streptomycetales; family Streptomycetaceae; genus Streptomyces; species Streptomyces toyocaensis. Next base: position 58,159 of record NZ_JFCB01000033.1, read on the forward strand.
GGCCGGCACCGCACACCGAGGAGTACGCGAGCACCGAGTCGGCGCCGACGCGCCCCTCCTGCCAGGCGCGGGCGAGCACCCGGTCCTCGAGCACCGGAAGCATCAGGCCCGCGTAGCCGACCACGGGCCGCACGGCCGACCGGATGCCGGCGGTGACCGCGGCACAGGTGGCGACGGTGCCGGGGGAGCCGAAGCGGATGCCGCCCGCCAGCTCCAGGAACTCCGCGATGCCGGCGTCGGGCGCGCAGGCCGGCGACGGATCGAAACCGTGGAACAGCAGCCCCTGCCGCCGGCAGGCGGACCCCAGCACCTTCCCGACCGGCGCCAGCTCGTCACGCAGACAGGCCCGGGTCAGCCGCGTGACCGCCGCGGGACCGTCCGGGCGGACCTCCCGCGCCCGGGCCAGCAGCGGACCCGCCGACTGCAGCGCCGCGCTCACGCCCGCGGGACCGCCGTCGCTGTAGGAGCCGGGGAACAGGGGGGCGTTCGGACCGAGGTTCGCGACCGCCGCGAACCGGAAGTTGGCGTCGACGTCACGGCGCGCCAGCTCACCCACCACCGACGCGGCGAAGCCGACGGCGTGGTGGTCCACCCCGGCGCCGTCGGCGACGACCACGGAGAGGAACAGCGACGGGTGCTCGTCCAGCACGTCCGCCACGTCGGACGGCTCGAGCCCCGCCAGCGCCGGGGGCCGCAGTGCGGTCAGGGAGGCACTGCCCACGCCCGACCGGCGGCAGCCCGCGACGAGGCCGGCGGCCCGCTCCCGCAGCAGGTCGGCGTGGACCGGCGCGTCGAGCGCCGGAGCGGACAGCCGGACCGTCTGCACCTCGTGTCCGGCGCGGACCAGGTCCCCGGCGGCCTCCATCACCCTGGCGCCGTACGCGTCGACGGAGCCGACGTCGACGGTCCCCTTCGCGAACACGGCGTCGGGCAGGCAGAGCGTCACGGCGCGGACGGGAGCGGCGGACGGCGTGCGGGTCATGACAGCACCGCCGGCAGTTCGTTCAGGCCCCAGGTGAAGTTCGAGCCGTTGTAGCGGGGCGGCCCGTTCAGTTCGACGGACGTCACCATCCCGCGCAGGGCCCGCAGGTACGCCGTGATCTCCAGCCGCGCGAGCCGGCTCCCCAGACACACATGACGTCCCGCGCCGAAGCTCACGTGCCGGTTTCCGGTCCGCCCCACGTCGAACACGTCCGGGGCGTCGAACACCTCCGGGTCGCGGTTGGCCGAGCCGATCCAGGTCACGACCCGCTCGCCGGGCGCGACCTCGGCGTCGCCGACCCGCACCGCCTCGGTCGCGGTCCGCATCACGTGCATGCCGGGCACCGACCAGCGCAACCCCTCCTCGGTGGCGACGGACGGGTCCACCTCCCCCTCGGCGATCCGGCGCCACTGGTCCGGGTGCCGGGCGAGTTCCAGGGTGAGCGCCGCCAGCGTGTAGCGGGTGGTCTCGTTGCCCCCGGCCAGGATGCCCGCGAAGTTGAAGACCAGTTCCTCGTCGGTCAGCCCGGAGCCGGATCCCGCCCGGGCGGTGAGACCGCTGACGAACTCGTTCGCGCCGGTTCTGCGGTTCTCGCGCACCAGGTCGTAGAAGTACTTGAAGATCTCGCTGTTCGCCGTGATCCGCCGCACCTCCGACGGCGACTCGAACGCCTCGGTGGTCTTCTCCCCGATCCACGCCCAGTCCGCGCGGGGCAGCCCCATGACGGCGCAGATGACGTCGGTCGGGATGCGCGCGAGAGGGCCGATCAGATCGGGCCGTCAATCCCGGACCGCCGCGGCGACCACGTCGGCGACGACCTTCTCCACGTGCGCCTCGGCCGCGGCGAGGATCTCGTTCGAGAACGGGCGGCTGAGCACACGCTTCATCCGGGTGTGGTCGGGCGGGTCCGCGACGATCAGCATCTTGTTGGCGACCGCCTCCACGGCGCGGTCCGTGGACCCCAGCCGCATGCCCCTCGTCGAGCTCATCCGTGTGCTGTCGCGGTGCACGGCCACCACGTCGCGGTACCGGGTGACGCTCCAGAAGCCCTCCCGCTCCCCGGGCGGGTGCTGCCAGGACACCGGATCCCGCTCCCGGTACCACGCGAAGACGTCGTAGAAGCCGGTTCCCTCGAACAGGCCCGGCGCGAACAGGTCCGGCGGTGTCTGCCGCGTCATCCGAGCACCTCCCGGCACGCTCCGGCAACGTCCGCGACGCAGGACAGCGTCGCGGCCAGGACGTCCCGGTCCAGGAACGAGTGGTGGTCCGCGTCGAGTTCGCGGTGGCCCAGGTACCGCAGCGACCTGTCCCGCCAGCCGGTCATCTGCGCGGCCGTGACGACACCGTCCCGCCGGCCCGAGACCGACAGCAGCGCGGTCCGCGTCAGCGGGTCGGGCGGGACGGCGTACCCGGCCATGAGGCCCAGGTCGGCGCGGAGCGCCGCGACGGCGTAGTCGGCAGGGCCGGGCGCGCGGACCGCGGGGTGCAGCAGGGCCGTCAGCTCCTCCCGGGGCGGGTCCGCCGCCGGGAACGTGCTCCAGTGCTCGGGCGACCGGGCGGCGGCCACCACCAGGGCACTCGCCGCCGTGCCCGCGGACTCCAGTGCCCCGGCCACCTCGTGAGCGAGGAGGGCGCCGAGGCTGACGCCGAGCAGGACCAGCGGCCGGCGGAACGCGGAGGAGCGCAGCTCGGTGCCGACGCACTCCACCACCTCGATCAGGCTGCCCGCCGGAGGGTCGGCCAGCCGGTCCTCGCGCCCGGGCAACTGCACCCCCCACAGGTCCAGTCCCTGTGGCAGCGCCGCGGCGTTCGCGTGCAGCCGCAAGCACCCGGAGCCCGCCTGCGGGAACACGACGACCGTGGCGGAGGCGCCCGCGGCGGCCGCCGGGGTGAACGATCGCAGCCAGGTCATGCCGGCCTCGTCTCCTCGATCCGGTCGGCCAGTGCCCGGGGCGTCCTGGCCATGAGCACATCGGTGATCGAGACGGTGGTGCCGAGCCGCTCCTCCAGCCGGGCGGCCAGCTGCGCCGCGAGCAGGGAGTGCCCGCCCTCGGCGAAGAAATCGGCGTCCTCGGCGGACCGGCGCCCGAACGCGCCGCTCCAGGCGTCGAGGACGCAGTCGAGGACGTGGTCCGCACCGGTGGCCGGGCCGTCCACCGCGGCGGCACCACCGCCTCCCGTCAGCTCCGCCTCGCCCAGCGCGGCCACCTCCTGGCGCGCCACCTTGCCGGTGTGCTCGAGCGGGACCTGAAGGACGCGATGCACCAGCGTGGGGCACACCTGCCGGGGCAGCCGCTCCGCGAACGCCGCGGTGAGCCGCGCCCTGAGGGCGTCGTCCAGCGGCACACCGGGTGCCGTGCGGACACCGACCGCCAGGGTGGGCGGATCGCCCCGCAGATAGGCCACCGCCTGCTGGACGCCGGGCACCTCACCGGCGATGCTCTCGACCTCCTCGAGTTCGACCCGGAAGCCGCCGGTCTTGACCTGGGTGTCGGCCCGGCCGAGGAACTCGATCTGCCCGTCCTCACGCAGCGTCGCGAGGTCTCCCGTACGGAAGTGCCGGACGCCGCCCCGGTCGACGAACCGGTCGTCACCCGGGGCGCCTGCGCCGACGTACCCGAGCGCGACGCCTGCGCCGCCGATCACCAGTTCGCCGGGGGCCCCGGGCCGGACCTCGTTCAGCTCGGCGTCCACCACGACGACCGTGCAGCCGGACAGGGGGCGGCCTATCGTGCGGGGGTCGTCCCCCCGGGCGGTGTCGGCCAGGGTCGCGGCGATGGTGGCCTCGGTCGGCCCGTACACGTTGACGACCCGCCCGGCGGACGCGCGGAGGCGGGCGACGAGGGAGCCGGGGCAGCGTTCTCCCGCCACCACGGCGACCTCGACCTCGGGCAGCGCGCGGATCGTGGCGTAGAGCGAGGGGGTCATGCAGAGGTTGTCGATCCGCCGCGCGGCCAGGGCCGCTTCGAGGTCCCCGCGGGCGGCGTCGAGCGCGACGCAGGTGACGCCGTTGACGAAGGGCGTGAGGACCGACCACAGCCAGCCGTCGAAACCGGGGGACACCACCGAGGCGGCCCGGCTGCCCGGCCGGTACCCGAGACACGCGGCGTTGGCCAGGAAGTTCTCCAGGGAGGCGAAGCCGACGCGCACACCCTTCGGGCGACCCGTGGTGCCCGAGGTGTAGACGACGTACGCCTCCTCCACCCGGGCGTCCCGGGGCGACGGGCCGATGCCCGTGGGGCGCCCCGCCCCGGCCTCCGAACCGGCGGTCCCGATCACCGGGAGACCGATGCGCCCGGCGTCCGGTTCCGGCGACAGGAGCACCACGCACCCCGCGTCCCGGGTGGTCCAGCGCAGACGTTCCACCGGGTGCCGCTCGTCGAGCAGCACCGCCGACGCGCCGTGGGCCCAGACGGCCAGCAGGCAAGCGAGCGCGTAGCGCGACCGGCCCGCCATGACGGCGACCCGGTCACCCGCCGTCACGCCGGCCCGCCCGAGCCGGTCGGCCAGGGCCGCCGTGGAGGCGGCGATCTCCCTCCAGGTCAGCCCGTGGCCGTCGACGCCGATCGAGCCGGTCCGGTCGGGCCACGCGCCGGCCCACCGTTCCAGCGCCTCCTGGGCGAGCGGAACGTACGGAAGGGCGGGCACCGCCGGGTCCGTGGACACAGCCGAACTGCTCACTCGATCTCCCCCTTTGTCCGCCGAGACCCCCGGCCCGGTTCACCGGGGGGTCTCGGACCTCACGATTCGGCGGGCCGCGCCGTCAGGCCGGCTTGGCGGCCCACAGGATGACGTTCGTGCCGAAGAACTTCTTGCGCCATCCGACGTCCTGGAACCCGATTCCGCGCAGTACGCCGGCCACGTGCTCCGGCGAGGCGAAAGCGAGCGTGCTGGACTCGAGATAGCTGTAGGAACTCCGGTCGCGGGCCACGATCTGGCCCAGCAGCGGCACGATGACGCGCACGCCCCACTTCACGACCGGTTCCACCAGCCCACTGGGCGGGCAGGTTTCGAGGATCACCACGCGGCCGCCCGGCTTGAGCACCCGGTGCTGTTCGCGCAGTACGCCCTCCAGGTCCTGGACGTTCCTGAGGAGGTACCCCTCGGTGACCGCGTCGAAGGACGCGTCCCTGAACGGCAGCCGGGTCGCGTCCGCCTGCAGCCACCGCACCGCGCCTGCCCCGGACTTGGTGCGTGCCCGGCGCAGCATCTCCGCCGAGAAGTCGGCACCCGTCACGGCGACCGTGGGGTCCCTCCGGGCCGCCTGCAGGGCGATCGCACCCGTGCCCGTGGCCAGGTCGAGAAGCCGGCCGTGCCGGCCCGGGGCGGCCCGTGCGGCCACCTCGCGGCACCAGTTCCGATGACGGCCCAGCGTCATGACGGAATTCATCCGGTCGTAGTAACCGGCGATCTTCTCGAAGATGCCGTGGACTTCGGAACGTTTTCCCTGGGGGTGGCGGTCAAGCGTCATCTCGCTGGCTCCCTTTTCCGGCAGCGGGCACGGTCGGACCGGTCCGGTCGAGATGGCGACTCGCCCTGGAGTCCATTCCGAACACGTCCGACCCGGCCATGACCGCGACGGCGAGAAGCCCGATCAGCGCCGAGCCCGGCGTCGGCCGCAATCCGAAGAGCAGAAGGCCCAGGAAGACGACGGACACATACATGTCCCGCTGCCCGACCAGGTTGTACTGGAGGGGCGTACGGGCCCGGACCATGGCGGCCATGTTAGCCACGGCCGGAACGGCCATGAGGCCGGCCGTCAGCAGCCGGTCGGGCAGGCCGGTGACGAGGACGAGTACCGGGAACGCGGCGTAGACCACGGTGGTCGCCGCCGCGGCCGCCCAGGCGGCCGAGTGCTGCGAGGGCATGAGCGCCGGGATCGTCCTCAGCCCGGCCGCCTTGTCCCCCGCGTAGTCGGGGACGTTCTTCATGATGCCCTTGGCGAAGTACCAGCAGAACAGGAAGGCCCCGATGAGAAGCGGCTCGCAGGAGTCGTACCGGGGTATCTCCCCCCAGGAGTCGGCGAGCAGCGCGCCCGCGATGTACGGCTCCGTGACCGCCATCGAGAAGACCGCCATACCGATGACCGGGCGGCCCTTCAGCCGCCACCGGGGTGAGGAGTAGCCGAGCACGAGGAAGACGCTGAACACCCAGAGCAGGCTCTGCGCGAGGGATATCACGAGCGACAGCACCAGCATGACGCCCAGTCCCGCGTACACGGTCCTCCGCAGCAGCCCCACGCCGGCGGTCCCGACCAGGGTCAGACGCCCCGGTACGTTCTTCCCGTCCTCCACCAGGTCGGTCACGGCGTTGTGGGCGTTGGCGGCCAGGGGAGCGGCGATGTGGACGATCACGCCGAGCAGCACCGTGACGTCGAAGGGATGACCGGCCACGGCCGCACCCACACAGTAGGAGAGCGGGCTGACGAGAAGGGTCCGGGGGCGCACCAGTTCGACGGTCGCGTGGAAACGAGCCATCCGGCTCATGGGCCAACCTCTTTCATGATGTCGCGCGTGCGGGGGACGTCCGCTCCGGTGGCGGTTCAGATCCTCGTGAGGGTCAGCCCGAAACGGTCCCGGGGCCGCAGGGTGATGAGCGCCCTCGGCTCCGGCCCCGCGGCGTCGCACGGGGAGATCTCGAACCTGTCGACGACGTCCGCCAGCAGCAGGCCCATCTCCATCAGCGCGAACCCCTTGCCGATGCACATGTGGCCACCGGCGCCGAAGGGGAGATAGGAGCCCTTCTCGGGAGTCCCGCCCGCGAACCGTTCCGGGATGAAGGAGTCCGGCTGTTCCCAGACCGCCGGATCCCGGTGGACGGCGGCGACGTTGAGCATCACCAGCGCCCCCTGGGGGACCGCTTCCGGGCCGATGGAGGTGTCCCTCGTGGCCTGGCGCGGGATGGTCGGCGACGGAGGGAAGAGACGCATGCTCTCGTGGATGACGCCGTGCAGGAGCGTGCCGCGCAGCGGCTCCGCGGGGTCCGAGGCGGCGGACGAGCGCACTTCCCGGCGGACCGCCTCCTGCACCTCCGGATAGCACGCCAGCAGGTAGAGGGTCCAGGTCAGAGCGCTGGCCGTGGTCTCGAACCCGGCCAGGATCGTGGTCAGCACCTCGTCCCGGATCTGGGTGTCGGTCAGCGGTTCGGCGGCCTCACCGACCCGGGCGTCCAGCAGGAGGTCGAGGAGGTCGCCGTGGTGCCGGCCGGACGCGCGCCGTTCTGCGACGATCCCGTGGACCATGGCGTCGAGACCGCGCAGGGTGGCGGCGAAGCGGCGGTGCCTCGGGGTGGGGACGCCGACGGGCAGGGACACGGGCTTGCGGATGCGGCGCTGGACGAAGTCGAGCAGGAACGCCGCCGTCGCCGGGGTGACCGCGCCGGACACGCTGTCGCCGGACCGGCTGAACATGCACGTCGACACGGTGTCCAGGGTGAAGGCCAGCATCTCCTCGTAGACGTGCAGACGCGTGCGGTCCCGGCGGCCCCACCGCGCCGTGTGCCCGGCGGCGACCTCGGCCGCCTTCCTCCGCATGCCGGCCACACCGGCCCGGCTGTACACGGGCTGGAGGGCCCGTCGCCGCCGCAGCCAGTCGTCGTGGTCGGGATTGCTCACCAGGCCGTCCCCGAGCACCAGCCTCAGCGGATTGCGGTGGTCCGGTTTGCCGAAGGTGCGGATGTCGGAGAGCACGGCGTCCGCCGGGGCGCTGCGGTGCACGAACACCATGTGCCGGGTGCCCGCGCGCACGTGGGTGACCTCGTCGCCGGCCGACGCCGCGTGCTGGATGGCGTTCAGCAGGTCCGTGCGCAGCCGGAGCAGGTCCCCGACGACCGGGACGCGCACCCGGGGTGCCCTCGGCGCCGCGAGGACGCCACTGTCGTGGCGTGACTCCCGTGTCGGCAGCGTGCTCCGGGCGGTTCCCGCCATGCCCCGTCCCCTCGTCGGCCGGCCCACCGTGCGAGATGCCGGTGGCGTACGCGTGCCGGGTGCGGCGGACCGGTTCAACTGTGAAGCAGGCATGCCAAAAACCCCCGACGGTCCACAGTGTGACGGGGGTGCGGTCCCGGGGCGCGAAGATTGACAGGAAGTGGCCACGGCGCGGCCTCCGTGGCGACGGTCCGCGGGCGGCGCGGACGGAGCCCCCGGTGCCAGGGGCTCCGTCCGCGCCGCGGCCGGAGGGTCAGCCCAGGCCGGGGCCGCGCACCGGGATGCTGGTGAACGTCGGCTGCTGCGGCGAGGGGTCCTGGAAGAAGTCGTTGCCCTTGTCGTCCACGACGATGAACGCCGGGAAGTCCTCGACCTCGATCCTCCAGACCGCCTCCATCCCGAGCTCCTCGTACTCGACGACCTCGACCTTCTTGATGCAGTCCTGGGCGAGCCGGGCCGCCGGCCCCCCGATGGACCCGAGGTAGAACCCGCCGTGCGCGTCGCACGCGTCCGTGACCTGCTTGCTCCGGTTCCCCTTGGCCAGCATGACCTTGGACCCGCCCGCCGCCTGGAACTGCTCCACGTAGGAGTCCATGCGCCCGGCCGTCGTCGGTCCGAAGGACCCCGACGCGTACCCCTCCGGGGTCTTCGCCGGCCCGGCGTAGTACACCGGGTGGTCCTTCAGGTACTGCGGCATCCCCTCGCCCGCGTCCAGCCGCTCCTTGATCTTGGCGTGCGCGATGTCACGCGCCACGACCAGCGGTCCGGTCAGCGAAAGCCGGGTCTTCACCGGGTACTTGGTCAGCTCGGCGAGGATGTCGTCCATGGGCTGGTTGAGGTCGATCCTGACGACGTCGCCCTCCGACTCGAGCTGCTCGTCCGTCGTCTCGGGCAGGAACCGCGCCGGGTCCGTCTCCAGCTGCTCCAGGAACACGCCCTCGGCGGTGATCTTCGCGACCGCCTGCCGGTCCGCCGAGCACGACACGGCGATCGCGACCGGACACGACGCACCGTGCCGGGGCAGCCGCACCACCCGCACGTCGTGGCAGAAGTACTTGCCCCCGAACTGTGCCCCGATACCGATCTTCTGCGTCAGCTCGAAGACCTTCTCCTCCAGCTCCTTGTCCCGGAAGCCGTGCCCGAGCGGCGACCCCTCGGAGGGAATCTCGTCCAGGTAGTGCGCGGAGGCGTACTTCGCGGTCTTCAGCGCGTACTCGGCCGACGTGCCGCCCACGACGATCGCCAGGTGGTACGGCGGGCAGGCGGCCGTACCGAGCGAACGGATCTTCTCCTCCAGGAACTTCATCATGGAGGTCTCGTTCAGGACGGCCTTGGTCTCCTGGTACAGGAACGACTTGTTGGCCGACCCGCCGCCCTTGGCCATGAACAGGAACTTGTACGCGCCGCCGTCCGTCGCGTACAGCTCGATCTGCGCCGGGAGGTTGGAGCCGGTGTTCTTCTCCTCCCACATGGTGAGGGGAGCCATCTGGGAGTACCTCAGGTTCAGGTTCTGGTACGCGTCGTAGACGCCCCGGGACAGGGCCTCCTCGTCGCGGCCCGCCGTCAGCACGTTCTGCCCGCGCTTGCCCATGACGATCGCCGTACCGGTGTCCTGGCACATGGGCAGCACGCCCGCCGCCGCGATGTTCGCGTTCTTCAGCAGGTCCAGGGCGACGAACTTGTCGTTGCCCGACGCCTCGGGGTCGTCGATGATCCGGCGCAGCTGGGCCAGGTGGGCGGGGCGCAGATAGTGCTGGATGTCGTGGACGGCCTCCTCGGCGAGCCTGCGCAGCGCCTCCGGCTCCACCTTGAGGAACGTCCGCCCGTCGGCCTCGAAGGTGGAGACACCTTCGGAGGTCACCAGCCGGTAGGGGGTGGTGTCCTCTCCCATGGGGAGCAGATCGGCGTACTCGAACTCAGGCATCTCGCCCATTCCTCACTCGACGGAAGACCGCCCGCCTCCGTTGGCGGGCGCTCACCAGCCTAGGACCTGCCGTCGGCGACGAATCTGTGAGGTTGTCCTCAGTCGTCCGCGCGAGGTCGCCCGCGCGAGGTCGTCCGCGCGAGGTCGTCCGTGCGAGAGGGTAGTCGCGATCTATCGCGTTTGGGTACGCTGCTGCCGTGGACCTTCAGAAGCACGCCCAGCAGCCGGACACGGCACCGGGGGCCGCCGAGCTGCGCGCCTCCGACGCCGACCGGGACCGTATCGCCGACCTCCTGCGCGAGGCCCTCGCCGAGGGCCGCCTGACCGCCGACGAGCACGCGGAGCGCGTGGAGGGCGTGCTGGCCGCCAGGACGGTGGGGGAACTGGACGTGTTCGTCCAGGACCTGCCGGTGGCCCACCAGCGGCGCGCGGCACACGCCTCCGCCCCCAGCCGCCCCACCGCGGGCGCGATCCCCGTCGACCCCGACGACAACGTGGTCGCGGTCTTCAGCGCCGCCGCCCGCAAGGGCCGCTGGCGGTCCGGGCGCCGCATCCACGCGTACGCGGTCTTCGGCAGCGTCGAGATCGACCTCAGCGAGGCGCTGTTCGACCACCAGCAGGTCATGATCAAGGCGTTCGCCGTCTTCGGCAGCGTCGAGGTCCGCGTCCCGGAGAACGTGTCGCTGCGCGGCACGGGCGGCGGCGTGCTGGGCTCCTTCGAGGTGGACACGCTCGACGCGACCGACGACGAGGCCCCGGTGGTCTTCGTCGACGGCTGGGCGGTGCTGGGCAGTGTCGAGGCGCGGCCCAGGCGCGGCAAGCTCGTCGCGGACATCCTCGACCGGGTGCAGCGCACGGTCGACAGGAGCACGCGCGGACATCTCGGCCACTGACCCGGCACGCGCGGGGCCCCGTCGGAAACGCAGTGCATAGGCGCGCGCACATCGGGTAAGCCTTGCTGCATCGTCTCTCGCTCGCGAAGCCGTCGTCAGGAGTAGACCGTGCTGCAACCGCCGCATTCGTCCCTGCAGGTAGCCGCCGTTCCGGCCCGGTCTGCGGCAGGGCGGGAGAGGGACCAGGACGCCCCCTGGCACACCGAGGCGGTGTGCCGGCGCGACGAGGCGGGGCTGTTCTTCGCACCGTCGAAGGAGCCGACCGCCGCCCGGCTCTCCCGTGAGGAGGCGGCGAAGCGGGTCTGCGCCCGCTGCCCGGTCATGGTCGAGTGTCGCGAGCACGCCCTGCTCCAGCCCGAGCCCTACGGCGTCTGGGGCGGCCTCACCGCCGCCGAGCGCCGCGTGGTGCTGGCCCGCCGCAGGCGCCGCGACATGGAACTCAAGAAGACGGCCCGGCAGGGCCGCATAGCAGCGGCGGGCTGACCCGCACGCGTACAAGGAGAAAGGGCGCCCCCTCCGCACAGGGGGCGCCCTTTCGTGCCGGGCAGGACTACGCACCCAGGGGCGCGGGCCCACGCGTACCGAAGTGACGTTTCACTTGGCCCGGTCGAAATCGATCGCGCTGTAGGCGCGCAGCTTGCTCAGCCGGTGCTCGGAGTCGATCCTGCGCACCGTCCCCGACTTCGACCGCATCACGATGGAATCGGTCGTGGCCGTCTCCGACCGGTACCGCACACCCCGCAGCAACTCGCCGTCGGTGATCCCCGTCGCCACGAAGAACACGTTGTCCCCGGTGACCAGGTCCTCCGTGGTCAGCACCCGGTCCAGGTCGTGCCCCGCGTCGACCGCCCGCTGCCGCTCCTCGTCGTCCTTGGGCCACAGCTTGCCCTGGATCGTCCCGCCCAGGCACTTGACGGCACAGGCCGAGATGATGCCCTCGGGAGTGCCGCCGACACCGAGCAGCAGGTCGATGCCGGTGCCCTCGCGCAGCGCGAGGATGGAGCCGGCCACGTCGCCGTCGGAGATCAGCTTGATGCGCGCCCCGGTCTCCCGGATCTCCTTGATGATGCCCTCGTGCCGCGGCCGGTCGAGGATCACGACGGTGACGTCCTCGGGGGTGACCCGCTTCGCCTTGGCGACCCGGCGGATGTTCACGCTCACCGGCGCGTTGATGTCGACGAAGTCGGCGGCCTCGGGACCGGTGACCAGCTTGTCCATGTAGAACACGGCCGAAGGGTCGAACATCGAGCCGCGCTCGGCGGCGGCCAGCACCGCGATGGCGTTGGTCATGCCCTTGGCGGTGAGCGTGGTGCCGTCGATCGGGTCGACGGCGATGTCGCACTCGGGCCCGGTCCCGTCGCCCACGCGCTCGCCGTTGAAGAGCATCGGGGCCTCGTCCTTCTCGCCCTCGCCGATGACGACGACGCCGTTCATCGAGACGGTGGAGACGAGCGTGCGCATGGCGCGCACCGCGGCACCGTCGGCGCCGTTCTTGTCACCGCGCCCTACCCAGCGGCCCGCGGCCATCGCCGCTGCCTCGGTGACCCGTACGAGCTCCAGGGCGAGGTTGCGGTCGGGGGCCTCGGAAGGGACATCGAGCTCGGACGGCAGGTGATGGTGTTCGGTCATCGGAGCGCACCTTTCTGTACGACGACGGCCGGATGAGGGTGTGGCCACGACTCTATCGTCAGACAGACAAAATGAGCAGGGCCCCCCACGGATGAGCGCTTCGGGCACCTGCGACGATAGGGGGCGTGGCAGGAACGAGCAGCATGCAGAAAACGGCCCGGGACATGGTCCTCTCCCTGGCCCTCATCGTGCTCGCCGCGGGAGTGGTCTGGCTGTTCATCCCGCACGAGGACGGAGAACCCGACGTCAAGCGGGTCGACTACCGGGTCGACCTGCTCACGGCCCGCCGGGCCGCCTCCTACCCCGTGGCCGCGCCCGAGGGGCTGCCCGAGGCGTGGAAACCCACGTCCGTCCGCTTCCAGGGGGCCGACGCCGACGCCTGGCACCTCGGCTTCCACGCCCCCGACGGGGAGTACGTGGCGGTCGAGCAGTCCGCGGGCAAGCGGACGGTGTTCATCGAGGACAAGACGCAGGGCGCCGCGAGGACCGGGGCCACCCAGCAGATCGACGGCAGGACGTGGACGCGCTACGAGGGCGACCACTACGACGCGCTGGTGCTGGAGGGCACCGAGGGCTCGACCACCGTCGTGACGGGCACGGCCTCGTTCGGGCAGCTGACGACGATGGCCGAGGCGCTGCGCACGGAGTGAGCGCCTGCGGCCGGAAGGGGGCGGGCTCCGTCGGATCGGCCGATCCGACGGAGCCCGCCCCCTTCCGCGTGCGGCTTCCGCGTGCGTGGCGGTCAGACCGTGGTGACGACCTGCTCGAACTCCAGGCGCGGGCTGCGCGGGTACCAGGCGTCGGGGCCGGGACGGCCGATGTTGACGACCATCAGCGGGGTGTGGTCGTCGTCCAGGAACTCCTTGCGGACGCCCTCGAAGTCGACGCCGGTCATCGGTCCGGCGGCCAGGCCGGCGGCGCGGACGCCGATGATGAAGTACGCGGCCTGGAGGGCGGCGTTCAGTGCCGCGGCGCTCTCCCGCACCGGGCGCTCGCCGAAGACGGCGTCCCTGGCCTGCGGGAAGTGCGGGAAGAGCTGCGGCAGCTCCTCGTGGAACTCGTTGTCCGCGGACAGGATCGCCACCAGTGGGGCCGTGGCCGTCTTGGGCCGGTTGCCCTCGGCCATGTGCCGGACGAGGCGCTCGCGGGCCTCGGGGGAGCGGACCAGCATGACGCGCAGCGGCGACTGGTTCATGGCGGTGGGGCCGTACTTGACCAGGTCGTGGATCGCCCGCACCTGCTCGTCGGTCACCGGCTCGTCGGTGAACGTGTTGGCGGTGCGCGCCTCGCGGAACAGCAGGTCCTGGGCGGCGGGGTCAAGAACGAGAGACATGCGTGAACCTTCTGGGTGGTACGTCGGCCCGGCGTCCGCACGGGGACCGCGGACCGGTTGGCGGAGTCGACGGTACGCCCCAAAAGTTCAACACTCAATTAAACCTGGACCGTGGTGATCCACTTCACCACTCAGCCCTCGTCGGCGTCCTGCGCCCCGGCCTCCTCCTCCGCGAGCGCCGCGTCCAGTCGCGCCCGTGCCCCGTCCAGCCACCGCCGGCACACCTTGGCCAGCTCCTCGCCCCGCTCCCAGAGGGCCAGGGACTCCTCCAGCGTCGTACCGCCCGCCTCCAGCCGCCGTACGACCTCGATCAGCTCGTCCCGCGCCTGCTCGTACCCGAGCGCCCCGGCCGTCTCCGCCGCCGTCTGCTCCGTCTTGCTGGTCATCCGCCCACCCTAAACATCGACTCGGACTGAGAACTCGCCCTCGGACACCCGGGCCCGCAACGCCTCACCGGCCTCCACCTCGCCCGGAGCGCGCACCGCGTGCCCGTCCGCCCGCTGGAGCACGGCGTACCCCCGCTTCAGGGTCGCGGCCGGGGACAGGGCCACCACGCGCGCGTGCGTGTGCGTGAGCTCGGAGTCGGCCCGGTCGAGCTGGTGCCGAAGGCAGCGCCGCCCGCGCTCCAGCAGCGCCGTGACCTCCTCGGCCCGGGCGTCGATCATCCGGTGCGGATCCTGTATCGAGGGGCGGGCCAGAGCGTGGGCCAGCCCGCGCTCCTCCCGGTCCAGCAGTGCCTGGACGCAGCGCCGCGCGCGGTCGCGCAGCATCCGCACCCGCTCGTGTTCCTCCCCCACGTCCGGCACGACCTTCTTGGCGGCGTCGGTCGGCGTGGAGGCGCGCAGGTCGGCGACGTGGTCGATGAGCGGATTGTCCGGCTCGTGCCCGATCGCCGACACCACCGGCGTACGGCACGCGGCCACCGCCCGCACCAGCTGCTCGTCGGAGAACGGCAGCAGGTCCTCCACGCTGCCGCCGCCCCGCGCCACGATGATCACGTCGACGTCGTCGACCGCGTCCAGCTCCTTCACGGCCTGGACGACCTGCGGCACCGCGTGCACGCCCTGCACGGCGACGTTGCGCACCTCGAAGCGGACGGCCGGCCAGCGGTGCCGCGCGTTCTCCAGCACGTCCCGCTCGGCCGCCGAGGCCCGCCCGCACACCAGCCCGATCAGCTGCGGCAGGAACGGCAGCGGCTTCTTCCGCTCCGGGGCGAACAGCCCCTCGCGCGCGAGTGACTTCTTCAGCTGCTCCAGGCGGGCGAGCAGCTCCCCGACACCGACCGGCCTGATCTCGGCGGCCCGGAGCGAGAGCTGCCCGCGCGGCGCGTACCACTCCGGCTTGCAGTGCACCACCACCCGCGCGCCCTCGCTCACCACGTCCGCCACGGCGTCGAACACCTGCCGGTAGCAGGTCACGCCCACGGAGATGTCGTACGACGGGTCGCGCAGCGTCAGGAACACCACCCCGGCGCCCGGCCGGCGCGACAACTGGGTGATCTGCCCCTCGACCCACACCGCGCCGAGCCGGTCGATCCATCCCCCGATGAGCCGCGACACCTCCCCGACCGGGAGGGGGGTTTCCGCAGACGTGTTGACAGCCATGCCGCGAGAGTAGTGCGCCCCACCGACAACGCACCGTGACAGGACCCCTCGGACGCGGCCCTTACGATGGGACGCATGACCGCTTCGCCTGGCCGCCGTGTCCTGCTCGCCGCCCCCCGTGGCTACTGCGCGGGTGTGGACCGCGCCGTGATCGCCGTCGAGAAGGCCCTGGAGCAGTACGGGGCCCCCGTCTACGTCCGGCACGAGATCGTGCACAACAAGTACGTCGTGCAGACCCTGGAGAAGAAGGGTGCCGTCTTCGTCGAACGGACGGAGGAGGTCCCCCCGGGCAACATCGTGATGTTCTCCGCGCACGGCGTCGCCCCCGTCGTCCACGAGGAGGCCGAGCGCGGCCGGCTCGCCACCATCGACGCCACCTGCCCGCTCGTCACCAAGGTGCACAAGGAGGCGGTCCGCTTCGCCAAGGAGGACTACGACATCCTCCTGATCGGCCACGAGGGCCACGAGGAGGTCATCGGCACCTCCGGCGAGGCCCCCGACCACATCCAGCTCGTCGACGGACCCGGTGACGTGGCGAAGGTCGAGGTGCGCGACCCGTCCAAGGTGGTCTGGCTCTCCCAGACCACCCTCTCCGTCGACGAGACCATGGAGACAGTCGACGCCCTCAAGGAGAAGTTCCCCCAGCTGATCTCCCCGCCCAGCGACGACATCTGCTACGCCACGCAGAACCGCCAGCTCGCGGTCAAGCAGATGGGGGCCGAGGCGGACCTGGTGATCGTCGTCGGCTCCCGCAACTCCTCCAACTCCAAGCGCCTGGTGGAGGTCGCCAAGCTGGCCGGCGCCCGCGCGGCGTACCTGGTGGACTTCGCCGACGAGATCGACGAGGCCTGGCTGGAGGGTGTCTCCACGGTCGGCGTCACCTCGGGCGCCTCGGTGCCGGAGATCCTGGTCGAGCAGGTCCTCGAGTGGCTGGCGCGGCGCGGCTTCGAGGACGTCGAGATCGTCAAGGCGGCCGAGGAGTCGATCATCTTCTCCCTGCCGAAGGAACTCCGCCGCGATCTGCGCGACGAGGCCGCCGCCCTGGTGGCCGGGCGGGGCGGCACGGGGACCGGTGCGGATTCCGCGGAGTGACGGTGGTGCCGCGGTGGCGGCCGGGCGGCCGGCCTTCGTGACCGTCCGTCGTTCGTCGTAACGTGGTGGCATGCAGATCTTCGGCGTGGACATCGGCGGATCCGGGATCAAGGGTGCCCCGGTCGACCTGGACAAGGGGGACCTGGCGCAGGAGCGCTGCAAGGTCCTCACCCCGCACCCCGCCACGCCGGACGCGGTGGCCGACGGCGTCAAGCAGGTCGTCGACCACTTCGGCTGGACCGGCCCGGTCGGCGTCACCTTCCCCGGAGTGGTCACCGGCGGCACCACGATCCGTACGGCGGCCAACGTCGACAAGAGCTGGATCGACACCGACGCGCGCGACCTGCTCGGCGACCGGCTGGGCGGCCTGCCGGTGACGGTGGTGAACGACGCGGACGCGGCCGGCGTCGCCGAGATGCACTTCGGCGCCGGACGCCACCGCACGGGCACGGTGGTCCTGCTGACCTTCGGCACCGGCATCGGCAGCGCCGTGTTCGTGGACGGCGTCCTCGTCCCCAACACCGAGCTGGGGCACCTGGAGCTGCACGGTCACGAGGCGGAGAAGCGGGCCTCCAGCAAGGCCCGGGAGGACCACGACCTGTCGTGGGAGCAGTGGGCGCACCGGGTGCGGACGTACCTGGCCCACGTGGAGATGCTGTTCTCGCCGGAGCTGTTCATCATCGGCGGCGGCGTCAGCCGCAAGTCCCACAAGTTCCTGGACCACATCGAGGGCATCAAGGCGGAGATCGTCCCCGCCCAGCTCCAGAACAACGCGGGCATCGTGGGCGCGGCGATGCGGGCGGCCACGGGCGCGTAGGGCCTCTCCGGCGGATCGAGTCGGAGGCAACCGGCGGTGCGCTGAGGTTGACGACAACGCCGCGGACAGGCGTGCCGGCCCTCCCGTCTCCGGCATGATCCGCCGGACGGGCCCCGGAGGGGGACCGCTACGAGCGGGGCCGGCTCCGCGCGGCGCGGCGGTTGCGCGCACGGACCCGGCGCACCCTGCGGACGAGCACGATCACCCCCGCGACGAGCGTCCCGCCGTAGAGCCACCCGGCCTGGGTGGCCAGGCCCGTCACCAGGCCCATCAGCCGGTCGAGGGTGCCGCCGCCGTCGGCGACCGGCACCAGGCCCACGGCGAACGCGATCGGCACGATCACGGGCGCGATGAGCAGGTCCCCCTCGCGGACCCACAGCGCGGTCAGCACGCACACCGGCAGGAAGAGCACGCCGTACACCGTCGGGGAGGCCCCGAACAGCGCCCCGGTCAGCAGCCCGAGCGCGAGCATCACCAGCCCGCAGAACAGGCCGCCGCCCAGTCCGGTGAGCCGCGGGCCCGGCAGCCGCCGGGCCGCGGGCGGGGGAG
>NZ_JFCB01000034.1 GCF_000725125.1 Streptomyces toyocaensis
CCCCCGGAGACGGTCACCGCACCACCGTGAGCTGCACGACCCCGTGCTGAAGAGGACCCCACCCCGCCGACGCGCCGCACGGCAATTGGCACTCCGCTTGACCGAGTGCTAATCGCGGTCATAGTCTCAGGTCTGGCACTCCCCCCTGGAGAGTGCCAAACACGCGACGGGCAGGTCCGGCACCCGCGACGACGGATCCACCTGGTCGCCACCTCAGACAGTTAACCCCGTGAGATCTCCGAAGGGGGAGGTCGGATCGTGACGACCGCCAGCTCCAAGGTTGCCATCAAGCCGCTCGAGGACCGCATCGTGGTCCAGCCGCTCGACGCCGAGCAGACCACGGCTTCGGGCCTGGTCATTCCGGACACCGCCAAGGAGAAGCCCCAGGAGGGCGTCGTCCTGGCCATCGGTCCGGGCCGCATCGAGGACGGCAAGCGCGTCGAGCTCGACGTGAAGGTCGGCGACGTCGTTCTGTACAGCAAGTACGGCGGCACCGAGGTCAAGTACAACGGCGAGGAGTACCTCGTCCTCTCGGCTCGCGACGTCCTCGCGATCATCGAGAAGTAAGGGAAACCCGGGGGTCACCCCGGACGACCCGGCCTCGAAGCAAGCACTTTTGCTCGAACACTGCGCCCCTGGCCCCAGCATCCGACAAGGAGCCGGGTGACCGGGGGCGCAGTGATTTCACCCCAGATTTCCGAGAGGGCTCCCGCTGCCATGGCGAAGATCCTGAAGTTCGACGAGGACGCCCGTCGCGCCCTCGAGCGCGGCGTCAACAAGCTTGCCGACACGGTGAAGGTGACGATCGGCCCGAAGGGCCGCAACGTCGTCATCGACAAGAAGTTCGGCGCCCCCACCATCACCAACGACGGTGTCACGATCGCCCGCGAGGTCGAGATCGAGGACCCGTACGAGAACCTCGGCGCCCAGCTCGTGAAGGAGGTGGCGACCAAGACCAACGACATCGCGGGTGACGGCACCACCACCGCCACCGTGCTGGCCCAGGCGCTGGTCCGCGAGGGCCTGAAGAACGTCGCCGCGGGCGCCTCCCCGGCCGCCCTGAAGAAGGGCATCGACGCGGCCGTCGCCGCGGTCTCCGAGGACCTGCTCGCCTCGGCCCGCCCGATCGACGAGAAGTCCGACATCGCCGCCGTCGCCGCGCTGTCCGCCCAGGACCAGCAGGTCGGCGAGCTCATCGCCGAGGCCATGGACAAGGTCGGCAAGGACGGTGTCATCACCGTCGAGGAGTCCAACACCTTCGGTCTCGAGCTGGACTTCACCGAGGGCATGGCCTTCGACAAGGGCTACCTGTCGCCGTACTTCGTGACGGACCAGGAGCGCATGGAGGCCGTCCTCGACGACCCGTACATCCTCATCACCCAGGGCAAGATCTCCGCGATCGCGGACCTGCTGCCGCTGCTGGAGAAGGTCATCCAGGCCAACTCCTCCAAGCCGCTGCTGATCATCGCCGAGGACGTCGAGGGCGAGGCCCTGTCGACCCTGGTCGTGAACAAGATCCGCGGCACCTTCAACGCGGTCGCGGTCAAGGCCCCGGGCTTCGGCGACCGCCGCAAGGCGATGCTGCAGGACATGGCCGTCCTCACCGGCGCCACGGTCGTCTCCGAGGAGGTCGGTCTCAAGCTCGACCAGGTCGGCCTGGACGTGCTCGGCTCCGCCCGCCGCGTCACCGTCACCAAGGACGACACCACGCTCGTCGACGGCGGCGGCAAGAAGGAGGACGTCGAGGGTCGCGTCGGCCAGATCAAGGCCGAGATCGAGACCACCGACTCCGACTGGGACCGCGAGAAGCTCCAGGAGCGCCTCGCGAAGCTGGCCGGCGGCGTGTGCGTCATCAAGGTCGGCGCCGCCACCGAGGTGGAGCTGAAGGAGAAGAAGCACCGTCTGGAGGACGCCATCTCCGCGACCCGCGCCGCGGTCGAGGAGGGCATCGTCTCCGGTGGTGGCTCCGCGCTGGTCCACGCCGTCAAGGTCCTCGAGGGCAACCTCGACAAGACCGGCGACGAGGCCACCGGTGTCGCGGTGGTCCGCAAGGCCGCCGTCGAGCCGCTGCGCTGGATCGCCGAGAACGCCGGCCTCGAGGGCTACGTCATCGTCTCCAAGGTCGCCGAGCTCGAGAAGGGCAGCGGCTACAACGCCGCCACCGGCGAGTACGGCGACCTGGTCAAGGCCGGCGTCATCGACCCGGTCAAGGTGACCCGCTCCGCCCTGGAGAACGCCGCCTCCATCGCCTCCCTCCTCCTGACGACCGAGACCCTGGTCGTCGAGAAGAAGGAAGAGGAAGAGCCGGCCGCCGCCGGTGGCCACGGCCACGGCCACGCCCACTGACGACGTAAGGTCGCCAGAACCTGAGTGAGGGCCCGGCTCCCCGTCCGCCCGGACGGGGAGCCGGGCCCTCGCCGTACCCACGGCCGTACGGCGGATCACGGAACCGCGCACCGGCCGAAGACGGTCTTCCCGGTCGGCAGGCGTCGCAGGAGGGGGGCGGGGATGAACCAGGTGCTCTACGGGGAACGGTCCCGGAACCCGCTGGCACGGACCGTGGAACTCACCGAGGGCGGGCTGCGCAGGGGCGGCAGGACGACGCCGCTGGAGGAGCTGAACCTGGGCGCCATGGCCGAAGCGTTCCTGCGGGGCCGCTGGCTGGGCGGCGGCGGCAGCGAACGCGCCCTCTCCTCACTGCCCCAGGACCGCGGCGCCGTGCCGGTCACCCGTGCCACCGGAACCAGCACACCCGTGAAGGTTCGTCAGGCCGCGGAGTTCGCCCGCGCGCTGGGCGAACTGGCGGTACGCGGATGCGGCGGGCCCGACCAGGTGGCGGCCCTCGCCGCACGGGCCCGGGCGGAGGGCGTACCCCTGTGGATCGCGCGCCGGTACGCGCACGGACCGGCCGGACCGGTGACCGTCGCCGTGGACCGGCGTTCGGTGCGCGTGGATGTCTGGGGCCCGCACGCTCCGGCCGTCCGCCTCAGGGCGCCGCACGGCTACCTCGCCGACTCCGCCGACCGGGCGCGCGGCCTGGTGCTGACCGTGGGTGACGTCACCGCACGGCTCGAACTGCGCAGGAGGGTCCGCAAGTCCAAGAGCAAGGTCGAGATCGGCCTCCCCGGCCGGCAGTGGACGCTGCGCCGCGGGAACGCCGTGAGCTCCTGGCTCCTGCGCGACGACACCCGGGTCGCCCTGCTGACCCGCCCGCCCCGCAGAGCCGCGCCCGACCCCGGCACCGTCCTGCTGCCGCTGGCCGACGTCCACCACGAGAGCCCCGACCCCCTGGACGCCGTGATGGCCCACGCGGTCGCGGTGTCCTTCGGCCTGGGGGACACCACGGGCACGGCCAGGTTCCGCGCCGTCGGTTCCCGCCGGGACACCGACGAGCCCATCTGGGACGCCCCCTGGTTCAGCAACCTCGGCAGGGGCCGCGACGACAACGAACCCGGCGGCGGCGACGGCTGGGGCAGCGACGGCGGAGACGGCGGCGACGGAGGCGGCAGCGGCGGGGGCGACGGAGGCGGCGGGGACGGGGGAGGCGGAGGCGGCGGCGGAGGCGACTGAGGACTCCAGACGCCGGACCTTCGTGGATCAGGTGGCGCAGATCTTGTCCGGCAGATGGCCGGGCAGGCCGCGGCGTTCGTCGTCGGTGAGGCCACGGCCGATCACTTTGCACAGGTGCCGCTTCCACAGGCCGGGGTCCAGCCGGGTCAGCGAAAGGGGAGATTCCCCGAGCACGTCGAAGGAGGACTCCGGGGCGGGAGAGCCGAACAGTGCCTTGCCGTCCCTGGTGGCAGAGATGACGCGCTGGCTCTCGGCGAACTCGTAGGTCTCCCGGTACGACGGATCGTCTGCTCTCAGGAAGGTCACAGAACTGTCGGCGGCCAGGAAGTAGTGGGCGCCACTGGGGTTGCCCGTCGCCCACTCGCCGGGCCGCAGCGGCTTGGGGAAGGCGGCCACCCGACGTGGCCGTTGCCCCTGTTCGACGGACCACAGCTCCAGGATGCGTCCCGAGGTCAGTACGGCCATGTAGCGCGTGTCCTTGAGGAAGTACGCGGTGAGGAAGTCGTCGGCGAATTCGATGACGAGGTCTTTCCTCTCCCGGCCTGTTCGCAGGTCGACGGCGTGCAGGTGCGGTTCGCCGTCCACGCTGACCGCCAGGAGGCCCGGGTCGCGGTGGGCAGTCACGTAGTAGTCCGGCCGGCTCCGGGACGTGAGCCGGAGGTCCTTCAGGTCGATCGAGGAGAGGCGACGTCCGTCGCGGGCGTCCCACTGTTCGACGCGGGACCCGACGGTCGTCACGAGCCGATCACCGGGCAGGAAAGCGAGGTCGACGGGTTCCAGTTCGCCCACGTCACCGGGCGGGGTGAAGAGGTCGTGGGGGTCCCAGTCGACGACGGGCGGCTCGACGGCCGTCTTGAACTCCGCTACGCGGCGCAGGGACGGCAGTCGGCGGACCGTGACCCGATTCTTGTCCGACACGTCCGCCATCAGCGTCTCGGCGCGGTTGATCGCGATGACCTGCTCCTTGGCCGGCGGTGTCTCGGCCTTGACGGACACCTTGGCCAGGTCGCGGTTGTCGCCCTCGGTCTCCATGACGCGGAGGGACTCGCCCCTCTCCCCGAGGCGGACGAGCACCGTGCGTCCGTCCCCGAGCAGTCTCGGCACGCCGTAGGCGGTGCCTCCGTCGGCGCTCACCAGGGGTTGCCCGGAGACCGAACTGTCGTCCTTGAAGGCCAGGACGGGCTCCTGTTCGGAGCCGAGCAAGAACGATGTCGGAGTGGGGTCGGATGTGGACGCACCTGAGGGAGCGATGACTCTTCGTGGCCGGTCGTCGCCGTCGGTGCTGACGATCTCCCAGATATCTCCGTCGCCTGTCCCGGTCAGGACGAACCGGTCGCCCCCGGCGTCGAGGACCGTAGGCTGGCACGAGAAGCTGTCGGGTCGGTAACTGCGGAGAACCCGCCGGTCCGCCACTCGTACCGTCTGGTACAGCGCGTCGGTCGAGGACTCGATGTCCCCCGCGTGGCAGGTGATGGCCACGCTTCCGTCACTCGACACACCGCTGTGTGCACCCTCCGTGACCAGGCGCCGCCTCGCACCGGTCCGGATGTCGACCACGTCCATGATCTCGGTCTGGGTCGAGGTGGTCCCCATCGCCACCAGCGTGGTGTCGTCCGGGCCGAACCAGATGGACTTGATCCCGGGGATCTTCTTCGGCAGGTCGCGCAGACGCCCCGTCTCCAGATCCCAGACGCGGACCGGAAACGTCGTGGAATCGACCGCCGCTTCGACGAGGTAGCGGGAAGTGCGCGAAAAGTCGATCAGCTTACGCTGGTTGCCCCAGTCATCCGGCTTGGCCTTCACCGGCGGCCCTTCGAGTAGATGTGCAGGCCCCACCGGGTGTTTCGCCGTGGGCGTGACATCGTGCCAGACAACGGCTCGGTCCTCGTCGCGCACATAGGCGATGCGCCGCCCGTCCGGACTGACCGTGGGTTGCAGGGCGTTGTGAGGGAGGCGGAGGTTGACCTGGCGCACCTTGCCCTGCTTCGTACGCAGAAACAGCGTCGCGCGCCGGGTGTCGGAGGTCGCCAAGGTCACCGCGCCGTCCGCGCTCATGGCGACGCCGTCGATCTTTCCCTCGACGCCCGACAGGATCCATGCCTTTTCCTTGAGCGCGGCGTACCGGCGCAGCAACGCGTTGCGGGCTTCCTGGGTCGGTGAGATGTCGTAGCCCGCGATCGCGGCGAGAGCCGCCTGGGCGGGATTGGTGTCGGCCAGTTCGTCCGCCTGCACGGCCAGCGACCTGGACCTGCCTTCCGCCGCCCGCTTCT
The DNA here is from genome assembly GCF_000725125.1 of Streptomyces toyocaensis. Taxonomy (GTDB): domain Bacteria; phylum Actinomycetota; class Actinomycetes; order Streptomycetales; family Streptomycetaceae; genus Streptomyces; species Streptomyces toyocaensis. The sequence goes on from NZ_JFCB01000034.1 coordinate 5,841, forward strand.
CGCTCACCCGGGACTCCTGGACGAAGAACACGATCAGGGCGGCGATGAGCGCGAAAGCGAGGCCGCCGGCCGTCCAAGCCTGCCGGATGCGCCGCTGCCGGGCACGGTGCTGCTGTTGTATCGCGTGTTGTATTGCGCGTCGCTGGCTGTCCGCGAGGCCGAGGAAGTCGTTCTCGGACGCCGTCAGTTCGTCGGTGCGCCCGGCGAGCCGGCTTTCGAGGGAGACGAGTTGTGCACCCCGCGGCAGGAGCTCGTCGGCACGGCCCGCTCTCTCCCAGCGTTCCCGGTCGTGCTGCAGCTCCGCGCGTGCGGCGAGGAAGTCCCGGTCCTCGCGCACCACTTCGGCCAGAGTCGGCCAGGCCGTGATGAGGGCCTCGTGGGCGAGTTCCACACTCTCCGGCACACCGGCCCCGCCGTGGAGCACCAGCAGGCGCTCGTCCTTCCCGGCGAACAGTACGGCCAGGCGCCAGCGCTGCTCGCCGGCCTCGGCCCGGGTCAGTACCCGCCGCAGCGCGGGAGCGCCACTGCCCGGCACCACTCGTACCAGTCCGGCGAGGAGCCGCCGCGCGTCCGTTTCGGCTGCGCCGGAATCAGGGGTCCCCGAAGCGTCCGCGGAGTCCGGGGAGCCGGACCCGGTCACGGACAGGACGTACCTCCGCCAAGCCGCCTCCGCGTGTCTGCGCAGCGCGCCGGAGACGCCGCCGGCCCTCTCGTACGCCTCGACCCTCAGACGGCCGCCCGACTGCTCCTCCCACAGGTGCCGGAGGACGAAGCCGAGGAGGGGGAGGGCGCCGGGCTCACTGCCGGCGTCCTCGAGGATGCGGCGGGCCAGCCCCGGTTCGTAGGAGACACCGGGGACGCGGTCCACAGGGCGGGTGATGACGTCGTGGAGCTGCTCACGGGTCATCGGGGTCAGCGGCAGGACGGCTCCCCGCTTCAGCGCCGGACCGAGGTGCTCGTGACTGAGGGCGGCGTCGACGAAGTCGGCCCGCAGGGTGAGCAGCACCCGCATCCCGGCGGTGCGGCGGGCGGGGAACAGTGCGTGCAGGAGGGCCGTGAGGTCCTCTGCGGGCAGGTCGAGCAGAGCCTCGGCCTGGTCCAGCACGACGAGGAGGTCGGTGGTGGCGCTGCCGGTGAGCCGGTGGACGGTGTCCGCGAGGCCCGCCCCCGTCAGCCAGGTGACGACCCGCTCCACGCCGACGGTGCGCGGTGGCCCGAACCGTTCCTGGCGTGCCAGTTCCAGGAGTTCGACCGCCAGGGCCTCCACCGGACGGGAGGTGCGGCCGCACTGGACGACCACCACCTCGTGGCCGGCGCGGCGCATGACGGGTGCCACGCCGGCGAGGGCGAGAGAGGACTTGCCACACCCCGAGGGGCCGCACAGGGTCACCGCCGGACGGTCACCGCGCAGTGCGGTGACCACGGTTTCCGTGTCCTCCTCGCGGCCGAAGAAGACCTCGGCGTCCTCCTCGCGGAAGGGCTCCAGCCCACGGAAGGGCGTCGGGGCCGTGAGCGCCTCGGCGAGGGCGGGGATCTCGTCGGCGAGGGCCCCCAGGTGCAGCATGTAAGCCTGCTGGTCGTCCCGTACCGGCTCCGCGGCCACGATCATGCCGACGACGGCACCGAGGGCGTTGTCCCAGACCGGGCTGCCGCTGAAACCGCCGGTGACACGGACCGTCTGCCCGTCCGCCCGGGACAGCTGTACCCAGCCCTTCCCGGCGGGGCCGAGGAGACTGCCCCGCTGCCACACGGGGCGGTCGGAGCGACCGGTGAAGCCGACGAGGCGGGACCCGTGCTCCCACAGACGCCGGGACAGGCTGGTCGGCAGAGGCCGTGCCCCCGGTGCCGGACCGAGCAGGCGTAGCACGGCCACGTCGCCGCTTCGGTCCTCCCGGATCGGCACCCAGTGCGTCACCTCCGCTTCGAGGCCGTGCCCCGGAACTCCCGGACCGGTGAGGAGCGGCATGTCGACGGTGACGCGGGACCCGGTGAGCACTGCGGTGTCGCGGGGTTTGCCGAGCGCGTCGCACACCACGTGGGCGCAGGTGAGGACGAGGCCGTCGCCGACGAGGAATCCGGTACCGGCGGAGTCACCGTGCCCGTCCCTGAGGCGGACCGTCCCGGCGGCCAGGACGGTGTCGGCGTCCTCGGGTTCGCCGTGCCCGGCTCCGGGCGGAGTGCGGCCGGGATCGTCCTGACCGAGCATGGGGACCTCCGGTGCGGTGAGGGAAGCGGTTGGGGGCCGGCAGTGCGACGGTGGGTCCCGGCCCGCCCTTGCGTGGCTCAGCTCCCGGAGGCGGGGCCGCTGTGCCAGGTGAGGCTGACGGAGAAGTTGGCCTCCGCGGAGGAGCCCGCGATGAGGACCTTCGCGTCGGCGGAGAGCGACATGCCGAAGGCGAGCGTCGCCTCGTCCGGCGGCTGGAGCATGCCACGGCAGCGGCCGACGAAGGCGTCCGCGACCGGCCGTACGACGTCCAGCATCTGCTCCAGCGACTGCTCGGCCCGGGCGACGGTACGGCTGCCACGTCCGACGCGCACGACGTCCTCCCCGGCGTCGTTCACCTGCACTCGTACGACCTCGCCACCGCCTCCCAGCGGCACGTCGACGGTGTACACGGCTTGGCCTTCCGACAGCGGCATGACGTCTCCGGATCTTGAACTGAACGTTTGTGCAAGCGAGTTGACGCTTCAAGAGGCGCACGGAGACGTTACCCGGCGGTGTGGGGGGAGTCACGGGGCCGACCGGGGCGGTGTGTCGCCGCCCCCCACCTCCGCGCCCATGCGTCACCCGCCCCGACCCAGCAGGAACCGCACCGGTTCCGCCGGCGCCGCCGGGGGTGACGATGGCCGGGTCGCCGCCGAGGGCTTCCGGGAAGCGGTCCAGGCCGACGGCGAACAGCCCGAGGCGGCCTGGTGCGGCGCGGTGCCGCGACGCAGGGCGCCGACGACGTCATGGGCGCGTGTAGCGCTGAGCGGAGCGAGAGGCCGTGCGACTGGTACCGGATACTCGTACCATTCGACTGGTACGGTCCTTCCGTACCGGTTTCTGTGGAGGAGGATCATGTCCATCACCGCCAGCGAGGCCCGGGCCCGGCTTTTTCCGCTGATCCAGCAGGTCAACGACGACCATGAGCCCGTGGAGATCACGTCCCGCGGCGGCAACGCCATACTGATGTCCGCCGACGACTTCCGTTCCTGGCAGGAGACCGTCTACCTGCTGCGCTCCCCGGCCAATGCCGCCCACCTCATGGCGGCCGTCGCCGCGGACAAGGCTGCCGACACCCCGGTGATCACCAGGAGCATGGCGGAGCTGGAGGCCCTGGCGGAGGACGGCGAGTGAGGGACGTGCGGTTCCGTCCCACCGGGTGGGAGGACCTCCTGTACTGGCAGGCCGCCGACAAGAAGCTGTTCAGCAAGCTCATCCGCCTCATCGGGGAGATTCAGCGCGACCCCTTCACCGGCATCGGCAAACCGGAGCCGCTGAAGGGCCACCTGTCGGGTTACTGGTCACGCCGGATCGACGACGAGCACCGCCTCGTCTACCGGGCCACCGAGAAGGAAGTCGTGATCATCAAGGCCAGGTACCACTACTGACGGACCGGGGCCGTCCCCGGCTCACCCACGGATCGGCACGGCGGGCACCACGGCCCATACGGTCTTGCCGGGGGCGCCGGGGCGCGGAACCGTTCCCCATTCCTTGGCCAGGGCGGCGACGATGACGAGCCCTCGCCCGCCGTCCTCCTCGCCGCCTGCGTCCCGTGCCTCGGGCAGCCGCTCGCCCCGCGCGTCGCTGACCTCGACGCGTACGTGCCCGTCCTCCTCCCTGCTGAGCCGCAGCTCGGCGTCCCGGCCGGGGACCCGGCCGTGGGTCACGGCGTTGGCGGTCAGCTCGGCCACGACCAGCTCGACGGAGTCGTGCGCCGGGGTGCCGTGGTGCCAGCCCCAGGCGTCCATCTGGCAGGAGGCGAGCCGGCGGGCGAGCCGGGCGCCGCGCGGTGAGGCGGTGAAGCGGAACGAGAACACCGTCTGATGGGCGAGCGGGAGCGGCAGCGCGGACCGCCGCTCCTGGCGGGGGGAAGTGGTCATGCCCCGAAGATCCCGCGCCCACACCCCGGCCCACCAGGAGCGACGCCCCCACGGCGGTCGTCTGTCGGGGCGGCGGGTGACGGTGTCGGGCCTGTCGGGGGTGACCTCCGGGCAGGCCGGTGGGGCCGCGCGCGTCAGGGCTGTCGGCTGCGGAGCAGAACGGCCATCCCTTCGAGGGAGACCGACCCCGCCAGTGCCTTCGGATTCCGCTTCGTCGGCCAGCCGGTTGAGCCACGCCTCTTCGGTGTCCTCGGCGAGCTGGTGCAGCCGCTGGTACTCCTGGATGCCGATCACACGGCTTTTGCTTGCCTCGCCGCGTGATGATCGTCGGTGTCCGCTCGCGGTGGACACGCTCGATGACACGAGCGAGACGACTGCGGACCTCGGTTCTGGACTCGACCACTGGCTGATTCATAGGTCAAGCGGGCTCGAGAAGGTCTACGACGGAGAGCCCGGTTTCGCCGTTGACGAGAGTCAGGGCGACGTCGGCACGAGCGGCCAGGTCGAGTGGATCCAGGCCTTCGACGTAATCGGCGTGGATGATCCTGTCCAGGCCGGCGCCGACTAAAGGGGCGGCGGTGCGGAGCGAGGCTTCCAGCGCCACACCTTGGGTGGCGCCGCCGTGCAGGATGATGTTCCGGGTCCGGTACAGGCGCCGGAGCGCGATGCGGAAGGCGCCGGCGACATCGTTCAGAACCGGGCGTGGATTCTGCACCAGGTCAGCCATGCGTTGGGCAGCCGGACGGTCGCTGTACTTCGTGGCAGCCCCGGTGAAGTCCAGTGCTGAGGCCCCGTGAGCGAGAAGGGCTTCTGCGACCACGCGGGCTCGCTTCTGATTCGTGGTGCATCCTGCAACCGCGCGGGCGAGTTCGTCCAGGGCGCGCGGCTTGTGCCGGTGCGCGAGGGCAGTGAGCTCGGCGCGGGGCCAAGAGCACGCGATGATGGCCGCCATACGGTCTGCCGCCACTGCCTTACCGGACCGTTCGCCCTCCCCCTTGGGATCATCGGGGTTCGACAGCAACGACTCGATGGCTGCCCAGGCGCCCGCCACGGCCGGAGCCAGTGGACCACGGTTGACCGCAGCCGCGAGCTCCAGGGCGTCATCGGTACGACTGCGGGCGCCTGCAACCTTGTACAGGTGGCCTTCGTTGACGAGGGTCAGGACATCCGCGCCGCGTGCGGGGGGATCGAGCGGGACGGGGCGTGGGTGTCCGGCGACCCAGATATGAGAGAGCGGTTTCACACCGCCCCGATCGCGGCGCAGGAACTGGGAGCGGGCTGTCATCCGCTCCAGCATCTGACGGGCCTGCTCCGCGGCGCTGAAGGGATCGAGGGCCGTGAACTGGTAAACGAACCCTCCACCAGGACGGATGCCTGCGGTGTCGTGACCGTGCTCGCGCAGCCAGGCCACGACCTTGCCTTTGCCGTACCAGTGTTCCAGCGGTTCGGCCAGCTCTCGTCGGGGCACCTTCTCCAACGCCACCAGAACGTCATAGGAGCGGGCCTGGCGACGGGCCAGCTCAACCGCCGCGGCCGCCGTGTCGGCCGTAGTGGCATGCGCGTCGTACAGCTCCTTCGCCCAGGCCTTCAGATAACTGGCGCTGTAGCCCAGGTCGAGGAGGTGGGAGGCGACGGTTCGGGAGAACCGCTCCGGTTTGACACGCTGATCGACGGGAGCGCTGACCGCAGTCGCCCACCGCTCCAGATAACCGGACCGGACATGGCCGATGATCTCCTTGAGTCGACGACGTGCAGGGCTGGGATCCGGCAGCGGATGCTTCAGCAGGCCGGTGAGCTCCTTGCGCAGCTCCCTGTCCCCCAAGCCTCGGTCAGGGCCGATCAGAGCACCGAGCTGGATACGTTGCCAGTCACACGCGGCCGGTGACAGTACTCCGTGGGCCTGCCAGTAACCGGCCTCCCAGAGTTCCTCCAAGGCCAGCACCGAACCTATGTCCCAGAGACGGCGCGCCCATGGCGTGCCTTCGTCCGTGAAGAAGTCCGCCATGCGGGCGAGCACATGCCGGGCATAGGGGTCCGAAGGGGAGGCCGTAACCATCGCAGCACCCTAGCGGAGGATGTGATCTGCCACCGCACGTCGCACAGACTCGTGCTACCGTAGTCGCAGACTTAAAGGGGCACCCGCCGTCCAACGGCCGCTGCCCCTTTCTTCTTGCCTCCGTGGAGCCCGAAGCTCCTACGCCCCCGTCGGTGGGCGACTGTCGGGGCGCGATGGGCCCATCACCCCCCTAGCAGGCGCACTCCGTTGTCGTCCCCTACTTCGTACACGTCGATCCGCAGCAGCGCGCGGACATGGGCCGGGACCCGCTGGACGGCCTTCACCGACGAGGACGGCACGACGAGTGCGTACCGTATGCGGGCGTCCTGGCTCGTCATGCGGCGCAGCAGTTGCCCGTAGGCGATGTCCGCGTCGATGCCCTTCTCGCTGGTGCGGCCCTTGGCCTCGCAGATCAGTCTCTCCTCGCCCCGCACGGCTTCGAGGTCGGTCCAGCGGTCCGTGGGCTCGACGGGTGTCCACCCCTCGCCGAGCAGCCAGGCACGGAAGGCGTCGGTGACCCGGTCCTCGTCGCTGTCCCGGGCCAGGATCTTCCGCAGCGCCGCCAGGTCGGCCTCCTCGTTACGCCGCAGCCGCCCGCGCCCGTCCGCGTCGAGGTCGGCCGGCCGGACCACGACCAGCCGTAGCCCACGGGCGGGGATCTCGGTGTCGCGGCGGGCGTCGTACAGGGCTCGCTGCTCACCCCGGTGGACACCGCTCACGGTGAGCCGGTCCGGCTTGTCGAAGTGGTCCACCGGCTGGTGGTGCTGGAGCTCCCGGTACTCGACCACGAGCCGGTGGCCGGGCCAGTACGCGTCGACCGGCAGCCTGACCTGCCGGCCCCCGGCCCCCGGGTCGCCCAGCAGCCAGTCGAACCGGTGCTGCGTCAGAGCCTGTTCGCCGAGCACGCGGTTGCACAGGCCGACCACGTACGCCTCGTCGCTGTCGCCTCTCGATGCCATGGCGGGCATCCTGCCAGCGTCACGACGAGTGCGGTTTCCCCAGCTTGGCGGCGGTGTCGTCCGCGTCGTGCTGCTCGGGGATCGTCGGATGGGATTCGTGCTCTTCCACGACTTCCCCGTCCAGAACCTCCTCGTCGACGGCCCGGTGCGCCGGCTTCGTCAGCTCCAGGCCGGCGAGGTGCTTCTTCAGTCTCTTGGCCATGGGCAGGTAGGTGGCGAGAGTGAGCCCGCCGGAGACGACGGCCCCGACGACGGGAATGGCCTTCGAGACGGACTTCGCGAAGGTCTGCTTCGTCATCTGGACGCCGAGGTAGCCCGCGACCTTCTTCACGATGGGGTAGATGACGCCCTGGGTGAGTGCCTTCTGCGGCAGCTTCTTGGCGACCTGCTTCGACATCATCCCCGCGACCTTCCCCACGGCGGCGTTCGCCGACTGGGTGCCGAACATGACACCGAAGAAGAGCGTGAGCACTCCCTTGGTCGCGTCGTCGAGGTCGTCGCTGTCCTCGGAGAACAGATCGGGCCAGCTGTAGAGATAGGCGAGTTTTTGCGCGATGCGCAGCATGTGGCCGAAGTACTGGGCCGTATCGGCGGGCACCGTGGCGGGGAGGGCGATGAAGCCGGGGATCCCGGCAGCCGCGGAGAGGGCACTGGCCTTCACGGCTTCGTAGTTGATGGAGTCGTTGGCCGCTTTGTCCAGGACATCGAGAGGGATGCCCGCCGCTGCGGGTGTCTCGTCGATCGCCCTGCGGATCTCGTCCTCGGAGCAATAGCGGGCCAGCGCCTTTCGCAGGTACTCCGCCCTGTGGATACGCACACCCGGAAGCCTGGCGGCGCTCGCCAGCACCGCGGAGAAGCGCGACTCCGGGTTCTCGATCTCTTTGCTCGTGGCCATGGGCGGAACCTACAGGAGCCGGGGAAGTGGTGTGGACAGCTTGAACAATGGAGTCGGTGAACCGAATTGAGTTGCGGGCTCCGCGTGCAGCCGGACGCGGCGGGCCTCTGATTTCGCGGCGACCTTCACACAGCTGTCCGGATCCGTTCCCCGCTCCGTCAGACCCATTGACCGGTGGGTGGTGAGCTGAGGCAGCGGCCGCAGAGGGTTTCGTCGCCGGTCGGGCGGAAGAGGGCCGCTTGCATGTGGTCGCCCTCGCATTCGCGGAGGGCGGCGAGACAGCTGGACGGGCCTGCGGGGGCGGGGTGTTGCACCGGCCGCCGGAATGCGGGGACTCGGAGCGACCTGCGGTGACGCGTCGGCGGAGGGTGTGTGGACGGGCATCCGGGCGAGGATCTTCGCGGCCTCGGCGGCGCTCAACGGCACGTTGGAGAGCAGCTGTTGGGTCACCCAGTGACCGCCCGGCCCCTGCACCCGCCGTTCGTGCACGAACCCCTCCTCCTTGAGTTGCCGCTTGGCCCGCGTGAAGGCGCACGCCGCGATGCGGGCGCGCTCGGCGGTGCGAGACAGGGGCTCACGCGCCCCGTCGGGGAGGGAGAGCTGCCAGGTCAGCAGCCGCACGGCGTCGGAGGACAGCCGGAGGTGCCGGATCAGGTCGTGGGAGAACTGGGTGAAGGCGCGCGGGGGCGCGATATGGTGCCGGTTCAACTTCTCCGTGAAGCCGGTTCCGGCGGGGGAGAACCTGGCGGGAGGCAACATCCTGCGCAGTTTCTACGCGAAGAATTGCATCATCGACGGGATGGACGACGGGTTCCTAGTGAAGATCCGCTACTGACCCCGGCCCCGGATGGGCGGGACGGCATCCGGCCGCCCCGTCCGTGCCGCGGTCACGGCTTGGCAGGCCAGAACTGCACGAGATACCTCTCCACGTCGTGCCCCGTGCCCTCACCCTCCGACAGGGCGGCGGCCTCGGCACGGCCGACGCAGTGCGCTCGCAAGTGCCACGAACCCGGAGAGCCCAGCGCGAAGGTCTCCGTACGCCCCACGCTTCCCGACCAGACGGCCACCTCTCCGCTGGTCGACTCGAACTCGGCCTCGGCCTGCTCGTCCCAGGCCGAGGCGTCCTGCGCGGGAGGCGGCCCGTCCCACACCTCCACGGTGACCGTGGCGGTATGAGTGTGGCCACCGCTGTAGAAATCGAGGCGCCCTGGGAACCCGTTCAGGAACACGCCCTGCTCATAGTCGTCCGGGAACGGCACCGGCAGGTCACCGTCGTCGGACTCCTGAAGCGCGAAGGAGTGGTACCCCACGTACGCGTCCACGCGCTGCTGCCGGACAAGCTGTGCCACGAGCACCCCTTCGGGATTCCGATGCCGGTTTCCTTGCCGGAATGGTAGGCGGGGGTGGCGGGTCGGTGAGGGGATTCACCCGTAAGCCGGAACTCGGTCGATGGCGGGCATGGTTGCGGTGCGTCCGTCCTACGGTGCGAGCACGGGTGGCCGGTGGACGGATGTGCTGAGGGGCGGGTGCGATGGAGTCGGGAGCGGACTCGGGCGCGGGTGTGGAGGGCGGCGCGGGGGCCGATTCCAACGGCGAGTTCCTGCGGTGCTTCGGCCGCCAGATGAAGCTGCTGCGGGAGGCTGCGGGGCTGACGCAGGCGCAGTTGGGCGAGCGGGTCGGGTACGGCGAGGCGCAGATCGCGGCGGTGGAGCAGGGGCGGCGGATTCCGCGGCCGGAGCTGGTTGACGCGGTGGATCGGGAGGTGGGGGCGCCGGGGGTGCTGGTGGCCATGAAGGGGGAGGTGGCGAAGGCTCGGTATCCGGGGTTCTTTCGGCGGTACGCGGAACTGGAGGGACAGGCGGTCGAGTTGCACGCCTACTCGGACCACGTGGTCAAGGGAATCTTGCAGACGGAGGAGTACGCACGCGCGGTCTTCCGCATGTGGCGTCCATTGTTGGACGAGGAGACGATCGAGCAGGGCGTGACGGCACGGATGGAGCGCCGGAAGCTCTTCGCTCGTCGGCCTGCTCCGTTGCTGAGCTTCGTCATCGAGGAACATGTTCTGCAGCGGCCTCTCGGCGGGCCGGAGGTACTGCGGGGTCAGCTGGAGCAACTGTTGCTGTACGGGCATGAACGCAACGTCGAGTTGCAGGTCATGCCGACGCGGCGCGACGAGCACGCGGGACTGGCGGGTCCCTTCACGTTGATCCATCTCGCCGATCAGCGCAGGATGGCTTACATGGAGGTGCAGGACACAAGTGCCCTGTACTCGGACCCGAAGAAGGTCAGCCCGTTGGAGGCGACGTACAGAGTCCTCGCGGCCCAGGCGTTGACTCCCAGAGAGTCGCTGGCCTTCATCCAGAAGCTGTTGGGAGAGCTATGAAGACAGGCAGCCCCGCGCCTGCCGCTGGCGAACTGCGCTGGTTCAAGAGCAGCTACAGCGCGGGCAACGGCGGTGATTGCGTCGAGGTGGCGGACGCCGGTACGGCCGTGCTGATCCGTGACTCCAAGCGCCCGGACGTGGCGATCCTCAACGTGCCCTCCGCCCAGTGGACGGCGTTCGTTCGGATGGCCGCAGGCGTCTGAAACGGACGAGGGGCGGTGGAGAGCCGTTGATGCTCCCCACCGCCCCTCACTCATGCCCGAAGGGCACTGCCCTGCTCACTCGCTCCACAGCTCCTTCCTCCAGCCACATCTCAAGTGGATGACGAAGGCGCGCACCTCACGACGTTCTTTGTCGGCGAGCTCGAAGTTCCCCGGGCACGCATTGCCGCACCCAGCGTCTTCATGACGGACGAGGAGCAGACCGAGCAACTACACCGGTGTCTCGGCGACGATTCTCTGCCTCTCGATGTTCGTACGGCTGGTGCCCTGACGCTCCTCTTCGGACTGCAGCACACCAAACTGCTCGAACTCACCGTGCGCGACGTCATAGACGACAACGCGATGGTGGCGCTCAACCTCGCAGGCCGTCGCCTGCCGCTGCCGCCCGAAGTCGCCCGGTTGGTCCGCGCGCAACGCGACCAGTGCCAGACACGCTGGCAGCTCGATCAGACAGCCAGCACAACACCGTGGCTGTTCCCCGGCCAGGAGCCCGCCCGCCCTCTCGGAGCCACCTACCTCAATCTGAAGCTCCGCCGACACGGCATCGCGCCTCACGCCGGCCGCAACAATGCTCGTCTCGCGCTGGCCACAGACCTGCCGGCGTCCGTCCTCGCCGACTTCACCGGCACCAGCATCAGCAACGCCACCCGCTGGACCGGATACGCCAGACGCGACTGGCTCGACTACATCGCCTCCCGCGCACGGGTCTGACGGTTTCCAAGTGTGCCGGGCAATGGAGCAGAGAGATCACCACGAGATGTGAGGCCGTCATATTGCCTCGGCGCATTCATGGACGACGGCATAAAGCCGACGAATCAGGCTCAAGGAGGAGGGGAGAGGGTCCGGGTTGGCCTGCATGTGAGGCGCGTCGTGGAGCCACTGCTGCCACAGGCCGTCCAGGCCCAGGAAGCGGTCGGCCTGATCGTTTCCAAGATTCAGGCTGATGAACTGGAGAGCACCCATGACGACGGTCTGGTCGTACGCGAGGTCAGGGCGGCGGAGGTAGCGATCAAGGTAGGTGGCGAGCAGATCAGCATCGCGCTCCGTTCCGAAAGTGGCCAGGGCCACGCAGTAAGCCGGCCCAGCACAGCAGACCTCGCTGGCCGGCAGGAGTTCTCCGAGGCGCTCGCGAAACTCGGTCCGTCGAGAGACGGCTACGAGCCAAGCCGCCGTTCTCCGTTCGCGCCAGCCGCCCTCAAGAAGGGTGGCGATCTCATCCGCGGTGATGAGTCCTGCATCCTCGCGGAGGTCGCGTATGAACCGGTCGTACTCAGGGCTTCGCATGCGCAGCAAGCTGCCTCCGAGCTTCAGATAGCGCCGTCGCTCGCCCTCGGGCGTGACATAGCGGCGAACCAGGGCCAGCAGTTCGGGATCCTCGCGGGCATGGCGCATCACAGGGCCGATCCTGCCTCGCTGGTGCGCAACGAGGCCGGCCCATTCTTGCGTTGCTCGTTCGCTGCTCTCACCGGGACCAGCGCGACAGACTGGTCTAGTTCGTCGACCACGACTGGAGCGGCTACATCAGCAGCCGATAAAGCGGCAGCTAGGAAGTCGGTTCCTCTCGTGGATGCGCCCCGGCATCATGGCCGTCGGCGGCTACAGACGCGAGGGGACGAGTGCAGCAGTTGTCTGGAGACGGGCAGGCGGATCTGACGGAGCTGTGGCATCAGCATTGGCCCCATTGCCCGCCGGTTGGGTACAAGATCCGTGACCCGTACAGGGATGTCTGGGTACGTTTTCACAGCCTGCCGGAGTCGAAGCGGTACCCCGAGGACGAGAGCGAGTACACCGTCGTCCTGGAGCGTTACAACACCGTCCTTGATGAGTTGTTCGCTGGTGCGGACGTGTACGTCATCACTCCGACCTGGACGACCGAAGCCGAGGTTCCGTCAGTGAAACCCGGAACGGGGTATTGGCAGAGCTTGCTGGTGGAGGACGATCCCGACCCTGAGTTCCGCACGTACTGCCACCTCTCCGCCGCCCGCCGGCCCTGGCAGCGCGGCTGCGTCGACGACTTGCTCCGAGGTACCGCCGACGACAAGGTGGCCGGAATCCTCATCACCGACACCCGCATGCAGCGCATCCACCACCCCTACGACGGTGGCGCCGACGTCTTCCTCACCACATCCGACGAGCGGGACCAGATGCGCGATCGGCATGCCGACTGGCTTTCCAGTCATCCCTCGGGTCTCTGACCGGCTCGGATCGCCTCCCCGCTCAGAACGGTCTGCACCCCAAGTACCGGGTTGAGAGGTTCCACGAGTTCTCTGGTGGCGACGACCACGAGGCGGGCGGGTGCATCACCCTCCAGCAACCCGCTCACGTACTCGATGGCCTCTGCGGGCGAGAGCACAGGCAGCCTCTGGCGCAATGTCCGCACAGCATGCATGCGTCCGCGTGTAGGCGCCATTTCGCGGAGCACATCGTGTAGATCGTCCACCGCGGTGCGCACCGGGAGCCCACGTATCCGGGCTCGGTAGTCGTCCTCCCATGCCCCGGTCACCGCGGAGACGACGCCGACCTGGTGCAGTCCCCCGTCGACACGGTCGACTAGGTACGGCCCATTGCCTGCGAGCATGAACTCCGGATTCCGAGTGCGCACGAACTCCTCGGACGTCCAGGAGACGATCCACACCAGTTCGTGCTCCTCGACGTCCACCACAGCCATGCGCAGTGCCTCCGCACTCGCAGCCCGCCACCTCTGATAGTCGCGTTCGAGTTGTTCCTCAACGGCCCGAACGGCGGCTTCTCGCTCGATCACGCCTGCAGCATTCCGCACGGGACCGGCCCCGGCCAGTGATTTCCCGCGGCCTGTAGAGCCACGTAGGGACAGCTGCCTGAGCTCCTTGCCCAGGAATACGGCAGCCGCGAAACAAGTGCTCTGCGCCAGTACGCCCGCGCGTCTTCTTCTCGGGACGCCAATTGACGAGATCCGCCTCGGACAGCTCACGCTCCGCGCGGCCGGTATCGAGGGCGGCCTGGAACTCCTCGGCGGGGTTGCCCTCCCACTCCTCGTCGTACTCGCCGTACCACTGGTGCACTCAGGGCAGCACCTCGCGCAGACCGGCGAGCGGCGGCACGAAACGGGGGTCGTCCTTGGCCCAGCCGCCGGTCTCGACGCGGCTCAGTGAACTATTCACAGGGCGTGATCCGGGATTTACGCTGCCCAGTCGGTTGATCGCACGCCATCCGTCCCGTTGGTGCGGTGTGACCGCAGGGGGATGGCGGCTCTGGGGAGGGCCGCCGGGCGGACGGCAGGTCGCCGTACGTGCGGATCAGCGCCAGGTGGGGGCGTGACGGGCAGCGCCGGGAACGGCCGGGTCGGCAGGCAGCCGGCGAAGAGCGGGAACAAGCGGAGCAGGACCGGGATGCCGCTCTCCCCGCAGGAGGAGGAACTGCGGCGCCTGCGCGCACAGTGGAACCTGGCACGTGCCCGCGAAGCCGAACGGCGGCGCAACGGACCGGACGCCGCTCCGGTCAGGGCCGAGAAGTCGTCGAGCCGTCCTCGTCCAGGCCGGTGAAACCGGTGGGCCGGCGCACGAAGAAGGCTTCGGCCGCCACCCCGGTCAAGGCCGGGAAACCGTCGAGCCCATCCGCGCCCGGCTCCGGGAAATCGTCGAAGGCGAGCCGGAAGGAGAAGGCCCGGGCACCGCCAGCTACACGTGTCCCGACGACACGATCGTCCTGCTGACCGCCTCAAACGACCGATCGCCTACACCACCGGAAGGGACGTGACCGTGGGCGGCTGTCGTTCGGGCCGTGCCTGAGTCATCGTGACGCCATGGCGAAGGCCGTGTCAGGGCTGATGGTTTCCGGAGATCACCGCGATTTTCCAGACGGAGGTTCCGCCGGTCACCTGGATGGTGAGGTGCTGGGGCTTTTCGTCCTCGTAGACGACGCCCACGGTGCCAACCCCGTTGCATGTGACCGGGTGGGGGTTGCTGCTGTCACGGTCCACGATCGAGACCTTGCCTTTGCCCTCGCACGCCGCGTAGAGGGTGTAGGCGCCTTCCCGCGGGGTGAATGCGGGCAGTTCCTGGTCCTTATTGCCGGTGGTCTCGGCTATCAGGGTCTGCGCGTTCTTGGGCAGGTCCAGGCTGGGCGGCTGTGTGGTGGGTGTCTGTGTGGGTTTGCCGGAGGAAGCGGTCGGAGCGGGAGGGCTCGGACGCTTCGCCTCGGGCTCGTCGGAGCAACCTCCGGCGAGGAACAGTGTGGCCACGGCGGCAGCGGTGAGTGCGGAGCGACGCAACGGGGTCTCCCGGGAGTGGGGGGCGGGAGCCCGGCCCTGGTGTCAGAGCCGGGCGCGAGGGCTAGCGAATTCTCCAGCCTTCGCGGTAGGGGGCCCAGACGGTCATGTACTGCTTGTGGGACTTCTGGCAGGCGCTGCCGCGATGGTACTTGTACCCGTAGACCTTTTCCTTCATGATTCCGTAGTCGCCGTACACGATGCTCTTCGGGGGAACATCTCCGCTGGTCTCGACGCCGATCTCCGAGGTCCAGCTAACCGGGCAAACCGTCGAAATGTAATGGCTGATCTTCGCGTCGAGAAACCTCAAGTTTCTCTCAGGGGGCATCGGTTACCAATTCGACAATGCGCTGTAGGAGTTCCGTCTTCTATAAAGAGCGGCCATGGCGGACGACCGGGCCGGCCTCACACCGACCCAGTGAGCCTTTTCCAACCTGACGGTGCTCGTCGCGTGTTATGACTGAGCGCTTCAGATGGCGGATGAGCGCTCTGGTCGGCGGGGCTGAGTACTTCGGTTGGCGAGCGGTACGGCGGGAATGGACTCGGCTGAGGTGTGACGGCCAACAGTCGGCGGTCCGGGTACCAGGTATACGCCGGTTCTGTCCTCCCGCAACGTCATCGTCTCAAAGATGCCGCCGGGCTGATCGACCAGTTGCTCACACGTGTCCATCCCGGAGACGGAGTCATGGGGTTGTCCCGGCACCCGCCGCTTTCCCCGCAGGCTGGTCACCCCATGCTGAGTGGGCGATCAGGTCGTGCCAGTCGGGCAGTGTGCCTTCCGGCAGATGGCGGCGCAGTACCTGGCCGGGAAAGCTCAACGGGCTGGCCTTGGCCGGGTTCTCCAGGGCCTGCGCGACGATCGCGTCGGTGATCGCATAGGCCAGGTCGTCCCGGGGGAATGCGGCGTGGACACGGTCCGCGAAGCCTGGCGGCAGTTGCTCCCCGCCGCGTCCCAGCACGTCAACGGCGGCGCCTGCCTGGGTCAGCGCTACTTCCGGACCCTTGCGGTGCGCAATCCCGTCCGATGTGTGCAGCGCGATGGCGTCCCACACCACCGCGACCCGCGCCTCGTCTGCCCCGTGTTCCCGCAGGAACCGGGCGGCCAGGTCGGCCCCGTCCACCTCGAACCGCTGGCCTCCGTTGCCCTGCTCGCACAGGCCCAGATCGTGCAGGACGCAGCCCAGGAACACCACCTCGTCGTCGTAGTCGGCGCCGGGCCGCAGTCCCTGCAGGTCGGCCAGGGCGCGGGCGAACAGATAGCTGCGCACGCTGTGCCGGTACAGGAAGCCGGGCTCGGCGTCCGCGACGAAGCGCAGCGCACGTGAGGTCAGCTCGGTACGCGGCAGGTCGAAGTCCGCACACGGGTCGGGGAGGGAAAGGTCCACAGTGGGCTCCTCAGACGGTCGGGGATGCTCCGATCCTGTGGCAGCTCCAGCCTCCCGGACAGTGGCTGGAATGCCAGCATGCGCTAACTTCTAGCCATGTCGGTCATCGCCATCCTTGCTCTCGACGGCGTCCTGCCCTTCGAGCTGTCCATACCCGGCCAGGTCTTCGGCACGGCCAACGAGGTCGCCGCCACCCGGCACTACCAGCTGCGAGTGTGTGCCCCCAACCCGACCGTCACCACCTCACCGGAACACGGAGCGTTTCAGATCCAGGTGCCGTACCGACTGGACGCCCTCACGGAGGCGGACACCGTCATCGTCCCCGCCCACGCCGGCTTCCTCGACCCTCCGCCCAACCTCGTGGTGACGGCCCTGCGCGACGCGGCAGCCCGCGGCGCCCGCATGGCCTCGATGTGCGTCGGCGCGTTCACACTCGCCGCCACCGGTCTACTCGACGGGCACAAGGCAACCACGCACTGGCAGTACGCGGACGAACTAACCCGCCGCCATCCGCGCGTGGCCGTGGACAGCGGTGTCCTGTTCGTCGACAACGGCGACCTGATCACGTCAGCCGGCGTCGCCGCAGCGCTGGACCTGTGCCTGCACCTGGTCCACCGCGACTTGGGCGCGGACTGTGCGGCGGCTACCGCACGTCGCACCGTGATGCCGTTGCAACGCGACGGTGGGCAGGCCCAGTTCATCGAGCCGTCCCAGACTGCGGCGACCGGCACCACCCTGCTGAGCCCGACACTGCACTGGATGGCCGGCAACCTGCACCGCCCGCTCACACTGGCAGATATCGCGGGTCACGCGGCGATGAGCGTGCGCAGCCTCAACCGACACTTCCGCGCGCAGACGGGCACCACGCCGCAGCAGTGGCTGCTGCGCGCTCGCGTCCGCCGCGCCCAGCAACTCCTGGAGACGACCGACCTCCCGGTCGAGCGCATCGCCGACGCGAGTGGCTTCGGCTCCGCAGTGACGCTGCGCCATCATTTCGCCCGTGTGGCAGGCACGTCACCGCACGCGTACCGCACTGCGTTCCAAGCACGGTGACGCCCAACGCGAGTCGCACCTTGCGGTGCCTGGCCGGACACCTCGCCGTCCGGCGAGGGGAGGTCGGGACCCGGTGGCGGCGGCTCACCACCGGACGGCAGGCCCTCCTCGCCCTGGCGCATCTGCGGTGCGGTGACACCTACGGCCGGGTTCGGTATCGGCATCGCCACCGTGTACCGCTACATACGCGAGGCAGTCGAAGTGCTGGCCGCGCTTGCGCCCACCCTGGCCGAGGCGATGCGTGTCGCACGGACCAAGGCGTTCGTGATCCTCGACGGCACCCTGCTGCCGATCGACCGGATCGCCGCCGACACCCCGTACTACTCGGGGAAGCACAAGCGCCACGGCATGAACATCCAGGTCCTCACCGATCCGTTCGGGCGCCTGCTGTGGGCTTCGCCCGCGTTGCCAGGCTCCACGCACGATCTGACCGCCGCCCGCACCCACGGGATCGTCGAGGCTCTCGCCGCCGCCGACCTCAAGTGCTGGGCGGACAAGGCATACCAGGGCACCGGCCGCCCGGTCCGGGTGCCCTTCCGCGGACGCCGCCTCAAGCGGTGACAGCGGCGGCACAACAGCACACACGCCAAGATCCGCTGCCTCGGCGAACGGGTCATGGCCACCCTGAAGGACTGACGGCTTCTGCGAAAACTCCGCTGCAGCACCAACCGCATCACCTCGATCGTCCAGGCCGTACTCGTCCTCCATCACACATCAGCGTGAGGTTGGAAAAGGCTCACTGATCCGGCGAGAACGCTGGGGTAGAAGGTCGAGCGACGACCGGCTTACCCACGTGATGTCAGCCGGTGTCCAGGCCGTCGACCAGGCGGTTGAGGAAGCGGGTGAAGGTGGCCTCGGGGGTGAGGGTGCGGCCGGGGGCGGCGAGGGCCTCGGCGAGTTCCGGGTGGTGGCCGTCGGCGGCGACGGCGGCCAGGTAACGGGCCTCGGCCGCTGCCCGGTCCGAACCGGCTGCGCCGGGCCGGGTGCGGCACCGCCCTGCTCATCGGCCCCTGGACCCACACCTCCGCCCTGCAGCAGGGGTGGCCCGGGGTGTTCGCCGAGAGCCTCGCCTGGCTGCGCGCCCACCTCTGCGCCGACCCGTCCGGCCTGCGTCCCACCGCGGTGCGCGTGCACATCGGCGGCGAGAACGCCTGGCGCGACCTCGACGACTGGCCGCCGGCCCCCGCGGCCGTCCCGTGGTATCCCACCGCGGAGGGGCATCTCACCCGGCAGGCCGCCACGGACCCCGTGCCGCTGACGACGTTCCGCTACGACCCGGCCGACCCCACCCCGTCCCTCGGCGGTCCCCTGCTCTCCCGCGGTGCCGGCCCACGCGACAACGGCACCCTGGAAGCGCGGGCCGACGTCCTGACCTTCACCGGCCCGCCCCTGGCCGAACCCGTGGACGTCCTGGGCCCGGTATCCGCACGGCTGAGCATCTCGACGGACACCGGGCACGCCGACGTCTTCGCCCGCCTGTGCGACGTGGACGCGGCGGGCCGCTCCGTCAACGTCTGTGACGGGCTGGGCCGGGTCCGGACGACCGGAGACGCTCCCTCGCAGGTCACCGTGGAGATGAGCGCCACCGCCCACCGTTTCGCCGCCGGCCACCGCATACGCTGGCAGATCAGCGGAGGTGCCCATCCCCGCTACGCCCGCGGTCCCGGCACCGGCGAGGCACCGGCGGACGCCACCACGTTCACGCCGGTGCGCATCACCCTTCACGCGGACTCGGCACTGAGCCTCCCCCAGAGGGCCGCGCGCGCGTAATTCGCTGCGGGCGGGGAGCGAGCCGTCCTACTGTGGCGCCGTGACGACGCAAATGATCATTCTCAACGGCGGGTCCAGCTCGGGGAAGTCCGGGATCGTGCGGTGTCTGCAGTCCGTACTGCCGGATCCCTGGCTGGCGTTCGGTGTCGACTCGTTCATCGACGCGATGCCGGTGAGGCTGCAGGCGTCGGACGCCGGGCTCGGCATCGCGGAGGACGGCACGGTGAGTGTCGGGGCGGAGTTCCGGGCACTGGAGGCGGCCTGGACGGAGGGCATCGTGGCGATGGCCCGCGCGGGCGCCAGGATCGTCGTCGACGACGTGTTCCTCGGCGGGGCGGCCTCCCAGCAGCGGTGGCGGAAGGCTCTCGACGGGGTGGACGTGCTCTGGGTCGGCGTCAGGTGCGAGAGTTCGGTCGCCGCGGCCCGGGAGGTCGCGCGGGGGGACCGGGTTCAGGGCATGGCCGCGCAGCAGGCGGACGTGGTGCACGAGGGGGTGTTCTACGACCTGGAGGTGGACACCACACACACCGAGTCCCTGGTGTGTGCGCGCACCATCGCCGCCCGCGTCGGTTGACCGGCGGAGCCCCGCCGGGTCAGAGTTCCGTCGGCTCCAGCGCCCCCAGCCGCGCCATCAGCCCCAGCCGGTCGTACTCCCACCAGCCCTCGACGATCTTGCCGCTGTCGCCGAAGCGGAAGATGGTCGTGCCCGTCATGGAGACGTCCTTCCCCGTCGCCGGGATGCCGAGGAAGTCGGCCCTGTGGACGGCCTTCCAGTTCCACCGGGTGCACACCCGGTCGCCCTCGGCGATCTGGTCCTCGACGCGGAAGGTGAAGTCGAAGCCGCCGCGCCACTCGTCCAGGTCGCGCCGGAGGTGGTCCAGGCCGAGCACGTCCTGCTCGTTGGCCGGATCGTGGCCGTGGTAGTGCTCCTCGACCAGACCCGTCAGCGGGGACAGGTCGTCCGAGGTGACCGCCACCTCGAAGAAGCGCCGCGCCGTGTCCGTGTTCAGCTGGGCGTCGCGCACCACGTCCAGGTCGGTGAAGGTGGGCACCTCCTCGCAGAGCGCCACCATGTCGCGGAAGATCCTGTCGGTCTCCGGGAGCTGCGAGTTCCGCATCGCCTCCTCGTAGGACGGGAACTCCACGATCTCGACGACGTGCGACGCGTCCGAGCGGTCCCTGCCGACCACCGCGTGCGTCGCCGTCCTCTTCCCCTTGGTCTGCTCGACCCACCGGTCCATGAGCTGGTCCATCTCCTCGAACCGGCTCGTCTTGCAGTCGATCAACTGTACGAAGGTCATGATGTTCGCCTCCGGCCACCTGGGTCCGGGTTGGTCCTGTCGGCACCCATTTTCCTCCGGAGGGCGGGCCGCGTCCCGCCGTGGTGGAGCGGCCGCCCCGCCGCCCCTACCGGCTGGGGCCGTACTTCCGTCCCGTCCGTGACGAGAGCCCGCCCAGCAGCCCCCGCGGGACCAGCTTCGCCGCTCCCATCAGCGCCTTGTACCGGGGGTCCGGGATCGACACCGTCTTGCCCCGGGCCAGGTCCGCCAGCGCCGCCGACGCGACCTTGTCCGCGTCCAGCCACATCCAGTTCGGGATGTTGTCCGTGCCCATCCCGGCCCGCTCGTGGAACTCGGTGCGCACGAAGCCGGGGCACAGTGCCATCAGGCGTACGCCGTGGCCCGCCAGGTCCACCGCCGCGCCCTGGGTGAACTGCACGACCCATGCCTTGGAGGCCCCGTACGTCCCGCGCGGCAGGAACGCGGCGGTCGAGGCGACGTTCACGACGCCTCCGCGCCCGCGCTCCCGCATCGCCTCCACCGCCGCCGACGTCAGCCGGAGCACCGCCTCGCAGTGCACCTTGAGCATCCTCATCTCGTCGGCCATGGGGACCTCGAGGTAGCGGCCCTTGTTGCCGAACCCGGCATTGTTGATCAGCAGGTCGACGGGGTTCTTGCGGTCACCGAGCCGGTCGGCCACCGACTCGATGCCCTTGTCCTGCGCCAGGTCGGCGGTCAGCACCTCCGCCTCGATGCCGTGGCGGTCGTGCAACTCGGTGGCCTGTTCGTGCAGCCGGCGCGTGTCGCGGGCCACCAGCACCAGGTCATGTCCGTCGGCCGCCAGCCGCCGCGCGAACGCGGCACCGATCCCAGCCGTCGATCCCGTAATCAGAGCCGTTGTCATGACGCAAGAGTAGTTACCCGGAGGGGAGCCGTCCGCTCAGCGGGCGGTCCCACGGCGGGCCGTCAGGGCACCGGCCGCACCCCGTACTTCTCCACGTACGTCCGCGCGGCCGCGAGCTCCTCGGGATGCAGCGCCTCACCGGCCGCCAGGAGCCGGGGCAGCAGGGTCCGCTCGGTCGTCACCGCGCGGAACTGCAGCGCCACCGTCACCTCGTGGTCCGGCCGGTGCAGGATCCGTACCGCGTCGCCCGCGCGTATCTCACCGGGCCGGATCACGCGCAGGTACGCCCCCGGCGCGCCCCGCTCCGTGAACCGCTTCACCCAGCCCTTCTCACCCAGGTGGCCCTGGAAGGTGCGGCAGGGAATGCGCCCTGAGGTGATCTCCAGGACCACCTCGGGCCCGACGGCCCAGCGCTCGCCGATCAGCGCGCCGGACACGTCGACGCCCTCCGTGGTGAGGTTCTCGCCGAACGAGCCGTTCGCCAGCGGGCGCCCCAGGGTCCGCTCCCACTCGTCGAGGTCCTCGCGGGCCACGGCGTAGACCGCCTGGTCGTCCCCGCCGTGATGCCGCGTCTCGCACACGGCGTCCCCCTCCAGACCGCTCGCGCCGAACCCCTTCGGCCCCGGCGCGGCGACCCGCACCGGTCCGTCGACGGGCCGCTTGTCGATGCCGGTCACGCCCTCGGGCTGGTCCGTGTACGGCACGGCCTTGGGCTGCCCCAGGTTCACAGACAGAAGCTTCATGCGCCGCACGGTAGGCGAACGGCATCAAAGCGTCGACGCATTTTTCCGCCGTGGACCAAAGAACGGCTTATCGCTGGCTATCCTGGAGGGGTGATCGAAGCCCGTCACCTCCGCGTGCTGCGCGCCGTCGCCACCACCGGTTCCTTCTCCGCGGCCGCCCGCGAACTGGGCTGCACCCAGCCGGCCGTCAGTCAGCAGATGAAGGCCCTGGAGGCGTCCGTCGGTACGCCCCTGCTCGTCCGCACCGGCCGCGAGATGCGCCTGACCCAGGCGGGCGAGGCGCTGGTGCGGCACGCCGCGGGAATCATCGCCGGGCTCACCGCGGCCGAGGAGGAGGTCGCCGCGATCACGGGACTGCGCGCCGGCCGGGTCCGGCTCGTCTCCTTCCCCAGCGGCAGCTCCACGCTCGTCCCGGCGGCTCTCGCCGCCCTGCGCGACGCCCACCCGGGCACCCGCGTCTCGCTGGAGGAGGCCGAGCCGCCCCGGTCGGTGGAGATGCTGCGCGAGGGCGACTGCGACGTGGCCCTCGCCTTCCGGTACGAGGGGGCGGCGGGCGCCGAGGAGTGGGACGACCTCGTCGTACGGCCGCTGCTGTCGGACCGGCTGGTGGGTCTCGTGCCCGAACGGCACCGGCTGGCCCGCGCGGAGTCCGTCGCCATCGGGGAACTCGCCGACGAGCCGTGGATCGCGGGCTGCCCGCGCTGCCGGGGGCAGTTGGTGGAGGTGTGCGAGGCGGCCGGCTTCACGCCGCGCATCGACTTCGCGACCGACGACTACCCGGCGGTCGCCGGACTGGTGGGTGCCGGACTCGGGGTCGCGGTCCTGCCCCAGCTGGCCGTCGAGTCCGTGCGGCCGCGAGGCGTGCGCACCGTGGCGCTGGAGCCCGCCGTGCGGCGGGAGATCGTCGCGCTCACCCTTCCGGACCTCGCCCAGGTGCCCGCGGTCACCGCGACGCTGGAGAAGCTGGCGGCTGCCGCGGTGCGGTGACACCACCCCCGGCGACAGCTCCCCGATGACAGAACAAGGGCACGCGTGCGTGCCCCATGGTTGTTGAAGAAACGTTCCTTCAGTTGTTCGAGGCGGTGGTGTGCCCGCCGCCGGCCGATGCCGACACCAGCCGGTTGCGCGCCCGCCCCATCAGCTCTTCGCGCTCGTCCTCGGTCAGACCGCCCCACACGCCGTACGGCTCGCGAACCGCCAGCGCGTGTGCGGCGCACTCGGCGCGCACCGGGCACCTCATGCAGACCTCTTTGGCCGAGTTCTCGCGAGCGCTTCGAGCCGCACCACGCTCACCCTCGGGGTGGAAGAAGAGCGAGCTGTCCACCCCGCGGCAGGCAGCCAGGAGCTGCCAGTCCCACAGGTCCGCGTTCGGTCCGGGAAGGCGGGAGAAATCTGCCATTGCGTGACCCCTTGTAGCCGTTCTGGGCGGATCCGGTGTCCACGACCGTACAACTACGATCCAAGGAGATGAAAATATGACTCATTGCGAATCTAGCCCCGGACACCATCAAAGGGGAAGAAAAGGGTCTGAATGGGGCACGGCTGTGGTGAAAGTTCGAAGGTCCGTCGCGCATGTCTGCACCGTGAACACCTCCTCACGTAGAGTGCCGAAGACTGCAGACGGCCCCGTAACCCTTTCGAGTGACCGTCGTTGAGAGTGCGAGGCGGTTGAAAGAACAAGCGCTCGGGCGGGCGTCCGAGACGGTCGACCGCACAGGTGACGATTTCGTACCAGCCTGGAGGCTCAAGGTGACGCGCATCAGCTGCGGAGGGCGGCCATGACTTCCGTCCTCGTCTGCGACGACTCCCCGCTTGCCCGAGAGGCGCTCCGCCGCGCGGTCGCGACCGTGCCCGGCGTCGAGCGCGTGACGACGGCGGCCAACGGCGAGGAAGTCCTCCGCCGCTGGGGTGCCGACCGCTCGGATCTGATTCTGATGGACGTACGCATGCCCGGCCTGGGCGGCGTCGAGACGGTCCGCCGGCTGCTGTCCGCCGACCCGGGAGCGCGCATCATCATGCTCACCGTCGCCGAGGACCTCGACGGCGTGGCGCTCGCGGTGGCCGCCGGTGCGCGCGGCTACCTCCACAAGGACGCCTCCCGCGCGGAGCTGCGCGCCACGGTCACGCAGGCGCTCGCCGACCCGACCTGGCGGCTCGCCCCGCGCCGGCTGCGCTCGGCCGAGATGGGCGCTGCGCCCACGCTCACGGCGCGTGAGATCCAGGTGCTCGAAGGTATGAGCCACGGTCGCTCGAACGCCGAGATCGGCCGCGAGCTGTTCCTCTCCGAGGACACGGTGAAGACGCACGCGCGACGGCTGTTCAAGAAGCTCGGCGCCTCCGACCGGGCCCACGCGGTGGCGCTCGGGTTCCGGTGGGGCCTCGTGCGCTAGGGCCCGTCCCTCGGACCGGGCCCGATGCGGCGTACGGCCTCGGGGCCGGACCGGCGAACGGGGGCACACCCCCGCCCCCGGCCGGGACCGGGTCGCGGGCGGCGCCGGAAACGCGTGGGTGCCACGGGCGCGCGGTGACGCGGGTGTGTTCCGCGCGGCGCGCCACGGTGCGGGCCCGTGCCCCGCGGCGCGCCACGACGCGGGTCCATGCCCTGCGGCACCCGGCGACGCGCGTGCGTGGATGCCGCGGCTCGGGTGCTGGCGCGGGCGCGTGGGGCGGCGCGGTGCTTACCGCGGGTGACCGGTTCTTCCTCGGGTGCGGCGGCGTGCAGAGCTGGACGCCGCCCCTGACCACGTGCGCTGCGCCTGCCAGTTCCCGGGTCGGGGTTCGTGACCACGGCGACGCGGGTGCCGCGCCTCCCGCCGTGTGCGCCGCGGACGCCGGGCTGCCGCAGCCGTACGGCACGGCAGACGTCCCGGTGCCGCCCGCACGGGGCGCTCCCGAGGCCGTCGGCACGCGCGCGTGCCGCCACGGGGCCGGCGCCGCGGGTGCCCGCGTGGCGAACGGGCACCGAGCGCGGTGCGGGCGGCGCGTCCGGCCCGCGGCCGCGCGGGACGCGGCACCCGCCGGCGCCGGACGGAATCGGGCGGCAGGTGCCGACGCGCTCCGCGAACCTCGCGGGAACGGCGCCGAAACCCAGTCCCACCAGGGCATCCGCGGTGACCGGGGGATGCCCGCTGCTGGTTTCCCCGCGGATGACGCATCCTTGAGGTGTGGAGTTCCTCGGGGACGAGTCGGTCGAGCGGAAGGGGAGGGCGCAGGGTATGAGTTCCGGCGCGCCTGCTCATAACGCTTCGGTGCACAACCAGGGACACGGTGCCGCGGACCCGACGTCCGCAAGGCACCATGGACCGATGCGCGACGACGAGGCGGGCACTGCCCACGGGGCGATCGGTGCGCTCGTCCACCGCGCGGTCGACGGAGACGCGCAGGCCACGCACGATCTGCTCGCCCACGTCCACCCCCTGGCCCTGCGGTACTGCCGCACCCGCCTGTCCCGGCTGCCCGGCGACGCCCGGCACTTCGTCGAGGACCTCGCCCAGGAGGTCTGCGTCGCGGTGCTGCTCGCACTGCCCCGCTACAAGGACACCGGCCGTCCCTTCGAGGCGTTCATCTTCGCCATCGCCTCCCACAAGGTCGCCGACCTCCAGCGCGCGGCGATGCGCCACCCCGGCTCGACCGCCGTGCCCTCCGACGAGATGCCCGAGCGCCCCGACGACTCCCTCGGCCCCGAGGAGCGCGCCCTGCTCAGCAGCGACGCCGAATGGGCCAAGAAACTGCTGGCCAGCCTGCCCGAGAACCAGCGGGAACTGATCCTGCTGCGCATCGCGGTGGGGCTCACGGCGGAGGAGACCGGGCAGATGTTGGGAATGTCACCCGGCGCCGTCCGGGTGGCCCAGCACCGCGCGCTGAGCCGGCTGCGTGCCCTGGCGGAGCAGTAACCCCCGCCGTCGCGCCGCCGCTTCGGCACATGAACGGACGATCAGTCGCTCCCGTACGAACATACGAAGCCAGGAGCCGTGCGGAACCGTGGAATGAGACACCCGCGCTTCCCGTTAGCATGGACATCCGCACCGATCAAGGCCATTTGGGGAAGGTGTCATGACTGCCAACGTCGACGGAGTGCCCGGAAAATTCGCGACACTCGGGCTGACCTACGACGACGTGCTGCTGCTGCCGGGCCCGTCGGACATGGCACCCGACGAGATCGACACCGCCTCGTACGTCTCCAGGAACGTGCGGGTCAACATCCCGCTGCTGTCCGCCGCCATGGACAAGGTGACCGAATCCCGCATGGCGATCGCGATGGCCCGTCAGGGCGGCGTCGGCGTCCTGCACCGCAACCTGTCCATCGAGGACCAGGCCAACCAGGTCGACCTGGTGAAGCGCTCCGAGTCGGGGATGGTCACCGACCCCATCACCATCCACCCGGACGCCACGCTCGCCGAGGCGGACGCCCTGTGCGCCAAGTTCCGCATCAGCGGTGTCCCGGTCACCGACGGCAACAAGAAGCTGCTCGGCATCGTCACCAACCGTGACATGGCCTTCGAGACCGACCGCTCCCGCCAGGTGCGCGAGGTCATGACGCCCATGCCGCTGGTCACCGGCAAGGTCGGCATCTCCGGCCCGGACGCCATGGAGCTGCTGCGCCGCCACAAGATCGAGAAGCTCCCGCTGGTCGACGACCAGGGCATCCTCAAGGGCCTGATCACGGTCAAGGACTTCGTGAAGGCCGAGCAGTACCCCAACGCCGCCAAGGACGCCGAGGGACGGCTGCTGGTCGGTGCCGCGGTCGGTGTCGCCGGTGACGCGTTCGAGCGCGCCCAGGCCCTGGTCGAGGCGGGTGTCGACTTCATCGTCGTCGACACCGCGCACGGTCACTCCCGGCTGGTCGGCGACATGGTCGCCAAGATCAAGTCGAACTCCACCGGCGTCGACGTCATCGGCGGCAACATCGCCACGCGCGACGGCGCCAAGGCCCTCGTCGACGCGGGCTGCGACGGCATCAAGGTCGGTGTCGGCCCCGGCTCCATCTGCACCACGCGCGTCGTCGCCGGCGTGGGCGTCCCGCAGGTCACCGCGATCTACGAGGCCGCGCTGGCCGCCAAGGAGGCCGGGGTCCCGGTCATCGGCGACGGCGGCCTGCAGTACTCCGGCGACATCGCCAAGGCCCTCGTCGCGGGCGCCGACACGGTGATGCTGGGCTCGCTCCTCGCGGGCTGCGAGGAGTCCCCGGGCGAGCTGATGTTCATCAACGGCAAGCAGTTCAAGTCGTACCGCGGCATGGGCTCGCTCGGCGCCATGCAGACCCGCGGCGACCGCAAGTCGTTCTCCAAGGACCGGTACTTCCAGGAGGGCGTCGCCTCCGACGAGCAGCTCGTGCCCGAGGGAATCGAGGGCCAGGTGCCCTACCGCGGCCCGCTCTCCTCTGTCGTCCACCAGCTGGTCGGCGGCCTGCGCCAGTCGATGTTCTACGTCGGCGGCCGTACCGTGCCCGAGCTCCAGGACAACGGGCGCTTCGTGCGCATCACCTCCGCGGGCCTCAAGGAGAGCCACCCGCACGACATCCAGATGACGGTCGAGGCGCCGAACTACAGCCGCGCGTAGACGGCGGGCTCCGGCGAGGGCGGCTCCGGATTGCCCGGGCCGCCCTCGCCGTATGTCCGGGGCGGTGGGCGCCGTGCTCGTCGGGGATACTGGAAGGCGCTGCAACGCATCAGGGAAAGGCCACAGACGTGACTGAGATCGAGATCGGGCGCGGCAAGCGCGGCCGCCGGGCGTACGCCTTCGACGACATCGCCGTCGTCCCCAGCCGCCGTACGCGGGACCCGAAGGAGGTCTCGATCGCCTGGCAGATCGACGCCTACCGCTTCGAGCTGCCGTTCCTGGCCGCTCCGATGGACTCGGTCGTCTCGCCCGCCACGGCGATCCGCATCGGTGAGCTCGGCGGCCTCGGCGTGCTGAACCTCGAGGGCCTGTGGACGCGCTACGAGGACCCGCAGCCGCTGCTGGACGAGATCGTCGGCCTGCCCGCCGAGGCGGCCACCCGTCGCCTCCAGGAGATCTACGCCGCCCCCATCAAGGAGGAGCTGATCGGGCAGCGCATCAAGGAGGTGCGCGACTCGGGCGTGGTCACCGCCGCCGCGCTCTCCCCGCAGCGCACCGCCCAGTTCTCCAAGGCCGTCGTCGACGCGGGTGTGGACATCTTCGTCATCCGCGGTACGACGGTCTCGGCGGAGCACGTCTCCGGCTCGCACGAGCCGCTGAACCTGAAGCAGTTCATCTACGAGCTCGACGTCCCGGTGATCGTCGGCGGCTGCGCCACCTACACGGCGGCCCTGCACCTCATGCGCACCGGCGCGGCGGGCGTCCTGGTCGGCTTCGGCGGCGGTGCCGCGCACACCACGCGCAACGTGCTGGGCATCCAGGTGCCGATGGCCACCGCGGTCGCCGACGTGGCCGCCGCCCGCCGTGACTACATGGACGAGTCCGGCGGCCGGTACGTGCACGTCATCGCGGACGGCGGTGTCGGCTGGTCCGGCGACCTGCCCAAGGCGATCGCCTGCGGCGCGGACTCGGTCATGATGGGCTCCCCGCTGGCCCGCGCGACGGACGGTCCGGGCCGGGGCAACCACTGGGGAATGGAGGCCGTCAACGAGGAGCTGCCGCGCGGCCAGAAGGTCGACCTCGGCACGGTGGGCACGCTGGAGGAGATCCTCACCGGCCCGTCCCACACGCCCGACGGCTCGATGAACCTCTTCGGCGCCCTGCGCCGCGCGATGGCCACCACCGGCTACAGCGAGCTGAAGGAGTTCCAGCGCGTCGAGGTGACGGTGGCGGACTCGCAGCACCGGCGGTAGGGCCCGCGGGCTTCCGTACGGCGCGGAAGGGGCCGGTCACCTGCTGAGGTGACCGGCCCCTTCCGTGTGCGCGGGGGCGCCCGTGGCAGTCGGGGGGCGCACGGTTGTCCTCAGGCCCGATCTGCGCCGGCCCACCCGTGTGAGGTCGCTAGTGTCCTCGACGGCGCCCAGTTCTTCTGGGAGCCCCCTTCCAAGGACATGGTCCGGGCCCCGCCCTCGGGGCCCGGCCCGATTCCGACGGACCGTCCACCGGGCTACTGGGCGGTGTCGTGGAAGGGGGCACCCATGGGACGCCACCGCAAGCCCACTCGCTGGGATCGGATCCGTCTGTGGACGGTGAAGTGCCGGAGGAGGTGGATCTTGCGGATTTTCGGATGGGGAGCGGCCGCCCCCAGAAGAAGTAGGGGCGGACACCCGTGCATCATCCCGGAGCCTGCCGCAGTGCCCCCTGAGGTGGGCTCCACCTGTTGTCCACCGTACCGGCGCGGCGCCCCGCCCACCAGGAACCCCCGTGGCACGGAGCCCCTCCGCGCGCCCCCTCTCACAACCGGTGCGCCGCCCCCGTGGGCGTCGCCCCCCGCGTGTCCAGCAACAGCTGGGCCTTCACCGACAGGCCCTGGAGGTCGTACGTGCGGTGCTGCTGGAGCAGGATCGTCAGGTCGGCCTCGGCGGCGGCCTCGTAGAGGGAGTCCGCGCGGGGGACAGGGCGGTCGAGGACGTTCCAGGACGGTACGTGCGGGTCGTGGTAGCTGACGGAGGCACCCAGCTCCATCAGACGGACCGCGATCTCGTGCGCGGGGCTGCCCTGCTGGTCGGCCAGGTCGGCCTTGTAGGTGACGCCGAGGAGGAGCACGCGTGCGCCGCGCGCGGACTTGCCGTGCTCGTTGAGGAGCGCGGCGGCGCGCTGCACGACGTAGCGCGGCATGCGGCTGTTGACCTCCTGGGCCAGTTCCGCCATGCGCAGCGTGCGGCCCGCGTGGGCGGTCAGGTCCTGGGGGACGGCGTGGCCGCCGACGCCGGGGCCGGGGCGGAAGGCGTGGAAGCCGAAGGGCTTGGTCTCCGCGCAGCGCAGGACGTCCCACAGGTCGATGCCCAGGTCGTGGCAGAGGGCGGCCATCTCGTTGACGAGGGCGATGTTGACGTGGCGGAAGTTCGTCTCCAGGAGCTGCACGGTCTCGGCCTCGCGCGGGCCACGCGCGCGCACCACCTTGTCGGTGATCCGGCCGTAGAAGGCGGCGGCGGACTCCGTGCAGGCGGGGGTGAGACCCCCGATGACCTTCGGAGTGTTGGCGGGGGTGAAGTCGCGGTTGCCGGGGTCGACGCGGCTGGGGGAGTGGGCGAGGTGGAAGTCCCGCCCGGCGCGCAGACCCGAACCCGATTCGAGCAGGCGCAGCAGGGGCCCCTCGGTCGTACCCGGGGGCACGGGGGACTCCAGGATCACCGTGGTGTGCGGGCGCAGCCGCGCGGCGAGGGTACGGGCGGCCGTCTCGACCTGGCTCAGATCCAGCCCGCCGTCCGCCCCGCGCGGGGTCGGGGCGCAGATGACGGCCGTGCGCACCCGGCCCAGTTCGGCGGGGCTGGTCGTCGTGCGGAAGCCCTGAGCGAGCATGCGGCGCTGCTCGGCGGCGCTGAGGGAGCCCGCCTCGGGGCCGGTCCGGTAACCGATGGTGGGGATGCCGGCGGCGACGGCGGCCTGGGCCAGGGGCAGTCCGTACGGGCCGAGTCCGATGACGGCGAGATCTGCGGGCATGGCGTGGGCCGTCCTTCCCAATAACCGGAGTGCGACAGGTGCGCAAGCGCTGTGGACTGGACAGGCGAGCGCAATGTCAGACTAGGAGTAAATATGACCGTTATGTGGGATTGATCGGCTGGTTTTCGGTGAGTCGTTCCGCAGGCGTTGTCCACAGGCTGGGGGCGCGTGTGGCTGAAGTCGGGCAAGCCGGTCAGAATCTGGGCATGAGGGTGGGAGACCGGGCTTCGCCCGACGGGTGCGGCCGATGCGACC
The DNA here is from genome assembly GCF_000725125.1 of Streptomyces toyocaensis. Taxonomy (GTDB): domain Bacteria; phylum Actinomycetota; class Actinomycetes; order Streptomycetales; family Streptomycetaceae; genus Streptomyces; species Streptomyces toyocaensis. Next base: position 36,639 of record NZ_JFCB01000034.1, read on the forward strand.
GATGAGCGGGAGGCAGCGGTGAGGACAGCGACACTGGGACCGGCGCAGCGCGTCGAAGCACTCGCGTCCATGGCGGAGCGCGAACTGGACGTGCTGGTGGTGGGCGGCGGCGTGGTCGGTGCGGGTACGGCGCTCGACGCGGTGACCCGCGGCCTGTCCACGGGCCTGGTCGAGGCGCGGGACTGGGCGTCGGGCACCTCCAGCCGGTCCAGCAAGCTGATCCACGGCGGCCTGCGCTATCTGGAGATGCTCGACTTCGCGCTCGTGCGAGAGGCGCTCAAGGAGCGCGGCCTGCTGCTGGGAAAGCTCGCCCCGCACCTCGTGCGCCCCGTCCCCTTCCTTTATCCGTTGCAGCACAAGGGCTGGGAGCGGCTGTACGCCGGAGCGGGCGTCGCGCTCTACGACACCATGGCCATGACCCACGGGCACGGACGGGGTCTGCCCGTGCACCGCCACCTGAGCCGCCGTCACGCCCTGCGCGTGGCACCCTGCTTGAGGAAGGACGCGCTGACCGGGGCCCTGCAGTACTACGACGCCCAGATGGACGACGCCCGGTTCGTCCTGAACCTCGTCCGCACGGCCGCGGCGTACGGCGCGAAGACCGCCAACCGCGCCCGGGTGACGGGATTCCTGCGCGAGGGCGAGCGTGTCGTCGGCGCCCGGGTGCGGGACGTCGAGGGCGGCGGTGAGTACGAGGTGCGCGCCAAGCAGGTCGTCAACGCCACCGGCGTGTGGACCGACGACACACAGGCGATGGTCGGTGAGCGGGGGCAGTTCCACGTCAGGGCCTCCAAGGGCATCCACCTGGTCGTCCCGAAGGACCGCATCCACTCCACGACCGGGCTCATCCTGCGCACCGAGAAGTCCGTCCTGTTCGTCATCCCCTGGGGCCGGCACTGGATCGTCGGTACCACGGACACCGACTGGGACCTCGACAAGGCGCACCCGGCCGCGTCCAGCGCGGACATCGACTATCTGCTCGAGCGGGTGAACTCGGTGCTCGCGATACCCCTGACGCGGGACGACGTCGAAGGCGTGTACGCCGGTCTGCGGCCGCTGCTCGCCGGCGAGTCCGACGCCACGAGCAAGCTGTCCCGCGAGCACACCGTGGCCCATCCCGTGCCGGGACTGGTCGTGGTCGCGGGCGGGAAGTACACGACGTACCGGGTGATGGCCAAGGACGCGGTGGACGCGGCGGTGCACGGACTCGACATGCGCGTCGCCGACTGCGTCACCGAGGACACGCCGCTGGTCGGCGCCGAGGGGTACCACGCCTTGTGGAACGGGCGGGCGCGCACGGCCGCGCGCACGGGACTGCACCCGGTGAGGGTGGAGCACCTGCTGCAGCGGTACGGCGCGCTGGCCGAGGAGGTCCTGGACCTCGTCGCCTCCGATTCCTCTCTGGGGGAGCCGTTGCAGGCGGCCGACGACTATCTGCGCGCCGAGATCACCTATGCCGCCTCGCACGAAGGGGCCCGGCACCTGGACGACGTGCTGACCCGGCGCACCCGCATCTCGATCGAGACGTTCGACCGGGGCACACGCAGCGCGCGGGAGGCCGCCGAGCTGATGGCGCCGGTGCTGGGCTGGGACCAGGGTCAGATCGAGCGCGAAGTGCAGCACTACGAGAAGCGGGTCGAGGCCGAACGGGAATCGCAGCGGCAGCCCGACGACCTGACGGCGGACGCCGCGCGGCTGGGCGCACCGGACATCGTGCCGCTGTAACCGCCCCGCATCACTCGAACGGGTGGCGGGAGGTGGGATCCCCGTTCGGAGCCCGGCCGTTCTACCGGGTGCGGGGGCAGAACTCGGCCGCGAGCATCGCGGACTCGAGACCGGGATCCGTCACCGTGTCCGTGTTCACCCGGAAGGTGAGGACACGCCGGCCGTCGACGGTGGCTGCGGTGCGCACGTAGCTGCCGGGGATACGCCCGTTGTGCCCCCACACCGTGGTGCCGCACGGAAGCGTCACGGGAAACAGGCCCATGCCGTACGAGCCGTGTGCGGTACGGGTGTCGAGCATCTCGCGCAGCCGGCGCGGGGGCAGCAGTTCACCGCCGAGCAGGGCCGAGTAGAAGCGGTCGAGATCGGCGAGGGTGGTCACCAGTTCGCCCGCGGCACCGGCCACCCGGGGGTCGAGCCGGGTGACGTCGGTTCCGTCGGCGGCGTAGGAGCGGCCGTGCGGCCGGGGCAGAGAGGTGCGGGAGCCAGGAAAGGAGGTGCCTGTCAGACCCAGGGGAGTGAGGACGCGGCGCTCGGTCTCGTCGGCGTAGGAACGGCCGGTGATCTGTTCGACGATCAGGCCGAGCAGGACGTAGTTGGTGTTCGAGTAGGAGAAGCGGCCGCGGTCGGCCGGGGGACGGGTGAGTGCGATGCGTACGGCGTGAAGGGGTGTCACCGGGAGGGTGCCCCGGGTTTTCGCGGTGAAGTCGGGGAGTCCGCTGGTGTGGGTGAGCAGGGACCGCAGGGTCAGCGCGCGGCCGTCGTTGCCGGCTCCCCGCACCAGGCCGGGCAGATGGTCCTCCACGGTGTCGGACAGCGACAGGCGGTGCTCCTCCACCAGTTGCAGGACGACCGTGGCGACGAACGTCTTCGTGATGCTGCCGGCGCGGAAGTGGTCGGCACGCTCGATGCCCGGGCCGGCGTCGGCGTAGCGAAGGCCTGTTCCGTCCAGGGCCAGCAGGGCCGCTGAAGGGGCGCCACCCCTCGTGACCAGCAAGGGAAGGAGCGCGTCAGCGGACGGTACCGCCGGGGCCGGGGAAGCGGCCGGGGCAAGGGCGAGCAGGGCCAGGGCCACAGGAACGGCCAGTAGGGTCCGAAGCGGCGGCATCCGGGTCCTCCCTCGTCGGGGCCCATCATGCAGGGTGGCGGAACCCGTCCTTCACCCGGGTTCCGCGTGCGCCGGACCCGGGGCGCGGCCAGAGGCACCCTGGGCGTCGAGCACTTGTCGGGTGAGGGACAATGAAGGCTCTGTCAGGGCGGTTTGCATGAGGGGACGCATGTCGGAGGCGGAGCGGGCGGGGACATCCCGTCAGGACAAGAGCGCACGTCTCCTCGCCGGGCGGTACCGGCTGGGAGACGTGCTCGGCCGCGGCGGCATGGGGACGGTGTGGCGTGCCCAGGACGAGACCCTGGGAAGAACCGTCGCCGTCAAGGAACTCCGCTTCCCGTCGAGCATCGACGAGGACGAGAAGCGGCGGCTCATCACGCGAACGCTGCGCGAGGCCAAGGCGATCGCGCGGATCCGCAACAACAGCGCCGTCACCGTCTTCGACGTGGTGCAGGAGGACGACCGGCCCTGGATCGTGATGGAGCTCGTCGAGGGCAAGTCGCTCGCCGAGGTCATCCGGGAGGACGGTCTGCTGGAGCCGAGGCGTGCCGCCGAGGTCGGGCTCGCCGTGCTCGACGTGCTGCGTTCCGCGCACCGCGAGGGCATTCTGCACCGCGACGTGAAGCCGTCGAACGTGCTGATCGCCGAGGACGGCCGGGTGGTCCTCACCGACTTCGGCATCGCCCAGGTGGAGGGCGACCCGTCCATCACGTCGACCGGCATGCTGGTCGGCGCCCCCTCCTACATCTCCCCGGAGCGGGCGCGCGGACACAAGCCCGGGCCGGCGGCCGACCTCTGGTCGCTCGGCGGGCTGCTGTACGCGGCGGTGGAGGGCACCCCGCCGTACGACAAGGGCTCCGCGATCGCGACGCTCACGGCGGTGATGACCGAACCGCTGGAGGAGCCCCAGAACGCGGGACCGCTGAGGGACGTCATCTACGGGCTGCTCACCAAGGATCCCGCCCAGCGGCTCGACGACCGCGGTGCCCGGGTCATGCTCAACGCGGTCATCAACGCGCCCGAGCCCAAGGAGGCCGGCCCGGAACCGGCGGACGCCACGAAGGTCGTGCCGCTGCCCGAGCAGCCCGGCGAGCGTGAGACCGGGGCCAAGCGCGGCGAGGAGGCGGGCGAGAAGCTGCGGGGCGCGTTGCGTTCCGTGCGGAAGGCCGCGGTGGCCGCGGGATCGGCCGGCGCCGCGGCGGCGGCCCGCGCCAAGACCGGTACCGGCACCGCCGCTTCGGCGTCGAGTGCTGCCGCCGACTCCTCGAGGTCAGCGGCGGGGACGGCGGCGGGGACGGCCGGGGCGCAGTCCGGCGCGCCGGTGTCCCCTTCGGCCGCACCGGGGACCGCGCGGCAGAAGCCGGCCTCCGGCGGCCGCAGTTCGGGGTGGCCGGTGATGACGCCGCCGGACCTGCCGGCCCGGCCCGTGCCGCGTGCGCCGCTCACCGACGTGGTGCCGCGGCGGACGCTGGCCGTCATCGCGGTGGTCGTGGCCCTCGCCGTGCTCGGCACCGTACTGGCCCTGGTGCTCGGCGGTGACGACGAGGGCGGCCAGGGCGCCGAGGGCAGCGGCGGCGGCCGTACCGTCGCGAGCCGGACCCCCAGCGCGGACCCCAAGAGCGACGAGAGCGACGGCACCCGCACCGACGGCAGGACGACCGGACCGGCGGAGAAGGAGACGGCCTCCGGTGGGGCGGCGAGCACCCCGGGCGCGGGTTCCGGCGGATCGGGGGAGTCGGCCGGGAGCGCCGGCGGTGCGCCCGCGAAGCAGACGTACAAGGGGAACCAGGGGTATTCGATCGGACTGCCCGAGGGGTGGAGGTTCCGCTCCTCGGGGTCGGCCGGCGACCGGTTCACCGGGCCCGACGGGCAGAAGCTGCTGATCGGCTGGACGACCGCGCCGAAGGACGACCCGGTCGCGGACTGGAAGAACCAGGAGCGCACCATGGTGCGTTCCCAGTACAAGCGCATCCGTATCGAGGCGGTGGAGTACCGGGGTTGGAACACGGCCGACTGGGAGTTCACCTACGTGGAGAACGGCACCACGTACCGGACCGTCGACCGGGGGACCGTCGTCGGCGACCGGCTCGGGTACGGACTGATGTACACGGCCAAGGCCGACACGTGGGGCAGTGAGCAGCGCAAGGACACCTGGCGGACGCTGACCGGGACGTTCCGGCCGAAGTCCTGAGCATGGGCGGTTCCCGGAATGGGGAGTCAGATGTGGCATCCCGTCTCTGCGGGTTGCCTCCGGCACGTATCGTGAATGCGTGCGGACCGTACGCAGCCGGAACGGCGCGCCGGACGTACGGAACTGACCGACCGTAATGCCGGGGGAGGCAACGTGGACGACTATGCGGGACGGGTTCTCGCCGACCGCTACCGCCTGCCGCTGCCGCCCTCCGACGAGTACGAACTGACCGAGACCCGCGCCTTCGACACCTACAGCGGTCAGGAGGTCCTGGTCAGGCAGGTTCCGCTGCCGGAGGTCGTCGAGGCCGAAGTGCTCGACGCCGAGGGGCTGCCCGACGGCTTCACCGCGCGTGACGGTGGCGCACGGCGTGCCGGTACCCGGCCGGGACCGGCGCGGACGGGCACGCGGCGGCCCACCGACCCGGTGGTGCGGCGCGCGGTCGAGGCCGCGCAGTCGGCGGCCGCCATCCCCGACCACCCGCGCCTCGACCAGGTGTTCGACGTGTTCGCGGAGGGTGGTTCGCTGTGGATCGTCAGTGAACTCGTCGCCGCGCGGCCGCTGGCCGCACTGCTCGCCGAGAAGCCACTGTCCCCGTACCGGGCCGCGGAGGTCGCCTCCGACGTCCTGACGGCCCTGCGGGTGCTGCACTCCCACGGCTGGGTGCACCGCAACATCACCGCGCGCACGGTGCTCGTCTGTGACGACGGCCGGGTGATGCTGACCGGTCTCGCCGTCGGTGCGGCGGAGGAGGCGCTGTGCGGCTACGACCCCGTGCCGGCCCAGGACGCCGGACCGGGCCAGGACACGGGAGCACCACATGCCCCGGGACGGGCGGCGCAGCCGCCGACGGAACCGGCGAGCCCCGGGCCTCTCCCTTCCTGGCCGCCCGGGTTCACCGCCGGCACCGATCCCGACGCCGCGCGCCGGGCCGCCATCGAGGCACGGGCCGGCCGGCTGCCCGCCGCCGCGGCCGACACGGCGAACGGCCTCACCCCCGCCGCCGCCCCGCGGGCCCTCGACGGCGCGGATGACGTGCGGGCGGCCCGCGCCGGGGCGATCGCCGCGTACCGGGCGGGCGCCCGTGCCGCCGCCCGGGTGCAGGAGGCCCAGCAGAGCGGCCGTGCCGCCCTGCCCGGCGCCCGGCCCGCCCCCGAGGGCGACGGACCGGCGCCCGGCACGGTCCCGCCGGGACAGATAGCCGACCCCTACGGCGTCGGCGCCCCCGGCCGGCCCGGAACCACCCCCTGGACCGGCACCGGCGGCGCACCGGCCGTCCCCAGCGCCGGCGGACGCATCGCCCCCGCCGGACCGGGCGCCCTGGAGGCAGCGGGCGGTCCCGCTGCGGCCCCGCCCGCACGCTGGGACGAGTCGGTGGCCCACACCCCCACGCGCCGGGGCCCCACCACCGCGCTGGCCGCCGAGCGGGCACGGCAGGCACGGATGGCCGTCGTCGGACCGGTGACCGAGCGCTGGGCGCCCGAGCAGGCCGGTCCCGTCCACGAGAACTGGCAGCTGGCCGCGCCGATCGGACCCGCCACGGACCTGTGGGCGCTGGGTTCGCTGCTGTTCCGCGCCGTGCAGGGGCACGCGCCCTACCCCGAGGAGTCGACCGCAGAGCTGGTGCAGATGGTGTGCGCCGAGCCGCCCGCGTTCGCCGAGGAGTGCGGGCCGCTCCGGCCGGTCGTGGAGTCGCTGCTGCGTCAGGACCCCACCGAGCGGCCCGACTTCGAGGAACTGCGCGGCTGGCTGCGTTCGCTGGTGCGGTCGGCGCCCGAGCCCGAGGCCGGCGTGCACGTCATAGCGGCACCGCCCGCCACCGACACGAGCCGGCTGCCGGTCATACGCCGCCGGGGCGAGCTGGTGCGCAGGCGGCGCGCCGCGCTCCCGGCACACCACGGACGGCACAAGCGGGCCAAACCGGAGACCGGGTCGCCGCGCAGGCTCGGCCGTACGCTGCTCCTGCTCGTCCTGCTCGCCCTGGCGGCGGCGATGGCCTACGCGATGCTGTTCATGCCGAAGTCCGGTGAGGAGGGCACCGGCCCGGCCGACCGCACCGGCGCCGCAGGCGAGGCCAGTGCCGCACCGAGCGAGCCGGGGACGGACCAGGACGCGCCCGAGCCCGAGAACAGCCCCGGCGACAGCCCCGATGAGTCGGCTCCCTCCAACGAGACGCAGACCACCGGCCCCGAGGTCGCCGACGGCTTCACCCTGCGCGAGGACCCGGAGGGCTTCCGGGTCGCCGTCGCCGAGGACTGGCAGCGCACCGCGAAGAACGGCAGCGGCCAGGTCGTCTACGCCCGTGGTGACTTCGAGCTCATCGTCGTACCGGGCCGGGACGGCGCCGGACGGTTCGGCAGCGATCCCATGGCCTACCAGCGCGACGACGAGCCCGAGCTCCAGCCCTACCGCGACTCCAGCTGGGCCACCTCCACCGGCCTGAAGACCATCGAGGTGGGCGGACGGACCATGGCCGAGGGCCAGTTCACCTGGACCGGTGACGCGGGCGAGCTGTACGTCCGCAACCTCGCCGCGCTGATCGACGGCCGCTACCACGTGGTGCAGGTGCGCGGACCGGAGGCCGAACGGGACGAGGTGACACGGATCTTCGAGCAGGCGGCGGCGACCTACCGGTTCACCGGGTGAACCGGAGGAGCCGCCCGCCCCGCCGTGGGTCACCGGTACGCGTACGCAGGCGTTTTGGTTGACTCCCGGCCCCCACAGCGACATCCATCACAGTGCGGTCTCCATGGCACCCCGTCGGTTCCCAGGAAGGGCCGGGGTACTTACTCTGACCCTGTCAAGACCATTGCGGGGCAACGTGAATCAGATGCAGGGCTCGCTCGTCGCGGGCCGCTACCGGCTCGGCGACTCCATCGGGAGCGGTGGCATGGGCCGGGTGTGGCGCGCCCACGACGAGGTGCTGCACCGTTCCGTCGCCATCAAGGAACTGACCGCGGCGCTGTACGTCTCCGACAGTGAGGGGGCCAGGCTGCTGGCGCGCACCCGGGCGGAGGCGCGGGCGGCCGCGCGGATCAACCACTCCGCCGTCGTCACGGTGCACGACGTGCTGGAGCACGACGGCCGCCCGTGGATCGTGATGGAGCTGGTCGAGGGTCACTCCCTCGCCGACGCGGTGAAGGAGCGCGACCGCGTCGAACCGCGCGAGGCCGCCCGCATCGGCCTGTGGGTGCTGCGCGCGCTGCGCGCCGCGCACACCGCCGGCGTGCTGCACCGCGACGTCAAACCCGGCAACGTCCTCCTCGCCCGCGACGGCCGGGTGCTGCTCACCGACTTCGGCATAGCGCAGATCGACGGCGACACGGCCATCACCCGCACCGGCGAGGTCGTCGGCTCGGTCGATTACCTGGCGCCCGAACGGGTCCGCGGCCACGACCCCGGCCCCTCCTCCGACCTGTGGGCCCTCGGCGCGACGCTGTACACCGCCGTGGAGGGCCGCTCGCCGTTCCGCCGCACCTCGCCGCTGAGCACCATGCAGGCCGTCGTCGAGGAGGAGGCCGACGAGCTGCGGCACGCCGGTCCGCTGGAACCCGTCATCAGCGCGCTCCTGCGCAAGGATCCGGCCGACCGGCCCGACGCTGCCCGGGCCGAGCAGATGCTCGCCGAGGCGGCCGAGGGACGCCGGCCGCGGGCGGCGCAGGAGTACGTGGCGACCCGGGCCGCCGGCGCCCACGTGCCGCTGCCGCCCCAGGCCGGGGCGCGGACGGCCCGCACGGCCACGCCCTACCCGCGGTCCGGTGGTCCCACGGCCGTGCAACCGCCGTACGGGCCACCGGCCGTCGCGCCGCGCGGGAAGGCACGGATACGGGTGATCGCCCTGGTCGTCGCGCTGGCCGCGATTGTCGGTGGGGCAACCGCGGCCGTGCTCCAGCAGGGGGACCGGGGCCGTACCACGGCCGGCCCCTCCGAGACCTCCGCGCCCGCTCCGACGCCCGACGCCACGAGAACCGGGTCGACGGGCGGCCTCCCCGAGGGCTGGGTGCGCCGTACCGACCCCTTCGGCTTCACCGTCGTCCTGCCCGGCGAGGACTGGGAACGGGTGGTCTTCGACGAGGAGACCCGGCAGGTCGACTACACGCCCGACGGCGGCAGGCACTTCCTGCGCATCGCGGCCGACGACTCTCCCGACTTCGACGACCCGTACGACCACCTGAGCGACCTGGACCAGCAGATCGGCGGGCGTCTGGTCGGCTACCGGCGGCTGGGCCTGCAACGGCTCACCTACCGCGACCGCGACGGCGCCCGGCTGGAGTACGGCTGGACGGCGCTGGCCAAGGACACGGAGTTCCCGGGTCCGTACCGGGCGGTCGACCAGATGTACATCTCTCGCGACGGCGTCGAGTACGCCCTCTACATGGCCTCCCCGGCCGCCGACTGGGACACGACCCGCGAGCAGTTCCGGACGATCCTGCAGGGGTGGCGCGAGCCCTGACGCCCGTGGCCTGGTCGCCCGCGCGCCGCTTGGCCGAATCGCCGTACCGGAGCGGACACATCCGGTGGGGCATGATGGGCCCATGGTGACCGAGGGGGAGCCGGAGAACGGGACCGGGCGGCACAATGCCCGGGTCGTCGCGGGCCGTTACCGCTTGGAGGCGCTGATCGGGCGCGGCGGCATGGGCGTGGTCTGGCGGGCCACCGACCAACTGCTCGGACGGGGCGTCGCCGTCAAGGAACTCCCGTTCGACGAGACGCTCTCCGCGGCGGAGGCCCGGCGGCAGCGGGACCGCACCCTGCGCGAGGCGCGCGCCCTGGCCCAGTTGAGCCATCCGAACATCATCGTCGTCCACGACGTCGTCGAGGACGACGAACGCCCGTACATCGTCCTGGAGCTGATCGAGGGGCCCTCCCTCGCCGACCGCATCGCCGCCGAGGGCCCGGTCGACGCCGCGGAGGCCGCGCGGATCGGCGTCGACCTGCTCGGCGCGCTGCGTGCCGCGCACACCGCCGGTGTGCTGCACCGCGACCTCAAACCCGCCAACGTCCTGCTGGAGGACGACACCGACCGGGTCGTCCTCACCGACTTCGGCATCGCCCAGGTGTCCGGCTCGACCACGCTCACCGAGACCGGCTCGTTCGTGGGGTCCCCCGAATACACCGCCCCCGAGCGGATGTCCGGCGCGCGGACGGGACCGGAGGCCGACCTGTGGTCGCTGGGCGCGCTGCTGTGCACGGCGCTCAGCGGCGAGTCGCCGTTCCGGCGCGACTCCCTCAGCGGGATCCTGCACGCGGTCGTGGTCGACGAGATCCGGCCGCCCGCCGAGGCCGGGCCGATCCTCCCCGTGGTCCGCGGGCTGCTGGAACGCGACCCGGACCGACGGCTGGACGCGGACGGCGCCGAACGGATGCTGACCGCGTTCCTCGTGACGGGCCGCACGCCGGAGTCGGCGCCCCTGGAGCCGATGCCGTCCGGCCGGGCCCCGCTGCGCCGCCGGTTCCCGGCACGCCGGACGGAGACGTCCGTGCCGGGAACCGCCGGGGAGCGCCCCGTCCGGCGGCAGCCCACGAAGGGTGTGCTGGTGGCCGCGCTGGCGGTCGCCGCGATGGCGGGGGCGGGGGTGTCGGCCGCGGCGCTGCTGCTGCAGGACCGGAACGGCGACGGGGGCGGTACGCCGACCAGCACGGCGCCGGAGACACCCCCCGGTGAGACGGCCGCCCCCGGGCCCCGGCCGCCCGCGTCCGTCCCCACCACCACCAGCCCCCGGCGGACGCCGCCGTCGGACGCCCGCTCCACGGCGGTCACCCCGACGACGCCCACGCCCACGGTGCCGGGGGCCTCCTCCCGGCCGAGCCGCAAAGAGCGATAAAAGGGAGATACGTGCCGGTGAGGGTCACGGGTCTGTGACCGGTGGGCGTCCACAGTGGATCGGTGAGGGTCTCGCGCGATATGGATGAACCATGAGCAGCAACGGGGGAGCCCGCAGCGGGGCCGACGAGCCCACCAGTTTTGATCTGCAACCGCCGAAGCCGCATCCCCCCGCGGGGGTGCCGCACCCGGGCAACCCGTACGCGGCGCCGACCCGGGTGGTCGCGCAGCCGGCGCCCGTGCCGGACCCGGGTGCGGGGCCGCTGATCGCCGGACGCTACCGGCTGCTCGCCAAGCTCGGTCACGGCGGCATGGGGACGGTGTGGCGGGCCAAGGACGAGACGGTGGACCGCGAAGTCGCCGTCAAGGAGCCGCGCGTCCCGGACCACCTTCCCGAACGCGAACGTTCCAACGCCTTCGAGCGGATGCGCCGCGAGGCCCGCGCGGCCGCCCGGCTCGACCACCCCGCGGTGGTCGACGTCCATGACGTCGCGGTGGTCGACGGCCGGCCGTGGATCGTGATGGAGCTGGTCCAGGGCCGTTCGCTCGGCGCCGTGCTGCAGGACGAGGGCACCCTCTCCGCACGCGAGGCGGCCAGGGTCGGCCTGGAGGTGCTCGGCGCGCTGGAGGCCGCCCACGCGGCGGGCATCCTGCACCGGGACGTGAAGCCGGACAACGTGCTGCTCGGCCGGCACGACCGGGTCGTCCTCACGGACTTCGGCATCGCCCAGATCGAGGGGGAGACCAATCTGACCGACACCGGCGGCTTCGTCGGCTCGCCCGAGTACATCGCCCCGGAACGGGTGCTGGGCCAGCGTCCCGGCCCCGCCTCCGACCTGTGGTCGCTCGGCGTGGTGCTGTACGCGGCGACGGAGGGCGTCTCGCCGTTCCGCCGCAGCAACACCCCCGCCACCCTCCAGTCCGTGCTCAACGCGACGCCGGCACCGCCCGCCTCCGCCCGGGGGCCGCTGGCCGAGATCATCACCGCCCTGCTGCAGAAGGACCCGGCGCGCCGGCCGAACGCCGCCCAGGTCCGCGCCGCACTGGAAGCGGCCGCCCACCCGCCCGCGCCGCAGCCCACGCAGGTGACCCCGTTCCCCGCTCCCGGCGGCAAGGGCGTCCGCGTCGGCCGCAGGACGCTGATCGGGCTGGGCGCCGCGGTGGTCGCGGCGGCGGTGGCGCTGTACCTCGTGGTCGCGGATCCCTTCGCGGGCCCCCTGCCCGACGGCTGGAAGAAGCACGACCTCGGGGACCGGCCGGGCGTGGCGCTCGCGGTGCCCGCGGACTTCGTCAAGGACGAGCCCGCCGACGACTCGGACGGGACGGTCGTCTCCTTCACCGACCCGAGCGGGATGGTGCGCGTCGAGACCGACCGCGACCTCAAGGCCGAGGACGAGAACGGCGAACTCGAGGCCTCGGCGTCGGAGCGGGCGTTCGCGCACTGGAACGAGCTCAAGGACGGCGAGTACGGCTGGGGCATCGCCGACTCGCCGGCGCCCCAGGGGCAGCCGCGCGAGACGACGTACAAGGAACACGACGCGGCCACGAACACCATCGTCTACACGACGACCACCACTCCGGCGCTGGTGCGCGAGGCGCAGGTCATGTACTACCGGAACAAGGACGGCGACATGTACCGGCTGTGGGTGGTCTACCCGGGCAAGGGCTACTTCGCCGAGGAGGGCCGGGAGATCGCCCGCACGGTCTTCGCGTCCTGGGACGTCCACAGACTCTGACCCGCGCCCACGGGGACCCTCCCCTCCGCGGCGGCGCTCCAGCAGCGTCCGGGGGCCGACCGAGACCGAAACGTAGCCAGCTCGGGCCGGTCCGATCATCAACGCGCTGATCAGGGGGTTTGTTGCCAGCGTTCACTGGCAGTGTGTGGGCCCTGCGGGAATCCGTTACCGACGGGTACACAAAGTGTTCGCCCGGGCATACCCTGCGCCTCATGACGGACGCGCAGACCCGGGAAACCACCGGCACCAACCCCCTCGCCCCCGCCCCGGAGGGCGCCCGCACCGCCGCCGACGTGGTCACGCCGGAGCTGGTCGCCCAGCTCACCAAGGGCGTGGCCGGCTCCGGCCGGACCGCCAACCACACGCCGTTCACCGGGGAGAAGCTGGCCGACCTGCCCGAGTCCACCCCCGAGGACGTGGCCGGTGCCTTCGAGGCGGCCCGCGCCGCCCAGGCCGTCTGGGCGCAGATCCCGGTACGGCAGCGCGCCGCCGTCCTGCTCCGCTTCCACGACCTGGTCCTGGAGCGCCAGGCCGAGGTGCTCGACCTGATCCAGCTGGAGACCGGCAAGGCGCGGCTGCACGCCCACGAGGAAGTACAGGCCGTCGCCGTCGCGGCCCGCCACTACGGCCGCCGGGCGGCCGCCTACCTGCGGTCCAAGCGGCACGCGGGCGCCATGCCGGCCCTGACGAAGGTCACCGAGCTGCGTCACCCGCGCGGTGTCGTGGGCCAGATCGCGCCCTGGAACTACCCCCTCGAACTCTCCGTCGGCGACGCGCTCCCGGCGTTCGTCGCGGGCAACGCGGTCGTCATGAAGCCCGACACGGAGACCTGCCTGACCGCGCTGTGGGCCCGTGACCTGCTCATCGAGGCCGGACTGCCCGCCGACGTCTTCCAGGTCGTCCTCGGCGACGGCCCGGTCGTCGGCCCGGAGGTCGTCCGGCACGCCGACTACGTCTCCTTCACCGGCTCCACCCGCACCGGCCGCGAGGTCGCCCAGGGTGCCGCCGCCCGTCTGGTCGGCGTCTCCCTCGAACTCGGCGGCAAGAACGCCATGCTGGTGCTGGAGGACGCCGACCTCGACAAGGCCGCCGCGGGTGCCGTCCGTGCCTGCTTCTCCAGCGCGGGCCAGCTGTGCATCTCCATCGAGCGGCTGTACGTCCACGAGTCGGTCGCCGGCGCCTTCCTGGAGCGTTTCGCCGCCCGCACCAAGGCGTTGCGCCTCGGCACGTCCCTCGCCTACGGCGCCGACATGGGCTCGCTGGTCGGGCAGCGCCAGCTGGACGCCGTCACCCGGCACGTCGAGGACGCCGTCGCCAAGGGCGCCACCGTCCTCGCCGGCGGCACGGCCCGCCCGGACATCGGCCCCTACTTCTTCGAGCCGACCATCCTCGACGGGGTCGAGGCCCCCATGAGCGTCTGCTCCGAGGAGACCTTCGGCCCCGTCGTCTCCGTCTACCGCTTCTCGTCCGACGACGAGGCGGTCGAACGCGCCAATTCCACCCCGTACGGCCTGAACTCCTCCGTCTGGACGAAGGACGCCCGGCGCGGCCGCCGGCTCGCCGCCCGGCTGCGCACCGGCACCGTGAACATCAACGAGGGGTACGCGCCCGCCTACGGCAGTGTCCAGTCGCCGATGGGCGGCATGAAGGACTCCGGTCTCGGTCGCCGGCACGGTTCCGAGGGAATCCTCAAGTACACCGAGGCCCAGACGGTCGCCCACCAGAGGTTGCTGCCGATGGCCCCCTCGCTGGGCATGGACGACGAGACGTACGCGGCGTTCATGAGCCGCAGCCTCCGCCTGATGAAGGCATTCCGGTTCAGGTGACCCACCCGCACGCGCAACCCAACGAGGAGACACCCGTGCCTGAAGACGCCTACGACTACGACGTCATCGTCGTCGGCTCCGGCTTCGGCGGCTCCGTCTCGGCGCTCCGCCTGACGGAGAAGGGATACACCGTCGGCGTCCTGGAGGCCGGACGCCGATTCACCCGCGAGACCCTGCCGAAGAACTCCTGGGACCTGAAGAACTACCTGTGGGCGCCGCGGCTCGGCATGTACGGCATCCAGCGCATCCACCTGCTGGGCAACGTCATGGTCCTGGCCGGCGCGGGTGTCGGCGGTGGCTCCCTCAACTACGCCAACACCCTCTACGTACCGCCCAAGCCGTTCTTCGACGACCCGCAGTGGGGGCACATCACCGACTGGGAGGAGGAGTTGAAGCCGTACTACGACCAGGCGCGGCGCATGCTCGGCGTGCGGCTCAACCCCACGATGACCCCCTCGGACGTGCATCTGAAGGCGGCGGCCGAGCGGATGGGCGTGGGCGAGACCTTCCACATGGCCCCGGTCGGTGTCTTCTTCGGCGACGGCGAGGACGCCGACGGCACGGTGAAGGCGAAGCCGGGGGAGGAGGTGACCGACCCCTACTTCGGCGGGGCCGGTCCCTCGCGCCGGGCCTGCGCCGAGTGCGGCGAGTGCATGACCGGGTGCCGGCACGGCGCGAAGAACACCCTCAACGAGAACTACCTCCACCTCGCCGAGAAGGCGGGCGCGGTCGTGCACCCCATGACGACGGTGGTGTCGGTGACGGAGGACGCACGGGGCGGGTACGCCGTCGCCACGCTCCCGACGGACAACCGCCGCAAGGGCAGGGGCCGTACCTTCCGCGCCCGCCGGGTGGTGCTGGCCGCCGGTACCTACGGCACCCAGACGCTGCTGCACCGGATGCGGGCCGGCGGCCAGCTGCCGCACCTCTCGGACAGGCTGGGCGAGCTGACCCGGACCAACTCCGAGGCACTCGTCGGCGCGCAGACCGACAACCGCCGCTACCGCAAGGCCACCGGTTCGCCGAAGGCCGACTTCACCCGCGGTGTGGCCATCACGTCCTCCATCCACCCCGACGAGAACACCCACATCGAGCCGGTCCGCTACGGCAGGGGCTCCAACTCGATGGGCGGGCTGTCCATCCTCCAGGTCCCGTACGCGGGCGGCGGTTCGGGTGCGGCGCGTGTCCTGGGCTGGCTGGGCAACGTGGCGAGGCACCCGTGGCTGCTGATGCGCTCGTTGTCCAACCGCCGCTGGTCGGAGCGGACCATCATCGGTCTGGTGATGCAGTCGCTGGACAACTCGCTGACGACCTACCTCAAGCCGTCCGGGGCCGGCCGCGGGCTGCTCACCGCACGGCAGGGCCACGGCGCCCCCAACCCCAAGCAGATCAAGGCGGCCACGGACGGCGCCTCCGCGCTGGCCGCCGAGATCAACGGCTTCGCCGGCTCCAACGTGGGCGAGCTGACGGGCATGCCGCTGACCGCCCACTTCCTGGGCGGCTGCGCGATCGGCGGCTCCCGCGAGACCGGCGTCATCGACCCGTACCACCGCCTCTACGGCCACCCCGGCATCTCGGTCGTGGACGGGGCGGCGGTCTCGGCGAACCTGGGGGTCAACCCCTCCCTGACCATCACGGCCCAGGCCGAGCGGGCGATGTCGTTCTGGCCCAACAAGGGCGAGGCCGATCCGCGTCCCCAGCAGGGCGAGTCGTACCGGCGGCTCCAGCCGGTGGAGCCGAAGTCCCCGGCGGTCCCCGCGGACGCGTTCGGCGCGCTGAAACTGCCGTTCCTGGGCATTCCCACGGTGCCGCCGAAGAAGTAGCCGGCCCGGGAAGACGAAGAAGGAAAGGAAAGAAGAAAAGGAAAAAGGACCTGTGCCCCCCTCCGAGCTCAGGTCCTTTTCCCTTGTCCTGGGTGCCGCGCGGTCGGCACGGCGAGGCGGTGTTACGCCTGGGCACCGGCCTTGCGGCGGCGCACCACGAACACCGCACCGGCACCGGCCACGACGGCGGCACCGCCGACCAGGCCGATGATCGGCAGGGCGGAACTCGAACCGGTCTCGGCGAGGCTGCCGGTGACCTTCACGTCGCTGACCTCGTCGAGCTCGGCCATGCCGCCGGTCTGCGGCTTGGCGTCGTTCGGCTCACCGGCGTCGGAGCCGGCGGCCAGGATGTCGAAGAAGTAGATCCAGCCGTTCGGGTCGTCGGCGAGCCAGCAGCCGTCGGCGTCCGCGTACTCGGCGAGACCGCCGGTGAGGCCGAGCGCGTCGGGCACCTTGCCGCTGACGCTGAGCCGCAGCTGGTACGAGACCGACTGGCCGGCGCCGAGCGAGAACGCGGCGAACGTGCCGCCTTCGCCCGCGGTGTCCGCGAGCGTGGTCCACTTCCCGGTGGCCTTG
Source organism: Streptomyces toyocaensis (assembly GCF_000725125.1). Lineage (GTDB taxonomy): Bacteria > Actinomycetota > Actinomycetes > Streptomycetales > Streptomycetaceae > Streptomyces > Streptomyces toyocaensis. The sequence goes on from NZ_JFCB01000034.1 coordinate 53,445, forward strand.
TCGAACACCTGAACGGTGATCTGACCGGAGTAGTCCTTCTCGTTCCAGCCGATGGCGGCGACGCCGATCAGCGGCTTGATGTTCTTGATCTCCTCGTCGCCGTGGTTGGAGACGTTGAACGAGAACGCCTTCCAGCCGCTGCCGGCGACGATCGTGTCGGGCAGGCCCGCCAGACCGCTCTTCAGGTCGAAGCTGAGCTCGGCCGTGCTGTTGCCCTCCTCGTCCACGCAGAGCTCGGGCCCCTCCTCCGCCGGGGTGCTCTCACTGGCGCTCGGGGAGGGTGCGCTCGTCGAAGGGGAGGTGGACGCCGACGGTGAGGTGGACGTGGACGCGGAGGACTCGCTCTCGGAGGAGCCGGGCTCGGTCTCCTTCGTCGGCTCGGTCTCCTTCGTCGGCTCCGCCGAACCGGTCGACTCGGTCGCCGTCGGCGTGGGAGACGTGCCCGTCGTCTCGTCACCGGTCGCGGACTCCGTCGCGGTCACGGTGGGCGTGGGGTCGGTCGCGTACGCGGCCGGAGCCGAGAGCAGGGCGACCGGGGCTATCGCTGCCGTCGCGGCCGCTGCGGCCAGGGCACGGCGAAGCTTCATGAAGACCTCGGGAAGTCCGGTGTGCCGCGGGGCCGCGGCACGAGCGAATGCGGGAGGCCTCCGCGTACGAGGCGCGGGTGTGGCCCTTGGTTCCAGTGGTTTGATCCATGACGCCGGTGAATGGTTGTCCCGCACCTCACGGAATTCTTATGTGAGGTGGATCACAAGGTGGATCGCTGGAATCGAGGCGGGCGGAGGAGGGCGAGGGGTGTCTGGGCCTGCTGCGGTCCCGTCGGCCGGCCCCGGGCGTCCCCGGGGGCCGGCCTTCTCTCGGGTGACCGGGCCGCTGTCCCCTGCCGCCCGGTCACGTGCCCGGAGCGAGGTCCCACGGCGTACGCACCATCCGTACGCCTCATCGCTCCGGTGAGCCACGCGTGGTTCTCCGTGCCTGCCCCCGGCCGGCACGGACACCGGTACCAACGAAGCTGCCGGGACACCGGTCACGCGCCGGACGGGTGAGAGACGGTGCGTACGTCCGTACCGGGAACGCGGATTCAGATCCTGCCCCGGCACAGCTCCAGCAGGGTCATCGCCAGCGCGGTGCCCGGCCTGCCCAGGGCGTCCCGGTAGGTGGCGAGGATCTCCATCTCACGGGAGAGGTTCACGCGCCGGCCGCCCGAGGCGATCCGTTCCTTCTGGATGACGGCCGACACGGCCATCCGTTCCTGCACGAGGCCGATGATCCGGTCGTCGAGCGCGTCGATCCGCTCGCGGGCGCCGGTGATCAGCTCGGCGGCCTCGGTCGTACGGGCGCCGGTCGTCTCGGTCGTGGTGGCGGTCATGCCGGGGCTCCTCGATGAGTGAGTGGAGGCGGCGCCCCGGAGCGGCGAGGTCCGGAGGAAACGCCAGGCGCCCCGGACCTTGTCGGCCCGGGGCGCCTGGGAAGTCGCTTGTCAGTTGCTCAAGCAGCACGACCATGGCAGCCGGTGGGCCGGTTGCCATAGGTAAAGAGGAAGGCCGGGTGCGTGAGCATGGAGCCAGTATGCCCGGCCCGCCGCGGCTGTCCAACGCGGGCCGCATGGTGAGACGGCGGCGTGGCCGGTCACTGTTCCCCGGCCCGTTCCCCGGCCCGTTCCCCGGCCCGGGACGTGGCCCGCCGCCACCTCGGTAGAATCGGGAGGCACAAGACCCCCGCCCCACCGCCGGAAGGCACCTCGTGTCATCAGCGACTCCCGCTGCCAACGCGCCCGACACCGTTCTGGTCGTCGACTTCGGCGCGCAGTACGCCCAGCTCATCGCCCGTCGCGTCCGCGAGGCGCGGGTCTACAGCGAGATCGTGCCGAGCACCATGCCGGTCGCGGAGATGCTCGCCAAGAACCCGGCGGCGATCATCCTCTCCGGCGGCCCCTCGTCCGTGTACGAGGAGGGTGCCCCCCGCCTCGACCGGCAGATCTTCGAGGCCGGCGTCCCCGTCTTCGGCATGTGCTACGGCTTCCAGCTCATGGCCCAGAGCCTGGGCGGCCAGGTGGACAACACCGGCGCCCGTGAGTACGGCCGGACGGATCTGCACGTCTCCCGGACCTCCTCCACCCTCTTCGAGGGCACCCCGGGCGAGCAGGCGGTCTGGATGTCGCACGGCGACGCCTGCTCCGCCGCCCCCGAGGGCTTCACCGTCACGGCCTCCACGGACGTGGTCCCGGTCGCCGCCTTCGAGAACGACGACAAGAAGCTCTACGGCGTCCAGTACCACCCCGAGGTCATGCACTCCACGCACGGGCAGCAGGTGCTGGAGCACTTCCTGTACCGGGGCGCGGGCCTCGCCCCGGACTGGACCACGGGCAACGTGATCGAGGAGCAGGTCGCCGCGATCCGCGAGCAGGTCGGCGACAGGCGCGCCATCTGCGGTCTGTCCGGCGGTGTGGACTCCGCGGTCGCCGCGGCCCTCGTCCAGAAGGCCATCGGCTCCCAGCTGACCTGCGTGTACGTCGACCACGGCCTGATGCGCAAGGGCGAGACCGAGCAGGTCGAGAAGGACTTCGTCGCCGCCACCGGCGTCCAGCTCAAGGTCGTGGACGCGGAGGAGAGGTTCCTCACCGCGCTCAAGGGCGTCTCCGACCCCGAGGAGAAGCGGAAGATCATCGGCCGGGAGTTCATCCGGGTCTTCGAGCAGGCCCAGGCCGAGATCATCGCGGACGAGGGCCCGGCGGTGGAGTTCCTCGTCCAGGGCACCCTCTACCCGGACGTCGTCGAGTCCGGCGGCGGCACCGGCACCGCCAACATCAAGTCCCACCACAACGTGGGCGGCCTCCCCGAGGACCTCGAGTTCCAGCTGATCGAGCCGCTGCGCAAGCTGTTCAAGGACGAGGTCCGCATGGTCGGCCAGGAGCTCGGCCTGCCGGAGGAGATCGTCCAGCGCCAGCCGTTCCCCGGCCCCGGCCTCGGCATCCGGATCGTCGGCGAGGTCACCAAGGAGCGGCTCGACCTGCTCCGCGAGGCCGACGCCATCGCCCGTGAGGAGCTGACCGCCGCCGGGCTCGACCGGGACATCTGGCAGTGCCCGGTCGTCCTGCTCGCTGACGTGCGCTCGGTGGGTGTCCAGGGCGACGGCCGCACCTACGGTCACCCGATCGTGCTGCGCCCGGTCTCCAGCGAGGACGCCATGACCGCCGACTGGTCACGGTTGCCCTACGACGTCCTCGCGAAGATCTCGACCCGCATCACCAACGAGGTGCGGGACGTCAACCGGGTCGTCCTCGACGTCACTTCCAAGCCGCCGGGGACCATCGAGTGGGAGTAGTCCCCACCGTCAGGTCCGTCTGAGGACGCGCACCGGCTCTCCGGGCTTCCAGACGTGGACGACGAGGTACTTCTCGTCCTCGACGAAGGTCCGTACGACCTCCGTCAGCTCGGTGCGGAAGAGGTGGAACGGCTCCGGCGGTTCCACCTCTTCGGCGTACCTGGCCCGGGTCCGCGTGTCCTCGCCGGGGATCTCGACCGCCCGGCCGCTGATCCGGACGTCGCCGCCGCCCATGCCGGTGCCCTCTCCCGGGTTCGCCTGGAGCGCGAAGCGCGGGTCGCGGCGCAGGTCGAGCGCCTTGAGCGAGTCGGGCATCATGCCGAACCAGAGCTCGCCGTCGAGGAAGCGGACCTCCAGGCCCGTGGTGCGCGGTGAGCCGTCCCTGCGCAGCGTCGCGAGGACATGGTGGGTGTACGCGGCGAAACGCTCCTCGACGGTCTTCGCCAGCTCGGGTTCGGCAGCGGTGAAGACGCCCCAGTTCGTGCCGGTGTGGGTGCTCATCCGGACAGTGTGGCGCGGATACCGGACACCTTGTGTCGGGTATCCGTGACGGATGCCCGGACGGTGGGGTACCCGCACTGTGCCGGCCGTCCGGCGTTACGGAACGGAGCTGTCGTCCGGCGCGCCCCGCCGGTAACTTCCGCCCCGTACGCACACCCCCCGCGGGAGGACTCATGCACGGGCCCACGCCGCCCCTGCCGCTGCCCACCGACAAGCTGCGCTTCGCCATGCCGCCCATGCACGAATCGGTCGAGGACGAGCGCCGGCACCGCAAGGAACGGCTCGCGGGCGCGCTGCGGCTGTTCGGGCGACTCGGCTTCGAGGACGGAGTCTCGGGGCACATCACCGCACGTGACCCGGAGTTCAGCGACTGCTTCTGGGTCAACCCGTTCGGCATGCCCTTCCGGCACGTCAGCGTGAGCGACCTGGTCCTTGCCAACCGGGACGGCCAGGTCGTCGAGGGCGGCCACCACGTCAACCAGGCCGCGTTCACCGTGCACGCCCAGGTGCACGCGGCCCGGCCCGACGTCGTCGCCGTCGCCCACTGCCACTCCGTGCACGGGCGCGCCCTCGCCGCCCTCGGCGACCTGCTGGACCCCATCACGCAGGAGAGCTGCGCCTTCTACGAGGACCACGCCCTCTACGACGCCTACAGCGGTGTCACCGTCGACGCCGAGGAGGGGCGGCGGATCGCCGGGGTGCTCGGCTCCCGCAAGGCGCTGGTGCTGCGCAACCACGGGCTGCTCACCGTGGGGGACTCGGTGGACGCGGCGGCCTGGTGGTTCGTGACGATGGAGCGGTCCTGTCAGGTGCAGCTCGCCGCGAGGGCGGCGGGCCGGCCCGTCCTCATCGACCACCGGCAGGCGGTCGCCACGCGGGAGCAGCTCGGCGGCGACCTCGTGGCGTGGATCAACTACCAGCCGATGTGGCAGGAGATCACCCGGAGCGAGCCGGATCTGCTGAGCTGAGTGCGGGTGGTCAACCCCGCGCCCTGAAATTCACCCGCACGGACCGGTCCCGCAGGACGGGACGGGCGGGTTGTAGGGCACAATTCGCTCTCGTCACAGGGGAGTTGTGCGGCGGTCGTCCGTGGTCGTCGGTGGTGTTCGGCGGCGGTGATCGTCGTGGGGTCGTGGCTGGGTCGTGGTGGTCGACGGTGGGGAAGGGCGGGCTTCGGGCGTGGCGGTGCAGGAGGCGAGGCAGGGCGGCGCGCAGGCGGGCCCGCACGAGGGTGGCTGCACCTGCGGGGACTGTCCGCACGGGGCGCGTGAGGGGCATCGGCGTGCGGTCGCCGCGTTTCTGCTGAAGCGCGACGAGTTCGCGGCCGGGCAGGGGGTGCCGGCCGCGGTGGCCCACTCCCCCTCGGCCTCCCGTCAGTGGGTCTCGGAGGAACTGACCCAGGCCGCGGAGGCCGTTGCCGAGCGGGGACGGGCCGAGGGCGCGGCGTGGCTGGAACGGCTGTGGCAGCGCACGGCGGTGGTGATCTGGGCGACGGTGGTCCTGTTGCTCCTCGGTCAGGCGCTCACGGCGATCGGTGCGGGGTGGACCGTCGCGCGTACCGCCGGGCTGCTGGCCGCGCTGCTGGTGGCCGGGGCACTGACCGCCGCGTCGTGGTTCCACCGGGCCCGTGGGGGAGCGCTGGCGCCGCTGATCGGGGAGGACAACCGGCTCTCCACGTCCCGTGCGGTGGCCGGGGGCTGGGTGCTGTTCCTGGCGTTCGCGGTGCTCGTCCTGGTGGGGCAGTTGGCGGCCGCCTCCGGGAACCGGGAGCGGGATGCGCTGATCGACGGGCTCGAACTGGCCCGCGCCGCGGGCGTGGTGACCGTGCTGGCCGTGGTCTGCGGGATCGCCGTGCTGGTGCGGCGGGTCGTGGGGCTGCGGGTGCAGGGGCAGCGGCTGCAGAAGGTGCGGGCGCACCGGCCCAGGGCGGCGGATCTGCTGACCGACGACGGCGGACGGGGGAGTTTCGCCGACATCCAGTACGTCGTGATCAGCGGTGTCGCTCTGGCGTTCGCGGCGGTGCGGCTGGCCCGGCAGCCGGATCAGGTGCCGGATCTGCCGTGGGGGCTGGCGGTGGTCGTGCTGGTGTCGGCGGGGACGTATCTCGCGGGGAAGTACGCGGAGGGCGGGCGCCCGGTGATCCTTTCGGTGGTGCGGGCGCGCGAGGCGGGTGATCTGGACGCGCCGATCCGTACCGGTGACGACATCGAGATCCGGGGGGCCGGGTTCGTGCCGGTGGGGGCGCAGGGGGCTGATCGGTTGTCACGGATGGTGGTGCGGGTGGGGGCGGTGCATGTGCATGTGCCGCTGGTGCCGGTCACGGGCGGGTTCGACAACCCGACGGACGCGCTGCTGACGGTGCCGGTGCCCGCGGAGGTCGAGCCCGGGCGGGTGGACGTACAGGTGGTCACGGCAGCGGGCGTGGAGACGAACCGGTACACGATCGACGTGACGGAGTAGGTCGTAGGCCTGCGGTGGGGGTGCGCGGGGGTGCGCGTGGCGCCTTCGGGTGGTGGGTGGGGGTCGGGTCAGGGGTGTCCGTCCTCGGACCGGCGCGACCGGGTCGCCCGGTGGAGGTGCGGGGTGCTGACTCGCACCAGCCGCTGCGGGCGCACACCCCCGCCCCGCCCCCTTCCCGCCGTAGGCGCCTGCCGGCCGCCCCGCCGCCGCTTCCGCGGGCAGTCGTGCCGCTGGGGCGATGGGGGAGAGTGGGCGCGACGGCACCCCGTAGGCGCGGGGCCGCGCAGCCCCCGGCCGCCCCCAGCGCCGGGGTGAGTCGTGAGGGTGTCGCACGGAAACCCCGTTCCGGTCCACCGAGGAAAAGCCCGTGCAGAGGGTTGAGCCGCGATCATTCGTCATACGTATGGTCTTTGGGGAGGCCCCGGCGCGGCAGTGAAGGGCGGCACACAGCGATGACTCACGGGATGCGCACGCACACGCACCACCCCCCGCACCTCGACGGCGACAGGGACTGGCGGGACACCGCCACCCGCTACGCCCTCGTGCCCCTGCGGATCTTCCTCGGCATCACCTTTCTCTACGCCGGCCTGGACAAACTGACGGACAGCGCCTTCATGAAGGACGCCGGCGCCGGTTCCATCGGCGACATGATGCGCGTCGTCCGGGACTCCTCCGCCATCCCCGCGATGGTCGACATGGCGCTGAAGAGCCCCGTCGCCTTCGGCTACGCCATGGCCCTGGGGGAGCTGGCCGTCGGGATCGGTGCCCTGCTCGGTCTGCTCACCCGCCTGGCCGCCCTCGGGGGCGCGCTGATCTCCCTCAGCCTGTGGCTGACCGTGAGCTGGGCCGCCGATCCCTACTACTACGGCAACGACCTCCCGTACCTCATGGGCTGGATCCCGCTGGTGCTGGCGGGCGCCCCGCTGCTGTCCCTGGACGCCGCCCTTCGAGCGCGGCGACGTCAGCGGACGGGTGACTACCGGTAGCTCCACGTCACGCCGTGGGGCGCGCCCTGTCGCGGCGGCCGCGTACGCGGCCGGTCAGGAAACCCACCGCGCCGGCCAGACAGAGCCCGCCCGTGACGACCGGGATCACCACGAACCACGGGGTCTCCCAGGCGCCGCCCGCGTCGCCGCCGTAGATCACCGCGGCGAGGGTGAGGAACGTGCCGGCGACCAGCCTGCCGGGCTGGAACTCATGACGTAGCACGGCTCACCTCCGCCTGTCCCGCTCCGACCTGGAGCTCGATGTCGAGCGTGCCTGCCTGCTCGGCGCCGGCGGGCGGTTCCAGGGTCACCTTCTTGTGCTTGCCCGGAGCCACGTCCACGTCCTTCTGTTGGTCACCCGGCAACTGGATGTCGCCCACACCCACGTCGATGCTCAGCCTCACGGTCACGTCCCGGGGCACGATCACGTGGATCCGGCCCAGGCCGACATCGGCCCGTGTGGAGACGGTGTCGTCCGCGGGGACGCGTATCGCGGACAGGTCCAGCTCGCCCTCGCCCGCTCCGAGGTCGTAGACCGGACGTATCTGCGCGACCGAGGTGGGCTCCCACGTCGTGCGGGTCCAGTCGGTGCCGATGTCCCGGGGCACGGCCGTCGCGCCGGCGAGCAGGCCCGCCGTGATGACCGCCAGGATGATCGATCCCGCCCCCGTGCGGCCGAGGAACGCGCTGACGGCCACGCCGAGACCGAAGACGGCGAGCGCACAGGCGAGACCGGTCTGCAGGCTGGTGCCGAGAGGGTGCGCCTCCCACGTCAGGCCGGTGCCGAGACCGGCCGCGAGCAGGGCGAGAAGGAAGATCCGGCCGCCGATCGCGCGGGGGCCGCGCGGCTTCGGCGGCCGCGGGAGCGGTGCGTACGTCCTGTCGCGGACGCCGGCGCGGGAGTCGAGGCCGATGTTGACCGCGGCGGCGATGTCCAGGTCCCGGGAGTCCCGGGGGCCCCACAGGTAGCCCGTGCCGCCGACGTGGGTGCCGTCCTTGACGATGGGGTCGCGCCACCATGAGGGGAAGGCGGTGGGGGCGGGCGGTGCCTGGGGCTCCGGCGGTGCGTCGGCGACGGCCTGGGCGGCGATGTGGTCGGGGCCGGGCGCGCCGCGCCGCCGCGACCAGTACCCGGCACCGGCGAGCAGCAGGGAGAGTATGACGGCGAAGCTCAGCACGCCGTCGTTGTTCAGCATGGTGAGGAAGACGCCGCAGCCGACCAGGGCGAACAGCACGGCCGTCAGGGTGTGGCCGTCGACCCGGCCGGTCAGCAGCCGGCGGATCTCGTTCTCCTCCTGGTCGTCGTAGGGGACGAAGAGCCAGGCGAAGCCGTAGAAGATGAGGCCGATGCCGCCGGTGGCGGACAGGACCGCGAGCGTGATCCGGAAGATCACCGGGTCCATGTCGCACTGCCTGCCGAGCCCCGCGCACACCCCGCCCAGCATCTGGTGCCGGCGGTCGCGCCGGAAGCGCTCGCCCGCGTGCGCCGGGTCGGTGTCGCCGGCAGGCTCCCGCGGCGCGGCGGTCGCCTCCTCCCTCTCGGGCGCGCCCGAGCCGGAGGCGGGTCCCGGACCCGTCGCGGCGTGCTGGTGATCGGTCATGGGTCCATGGTGACGGGCGAGCCGCCGTGGCGGCAGTCGGCACGACCCTGGCCGGACCCTGATATCGGTCCCTGAGGGGGCCGGGGGAGCGTTCGAAGGGCCGGGGTGTGGAGATCAGGGGAGTCTCCGGGGCCGACCCTGATGCTCCGGCGATGCACGCGTGTGACCATCGTTGGCATGTCGGAAGCCGCAGCAGCGCCACTCGCCGGGCCGCGGCCGCCGCGCAAGCTCTACCGCAGCAGTGACGGACGCTGGCTCGGTGGCGTGGCGCGGGGGCTGGCCGGACACCTCGGGCTGCCCGTGATCTGGGTACGTCTGGTCTTCGTCGGTCTGTTCATGGCCGACGGTCTCGGCGCCCTGCTGTACGCCGCGTTCTGGTTCTTCGTACCGCTCGGCGTCGGCGGCGTCGACGCGCAGAAGCCGCCCTCCCTGGTGACGACCGAGACCTCGCCGGACGGCCGGCGCCGGCTCGTGACCCGCAGACCGGACAAGGGGCAGATCGTCGCCCTGCTCCTCATGGTCGTGGTGGCCATGATCTTCGTGGGCAACGTGAACCTGAGCAACGGGACCCGGGCCTACCTCTGGCCCACCGTCCTGGTCGGTGCCGGTGTCGCCCTGGTGTGGCGGCAGGCGGACAACGCGCGCCGGGCCCGCTGGATGGAGGTCGGCCGGCGCCGCCGCACGGTCACGCTGCTGCGGGCCGTGGCCGGTGTGCTGCTGGTGACGGCGGGCGCCTCGGGCATCTTCGTCCTGCGGGGCTCCGGCAGCCATCTCGGCTCGGTGCTCCAGGCGGCCCTCGCGGTCCTCGTGGGCATAACGCTCCTCGCCGGCCCCTACCTCGTCCGTATGACGCAGGACCTCTCCGAGGAGCGCCTGATGCGCATCCGGGCGCAGGAGCGCGCGGAGGTCGCCGCCCACGTCCACGACTCGGTGCTCCACACCCTCACGCTGATCCAGCGCAACGCGGACAACGCGGGCGAGGTGCGCCGGCTGGCCCGTGCCCAGGAGCGCGACCTGCGCGCCTGGCTCTACAAACCGGAGGGCAACGGCAAGGACGAGGACGACGAACCCGCCACCCTCGCCGAGGCCGTGAAGCGCAACGCCGCCGAGGTCGAGGACAAGCACGGCGTCCCCCTCGAGGTCGTCGTCGTCGGCGACTGCCCGCTCGACGAGAGAATCGCCGCACAGATGCAGGCCGCGCGGGAAGCAATGGTCAACGCCGCCAAGTACGGTGGCGAGGGAGGCGCGGTTCAGGTCTACGCCGAAGTCGAGGGGAAGACGGTCTTCGTGTCCGTCCGGGACCGCGGTCCGGGCTTCGACCTGGACTCGATACCCGCCGACCGGATGGGCGTCAGGGAATCGATCATCGGCCGCATGGAGCGCAACGGCGGCACGGCGCGGCTGCGCGCGGTGCCGGACGGCGGTACGGAGGTCGAGCTGGAGATGGAGAGGGCGGAGAAGACGTCATGAGCGAGCCGACCGAGGCGAACACGGCGGCGGGAGCGGGACAGGGGGCCCAGGCCGCGGAGTCGGCCGGCGGCACCGCCGGGCGGCAGGTCCGCGTCGTTCTCGTCGACGACCACCGCATGTTCCGCACGGGGGTCCAGGCCGAGATCGGGCAGACCGAGCAGACGGGTGTCGAGGTGGTCGGCGAGGCCGCCGACGTCGACCAGGCGGTCACGGTCATCACCGCGACCCGGCCCGAGGTGGTCCTGCTCGACGTGCACCTGCCCGGTGGCGGAGGTGTCGAAGTGCTGCGCCGCTGCGCGCCGTTGATGGGCGACACCGAGAAGCCGGTCCGTTTCCTCGCCCTGTCCGTGTCGGACGCGGCGGAGGACGTGATCGGGGTGATCCGGGGCGGCGCCCGCGGATACGTCACCAAGACGATCACCGGGACCGACCTGGTCGACTCGATCTTCCGGGTCCAGGAGGGCGACGCGGTCTTCTCGCCGCGGCTGGCCGGCTTCGTGCTGGACGCCTTCGCCTCGACCGACGCCCCGCCGGTCGACGAGGACCTGGACCGCCTCACCCAGCGCGAGCGGGAGGTGCTGCGGCTGATCGCCCGCGGGTACGCGTACAAGGAGATAGCCAAGCAGCTGTTCATCTCGGTGAAGACGGTCGAGTCCCACGTCTCGGCGGTGCTGCGCAAGCTCCAGCTGTCCAACCGTCACGAACTGACCCGCTGGGCGACGGCGCGACGACTGGTGTGACCGCGCCCTTCAAAGGCGCGCTCAGCTCACCCGTGTCGCCCCCGCGAACGGCATCTCGTCGACGGGAGCCAGGCGCACCGGGGCCGAGGGATTCGGGGCGTGGATCATCCGGCCGTCGCCGACGTAGATGCCGACATGGCTGATGCCGGGGTAGAAGAAGACCAGGTCGCCGGGGAGCAGTTCGGAGCGGGCGACACGGCGGCCGGCGCCGATCTGGGCATAGGTGGTGCGCGGCAGGGAGACACCGGCGGAGCGGTAGGCGGCCTGGACGAGGCCCGAGCAGTCGAAGGCGTCCGGGCCGGTCGCGCCCCAGACATAAGGGCTGCCGATCTTCCGGTAGGCGTAGGCGACGGCCTCGGCGGCGCGGGCACCGGGGGCCCGTGAGACGGCGAAGCCGGAGGCCGCCGAGGGGCGCGGGGCGCGGGTCGTGCCGTCGGCGCGGTCCGCACGCTGCTCGGGCGTCAGGCGGGACAGCAGGTGGCGGGCGGCCGCCAGCTTGCCGGTGACCGTCTTCTTGTGCCGGCGCATCTCGGCCCGGTGGGACGTCAGCGACTTCGCCTCGATCCGGGCCGCTCCGCGCAACTGCTCGATCTCCCGGAGCTGTGCGCGTACCCGCCCCACGTCCGCCTTGTGGCGGGTGCCCGCGCGTTCGGCGAGGGCGGTGCCGTCCAGGAAGCCGTCCGGGTCCTCGGACAGGACGAGGCGCAGAGCCGGGTCCAGCCCGCCACTGCGGTACTGCGCCGCCGCCACGGACCCCAGGGCGGCACGCGCGGCGTTGAGCCGATTCCACCTGCGGGCCGACTCGTCCTGCAGAGCGCGCAGCCGCTGCTGGGCGGACTCCGCCTTCTCCTTCGCGCCGTTGTACTTCTCGGTGGCGGCCTCGGCCTGCCGGTAGAGCCTGTCGACATCGGCTCCGGCCTGCTCCGGCGTCGGCCGGGGCCGGGCCTCCGCCGGCACGTCGAAGCCGGCCGCCGTGGCCGCGCCGGCGAGGGCGATGGCGACGGCCCTGCGGGCCGTGTGGCCCCCCACCGGGCGCTGTCGGGACCTGCGGTGCGCAGCCACCTGACTCCCGTCCTCGTCCACGACCGCCGCCGGACCGCCGTCCGGGTGGTCCGGCGGCGGGTGCACAGGGGGAGCCGACCGCCGCCGGACCTCTTCGGCGGGGGTGTCCGGCCGCCGCCCCTGGCCCGGGCGGCGATGGAGAGCCGGTCACCTGGGGGAGGACGCTAGGGCCCGCCGCACGGCCCGGGTAACGGGTTGTGCGGAAGTGGCGTGAGCGGACCATCGGGTGACCGATAGTGACCAGCGCCCTGTTCCGGCTTCGTCGACTTCACTCTGGGTGATGACCGAAGTGAGGGAGGAGGGCAGGACGAGGGCGCCGGAGTGCTATGAGGAGGCGGTGGCTAGGCTCCGGCCCCATGGACGTACTCCTCCACATCTTCGTCGGTCTGCACATCATCGGCATCGCGTCGCTCCTCGGGGGCTTCCTCACCCAGATGAAGGCGATGGGCGCGGGCACCGCCCGCTTCGTCCCCGCCATGCTGCACGGTGCGCTGACCATGCTGGTCACCGGTGTGGTCCTGGTCGGCCTGAACCAGGCGCAGGACTACTCCGTCGACAACGTCAAGATCGGCGTGAAGCTGGCACTGCTGATCGTGATCCTCGGCCTGGTCTACGTGAAGCGGGACGACGAGAAGGTGGACAAGGGCCTGTTCGGTCTGGTCGGCCTGCTGACCGTGACGAACATCTTCATCGCCGTGCTGTGGACCTGATCTCCCGCTGAGGAACGCGCCCGACGGCTCCGGCCGCCGGGCGGGTCAGGCACCGGGCGGGTCAGGCGGGGCGCACTACGCTGTGGATGGAGGACTCGCCGTCGTAGAAGATCGACTCCTCGCGGACGTAGGTGCCGGGCTTCGGGGCGTGGATCATCATGCCGTTGCCGATGTAGATGCCCACGTGGGTGACGTCGTCGTAGAAGAAGACCAGGTCACCGGGCTGAGCCTGGGAGACGGGGACCGTCGTGCCCGCGTTGACCTGGTCGTAGGTCGTGCGCGGGATGGTGACGCCGGCGGCCTTCCAGGCGGCCTGGGTGAGGCCGGAGCAGTCGTAGGACCCCGGACCCGTGGCGCCCCAGACGTACGGCTTGCCGATCTGCGCGCGGGCGAAGGCGAGGACCTTCTCGGCCTTGGTGGCGTACGAGGAGTCCGTCGACGTCGACGGTGAGGTGACCGTCCCCGAGGACTCGGACGTGCCCGTGCTGCCGCTCTCCTGCTGCGCGGCCTCCTGCTCGGCCGCCTCCCGGGCCGCCTCCTGCTCCGCCTGCTGCCGGGCGAGCTCGGCGGCCTTGCGGGCGGCCTCCTCCTGCTTCTGCTTCTCGGCCGCCGCGAGCCGCGCCTTCTCCTCGGCGGTCAGCTTCGACATCAGCTCGCGCGCGTCGGCGAGCTTCTTCTGGACGGTGGCCTTGGCCGTCTTCAGATCGCCCTGCGACTCGGTGAGCGTCTCGAGGCTCTCGGTGGCCTCCTGGCGCTTCTTCATCGTCTCGGACTGCCGGGTGACGTAGTCGTCGACCGCTTCCTTCTGGCGGCCGGTCATCCGGTCCATCACCTGGCGCTGGTCGAAGACGTCCTGCGGTGTGTCCGCGAGCAGGAAGATCGCGGTGTCGGGGACGCCGGCACCGGTCCGGTACTGCGCGGCGGCGAAGGAACCCAGCTCCTCGCGCGCGTCGTTCAGCTTCTGGGTGCGCTTGGCCACGTCGTCGAGGAGGGTGTCGACCCGCTTGCGCTGCTTGGCGGTCTTCTCCTTGGCCGCGTTGTACTTCTCGGTCGCCGACTCCGCCTGGCGGTAGAGGTCGTCGACCTTCTTCTCGACCTCCTCCAGGCTGGGCTTGCCGTCGTCCGTGGGGACGGCGCCCGCCGTCTGGGAGAGCAGGGCGACGGAGGTCAGGGCGGCCGTGGCGAGGGCCGGGGTCCGTATGCCTGCCACGCGGGGGCCGGGGGTGCGCGACTTGCGGTGCGACGCCAAGGGAGGCGACTCCTTCCAGTGCTCCGCCTACCGGGTTAGCTGTCGGGTTCGGGCGGGTGGTTCGGAAGGGTTGCCCTACGGCCGCTCCGTGAGGGAGTGGGCCGACTCACCCCAGGGATTCGGTGGGTCCCCGGCTCCGGCTGCCGCGTGGGCAGGGACGGACTCGGCGGGGGCCACGCGGCCCGGCGAGGTTCGCCGGTGGGGGTCGTGCGGCCCGCCCGCACCGTAGCCAACTGGTGTGGCCCGTGTGAAGGTTGATGGGCGATATGCCCGATACATTTTTGTGACCTCATGCGGGACGTCACGCAGGGTGAGGCGGCGGTCCTGGAGGGTGCCCGGCCGTGCGGTGGACGGCCCCGGTGCCGGGGCGGGGCGGAAACCGTGGGATGTTCCCGGGGCGGGCCCGGGTTGTCGGTGGGGCACCCTAGACTCGGAGAGCGATGAGCAGCCTCTTTGACGACAGCTTCCTGGCGGACCTCCAGGCCCAGCGGGGCCCCGCGGACGAGCCCCCGCCGCCGCCCGAGGACGATCATGTGCCGGAGACGGTGCCGGACGATCTGTTCGGCGGGAAGTTCGACGTGCCGCCGGACAGGGACTCCTACTACCGCGACGGGGCGCCGCGTCCGGTGATCGACGCCGCCGCGCTGCTGGAGGGGCTGAACGACAATCAGCGCGCCGCCGTCGTGCACTCCGGCTCCCCGCTGCTCATCGTGGCCGGCGCCGGCTCCGGCAAGACCCGTGTGCTCACCCACCGCATCGCCCACCTGCTGGCCGAGCGGAACGTCCACCCGGGCCAGATCCTCGCGATCACCTTCACCAACAAGGCCGCGGGCGAGATGAGGGAGCGTGTCGAGCAGCTCGTCGGCCCGCGTGCGGGCGCCATGTGGGTCATGACGTTCCACAGCGCGTGCGTGCGCATCCTGCGCCGCGAGAGCAAGAAGCTCGGCTTCACGTCGTCGTTCTCGATCTACGACGCCGCCGACTCCAAGCGCCTGATGGCCCTGGTCTGCCGCGACCTGGACCTCGACCCCAAGCGCTTCCCGCCGAAGTCCTTCAGCGCCAAGATCAGCAACCTGAAGAACGAGCTGATCGACGAGGAGGACTTCGCCGCCCAGGCGGCGGACGGATTCGAGAAGACCCTCGCCCAGGCCTACGCGCTCTACCAGTCGCGGCTGCGCGAGGCCAACGCCCTGGACTTCGACGACCTGATCATGACGACGGTGCATCTGCTCCGCGCCTTTCCGGACGTCGCCGAGCACTACCGCCGCCGCTTCCGGCACGTCCTGGTCGACGAGTACCAGGACACCAACCACGCCCAGTACGCCCTGGTCCGCGAGCTGGTCGGCACCTCCGAGCACCCCGTCGACGTGCCGCCGGAGGCCGAGGTCCCGCCCGCCGAGCTGTGCGTGGTGGGTGACGCGGACCAGTCGATCTACGCCTTCCGCGGCGCGACGATCCGCAACATCCTCCAGTTCGAGGAGGACTACCCGGACGCGACGACGATCCTGCTGGAGCAGAACTACCGCTCCACCCAGACCATCCTGAGCGCCGCCAACGCCGTCATCGAGCGCAACGAGTCGCGCCGCCCGAAGAACCTGTGGACGAACGCCGGCTCCGGTGCGCGGATCACCGGGTACGTCGCCGACACCGAGCACGACGAGGCGCAGTTCGTCGCCGACGAGATAGACCGCCTCACGGACGCGGGCGAGGCCAAGGCGGGCGACGTCGCCGTCTTCTACCGCACCAACGCCCAGTCCCGTGTCTTCGAGGAGATCTTCATCCGCGTCGGCCTGCCCTACAAGGTCGTCGGCGGCGTCCGCTTCTACGAGCGCAAGGAGGTCAGGGACGTCCTGGCCTATCTGCGGGTGCTCGCCAACCCCGAGGACTCGGTGCCGCTGCGCCGCATCCTCAACGTCCCCAAGCGGGGCATCGGCGACCGCGCGGAAGCCATGATCGACGCCCTCGCACAGCGCGAGAAGATCAGCTTCCCGCAGGCGCTGAAGCGCGTCGACGAGGCGTACGGCATGGCCGCCCGCTCGACGAACGCCGTGAAGCGGTTCAACACGCTGATGGAGGATCTCCGTACGGTCGTGGAGTCCGGTGCCGGCCCGGCGACGGTCCTCGAGGCGATCCTGGAACGCACCGGATATCTGGCCGAGTTGCAGGCGTCCACCGACCCGCAGGACGAGACCCGCATCGAGAACCTCCAGGAACTCGCCGCCGTGGCCCTGGAGTTCGAGCAGGAGCGCGGCGACGGCGAGTCGGTCGCGCTGTCCGACTTCCTGGAGCAGGTCGCCCTGGTCGCCGACTCCGACCAGATCCCCGACGAGGACGAGGACGGCTCCGGCGTCATCACCCTCATGACGCTGCACACCGCCAAGGGCCTGGAGTTCCCGGTCGTCTTCCTGACCGGCATGGAGGACGGCGTCTTCCCGCACATGCGCGCCCTCGGCCAGACGAAGGAGCTGGAGGAGGAGCGGCGACTGGCGTACGTCGGCATCACACGCGCCCGGGAGCGGCTGTACCTCACCCGTTCGACGCTGCGCAGCGCGTGGGGCCAGCCGTCGTACAACCCGCCCTCGCGGTTCCTGGAGGAGATCCCGGCCGCGCACCTGGAGTGGAAGCGGACGGGGGCGAGCGCCCCCATGTCCTCCGGTCCGGCCTCGGGTGTGGCGGCCTCGCTGTCGTCGTCCCGCTCCCGCTCGTCGGCTTCGGGTGCCTCCGGCTTCGCCACCCGGCGCACGACGGAGAAGTCCGTGGTGTCACTGGCGGTCGGGGACCGGGTCACGCACGACCAGTTCGGCCTCGGCACCGTGGTCGCGGTGAAGGGCACGGGGTCGAACGCGGAGGCGACGATCGACTTCGGGGACACCAAGCCGAAGCGGCTGCTGCTGCGGTACGCGCCGGTCGAGAAGCTGTAGTCGCGGGCCGCGGCCCGTCGGGGGGAGTTCCCTACGACGGGTCGAGGCCGTGGCTGCGGAACCAGGCGAGCGGGTCGATCGCCGCGCCGCCGCCGGGGCGTACCTCGAAGTGCAGGTGCGGGCCGGTCGAGTTGCCCGAGTTCCCGGAGAACGCGATCTGGTCGCCGGCCTTCACGGTCGAACCCGCGGGTACCTGGTAACTGGAGAGGTGGCAGTACCACGTCTCCGTGCCGTCCTTGGCCGTCACGATCATCATGTTGCCGTAGGCGGAGTTGTACTGCGTGCGGACCGTGCCGTCGGTCGCGGCCATCACCGGAGCGCCGTAGGAGACGGGGAAGTCGATGCCGGTGTGGACGGACATCCAGTTGATGCCGGACTGGCCGTAGTAGGCGCTGAGTCCGTGCTGGGCGACCGGGAGGGCGAACTTGGGGCGCAGCCGCTCCTTGCGGGCCGCCTCCTCCGCCGCCCGCTTGCGCTCGGCCTCCTGCTGCGCCTTGAGGTCGATGCGTTCCTGGGTGCGGCTGGCCCGGTCGGCGAAGTCGTCGGCGCCGGCGGCGAGGCTCTCGAGCTGGGTGTCCAGCTTGACGTTGGCGGCGGACGGTTTCACCGGCTGGACGTCGGCCGCGGTCGTGGTGGTCTCCTGGCCGCCGTCCTCGGTCAGGTTGCCGACCGAGGCCGCGGCGATGCCGGCGACGCCCATGACGCACGCGGAGGGAACGGCCACCGTCAGCAGCGCGGAGCGCTTGGGAGGGGTACGGCGGCGGGAGCGGGACCCGGAGCGCGGGGCCGCGCGCTGCGGCGGGACGGGGAGGATCTCCTCCTGGCCGTCGAGCAGGGAGACCTCGGGCAGTTGACCGGTGCCGATTTGTTCGCCGCGGGCCGGCTCGCCGGTGGTGGGTACCTCGTAGGCGTCCTGGTCGTACGTCTTCTGCTCGTACGTGTCCTGGCCGGCGTACGTGTCCTGCTCGAAGGACTCGGTCTGTGGCTCGTAACCGTCGGATCCGGTGGCCCCGCCGTCGGTCTCGCCGCCGTCGGAGTTCCACTGCGTGGCGTCGTAGACACCACTGTCGAAGGTCTGCGTGCCCCAGTCCCAGTGCTGCGTCCCGTCCGCGGGGCTCTCGGCCCGGTCGGGCTGGAGCCAGGCTCCGGCGTCCCACTGGCCACTGGTCTCGGGCGAGGTGCCCTGCGTCGGGATCACCGTCATCGGCTGGTGGCCGGTGGTCCAGGCGGTCGCGTCGTAACCACCGGTGTCGTACGGAGTGGGGTGCTGGACCGTGTACGCGTCGTACTGCCCGGTTTCCTGGCCGGCCGTGGTCCACTGCCCGCTGTCCTGCGTGCCCGTGTCCTGGCCGCCGGCCGGGAGGTCCCCGAAGAGCGGGTCGGTGGCGAAGGTTCCGGTGGTGTGGCCGCCGGTGCCGTAGTGCGTGGCGGCAAAACCGGTGGCGTCGTGGGCGCCGTACGTGGTGAAGTCGCCGTACGGGGCTTCCTGGGTGCCGTACGACGCGTAGGGCGCCGAGGCGGCGTCGGAAGCCGGAGCCGGGTCCATGGTCCCCGACGGGTGACGGTCGTTCACCAACTTCTCTTTCGCCTCGACAACAGGGGCTGCCAGAGCAGTGCGGCGACTGTACCCGGCGGTACGCGGGCGCGACAATCTTCCCCAGGTTTCACGCGCGCAGGAAACGGGCATTCGGTCGTGTTTTGGGGGACGGCGGGCGCGGTCTTGGCTCTTTGTTCGAAACGTGTTCGAGATCGGTTCGGGATTACGGACGCGTCGCGGCGGTAAGTCGGCTGTGTCGGACCGATGTTGTTCGTATGTGGACGCCGTGATCGTCGTGTCACGGAGACCGGCGCCGGGCGTGTCGCGCCGTACCGCTCCTACGCCACCGTCAGGCCGCTCGCCCGTCCGGTGGACGGCTCCCCGGGGTGTGCGGTGTCCAGGGCCTCCCGTATGCCGGTCGCCACGGCGGGGTGCACGGGCAGGGCGAGGTGGCCGACGCCGCTCACCCGCACGTTCATCGCGGTGAGGTCCGGATGCTCGACGCAGGCCGACTCCAGCGGGTCCATGATGTGGTCCAGGTCGCTCCAGAAGGCGACGAAGTGGGTGCGGCAGCCGGGCGAGGGCAGCGCGAGCTCCTCGATCACCGGGGAACCGGGGCGCATCTGGCGCACGATGGGGTGCGCGTTGGCCAGGGGCGCGACGCGCGTGCCGGAGTGCGGCGTGCCGAGCGTGACGAGCGTCCGTACGCGGGTGTCACCGCCCAGTCGCTGCACGTAGTACCGCGCGATCAGTCCCCCGAGGCTGTGCCCGACCACGTCCACCTGGCGGCTGCCCGTACGCTCGCACACCTGCTCTATGTGCCGGCCGAGCAGTTCGGCGGCGATACGGATGTCGCAGGTCAGCGGCGAGTAGTTCAGTGACTCGATCTGATGCCTGCCGTGCTGGGACAGGCTGCGGCGCAGCAGGACGAAGACCGAGCGGTTGTCGATGAAGCCGTGCAGCAGGACGACCGGGGGCTTGGCCTCCGCCGGCAGCTGTGCGGTGCCCTTGGGGGCGGGCAGCTCGGGGCCGCACGGGCCTCGGCGCTCCTGGACGATCCCGGCCGGATAGAGCAGGAGGTGACCCGCCAGGATCGCCAGCTCCAGGGCGGTCGCCTTCAGGAGGGCCACGGAGAGATCCGCCAGCCGCGTCGGCAGGAGACGCCGGCAGAGCGGCAGGAAGGGAAGGGCTGCCTCGGTGACCTTCATGGCCGACCTCCTGTCGGCACGCGGAAGGACGGCCTCGTCCCCCGTGTGCCCTCATGGGATGTCGCTACGAGAGCGGCCGACGGTGCGCGAGTGCGGTGCGTGGAGGGGGCGTGGTGGTGTGTCGGCCTCGGTGCGTATCCCTTATGCGCATGTTCCCACCGATGCGCGTGTGTCGCACGAGCACGAGGTGTGCGGGCCGCGGGGCCCGGGAACGCTGCGCGGTGAACGTGTCCCACCGTGTGATTTCCCCCTCCCTGGGCACCGCGAAACTGCCGGTTGCGGGATGCTGGAGATAACGTTCGTTCACTTCTCGGGCCGGTCCGGGCCGGGGTGTCCGTGCGATGTGTGCGGTACTTGTCGATACGGATGGATGTAGTCGCTTCATGGAGGCAGTGATGGGTGTGGCAGCCGGTCCGATCCGCGTGGTGGTGGCCAAGCCGGGGCTCGACGGCCACGATCGCGGGGCCAAGGTGATCGCGCGGGCGCTGCGCGACGCCGGTATGGAGGTGATCTACACCGGGCTTCACCAGACCCCCGAGCAGATCGTCGACACCGCGATCCAGGAGGACGCCGACGCGATCGGTCTCTCCATCCTCTCCGGGGCGCACAACACGCTCTTCGCGGCGGTCATCGAGCTGCTCGAGCAGCGGGACGCGGCGGACATCCTGGTGTTCGGCGGCGGCATCATCCCCGAGGCGGACATCGCCCCGCTGAAGGAGAAGGGCGTCGCGGAGATCTTCACTCCGGGCGCGACCACGGCGTCGATCGTGGACTGGGTCCGCGCGAACGCCCGCCAGACCGCGGAGGCGTAGCCGGCCGTCCTCGGCGGGCGGCAGACCCGCCCCGGCGCGGCCGGGACGGCGAGGACGGCGGACGCCCCCGTCCGGGACCGCCACCGGCCCCGGACGCATGCCCCCGCGACACCCTGCCGGGCCGGATCCCGCGGGCGTCCGGGCCGGGAGCCGGGGTCCCGGGCCGTCCACGGACGGCGCGAGGCCGGCGCCCCCGGCGCCTGCGGGCGAGGCGGCGGAAGCGGACCGGGTCAGGGGGCGGGCGGGGCCAGCTCCGTCAGCATGGCGGCCCGCAGGCGCAGTGTGGTGACCAGCCGCTGGAAGGCCTCCGACCAGTAGCCCCCGGCGCCCGGTGAGGCGTTCTCCGCTTCGTCCGGTATCGCCAGGAGAGCGTCGAGGCGGCCGGCCTCGGACGGGTCCAGGCAGCGTTCGGCCAGGCCCATGACTCCGCTGAAACTCCATGGATAACTCCCTGCGTCCCGCGCGATGTCGAGCGCGTCGACCACCGCGCGTCCGACCGGTGCCGCCCAGGGCACGGCGCACACTCCGAGCAGCTGGAACGCCTCGGACAGGCCGTGCGTGTCGATGAAGGCGGCGACCCACTCCGCCCGTTCGGCGGCGTCCAGCGTGCCGAGCAGCCGGGCGCGTTCGGCCAGGGACACCGCCCCCGGCCCGCCCGCCTCCGGTGCGGAGGGGTTGCCGAGCAGCGCCCGGGACCACGCCGCGTCCCGCTGCCGCACCGCAGCCCGGCACCAGGCCGCGTGCAGCTCGCCCTGCCAGTCGTCCGCCACCGGCAACGCCACGATCTCCTGCGGGGTGCGCCCGCCGAGCCGCCGCGACCAGCCGCCGAGAGGTGCCGCCTCCACCAACTGGCCCAGCCACCAGGACCGGTCCCCCCGGCCCGCCGGGGCCTTCGCCACCACACCGTCGCGTTCCATGCCCGCGTCGCACTCGTGCGGCGCCTCGACGGCGATCGTCGGTACGTCCCGCGTGTGGTCCACGGCCACACAGGCACCGGCTCTGACCCCCATGCGCGCCGCCAGGGCCGAGCCGGGCAGGGCCGACAGCAGCTCCGCCGCGGTCGCCCGTACGTTACGGCTGCGGTCGGCCAGGGCCTGCTCCAGGAAGGGCTCGTCGTCCGGGCCCAGGCCGGTGCGCAGCGAGTCCAGGAACATCAGCCGGTCCTCGGCCCGCTCGGTGGCCCAGGTCGACTCGAGAAGCCCGCGTGCGGCGGTGGGCTCGCGGGAGCGCAGGGCGGCGAGGAGAGCCACCCGTTCCGCGAAGAGGCCCTCCTCCCAGAGCCGTCGCGCCCCGCCCGCGTCACGAGGGCCGGGCACGGCCGTGGCGCCGCCCGGGGTGGAACGCAGGGCGAACCGCCAGTCCGGGTTGAACCGGGCCAGCCACAGCGCGCGCGGCCCGGCGAACCGGAGTGCCGCCGGGCGCAGGTCCGTACGCCCCCGCGCGGCGTCGAGCAGCGCGGGCAGCAGCGCGGGCGGGGGCGCGAAACCCCGGGTGTTCGCCGCGGCCAGCCACTGGGGCAGCAGCTCCATGAGGTCCGGCGCCGTGCCCCGGCGTCCGCCGCCGGAGGCGCCGGAGCGGTCGGCGAGCAGCAGCGCGAGCCGGC
>NZ_JFCB01000035.1 GCF_000725125.1 Streptomyces toyocaensis
ACCGGAGCTCGCGGGTCTCGAGATCGTCCACCTGAGCAGCCTAACGCCTGATACCTGCCGAGTATCACGGCCGACTGATTCGGTATTGGACGACGAGTGCGCAGCTCGCCGAGCATGGATCGAGTGAACGACATGATGACCGCGCTGGTCACCGGCGCGAACAAGGGAATTGGCTTCGCCATTGCACAGGGTCTCGCGGCGATCGGCTTCACGGTCGCGGTGGGGGCTCGTGACGACGCCAGGCGCGAGGAGGCCGTCGAGCAACTGCGTGCCGCAGGTGCCGACGTATTCGGGGTCGCCCTCGACGTTACCTCCGACGACAGCGTCGCCGCAGCAGCGGCGACCATCGAGCAGGAGGCAGGACGGCTTGACGCGCTCGTCAACAACGCGGGCATCGCCGGCGAGACCGACGGCGGCGCACAGGACCCCACGACGCTCGACCTTGACGTCGTCCGCACCGTCCTTGACACCAATGTGTTCGGGGCCGTTCGGGTGACGAACGCGATGCTCCCGCTACTCAGCCGCGCACACTCGCCGCGCATCGTCAACGTGTCGAGCAACATGGGCTCACTGACGTTGCAGACCGGCCCAATCATGGCCGCGTACGCACCGTCGAAGTCCATGCTCAACAGTGTCACGGCACAGTACGCCCGCCGGCTCGCCGATACGAAAGTCATCGTGAACGCCTGCTGCCCCGGGTACGTGGCGACCGACTTCACTGGCTTCAACGCGTCGCGGACCCCCGAGCAAGGTGCCGCGATCGCCATCCGGCTCGCAACTCTGCCGGACGACGGACCGCGCGGCGGCTTCTTCGACGACGAGGGCGCCGTCCCCTGGTGACCCGTCCGTCGCTGCGCTGCGTCGGTGATCGGTAGTACCCCGCGGCTCGGTTGGCTGTCGCGGCCCTGTCATCGCGGTCACCTCCGGCATCGCTGTCATCCCGTTCCGGCCGATGCACACCTAGTACTCCAGTCACACTTCGCGATCTGGTTCGATGGCCGTGCAAGGTCGACGGTCTGGGGTGTTGTGGAAGTGAGGCGGGATGGACGAGCGCGCGATGGTCCTGAACGGGCTGGCACAAGGCATCCGTCCGCTTGATCAGGGCGTCGACTGGTTCGAGAGCCTGGCCGGCACCGAGCAGTTCGAAGTCCTGCGCGACCTGGCCGGGTTCTGCATCCAGGCCCGGGCCCTCACCGAGGACGGACCCGAGAGCATCCGCAGAGCCGGGATCCGGCCCACGCACACCCCGGCCGTGCTGATCACACGCGGGCGCCTCACGGAGCAGCTGACAAAGATCATCAACCTGCCGCAGGACGAACGCGTCAAGGCGTTCCGACTGCTGGTCGCGCTGCTCGGCGTGGCTGACGAGCGGCGACGGGCTCGGTTCTGCGCCCACGGGTGCAGCCATGCCTGGCACCACCTGGGCACGGGTACGGGAACTAAAGCGGCCACCGCGTGATCATCAAGGATTGTATGGACTCCTGAAGATCGTGCAGTGGCCGCGGGCCACAGCATAGACACAGCCCGCTGGCGGGCCATGTTCGACCAGGCCGTGGCCCGGATCGCGGGCCGGTTCCGCAGGGTGGAACCGCGGGCGACCGCCCGCGCCTATCTGCTCGGACTGCTGTCCCAAACCGAGCGGAAAAACTGCTGGCAGCTGGCCGAACAAGCCGACCACGACCGTCCCGGGCCGATGCAGCAGCTGTTGCGATCCGCCCGTTGGGATGCCGATGAAGTTCGCGACGACGTCCGCGCCTACGTCTTCGAGAACCTCGGCGCCGACGACGGCGTACTGATCGTCGATGAGACGGGGTTCCTGAAGAAGGGCCGGAGCTCGGCGGGCGTGCAGCGGCAGTACACGGGCACCGCAGGCCCGATCGAAAACAGCCAGGTCGGCGTGTTCCTCGCCTACGCCTCCAGCAGAGGCAGGGCGCTGATCGACCGTCGGCTCTATCTGCCCGAACAGACCTGGTGCCAGGACGCCGAGCGTCGCACCCGCGCCGGGATCCCCGGCCACACGGCATTCGCGACCAAGCCCGCCCTGGCTGGGCAGATGATCGCGGCAGCCCTGGATGCCGGGATCAGCGCGTCCTGGGTAACCGGCGACGAGGCATACGGCCAAGACCCCGGCCTGCGCACGGTGTTGGAAGCACGCGGACTGGGTTACGTCCTAGCCGTCGCCTGCAGCACCCGGGTGCGGATCAACCAGGGCCGGACCACCGCCCGGGCGGACACCGTTCCCGACCGCCTACCCGCCACCGCCTGGCACCGTCAGAGCTGCGGGGCCGGGGCGAAGGGACCCCGCTACTACGACTGGGCCTGGATCGAGACCGGCACCGGCGGTGGCCGGTACCTGCTGATCCGCCGCAACCCCGACAGCGGCGAACTCGCCTTCTACCTGTGCTGGTCCCCGAAGCAGGTGCCTTTGTCCGAGCTGGTGCGGGTGGCTGGCACCAGGTGGTGCATCGAAGAGTGCTTCCAGGCAGCGAAGGGTCAGGTCGGCCTGGACCACTACCAGGTCCGCCACTGGATCGCCTGGCACCGGCACATCACTCTGGCCATGCTGGCCCTGGCCTTTCTGACCGTTCTCGCCGCGGACGCCACACCGGCCAGAACCGCCGAGCCGGATCGCCCCGTCCGCAGCACCGACCGATCGACCTGACCGTCCCGGAGATCCGCCACCTGCTGGGGTCGCTGCTGAGCTCACCGAGCACCTCTGTGAGCAGGCTCCTGCACTGGCCAAGCTGGCGCCGACATCACCAGGCCGCCGCCCGCCGAAGCCACCACCGACGTCGACTCCGTGCCCTACCTGATCGCTAGATCACGAAACCGCACTGGAGTACTAGCTTGACTTTGTCGGGGATCTTGTAGCCGTTGAGGTCAACTACTCAGGCTGCGCCAGGACTTGAGCCGGGGGCTCTCGCGTTGGTCGAGGTAGTTCTGGAAGGCAGTCGATCGGCGGGGTGTGGGTGCTTCCACGGCTGATGGCAGTCCGCTGACGCGCTCGATGTTGACGGCGATGGCTGCCAGGACATGCTGGACGTGGGCTTTTCCCTGTCCGCGGTAGCGGCAGCGCCGCATGCCGTGTCCGTGGGCGAACTCGTTGACCGTGCCCTCCATCCCGGAGCGGACCGCGTAGCGGGCCTTCCACTCGAGAGTCTGTTGCTCGGCGCGGACACGGAGTTGCAGGTCGCGGAGCTCTCGAGGGGGAAAGCCCAGGGTGCGGTGGCTTTCGCGGGACGTGGTGCATTGAGCGCGGGCGGGGCAGGGCTGGCACTGGCTCTTGGTGAACCGGGCCACGATCAGCGGGGCCGCGGTGGGCGAGGAGGTCGGGTAGGGGCCGTGCCAGCCCTGGCTGACCTGGCCCTGGGGACAGGTGACCTGCCGACGGTCGAAGTCGATGTGGAAGTCGTCCCGGGCGAAGCCCTCGTATCGGCGGTGCTGGCGGGTGGGGTTGCTCTTCAGCGGACCGGAGACGGTGACCTGGTGTTCACGGGCGGCCTGTTCCAGGTGGGGCAGGGAGGTGTAGCCGGCGTCGACCAGGTGCTCGGCGGGCAGCAGGCCGCGACGGGGCAGGCGGGTGTGGATGCCGGGCAGGACCTGACTGTCGTGAGTGGTGGCCGCGGTGGTGGTGACATCCGTGATCACGTTGGGGCCCTCGGGAGCGCAGGTCTCGGTCAGATGAGCGGCGAACCCCTTCCAACTGATGATGTGTTCGGGGGGCCGGCCGATGTCCAGGGCTCGGCCGCGGCGCTCGAAACGCCAGGCCGCCAGGACCGGCTCTATCAACTCCCAGCGGGCATCGGACAGATCGCTCGGATACGGGCGTCGCTTCGGCATGCTTCCGTCGTACTGCTGCGAACCGAGTGCGCCCAGTCGCACGCCAACGGCGGTCGAGGCCTCGAAGGCCGGGCATCCTGGGATGAGACAGGATCACGGCCCTTTCGCCCCATCCGCAACCTCCCACGACTCGCCCGCATCGACGGTCTCCACGACCTCGCCTGTACCGCCATCCATCGCTTAAAGAATCGCCCAATAAGGGGGCGGCATAGGTGAAAACGACCCTCTAAGAGGCAATACCGGTGAATTAGGTTGTTTTCCGGCTGGTTGAAGTGGCTCTGGTCGGCCCGACCAGCCGGACCGTCGGGGTGTCTGGCCGTGGTGGGCTGTGGTGCTCGGCTCGCTTGAGGGCCCAGTTGGACATCTTGCGTTTGATCACGCGGGGGTTGGAGCGCAACCGCCGTGCGGGCAGCAGCCGTTCGGTGATCTCACGCAGACTCCGGGCGGTGGACCGGGCCAGTCGCGAGGGGGGAAAGCGCCGCCTGCCCGGTGACATGACGGCGGACGACGCGAAGGGTGCGGGTGAAGGAGATCCGGTCGGGATCGTGCCCGGCCTGGAGGGCGGCCCGGTGCATCAGGTCCCGCAGCGCGTGGTGGACCAGCAGGAACGCGAAGATCTCCTGTTCGACGCCGCGTGGGTGCCGGGAACGCAGCACCAGCCCTGGGACGCCCTGGTGGTTCTTGATCTCGTCGAGGGTGTTCTCAATCTCCCACCGCTGGGCATAGAGGGCGGCAAGCTCCTCGGCCGGTGCCTGGTCGGGGTCGAGGAGGGTGGTGATCAGCCGGTAGACGGTGCCGTCACCACCGCGGGGGCCGAGGGCGTACTCGATCACCCGCACCCGCTCGGGGTCCGCGCGCCGGTAGTTGTCCCGCGCGGCAACGATCTCCGACAGGTAGGAACCGTCGGGGAGGGCCTCCAGGACCGGCAGCACCACGACACTGCGGACCCGCCACAGCAGGTCCGCGCCGCCCGCCTTCGCGGCCCGCCACAGATCGAGACCGCAAAAGCCCCGGTCGGCGAGCACCAGCATGCCCTTCGTCAGCGCGGGGAACAGCCGCTGGGCCAGGACGGTCTCGTGGACCTTGAGCGGTCCGACCTCGGCCGCGAACACGGCATGGGTGCCGCACTCGGCCAGTGCCGCCACCCTCGCCTGCGGATATGCGCTGCGGCCCTGCCCGCGACTGGTACCGGGACGCCCGAAGAACTGGGCGTTCGCCACGGTGTCCGGAACGTCGAAAACCGTGCCGTCCACCGCGACCAGCCGCCACCGCCGATACCAGGCCCCCTGCGTCCGCGCGACCGCCACCGGCCGGCACACCCGCGCGAACAGGGCCCGCAACGGCTCCGGCCCAAGCCGCAGACGCGCCCGGCCGATCGCCGCCGTCGTGGGCACCCGCCAGGCCTTCACCCACCGGCCTTCGCGCTCCAGCCCCTGGACCAGAAGCCGGGCCACCTCTTCATAGCCCTGCCCGAAGAACAGACACATCGCCAGGACGAAGTAGACCACCACCCGTGCCGGCAACAGCCGCGTCCGCTGCTCGACCCTGCCGCACTCGGCAACCACCTCGTCGATCAGCTCCGGCGGAAACGCCCGCGTCAGCACCCCCAACGCGATCCGATCCGAGAACCGATCAACCCCCGACGACTTCACCTGACCCGGTCTTGGCACAACCCATCCAACGACCAGAACCCACCAAAGTCACCGGTATTGCTCTAAGAGGTCGTTTTCATCTGGATTATCTGTGTATTAGGCGATTTTCAGGCCGTCGGGTTGTGGTGCTCGTGCTGCTGGAGATGCGGATTGATTTTTGCTGGTCGGGTGGGGTGACAGGTGAGGCGGGAAGTGACTTGTGCCTGTCTCATCCCAGGACGCCCGGCCTTCGCGGAAGCGTGCTTCTGTTGGTGTCGCTGTGCGCCTGGGCGCACTCGGTCCGCGGCGGTACGCCGGAAGCATGCCGAGGCGACGCCCGTATCCGAGTGATCTGTCCGATGCCCGCTGGGAGTTGATCGAGCCGGTGCTCTCTGCCTGGCGGCTCGAGCGCCGCGGCAGGGCCCTGAACTTCGGCCGGCCGCCGGAACACGACCTGCGCGACATCATGGACGCGATCTTGTATGTGGACCGCACCGGGGTCCAGTGGCGCTACCTTCCGCACGACTTCCCGCATTGGAACACCGTCTACGGTTACTTCGCCAAGTGGGCGGACGAGGGTGTGTTCGCCCAGCTCAACGGCCTGCTCCGGCAGCTGCTACGGGAGAAGGAAGGACGGGACGCCGAGCCGTCGGCCTGTGTGATCGACGCGCAGAGCGTCAAGACCTCCACCAGCGTCCCCGCCGCCGGCCAGGGCATCGACGCCGGGAAGAAAATCGTGGGCCGGAAGCGGAACATCGTCACCGACACCCTCGGACTTTTACTTGCCGTGCTGGTCACCGCGGCAAGCGTGCAGGACTCCGTCGCCGGCGCCCGGCTCCTGGACCAGGTCGCCGCCGACCATCCCGGCATCCGCAAGGTGTGGGTCGACGGTGGCTACCGCCAGCACCTCGTCGAACATGCCGCCGTCCTCGGCATCGACATGGAAATCACCGCTCGAAAGCCCGGGACCAGGGGTTTTACTCCGATCCCGAAGCGGTGGGCGGTCGAACGGACCTATGGCTGGCTCATGCTGCACCGCCGCCTGGCCCGCGACTACGAAACCCTGCCCACCCGCTCCGAAGCCGTGATTCACATTGCCATGACCGACCTCATGACCCGCCGCCTCACCGGCGAGAACACCATCTCCTGGCGCGACCCGACACCGCAGACCAAACGGCTAATTCCGGGATAAAACATCGGACGAAAACGACCTCTAAGAGCTCGTAACACGATCTTGTTGAATGGTCCTGGTGGGCCGTGACCGGTGTGACGATTCGCCCGTTCGAGATGGTGTGACTACCCGGCCGTGGATCGTGGACGATGACCTGTGGGCATTGATCGAACCGCTCCTGCCGCCATGGCCTGAGCGGGCTCCGGGCCCGCGCCCGGTGCCGGATCGGCTGTGCCTGCAGGGCATCCTGTACGTGTTGCGCAACGACATCGCCTGGCAACTACTGCCCGCAGAGCTGGGGTTCGGCTCGGGCCAGACCTGCTGGCGGCGCCTCGAGCGCTGGCAGCGGGCCGGAGTCTTCCACCGGCTGCACCGCATCCTGCTCGCCAAGCTGAACGCGGCCGGCGAGCTCGACTGGTCCAGGGCATGCGTCGACGGTTCCCACGTCCGCGTCAAAAAGGGGGAGCCGACACCGGTCCGTCGCCGGTCGACCGGCGGAAGACGGGCAGCAAACACCACCTGATCTGCGACGGACGCGGCACCCCGCTCAAGGTCGTCACCACCGCGGCCAACGTCAACGACGTCACCCAGACCCTCGCCCTGGTCGACGGCGTCCCACCCGTCGCCGGCCGCCCGGGCCGACCCCGCCGCCGCCCCGAGGCCCTGCTCGGAGATAAAGGCTACGACTCCAACCCCAACCGCGACGAACTACGCAAGCGCCGGATCCTGCCGGTCATCTCCCGCAAGGGCTCCCCGAACATCAAGGGCCTGGGCAAGCTCCGCCATGTCGTCGAGCAGACCTTCGCCTTGCTCCACCAGTTCAAGCGCATCGCCGTCCGCTGGGAGCGCCGTACCGAACTCCACGACGCCTTCGTCTCCCTCGCCTGCAGCCTCATCTGCTGGAGGCGGCTAAAGAAGCATCGATCATGATTCGGGCACGAGGTAGGTCTTGGCTACAGCTCATGCCACGCACCGGGAGGCCAGACATCCCGGGTTCGGAAGAAGGTATGCACCTGGTTCCACGCTCGATCGGTGTCCAGCACGAAGCCGCCCGTGAACACGGCAAGGTCATCCATGATCGGTACCTCAACCTCGGCACTCGAGGGCACAGTGCCGTCTCCTGCGAGCAGGAACATCTGCTCAGGGCTACTCATCAGATGGACGACCGCCTGATCACCCCGGAAGGCCAGGCTCAGCATCGGGAAGTCCTCTCTCGGCGACCGGACCTCGACATAGCCTTGCCCAAGTGAACGCAGTTCGTCGAAGTGGTCTGACAGATCCCCCCACCCTGAACAACGCTCTGCCGGGCGGAAGAGTCCGGACTCCGGTGACGTTGCCGCCCACACCACGCTCATCCAGTACGCCCTCTCCATGCCCACGAACCTGGGTCACCCTCCCACACATTTAGAGGCCGGAGCACAAGATCGTGTTATGAGCTCTAAAGACCCTCACCCTACAGGCATCACTCGCTCTTGCCGCACTCCTCCAGCGGCTTCGCCCAGGCGGCTGAGTTCTCGATGACGGGCTGGTCTACCGGCTTTAGGCGAGTCCATTTGAGTCCCCCCCGATCCAATTCCAGTCTCCTGCTAAGCGCGTCCACGTCGGCCAGAAAGCCGCCGGCTTCATCCTTCACGAGTTGGCTTCCTTCATTGCCCCTGTGCCAACCCCTACCCTGGGCGTCGACGAAGACCATCTCCGCGATCTGCAGCCATGCCTTTGTCGGGACCGGCTTTCCGTCCGTCAGACTGAGGTCGACTGACCTGACGATGGTTTTCGAGCACGGCGGGAAGGTGGAGATGGACGAGAATCCCCAAGCCATCAGTCCTGCGGTGTCAGGCGATCCATGCGGTACAGGTTCGTGGACCTCATAGATGAAGCTGACGTTCGTGACCGGATCCAATGACCGGTTAACGATCACAAGCCGGTTCCCGCTCCCCCTGACCTTTCGAGGGTCCTCCGATGTAGGCTGCTCAAGCCAGTACGTCACCCGAGCAGCCTGCGCCTTCGCCTTGTCCTCATCCTGTTCCTTGGATTGCTGGAGCTGATCTTCCGCCACTCGGGCAGTCCAGTAGGTTCCCCATGCGGTTACCGACAGACTGATGGCACCTACGACAGCGGCGGCTGTGAGTGCCCAAGTTTCGGCGCGGGTTCGGGCACTGCCCAGGTTTTGCCGCTCCTCGTGGAGCCGGGCCGCCTCGGCGCGCAGCTCGTTGCGCCGCTGCGCGGTCCTCGTGCTGGCCCGCTGGCTGGCCGTGCTGCGCTGCCTGTCCCTGTCGCTCACCAGTGCCCCCTGACGGTCAATCACCGAGTAGGCAGGAGGCTAACCGAGCGCTGCCGGGGGGAGGTTCTTTTCTGCCAGGTGCTGGGGCTCGCGCTGACCGAGGTGCTCCCGCGCGAGCCTTTTCCTTCGCCCGGCTGTCAGGGAGCTTTCTCGGTCCTCATCATGCGGCGCAGACTCTCCCGGGTGCCGGTGAGATCGTCCTGGACCTCGTTGAGCTGCTTGGTCAGGTCCTTGACCTGGGACAAGGCATTGTCACGCTCAGCCCGCAGAAGCTCGTTCTCCGCCATGAGCTCATCGACGCGGGTGCCAAGGTCGGCGGCGCCGAACTGGTCGAATTGCTGACCGAGGCTGCCACGGACTGCACCCTTGAGCCGTTCGACTTCTTGGCGCAGGCGTCGGTTGTCCTCCTGGAGCAGCTGCTTTTCCAGGATCGCCGAGATGAAGGCCAGATCGGCTTTGACCTCGGCAACGGCGATCGGAGCCCGGCCTCGGCCGCTTCGATCACCGGTGTATGCGATGAGGTTGCGTCTCTCGACGATCCGTTCCATCTCTGCGGTCGAGGTGCTGCCTGCCAGCTGTACACCGGCCATCTCTGCGGGGCGGGCTGTACGCGACGCTACGCCGGCGCACGTCGGCGCAACACCCGAGCCGACGCCTACCTGTGCCGCCAGCGAGGGGACGCGCAGGCCTGCAGCCACAACGTTCAGCGCGGGAAGGCGTGGTCGCACGGCCGGACCAGCCAGCGCGCAGTAGGTCCATGAACTGCACCTATCTACTCCCGGGATGCCACCTGAACGCGCCAGTGCAACCGTGGTAGGAGTGGAACTCGCATCACGCGATCCAACAATCAACAGTTCCGCAGTTAATTACGCCAACTCTCAATTAGAACAGGGAGCAGTCGTGACACAAGTAGTCGGAACGAGCGACACAGGTGACGGAGTTCTTGGAGTCGGCAAGGCTCCAGGAAAAGCAGGCGTCGCAGGTGTCAACGAAAACAACGGCAACGGCATATATGGTCGTGGCCACAACGGGCTATTCGGAGACGGAAAGAACGGAAACGGCACAGTAGGCGAGCAACGATGGCGTTCTGGGGATAGCGAGCCTCTCCGCTAAGTCCGGTGTGGCTGGAGTGAACGACCACGGCGGCAACGGCCTGTACGGCAGGGGCGCCAACGGCGTGTTCGCCTCGAGCAACGTAGCCGGGGGGAAGGCTGGCGTATTTGATGGAGACGTTTTGGTTACGGGCAACCTCATGACCGGGGGGGTCGGCCTGCATGAGATGTTCGACCGAATCCGCCAGCTCGAAAAATACGTTGCTGATCTTCAGCAGAAGGTTGCGTATCTCGCAACGCTATCCCACCCGCAAGGCTCTGGATAAGCGGGCCTGGAGGGACGGCTAGCCTCGCGCTTTCACGAGGTGGGCTGTCCAAGTGTTGATAACAAACACGGAAAGTGCCCTTGACCTGCAACGATAGGACTTGCTGAGGGTCCTGTTGGCTGCAAGGAAAAGAGCACTTTCCAGGTGAGAGAGCCTATCTCGTCGTACCCACGTGTCCGTGTCCAGGGAGACGGTCGGCAGGTGGTCTCGCAGGCCGGTGCGGTCCTGCTGCTGGAGACGGTCCGCAAAACGGGCCTTGACCAGGCGATGTCCGCAGCTCTGGCTCCGTGGCGCAAGCCGCGGGCCGCCCACGATCCCGGCAAGATCCTCCTGGACCTCGCTCTGGCGGTCGCACTGGGCGGGGACTGCCTCGCGGATGTCGCCATGCTGCGGTGCGAGCCGGCCCTCTTCGGCCCGGTCGCCTCCGACCCGACCGTCTCCCGTCTGATCGACACCCTTGCCGCCTCCGACGAGAAGGCCCTACAGGCCGTCCGGTCCGCACGGTCCGAAGTTCGCAGCCGGGTCTGATCGTTGGCCGGCGAGAACGCCCCGGACACCGACGGACAGGTCACCGTCGACCTCGACGGCGTCCTGGTGATCGCGCACTCCGGCAAGCAGGAAGCGGCCGCGACCTGGAAGAAGACCTACGGCCATCATCCTCTGACGGCCTTCGCCGACCACGGCCCCGGTGGCACCGGAGAGCCTGTCGCCGTGCTCCTCAGGCCGGGCAACGCGGGCTCGAACACGGCCGCCGACCACATCGCCACCGCCCGACTGGCCCTGGCACAACTACCGAAGAAGTACCGGTGCGGACGGCAGACGCTGATCCGCACGGACTCCGGCGGCGGCACCCACGACTTCGTGTCCTGGCTCGCGAAACGAGGCCGATGGCTGTCCTACTCGGTCGGCATGGTGATCACCGACACCATCCACCAGCATGTGCCGAAGATCCCGGCCCCGGCCTGGACACCGGCCGTCGAGGCCGACGGCAAGATCCGTGACGGAGCCTGGGTCGCCGAACTCACCGGCAGCCTGCTGGACGGCTGGCCGAAGGGGATGCGGCTGATCGTCCGCAAGGAACGGCCGCATTCCGGGGCGCAGTTGAGGATCACCGATGCGGACGGCATGCGGATCACGTGCTTCGCGACCAACACCGCCGGCCGATCGATCGCCGAGCTTGAGCTGCGGCACCGTCTGCGGGCCCGGGCCGAGGACCGGATCCGGGCTGCCCGGTCCACCGGCCTGCGCGACTTGCCCCTGCACCACACCGCGCAGAACCGGCTCTGGCTGGAGATCGTCCAGATCGCTCTCGACCTGCTGGCCTGGATGCTCATGCTCGCCCTGACCGGACAGGCCCGTCTCTGGGAGCCCCGCCGTCTGCGGTTCCGCCTGTTCTCCGCAGCCGCCCAGCTCGTCACCACCGGCCGGCGCCGCATCCTCCGCATCGCCCGCCACTGGCCCTGGACCGGTGAGGTCACAGACGCCCTCGAACGGCATGCCCTCCTGCCGAACCCCGGCTGACCAGCAACCTTCCCACCCCTACGAGGCAGCCACCACAGACCGGAGCAGTGGAACCCGGCGTCCACCCGAGACGACACACGGCTCCTCAGCCTGCCCACCACCAGCCACAGAAAGCGAAACGGTCCACCGACTCTGTCGGCGGACCGTCACGAAAGATCGGGGTTAGCGCCATTTTGTTGACAGCGCGTGCCAGCGGCGCGACGACGCTACTGGTACTGCCGGGGGCAGCCGTCGACCTTCTTCCAGCGGGAGGAACCCGGGCTCGCGGCCGCGGCCGATGCAGTGTCCACGCCGGCAGTGGAAAGCGACGACGACCGGATGACCCAGGCGTTGGAGATCTTCCACGCGGTGCTGCGTCCTGCTCTGTGAGCGGCCAGCTTTCGCGGCCCGCTGGCGTGTCCTACGGCACCGTCGGCGGGCCGCGAGCGAGAAACGGTTCCGGTCCTTGTTGGTAGGTCCTGCCCGGCTCTGTTCCCAGCTCGCGAGGTGTCTTGCACGGGTGCGAGAGGTGCGATCACTGAACCATTTCATCCTGTCCTGCAGGGGTGATGGTGCAGGTCAGGGGGGTGGTGTGACGAGGCGAGACTCCTGGTCGTTGCGGTGGTGTTGTCTACGCATCACGTTCGTCCGAGGAGCCTCGCTTGGTCCCGTATCGTGCCGCCGCCGTGGCCGGCCGTGCGGGAGGCCCTGGTGTGGGCGATGCGACGCTCCACGGCGCAGCGCCTGGTCGAGTCGGCCGTACGGCGGCCCGCGGGAGTGATGAGGAGCAGGATGCCTTCTACACCGAGGCCGGGCGGGTGGTGGGGCGCGGGCACGCCGGGCGCGCACCCCGAGGTGATGCGGCGAGTCCTGGAGGATCCGGACGCCGAGATCGACCAGGGTGAGGACCGCCGGCGGCGGCGCGGAGCGGTGAGCATGGTCGCGGCCGCGGCCTTGGGCGCGGGCGAAGTCGGCGGCGAGCGGCTCGTCGACGCGCTCGCCACCCTCATGCCCGGCCTCGACTGGAGCGACGTCGCCGCAGATGCGCGGCAGGCCGAGGAGACAGGCGAGTTCGACGGGTGGATCCGAGCTGGGGCCGTCGACCCGCTCGGCCTGCTCCAGGCGGCCGGTGTCGAGGAGATGGCCGCCGCGCGCCACGCCGCTGCGGTGCTGGCGGGGATCGGCGGCCTGTATCTGATGCACGGGCTCGGCATGCCCGACAACCCCGCCCTCGCCCGGCTGCGGGCGGTGCTGGAGGAGTCCGGCCTTTCCCTGATCGTGGCCCAGATGGTGCCGATGATGATCAACCCGTCGGGCATCGTGCACGTCCTGACCATGTGCCTGGCCTCCGAGATCGCCGCGCTGGCCGGCTGGTTGGAGTCGGTGCTGGCCGAACAGGCCGGCACCGGACAGGGGCTGTTGCGGCTGCCCGGTGCCGAGGAGGAAGGACCAGAGGCGTTCATGCAGGCAGGGATCGACCACCTCCACCAGCTCACCGACCGGGCACGCGCCCGCCGCACCGGCACCGCCGAGGACACCGGCAGGGCGCGGCCGTCCACAGGAGCGTCGTCACACACCGGGCAGGCCGGGAGCAGCACGGACGGGATGCCCGTCGAGCTGCTCCACGTCGTCGGCGTCGGGACCGGCGTCCGCAGCGAGTTCGGCCCGCACGGCGATCAGGTCGCGGCCCAGGTGTAAGCCCAGGAGCCGGTCGCGGATCGTGCGCCAGGTCTCCGCCGCTGGCGTGGACACGGTCTGCTCACTTCTCAGACTGGCCTGCGGCTTCGCGCCACAGGGGGAAGCAACGTCGGGTCCGGGCACAGGCTTGTGGAGGTCGCGGGAGCGGGGCGGGCAGTGCCACCATCGGCTCACCGCGCCAGGCACCCCGGACCGCGGACGTCCCGCCGCACCGTCTGGAGGCCCCGTCATGCCCACTCCCCCGTCCACCGCCGAACCCGCTGGCGCCCGGCCGGTGGCCCCGGCCGGGGCCACCGCTGACAGGATCGGTGCGGGCGAGGCGGCCGTCATCATCACCGTGGTCGCCGCGGTGACCGTGCTCGCCGTCCTCCAGCGCCCGATCCCCCTGGTGCTGACCCTGCTCGCGGGCGCCGTGGGGCTGCTGCTCGTCGGCCGTCGATCGGCGAGATCGCCCTTGCGCTTGCGGTCGGTGAGGATCCGCATGCCGCGCAGATGCTCCGAGCGCTGCGTGTCGAGGATGTCGGCGGCGTCGCGGCTGGTGAGCAGCGCCAGGACGACCTTGGTGTAGAGCGTCGACTGGAGGTACGGCTCCGGCTTCTCCGGCGTGGCGAGCCACCGCTCGAC
This sequence comes from Streptomyces toyocaensis, assembly GCF_000725125.1. Lineage (GTDB taxonomy): Bacteria > Actinomycetota > Actinomycetes > Streptomycetales > Streptomycetaceae > Streptomyces > Streptomyces toyocaensis. The sequence goes on from NZ_JFCB01000035.1 coordinate 14,124, forward strand.
ATCGGTGATGCCGGCCTCGGTGATCGCGTACCGCTTCCACTCGGGGCCGCCGCCGGCCTCGATGCCGTCGACTTCGACGAGCCCGTTCTTCAGCAGGCGGGACATCGTCGAGTAGACCTGGCCGTAGTGCAGCGGCCGGTCGTGACCGAACTTCTCGTCGAAGGCCCGCTTCAGGTCGTAACCGTGACGCGGGCCGGACTCCAGGAGCCCCAGGAGGGTGTGACCGATGGACATGCCGAGCACTCTACACAGCGTGTATACGCCGCGTGTATACGCGGAGTGTATAGTTGACACTCGGAGCGTACGGCCGTGCACTCGACGGGAGAGCCACCACTCAGCGTGAAGCAACAGGGCGGGTGCAGCGGGCAGTGCGAGCGTACGTGGGCAGCGAGCCCGGCGGGCGCAGCGACATCGACGGCACCCCGCTGGCCGCCGCGCTACGACCAGTGCCTCGCGGTGTGCACGGGCAAGGACCACTGCCCGGGGTGCGCGGCGGACGACCGGCCGTCGATGTAGTTCACCGCGGACGTCGTGGCGATGTTCATCGAGCACTACGGCACCCTCGCCGAGGCCGACCGCCAGCTGTGGCGGTCGACCGCACACGGCTGGCACCTGTACCCCGTCCCGCTGCGCCGGCCTGCGGACGACTACCGGACGTACGAAGTCGAGATCACCGAACTGGCGTACGGCGGGCCCTGACCGACGAAGACCACGCCCAGGCCGAACAGCGGGCGCATGCCTTCATCCGGCCCCGTCGACGCCATCCGCGCGGTACTCCGGGGCCGTTGAGCAGCACGGACGCGGGTTATCCACAGGCCCGAACGCGACCGGCGGTTCCTTCGTACGCTGCTGCCCGAGTGGATCACACGGGGGTATGCGGGATGCGGTACGGCGTAGTGGTGGAGGAACTCGCCTGCGCCTGGGCACCACGGAGGCCGAGCAGGTCCTGCGGCGCTTCACCCGCGGCGAGCCCAAGCATCCCACGCACCGGGCGATCGAGGAACTCGGGCGGTCGGTGCGTACGGCGTTCATCTGCGACTACCTCGCCGACGCCGACCTGCGCCGCGAGATCAACGACGGGCTCCAGGTCGTGGAGAACTGGAACTCCGCCAACCACGACCTGTTCTACGGCAAGGACGGCGACCTGCCGGCTCCGACAAGGAGTCCCAGGAGGTCTCCATGCTCGTACTCGCCCTGCACCTGCTCCAGTCGGCGCTGGTGCACGTCAACACCCTGCTCCTGCAGGACATTCTGAGCGAGGAGACGTGGCAGAAGCGGCAGCGACGCCGACCGGTCCTGTCCCCGCTGTTCTGGACGCACGTGAACCCCTACGGCCGGTTCAGCTGGACATGAACTCCCACCTCGATCTCGCCGCCGCGGCCCTGGTGTCCGGCCCCCGCACCGCGCCCGATACACGGACTCCCGAACCCGCCGCGGAGGGTGCGGCCAGGCCGGCATCCTGAAGCCCCGAACCTCGCCATCGCTCCCGGGCGGCTGGACCGTCGACCGGGATGAGGCACCGGGCTGGAAAGAGCCTGGCCAAGCGCACGCAGGCGTGTTGCGGCGCCAGCGATGTGGTTGCAGGAATGCAACGAGGGCCTGACGCCGCAGAAGGCGACGCGAAGGTGCAGTCGCAGAGCGCGGTGGGTGTTGCGCAGGCCCGGACGGACTTACCTCGTGAGGGGCACCACCCCGAGGAGGGCTGCGGTCTTGGTGTACACGGTGTTGGCGAGGGTGCCGTTCAGAGCCAGGCGTGAAGGGGTGTCCGGCCGGGACTTGCTGAAGAAACCGCCACTGGGGTGTGGTGCGGGCGAGGCGGTGGCGAGCCAGACAGGGGTCTGCACCCCTTCGTCCGGGGTGATGGAAAACGGTCGGAACAGCGGGGCGCTCAACCGCATCAGCCCGCCGGCGTTGCTGTTCATCGCGGTGCCCTTGACCATGCCGGGATTGGCGTTGTAGACGCTCATACCGTCGGGAAGGCGGCGTGCAAGCTCTCGCGCCGCCAGGAGGCTGACGAGCTTACTCGTCGCGTAGACGTTGATCTGGTTGTAGAAACGGTTGCTCCACGATGTTCCCGCCACATCCGGATCGGCGGCGTCGAGTTTGCCTCGCTTTTCCACAAACGAGGACATGTTGATGATCCGCGCCTGGGGCGCAAGCGCTCCTTCGGCCAGCAAGGCGTGTGTGAGCAGGAACGGAGCGTGGTGGTTGAGCGCGTAGGTGCGTTCCACGCCGTCCGCTGTCTGCTCGTACCGGGGAAAGGCTGCCCCTGCGTTGTTGATGAGGATGTCCACTGGGTGGCTGTCGGCCGCCAGTTCCGCGGCCAGTGCCCGTACCTGCGACCACTGCTCCAGGTCGGAGGTGTACGTCCGCGGCGGGGCCGCTTCGCTGTCCGAAGGGGCCAAGTCATGCAGGTGTTCAGCGGCGTCCCGGGTGCGCGACGCGTCCCGACCGACGAGGACAACACTGTGCCCAGCCTTGACCAGTTGGCGTGCCGTCACCAAACCCAGACCCGAGGCTCCGCCCGTGATGACCGCGGTCTTGCTGCTCATCGCTGTTCCTCTTCCGGGGTCACCATGACATTGGCGGTCTCTCCTGTCGGGTGGTTGCCGTCGATCGCTTGGCGGAGAAGCGCGTGCAGGCGCAGCCTGCTCTTGTGGTCAAGGCGGGCGAAGGGCGAGTGCTCGGTGGTGTGCTGGATGACGCGATCGCGCAGCGCGCACCCCTTGGAGGTGAGCTGGATAACTTTCACGCGGCGGTCGGTGGGGTGGGGCACGCGGCGGACCAGGCCACGCTTCTCCAGCCGGTCGATCATCGAGGTGGCGGTCGAGGCGTCGCACTGCAAGCGGTCGGCCAGTCGGCGCGCGGTCATCTCCGGCCCGCGACTCAGCCTCCACAGCGCATCGGTCTGGGTATCGGTCAACCCCGCTTCCCTGGCCAGTTCCTTGAGCTCGGTATGCACACGGGCACGAATCACGAACAGACAGTCGTGGAGCTCCTCGTTCAGCTGTCGATCATCCATGACCACAATGTACCTGGATAATCCAATCATGGGAAAATCCATGTACTGTGCGGGTGCACCCTGCTCGACGCGGATTGGCCCTACCAGCACCCTCCTTCGGCACGCCCCTACCTCCACCAGCGCACCGCAGGCCGCATCGGATCCCTCACCCGACTCATCCGCCAAGCGGCCATCACCGCCATCCACGACGGCACCGAACGCATCACCAAGACAACCCTCGACGCGGTACGACTCGACCACCTCGCCGAACAACACGCCCGCCCCACACGCAGCCGCTAAACCCCGCCCACCGACCAGGCAAAACAGCCCTGACCAGCAAAAGCCCCAACCGGCCCTTTACACGCTGGAACTAATTGAAACCCACCCAGCCACACTCCGCGCACGCGTGTCCCCGTCCAGGACTGCGCCCCCGCTCAGAGCCAGGAGACCCTCGTGTTCGGCCAGCGCCCGCCCCATCGCCTCCTTCTCCAGCGCCCGGAAGGCCGACTCGCCCCCGTCCGCGAAGATCTCCGCGATGGTCCGGTCCTGACCGGCGACGGCATCATCGTCGGTGTCCCGGAAACCGACGCCCAGCCGGTCGGCCAGCAGCCGTCCGACGGTGGACTTGCCAACGCCCATCGGGCCGACCAGCACGATCGACGGGCCGGTTCATCGGATGGCCACATGGTCAAGGTAGGAGCGGACGCTGTGGCGGGTCTCCGTCACACTGTCACCGCCGAACTTCTCAGCCACCGCGTCCGCCAGCACCAGCGCCACCATCGCCTCCGCGACGATCCCGGCCGCCGGTACCGCGCAGACGTCCGAGCGCTGGTGGTGTGCCCTGGCCGCCTCACGGGTGCTCACGTCCACCGTCCGCAGCGCTCGCGGCACCGTCGCGATCGGCTGTATCGCCGCCCGTTCCCGCAGCGGCTCGCCCGTCGACAGACCGCCCTCCGTACCCCCCGAGCGACCCGACACTCGCCGGATGCCCTCCGGCGTGCACACAATCTCGTCGTGCGCCTGCGAACCCGGCACCCGCGCCAGCTCGAACCCGTCGCCGACCTCGACGCCCCTGATGGCCTGGATGCCCATGAGCGCGGCGGCCAGCCGGGCGTCCAGCCTGCGGTCCCAGTGCACGTGGGAACCGAGGCCCACCGGCACGTCGTAGGCCAGCACCTCCACCACACCGCCGAGCGTGTCGCCGTCCTCGTGGGCCCGGTCGATCTCCGCGACCATCGCCTTGGAGACGTCGGCGTTCATGCAGCGCACCGGGTCCGCGTCCAGCTTCTCGACGTCGGCCGGGGCCGGGTACACCCCGTAGGGCGCCTTGGCGGAGGCAAGCTCCACCACGTGGCTGACGATCTCGATGCCGGCCGGTCTCCCTCAGGTACGACCGGGCCACCGCGCCCAGCGCCACCCGGGCCGCCGTCTCCCGGGCCGAGGCGCGCTCCAGGACCGGGCGGGCCTCGTCGAAGCCGTACTTCTGCATGCCGGCCAGGTCGGCGTGGCCGGGCCGGGGCCGGGTCAGCGGCGCGTCACGGGCCAGGCCCGCCAGCACCTCCGGGCCGACCGGGTCGGCCGCCATGACCTGCTCCCACTTGGGCCACTCGGTGTTGCCCACCATGACCGCGACCGGGGAGCCGAGGGTGAAGCCGTGCCGGACGCCACCCAGGAAGGTGACCTCGTCCCGCTCGCACCTCATGCGTGCACCGCGCCCATAGCCGAGGCGCCGCCGCGCGAGAGTGGCCGGCACCGTCGACGAGGCAACCCGCCGTTTCCGGTGGGAGACGGTGCCGGAGGGGCGGGACGCCCTGGCAGCGCCGCGGCGGCGCCACGATCAGGGTCAGGTATTCCTCGACGCGGAAGCCGATCGATGCGTAGATCGGCTCCCCCATCGTGCTGGCGTAGAGGTAGGCGGTCCTGGCACCGGCGGCGAAGCCCGCGCGGGTCAGTTCGATCGTCAGAGCCCGTCCGTAACCGCGCCGTCGGTGGCCGGGAAGCGTGGTGATGTTGTAGATGCCCGTCAGGTCACCGGAGATGGCCGCCATGCCAGTGCCCACCGGTATGCCGTCGACATCCGCCAGGTAAAAGGTGACTCCGTCGATCTTCGTCAGGGCCGGGTTGGCCAGCAGCCGGAAGGCGTCGCTCGACGCCTGGAAGCCGGCCGCGATCGTGGCGGTGTACAGGCCGATCTCGTCGCCCGAAACGGCCCTGACACGCAGCGAGTCGACGACCGGCTTCTCCGGCATGCCGAGCTCCGCGGGTCGGATCATGAGGGGTTCCCGTGCGTAGTGGGTCAGTCCGTGCCCCGCCGCCCACTCGGCGACCGAGGGACCCGGCATCCCGCGGACGTGAATGCTCCAGGGTAGTTCCCACGGGCCCTCGGCGGCGGCCAGCGACCCTATCTCCTCGGCGCTCGGTTCAGGGCTGGGGCTGATGACCGCGTTCAGCCTGGCGACCGGTGCTCCCGAGATCGCCAGCACGGACCCACCCGGACTTCTTCGAGTGCGTCCCGAGGTAACGGTGGCCAGGTCCGCGGCCGCGGCGGCGTATGCGGACACGACTCGCCTCAAGGGGTCGCTCGTGAGGTTCATGAAGCGATCCCTTCCCGAGTGGCAGAGGCGGGATGCGAGGTGTGAGGTGCCTCGCACTGGCGATCACTTGGCTCATGACGTCAGTTGCTGGATGTCGAAGGCCGAGCTGTACGCCGCAGTCCGGCGCGACCACCGCGGCAGCATGACGAGGCGGCAGACCGAGCGCAGGTACACGTGTCGTGGCGGACGGTCCGCAAGGCGGTGGACCCAGTCTGGCCGGAGCCGGAAGAAGCTGCCGCTGCGGCCGACGGCGACCACGGCGGACACCCACCCGGCCTTTCACGTACATGATCCGTCTGTTCCCGGCACGGCGGTGTGGGACATCCACCCCGCGTTGATCAAGGTGTGCATCACCGAATCGACGAGGGTGTCGGCCTGGTCGTGCGTCGGGTTCCCGGGGCGGCCGTCGAGCAGGGCGCCCGGACGGCTTCTCAAAACACACAGACCACGACCGACGGATAAAAGGGAGGACCCCGCGTGACGGTGAGGTTTCCCAAGGTACACGGCGTCGAAAACGACTTCATCGTGGTCACCGGTGCCACAAGCGAGCGGGACGCAGTCGTCCAGAAGGTGGGAGGCGGACAGAGCTGGGAGGGTGGTGGGGTAGGCGCCGACGGCATCGGACATCCAGGTCGGCCAGCGACCTGACCGGCCCATCGCCGCACAGAACAGCGTCGGCCAGCTCGACCAACGCATCCGAACGAGCGGTGAGACAGGAATAGCCCCGGAAGCATGACAGTTGCATCAAAGCCTCTTGCCGGACGTCGCGTTGCAGCAGACTCATCCTCGCGGCCTTCGTGTTGGACGTGTGTGTTCCTTGGTCGGAGCACATGTTCAGACGAAGGCCGCTTCTGCGTCCGCCGGATACCGAACCGAGTGATCAAGTTCGACGCACCATTCGACCCCGTGAGTCAAGGGCGAAGTGAGAGATGGCCGCGACATAATGTGGACATGGGGATCGATCTGCAGTTGCACGACGGCCGTCCGTTCTGGCCCAGTCGCCGGTCCAAGCGCAGAGCCACTCTGATCCGGCAGACTCACGAACCCGGCGAGGCACTGGCTCAGCTGATCGTCAAGCTCCCCCGCAACACATCGGGCAAGCTCTGGACGGTCGACCCGTACAACGACACGATCCTCAACGAGCAAGAGGCCGAGGCCACACTGCGCGAGATCCCGGATCTTCTGGAGTGTTGCACCGATGACTCCGAAGCTGAAGCGGTTCGCGCCCTCGCCGCCTACTTGGAAGCCTGTGCCGCAACTCCTGGCAGCTACTTGGTCTTCGCCGGAGACTAGCCAGGCCACCCTCAGAGGTTAAATCCCAAGCTAGGGTCTGTTGCGAGATGCTGGTCACAGCTACTCGTTGATGGCTGCGATCGGCACGGTCGCTTCATAGCGGACGGCGAGTTTGTCGTACCCCGTAGCAACGGCCCGGTAGCGCTTGAGGCGGTTAACCCCGCACTCGACAGCATGCCGCTGCTTGTAGTCGTCCTTGTCGAACTTCGGCGGCTGCCCGCCGCGTGATCCGCGCCTGAGGCGGTTGCGGACCCGGTCCACCGGAACCGGAATGGTGGCCTTGATCCCGCGTCTGCGCAGGTAGGAGCGGTTGCTGCGGGAGTCGTACGCCTTGTCGGCCCGGACCCGATCCGGGCGCTTGCGCGGCCTGCCGATCCCCAGCCGGGGAACCCGGATCGCTTCCAGGACGGGTTCGAACTGCGGGGCGTCGCCCCGCCGTCCGGCCGTGATCACCACCGACAAGGGTTTCTGACCCTGCTCGACCACGAGGTGGATCTAATAGCTCAGCAGTGAGCCCGAGCACGTGAGTGCAAGGGCCCGCAGTGTGGAGTGGAAGCCTGCCGCCGTTCCGGGACTGGATCCCTCAGGTCAGACCGGCTCACACCACCGCGCCGCCGGGCGGAGGCGCAAGGTGGATCCGGGGACGCGATCCCTTCAGCAAGACCGCGCCCCGCCCGGCGGAACCCACCAGGTTTCATGTCCCCAGCCCGCCGTCAGGGGCCGACCTCTCAGCAGTTCGCGAGCCGTAGAGCTCTCCAACAGACCGAGGTCCCTGACGGTCGCTGGAGACACGAACGGCTCATGAGATGGCGTGCCCCGAGCACTTCTATTAGAGCGCCGCGTGCTCCGCACGGAGCTGACCAGCACATTTACACAGTACGCGGACGGGAGAACGAGGTTGAGCAAGGTCTTCTGCGGCATCGACTGGGCCGAGAACCACCACGACATCGCCCTGGTGGACCAGGACGGCACCCAGCTGGCCAAGGTGCGCATCAGCGACGACAGCGCCGGATTCCACGCCCTCCTGGAACTGCTCGCCCGCCACGGCGACACCCCGGAACACCCCATACCGGTGGCCATCGAGACCCCCCGCGGCCTGCTGGTCGCATGCCTGCGCGCGACCGGCCGGAAGATCTACGCCATCAACCCGCTCGCCGCCGCACGCTACCGCGACCGCAGCAGCGTCGCCCGCGCCAAATCGGACGCGGCCGATGCCCGAGTCCTGGCCAACATCCTGCGCACCGACATGGCCGCCCACCGCCCGCTTCCCGCCGACAGCGAGCTCGCCCAGGCTGTCGCCGTTCTGGCCCGAGCCCACCAAGACGCGATCTGGGACAAGACCCAGATGGCCAACCGGCTCCGTTCCCACCTGCGCGAGTACTACCCGGCCGCGCTCGCCTCGTTCCACGGCAACGGCACCCTGGGACTCGACTCAGCCCACGCCCGCGCAGTTCTGGCCGCGGCGCCCACCCCAGCGGCAGCGGCCCGGCTCACCCGGAGCCAGCTGCAGGCACTTCTGAAGCGGGCCGGACGGCTGCGACGCGGAATCGAGGCCGAAGCCGAGCGGCTCCGAGAGGTCTTCCGCAAGAAGCATCTGCACCAGCTGCCGCAGGTCGAGCAGGCCATGGGCAAGCAGACCCAGGCCCTCGTCCAGCAACTCGACGCGGCCTGCCGCAGCGTGGACGACCTCGCGGCGGCCACTGAGGCGGCGTTCCTCACCCACCCGGACGCGGAGATCATCACCAGCTTTCCCGGCCTGTCAGTCATGTCCGGAGCCCGCGTCCTGGCCGAGGTCGGCGACGACCGAGACCGGTTCGCCGATGCCCGGGCCCTGAAGGCATACGCCGGCGCGGCACCCGTGACACGGGCCTCAGGCCGCAGCCATGTCGTGGTCGCCAGGGCTGTCAAGAATCAACGCCTGGCCTCCGTGGGCTACATGTGGGCCTTCGCCGCCCTCCGCTCAGCGGAACCCCGTGAGCACTACGACCGCCGACGCGCCGGCAGCGAACGGCACACCGCAGCCCTGCGAAACCTGTTCAACAAGCTCCTGGGCTGCCTCTACCACTGCCTGCAAAACCGCACGATCTACGACCCCGAACGGGCCTTCCCCCCGCCCGTCACACTCGCGGCCTGACCAACGAAGTTGACCTCTAGCGACATGAGATGTCTTGCTGGTCAGTCCGCCACGGGAGCGTCCGAGGCCGTGGTCGGCCGGCTCGACGAAGATCCCGCCGGGCGGCCCCTTCTGGAGGTCCCCGCTTTCGCCGCCCCGGCGGCATGCTGATGGGCCCGGCAGATCAAGGGATTGCACGGCTGCGTTCCCGACGTCTGGCCGTACGAAAGCCGCGACCGGCCCATCACCGGGCCCTCCGTCCCCATGAGGGCGCTGTGAATGCAAGGTCGACCCTGTGCGACCGGCCGACACATACCCGTGGCCGTCAGGGGGGAATTGAAAGGGCGTGTGCGGAGGTGAGGTGGGGCTGATGGGGAGCGAGTCGGCCCAACAGGCCGCGCAGCTCGTGGCTGACGGTCGTCCGGGTGGCGGTCAGAGCCTCGGCCAGGAGCGGCGACGCCAGGTAGGCCGCGGTGTCCGGCCGGCCGGCACAGGCATGGCAGTCTGCCAGTCGCAGACCGAGCAGGACCGCTGCCGGACGCTGCCCTACCGGTACCAGCGACTTCGAGCGTTCGGTGGCGTCGAGTGCCTCGCGGGCGAGTCCGCGGTCCGCCCTTGTCACGGAGGCGTCCCGCAGCGCACCGCCGATCCCTGCCTCGACCCAGGCCCGTCCCTGATCTCCCGTGATCCAGTCGGGACGCGGACCGCAGTTCGTGGCGGAGTCCTCGAGCGCGGCACGGGACCGGGCAACCAGGCGTACGGTTTCCCGTGCGTCGCCGAGTATCGCGTACCCTCGAGCGAGGTGGAGACAGGCGAGGGACCGGACCCAACTGATGTCGCCGGCGAAGGAGAGCAGCGCGCGGGCGTGGCCGACGGCGCTCGCACCATCGTGCTCGAAGCGGGCGAGCGCGTTCATGTCGCAGAGAATCGTGGCCTTCAGCGCCGTGTCGTCACAGCGCAAAGCCCATCGCAGTCCCCGTTCGTAGAAGGCCATCGCCGCTGCCGGTTGTCCACGGAGCATTCTCAACTGCCCGCACAGGGAGGCATATCCGGCAGTGAGGCGGGTCAGGGACTGGTTCGGCCGATCGCCCGATTCGTGCCATCCACCGGTGATCAGACGCATCGCCTCCTCGACCGTCGGCCCTCCTGAAACGGAATTCGGGATCTCGGTTCTGCGGACCTCCACCGCAAGGTAGGCCGCGAGCATGTGGATGACATCCTCACTCACGACGCTCGAGGGATTGGCGGTGAACGCACGCCAGAGGGACTCCGCTCGCTCGGGCGAGGGAACGGCACAGCCGTCGGTCCCGTGCGACGGACAGGCCACGCCATGGTGGGGCAGCCGCGCGGGCCATGAGCCCTCACTCAACGGCAAAACACTATCGCCGCCCGGTGCGTGGGAGGAAGCGGAAGGCGGCGCGTACGGCCATGGGTCGGCGCACCGGTCTTCGCCGGCTGCGCGGTACAGTTCCGTGAGTCGGCCGCCCGTGCGTAATACTTCGTCGATCCGCCCCAGTTGGTGCAGAGGTGGATTGCGATCACCTGTCTCCCAGCGGCTGATCACGCTGTGGTGGTACCCCAGTTCCGAGGCGAGACGAGCCTGGGACCAGCCCGCCAGCAGGCGCAACCGCCGGAGTGCTGCTCCGAAGGCGGTCGGTCTTCTCGGGCCGTCCGTGGCTGTAGCTCTCACCGTTCCCTCCAACCGGTGAACAGGGTGGGACCACGCGAGTGTGCCGCAGGTCACGACAGCGCACAATGAGAAGGGCTGAACCGCCCGGTGCTCGCGGGGAGTCGTCCAGCGGCTGAGGCCGCCGGTGAGCGCCCGAGAAACCAGGCGGTAGTCGCTTGCGAGGGTTCACTCCATCGCGCGCTCTGGCATCGGCCACGCCGTGGCCACCACTCCCCCGCTGTCCGTATGGCTCGGATGTCTCCTCGGCTGAGGATGCGCAAGCAGCGGTGCTCGCCGTGCGACCACTGCGCACGGGCTGCACAGCGGTTGCCAGAGCTGCGCATTGGGTGTCTGATCAGGCGTGACCCCAATTGGCCTGTGTTCGCCTCCGGCACTGGGGCGAGCCGTGAAGGTGGCGATGCACAAGCGGTGCTCAGGCGGCTGTTGCTGAGCTTCGGTGCGGTGCCCGGTGAGAAGACGGGGATGATCGCGTGCATGCCGACGCCCAGGGGATCCGGCCAGGCGGCCGCGCCGTTGAAGGCGATCGTGGCCGCCGTCAGGAGCCACGCGGTCTGACGGCGGAGACGGAAGAGCATGCGGATCCAGGTGAGAAGCAGGGCGAGGGCGAAAGGGACGCATTGACCAGCGTCGATGCCGACGGGCAAGACGTAGGTGAATGTGCCGAGCCCTTTGTTGACCGTCGGCTCGCGGACGACGACGTAGGAACCCGCGAAGCCGATGGCGGCGATGATCGCAGCACCTGTGACCACGACCCCGATGAGGACGCGGTGGCCTTTGGGCAGTTGGGGGCGTTTGCTGTTCCCCGGCCGCAGCAATGGTGTTGCTGCTCCCTTGCCTTAGTTTCTTGAGGTGGCGCGTGGCGGAGCCCTCTCCCTGGCGTGGGCCGAGGGCTCCCGTCGTGGTCCGTGCGGCTCGTCACCGCTCAACGGGGCTGGTGACGGCCGCGTCTCTGGTGCGCTGGTGATCTCTGAGAACGCGCAGCATCTCGTCGAGCTCGGTGTCGCCCAGCATGTGGATGAGATGCCGGGCCAGCAGAATGGGGTCGCTGTAAGGGAGTGGTGGTGGGGAGTTGGTCATGTCGGCCGGGGTGCGGCGCGAGGTGCTGGGCCGATTGTCCGAGCGCGGCTCGGGCACAGTCTCTGTCTGTGAGGGTGTGTCCCTCTGTGAGGTGGCAGAGGGCCCGGGCGATGTCTGGCGAGAGGCGCGTGGGGTGGTTACGTCGTAATCAATGTGCTCCGGTCGTTCGAGTTCCGCAGTGGGCGGTTGGTGTGAGGGCGCCCCCCTGACGGCCAGCTTTTCCGCTTCCTTGCGGGCTCGCTCGGCCTTGAGCTCTTCCAGGGCAGTGGTCTGCTCCTCATGCGGTCGGTTTCCGACGGCCCGCAGGAGTTCGATGGGTTCTTCGTGAATTCGCGCCTGAAGTTCGGGGGTGAGGTTGAGCAGGGCGAGCCGCTGGGACACCCATCCCTGGGAACGGTGCAGTCGCTTGGCCAGTGCCCGCTGGCTGCCATGGATGGTCAGCAGACGTTGGAGGGCGCGGGCCTCGTCGAGTTCTTCAAGGTCCTGGCGGTGGATGTTGGCGACGAGGGCGGATTCGAGGAGCTCCTCGGAGGTGGACCCCTGTTCGTCACTGACCATCACCTTGACGGTGGTCAGACCCGCTTCACGGGCTGCGGCGAGTCGGCTGCTGCCGTCGATCACGACGTAGGCAGTGTCGGGTTCGACGTCTGCTTCGCGGTCGGGGTTGGCCTTGACATAGGCGTCCCGGTTCATAACGGTGATCGCCTGCTTCTGACCGTGGGTCGACAGGCTGCCTGCGAGGTCGGTGAGGTCTCCGAGGGTTGAACGCGGGTTGTCCGGGTTGAGGCTGATGCGGTGGGGCGCGAGTTCGGTGGGAGGTGCGAGGCCTTCGGTAGGCACTCCGGTGGCGGCCGCGACAGCCTGACGTCGTGCGCTGACCGGGCGCACTCCGCCACCGAAACGGCCGGCGCCAAGCTGATCGGCCTTACTCACAGCACCTCCCGGGCCAGGGCGCGCATCCCGATCGCCTGCTGTGACTTGGGCGCGTAGGACAACAGAGGCTGTTTCACTCGGACTGCTTCCTTCTGCTCCTTGAGGTCCCCGATCAGGCCGACAACGCGGGGATCCTTTATGTCCACCCATCCCTGAAGGGACGAGGTCGCGATGTAACCACGGCGGGAGTCGTAGAGGTTGACGACGATACCGAGGTAGTCGATGTCGACCTGGAGGTCACCGCGCAGGTCGTCGATCTGTGTGGTGAGCAGGTCGTAGGCGTCCGCAGAACTGTCTTCGGCCTGAACGACGATGAGGGCGCCCGACTGTCCGGGCCTTTCGTCGTCACGTCGGCGGCCGTAGTAGGCGGCGGCGTCCATGCTGAGACCGAGGCTTGGCGGGCAGTCCACGATGATTACGTCGTAATCACCTTCGAGCGGTGCCAGTGCCCGCTCGAGGGCGGCTTCTCGGGCGCGGACCGCGGAGAGGCGGACGTCGAGGAGGAAGGCGTCGTGGCAGGCGGGAAGAAGATGGAGTCTGCCGGCAAAGGTGTCCTCGTCGACCGAGACGATGAGTTCGCGAAGATCGCCCTTGGGATCTCCAGCCATGTGATTGGTGAGGCTGTCCCCGTTCATCGGCAGGGGAGTGGCCCCGAGTTGATTGGTGAGGTGGCATTGCGGGTCGAAGTCGACGAGCAGCACCCGCTGACCGGGGCCCGGCAGGTTCTCGATGTCGAGGAGGTCGTCGTCCTGTGCCGCATCAGCGGTCTGGGGCTCGCTCGCCCGTAGGGCCTTCGTCAGGGCCTTGGCAACGCGGACGGGGTGCAGGGAGTTGGAGTCCTCGGCCAGTGCTTCACCGAGGCCGGCCGTGATGGCAGTCTTGCCGACGCCGCCCTTCTGATTACAGACGACGATACGGCGGGTGACCTCAGGCCGCGCGACGTCGGGCGCGGGGTTGGCATCGATCCACAGCTGTACCGACTGGGCGAGGCCTTGGATCAGGGAGACCCGTCTGTCGGTGGTGGTCTGCCGGAAGTCCTCCCACTGCCCTGGGGGCAGGAAGGTGGAGAAGGAGTCGGCGCCGGAGGTGTCGATGGTGGCGGTGGTGGAGGCCAGGTTGCACCAGTCTCTGATGCCCTGCTCCACCGCTGCCTGGATTTCGATGCCGTGCTGGGCGGCTCTGACCTTCAGGTTCTTCCGAAGCCACCCCGGCAGTTTGCTGACAACCTTCTCGCGGTCGTTGGGTGCTGGTGAGTTCATGGGAGACACCATACTAACGTCCAAGATCCTTTGAGTCGCTGACACGTTAGCAAGACTCAGCTGACGTGGAGATGAGTCCAGTCGTGTCGGCGGCGCGGGGAACGGCGGGTGATTACGTCGTAATCACCCTAGGCGGGCGTGGTTCAGGGGAGTGTCAGGTTCGGTGCGGCTGATCGGTCAGAAACTCAGCTGCTGCGGACCGTGCGAGGTGGGCCTCATGTGTGGTCGTGACAGGCCGGGCTGTGCGGTGTTCCAGTTTGGCCAGGGCGCGTAGGGAAGCAAGCACATAGCGGCGGAGGCTCACCATCTGAATGGCGGTGGTGCAGTGGGGGAGTACCTCTGCAACCTCGTCGAGCCAGTACTCAACGTCTTCGTCCAGGACCAGGCCGTCGCGGTTGTCCAGGAGCCGCTGCGCCACGGGCACGAGGAGATGGTGACGTCGGCGCGCTGTTTCCTTAGCTCGCTCTTCCGCCTGCTTGTCGCGGGCGATCCGGTGTTCCGCCTCCTTGACGGCTTCGGGGGTGCGACGGAGCCTGTCCGCGTCCGACATCTCGTCCATCAGTGCCGCCGCTCGTAGCCGCTTGGCCTTGTTGTAGGCGGCACTGGGTACCTTCACCGCGAGCACGGGGACCAGCTCAAGCCACGCGGCACCCGCCTCGCGGGCGTCGGCGACCGCTCGCGCCTGGTGGATCTCTGCGCGCTCGCGCAGGAACTCCCACAGTCGCACGCGTTTCAGAGAGGCCTTCTTCTGCCGCTCAGCAGTGAGTGTGCGCAGAGCTGCCGCGTGCTTCTCGGTGTATAGCAGCGCTCCGTAGACCTCGTCGTTCGCCGGCATGCGTTCGACGTCGGGATCCTCGGCATCCTCGTGCAGCTGACGGAGTTCTCCGACCAGGGCCGGGGCGTCGAGCTTGCCGAGGCGTGAGGGCGGTTTGAGCAGCGGCTTTGTGGGGGCGGGTGACTTGTGGGGGTGACGAGGCATGGAGAAAAGTGTGCCCGTTCGACGTGATTCACAGAATGTGAAATGAGTAGTGAGAGGTCACTTCCTCGTGCCGGTCAGACCTGGGCGTTGTGGTGATGACGGCGAGAGTACCTGTCCTACGGGTCCGGTGACCGACGAGCTGGCGGAGTGCTGGCAAGCATCCCGGTCGCCATGGATGTCGACGGGCTGACCTTCACGCAACTGTGTGCTGTCGGACTTCTTCAGACGGCGGCGTCTGTCGCGTTCGACGCGGCCAGTGGAGCGCATCTGAAAGCACTCGTCCTGCCCGAGCACCGTCTTCGTGTCAACAGCCCTTTGGAGAACATCAGCTGGATCAGCGTCAGTGCAGGCCCGCCCGTCGGCGGGCTTCTGAGCGGGTACTGAGCGCGGCCGCCACGATGGTGGTCGACGCACCGTCCTTCCTCGGATCGGCTCTGGGTATCCATCGCATCCGGCAGCCTGAACCCGCGCCACCGGCCCACACCGGCCTCCTCTCACCTGGGCCGCGACATCGCGGCCGGCTGGCAGTACCTCCTGCGTCACCCAGGACTGCGGCCGTCGTTCTTCAACGCGCTGCTCTTCGGCGGATCCGTCATCATGGCCTCACTGCTGATGGCCGTCGCACGGTCATCCCGCCGCACCGGCAGCGGATCCCACGGCGACTGGTTCACGAACTGCTGCAGGGCCTGCATGTTCCCGTCTGGCAACCGCTCGGCCGTTGGCTGGATCGACTTCCGCCGCCCGTCCAGCATCAGACCCCGCAGCTAACACGCACCCCACCGCCGCTGATGCCGCCGCGGCAGCGAGGCGAACACATCGGCAACGAACTCCGCTAACTCACCCCGGAGTCGTTCCACCTCCACGCTATACCGGGACAGGCCCACCACCAGGGGCGATCACTCAAAGTAACGAAGCACTGCTAGAACCGGTGATCGAAAGTGAGAACTCATCAATCCGACGGGGGCTCTCCAGTGGGGGGCGCGGCCGGGCGGTAGCTCCTCAGCCCTGGCGGGCTTGCGGTGCCCCGCCGGGGTGACTGGGCAGTATTGGCGGCTGACGGGTCCGGGGCGGCTGGGAAACGGGAGGCGTGGCTGAGACCGGCAGTGGTTGCTGGAGGCACACGCGTGCCTGCTCCGTCGGCGCACCCACCGCCTGGGCTGACTTTCGGTGGCTGAGGTCGGAAGGGGGGAGTGGTAGCCGCTGTCATTGGAATCCACCGCGCCGCATCCGTCCCACCGCGTTGTTGGCGAGGGTTCATTCGCGAATGCGGGACCGGTTGGTGGTGAGTGACGACGAGGCTGTGCTCACAAGGTAAGAGAGCGCGGCCTCGAAAGGGGCTCTGACCTGCGCGGATAGTGGTTGGGAGGCAGATCGGTGGAACTGGTAGCCAGATCGGGGAGCCGTACTGGGCGATCGCATGGTCTGGGTGCCCGGTTGAGAGGGACTGTCAGGCCGATCCTGGGATCGGCCATACGGGCTCTGTGAACTGATACCGCTGTTCCAGGAACGGACTGCCACGATCCTGGAACAGCACCAGATTGCCGTGACGTACATGTCTCTGGCTTCGATGGCTTTGATTGAGGGGGATGGACTGGATGAAGAGAGAGGCAATCGACACGGCTGCTGGGCGTGGTTGATTGACTTGGTGTTCATGTACGTTAGGTTCATCTGGTCGGCCTCACCGCCGTCGTCACAACCACCCGTAACTGCAGGCACGGAGGCCCCTGTTGGGAGCACTACGCAGACTGGTTGACGCCGACACCGGCGAACCGGTCCCTTACGCGCCGTACGCGTTCTCCGGGAGACACACACAGGTCGACAAGGCGCGAGTGGAAGCCATCACCGAGTCCAAGGCGTTCACCCCGAGTCAGAAGTTCCTCGTTCTGTGGTGGATCGGCGTTTCCCCCGAGGGCCTGGAGCCGCTGCGAGCCACCGGAGCGGACATCGCCAAACGTGTGGGCATGTCCGCAGATGCCGTCGGTAAGATCAACAGGAAACTTGCGAAGCACCGCATCCTGATCGTCCGTGGAAAGATCGGCAACTACAGCTTCTACCGGATCAGCCCTTACATCGCCTTCCACGGCACAGGTCTCGAGCAGCGTGAAGCGGTGAAGACGTGCAACCCGCCAGACATCCCTGGTTTCGACGAGAACGCCCCTGCACGGTGGGAGGCTCAGTGATCAGCGAGGAGAAGCACCGGAACCTCGAGCTGCTCGAGAGGACAGCCGGTATGACAGCCAATCAGCGTCTTGTCGTGATGCTGTATGCGCTGCATCCGACCGACCGGAGCGGTGCTGTGCTGGAAACGGCTGCGACGCTGGCCAAGCTGGTAGGTATGGCCCCGCCCGTCTTCTCTCGTACCCGCAAGCAGGTGATCGAGGCCGGCTGGCTCGAGGAGACCGGGAAGATCGGTCACATCAAGTACTACCGGCTGGATCCGAGACGGATGGGGGAGAACGTGGTCGTTCCCCTGCGCCGGGCAACATGACCGTCCTCGGGACCGCACCTCATGTACCTGACGGCAATGAGGTGCGGTCCTGGGAGCGTTGTCCTTGACCCGAGCGCCAAGGATGGTGCTGCCGTAGCGGCAGCACCATCGTGTGACGGGCAGCTTCACCCGCATCGTCGATCAGCATGAGGCGACCTGATCAACTGACGGCAGAGCAGCTCCTCAATTCCCATCAGGTCTACCGGATGGCCGGGAAGCCCTGGATGCCTATGAGGAAAGCGGTTCTCTCGTAAAGGGTGCGTGCCAAGGATGTGTCCTGCGCAAAGCGGGACGGCATGGTGGGTCGGCACTTGGTGAAGAAGCGTCCCCAGGGTCGGGGTGGGGGAGACGCTGGCAAGCCAGACCGGAGTCGCCACGCCCTCGTCCGGTGTGATGGAGAACGGCCGGAACAACGGGGCGGTCGGTCGCATCAGTGCGGCAGCGTCAGCGTTGATGGCAGGTCAGGCCGCCCGTAGCACCGCGAGCGGAGAATCGGCGGGTGCCTCCGCCAGCAGTGCTCACACACCCAGGGTCGGGGCGACAGTCGGTTTTTCGCGACACGCAGACGAGCTGACCTCCTGATCACGAAAGCCCTCTCAGCAGGCTGCTGCTCACAACCCACGCAGCCGGGGTACCGCTTCGAGATGAGTGGACGGCCCTGCTCCAAGCAGCTGATCTGCCTGGAGCAGCCTGTTCCGAGGGCCCAGAGCGGGGGGCTCAGTCGCTTCAGTCGCTCGGTCGCTGGAGCGTTTGAGGGGCAGCGACTGAAGAAGAGCGACCCAGCGACTGTTCAGTCGCTGCCTGAGTCTCATGAAAAAGCGCAGGTCAGGGGCATTGTCGGAAGCTTGCAGCGACTGAAGCGACTGAAGGTTCGTATATATAACTTCCTCATGCGTGCGTGTGTGCGTCATATATAGAGCTCTTCAGTCGCTTCAGTCGCTGTTTGGTCTATTGCAAGGCTCTGACCTGCAAGTTCTCCCAGGACTTAAGACAGCGACCGAAGACGCTCGGTCGCTGTGCTTCTTCTTCGGTCGCTGTACCGTGCCCGCAAAACGGAGTGCTGGCGCTGGATGGGTGCTCTTCCTTCGGTCACGTTCCACGACCTCGTATGACACGTTGGATAGGCTGTGTCTGTCATTGAGTCGCTTCGGTCGCTGATGGGGGTGCGCATGCCTGCTGAGCTGCGCTTTTCCTCCAACACCCCCAGGCAGCCGCCCTCTGTGCCAGTAGCTCCGGTAGCCAGTGCACTGGCAACCGCCAGTTGGTGCGCGC
Source organism: Streptomyces toyocaensis (assembly GCF_000725125.1). Classification (GTDB taxonomy): domain Bacteria; phylum Actinomycetota; class Actinomycetes; order Streptomycetales; family Streptomycetaceae; genus Streptomyces; species Streptomyces toyocaensis. The sequence goes on from NZ_JFCB01000035.1 coordinate 32,823, forward strand.
GTCATGGCTGGCCTGTGCATCCTCTGGCCGTGGGCCGCAAGACACCCGTCGCCAACTGCACTCGGTGTCGTACAACGCGCCACATTGCTGCTGAGTGCCCGTGTCTGCCTGCAGGAGGGTGGTGTCACGGTTTCCATGCGGCAACCCTCGACCAGCGCCGTATCGCCGAGTGGTGGGGGAACCGTCCGAAGCTGGGTGTCGGTGTTGCCTGCGGGCCGGCGCGCCTGGTCGTCATCGACATCGATGCGCATCCCACCCAGCCTCCCAGCCGCGACAGGATCCTGCCCGGAATTCCGATCGCCGACCATGTGGATCTCACCGGCCTGGCAAACGGCTTCCACACCATGGCCGTCCTGGCTGCTCTGCGGGGCCGGCCCAGCCCTGCAGACGACACCAGCACCCTGCGCGTCCGCACGCCCTCCGGTGGCCTGCATATCTGGTACCGAGCCACCGGCAACCGCCGCTGGCACTGTTCCTCAGGCTCCGGTCCTGGCCGGGCCCTCGCCTGGCAGGTCGACGTCCGTGCCCACGGCGGTTACATCGTCGCCCCCGGAACCAGCACCAGCCACGGCACCTACACACCTGTGGGTGACGTGCGCGAGCCGGCTGTGCTGCCGTCCTGGCTCGCGCAGGAACTGGAGCGCACCGGTCACCTGTCCGCTCCCACGGTGCCTGCGCCGCGGTCCGTGCCTCCTCGCGCCAGGCAGGCCGTGCTTGCCGCAGGGGGCGGCCGCAACAACACCACGCACCGGCGTCTCCTTGCCGCCGTGCTCGCTCCGGTTGAGGCCTGTGGCCAGGTCTCACAAGGTGCTGGTTTCTCCGACGTCCTCAATCGTGCAGCCTTCACGCTGGGCGGTCTGGTCGCCGCCGGGCGGATGACTCAGGAAGATGCTGAACGCGCGCTGAAGGAGACAGCGGCGACCGCTCGTCCCGGTCAGGAGCGCCGCTCTGAGCAGATCATCAGCAGCGGCCTCGCCGCGGGCCTCAAACACCCCCTGCCCCCGCAGGGAGGGCGTCCATGACCTCGCCCAGGAACGAGACGCTCTTCGAGTTCGACGCCGATGCCGTTGCGGCCCAGATCAGGGCGCAGAGCGCCGCAGCCGTACCCCTCCCCGCCCAGTCCGGTACCCAACCGGCTCCACCGGTCGGGGAGGCAACGCCCGCGGGCCTACTGCCCGACACCCTTACGGACCGCGGCAACGCCAAACTGTTCGTGCGTCTCTACGGACGTGACTACCGGCACGTCCCCGGCATCGGCTGGTACCGCTGGGACACCACGCGCTGGCAGATCGACGAGGACGACACCGTGCTCTGGGCGGCCGGCGACCTGGCCGAAGCCATCGCCGTACAAGATCCCCGCGGCATCCACACCGCTCAAGCCCTGCAGACGCACCGCCGCCGGGCGCTGTCCACCACGGGCATGAACGCCATGCTCGCGCAGGCCAAATCGGCGCCCGGGATGGTGCTCAATGCCAGCCTCCTGGACGCTGACCCCTACGCCCTGTGCACCCCGGACGGCATCGTCGACCTGCGCACCAGCCTGGTCAAAACCCCTGACCCGAACAAGGACTTCCATTCCCGCTCCACCTCGGTGGGGCCCGACCACGGTCCCACTCCCCGCTGGAACCGCTTCCTGACCGACACCTTCGGTGACGATGCCGAGGGTCGTGAAATGATCGCGTACCTGCAGCTTCTGCTCGGCTACTCCATCACAGGCGACGTGGGTGGCCAGGTCCTGCCTTTCCTCTTCGGCTACGGCAAGAACGGCAAGAGTGTCCTGCTGGACGTCCTGATGAAGCTCCTCGGCGACTACGCTGACGCCGCTCCGCCCGGTTTCCTCATGGCGCGCCCCTACGAGGGCCATCCCACGGACCTCGCGGAACTCCACGGTCGCCGTGTCATTGTCTGCTCCGAGGTCAAGCATGGCGACAAGTTCGACGAGGCGCGGGTCAAGCTCCTCACCGGCGGCGACCGCATCAAAGCCCGCCGCATGCGGCAGGACTTTTTCAGCTTCCAGCCCACCCACAAGCTGTGGCTGCTGGGTAATCACCGCCCCGAAGTCGGCACCGGCGGCTTCGCGTTCTGGCGCCGGATGCGCTTGATCCCCTTTGAACGCACCGTGTCCGACGACCGCAAGATCGACAACCTGGCCGACATCCTCGTCACCGAAGAGGGCCCCGGCATCCTCGGCTGGCTCATCGACGGCGCGCGCCGCTACCTCTCCGGCGACCGCGACCTGACCGGACCGGAACGGGTTCGCATCGCCACCACCGCCTACGCGGAGACCGAGGACCACACCGGCCGCTTCTACGACGAGTGCTGCCACCTTGGCGGCGAACTGCGCGCCGAGCAGACGGCGCTCTATGCTGCCTATCGGGCGTGGTGCCAGAGTGAAGGTGCACCCGCGATGTCTTCACGTGCGTTCGCCGCCCGCACCCGGGAACTGGTCGGGCTGGCCTCGCCCAAGGAGATGATCCTGTCCAACCAGCGCAAGCACTACCCGGGTATCGGACTGCTCACCGAGGAAGAGAGGGAAGCGACCTCATGAGCTCCCTGATCACTGAGGACGAGATCAGCCACGAAACGGAGCTCGTCTGGCTGGAGGAGATCGGACCGCTCGACTACGTCCGCCAGAGCCTGGACCGGCTGCCCACCCGTGGCGGCAAACCGGCCTACCACCGCGACGGGCGCATGGTCGGCTACGCCCGGTTGAGCCCGAAAGCGAAGGCATCCCGTTCCTCCGGCACCTTTCGGCGCCGCGTTTTCTGGCTTCTGCCCCACGACCGTGACGCCGAGCCCGACGGTCTGTACGCCAAAGGCGCGCCGGCCGAAGCCGTCGACCCGCGCACGCTGGCCGCACGAGTCAGGGGCTACAAGACCGAACGCTCTGAGGGGGGACCCCCCTCGACTGCCATGCGGGAACTCGGCATAACACTGCCCTTGTGATCAGATTCTTCCGAGTGTTTTCTTCCGATCCTTCAACGGGAGAGGTCGAAGACGCGTATCCCTCATGACGACGACGCGTTTGTCCGAGTCCCGGCAGGTCCCTTTTTCCCCGGAGGGACCGTGCCGCCCGGGCACGGTCCGTATTGCTGGACGGGCCGTGCCCACCTCACACCGCCCGCTCACGACGGCCGGTGTGAGGCGACGGCGAGCAGGTCGGCGGCAGGCCCGACCAGGGACCGTCCGGCCGGCCACACAGCGCGCAGCGCGCGGCGCAGTTCGATGCCCTCGACGCTCACCTGGACGAGTCGGCCGTCGACGATGTCCGTACGCACCGCGAGTTCACTGATCACCGCGGGGCCGGTTCCGGCGATCACCGCCCCGCGTACGGCGGCTGCCGAGCCCAGTTCCAGCAGCGGACGGGTCTCCTGTGCTCCAGCCCGGCGCAAGGCCCGCTCCAGGGCGACCCGTGTCCCCGACCCACGTTCACGGACGACCAGCGCTGTGGCGGCGAGTTCCCGGGCCAACAACGGTCTGCGGCGCCTCGCCCAGGGGTGGGCGGGTGCCACCACGACGATCAGCCTGTCGGTGGCCACGGTTCTGCTGATCAGGCCGCGGGGAACGAACGGGGACTCAATGAACCCGATCTCCACCGCCCCGCTGCGAAGCAACTCGGGTACGTGGTCACTATTGGTGACCTGCAGACCGACATGAAGGTCGGGGTGGGCATGACACAACTCGCTGATCCAGGCCGGGGCCAAGTACTCCGCCACTGTCATGCTGGCCGCCACCCGCAGTGTGCCGTTGAGCCTGCTGCGATGGGCCTCCACGTCACCCATGAGTGCCGTGAGTTCGTCCAGGACACGCTGCGACCGGTCGGCCACCGCCTGCCCGTCCGTCGTCAGAGTGGATCCGCGCCGGGTGCGCTCGATGAGCGCCAGCCCCAGCCTCCGCTCCAGGGTTGCCACCCGCTTGCTCGCCGAGGGCTGGGTGATGCCGAGTTCGGCGGCAGCCCTGCCCAGGCTGCCCAGTTCCCCGACGAGAACCAGCAACCGCAGCGCTTCCACATCCGGCAGTCCACTCATGCCACAAGCGTATGAACGGCCTGGGGGTGAGTCAGCCTGTGGACTCATTCCGCTTGCTTATGACCTTGTCCCCATGAGCGGGCTACCGGCCTGGTCAGCGGGCTGCCCACAGTGAGGCCATGAATGACGACAGCGACAGGACCACCCCCGACCGGATACGGACGACCACGGAACGGAGCACCGGTGCTCACGCGGCCGCACCCGGCGGCTCGTGGTCGGGGCGATTCGTGGAGCGTTTGCCAGGGCTGTCGCTCGCCGTGTCCGTCGCTGCGGTGGCCACACTGGTCGGCCGTTGGTTTCCCCTGGTCGGAGGCCCCGTCGCGGGCATCGTCCTCGGTGTCGTCCTGGCGGCGGTGCGTCGCCCGGGAAAGCGGCTTCGGCCAGGCGTCACCACAGCGAGCAAGTCCGTACTACAACTGTCGGTCGTCCTGCTCGGGTGCCAGCTGTCACTCACCCAGGTCGTGCGGGTGGGGGGAAGTTCGCTACCGGTCATGCTGGGCTCGCTGGCGGCCTGTCTGACCGCTGCGTACTTCCTCGGCCGTCGGCTGGGTATCGGACGCGACCTGCGCACCCTGATCGGCGTGGGCACCAGCATCTGCGGCGCTTCCGCGATCGCGGCGGTCACACCGGTCATCGGAGCCGCGAGCGTCGAGGTCGCCTACGCCGTGTCGACGATCTTCCTGTTCAATATCGCCGCGGTGCTCGTCTTTCCGATCCTGGGCCACTTGCTGGACATGAGTCAGCAGGCGTTCGGGCTGTTCGCCGGAACCGCAGTCAACGACACGTCCTCCGTCGTCGCCGCCGCAGCGACCTATGGCGACGAGGCCGGGCAGTACGCGGTCGTCGTCAAGCTCACACGGACTCTTCTGATCATCCCGATCTGTCTGTGGCTGGCAGCCCTGACCAGACGCCGTGCGCTGGCCGAGGGCACCGGCCGCTCGGGCCCCGCCCCGCGTCTGAACGTCCTGAGGTTGGTTCCCTGGTTCCTTGTCGGATTCCTGCTGGCCGCTCTCGTCAACACTCTGGGCCTCATCCCCTCCCAGGCGCACTCGGGACTGACCACACTGTGCGTCTTCCTCATCACGGTGGCCCTCTCCGCGATCGGTCTGACGACCGACCTGCGCGGACTGCGCCGTGCCGGACCTCGGCCCCTTTTGCTGGGAGGCAGTCTGTGGATCGTAGTCTCGGCGACCAGCCTCCTGTTGCAGTACGTGACGTCTTCCCTGTGACACGGAGGTCGTCCCTCACGGGGCCAACGTCATCCCTGAAAGGTGTGTTGAGGCCGTCAGTTGGTGTCGGTACCGGCATGAACGGCGGGTGAGGTTCCTACCGGTGACGTGATGACGGCCCGAGCGGGCACCTTGAACCGCTCCAAGCTCGTTGGCTCTACGCGTGCGGGCAATTATCACGGCGTGATAATCCTGTTGAGACGAGCCCATCGGGTGAATTTGCGTCAGAACTCGCAAGCCGCATGCCGAGACGCTGTCAGGAGTCAGTATGCTGACGTCATGGCTTCCCCATACCCCGATGGAGACCGGGAAAAGGTAGCGTCCAAGCTGCCCTCGGCGCTCCAGCAAGCACTCAAGGTCCGCGCGGCCGAACTCAGCGTGGACATCCAGGACGCCGTCGAGGCCGCCGTCAACGACTGGCGCGGCAGCACGAGCAGCGGCGCCGAAGTGGACACCTCCGGTGCCAAGTCGTTCTCCACATGGCTTCCGCCAGGGCTGTACGAGCAGTTCAAGGAGACCTGCACCGACCGCGGCATCTCCTACACCCAGGGCCTTGCTCAGTCGATCCGGGACTGGCTCGACGCGAACCCCTCCCCCCAGCACGGTGCCCGCGGAACCGACCCGGAACGGAAGATCGTCGGCAACCAGAAGGGCGGGGTCGGCAAGACCGCCATCTCCGCCGGTATCGGCGAGGCCTACGCCGAGGCGGGCAAGCGCGTCCTCGTCGTCGACTTCGACCCGCAGGGGCACCTCAGCGAACAGCTCGGAGTTCCCCAGATCGAACCCAACCACGACAGCCTGGTCTCCCACATGTGCGGGGAAGGGAGGGGAGACCTGCGCGACCTGGTCGTGGAGATAGACGATCCGCGGTACCAGAAGCGCCTGCACGTCCTGCCCGCCTGCTTCGACGGGTTCCTCCTCGACGCGAAGATCGCTGTCGTGGCGACGCAGAAGCGTGGCTTCCAGAAGGAAGCGGCCCTCGAGCTGGCCCTGCGTCCCCTGGAAGCCGACTACGACGTCATCATCGTCGACTGCCCGCCCAGTCTCGGCATCGCGATGGACGCCGCCCTCTACTACGGCCGCCGGCGCCGCGGCGAGCCCGCGGGTGTCTCCGGGGTCATCATTCCCGTACTCGCCGAGGACTCCTCCGCCACCGCCTACGGCATGCTCGCCCAGCAGATCGAGGACCTCTGTGAGGACCTCTCCTTGGACATGGACTACCTCGGCCTGGTGGTCAACCTGTACGACTCCCGCCGCGGCTACGTCGCCACGTCGTCCTTGGACAACTGGAAGTCGCTCGGAGACCCGAAGGTCCTGGCCATCATCGGCGACCTGAAAGAACAGCGGGAAGCGGTCCGCAAGCGGATGCCGTTGCTGACCTACGCGCCTCACAGTGATCAGGCGGAAGCCATGCGGCAGGTAGCGAGGGGAGCAACCCGGTGAGCAAGGCGGACACCCTGGGATCGGCACCCGCGTTCGGCGCGGCCCGCGGCGCCCGGTCCTCCCGGCGCAACCTCATCGACCAGACCATCGGCGGCGAGGAGTCGACCGCGGCGGCCATCACCGAGCTGCCGGTCACCCTCATCAGCGACAACCCCGACAACCCGCGCAACCACCTGCGCAACCTCGACGAGACGGTGCAGAGCGTCCGCGAGGTCGGCATCATCATCCCCATCGCCGTGGCCACGGTCGACGCCTACCTGCGCAACCGGTCGGACCGCGCCGACGACCTCGACCACGGGGCGCAGTACATCGTCGTCGACGGCCACCGCCGCCTCGAAGCCGCTCGCCGCGTCGGGATGGCCACCATCCCGGTCCGCGTCGACAACGGACGGGTCGCCACCGACGAGGCTCTCCTCGAGGCCGCGTTCGTCGCGAACTACCACCGCGACGACATGACCGACCTCGAGGAAGCGCACGCTCTCAAGGCCCTGGTCGATTACTACGGCTCCCAGACGAAGGCGGCCAAGCGGCTCGGCATCCCGCAGAACACGATCTCCAGCAAGCTGTCCTTGCTGAAGCTCACTCCCGAGCTCCAGAAGGATCTGGTGACCGGGACGCGGAAGGTGGAGCACGTCCGCAACCTCGGCAAGCTGTCGCCCGAAGAGCAGAAGGCCAAGGCCGACGAACGGGCGGAAGCAGCTCGCCGGAAGGCGGAGAGTCAGCCGCAGGAGGTCGTGGAGCGGTCAGTGGGCACCGCCGATTATCACGGCGTGATAATCCCGGAGACGCCTCCCGCCGCAGTCGCTCCGCCGTCCCCGCCCCTCCGGCCCAGCACGGCTACGCCGTCCGTCGGGCGTGAGCAGGCTTCCGAGTCCATCCCGGAACCGCGTACCAGCACGGGAGAACTCGAGACAGCGAACGCAGAGTCAGCCCAGCCGAAGCAGCCGAAGCGACTCCCTTACGACGACGCCTTCTACTGCGTGCACCATCTCCACCAGAAGATGAAGCCCGAGACGTTCGCGCGAGGAGCCCGGGTGTGGATGGACGTCCTGCGGGAGGAATATCCGGACGCGTACGAGGCTCTGCTGGCCGAGCTGGGAGCCCGATAGCCGACCACCCAGCGGCCCCGCTCGCCTTCCTCTGTGTCAGGGAGCGGGGCCGCGTCGGCTGGCACGAGACCGCGCTCGCCCTGTTGCCCCGCTCGCCGACCACGGCCGACGTGCGGTCCATGTGGTCACGGTGCCTCTCTGCGCAAGTACTCCCCCGCCTCAGGTCCATCCGGGATCATGAAGCATGCTCCCGGATCGCTGGCAACTCACTCATGACGTCGACGACTTCCTCGACCGAGCCGGAGACTTCCTGCGCTCCCGGCCAGCACTGCACAACACTGCGCTGACGGACATCGAGAAACTCCGTGGACGTGGGGCGGACACGCCCGGTGCCGAAGCCGCTGCCTTCGGACACCTGGAGTCGGAGGGCGAGGTCCGCGCCATCTTCTACCGCACTCCGCGCGGTCGTCTGGGCCTTACGCCCCTCTCCGCCAGTCAGGCCGACCACCTCGCCGCGCACCTGACCGAGCTCGGCTGCTCCCCCGCCCACGTCATCGCCGACCACGACACGGCCACCGTTTTCGCCGAGGCATGGCAGCAGCATGCGGGCGCGGCCTCGGAGCTCTTCTGGCGGACTCATCTGTACCGTCTCGGCACGCTCACCCCACCGCAGCCGCGCCCGGAGGGCCAGGGCCGCATCGCGGGCGGAAAGGACCGCGAGCACGTCGTGCGATGGTGCCGTGAGTTCTGCGTCGACGTCGGGGAGCAGCCTTCCCTCGACTTGATCGACTCCGGCTCCTGGAGCGACTCGCGCTTCGGCGACAGACACTTCACGTTCTGGGACACGCCGGACGGTACTCCCGTCTCCATGGCGGCCGCGACGTCGATGGTCGGCGGCATGATCCGGGTGGACCCCGTCTACACCCCGGCCCACCTCCGGGGCCGCGGTTACGCCGGCGCCGTGACGGCAGAGGTGAGCCGGGCCGCGCTGGCCGCGGGCGCCACGGACGTCGTCCTGTTCACGGACCCGGCCAATCCCACCAGCAACGCCCTCTACCAGAGGATCGGATACGTCCATCTCGCCGACTTCGCCGGGTACAGGTTCTCGTACCGTCGGCGTCCGGCCGAGGGACGGTGACGCCGATCAGCGCGCCTGCTCCGCTACCCCGCCTGCTCCGCAGACTCTGGTGACCCGCCCCGGGTCCGGGCTTCGGTGGTTTCCGGTGCCCGGAGGCGGCGTACGGAAGGGGAAAGGAGCGCTGCGGCAGTGGCCAGCACGATCATGAGCGCGCAGCCGGCCAGGGCGGGGCCGGTACCGACGGCACCTGCGACGGGACCGGCGACGAGGAGGCCGAGGGGCGCGAAGGCCAGCGAGCCGAACCATTCGTAGGAGCTGACCCTGGACAGGGCTTCCTCGGGGATCTCCCGCTGGATGGTGGTGGCCCAGAGCACGGCGAAGATGTCCGAGGCGATGCCGGAGCAGAACATGGCCGCGGCGATCAGCCACACCGGCGCCTGAGAGGCCAGCAGGGCGATCGGCACAGCCGCGGGGAACGTGGAGAGGACGGCCACCAGCACGGGACGCCGCACCCGGATCCGTGCGGCCAGCCCCGCGCCCGCGACGGTGCCGAGAGCCTGAGCCGTCACGATGACCGACCACGCACGCGCGCCGCCCAGGTGCTCCTCGGCCACCAGCGGGCCCAGGACACCGACGTTGGCGTTCAACGCGGCGACCACGATCGCGTACTGCGCGACCACGGACCACAGCCACTGCCGGGAGGAGAACTCCTGCCATCCCTCCCGCAGATCCGCCCAGCCGGACGACGCCTTCGGCGGCCGCCCCGCCACACGCAGCCGCAGCACCAGGACCGCGCTGACCGCGAAGGAGACCGCGTTCAGCGCCAGCGCCCAGCCCGCTCCGACCAGGGCCACGGTCACACCCGACAGCGCCAGGCCGAGGAGCAGGGACATGTTGGTGCCCACCCGCAACAGCGCGTTGGCCTGCTGGAGCCGGTCCCTGGACACCAGCAGCGGCAGCACACCGTCCATCGCGGGGGAGAACAGTGCGGTCGCCGTGCCGGCGACAACAGCCAGGGCGCACATCGCCACCAGCGGGGCACGTCCCGTCAGGACCATGGCCGCCAGGCCTCCGTACGCCGCCATCCCGACCCAGTCGGCAAGAGCCATCAGCCGGACTCGGGACATCCGGTCCGCGATCACCCCGCCCACCAGGATGAACACCAGCTGAGGCAACGCCTGGCAGGCCAGCACCAACGACAGCCGACCCGGACTCGCCCCCGGCAGACCCAGCACGGCAAACCCGAGCGCCACCCGCGCGAAACCATTGCCCAGAACCGAGATGATCCGCGCCGACGCCAGCAGGACAAACTGACGGTCCCGCCACAGCGGCGTCCCATCCGAGGTAATCGTCACAGCCGGCGACCTTAGGGTCTCGCAGCAAACCCGGGCTGTGAACCAGCCATTCCGCAAGGAGGCGCCATGGACGCCGGCGCCAGCTTCGTCGGCGGTCATACCCGTGCCGAATCTGCACGGGAGTGGTTGTCTCCTCATGAGCAGAAGGCCAGGGCGGACGGACGGGCGGAAGCAGCCCGGCGGAAGACAGAAGCCTGGCCGCAGGACGGACTCGAGCGTTCGTCGGGCCCACCGATTATCACGGCGTGATAATCCCGGAGGCGTCTGTTGAGCCGACCGTTCCACCGTCCCTTCCGATCCATGACCATTGCGGCCACGCCGTCCGCCCCCGGACACGAGTGGGCTCCTGAGTCCATCGGCCGTGGACGCGCGCATGCTTCAGGTGACCCGCCGTTTCCATGAATCAGAGAACGGTTCTGCAGGCCGCAGCTACGATGTCAGGCCGTGAAAATTCAGCACAACTGCCTTATTTCTGAAGCATTCTGATGAGGTAACAGAAAGGCCATGGCGTGTCCCTGAGTGCGTTCGAAGACGGTGAGGTCTTCGTCGTCGAGCTGTCCGACGAGCAGGGTTCCGGGGTGATCCGGGCAAGTCGCAAGTCGCGGTGACGAGCTCTTCGAGACGTCCGCCGACACGTTCGAGTCGGGCATGGCCCGGGTGCAGCGGGTGGCCGCGACCATGCTGGAGCGTCTGGCTGAATTGCCATGCAGCCCCGATCACGTCCGTGCGGAGTTCGGACTGCGGGTGACAGCGGAAGCCGGCCTGGTGGTGGCGAAGGGCTCCGGCGACGCTCACATCAAGCTGGAACTGGAGTGGAGCCGCCCCGAGGGCGGCAGGTGACGTCGGCGGGCGAGCCGGACTCCGCGTGGGAGCGCGGGACGGCCCGGGTACTGCACGACGGCCGTCCGGTCGGGGTGGCGTTCCTGATCCCCGACCAGCTGCTGCTCACATGTGCCCACGTCATCGCCTCCACCGCAGGCCTCCCGGACGACGAACCCCTTCATGGGCATGGGCCGCGTTGGCTGACAGCGGGATCCAAGAGCGGCAGCAGATGGAGGATCAAGATCAGATGTCAGCCTCTTCTGCCAGCATGCTGCCGTGACGACCACACCTGATCAGCGTCCTGTTGAGGCAACTCTCGACTTCCTGCGTTCCGCATTCGCGCCGGAGTGGCGCGAGCCTCCTCTCGGCCATGAAGCCGTAGCAACGTGGGAGACCGAGAACCGGGTGACGCTCCCGGAGCCGTACAGAACCTTCGTTGCGGAAATCAGCAACGGGTGCAGCCTTGGTCCGGCGGAAGACGGCGGTCTGCAGCCGCTCGGGTGGCTGCCCGAGAGCTGGCCGGACCTCGGTCCGCGGCAGCCAGGGGAACTGTTCCCCTTGGAGGCGGCCTGGCCGTGGGAGGACGACGAGACGGTCGACCCTGAAGACGATCCACGCACCGACGCCGTGTACACCAGGGGGTCGATCGTTCTCGGTTCGGAGGACGGGCAGTCGTTTTGGGTGCTGGTGACCACGGGACCTCGCCGAGGCGAGGTCTGGATGGTGTCCGACGTGGGAGCCGGCCCGGTGCCCGGGGATGACGCCTGGGGCTTCGAGCAGTGGGTGCGGCATTGGTACTCCGGCAACGACTAGAGCGTGTCTCTTTGGCGGGCTCATCAGTTGATCGGATGTGTCTGCCCGATTGATGATCACTGATGTGATGTGGGGCCGGATCGAGCCGCTGATGCCAGCCGATCCGGTCCGCGGACGGCGGTGGGCCAACCACCGCCGCACGCTCGAGGCCATCGCCTGGAAGTACCGCACCAACTAGCCCTGGCGGGACCTGCCCGAGGAACTGGGCTCGTTCCAGACCGCTCACAAGCGGCTGATCAGGTGGGCCGTCGACGGCACGTGGGAGAAGATCCTCTCCGCCGTCCTTGCGGCAGCCGATGCCGTGGACGACATCGACTGGATGGTGTCGGTCGACTCCACCGTCGTCAGGGCTCACCAGCACGCCGCCGGAGCACTCAAAAAGGGGCCGAAGGCCGCAACGAGCCGGCCGACCACGCACTCGGACGCTCCCGCGGCGGGCTGAGCACCAAGGTCCACCTGGCGGCAGACGGCCATGCCCGCCCTCTGGCTCTGGTCGTGACTGCGGGCCAGGCCGGTGACGCGCCCGCCTTCGAGACGGTCATGGCCCGCATTCGGGTGCCCAGAGGCGGCCCCGGCCAGCCCCGGACCCGCCCCACCATAATCCTGGCCGATCGCGCGTACTCATCCCGCGCGATCCGCACCCACCTACGCCGCCGACAGATCCGCACGGTCATCCCGCAGCCGTCGGACCAGATCGGCCACCGCCTGCGACGGGGCCGTCGAGGCGGACGCCCGCCCGGGTTCGACGCGGATGCCTACAAGCAGCGCAACACCGTCGAGCGGTGCATCAACCGCCTCAAGCAGTGGCGCGGCCTGGCCACACGAACCGACAAACTCGCCATCGCCTACCAGGCCGCACTCCACCTCGCCGCCATCCTCATCTGGGCACGACGCTGACGAAAGCGACAAAACCTAGACGCGGTGATCAGAGCAGCTCGTGCACGACCAGTCGCGACTGCTTCCCCGAAAAGGCGCTTCGCAGGGCTCGGGCCTCACGGTCCCGGGCAGCGAAGACTCCTCGCTTGTCCACGTGCACGACCAGGACGTCGTAGTTGTCGATGACCTCGGAGATTCCCCGCGTCTGGACGGTGTCCCGCCAGGCTTCTGTGTTCCGGCCGAACCACTCTGGCAGTCCGCAAGGCTCAGCCACAGCGTCCCAGAAGTCATCGAGCGTCTCGATCGGCTCACCTCGCAGGTCTACCACCAGTTCCGACTCAATCCTCTTGACCATCACGACAGAGTAATCAGCCCACTTCCAAGGCGTCAGAGCTCCAAAGAGACAGGACCTAGCTCGACGGCCTGATCACTGCTGTCGGCTGTCAGCGCTTCCGAGACCCATGGACAGTTTGGTCCGCGTCAAACAACCAGGTGTCCCGTTCCCACGGACGTCTCTCGGTGCGTGGCTGTCGGCCCATCCACACTCGATCGTGGTCCGTCCCTGGCTTCCGCTCGGCTGTCTGACGCGACTGTCGGCCGGTCCGTCGGGACAGGGCGCCACTGTGTTCTCTCCGCGCCTTGGTTCGGCCTGGCACCGTTGACTGCCTGCCTGGCGCCGCTCTATCGTCACCATTCAATCAAGATCAAAAAGAATGGACAAAGGTACGTCCCTACGGGAACGTACGCGGCCGTTGGCCACCAGGGTCGAGGGGAGGGGGCGGCAGTCGATGGCTTGGGTCACCGGGATCGTGGATGACGGGCAGGTCGAGTACCGCCTCACCGGTCAGGCCGGCTGCTACGTCCAGCACGACGGCGAGGGCCTCGCCGGGCACGGCCGGCCGACCGTCGGCGACCAGATCGGCTCTCGCATGGACGCCACCACCGACGGTGCGCTCGTGTGGATCGGCGAAGGCCTCACCGAAGTGGGCCAAACCTCCGGCACACCGCTTGACGGGGCGGGCAGGCAGGCCGCACGGACCCTGACCAAGGGCGTCCACCCCCTCACCGGTGAGCACCTGGTGCGTCCCGAGCTTCGTGCCCATCCGCGTGCCAAACTGACCGGCGCCCGGCTCATGGAGGCAGTGGAGGCGGCCGCCGAGGCCGCCGGGTGCGAGCCTGCTGACCTGTTCACCGGCAAGCCCAAGCAGGCGAAGAAGTGGGCGACGCTCGCGCGGATGGTCCGTCAGAAGGGTGAGCGGCACCGGCTGCAGATCGACTCCCTGCACCGCCTCGCGCGCGCAGCCGGTCTCGCTCTGGAGGATGTCTACGACGCCGACCAGCTCGCCGAGGCCCGCGCCCACGGAGGCGAGCGGGTCAGCATCCGCATCCGCGCCTACGACCTCGTCGCCGATCTGCCGAAGAGCGACTCCACCTTGTGGGCCCTGATCGCCGAGCGGCACGAGAAGGAGTTCCGAACCCTGATCCACCAGGCCAAGCGGGAGGCCTTTGCCGAACTGGAGCAGTGGATCGGCTACAGCCTGGCGGGCGAGGACGGCGAGCTGCACCGCATCGCCACCGGCGGACTGCTCGGCTGGAGCGTCGAGCACCAGTCCGCCCGTCCGGTCGACGACACACCCGGTGACCCCCACCTGCACGTGCACATCGTGATCGTCAACATGGCCCGCTGCGAGGACGGCCAGTGGCGGGCCGTCGCCAATGGCGGCATGGACCTGCACCGGCACGCCAAGGCATTCGACGCCCTGTTCAAGGCACGGGTGCGGGCCCTGACGCACGAGCGGTTCGGCGTGGTCCGAGCCCGTTCGCCGCGCACCGGTGCCTGGGAGATCGAGGGCATCCCGGAGTCGCTGCGCGACCACTACTCCCGTCGCGCGGCCCAGGTCGACGCCATCGCCGGCGCCGACGCGGGCCGTGAGGAGAAGCTGCGAGTGTCGGCCGAGACCCGGCACGCCAAGCACGACACCGGCACCATCGACCTGCGCGCCACCTGGCGCCTGCGTGCCGAGGGCCTCGGCCATGACGTCGACGCGATGGTCGCGGCAGCCGCCCCGGGGCCGCCCGGCCCCGATGGGCCGCTCACCGTGGGCGGGCCCGACGGCCCGCGCACGCCTCCTCCCGAGCGGATCGCCGCCGAGGTGTTCGACCCGCAGCGCGGGCTGACCGCCTCCGACACGGAGTTCAGCAAGGCCCAGCTGCTCGCCCGGGTCGCGGATGCCTGCCCGCTCGGCCTGGAGGCGAACGAGCTCGAGACCCTAGCGGAGCGGGTGCTCGCTGTGAAGGGATACGCCCAGGCTTTGCCGTCGCACGGTTCGCAGCTCATGGCGCACATGGAGCGTTACACGACCGGCGACATCCTCCGCGCCGAGCAGGCCATCGTGAATCAGGCGCGGGCCCGCTACGCCGACGGTTCTGCCCGACTGAGTACGGATCAGGCTGCGTCCGCCGTCTCCGTGTTCGAGGTGGCGGCCGGTTTCTCTCTCACCGCCGAACAGCGACGCGTAGTGGAACGGCTGCTCACGGCCGGACACGGGGTGGAGGCCGTGGTCGGCGTGCCCGGATCGGGCAGGACGAGCCTGATGGAGGCCTGCCGGATCGGCTGGGGCGGACTCGGGCTGACGTACGCCGGCGCCTCCCTGTCGGCAGTGGCCGCGCAGAAGCTGTACGAGGGATCCGGCATCCCTTCCCGCGCTATTGCGGCCTGGCTGCAGCGCATCCAGTACGGCGACGGACTCACCGGCATCGACGTCCTGGTCCTGGACGAGGCAGTCGTGACCGACGCCCGGTCCGTGGCTGCGCTGCTCACCGAAGCCGCCCGCACCCACACCAAGGTCATCGCGGTGGGCGACCCGCAGCACATGCAGGCCATCGGCCCGGGTGGCGGCTTCGCGGAGGTGCACCGACTGGTCGGCGGCGAGCCGCTCACGGTCAACCAGCACCAGAAGGACGCGGGCGAGCGGACCGCGCTGGAGATCTGGCGCACAGGCGCCCGCGAGCCTGTCCTGAACCTGCTGACCGACCGCGACCGCGTCCACGCAACCGACAGTGCTGACGACGCCCGTCGCGGCGTCCTCGCCGCCTGGAACCAGGCCCGCGTCCGCTTCGACGACGTGCATGACCTGCTCGAGAACCTGGTGGTGCTGGCGATCTGCCCTCACGATGCGGTCCTGCTGAACGCCGGTGTGCAGGCTCTACGCCGTGCGGCCGGCGAACTGGGCCGCACCCACCGCTACGCCCTGCCGGGCGGCGACCACCTCACCCTGGCCGTCGGAGACATCGTCCGGGTGCGCACCAACAACCACCGTTCCCGGCGCGGCGTCAGCCCTCACCGCCTCAACGGCTGCCGCGCCGTTGTCACCAACATCGCCGACGACCACCGGGTGCAGATCACCTGGCGGCACAAGAACGACCACGGCGCCACCCGTAGCGATCAGGCCTGGCTGACACCCGGGCAGGTCACGTCCGGTGCCCTCTCCCTGGGCTACGCGATGACCATCGCTGCGTCCCAGGGGCTGACCACCGACACCGCCCTTGTCTACGGGCTGGGCGCGAACGCCTACGCCCTCTACTCCGGCGTCACCCGCGCCCGCACCGCCAACCAGGTGTGGCTGCCCACCGCCGCCATGGAGAACCCGGAGCCCCGGGCCTCCCGGCTGGGCGACCTCAGCGACGAGACCGAGCTCTTGGAACGCGCCCTGCAGGCGTACACCGTGCTGCTGCGCCAGGACCGGACCGAAGCCATGGTCAGCGACCGACTGCGCTCCGCCCCGGAGCCGGTCCCGCCGCCTGCGGCCGAAGAACCCCTCCTGCCGACACTGGACGACCGCGAAGCCCGCCCGTACGGAGCACTGACCGCCGCCCAGCTGGAGGTTCGGCTGGCCAAGGCACTGCGGGCTGCCGCGGCCACCGAGAACGCCGCCGAGGCGCAGACCCGTCAGGCGCAGGAGCTGGCGGCCGCAGCGGAGGAAGAGCCCAGCGCTGGTCAGCGCACCGCACAGGCCGCGGCCGCCGTCCTCGCGGCGGCCGACCAATGCGCCGCCCGCGCCCAGCACGAGGACAGCATCGCGCGCAGCGCCGCCGCCGCTGCCGCGCAGGCTGAGACCGTCAAGCACAGGATCGAAGCGGCCTTCGGCCGCAGCCGCATCGCCCTGCGCCTGGCCGGTACCTCCCGCGCAGAACAGCAGGCCCTACTCGCCCAGTGCACGCAGCAACTGGCCGAAGCGCGCGAGGAGCAACAACGTGCTGAACGCGCCGCCGCCGATGCCCGCCGGCAGGCCTGGCAGACGCTGCGCACCTCCCCGTACGCCGAGGCCTTCCGCGCCCACGGCGCGCTCGGCGCTGCGCCCGTCGACCCAGCGGTCATGCGGCAGCGATTCGCCGCGATGCAGGCCGACCTGCCCACGCTGACCACGCAGATCGACACGGCCCGCGCCGAAGCCGCTCAACAGGCCCACGCTGAGGCCGTCGCGCTGCACATCAAGGCCAGGAATCTGCGTGCGGTCGCCGAGCAACTCCAAGCCGAGCAGCAGGCGCGCCGACACAGCAGCGCACGGGATCCCCAGCGGTACATGTCTGGCGAGGCAGCCCGCGCAATTCTGCAACAGGAGCGGCGGCACAACGCACCGCATGCACAACAGGCCCGCGAACAGGGCCAGCACCAGCGACCGAGCGACAGCCTCCGCACCGGCATGTGACCGCGTAGACGGCTGCTGCCGTCGTCCAGCCAGCTGCAGTGCGGACGCACCGCGCAAAGTGTCATGGCGCTGATCGCCATGACCACGGGTGTCGAAGGGCCTGGCTTCGCCAGGACCGACTGCGCAACAGCCGAGCCGATGATGACGAGGCACTGCGTGCTGTCGGGGATCCGCCGGCTTCAGAGCTGACCGGCTTGTTCTGATCCCGACTCGTTCGCAGGCCGCGGCGCCGAACCGACAGATTGTTCAGCAGCCGAAGCGCCCTGGCACAGGTCTTGCTCGATAGACGGGACCAGGTCTGAGCTCCGGCTTCTTGCCCCACCAGCCGCCGCCCGGAGTGATGACGGCCCGGTCCACCGAGTCAGGAGGGCCGGCGGATCCCGTCGCCGGACGACGTGCGGGCGAACCAGGTCCGCGTCTCCTCTGCGGTCAGGACGCGGGTCAGCTCGACCGTGCCCGGGAGATGCGGGAAGAACCGGTCGGCGTTCCAACTGCGCCGATATGTCGGCTCGTCGAGCACCAGTACGCGGCGTCCCCCCACCACGGGGATGTCGTCGGGCAGCCCTTCGTTCCAGATCCGCTCGCCGTCCGCAGCAAGGAGCTCGAAGGCCCCGGTCGCGACAGTCTGGGTGCGTCCCCGGGCGGGCTCGGGGTCCATGGCCAGCCGGACGCTCTCCGCCGAAGGCATTGTCCCGGGCACGTAGCCGCCGCCGACGAGGACGTGGGCGAGCAGCGTGTGCAACTGGAAGTTGTCCCCGATACCGCCTATGCGTACCTCGAACCCGGTCCCTGTGGGCTTGTGCAGTACCACAAGGGGCTCGTCGTCCAGAACCGCCAGCGCGTAGGCCAGGCATTTCAGGTCGTGCCGCCCGAGGGCCGCCAGGTCGCGGCAGGCGGGGAGGATCGCGGATGCGTGCCGACGGCGTACCTCGGCGCTGCGGCACAGCACGGCCAGCGCGGGCGGCTGCCACTCCTCGACCGAGCACCAGGCCAGCGCCAGCCGCGTGGCCTCGTACACGTCGCCGCCGAGACGGGCCAGCAGCGCGTCGTCAATGATCTCTTCGTTCGGCCTCGGAAGTTCGTCCTCGGCCGCGCCGGTGGCAGTCCAGCGGTGGGCGAACTCCCGGGCGTCGAGCAGGTCCCGGTGGACGCCGTCGAGGATCGGCTCGGCGCAGGCCGCCGGATCCGCCCCGCGCTCGACGCAGAAGCCGGCCGCCATCGCCAGCATCGGCCGCGGACCCGTGGGTGGGAAGGCGGGGAGCAAGGCCGCCAACCGGGGACCTGCCACAACGCGTTCAGTATCCGACGCCGACTGCACACCCTTGATTACGGCGTTGAAGGCCCGCCCGGTGCGATCGCCATCGCGAGCGGCAACCGCCTCCTCCAGCTCGGACACGATGGCGGCGAGGCCCGAAGGCTCTCGCTTCCTCTTGAAGATCACCGGCACACCTTAGGCTCCAGGTCTGGCCGACGTCATCAGGCCAGGACCGTTCCTATCTCCTGGATGGTCCCGTCGATGTCGATGGGACCATCCCCGCGGGTGCGGGGAGCAGTTCGGCGGGATTCCCGCCCGCTTCCACGGCTCGGGACCATCCCCGCGGGTGCGGGGAGCAGACCGTGCGGCTGGAAGACCCCGAGCGTGAGGAGGGACCATCCCCGCGGGTGCGGGGAGCAGTCGGCAACCGACCCGGTCCCGGGCGTGAACGCGGGGCCATCCCCGCGGGTGCGGGGAGCAGCTGGCCAATGGATCAAACGGGGCGGTCTCCCCGGGACCATCCCCGCGGGTGCGGGGAGCAGTTTTCTCCTGACTCGGGAGTTAGTTTTCACCCGGGACCATCCCCGCGGGTGCGGGGAGCAGGAATCCCACCGGCCCGCCACCAGGGTGCAGCTGGGACCATCCCCGCGGGTGCGGGGAGCAGCGGCAGCGCTCGATGCTCACGTTCTTGCACGCGGGACCATCCCCGCGGGTGCGGGGAGCAGTGAGCTGGGAACCGGCTTCGTGACACCTAGCGGGGACCATCCCCGCGGGTGCGGGGAGCAGAAGCCCTTTCCGAACGCGGCGAGCTGGGTCAGGGGACCATCCCCGCGGGTGCGGGGAGCAGCTACTCGGCGAATCTGAAGGAGGCGGTCAAGAGGGACCATCCCCGCGGGTGCGGGGAGCAGTTGCCGGAAGTGGGTGCGACCTGCGGTGATCCGGGACCATCCCCGCGGGTGCGGGGAGCAGTCGGTGGTGCGGGCCCTGCCCCGTTTCCACTGGGGACCATCCCCGCGGGTGCGGGGAGCAGACTGGATGACCTGCGGTTTTAGTCGGGCCAGCAGCGGTTTGCGAGTACTTTCTCTGATCCCGGCATATGGGGTGTAAGGGGCTTCATGTGCATCAGCCTCTGCCGAAGCGTCGGCGTTTTGCAGCCCTGCTCCAGCCAGAGGGGGGACTCTGTTGGAGAGCAGGCCCGGGGGAGGGCGCGTTCGGGTCGGGGCGGCGGATCAGGGTGACGCCCTCGTGGTCGGTGGGGTGCCAGGCGTGGTCGTGGGTGCGGAAGGTGAAGCCCTGTTCGTTGTTCGTGGTGTGGGCCAGCAACGCGCGGCCCTGCCCTGCGTACTGCTGGACCTCTTCCCAGAGCACGTCGCGAATGCGGGCCGAAGGGTTGCCCACGAACACGCCTGCGGAGATCTCCAGCAGCCAGCGTGTGAGGAAGCCTCGTAGGCCGGCGGGGCAGTTGGTGAGGACGATGACGGTCACCAGAGCTCGTCTCCGTAGTCCTCGTCGGGGCCGTCGTAGTTGACGCCGGAGGCGACCTGGTGACCGTGGTCGCTCTGCAGCGTGACCACGTCCCGGTCGCCGCCGGGGGCGGAGGAGTCGGCCGTCTCCGGCAGCAGGAGGCGCTTGATGTCATCGACGCACCGGTTCAGCAGGGATGTCTCGTTGATGCGGTCCCGCAGTGCGCGGCGGGTGCGGGAGCCGACGTCCTCCTCGTCCTGTGCGGCGACGTCGAAGGCGACCGGGATGCCGATCTCCGTCTTGTAGAGGTCGGCGATGTCCAGGACGAAGGACAGTTCGTGGCCGGAGTGGACGAAGCCGAGGGCCGGGCTGCATCCCAGGGAGGTGACGACGGCATGGGCGATGCCGTACATGCACTGGGCGGCGGCGGTGACGGCCTGGTTGACGGAGTCGCCCCTGGTGAAGTCGCCGGGAACGTAGCGGCGGCCCCGCCAGGAGACGCCTGTGCGGGCGGCCTCGGCTCGATAGCAGTCCTTGACGCGTCTCCCTTCGCGGCCGAGGAGCTCGTGCCGGGTGAGCCCGGCGGGGTCCTCGTCCGGGAAGCGCATCCGGTACATCGCACGTGCCACGGCGAGGCGGCTGCGGGGGTTGGCCCACTGGCGGGCCTGGGCCTCCATGAGCGCGGAGGAGCGGCTGAGGGCGCGGCCGGACGCGTAGTAGCGCACGCCGCGTTCACCGACCCAGCAGACGGCCGCGCCGGTCTCGCCGAGCACGCTCATGGCCTGGTGGGTGACGCGTGTGCCGGGGCCGAGGAGGAGGGTGCCGATGGTCGCCGACGGGATGTGGGTGGTGCCTTCCGCGTCCTGGGCCGTGATGGCGTTGGCGTCGCGGTGGACCGTGCAGCGTTCCAGGTAGACGAAGGAGAGGCGTTCGTCGGTGCGCGTGAGCTGCCGGGGCGTGAGCGCCGGGCGTCGGGAGACGGTGCTCATGGGGTGTGCCGGTCGGGCGGTGCTACCGGTGCTACCGGTGCCAGGGTGAGCAGGCCGCAGCCGTATGCTCTGGCCCGCCCGATGCCCTGAGTGAGGGTGCGGCGCAGCAGGTCGGAGTCGGTGACCTCCAGGCGTCCTTCGAAGGTGACGGTGACGACGGTGACCGGCTTGTCTCGGCGGCCGCCAGCTCCACGGGACTTGTCGAAGGAGAGGGACCGTGTGTCCCGTATGGCCAGCTCGTACCGGTCGCCGGGGTGGGGCCGCTTCTGGTGGGTGGTGCCCTCGGGCAGGAGCCGCCGGTCCGCGGGTTTCTCGCAGACGCGGAAGCCGCAGCGCTTTTGGCGTTCCTCGTCGAGCAGCCAGCCCATCTGGTGGACGGGTGTCAGGTGGGCGGTGAGTTTGCGGGGTTCGCCCTCCTTGCGGCGGACGGTGTGTACGGGGTTGGCGGTCAGGCGGAACGCCCAGTGCTCGCCGGTGGTCAGCCGGTCGAGGAGCGGGGCGTAGGGCCGGGTCTGCCAGCCGGGGTTCTCTGGGCCGGCGACGGCGGGCCATCCGGCCTGCTCGACCAGGTGGGTCAGGTCGGGACGGTCGGGGCTGACCACGTACAGCAGCACCTCGGCACGGGCCCGCTGGTCCAGGCGCCACAGCACGCGCGGGGCGTCGGGCGCCGGGCTGTCGGAGGGGAGGATGTGCGGGAAGGACGACATGACAGCCGCGTGCATGGCCTGGGGCGAGGACAGGAGGCGGCGGGCGCCGGGCCGCGCGGTGTTGACGCGGAAGCGGGAGAGGAACATCAGGCGCTCTCATTCTCCAGGGCGTCGAGGGCGGCGAACGGATCGTGTGCGTTCTGTGGGCCGCCGCCGCTCGACGGGATCGGAGTGGACACGGGGTCGGTGACGACGGTGCGCAGGGCGTGTCGCCGGTGGGCGGCGTCGAAGCTGACCGGCTGGTCACGCAGGACGTCCGCCGCTGCGGCTGACTCGTCGGCGGCCGTCTCGCGCAGCACGGTCAGGGCCTGCGGGGTCCGGTGTCGTCTGCGGTACCAGGCGGAGGCCTGCCAGGGCACGCTCGCCAGTACGTCCTCGAGGCGGGCGTCCTCGTACAGTCCGAGGTCGACCGGTTCGGAGGGCGGGCAGGAACGCCGGCCGAGGTAGGGCGGGTACACGGGGGTGCGCAGAGCGTCGCGCAGACCGGTGAGCAGGGCGTGATCGCCCTCGACGGTGGCGACGAAGACGGCGTCGGCGAGGTAGAACCGCTCGGACAGCGGCATGGACGCACCGGTGACGTCATGGTGGGCGGTGTGGAAGTCCCGGATGCGGGTGCCGGGCTGGTCCATGCGGACTGCGAACCGGAGTGCCGCCAGCGGGGCGAGGCGCCTGTCGTCACCGCGCTCGATGCCGGCCGCCGCAGCGAGCAGGCCGATGACGCCGCTCTTGGTCGGGGCCGATTCGGTGGTGCGGCGGGTGAAACGGGAGGAGGCCCCCCAGGACTGCAGGGGGCCTGCCAGGCGGAGGGCGAGCACGCTCGTGCGGCTCATGCGGGCTTCTCCAGGCGTTCCGCGACGGCCTGGCCGACCGCGGCGGCGAGTTCGCGCAGCGTGCCGGCCTCGGTGCCGAGATCGGCGAGCTTCTGCGTGGCAGGTCCGACACGAAGAACCCAGGTGAGGGTGGTCTCCGGGTCGCCGTAGGCGCGTTCGACGTCGGAGGCGTATGCGGCGAGCCGGTCGGCGGCCTCGCGCAGGTGCCCGCCGCCGTCGCTGCGGATCGGGTCCTCGAAGGCGGCGACGCAGCTGATCGGCCGGGTGGTGCGGAGCTTGACGACCACGGCATCGGGCTCGGTGTGGTGCCCGAAAGTGTTGATCTTCCCGGTGGGCAGGGAGGCGACGAAGGCCTGCACGAACGCCTCGACGGCGCGGCGTACCGGCTCGGTGCGCGGCTCGTCCTCGCGCAGGCCCTGGCCGAGGTTGGTGGCGAGCTGGTGCACGCCGAGGGCGGCGTAGCGGTAGAGAGTCGCGGAGTTGAAGTCGACGGTGCCGATCATCCCGGCGCCGGTCTCCTCGTCCGTGTTCTCGTCGTCGACGGCGGTGTAGTAGTCGGACTCGTTGTCGACCCGGTGGACGCTGAGCGCGTGCGCCACCTGCACGGCGGCATCGACGTTGATGTCGGCGACGTCGGCGACCATCCGGCCGAAGAGAGCGATGTCCACGGAGTGACGGGTGTCCGCGAGCTCCCTGGCCCGGGCCTTGTTCTCCTTGGTCTTCAGGAACGCCGTGATGTCGGCGGCACCGTCGAGAGCGAGGCGGGCCAGGCCGTCGAGCTGCCGGGAGCTGAGGAAGACCAGGTACTTGCTCTCTGGGGCGGGTGCGGGGCCGCCGTCCTTCTTCGCCTGGTCGGCCTTCCGCTTGGGCACCTCGGTCTTGAAGCCTGCGGCCTTGACCGTCTCGTCGGCGAGCTTGAGTGCCGTCTCCGGCTCGATGGAATCGTCGACCCCGGTGATCCGGTCGGCCAGTAGCTCCACGATCTTCTTGGTCCGCACGCCCAGCTCGGCGGGGTCGAGCAGGTGCTCGTCCTTGAAGTAGGTGCGGATGGCCCGCTTCCACGCCTGGCTGGAGACCCGGGCGCGGGGGACTCCCCCGTAGACGGCCGTCTTGGGCGCGCCCGTGTCGTCCCGGTTGAGATTGCTGGGCGGGACGGTCTGCAGGGCGTGCACGTCCAGGAAAATGCGGTTCACGAGGCGTCCTTGTCGGTGTCCGGGGTGGTGTTCTCGTCGGAGGCCGGCCGGGGCCGCCGCTGCTCGTGGAAGGAGCGGCCCCACCGGCGGCGGACGGCGGCGGGCCCGTCGGGCCATTGCCAGAGGTAGAGCTGGCCGGCGAGGAGGGCGTAGTCGAGCGGGATGTCCTCGCGGCGCAGCAGTGCGACGATGTCGCGCAACCGCTGGGTCAGGGCGACCAGGTCGGGGGCGGTACCCGCGCGCACCAGGCGCTTGCGGACGGGTTCGTCGACGCCGTCCGCCGGCATCAGGCGCCGGACCGCCGCGCCCAGGCCGCCCGGCCGCTCACGGGTATGCCGACGGTGCATGGGCGCGCCGCGGGACTGCTGGTGGAAGGCCCACAGGGTGAGGGCCGCGTGCAGCGCGTTCTCGGCACGCACCATCTCCTGCTCGCTCAGCAGCCGCGTTCCCGCCGTTGAGGCGTGGAGCGCATCGGTGTCGATCAGGTTCCACAGGTCGGGCGTCTCGCCCGCCTCACGGCCTGCGCCGCGGCGCAGGCGGGCCAGAGCGGCGACGGCTTGGGACCTGTCGTTGAGGTAGCCCTCCTGCCAGGAGCCGATGTGCGTGGCGGTGAGCTCCGCGACCCGCTGGTGGACCGGGACTGCGGCGGGCGGGGCTGATGCGGATGTGGATGTCATGCGTGCACCTCCGGGGCGGTCGCGGCGTCATCGGTGTCCGGCAGACCGGGCGGTCCCGGCGTGTGCGGACCGTCGACGGCGGGGGTGGCGTCTCCCACGTCGGGGCCCGGGGAGCCGGGAGAACCGGGGTCGCCCAGCGCTCTGGCCAGTCGTCCTCGGAACCACACATCGGCCAGGCCCGCGTTCAGCCAGTGGGTGCCGCCCTTGGTGTCGGTGTGAATCCGGCCCTCCCAGGCCGCATCACCCGCGGCTGCGATGAGGCGGTTGCCAAGGCGGCCCACCGTCTGCCGTACCTGGCGCTGCCACGTGTGCCGGTGTTCGAAGGGATCAACCGCCTTCGCCATGGCGGCCAGCCAGTCACGGTACGGATGGTCCAGCGCGTCGAACCCCTCGGCACGGGCCGCGGACTTCGGCCCCTCTTCCTCGGATCCGGTCGCTCGGGCCAGGTCGGCCGCGAGGTCACCCAGGGCCCGTACGGCCCGGTCGGCGTCCTCCGCCGCGGAGATGGCCTGTTGGGCGTAGGTGGGATCCTGCGCATGCAGCAGGACGACCGGCATCACCAAGCGGTCGTCGACGACCTCGTCGACCACGGACTGCTGGGTCCCGTACCTGACGCCCGCCACCCGGGCACGGACGAGGAAACGGCGGGAGAGGTGGCCTTCGGTCACCAGCCGGGCGACCCACTCGAGGATCCGCGGCCGCAGACGTGACGGCCCCTCGGTGCCGCCGCTTTCCTCCAGCCGGTCGGCAAGAAGCGCGGCGATGCCCCGCCAGGCCGAACGGGCCGGATCATGTTCCAGAGGCAGGTAGACGGGCGACTGCCCCAGCTTCTTCTCCTGAGCTGGGCTGCGTCGCCACGGAGTCATCGGCTCGAGGCGGTGCATGTTCCGAGAGACGAGCGGATCGCCGTAGCCGAGGACGACTCCGTGGACGCCGTCCGCGTCATGGTGCAGGCGCACCCGGCGTGACTGCCAGGTGTACAGGTCACGCAGACCGGTCGCGGAACGCCCGTCGGAGCCCGGACCGCAGGGCTCACGGCGCCAGGCCGGCCGGTCGTCGGGGGAGAAGCCGAGCTCCTCGGTGTCCGCCGCCACCAGGTTGAGCAGCAGTGTCTCGCGCAGCGTGTCGCCCTCCACGAAGATGCCACCCAGCCCGCCCGCCCAGCCGGTACCGAGCGGGTAAACCTTGCCGCCCTTGACCCGGTCGTCGTCGACCATGCCGGTCTTGATGCCGGAGGTGTCGTAAGCGTGGACGTGGACGATCCAGCGGGCGGCCTCGGCGAAGGTCAGCCGATCCACGTCCGGTAACCGCGTGCTGAAGAACGGTTCACCGGCAGGCACGTCGGCCACGATCCGGTTGAGGGAGAAGACCTCGTCCTTCGTCGTGCGCAGGATGGGGGTCTGGAGAAACGGCGTGGCCGGGCGGAGAAGGTCGAACCGCTCGCGGTGCTCCTCCAGGTAGGCCTGAACGGGGGCGAAGCAGTCGGGATCCTCCCACAGCTCCGCCCACTCGTCGATGTCGTCGGGGCCGTCCAGGGCGTCGTGCGCGACGGCCAGGAGGAGACGGACCAGGGCGAACTCCTGAGTGGCCAGATCACCCAGGACACGCCGCACATCGCTGGCCTGGGCGAAGACCTGGCTCAGCGACAGCTCATCCTGAGAGCCATCCTTCCGCAGCACCTGGATCCACGGCTGGCTGATCAGATCGAAAGACAGCACCTCGCCCGTATCGGCCCCAGGTAATTCAGTCGTCTGCGTCACGGGTCACCTCAAGACCGTCTTCAGGGCTGTACCGGAGCGAGAATCCTGCCAGCTGGGTCTGACAGTCCTCGTCGAGAGCGAGAATCAGCTGGTCGGACAACCAAGGGCTGTCCTTGCCCTGCCACTTGCGCAGATACAGCTGCTCCAGTTCCTCGATGGCCCGGTCCATGGTCTCGCCGGAGAACTGCAGGGGAAGCCGCAGTCCGCAGCTCGCGGCGGTACGGGCCGCGAACGACGCCGGCGTCGCGTCCTGTGGAAGCTCGACGCCGGCGCGTTGCCGATTTCGGCGGTCCGGCTTGAGCCATGGCAGGGTGGCGAGGCTGCCGTCACCGCGCCGCTGCACGACAACGACCTCCAGGCTGTCCCGGCTGTCCCGGACCTGAGCACGCCCGGTGGGGGTGTCGTCCGTGTCTCCGACCCCGGCGGCGACCCAGCCGAACAGCGGGCGCCCCGGTTTGCCGACGTCTCCCAGACGGAACACGGCAGCGCGCTCGGCCTGGTCGTCGCGGTGCCGCTCGAACTGCTCGGCAGCCTCCTTCATCACTTCTTGCCAGTCCTCCGGCCCGACCGGTCTTTCCCCATACGCGCACTGCACGAGCGGGCTGATGTCCGCCGGTAGCTGCACCGGCCGCTGTGCCTCGCCGTCGAGGTGGGGGCGGAGTACCGCGACCGATCGCAGCAGCGCGTACCGTCCGTACACCGCGACCGACCCCGGCACCGGGGCGGGGACGTCCGCCGTCCAGTCCACCCCCGTCACCAGGCAGCGCGCGGTCCGTAGTCGCGGAGGCCGCATCTCCTGGGCCTGCCCGCGTGGGTGCCGGTGCAGGCGCCCCATGCGCTGCAGCAGCAGGTCGACGGGGCACAGGTCGCTGACCAGCAGGTCGAAGTCGACGTCCAGGGACTGCTCGGCAACCTGGCTGGCCACCACGATGTGTCGGCCCGTGGGCCTGGCGTCCGTCTTCTCCGCGGGTCCGAAGAGGCGGAGCAGTGTGCTGTCCTTGTCTGCCCGGTCGAGATCGACGAAGTATGAGTGGGCGACGGTCACGTTCTCGGCGCCGAACCTGTCGCGCAGTGCCCGAGCTGTCGTCAGTACCCGCTTGACCGTGTTCCGGATCACCAGGGCGCACCCGCCCTCGGCCAGCTCGTTCTCCAGCCGGCTGGCGAGGACGTCCAGATCGTCCACGAGGGGCTCCACCAGCACGGTCGTCGATCGAGCCGATGCCCGTGGTCGGCGGACCAGTGGTTTTTCCCCTCCCGGAGGAACGGCCGTCACCAGCGGGTACGCGTCCGGCGTGCCCGTGTCGCACGAGGTGCCCGTACTGGCCTGGCCGGCGTAGGCCCCAAGGAGTTCACGCCTGCGGGAGGCCGGCAGGGTCGCGGACAGCACCACTACCGGCATCCGGTACGCACCCAGCCAGGAGAGCACCCGGTCCAGGTACACACTCATGTACGTGTCGTAGGCGTGCGCCTCGTCGATGACGACGACCTTCCCGGCCACTGCGAGGTGACGCAGTGCCAGGTGCCTGCTCTTCAGCCCGGCGAACAACAGTTGATCGATAGTGCCCGCGACGAACGAGGCCAGCATGGCCTTCTTGCGGCCTCGCAGCCAGGAATGTGCCACGAGCTCGGCACTGGCGCGGTGTCGTTCGTCCAATTTCTGCCTGAAGGCAGGCGCCGCTTCGTCCACGCCGACGGCCG
This sequence comes from Streptomyces toyocaensis, assembly GCF_000725125.1. Taxonomy (GTDB): domain Bacteria; phylum Actinomycetota; class Actinomycetes; order Streptomycetales; family Streptomycetaceae; genus Streptomyces; species Streptomyces toyocaensis. Next base: position 60,798 of record NZ_JFCB01000035.1, read on the forward strand.
TGACCCGTCCCGTGCGAGCCATCAGGCCGGTGAAGTCCTCGTTGAGAGCCGCTTTGGAGTGGGCCAGGTGCACCGAGTGGCGTGAGCCCACCACCCCCGGCAACCGGTTCAGCCAGTCGAGCAGGCGGGGGAACATGGCGTTGCCGGTGGCCATGGTGGGGAGGGCAAAGAACACCCCGCCCGCACCCGAGCGCGCCGCGAAGATCTCGGCAACGGCGAGCGCCGCCTCCGTTTTACCCTCGCCCATCGGGGCCTCGACGATCATCAGACCGGGCGTCTCCATGTCCCGGGCGAGTTCCACGGCCGCCTCCTGAACAGGGCGTACCTCCGCTCCCGCAGGTAGCTCGAAGCGGGAGGTGAACAGGCCCCGGGCACTTCCGTCCGGTTCTTCGGCCAGCCAGGGGGTTGGCAGGTCCAGCCCTCGCCAGGCTGCAGCGAGACGGTCCTGGTCGTTGTGGGCCGCACCCTCGGGAAAATACGGGAAGAGGTCCGGATTGCTGGCGATCCAGTCGGAGACGATGACCAGCGCGGTGAGAAGCACCTGCACTGGCTGCGGCAGCCTGACTGCCCGCCATCCATCCAGCCGTCCGGCCACGCCGAAATGCTCGGCGCAGGCATCCAGCAACTCGGTCTGCACCTGTCGCCAGACGCGGTTGCTCGCCCCAGGAGTGCGCAGCAACTCTTCATGCTGGTACAGGGCCTTGATCTGTCCGTGCTCGGGCGGCACTCCGTGATGCCCGCCCACAGCAACCGTGAACTGACCGGTCCGAGCAGACGCCCACCCGTGTCGTTCCTCCAGCCATTCCCCCAGCAGGACCTGCCCCGCCAGACCGTGCGGTGCGATCCGGCGATCCGGCCCCATCGCCCTCGCTGAGCGCATCTCCAGCCCGCGGTCGCGCATCGTGTCGGCGAGCTGATCCACCTGGCAGGCGAACGCCGGAGTGGCCTTGCCGATGTCATGCACTCCGGCGAGCCATACGGCGAGAGCACGTGCGTCCGGCTCGCCCTGCGGCAACGCCTCGGCGACCAGTCTCCGTACCCCCACGGGAAGCCACTGGTCCCATAACAGGCCGGCCACCGCGGCACTGTCCTCCATGTGCCGCCACAGCGGCAACCAACCGTCGCTGTCACGATCGTGCTTGGCCCACACGGACCGAGCCGACTCCCCGAGCCGACCCAACAGATCCGGACGAGCACTCCCCCCAACGCTCATGAGGGATTAGTACAGGGAAAGCTCGGCTCCGTAGGCGAATATGAGCAGATAGATCTGTTCGCAGAAAAACAGCATCCCCAAGACGTACGATGATCGGCTCGCCCTTGATCCGGTCAGAAGCATCCTGCGAGATCGAATACTGTTATATGTGCCATTTGTCGGAATCTGTAAAAGTTACTAAAAGCACGCGACAGCAGCAGTAAACATGCAGGTCAAACAGTCTGCTCCCCGCACCCGCGGGGATGGTCCGACGGTCAGACGGTCTACCTTGCTCTCGGGGAGCTGCTCCCCGCACCCGCGGGGATGGTCCCGGGGGCCGGCCACGGGGCGACTTTCCTACGGCCTGCTCCCCGCACCCGCGGGGATGGTCCCATGTCGCTCTCGTCGGCCGCCCGGCTCCTGATCTGCTCCCCGCACCCGCGGGGATGGTCCCGAACCAGCACCCCTCTACACATTGCACTGCCACTGCTCCCCGCACCCGCGGGGATGGTCCCACCGGCAACACCAGCGCCGGGGTCCAACTCCGCTGCTCCCCGCACCCGCGGGGATGGTCCCTGCACGCCGGGAGAACCCTGGAACGTGGCTGTCTGCTCCCCGCACCCGCGGGGATGGTCCCGGGCCGGCGCTGCGGGCGGAGGCGGGTGACGGCTGCTCCCCGCACCCGCGGGGATGGTCCCAGGTCCAGGTTCGTGACGGCGGCCAGGCCGTCCTGCTCCCCGCACCCGCGGGGATGGTCCCCACGACAACGTCCTCGAGACGAAGTACGGGAACTGCTCCCCGCACCCGCGGGGATGGTCCCCCCCGTAACGGGCGCCCCTACCGCCGCCTCGTCTGCTCCCCGCACCCGCGGGGATGGTCCCTGACCCCGCGTGAGCGCGGCCTGTTCCACGACCTGCTCCCCGCACCCGCGGGGATGGTCCCAGCTGCACCTCGCGGATGATGCGCAGCTCGGCCTGCTCCCCGCACCCGCGGGGATGGTCCCGGCAAGGGCGGGATCATCGAGGCCCGCGAGCTCTGCTCCCCGCACCCGCGGGGATGGTCCCTCGTACGGATTGAGCGTCTGCGTGGACGTCGACTGCTCCCCGCACCCGCGGGGATGGTCCCCTCAAGATCCTCATGGAGGCCCAGCGCAACCACTGCTCCCCGCACCCGCGGGGATGGTCCCGGGCCACGGCCGGACCGACGTAGCCGCCCACGCTGCTCCCCGCACCCGCGGGGATGGTCCCCACCTGAGGCGCGTTGCCCAGGAACCGGCGCTCTGCTCCCCGCACCCGCGGGGATGGT
>NZ_JFCB01000036.1 GCF_000725125.1 Streptomyces toyocaensis
CTCGCGCGGGCGGGGTGCCCGTGGGGGGTGGGGGAGGCGGGAACGGGCTGTTTGCGTGGTCGGGGCGGGACCGGGGTCCGTTTGTGCGGGATCCCCGCGTGGGCGGGGTGCCCGTGGGGCTGGGGGGAGGCGGGAACGGGCTGTTTCCGTGGCCGGGGCGGGACCGGGGTCCGTTTGTGCGGGATCCCCGCGTGGGCGGGGTGCCCTATGAGCGCCCTGCTTCCAAGGTGCGGGCGGGGTGCCCGTGGGGCCCGGGGAGGGCAGGGAGTCCGCGGCCCGCGCGGAGGGGCCGGGAAGGGGGCGAGGGCTCCCGCGGCCCGCGCGGAGGGGCTCGGGGCCGGTCAGGCCATCCAGCGGTCGGGGCGGGCGTCCCTGCGCCCCGTGCGGGATCGTTCCGCCTGGGCCCGCAGCAGGGACGCCGCCTCCGCCGCGTCCCGGAGGCGGGCCGTGACCGACTTGTTCGCGCCGGTGTCCACATGGACGTCGGCGACCCCCCGTGCCCGCTGCCAGGGGCCCTGGACGAGCCGGACGCTCTGCACCTTGGCGTGCGGCACCAGGGACAGGCTGCGGCGCAGCAGGCCGTGGCGCGCGGCGAACACCCCGTCGGTGACGGCGAGCCCGTAACCCCGCCACCACACCGGCATGCACCACCGCGCGCGGAGCGGCGGCCGGACCAGCGCCTCGGGCGGGGGCACGCTCACCCCGGGCAGCACCCGCGCGACGACCGACTCGGCGAGCTCGCGCGGGGCGACCGGCAGCAGGAGGGAGTTCGACGACCCCGCCACATCCAGCTCCACCCGCACCCAGCCCCGCCGTCGCCACAGCAGCGGCTCGACGAGCCGGACGGTCTGCACACGGCCCGGCGGCACCGTCTCGTGCGCCCGGTCCAGCAGCCCGTGGTCGATGCGCAGCCCGTCGGGCGACTCGCCCAGGGTCCAGTCGTACTCGGCGACGAACCGGCCCACGCTGCTCGCGCCCGCCGCGCCCAGCATCGGCACGGCCACGGCGAGCACCGTCCACAGGCTGTGGGTGGCCGTCCACAGCAACGGCACCACGACGCAGGCGACCAGGAGCCACCCCCAGGTCGCCCCGGTCAGCAGCAGGGAGACGGCGAGCACACCCGGTGGCACCCGCAGCATCTGCCGGGACGGCGCCTCACCCACCTCGTGCGCCGTCTCCGGCGCGAAGCCCGCCGCCCGCGCGAGCAGTTCGGCGCGCAGCACCCGCGCCTCGTCGGCGCCGAGGAAGGCCAGCTCGTCCTTCTTGTCGGCGCCTATGACGTCGAGTCTGAGTTTCGCCACGCCCGCGACCCGCGCGAGCAGCGGCTGGGTGACGTCGATGGCCTGGATCCGCTCAAGCCGGATGTGCGCGGTGCGCCGGAACAGCAGCCCGGTACGGATGCGCAACTCGGTCCCGGTCACCGAGAAGTGGGTGAACCACCAGCTCAAAAAGCCGTAGAGGGCGGCGGCCGGGAGGAGCACGGCGAGCCCTATCAGCAGGGTCGTGGTCGTCAGCCGGGTCAGCTGGCGCTGTGCCTGGTCGGGGTCGTGCACCGCCCACCCGATCAGCACCGCGACGGGCGCCCACGCCCGCCTGAACGGCGTGACGGGGTGCAGCCGCCGCTCGGTCACGGGCGGCCGGCCGCGTACGTCCTCGTGGACGTCCGGGGCCGTCACAGCCCCGCCGATCGGGCCTCGCCGAGCTCCGTGAGCCGGTCGCGCAGCCGTTCCGCCTCGGCCGGGTCGAGGCCGGGGATGGTCGCGTCGGTCGCGGCGGCCGCCGTGTGCAGCTGCACGCTGGCCAGCCCGAAGTGCCGTTCCACGGGCCCCGAGGTGACCTCGACCAGCTGCATCCGCCCGTACGGCACGACCGTCTCCTCGCGCCACAGGACCCCACGGCTGATCAGCAGGTCGTCGGCGCGCTCCGCGTACCTCCAGGAGCGCCAGTTCCGCTCCAGCATCACCCAGCCCCAGAGCAGCAGGGCGAGCGGCAGGGCCGCGAAGGCCGCCCAGCCGGGCCCCGCCAGCAGCGCCGGCACCAGCCCGGTGGCGAGCGTCAGCAGCCCCAGCCACACCACCAGCAGCAGGCGCCGCATCGTGAGCAGTCCCGGGGGCAGTGCGATCCAGACCGGTTCGTCCCCCGCGCCCGCCGGCCCCGCCGCCTGCGCCGTCCTGTCCGCTTCCGCCGGCCCCGTGTCGTGCGGGCTCCCCGTCTCCATAGGGCCAGCGTACGTAGGGGAGACTGTGTTCATGACTCCCAAGACGGAGACCATGGTCGGCATCGGCGGCGCGGCGGAGAGCACCGACATGGTGCTCAACATCGGACCCCAGCACCCCTCCACGCACGGCGTGCTGCGGCTGAAGCTCGTCCTGGACGGCGAGCGCATCATCAGCGCGGAGCCCGTCATCGGTTACATGCACCGGGGCGCGGAGAAACTCTTCGAGGCCCGCGACTACCGCCAGATCATCATGCTGGCCAACCGCCACGACTGGCTGTCGGCGTTCTCCAACGAGCTGGGCGTGGTCCTCGCCGTGGAGCGGATGCTCGGCATGGAGGTCCCCGAGCGCGCGGTGTGGCTGCGCACGCTGCTCGCGGAGCTGAACCGGGTGCTCAACCACCTGATGTTCCTCGGCTCCTATCCGCTGGAACTCGGCGGCATCACCCCGATCTTCTACGCCTTCCGGGAGCGCGAGGAGCTCCAGCACGTCATGGAGGAGGTCTCCGGTGGGCGCATGCACTACATGTTCAACCGCGTGGGCGGCCTCAAGGAGGACCTCCCCGCCGGATGGGCCACGCGCGCGCGTGCCGCGGTGGCCGACGTGCGCTCCCGCATGGACCGCTTCGACGACCTGGTGCTCGGCAACGAGATCTTCCGGGGCCGCACGCGCGGCGTCGGCGTGCTCTCCCCGGAGGCGGTGCACGCCTACGGGGTGAGCGGGCCGATCGGGCGTGCCTCGGGCGTCGACTTCGACCTGCGCCGCGACGAGCCGTACCTCGCCTACGGCGAACTGGGCGACGTCCTTGAGGTGGTGACCCGCGAGGAGGGCGACTGCCTGGCCCGCTTCGAGTGCCTCCTCGCGCAGACCCACAACGCCCTCGACCTCGCCGACGCCTGCCTCGACCGGCTCGCCGGCCTGCCGCCGGGCCCGGTCAACCAGCGGCTCCCGAAGGTCCTCAAGGCGCCCGAGGGACACACGTACGCGTGGACCGAGAACCCGCTCGGCATCAACGGCTACTACCTGGTCAGCAAGGGGGAGAAGACGCCGTACCGGCTGAAGCTGCGCTCGGCGTCGTACAACAACATCCAGGCGCTCACCGAACTGCTGCCGGGGACGCTGGTGGCGGACATGGTGGCGATCCTGGGGTCGATGTTCTTCGTCGTGGGGGACATCGACAAGTAGGTCCCCGGCAGGGCACCCCGTGCTCAGCCGCCGATCGGGTCCCCGATCCCCACCGGCTGCACCAGCCACCCGAAGTCCCCGAGTCCGCCGGGCGCGGTCAGCTCGGCGGCCTCCCCGGCGCTCGCGAGGGCGCGCACGTACCCGGCGGGGTCCGTGGACGCCAGGGCGAGCGGAGGGCGTGCGCCGCTCACCCCCAGGGCGTCCAGGGCCTCCCGCTGCGCCAGCAGGCGCGTGCCGGGGAGCGCGCAGGCCGCGGCGCACGCGTCCAGCGCGACATGCGCGGTGATGTCGCACGACCCGTCCGGCACGGGCGCCGTCTCCCGCCCCTCCCGGAACCCGGTGAGCGTCCCGAACGGCGGCCGGGCGGCGGCCGTGTGCGCGTAGTCCACGGCGACGGCGAGCCCCCGTGCGACCGTCCCGGCCACCTCCGCCCAGGCCCGGTCCCGGGGCAGCCCGATCTCCGCGCGGAGACCCTCCTCGGCCGCCAGCGGCCACCACCGCGCCAGCCACGCGGCCTCCGCACCGGTGACCGGCTCCCCGAGCCGCTCCGTCCCGTCACCACGCACCAGTACCAGGCGCGGCACGCCCGCCGCGTCCACCTCGGCGACGTCCACGGGCACGTTGTCCAGCCACTCGTTGGCGAAGAGCAGCCCCGTGACGCCGTCCGGGGGCTCGGTGCGCCACTCGACCCGTTGATCGAGTCCGGCGGGCCGGCCTCCGAGTTCGACGGCGCACGCCCGCGTGCGCTCCGCCACTCCGGCGGGCAGTGCGGCGAGGACGCCCGCGGCCAGCTCGCCCCGCCCGGCCGCCATGTCCACGAAGTCGAGCACCGCGGGCCGCCCCAGTGCGTCGTCGACCCGGCACAGCAGCCGCGCCACGGCACCCGCGAACAGCGGCGAGGCGTGCACCGACGTACGGAAGTGCCCGGCCGGCCCCTCCCCGGGCCGGCGGTAGAAGCCCTCCGGGCCGTACAGGGCGTCCCGGGCCGCCGCCCGCCAGCCCCGCAGGCCCTCTCCGGTTCCCGGCGTCACCGGTTCCTCACCCGCCCTCGCACTCGCCACCGGCCCAGGTTAACGGCGGGGATATGCCGGGCCTCCACCTTGCGGAGTACGCGTGCGGACCGGGGATCGACCCTCCGGTTGACCCCTGCACGCATTTCGCTTCCCTACGCTGGGTTACGTGCAGCGCCTCTATGACTTCCTCCGCAGACACCCGACATGGGTCGACGGCTTCTGGGCCGTGGTCCTGTTCGGCCTTTCGGTGATCAGCGGAGCGAATACGGAGGCGGCCCGGGGAACGGATCTTCCGGCCCTCACCGTGCCGGTCGTACTGCTGCTGTCGCTGGTCGTCGCGCTGCGCCGCCGCATGCCCGAGCGGATGCTGGTCCTCGCCCTCGCCGTGGGCGCGGGGCAGCTGATCACGGACGTGGCGACGCTGCCCGCCGACTTCGCCCTGCTGGTGATCGTCTACACGGTCGCGGCCGTCGGTGCCCGCTGGGCCTCGCGCCTCGCGCTGACCGCCGGCCTGTGCGCGGCCCCGCTCGCACAGCTGCGCTGGCCGAACGAGGACACGGGCACGGCGGGCAATCTCGCCCTGATGATCTTCCAGACCGTGCCCTTCGCCCTCGCCTGGGTGCTCGGCGACTCCATCCGCACCCGCCGCGCCTACTTCGCACAGCTCGAGGAACGGGCCGCCCGTCTGGAGAAGGAGCGCGCGGCGCAGGCCAAGGTCGCGGTCGCCGCCGAACGCGCCCGGATAGCGCGCGAGCTGCACGACGTCGTGGCGCACAACGTGTCGGTGATGGTGGTGCAGGCCGACGGCGCCGCCTACGTCCTCGACGCCGCGCCCGACCAGGCCAAGAAGGCCCTGGAGACCATCTCCTCCACGGGCCGCCAGGCCCTCGCCGAGATGCGCCGCCTGCTGGGCGTGCTGCGCACCGGCGAGCACCAGGAGGCGGGCGAGTACGTGCCGCAGCCCGACGTGCGGCAGATCGAGGACCTCGTCGAGCAGTGCCGGGGGTCCGGGCTGCCCGTGGACTTCAGGGTCGAGGGCACACCGCGCCCCCTGCCCAGCGGGGTCGAGCTGACCGCCTACCGCATCGTGCAGGAGGCGCTCACCAATACGCGCAAGCACGGCGGCCCCAACGCGGGCGCCAGCGTTCGCCTGGTGTACTTCGACGACGGCCTCGGCCTGCTCGTGGAGGACGACGGAAAGGGCGCCCCGCACGAGCTCTACGAGGAGGGCGGCTTCGACGGCCAGGGACACGGCCTGATCGGCATGCGCGAGCGGGTCGGCATGGTCGGCGGAACCCTGGACGCGGGACCGCGCCCGGGCGGAGGATTCCGCATCAGCGTGCTGCTGCCGCTCAAACCAGCGCATTGACGCCTTCCAGCGCCCCCTGTTGACACCTGTCACAACCTCTGTGACGACCTGACGACCTGACGACCGAACGGAAGAGGCCCGATGACGATCCGCGTGATGCTCGTCGACGACCAGGTGCTGCTGCGCACCGGGTTCCGGATGGTGCTCGCCGCCCAGCCGGACATGGAGGTCGTGGCGGAGGCGGGCGACGGCGTCGAGGCGCTTCAGGTGCTGCGGTCCACCGCCGTCGACGTGGTGCTGATGGACGTCCGCATGCCCAAGCTCGACGGGGTGGAGACGACCCGCCGGATCTGCGCGGACACGGACCCGCCGAAGGTGCTGATCCTGACCACCTTCGACCTGGACGAGTACGCCTTCTCCGGGCTGAAGGCGGGCGCGTCCGGCTTCATGCTCAAGGACGTGCCGCCGGGCGAGCTGCTCGCGGCGATCCGCGCGGTGCACAGCGGTGACGCCGTGGTCGCCCCCTCCACCACCCGCCGGCTCCTGGACCGGTTCGCGCCGATGCTGCCCAGCGGCGGCAGGCAGCCTCAGCACAAGGAGCTGGAACGGCTCACCGAGCGCGAGCGTGAGGTCATGGTCCTGGTCGCGCAGGGCCTGTCCAACGGAGAGATCGCGGCCCGGCTGGTGCTCTCCGAGGCGACCGTGAAGACCCACGTGGGCCGCATCCTCACCAAGCTGGGCCTGCGGGACCGGGTGCAAGTCGTCGTCCTCGCCTACGAGACGGGTCTGGTGCGGGCCGGCGGACACGGCTGAACGGACGGCCGCGCGCCGGTAGGGTCCGTCCATGCTGCTGTGGATCAACGGGCCCTTCGGGGGCGGCAAGACCCAGACCGCACACGAGATTCGGCGCCGTCTGCCGGGCAGCGTCATCTGCGACCCGGAGTACCCCGGCTTCGGCCTGCACCGCATGCTCCCGCCCGACCTGCGCGGCGACTTCCAGGACCTGCGCGCCTGGCGGCAGGGCGTCGTCGAGGTCCTCGACCTCGCCCTGACCCGGCACGACTGCGTGGTGATCGCGCCGATGACCGTCACCGACCCCGGGCACTTCGCGGAGACCGTGGGACGGCTGCGCGAACTCGGCCACGACGTGCGCCACTTCACGCTCCTCGCCGAACGTGCGACGGTACTGCGGCGGTTGCGCGAGCGCGGCTTCGGCCACCTCCTCGGGTCCGTCCTGGGCAAGGCCTCGCTGCGCCGGGAGAGCTGGGCGGTGCAGCGGCTCGACCACTGCCTGGAGCGGCTGCGCGAGCCTGAGTTCGCCGAGCACCTGTGGACCGACCGCACCACGGTGCCGAAGACGGCGGACCGCATCGCCGTCCTGGCCGGACTGACCCTGCGCCCCCACCAAGGGGGCCCGCTGCGGACCCGGCTGCGGCAGGCGGGCGTGGGCATCCGGCACATCCGTTTCGACTGACCGCACAGGCGGTGCGCGCCCTCAGCGCAGGATCCCCTCAAGGAAGTCGCTGCCCAGCCGGGCCACGACCGTCACGTCCAGCTGGTGCAGCACGTACCGCCCGCGGCGGCGGGTGCTGATCAGCCCGGCCTTCTTCAGCACGCTCAGGTGCCGGGATATCTCCGGCGCCGTCATGCCATGCACCTGGGCCAGTTCGCTGGTGGTGTGCGCGCTGCGGGCGAGATGGCGGCACATGCGCATACGGACCGGGTGGGACAGCGCGGTCATCCGCAGGGCCAGCTGGTCGACCGTCGGCGGGGCGGCCGGCTCGGGGGAGCCGACCGGGTAGTGCAGCACCGGCTGCCAGCCGTACCGGTGGAGCACCATCAGGTGCGGCCAGCCGAGGCTGGTCGGGATCAGCAGCAGCCCGCCGTCGCCCGTGGCCGTACGGCCCTCGCCCAGCTTGTCCACGGTGATCCGGCCCGCCGCCTCGTCGAGCGTCACGGCGGGGGACACCGAGCCCAGTGCCTCGGCCGGCCCCTTGTGCCGGAGCAGGTCGGTCTTGAGGCGGGTGTCGGCGGCGAGCCGGGGGTGCAGCCGGGCCCACGTCCCGGCGAAGAACGCGGCGTCGCAGTCCCGGAGGAACTGCCGCAGCCAGTCCCTGATCCGCGGTGGATCCGCGAGCAGCCGCTCGGTGAACAGGAGCTGCCGCGGCCCCCGCGCGGCGGCCAGCTCCAGCGAGCGGCGGCGCAGCCCCTCGTCGGCGAGCGGGCCCGCCCCCGGCAGGCCGTAGGGGAGGGCGCAGGTGAACTCCAGGGCGGCGTCCACGAACTGCTCGTCGGACAGCTCGTCCAGCAGGTCCAGCTCCTCGGCGAGGGTCCCGCCCGGGAGCGTCCTGCGGCCCGGCAGGCCGGCGCTCGGCAGGAACAGGTCCGAGAACGTCGTCCGCCACAGGAAGTCCGCCTCGCACATCCGGTCCGCGAGGTGCGGGTCCAGCCGCGCGGTCACGCCCGTCACCCAGCCCCGCAGCGCCGGATGGTGCGACGGCTCGGACAGCGCGTGCAGCGCCATGCCGAGCTCGGCCAAGGGCGAGGGTACGACGGCGACCCGTTCCGGCCGCAGCCCCGCGATGTCGATGTGCACGCCCATGTCCACATGGTGCACGACGACGTGACCTCGCCCCCGCCGCCGCTTCCCGACCGGGCTCCGCCCCAGACCCGGGGACGGGACGGAAAGGGCGGCGGGGGCGAAAGGGCGTCAGGCCCGGACCAGCCGCCGCGCGAACCCCTCAGCCGCCCTGCGGACGTCGTCCGCCGTCCACTCCAGCCCCGCGGCCCGTACGTACACCTCCGTGAAGGACAGGCCCGGCCCCTTCGGGTCCCAGTGGTTGGCGAAGAGCACCGCACCCGTCTCCTCCGCCGCCGCGATCGCCACCTCGGCGACCACGTCCGCCTCGTACGGCAGCCACACCTGGAAGTCGTAGGTGTGCGGCACCTCGGGATGGACCCGGAACCAGGGCAGCCCTCCTTGCGCCAGGCCCTCGCGCAGCGCGGCCGCCACCACGCGCGCGTGCCGGACGTACTCCGGCAGCCGGGGCAGCTCCCGCTCCAGCCCGATCAGTGCCGACAGCGCGGTCGGGAACTGCTGGAACACGTTGCCGCCGTACCGGTGCCGCCAGGCCCTCGCCTCCTCCACCAGCGTCGCGGGACCGGCCAGGGCGGCGCCGCCGTAGGCGTCGAGGGACTTGTAGAACGACACGTAGACGCTGTCCGCGAGGCCCGCGATCTCCTCCAGCGGCCGCCCGAAGTGCTCGGTGCACTCCCACAGCCGGGCCCCGTCGAAGTGCACCACCGCCTCGCGTTCCCGCGCGGCGCCCACCACCTCGGTCAGCTCCTCCCAGGTGGGCAGCACGAAACCGGCGTCCCTGAGCGGCAGTTCCAGCATCAGCGCCCCGAAGGGCTCCTCGAAGTCCCGCACCTCGGCGGCGGTGGGCAGCCGGGGCTCACTCGTCATCCGTACCGGCCGCAATCCGCTGACCTGGCTGAAGGCGTTCCGCTCGTACACCTCGGGGTGGCTCAGCGGGTGCAGGGCGACCGCCGGGTCGCCGGTCCGGCCGGCCCAGCAGCGCAGTGCGACCTGCTGGGCCATCGTGCCGGTCGGGAAGAACGCGGCGGCCTCGGTGCCGAGCAGCCCGGCGACCCGCTTCTCCAGGGCCTCCACGACACCGTTGCCGTAGATGTCGGAGGTCTCGCCGAGGTCGTACACGGTCCCCGCCGCCTCCAGCAGAGCCAGCCGCTCCGAGAGAGGGGCGAGGAAGCCGAGGCGCGCGAGCACGCGCGGGGCGGCGCGCCAGGCGGCGATCCGCCGTTCGCGCAGCGTGGTGGTGCCCTCTGTGCCGTCCGTATCGCTCATGCGCGCGATCATCCCGCGCCCCCGTCCGCGCGTGCACACCCATTTCCGCACGCGCGTGTGCCGCCGCGGCGCACGGAAACCCACAGCCTGTGGACAACCGACCGCCCCCCGGAACCGATCGCGTTAACATGACGAGAAATCGTCCGGTACCCCGAGCGGACTGGAACGGGAAGGCCGCCGTCGCGTGAACACAACCCCACAGCCCGATCCCCGGGACCGCCCCGCGCGGCTCACCGTCGGCGTCGTCGGCGCCGGACGCGTGGGCCCCGCCCTGGCCGCGTCCCTCCAGCTCGCCGGGCACCGCCCGGTGGCCGTCTCCGCCGTCTCCGCCGCCTCCCGCAGGCGCGCCGAGCAGATGCTCCCGGACGTGCCGGTGGTGACGCCCGCCGACGTCCTCCAGCGGTCCGAGCTGGTGCTGCTGACCGTCCCGGACGACGCGCTCCCGGAGCTGGTGTCCGGACTCGCAGACACCGGCGCGGTGCGGCCGGGACAGCTGCTGGTGCACACCTCCGGCCGGTACGGCGCGAAGGTCCTCGACCCCGCCCTGCGCGCCGGTGCCCTGCCGCTCGCCCTGCACCCGGCGATGACGTTCACCGGCACCCCCGTCGACGTGCAGCGCCTCGCCGGGTGCCCCTTCGGCGTCACCGCGCCCGAGGAGCTGCGGCTGGCCGCCGAGGCCCTCGTCATCGAGATGGGCGGCGAGCCCGAGTGGATCGCCGAGGAGAACCGCCCGCTCTACCACGCGGCCCTCGCCCTGGGCGCCAACCACCTGGTCACCCTGGTCGCCCAGTCCATGGAGCTGCTGCGCGCGGCCGGCGTCGGAGCCCCCGACCGGATGCTCGGCCCGCTGCTCGGCGCCGCCCTGGACAACGCCCTGCGCTCCGGCGACGCGGCCCTCACCGGCCCCGTCGCCCGCGGCGACGCGGGCACGGTCGCCGCGCACGTCACCGAGCTGCGCCGGCACTCCCCGGCGGCCGTCGCCGGCTATCTCGCGATGGCCCGCGCGACCGCCGACCGCGCCCTCGCGCACGGCCTGCTGAAGCCGGAACTCGCCCAGGACCTCCTCGGGGTGCTCGCCGACGGCGGAGCAGGCGGAACCGGCGGAGCCGACGGCACCGGAAGCACCCCGGGGGAGTCCCGATGAGCGGCACGCCCCGCCCCACCGCCCATCCCACCCGTACGACGACGCGCGCGTGCCGGAACGGAGCCGCCCGATGACCACCCTGCTGCGCACCGCCGCCGAACTGCACGCACGCGCGCGCACGGGCCGCCGCGCCGTCGTGATGACCATGGGCGCGCTGCACGAGGGCCACGCCACGCTGATCCGCACCGCACGGGACGTCGCGGGCCCCGACGGTGAGGTCGTGGTCACCGTCTTCGTCAACCCGCTGCAGTTCGGGGCGGGCGAGGACCTGGACCGCTACCCGCGCACCCTGGACGCCGACCTGGAACTCGCCGGGCGGTCCGGCGCCGACGCCGTGTTCGCCCCCTCGGTGGACGAGGTCTACCCGGGCGGCGAACCCCAGGTCCGCGTCAGCGCCGGTCCGATGGGCGCACGCCTGGAGGGGGCGTCCCGCCCCGGCCACTTCGACGGCATGCTCACCGTCGTCGCCAAGCTGCTCCACCTCACCCGCCCCGACATCGCCCTGTACGGCCAGAAGGACGCCCAGCAGCTCGCCCTGATCCGGCGCATGGTGCGGGACCTGAACTTCGGCGTCGAGGTCGTCGGCGTGCCCACCGTCCGCGAGGAGGACGGGCTCGCCCTGTCCAGCCGCAACCGCTACCTCTCGCCCACCGGGCGGCGCACCGCGCTCGCCCTGTCGCAGGCCCTGTTCGCCGGACGCGACCGGCACGCGGCCCAGCAGGCGCTGCGCGCGCGTGCCCATGAGGTGCCCGCCACGCGCGCGCGTGCCGAGGCGCTCAGCGCCATAGGCGAGTCCCGCGCCGCGGCCGACGCGCACGCCGTCGCCACCACCGCCGGCGGCCCGGCGGCCATCCGCGCCGCCGCCCGCCTGGTCCTCGACGAGGCCGCCCGGCTCGACCCGCCGCTCGAGCTGGACTACCTGGCCCTGGTCGACCCCTCCGACTTCACCGAGATCGGCGACGACTTCACGGGCGAGGCCGTCCTCGCCGTGGCTGCCCGCGTGGGCCGCACCCGTCTGATCGACAACGTCCCCCTGACCTTCGGAACCTTCGGAGCCGCCTCGTGACCAGCACAGGCATACGACTGCACGCCCCCGCGGCCGGGTGGTCCATCGACGCGGACGTCGTGGTCGTCGGCTCCGGCGTCGCCGGCCTCACCGCGGCCCTGCGCTGCGAGGCCGCCGGCCTGACCACGGTGGTCGTCACCAAGGCCCGCCTCGACGACGGCTCCACCCGCTGGGCGCAGGGCGGGATCGCCGCGGCCCTCGGCGAGGGCGACACCCCCGAGCAGCACCTGGACGACACCCTGGTCGCCGGCGCGGGCCTGTGCGACGAGGAAGCGGTCCGCATCCTGGTCACCGAGGGCCCCGACGCCGTACGCCGCCTCATCGCGACGGGCGCGCACTTCGACGAGTCCACCGAGGGCGGCCTCGCCCTCACCCGCGAGGGCGGCCACCACCGCCGCCGCATCGCTCACGCGGGCGGCGACGCCACCGGTGCGGAGATCTCCCGGGCCCTCGTCGACGCGGTCCGCGCGCGGGGGCTGCGCACCATCGAGAACGCCCTGGTCCTGGACCTCCTCACGGACGCCGACGGCCGCACCGCCGGCGTCACCCTGCACGTCATGGGCGAGGGCCAGCACGACGGCGTGGGCGCGGTCCACGCCCCGGCCGTCGTCCTGGCGACCGGCGGCATGGGCCAGGTCTTCTCGGCGACGACGAACCCTGCCGTCTCCACGGGCGACGGCGTGGCCCTCGCGCTCCGCGCGGGCGCCGAGGTGAGCGACCTCGAATTCGTCCAGTTCCACCCCACCGTCCTCTTCCTCGGACCCGAGGCGGAGGGCCAGCAGCCGCTGGTCTCCGAGGCGGTACGCGGCGAGGGCGCCCACCTGGTGGACGCCGAGGGCGTGCGCTTCATGCGGGGGCAGCACGAGCTCGCCGAACTGGCGCCCCGGGACATCGTCGCCAAGGGCATCATGCGCCGCATGCGGGAGCAGGACGCCGAGCACATGTATCTCGACGCCCGCCACTTCGGCGCCGAGATGTGGGAGCACCGCTTCCCCACGATCCTCGCCGCCTGCCGCGCCCACGGCATCGACCCGGTCACCGAGCCCGTCCCGGTCGCCCCGGCCGCCCACTACGCCTCCGGCGGCGTCCGCACCGACTCCCACGGCCGCACCACCGTGCCCGGCCTGTACGCGTGCGGCGAGGTCGCCTGCACGGGCGTGCACGGCGCCAACCGCCTCGCCTCCAACTCCCTCCTCGAGGGCCTGGTCTACGCCGAGCGCATCGCCACCGACATCGCACGCACCGGTACCCTCCACCCCCGCGTGCCGCAGCCGCTCCCCACCGGCGAGCGCCCCGAGCACCCCCTCCTCCCGCCGGAGGCCCGCTTCACCATCCAGCGGATCATGACCCGGGGAGCAGGCGTGCTGCGCTCCGAGGCCTCCCTCTCCGAGGCCGCGCACCGCCTCCACGAGCTGCACGCCGACGCGCGCGACGCCCTCGACGAGAACGGCAAGACCGCCGAGCCCGGCGTCGACACCTGGGAGGCCACCAACCTCCTGTGCGTGGCCCGCGTCCTGGTGGCCGCCGCGCTGCGCCGCGAGGAGACCCGCGGCTGCCACTGGCGCGAGGACCGCCCCGAACGCGACGACACCCACTGGCGCCGCCACATCGTCGTACGGCTGAATCCGGACCGATCGCTGGCGGCGCACACCACCGGCACCACAGACTTCCCCCCGACCCTCCCTCAGTCCCAGGAGCAGTGACAGCAGTGACCACCCCCGACCTTCCTCTCGTTTCCTCCGGCGGCTGTGGCGACGGCTGTGCCTGCGGCGCCGACGAGGAGACCTACCTGGAGTGCGGCCTCGACCCCGCACTCGCCCAGCTCCTGGCCGACGCGGGCCTCGACCCCGTCGAGGTCGAGGACATCGCGAACGTCGCCCTCCAGGAGGACCTGGCCCACGGCGTGGACGTGACCACGGTCGCGACCATCCCGGAGGACGCCGTGGCCACCGCCGACTTCACCGCGCGGGAGGCGGGCACGGTGGCGGGCCTCAGGATCGCCGAGGCGGTCATGTCGATCGTCTGCACGGAGGAGTTCGAGGTCGAGCGCCACGTGGAGGACGGCGACCGCGTGGAAGCGGGCCAGACCCTCCTCTCGATCACCACCCGCACGCGCGACATCCTCACCGCCGAACGCAGCGCCCTGAACCTCCTGTGCCGCCTGTCGGGCATCGCGACGGCCACACGCGCGTGGGCGGACGTCCTCGACGGCACCGGGGCGAAGGTCCGCGACACCCGCAAGACCACCCCCGGCCTGCGCAGCCTGGAGAAGTTCGCGGTGCGCTGCGGGGGCGGCGTCAACCACCGCATGTCCCTCTCGGACGCGGCCCTGGTCAAGGACAACCACGTGGTGGCCGCGGGCGGCGTCGCCGAGGCGTTCCGCGCGGTCCGCGAGCGCTTCCCCGACGTCCCGATCGAGGTCGAGGTCGACACCCTCCACCAGCTGCGCGACGTCCTCGACGCCGGCGCCGACCTGATCCTGCTGGACAACTTCACGCCCGGCGAGTGCGCGGAGGCGGTGGCCCTCGTCGACGGCCGGGCCGCCCTGGAGGCCTCCGGCCGCCTCACCCTCGCGGGCGCGAAGGCCTACGCGGACACGGGCGTGGACTACCTGGCCGTGGGAGCCCTCACCCACTCCTCGCCGATCCTCGACATCGGCCTCGACCTGCGAGCGGCGGAGTAGGACCGGCCATGCTGCTGACGATCGACGTGGGCAACACCCACACCGTCCTGGGCCTCTTCGACGGCGACGACATCGTCGAACACTGGCGCATCTCCACGGACGCCCGCCGCACGGCCGACGAGCTGGCGGTCCTCCTGCAGGGCCTCATGGGCATGCACCCACTGCTGGGCGACGAGCTGGGCGACGGCATCGACGGCATCGCGATCTGCGCGACGGTCCCCTCCGTGCTGCACGAACTCCGCGAGGTCACCCGCCGTTACTACGGGGACGTCCCCGCCGTCCTCGTCGAACCGGGCGTGAAGACCGGGGTCCCCATCCTCACCGACAACCCCAAGGAGGTCGGCGCGGACCGCATCATCAACGCCGTCGCGGCGGTCGACCTCTACGGCGGTCCCGCGGTCGTCGTCGACTTCGGCACGGCGACGACGTTCGACGCGGTCAGCGCGCGCGGGGAGTACGTCGGCGGCGTCATCGCGCCCGGCATCGAGATCTCCGTGGAGGCGCTCGGCGTCCGCGGCGCGCAGCTGCGGAAGATCGAGGTGGCGCGCCCGCGCAGCGTGATCGGCAAGAACACGGTCGAGGCGATGCAGTCCGGCATCATCTACGGATTCGCCGGTCAGGTGGACGGCGTGGTCAACCGGATGGCGCGGGAGCTGGCGGACGACCCCGACGACGTGACGGTCATCGCGACGGGTGGGCTGGCGCCGATGGTGCTGGGCGAGAGCTCGGTGATCGACGAGCACGAGCCGTGGCTGACGCTGGTCGGGCTCCGCCTGGTGTACGAGCGGAACGCATCGCGCCTGTAGCCGGGGGCCGGGGCTCGTTGCTCAGCCCGTTGCTCGCGTGGTGCCCGGTGCCGCTGCGGGCCGGGGGAGGTCGCGCAGCCCGGCGCTTGCGGGGCGCCGTCGCGCCCACCCTCCCCCACTCCCGACGCCGCTCGAGCGGGGGGACCCCCATCGCCCCAGCGGCACGACTGCCCGCGGAAGCGGCGCGGCGGGCCCGTGGGTGCGGCGGGAGCGACGTGAGGCCCGCGGGTGCGGCGGGAGCGGCGCGGCGGGCCCACGAGAGCGGCGGAAGCGGCGCGGCGGGCCCGCGGGTGCGGCGGAAGCGGCATGGGGCCCGCGGGTGCGGCGGGTGCGGCATGGGGGGCCTGTGAGAGCGGTGCGGCGGCCCGCCGTGTACGTCGCCTGTGCCGCCTACGGCGGGAAGGGGGCGGGGCGGGGGTGTGCGCCCGCAGCGGCTGGTGCGAACGAGCACCCCGCACCTCCACCGGCCGACCCGGTCGCGCCGGTCCGAGGACGGACACCCCCGACCCGACCCCGACCCACCCACCACCCGAAGGCGCCACCCGAGCCCCCACCCGCAGCCGGCGTGTCCCACCGCAGGCCGGGCGCATGCACGGCCTCCCAGCCACCCGGGTGGCACTCCGCGCCACACCTGAGCCCCATACGCGATGTTTGTCTGATTAGCGCGTATCGTCGCAGCATGCCCACGCCCTACGGATCCCGCGGCGGCATGGCGTTCGGCGCGGAGGAACTGCGCGTGCTCCGCCGCGCTCTCGCCCTCGCCCTGCTCCCCACCCCCGCCTCGGCCGACGACGTCCAGGACTGCCTCCGCCTCGCCGACTCCCTCGACGAGGCGTCGCGGGAGAGTGCCCGGCTGCGCGCCTTCCTCCTGGCCGACCTCGGCCGCTACCGCGCCGCCCTCCCCGGCACGGCTGCCGGCTACCTCACGCTCCTGGAGGAGGCGCTGGGCGCCGGATACCGCCCCCAGCCCGACGATCTGGCCGCCCTTCGCGCCCTGCGCGGCAACCCCACCGCCGCCGCCCTCCTGCACCACTGCGAGCGCACCCGCCTCACGGCCCTCCCCGGAGGACGCGGAGCAGCCGCCGACGACCAGGAGAAGAAGCCCGCGGAGAACCCCCCTGCCGGCCCGCACCCCGCACCGAACCCCAGCCCCGCCCCCGCTCCCACCCCGGCCCCGGCCCCCGGCACCCCCAAGCCCACTCGCCGCCCCGTCCCCACCCCCGGCGAGGTCTTCCCCCGCCGCAAACCCACGCCACCCCCGGCCGACCAGCACCTCGCCGCCGGCTGACGGCCCGCCCTGGCTACCCTGGATACATGGACTACGTCTCCGCGCTCCTCCCCCCGGCCGTCATGGCCGTCCTCTTCATCGCCGTGATCCGGGTGATCGTGAAGACCCAGGGTGGCGCCAACAAGACCAAGGAGGACGCGGCCGTCGACGCGGCCCTCGCAAGGACGGAGGGTGCGACCCCCTCCCCCAAGACGGACGCCTGACCACCCACTCGGCCCGGCCTGCCCGGCCCGCCGCCCGGCCCCGCCCCAGGGCGTACGACGCACCCTCGTACGCCCTTTTTCGTCGCGTTCATCCCGAACGACGCCCGTCCGGCACGCCATGACCGGGATCTCCCACTATGGTTCTGAGGTGTGCCTCGCCCATTGGGAGAACTCGAAGACGCGGTCATGACGCGGGTGTGGAAGTGGAACCGCCCGGTGACCGTTCGGGAAGTCCTGGAAGATCTCCAGAAGGAACGGTCCATCGCGTACACCACGGTGATGACCGTTCTGGACAATCTTCATCAGAAGGGCTGGGTGCGCCGAGAAGCCGAGGGCCGGGCCTATCGATATGAGGCGGTCTCCACGCGCGCCGCCTACGCCGCGGCCCTGATGAACGAGGCCTGGTCGCAGAGCGACAACCCCGCCGCCGCTCTCGTCGCCTTCTTCGGCATGATGAGCGAGGAACAGCGCCGGGCTCTCACGGACGCGGTACGGATCGTCCAGCTCCCCGAATCCCCCGGCGAGAAGCCCGAAGAGAACCCCGGCTCCGCCGGCGACCACGGCGGACGATAGCGTCCGCTCATGTCAGCAGACAGCCCCGAAGCCACCGCAAATGCCCTCACGGTCCGACGGGCCCGCACCAGCGATGTGCCGGCCGTGCGCCGTCTCCTTGACACCTACGTCCGCGGGGGCATCCTGCTCGACAAAGCGACGGTGACGCTTTACGAGGACATCCAGGAGTTCTGGGTCGCGGAACGGGACGACAACGCAGAGGTGGTCGGCTGCGGCGCCCTGCACGTGATGTGGGAAGACCTCGCGGAAGTCCGCACTCTCGCCGTGAAGCCGGGGCTGAAGGGCGCCGGCGTCGGTCACCGGGTGCTGGAGAAGCTGCTGGAGACGGCCCGCTGGCTCGGTGTTCGGCGCGTTTTCTGCCTGACCTTCGAAGTTGACTTCTTCAGCAAGCACGGCTTCGTGGAGATCGGCGAGACACCCGTCGACACCGATGTGTACGCGGAGTTGCTGCGCTCCTATGACGAGGGCGTCGCGGAGTTCCTCGGTCTCGAACGCGTGAAACCGAACACCTTGGGCAACAGCCGGATGCTTCTGCATCTGTGATCTGTGGGGTGCCCTATGTCCGAAACGCGCCTGTTTTCGTACCGGTTGCGGGCAGCGGGTCTCCGCCAGGGGTTTGTGTTTTTACGGCAAAAGCGGTTTGCTTTCCGCAGTACTGCTGTACTGCATATAACAAGGGGCGGCGATACGGCGGACGCCGGCACACCCCGGCCCTCAAGTTATCGATGAAAGGAAATCCGGTGGCACAGAAGGTTCAGGTCCTTCTTGTCGACGACCTCGACGGCGGCGAGGCGGACGAGACCGTGACGTTCGCGTTGGACGGCAAGACATACGAGATCGATCTCACCACTGCCAATGCGGACAAGCTCCGCGGCCTTCTCGAGCCTTACGTGAAGGGCGGTCGTCGCACCGGGGGCCGCGCTTCGGGTGGGCGCGGAAAGGCGCGTGCTTCTTCCGGTGGCAGCCAGGACACCGCGGCCATCCGCGCCTGGGCGAAGGAGAACGGTTACGAGGTCAACGACCGCGGCCGTGTCCCGGCGTCCATCCGCGAGGCCTACGAGAAGGCCAACGGCTGACCGTCGGCCTCGACAGCGGCGCCCGCACCGGCGCGCCGCAGCCGAACGCGGTGGATCTGCGTCGCCACCGTGTTCACCAGCCGCACGAGATCCGGGGGGCCGTCACAGTCCCCCTTCGCACCCCTCGTGCCCATCGCCGACAGCGTCGGCAGCGGGGCCCCGGCCCCGTGTTCCGGCTCGGGGGGCCGCAGCCACACGGCGGCCCCCTGCGAACCGCCCGGGACTCCCCCACGGCCGCCACGGGGCGGACCCCCGCGGGCGTCCCCGCCCGCGCCGGGGCCGGCGGGCCAGGGGGCCTCCATGGACCCTCCCGCCCCGATCGCCGTCAGATCCAGGTCGAGCGGCGGGCCCCATTCCAGCCACTCCAGCAGCCCCGGCAGTTCCTCCGCGCTGCCCGCAGCGACCAGCAGTCGCATCCGGCTGCCGCGCAGCGCCACCGGGAACCCCCACCCGAGGCGCCCCAGCGCCGCCCACCCCGCCTGCGCGGGCATGTCGAGGACGTCGAACCGCACCCCTGTCGCCAGCCGCGGCGGAGCCCCGGGCGCCGTGGGCCAGCCCAGGACGTTCTCGTACCAGTGCCTCACCTCGTCGTCACGCGGCGTGAGCGGTCGACGGGGAAGCGGTACGCCGGGGGAGGGGGGACCAGCCATGCCCCGCGCAACCCTCCGGAGCCCCGAAGGGTTACGTTGGGTCGCGTACCGTGAGCGGGGAGTGCCGGACCGGGGGGCGTGCGGGGGTGCGCGGAGGCGCAAGGTTGTTCGCCCGTAGCGGAGGGAACCCGTGCACTCGGCATGGACCGTCCGTAGCAGCGGGTAAGACATCCCTAGTGGGAGGGGGCGACACGCAGGGCGGGACGTCTCCCGTTCGCCATGGGCGTAGTGGCGATGGGGGTAACTGCCTGGCCTGCGGGAACATCGTCTCGCACCATCGGGTTGGAGCAGATGTCGGCGTTAGCGGGGTCAGGAGGCCATCGACGGTGTCGGCAGTTGGAATGAGCGGTCCCCGCTTGCGGGACTAAGCTGCGGAAGGACAGGGAGGGGAAGTTCCCCCCACTGCCTGACCGCTCTGAGGAGCGATTAACGATGTTCGAGAGGTTCACCGACCGCGCGCGGCGGGTTGTCGTCCTGGCTCAGGAAGAAGCCCGGATGCTCAACCACAACTACATCGGCACCGAGCACATCCTCCTGGGCCTGATCCACGAGGGTGAGGGTGTCGCCGCCAAGGCCCTTGAGAGCCTCGGGATTTCGCTCGAGGCGGTCCGCCAGCAGGTGGAGGAGATCATCGGGCAGGGCCAGCAGGCCCCGTCGGGTCACATTCCCTTCACCCCCCGTGCCAAGAAGGTCCTGGAGCTCTCGCTCCGCGAGGCCCTTCAGCTGGGCCACAACTACATCGGCACGGAGCACATCCTGCTCGGCCTGATCCGTGAGGGCGAGGGCGTCGCCGCCCAGGTCCTGGTCAAGCTGGGCGCTGATCTGAACCGCGTGCGGCAGCAGGTGATCCAGCTGCTCTCCGGTTACCAGGGCAAGGAGACCGCCACCGCCGGCGGTCCCGCCGAGGGCACGCCCTCGACGTCCCTGGTCCTCGACCAGTTCGGCCGGAACCTCACCCAGGCCGCTCGTGAGTCCAAGCTCGACCCGGTCATCGGGCGCGAGAAGGAGATCGAGCGGGTCATGCAGGTGCTGTCCCGCCGTACCAAGAACAACCCGGTGCTGATCGGTGAGCCCGGCGTCGGCAAGACCGCCGTCGTCGAGGGCCTCGCGCAGGCCATCGTCAAGGGCGAGGTGCCCGAGACCCTCAAGGACAAGCACCTCTACACCCTGGACCTCGGCGCGCTGGTCGCGGGCTCCCGCTACCGCGGTGACTTCGAGGAGCGCCTGAAGAAGGTGCTCAAGGAGATCCGCACCCGCGGCGACATCATCCTGTTCATCGACGAGCTGCACACGCTGGTCGGTGCGGGTGCCGCCGAGGGCGCCATCGACGCCGCCTCCATCCTGAAGCCGATGCTGGCCCGTGGTGAGCTGCAGACCATCGGCGCCACCACGCTGGACGAGTACCGCAAGCACCTGGAGAAGGACGCGGCCCTCGAGCGCCGCTTCCAGCCGATCCAGGTGGCCGAGCCGTCCCTGCCGCACACGATCGAGATCCTCAAGGGCCTCCGTGACCGTTACGAGGCGCACCACCGCGTCTCCATCACGGACGAGGCCCTGGTCCAGGCCGCCACCCTGGCCGACCGCTACATCTCGGACCGCTTCCTGCCGGACAAGGCGATCGACCTGATCGACGAGGCCGGCTCGCGGATGCGCATCCGCCGGATGACCGCGCCGCCGGACCTGCGCGAGTTCGACGAGAAGATCGCCGGTGTCCGCCGGGACAAGGAGTCCGCGATCGACTCGCAGGACTTCGAGAAGGCCGCCTCGCTGCGCGACAAGGAGAAGCAGCTCCTGGCCGCCAAGGCGAAGCGGGAGAAGGAGTGGAAGGCCGGCGACATGGACGTCGTCGCCGAGGTCGACGGCGAGCTGATCGCCGAGGTCCTCGCCACGGCGACGGGCATCCCGGTCTTCAAGCTCACGGAGGAGGAGTCCAGCCGTCTGCTCCGCATGGAGGACGAGCTGCACAAGCGGGTCATCGGCCAGGACGACGCCGTCAAGGCGCTGTCCAAGGCGATCCGCCGTACCCGTGCGGGTCTGAAGGACCCGAAGCGTCCGGGCGGCTCGTTCATCTTCGCCGGTCCGTCCGGTGTCGGTAAGACGGAGCTGTCCAAGGCGCTCGCGGAGTTCCTCTTCGGTGACGAGGACGCGCTGATCTCCCTCGACATGTCGGAGTTCAGCGAGAAGCACACGGTCTCGCGCCTCTTCGGTTCGCCCCCCGGTTACGTGGGCTACGAGGAGGGCGGTCAGCTGACGGAGAAGGTGCGCCGCAAGCCGTTCTCGGTCGTCCTCTTCGACGAGGTCGAGAAGGCCCACCCGGACATCTTCAACTCGCTGCTGCAGATCCTGGAGGATGGTCGTCTGACCGACTCCCAGGGCCGGGTCGTGGACTTCAAGAACACGGTCATCATCATGACGACCAACCTCGGCACCCGGGACATCTCCAAGGGCTTCAACCTGGGCTTCGCCGCCGCGGGTGACACGAAGACCAACTACGAGCGCATGAAGAACAAGGTCTCGGACGAGCTCAAGCAGCACTTCCGTCCCGAGTTCCTCAACCGCGTCGACGACGTGGTGGTCTTCCCGCAGCTCACGCAGAACGACATCCTGCGGATCGTCGACCTGATGATCGACAAGGTGGACGAGCGCCTGAAGGACCGGGACATGGGCATCGAGCTCTCCCAGTCCGCGAAGGAGCTGCTGGCCAAGAGGGGCTACGACCCCGTCCTGGGCGCCCGGCCGCTGCGCCGGACCATCCAGCGGGAGATCGAGGACTCGCTGTCGGAGAAGATCCTCTTCGGCGAGCTGCGTCCCGGTCACATCGTGGTCGTGGACACCGAGGGCGAGGGCGAGTCCCAGACCTTCACCTTCCGCGGCGAGGAGAAGTCGGCCCTGCCCGACGTCCCGCCGATCGAGCAGGCGGCCGGCGGAGCCGGTCCGAACCTGAGCAAGGACGCGTAAGCGCCCGGGCGAGCGAGAAGGGGCCGGTGCCTTCCGGGGCACCGGCCCCTTCGGCGTGTTCAGGACAGGGCGAAGGGGCGACCGCGGGAGACGGTGACCTCGGCGCCGGGGAACTGGGCGGAGTACGCGGCATCCACCGGCGGCGCGGAGGTCGCTGCGGGAGACAGCCGGACGGTGCGCGCGTTCGGGCAGAGCCGTGCCAGCGGGGAGAGGTCCGTGCCGGCCTGCAGGCTGTGCACGTACAGCTCGCGCACGCGCGGAAGGCTCGGTGCCCCGGTGGCCCGGGCGGCGAGGCGCGCGTCCACGGACAGCTGGTTCAGCGCGGGCAGCGCGGCCAGTTCGGCCCAGTCCTCGGGCCGCAGGGGTCCGACACCGTTGAGGTTGACATGGGTCAGCGTCTGCCAGCGGCTCAGGCCGCCCAGCCCTCCGGACCGGGCCCGTTCGCTCAGGTGGAGGTAGGCCAGCGGTGCGGTGGGAGGCAGCGCGGCCAGGCCGCCTTCCAGCGAGGTCATCACCGAGAGACTGCGCAGGGTGCCGAGGTGTTCGAGTCCGGAGACCCGTACGAGGTCGCTGAGCAGCACCTCCTCCAGCTCCAGCTCCGCCAGCGGTGACAGATCGCGGACCGAGGGGCAGTCGACGAGGTTCAGCATGGTCAGCGATGCCAGTTCGCGCAGTGGACGCAGGTCGTCGAGCAGCGAGTTGCCCGCCAGGACCAGCCGTTCCACAGCGTCGGGAAGGGCGCGCAGGAGCTCCCGGAGTTCGTGGTCGTCCCAGACGGTCAGGCGCTTGCGGCGGCCGATCCGCGGCAGGGCCCGCAGGGTCTCCGGGGAGGAGACCCGGATGAAGAAGTCGTCGGAGTCGACCCGGGCCAGCACCTCGTCGGCGTACGACTGCGCGTCGAAGCGTTCCCAGGCCAGCATGAGGTTCATCCGGACCCGGTCCGCCGGGTGCTCCGCGTACCGGGCGAGAACCGGGAGCGCCGCCTCGGAGCCGACGAGCGCGGCGGCCGTGGTGACCGCCTCGGCCTCCTCGTCCGAGAGGCCCTCCGGACCGGGCAGCAGTTCCAGGAGCAGCGGTCCTGCCTCGGCCAGGTCCCGGGCCTCCTCGGCGGTACGGGGCGGCAGGAGCGCGGACGCCAGCTCCTCGACCCGGCGGCGCACCGCCGGATCGAGCTCCGTGGCGTGCTCCAGGCAGGCCATGGCCAGCAACCGGGTCCGCTTGCCGGTGCGTGAGGTCAGCAGGCCGAGCAGCTCGGCCCGCTCCCGGGGCCGGGCCAGGGCCACCGCCATGCGGATCACGTCCGACCACTGGTCGTCGTCGGCATGCTGGGCGAGCAGGCCCAGGTCCCCCGCCTCCACGGCGGCCCGGGCCCCCAGGAAGTCCTGGAACGTGCGGTGGACGAAGTGGAGGGTGTCCGCGGTGGGGGCGAGGAGCAGGCCCGTGCGGATCAGGAAGTGGTCGAGCACCGCGGACGCGTCGCCGAGGCGGGATGCCGCCGGGACCGCCGGGAGGACCTCCGCGATGATCCGCTCAGCGCGGGAGCGGTCCATCTCCGTGCGGCCGTTGCGGATGAGCCAGTACGCGAGCCGCTGCAGGATCTGCAGCTGAGGCTCCTCGCTCAGCTCCGGGCCCGTCATGTCGCGCTCGCGGTCGCGTCGGACGAGGAGCATCGACAGGGCGGCCTCGTACAGCTCCTTGCGTCCGTGCGGGAGGTAGCCGCGCCGGTCCCGGTGCAGGGCGCAGATCAGCCCGCACATCAACGGGTTGGTGGCCAGCCTGCCGAGGTCCGCCTTGGTGCGTACCGCGTGCAGGAGCTGCTTCTCGTACGGGGCGAGCTGCCTGTCCTCCTCCGCGACCCCGCTCGCGGCCGCGCAGTGCCAGCGCCGGACGAAGGAGGTCACGTCCGCCGTGCTCATCGGGGAGAGGACCAGTTCGGTGAAGCCGTCGGTGGCCAGCCAGTCCTCCCGTACGGCCGAGGGCCGGGACGTGACGAGCCAGCCGTTGCCGGGATAGGCGGCCAGGAGGTCGGTGAGCCAGCTCCGCGCGCGCTCGCGCTCCGCCTCCGGGACCTCGTCGAGGCCGTCGACCAGGACGAGCCCCCGTCCGGCGGCCAGGACGCGGTCCTCCCAGCCGTCCGGCTGTGCTCCGGCCAGGGGGCTGCCGGTCGCGGAGAGGAAGGAGGCGGGGGCCGGGAGCCGCTCGCCGTGCCGGGTGAGGGTGCGCAGCGGGAGGACGAACGGCACCTTGCCGGTGAGGTGGGCCATCGTCTCCGAGGCGCCGGTGGCGGCGGACACGGCGAGCCACTGGATCAGCGTCGTCTTGCCGGAACCGGCGACTCCTCGCAGCAGTACCCGCTCGTGGTCGGCCAGCGCCTGGTCGGCCGGCCGGGCGGCATGGGCGGGAGGCTCCCCCTCGAAGACGGTGCGATCGGGCTCTTCCCCGCGTCCGGTGGCCTCCAGGCTCAGGTAGGCGGCGTCGAGCGGCCACTGGCGGGGGGAGTTGGCGAGGTCGATGCCGTAGATGGTGAGCCGGCTGTGCTTCTTCGCCAGGTGGGCGAGGTAGCGCCGCTCGAAGGCCGCGTCCCTGGCGTCGGGGCGGGGCACGCGGGTGAGCAGGTCGTCGACCTGTGCGATCAGCTCGGCCTGGGCGCGGGTCTGATGCACCAGGGTGCGGGCCACGAAGGTGGAGCGACGGGTGAAGAATTCCAGGATGTGCAGGCAGGCCCACTGCGTCGCCGAGTCGAGGAAGACGGAGGCGTCCGCGGTCAGGCCGTCAGGCGGCGGGGCCCGGTGGTGCAGCTGCTGGGCGAGCTCGTGGCTGCCCAGCCGCACGGCTTGGACGTCGTCCATGTCCAGGTCGCCGAGGGCGAGCAGCCGACGCGCCAGGGCGTCGGTCACGGCCGTCTCCTCGTCGGGCGGGAAGGGGCGCTCGCCGGGTGAGGCCACGGCCTCCGCCACCAGCCGGCCGGCGAGCCGGTGGACCTCCTTCTCACCCAGCGTGCGCTTCTCGCCCCTGAAGGACACCAGGTCCGTCAGCCGGACGGGCTTGTCCACGAGTCCGGCACCGGGCCCGTCCGGGACGAAGAGTCTGCGCACCAGCGGGCGGATCAGGCTGGAGGCCAGCCTGCCGCCCAGGACGGCGGGTTCCAAGCGCCTCACCCCCGTGCACGCGCTCCAGTGTGAACGGCTCCGAGGCTACTGGGAGTTGTGGGATCGCGTCAGGAGAGCTGACCGTTGTAGTCCGGCAGCTTGAAGGTCTTCTCGGCGTGGCCGCCCGACAGGTCTGTGGGGCTGTTGCCGATGTTGGCGATGATCGTGTAGCCCTTCCGTTCGATGGCGACGCGCTGGGCCGTCTTGTAGTCGGCGACGTTCTTGAACAGGTCGAGGAAGCCGCGGACGTACAGGCCGGAGGACTCGTAGCCGGCCTGGTCGAGGTTCCACTCGGTGGGCGCGTGGATGATGCCGGGACGGGCGGTCACGAAGAACAGGTCGACACCGCGTTCCTCGGCGTACCGGGCCACCTCCAGGACGGGCTCGTTGGCCGGCTGGGGGAAGCTGAATCCGAAGTCGGTCTCCAGGGCCGTGTTGTCGATGTCGAGCACGATCGCCTGCTTCTCGCCCGGCCCGGTGTCCGCGATCCGCTGCTTCACATAGGGCAGGGCCTGGTCCATGACCGCCCGGCAGTCCCGCTGCCAGGTGTCGTAGTCGACGT
Organism: Streptomyces toyocaensis; assembly: GCF_000725125.1. Classification (GTDB taxonomy): domain Bacteria; phylum Actinomycetota; class Actinomycetes; order Streptomycetales; family Streptomycetaceae; genus Streptomyces; species Streptomyces toyocaensis. The sequence goes on from NZ_JFCB01000036.1 coordinate 25,747, forward strand.
CCGCGGCGGCGGCCGGGGCCGCGGTCGCGACGGCGGGGGAGCCTGAGGGGGTTGTGGCCTCGGCCGGCGCGGCGAGGGCCACCAGTGCGGTCGCGGAGACGGCGGTCACCGATACGCGGCGCAACAGGGGGTGTCGGCTTCTCATGTCGTGGGGGGTCCTCTCACGTCCGTGACGCTGCCAACATGTCGTGTGCATGTTCGTGTGCGAGGGTGACGCGAGGTGAACCGTAGGGTTACCGGACGGTAGGTGCCTAGAGGCCTGCGCCACATTTCTGGCGCGGCGCACGCCATGCTCCGGTGACATGCTGCACAGGCGTTATGTCCGGTACTACCTGGAATAGTGAGAACGGGGCAGAAAGCAAATCGGACATTCAGCGCAATCCCTTGATCGATCAGCCTGAAATGGGTGTTTCGCCCTGTAAGGGGGCTCTGTCAAGAGACGTGCATCTCAAGCCGTAAGTACGACGTTACGTCGTAGATCACACCTTTGCGGCTTTTCGGACGGACGGGTTACCACTGAGTGGCCACCGCGGCGCGGTCCTGTGCGCCGGGTGGTTTTCCTCTGCTCCCTTCCTGATGAGGTTGAGATGTCCCAGCGCGTCACGTCCCGTTCCTCTCGTACGTCCCTGATCCGCACCCGCGCGGCCGTGCTCGCCGCCGGCCTGGGGGCCTCGGTCGCACTGGGGGCCGGGGTCGCGGTCGCCGTCGACACCACGGCCGCATCCGGCGCCGCCGGTGCCGTTCAGGCGCAGGTGGCCGCCCAGGCCGAGGCCGCGAAGGCGCAGGCCGCCGCGCAGGCCGATGCCGCGCAGGCCAAGGCCGCCAAGGCCGCCGAGGCCACCGAGGCGAAGAAGGCCGCGGCCGCGAAGGCCGTCCAGGCCAAGCAGTCCGCGGCGAAGAAGCAGGCGTCGTGGGTCTCGCCGGTGAAGAGCTACAAGCTGTCCGCGAGCTTCGCCCAGAACGGCGGCATGTGGGCCTCCAAGCACTCCGGCCAGGACTACGCCGTCCCCACCGGCACCCCGGTCCTCGCCACCCACGGCGGCACCGTCGTCAAGGCCGGCGGCAACGGCGCCGGCGACGGCCCCGCCTACGGCAACGCCGTCGTGATCAAGCACGGCAACAAGACGTACTCCCAGTACGCCCACCTGTCCTCGGTCAACGTGAAGGCCGGCCAGATCGTCAAGACCGGCCAGAAGATCGCCCTGTCCGGCAACACCGGCAACTCCAGCGGACCCCACCTGCACTTCGAGATCCGCACCAGCCCGAACTACGGCACCGCCGTCGACCCGGCGCAGTTCCTCCGCGCCAACGGCGTCACCCTCTGACCGGGGGCGCCCCGGGCGCGTGACGGTGCCTAGGCGGCCCCGGAGCCCCGGTGGGCCTGGGTGATCAGATCGGTGGCGACCTCGAGGACGGCCTTGCGCTTCTCCTCGGGGTCGCTCTCCACGTCCTGCAGGACGTGCATCCCCGCGTGCATGGTGAACAGGGCACTGACGCAGCGCACCTGGTCGACCAGATCGGCGTCCGGGTCCATGAGGATGTCCCGCAGCCCGAGCATGCGGGTCTTGAACATCTCGCCGATGCGCAGCTCGCGGACCGTCGCCTGGTTCTCCTGCATGAAGCGGAACAGCGGTGCGGCGCCCATCAGGGACTCGCTGTAGCGGCGGATGATCTCCTGCTTGGTCTCCAGCGAGTGCGGCTGCTGCCGCCCCCACTCGATCAGCTCCTCCACCGGCCGGGAGAGGTCCTCGAAGATGCTGACGAGGATCTCTTCCTTGGTCTTGAAGTGGTAGTAGAGAGCCGCCTTGGTGACGTCCAGATGCTCGGCGATCTCGCGCAGCGAGGTCTTCTCGTAGCCCTGCTCGGCGAAGAGTTCGAGGGCCACGTCCTGGATGCGCTGGCGGGTGTTCCCGCGGCGCCGCTGTCTGGTGCCGTCCATGGTGCCGCCCATCCTCCTGCTCGACCCGCCCTTGACAAAAACTTACTTGACGCCCGGCTAGTCGCGCGACTAGCTTCCGAGTACTAGCCGGGCGGCAAGTAAGTAGCGGTGGCCGCACCACAGTGGCCGGGGGAGTGAGAACCGATGGGGATGGCGGACACAGCGGTGGCGGGGGTCGCCGAGAAGGACGGCGGCAAGCAGCCGCGCAGCGTGCGGGTGATCCTGCTCGCACTCATGATCGCGATGATGCTGGCCATGCTGGACAACATGATCATCGGCACGGCGATGCCGACGATCGTGGGTGAGCTGGGCGGCCTGGAGCACCTGTCCTGGGTGGTCACCTCCTACACCCTCGCGACGGCGGCCTCCACTCCGGTGTGGGGCAAGCTCGGCGACATGTACGGGCGCAAGGCCACGTTCATGACGTCCATCGTCATCTTCCTGGTCGGCTCCGCGCTCAGCGGCATGGCGCAGAACATGGGTGAACTGATCGGCTTCCGCGCGGTGCAGGGCCTGGGCGCCGGCGGTCTGATGGTCGGCGTCATGGCGATCATCGGCGATCTCATCCCGCCCCGCGAGCGCGGGAAGTACCAGGGCATGATGGCCGCCGTCATGGCGCTGGCGATGATCGGCGGACCCCTGGTCGGCGGCACGATCACCGACAACTGGGGCTGGCGCTGGGCCTTCTACATCAACCTGCCGCTCGGCGCGGTGGCGCTGGCGGCCGTGGGCGTGGTCCTGCACCTGCCGAAGAAGCGGGCCGAGGCCGGCATCGACTACCTCGGGGTCGTCCTGCTGACCGTCGGCATCACCGCCGTCGTGCTGGTCACCACCTGGGGCGGCACGGAGTACGCCTGGACCTCCGCGCGGATCATGGAGCTGATCGGTCTCGGTGTCGCCTCGCTCGTCGGGTTCGTGTTCTGGCAGAAGCGGGCCGCCGAACCGGTGCTGCCGCTGCACATCTTCCGCAGCCGCAACTTCACGCTGATGTCCGTCATCGGCTTCATCACCGGCTTCGTGATGTTCGGCGCCACCCTCTTCCTGCCGCTGTACCAGCAGTCCGTGCAGGGCGCCTCGGCCACCAACTCCGGTCTGCTGCTCCTGCCCATGCTCGGCGCGATGCTGGTCACCTCGATGGTCGCGGGCCGGGTGACCACCAGCACCGGCCGGTACAAGGTCTTCCCGGTCCTCGGCAGCGCGCTGATGATCGTCGGCCTGTACCTGCTGTCCACGATGGACACCGGCACCTCCCGCTTCACCTCCGGCGTCTTCATGGCCGTGGTCGGTCTCGGTATGGGCTGTCTGATGCAGATCACCATGCTGGTCGCGCAGAACAGCGTGGAGATGAAGGACATGGGGGTGGCGTCCTCGTCCACCACCCTGTTCCGCACCCTCGGCTCGTCCTTCGGCGTCGCGGTCATGGGCGCGCTGTTCAACAGCCGCGTCCAGGACGTCATGGCCGAGAAGGCCGGCGCGCTGGGCTCCCAGGTGACCGAGCGGTCCGCCCAGCTGGACGCGGAGAGCCTGGCGAAGCTGCCGGAAGCGGCACGCGAGGCCTACCAGTACGCGGTGTCCTCGGGCACACACTCGGCATTCCTCCTGGGTGCCGTGATCGCGGTGATCTCGCTGGTCGCGGCCGTGTTCGTGAAGGAGGTCCCGCTGAAGGGCGAGGGTCCGGGCGGGAAGGCCGCCGGAGGTGCCCCGGTGACCGAGCCCGTCTGAGACTCCCCGAGCGGCAGGGAGTACGGCCCTTCCCAACGGCAGGACGGGCGGCACGACGGCCCCCGGTGGCGCACCCGCGCCCCCGGGAGCCTGTTCGTACGCCGGGGCCCGGAGCCGAGCCCGGTGTCAGACCCCCGTGCCACCATCGAAGGCATGGACAAGGCGCGCCAGTTGCGGCTGGCCAAGGACGCGATGGACCGGGACTGGGCCGACCCGGACCTCGACCTGTCCGCGATCGCCGCGCACGCGGGCTACTCGCGGTACCACTTCCTGCGCGCCTTCAAGGAGACGTACGGCGAGACCCCGGGCCAGTACCTCACCCACCGCCGGATCGAGCGTGCCGAGGACCTGCTGCGCACCGCCGACCTGTCGGTGACGGAGATCTGCCACCTGGTCGGCTTCAGCAGCCTGGGCACCTTCTCGGCGCGCTTCAAGACCTGGACCGGCCTCACCCCGAGCGAGTACCGCGTCCAGCACGTGGGCCGCGGAGCCGCCCTGATACCCGGCTGCTACGCCATGCTCTGGGCCGGCGGTTTCAGAGCCGGCCCCGGCAGGGCGAGCGTACGGCGCAATTCCGGAGAAGCTGACTGACTCCACCGCCGCCTACGGTGACAGAGCAGTGCGGAAACGGCCGCGAACAGGGAGTACGCCATGATCAAGGGTCTCGCCATCTCCACCGTCTGGGTCCTCGACCAGGACCGGGCGAAGGAGTTCTACACGGAGAAACTGGGCCTGGAGGTCCGGACCGACATGACGATGGGCGAGGGCGGCATGCGCTGGCTCACCGTCGGCGCACCCGGCCAGCCCGACGTGGAGCTGACGCTGATGGTCCCCGGCTCGGGCACGGACCCCGAGTCCGCCGAGATGATCAAGAAGCTGGTGGCCAAGGGCGCACTCGGCGCGGGCGTCCTGACCACCGACGACATCCACGGTGACTACGCCAAGCTCAAGGACCGCGGGGTGGAGTTCATCCAGGAACCGCAGGAGCGCCCGTACGGCGTCGAGGCGCTGTTCCGCGACGACTCGGGCAACTGGTTCTCCTTCACCCAGCGCCGCGAGGGCGGCCTCGACCTCGACCGGGCCTGGTCCTCCTGAGGCGCCACGCTACGTCAGAAGGGGATAGCTCCCGGTGTTCGTCGGCGCGTGCTCCGGCAGCCACAGCACGGCGACCGCGCCCTCGGCCGGCACTCCGTCCGGCGCCCCGGCGGGCCGTACGTTGCGGAAGGTCAGCCGCGCCCCCAGCACCCGGGCCTGACCGGCCGCGATGGTCAGGCCGAGGCCGTGACCGCGGCCGGCCCGGTCGGCGCTGCCGGTGCGGAAGCGGCTCGGCCCCTCGGCGAGCAGTTCCTCGGGGAAGCCGGGCCCGTGGTCCCGGACCCGGATGACCCGCCCCTCGACGGTGACCTCGAGGGGCGGCCTGCCGTGCCGGGCGGCGTTGGCGAGCAGGTTGAACAGCACCCGCTCCAGACGCCGCGGGTCGGTGGTGACCTCCGACTCGTGCACCACGTGCACCGTGACGTCCGGGTCCTTCGCCGCGACCCGCCGGGCCACGAACTCCCCGAGCAGGATGTCCTGCAGCTCGGCCCGTTCGGAGGCGCTGTCCAGCCGGGCCACCTCCAGGACGTCCTCCACGAGGGTGCGCATCGCCTTCGCCCGGTCCAGCACCAGCTCCGTCGGCCGGCCCGGCGGCAGCAGCTCGGCCGCGGTGAGCAGGCCGGTCACCGGCGTGCGCAGCTCGTGCGCGATGTCGGCGGTGACCCGGCGCTCGGCCTCCAGCCGCTGCCGCAGCGCGTCCGCCATGGCGTCCACCGCGCTGGCCAGATCGTCGGTCTCGTCCCGGACGACGCCGCCGATGGCCTCCCGCACCCGGACGTCCGTCTCGCCCTTGGCGACCCGGTTGGCGGCGGTGGCCGCCTTGCGCAGCCGCTGCGACAGATGCCCGCCGATGAGCACCCCGAGCGCGCTGCCACCCAGCACGACCGCGATGGAACCGATCACCAGGGCCTGGTCCAGGTCCTTGAGGATGTCCGAGCTGCGGTCGGTGAACCCGGAGTGCAGGGACATCACGTGCCCGTTCTTCAGCGGTACGGCCGCCCAGATGTCCGGCGCCCCGCTCCGGTCGGCGACATAGGTCGCCCGCCGCCCCGCCTCGGCCTTCTCCCGCAGTTCCTTCGGCAGCCGCGGATCGTCGATCTTGGTGTTGGGGAAGTTCAGCCGACCGGACATCTCGTAGTTGCGCTGGGCGATCATGATGCGCTCGTCGGCGAGGTCGCGCGCGTTGTCCAGCATCGACACCCGCGCCGCGTTGTGCACCACCAGGCTCAGCGCGACCGCCACCAGCGCCCCGACCAGCGCGATGGCCGCACTGAGCTTCCACCTCAGACCCGCCCCGATGCCCGCCCGGTCGACGCACGCCGCCACCAGGCGCCGGAAGTACCCCCACATGCGCTCGCTCAGGCCTTCAACTTGTAGCCGAAACCGCGGACCGTCTCGATACGGTCCTGGCCGATCTTCGTACGCAGCCGCTGCACATGGACGTCCACCACCCGGGTGTCACCGCCCCAGCCGTACTCCCACACCCGTTCGAGCAGCTTGTCGCGGGAAAGCACGGTGCCCGGCGCCGCGGAGAACTCCAGCAGGAGCCGCATCTCGGTCGGCGTCAGCGCCACCGGCTCCCCGGCCCTGCGCACCTCCATGCCCTCCGTGTCGATCTCCAGCTCGCCGAAGGCGAGCAGGCCCCCGGTGTCCGGGGCGTCCTGCCCCTCCCGGCCGTTGCCCGCCCGCCCGAAGCGCCGCAGCACCGCCCGGATACGGGCCACCAGGACGGCGCCGTCGAACGGCTTGGTCACGTAGTCGTCGGCGCCCGCCTCCAGACCCAGCACCACGTCGATGGCGTCGGCCCGCGCGGACAGCATGATCACCGGGACCATCGACTCGTCCCGGATGCGCCGGCACAGGCTGACCCCGTCGAGCCCGGGCACCATGACGTCGAGGAGCGCGATGTCCGGCCGGTCGGCCCGGAACGCCTCCAGGCCCGACAGCCCGTCGGGCTTCGCCGTGACCGCGAAACCGTCCCGCTCCAGGGCGAGCTGGGTGGCCTCGCGGATGACGTCGTCGTCCTCGACGAACAGGACGTGGGTCTGGTCTGCCATCCCGGTGCTCTCTGTCCTCGTGTGATCTCGGATCGGTACGGACGCGGCCCTTCCGCTCCGTCCGGTGCGGTTTCCTCGCCCCACCGGACGGACGCGTGAGCGGCGCGCGGGGTTCACCCCTTCGTCGGACGGGACCCTCCCGCCGGTTCACGCCGTGCGCCATGACTCAGCCGGCGGGCACCGGTGCCGGCTGCGCGCCGGCCACCTGCCCGTAGTCGTTGTGCGTGCGGTACTCCTCGACGAACCGGCCGGAGGCCCAGCGGTACGTGATCACGTGCTCGCCGGACGGACTCGACACCGGGTCGTCGCGGTCGTACACCTGCCTGGTCACCACGAGGTCCCCGCGGTCGATCTCCGCGTACACCGGGGTCTCCTCGGCGGTGAACACGTTCACGTACGCACCGCCCTGGCCGCGGTACACGTACGAGCCGACACCGACGGCGTCCCCGCAGGTGAGCACGTTGACGACGACGTCGTCGGCGGCCCCTCCGGTGAGGTTCCCGTAGCTCACGTCGACGGGGTACTCGTCGGCGACGCACGGCTTGAGCTCCCGCTTGACCTCCGCCGAGACCGCCGGGTCCTCCTTGACCAGGCGGACCGCGTCCACCCGGTCGGGGGTCCGTGAGGGCGACGGCGCGGCCGCGCTCGCCACCGAGTCCGCGTGCGCCGGGCCCTCGTCCCGGGCTCCGGTGCCGCCCGTGCCGCAACCGCCGGTGAACAGCAGGGCGGCGGCGAGCACGGCCGTCACCGCGATCGCCGCCCGGGCGGTGGACCGGGTCCCTGCGGACCCCGGGCCGGTCAGGCCGCGCAACGCTCCCGCTCCTCACGCTCCAGCGCGCGTGCGTCCAGATCGCGCGCCTCCAGCTCCTCGCGGAGCCGGGCGAGCGCCCGGTGCAGCGTGCTCTTGACCGTTCCGGCCGACATACCGAGGGCAGCGGCCGTCTCGTCCGTGGACATCTGCTCCCAGTGTCGCAGCACGACCACGCTGCGCTGCTTCGGGGCGAGCACCTTCAGGACGTCCATCAGCAGGGCGCGGTCCGCGTGCTGCTCGGTGGAGTCGTCCACACACGACTCCGGGAGCTGCTCGGTGGGCACCTCCTCCAGCTTGCGGGCGCGCCACCACTCCGTACGCGTGTTGATCATCACGCGGCGCAGGTAGGCGTCGGCCAGCCGCTTGTCCTCGATGGTCTCCCAGCGGCCGTACGTGCGGGCGAGCGCGGTCTGCAGCAGGTCCTGCGCGTCCACGGGATCCGGGACCAGGCGGCGGGCGCTGCGCAGCAGCGCGTCCTGCCGGGTGCGGACGTACTCCTCGAACTCGAGCACCTCGCCCTGCGCCATGGTGTACCGCCTTCCGCTCCCCGTTCGGCCCGCCCGCGCGGGCCGGTCGCACTGCCTGTGTTCCTCGGTCGTCGTGCCCCGGTCGAGCACGCGATCGAAGGTACGGAGGCGTTGTCACGGCACTGTCCGAGGCAGCTTGCGGGCAGCCCTCGGCTGTCCGTCGGTTGTGTAACGGAAGGCGGAAGGGGGTGAAGCGGTCGCCTGATCGGGACGGTTATGCGGCGGTACACCCGTTGTGCGGAGGGGGTGGCCTTGGGCCGGTGTGGCTCGCGTCAGGTCAGCGGTAGCCGGTACAGACCGCCCGGCAGGGGCTCCACCAATCCGTCGGCGACCAGACCGTCCAGCGCGCGGGCGCGCTGCACCGGCTCGTGCCACACCCGGTCCAGGGCGGTCTGCGGGACCGGCCCGTGCGCCTCACGCAGCACGGCCAGCAGCCGCCCGCGGACCTGACGGTCCGTGCCCGCGTACGTCTGGGCCCGGCGTGGCGGACCGTCGTGGGCCGGCTTGCCCGCAAGACGCCAGGCGCAGTGGGCGGCGATCGGACAGCGGTGGCACGACTCGTTCTTCGCCGTGCACACCAGCGCGCCCAGCTCCATGGAGGCGGCGGCCCACCGCGCGGCGGTCGTGGCGTCCTCCGGAAGCAGGGCCCGGGCGAGCCGGCGCTCGGCGGCGGTGGTGGCGTTCGGCGGGTACTGGGTACCGGTGACCGCGCGGGCGAACACCCGGCGGACGTTCGTGTCCAGCACCGCGTGCCGCTGACCGTAGGCGAACGACGCCACCGCGGCGGCCGTGTACTCGCCGATGCCGGGCAGCGCCAGCAGTTGGGCGTGATCCGCCGGTACGTCACCGCCGTGCCGTTCCGTTATGGCGACGGCGGCGCCGTGCAGCCGCAGCGCGCGGCGTGGGTAACCGAGCCGGCCCCAGGCGCGGACGGCCTCGCCGGGCGCCTCCGCGGCGAGGTCGGCGGGGCGCGGCCAGCGCGCCAGCCACTGCTCGTAGACGGGCAGGACCCGGTTCACCGGGGTCTGCTGGAGCATGAACTCACTGACCATCACTCCCCACGCGCCGGCCTCCGGGCGCCGCCACGGCAGATCCCGGGCGTGCTCGTCGAACCAGTCGATGACGGGGGAGTGCAGCGGCTCACCGGGAGCGCGCTCGGACGCGGAATCGGCGGCGTCGCCGTACGGGGGCTTCGTGGGAGCAGTCATGACGCACCGATCCTGCCACGCCGGGCCCCGCCTCCGGGGGGAGCGCCACGGTCGGGCGGTCACGGGGACCCGTAAGGCGCCGGTCCCAGCACCGGTCGTCGATGAGAGCACCGGTCGCCAACGAGAACACCAGCCGCCCGCCAGAGCACCGGTCGCCAACGAGAACACCGGCCGCCCGCCAGAGCATCGGTCACACCGGAGAGCACCGCACTCCCGGGGGAGCACTGGCCGCAGGCGGGAGCACCGCTCACCGAGGAAATCCCCCTCCCGGCGAGCACCCCCCGGTCGGCACGGGACCGCAGGGGGACGGACCACCTGACGATCGGCAGCAGTGGCGCCACAGCCTCCGCCAGTAGCGTCGAGGCATGCCACGCGCTCCTCTCGCCGCGCTCGGCGGGGGCTGCCTGCTCTGGGCGGCCCTCGCCCTGCCGGCGGTCTCCGCCGACCGGCTCGGCCTGAACGAGCCCCGTCCGCTCCCGCAGCACCTCGCCGGACTGGCCGTGCTCGCCGCCGCCACCGCCGTGGCCCGGCGCCGGCCCCTGACCGCCTTCGGGCTGACGGCCGCGCTGGGTCTCGCCACGGCCCCCGCACTGTTCAGCCTCTCGTACGGCCCGGCGCTCGGCGTGTTCGCCCTGCTGCTCGGCCTGCGCGCGGGCCGCACCACTCCCGCGGTGCTCTGCCTCGGCGCCGTCGGCTGCGCCGGCACCGTGAAGATCGCGTTCGTGGGACTCGACCCCGTTCCCCAGTGGCTGGTCCTGACCGGCACCCTCCTCTTCGGTTGCGTCTTCCCCTGGCTCGGCGGGCGCTACTGGCGGCAGAGCCGCGAGCTCACCGCGGCGGGCTGGCTGCGAGCCGCCCGGCTGGAAGAGGAACAGCGCCTCACCGAGGAACGTGCCCGGCTGCGCGAACGGGCCAGGATCGCCCAGGACATGCACGACTCCCTGGGCCACGAGCTGAGCCTGATCGCCCTGCGCGCCGCCGCGCTCCAGGTCGCACCCGACCTCCCCGGCCATCACCGCACCGCCGCGGCCGACCTGCGCGCCGCGGCCGCCGACGCCACGGACCGGCTGCACCGCATCATCGGCGTCCTGCGGGAGGAGGACGACGAACCCGTGCCGCTCGCCCCGGCCGGGGAGAACGTCGAGCAACTCGTCGCCCGCGCGGCCGAGTCCGGGCTTCCGGTGCGCTGGGAGACCGGCGCGCGGAAGACGCCGGCACCCGGCGGGGTCGCCGAGCGGCTGCTGCACCGGGTGACCCGGGAGGCGCTGACCAACGCGGCACGCCACGCACCGGGCGCCCCCGTCGTCGTGGGGATGACGGGGCACGACGTACGGGGAGTGACCGTCACGATCACCAACGGACGCCCCGGCGAGCCCAGTTGCCCGGCCTCCGGGGGTGGCTCGGGTCTGCTCGGGCTGCGCGCCGCGGTCACCGCGGTCGGCGGCACGTTCGAGGCGGGCCCGTACGCCGAGGGGTACCGGGTCAGGGCGTACGTCCCCGCGCTGGCGGCCCCGTCCGCGGGGCCGCGTCCGCCCTCCGCGCCCTTCACCCGGGCCCGGCGCCGTGTCGCAGCCGGGATCGGTGCGGCCGCCTGCGCGGGCGTCGTCCTGGTGGGTTCGGGCATCGGCTGGTACGCGTACACCGAGACGCACTCGGTGCTGGAACCGGCCGCGTACGCCGGACTGCGCCCGGGCACACCGGCCGAGGAGGTCGCGGACGTGCTGCCGGACCGGCACATCCAGGACCCTCCGTCGGACCGCGCCCCCGCGCCGCCCGAGGGCACCGACTGCCGCTACTACCGCGCGAGCGGCGAGCTGTTCGTCTCCGTCGACCACTTCCGGCTGTGCTTCGACGCCGAGGGCCGCCTCGCCGCCAAGAACGTGATCCCGCGCGTCGGCCTGCCCGGCGAAGGCCGCGAGGAGTACGAGGAGTTCGCACGATGATCCGGGTCCTGCTGGCCGACGACGAGGCGATGGTGCGCGCCGGGGTGGGCGCCATCCTGGGGAGCGGCGGGGAGACGGAGGTCGTCGCCGAGGCGGGGGACGGGCGCGAGGCCGTCGAGCTGGCCCGGGCGCACCGCCCCGACGTGGCGCTGCTCGACATCCGCATGCCCCGCCTGGACGGTCTCGCGGCGGCCGAGGAGATCGTCCGCACCGTCCCCGGCACGGCCGTCGCGATGCTCACCACCTTCTCGGAACGCGCCTACGTGGCCCGCGCCCTGGGCGGCGGCGTCACCGGCTTCCTGCTGAAGTCCGGCGATCCGTACGAACTCATCGCCGGGGTGCGGGCGGTGGCGGGCGGCGCCGCCTTCCTGTCGCCCAAGGTGGCCCGGTACGTCATCGAGGGCCTCGGCGGTGCCGACGGCGGCGGGCGCCTCGCCCGGGAGGCCGAGGCGCAGGCGCGCGTGGCGGTGCTGAGCCCGCGGGAACGCGAGGTGCTCGGCCTGGTCGGGGCGGGCCTGTCCAATCCGGAGATCGCCGCCCGGCTCCATCTCGTCGAGGGCACGGTGAAGGCGTACGTCAGCGCCGTCCTCGACCGGCTCGGCGTGCGCAATCGGGTACAGGCGGCGATCGTCGCGTACGAGGCGGGCCTGGTGGCGGCCGCCTGATCGCGCTCAGCGGCGCCGGTGGGTGGCGTACGTCGGGCCCGGGCGGGTCGCGGGCCGCGGCCCCGGCCCGGTGAGCCACCGCGCGGCGGGCGCCGGCGAGGCGCGCAACGCCCCGGTGAGCCGGAGTGCCGGGCGCAGCGCGAGGCGCACGGCGACGAGGGCGACGACCGTGCCGAGCAGGAGCCCGGCCGCCACGTCGTGCGGGTAGTGCACGCCGACGAACACCCGGGAGAAGGCCATGAGCAGTGCCAGCGGAACCGTCAGCCAGACCAGCGCGCGACGGACCAGGACCAGGGTGAGGGCCGAGGCGCCCGCGATGGTGGCGTGGTTGCTCGGGAACGACCAGTCGCCGTGCGGCGGGCACTCCGCGAGCGACGGGGCGGCGCCGGCGACCGCACGGCACGGACGTTCCTCCGTCACGAGGGACTTGAGCGCCTCGCTGCACACGTACGCCGCTGCCGTGGCCAGAGGTGCAAGGGCCGCGATCGCGAACGCCCGGGTGTGCGCGCGCCGGGCCCGCCACCAGCCGGCCACGAACAGGGCGACGAAGACCAGCAGTCCGGCTTCCGTCCCGATCTCGGCCGTGTGCCGCACCCACACCGGGGTGTCCCGGGCGAAGTCGGTGATGTCGCGGTAGAGCCCGCTGTCCGTGAAGTCCATGGTCACGGACCGTAGGTGAGATGCCGGAACGGTCACACCCCGCGATCGTCGGGTGCCGTACCTGACGAACGTCGAGGGGAGCAGGGCGGGTTCCGGGATGATGATCCTGAAAAGTTGTTGCCCGAGCGGCGGGTGGGACGGGCGAACGCGCCGATCTCTCGTAAGGTTTGCGCCGTGGGATCTCTGCGCAATCCGGTCGGGCCGCTTCCCTCCTCCATCTACTGGCGAAGGAGGGCCGTACTGCTGTCCGTGCTGGCCCTGTCGGCGTTGTTGGTCACCTGGGTCGTCGTCTCCGGCGGCGGGGGTGGCGACGGCGGTGACAACGGGGCCAACGGCAAGAATCCCGCACCGTCCATCACGCCGGGGCCCTCGGGTTCGGGACCGGCGATCAGTCAGGCGCCGGGCGGACGCGACGAGTCGGGGGACGGGGGGACCGACTCGGGCGGTTCCGGCGGTTCCGGTGGTTCGTCCTCCGGCGCGGGGGACGACGGCGCGGGCGGCGACCCCGCCGACTCCGGTGGCACCGGCGGAGCGGGCGGCAGCGCCGGTGGTGGTTCCGAGGGCGGTACGTCGGCCGGGGTCGGCGCGGCGGACGCGCTGCCGGCCGGGTCCGGGTCGGGGCTTCCCGATTGCACCGCGAAGAACGTGACGTTCAGCCTGCGCAGTGCCCGCAACGCCTACGAGCCGGGGCAGACGCCGACGTTCCTGCTGACGGTGCGGAACACCTCGGGCAGTGACTGCAGGATCGATCTCGGGCCGGACAGCGCGGTGTTGACGGTGACCGAGGCGAGCGGCGACGACGCGTTCTGGGCGTCGGAGGACTGTCCGAAGGGGGCCCGGAGCCTGGTGTTCCGGGTGCCGGCGAAGGACGGCATCACCTACACGGTGAAGTGGGACCGCAAGGCGAGCGCGCCGGAGTGCGCGACGCCGAAGGCGGGCGCGGCGAAGCCGGGCACGTACCTGGTGGAGGCGAAGGCACCGGGATTCGAGAAGGCGCGGACGTCGTTCGTGCTGGAGGCGGACTGAGCCGGCCGCGGGCAGTCGCGCCTGAGCCGGTACGGGACCTGCGCGGGCACGCGCGACGCACCCCTGGCCGGCACCGGCACCGGCAACGGGGGTGCCTACACGTACCGCTCGAGGATCGAGCTCTCCGCCAGCCTCGACAGGCCCTCGCGGACGCTCCGTGCCCGCGCCTCGCCGACGCCGTCCACCGTCTGCAGATCGTCCACGCTGGCGGCCAGCAGCTTCTGCAGGCCGCCGAAGTGCTCCACCAGACGGTCGATGATCGCGCCGGGCAGCCTCGGCACCTTGGCCAGCAGCCGGAAGCCGCGGGGCGAGACCGCCGAGTCCAGGGTCTCCGGGGAACCGGTGTAACCGAGGGCGCGCGCCACGGTCGACAGCTCCAGCAGCTCGGCGTGGGTGAGCACGTTCAGCTCGTGCAGGGCCTCGTCGACGGTGCGGGAGCGCTTGGCGGTGGGCTCGGGCACGTAGTCCCGCACGACCAGTTCGCGTTCCGGCTCCACGCCGGCGATCAACTCGTCGAGCTGGAGGGCGAGGAGACGCCCGTCGGTGCCCAGTTCCACCACGTACTCGGCGATTTCGGTGGCGATGCGGCGCACCATCTCCAGTCGCTGCGCGACCGCCGAGACGTCCCGGACGGTCACCAGGTCCTCGATCTCCAGCGCCGACAGCGTGCCGGCCACCTCGTCGAGGCGGAGCTTGTAACGCTCCAGGGTGGCCAGGGCCTGGTTGGCGCGGGACAGGATCGCCGCCGAGTCCTCCAGGACGCGACGGTGGCCGTCGACGTACAGCGCGATCAGGCGCATCGACTGCGACACCGAGACGACGGGGAAGCCGACCTGCTTGGAGACGCGGTCGGCGGTGCGGTGCCGGGTGCCGGTCTCCTCGGTGGGGATGGTGGGGTCCGGCACGAGCTGCACGCCCGCCCGCAGGATCTTGGACAGGTCGGACGACAGGACGATTCCGCCGTCCAGCTTGCACAGTTCGCGCAGCCGGGTCGCGGTGAACTCGACGTCCAGCACGAAGCCGCCGCTGCACAGCGCCTCGACCGTCTTGTCGAATCCGAGCACGATGAGCCCGCCGGTGTTGCCGCGGAGCACGCGCTCCAGGCCGTCACGCAGGCTGGTGCCCGGTGCCACGGCGCTCAGCGAGGCGCGCATCAGGCCCTCGGAACCGGCACTCCCGCCGGACTTTCCGGGAGCCGTTGCCCGGTCGTTGGCTGCCACTGCACTCCTCCGGTCGCAGGTTCTGGGCGCCCCCGTTTCGCGCACTCGGTTCGTACGGACGGGCGAGACCTGGGCAAAGTCTACCGGCGCTCCTCCTCGTCCCGTGGGGCCTCTCGGCGACGGGAGCGGGGGAGGACGCGCAGTGCGTCCCCTATGTCCGCGACTTCCAGCACCTTCATGCCCGCCGGGACCTTGCCCGGATCGCCGGGGACCAGGGCGTGCGTGAAGCCG
The DNA here is from genome assembly GCF_000725125.1 of Streptomyces toyocaensis. Taxonomy (GTDB): domain Bacteria; phylum Actinomycetota; class Actinomycetes; order Streptomycetales; family Streptomycetaceae; genus Streptomyces; species Streptomyces toyocaensis. The sequence goes on from NZ_JFCB01000036.1 coordinate 40,851, forward strand.
AGGCGGTGCGCCTCGGCGAGCCTGCGCTGGACGCCCGTGACCCGTCTCACCTCGCCGGCCAGGCCGACCTCGCCGATCGCGACCAGGTTCTTCGGCAGCGGGGTGTCGCTCGCCGCCGACGCCAGCGCCAGCGCGACGGCCAGGTCGGCGGCCGGTTCGGAGAGCTTGACCCCGCCGACCGTGGCGGAGTAAATGTCCCGTTTGCCCAAGGCGCTGATGCGGCCGCGCTGTTCCAGCACTGCCAGCATCATCGACACCCGCGACGTCTCCAGACCGGACGTGGTGCGCCGGGGGGAGGGGATCTGCGAGTCGACCGTGAGCGCCTGCACTTCGGCGACCAGGGGGCGGCGGCCCTCCAGGGTGACGGTCAGACAGGTGCCCGGGACCGGTTCGGCACGGCGGGTCAGGAAGAGTCCACTGGGGTCCGCGAGGCCCGTGATGCCCTCGTCGTGCAGCTCGAAGCAGCCCACCTCGTCGGTGGTGCCGTAGCGGTTCTTCACCCCGCGCACCAGGCGCAGCCGCGCGTGCCGGTCGCCCTCGAAGTGCAGGACGACGTCCACCAGGTGCTCCAGCAGGCGCGGACCGGCGATGGCGCCGTCCTTGGTGACGTGTCCCACAAGGAGGGTGGACATCCCGCGCTCCTTGGAGGCCCGGATCAGCGCGCCCGCCACCTCACGGACCTGCGCCATGCCGCCCGGGGCACCGTCGATCTCCGGGGACGCCACCGTCTGCACCGAGTCCATGATCAGCAGGGACGGCTTCACCGCGTCCAAGTGGCCGAGCACGGCGGCCAGATCCGTCTCGGCGGCCAGATACAGGTGGTCGTCGATGGCGTGGATGCGGTCGGCGCGCAGCCGGACCTGGCTCGCCGACTCCTCGCCCGTGACGTAGAGGGTGCGGTGCTCCTCGCTCGCCGACTTGGCCGCGACGTCCAGCAGCAGCGTCGACTTGCCCACGCCCGGCTCACCCGCCACGAGCACCACCGCGCCGGGCACGAGCCCGCCGCCGAGCACCCGGTCCAGCTCGGGCACGCCGGTGGAACGCGCCGTGGCCTGACGGCCGTCGACCTGGCCGATGGGCAGGGCGGAGGTGGTGACCCGCCCGGGCGTCGTCGTGCGGACCGCGGGCGCGCCGTACTCCTCGACCGTCCCCCAGGCCTGGCACTCGGGGCAGCGGCCGAGCCACTTGGCCGTCTGCCAGCCGCACTCGGTGCAGCGGTAGGACGGGCGGTCCTTGGTGGTCTTCGTACGGGCAGCCATGCGGAAAAGGTAGCGGCAGGCTCTGACAACGGGCCGTCCACGCCCCCGGGCCGCCCTCGGAACGGTCCGGCTCGCGGGTGGCGAAAGGTTCCTGTCCCCGATTGAGGGATCGTTTCACCCGTATGGATTAAAAGTGCGCAGGGCTCCGGAAGGGCCCGCCCCGGGCCCCCTACGGTCGCCGAATGACGAGCAGCGGCCCGGACACCTCGACCCGCACGACCGGAGCACGCCGGGCGCACCGGGAAGCGCGCGACCGCGGCGCCGCGCGCACCCTGGCCCAGCGTCCGCCCAGCCGCTACGAGCCCCACCTGGACGGCCTGTTCACCTACTGCCTGTCCGTGCTGTGCGACCACGACGCGGCGACCGCCGCCCTGGCCGACGCGCTGACGCTCGCGGAGCGCCGCGGCCGGCACGTCCCGGACGGCCTCGGGAGCCGCAGGGCCTGGCTGTACGCGCTGGCCCGCTGGGCGTGTCTGCGCACCCTGGCGGAGGCCAGGCAGAGACACCGGACCTCCCACGCCGTCGGCCGCGCCGGCCGGCGGCGGGCGGCCGGGACGGCCACCGCGCCGGCCGTCTCCGAGGAGGTCCGGGAGCGGCGCCGCCGGGAACTGGCCGAACTCGCCTGGCCGGAGGCCGCCGGGACCACCCCGGAGCAGCGCGAGGCGCTCGAACTCGCCGTGCGCCACCACCTCGCCGCCCACGAGGTCGCCCTCGTGCTCGGCATGGAGCCGGCCGCCGCGCGTGAGCTGCTGGCCACCGCGGCCTGCGAGGTGGAGCGCACTCGCGCGGCGCTCGCCGTCGTCGAGACCGGCACCTGCCCCGGCGTGGCGCATCTCACCGGCGACGGGCGTCTCGTGCTCGGCACGACCCTGCGCCGCGAGCTCGTCCGGCACGTCGACGACTGCCCGCGCTGCCGCCGCACAGCCGAACGGGCCGTCCCCGGCCGCTGGCCCGGCAGCAGCGTCAGCCCGGAGGCGCTGCCCGTCCTGCCGGCCCCGCGCCCGGCCCTGCACGCGGCCATGGCGCACCACCCACGCGCGCGCGGCGCCGCGCCTCGCTTCGACCGGCGCGGTTACCCCGTGGACCCCAAGGACCGGGTCGCCCGCCGGGACCGGCTGCGCACGCGTGCCGTCACGACGACCGTCGTCGCCACCGTCGTCGCCGCCCCCGTGTTCGCGCTGTGGGCCGCCTACCGGGGCACCCCCGTCGGTGAGGCCCGGGACGGCCGTGCGGCCTCCGCGCGGGAGGACGGCGGCGTCGTCGACCTCGACGGCGAGGAGGCGGGCGCCGGCTACGAGAACACGGGCAACACCGGGGACGCCGGCACCGGCCCCGGGCCCCGCTTCGGCGAGGACGGAGAGGCGGACGTGTCCGTGGAGGTCGTCGGTGTCCCCGGCGCGGGGGACGAGGGCACCGCCGCGCTGGCCGTCACGGCCGGCCACAGCGGTGACACCACGCTGATCACCCTGACCGCGACGGGTTCCGGGCCGGTCCGCTGGTCGGTCTCGACGGGAGCGTCCTGGCTTTATCCGAGCCGGTCGTCGGGAACGCTGGCCGCCGGGGAGTCGGTGACGATCAGGGTCCACGTCGACCAGTTGCGCGAGCCGTCCGGCCACTGGCGCGCCACCGTGGCGATCTCCCCCGCCGGTTCCGTCGTCACCATCGACGGTTACGGCACCGCCCCGTCCGCTCCCGGCGGTTCGCCCTCGGGCCACCCCGGCGGTCCGGGCACCGCGCACCCCGGCACTCCGAGCGACCCTCCCGCGTCGTCCCCCGGCCCGGAGCCGACGCCCACGACACCGGCGCCCCAGGAGCCGACACCCGGCGACCCGTCGGGTTCACCGGACCCGGAGCCCACGACCGGCGGCCCCACCCCCACCGGGTCGACGCCCGGCGAGCCGGTCGCGACCGGCTCGGGTACGGCGGACCAGGGGGACCCGTCGCCCACGGCCGACGGCACCGCCCCGAGCCCGGCCGCGCCGTAGACCGCGACCGGTGCCGCGCGTCCGGCGTCCGGGGGCCGGTCGTCCGGTCGCCCGGCCGTCCGGGTCAGACGTCGGGTCGTCCGGCCGTCCGGGTCAGACGTCGGGTCGTCCGGCCGTCCGGGTCAGACGTCGGGTCGTCCGGCCGTCCGGGTCAGACGTCGGGTCGTCCGGCCGTCCGGGTCAGACGTCGGGTCGTCCGGCCGTCCGGGTCAGACGTCCGGTCGTCCGGTCGCCCGAGTCAGACGTCCGGTCGTCAGGCTGCCCGGGTCAGGCGTCCGGTCGTCAGGCTGCCCGGGTCAGACGTCCGGTCGTCAGGCGGGATCTGCCGGATGCGGCGCCAGCAGCGGGAGCTGCGAGGCCAGCCGTTCCTCGCACAGCTCGACCAGACGGTCGTAGCCCGCCTTGCCCATCAGTTCGGTCAGCTCCGCGCGGTAGGAGACGTACACCGGGTCCCCGGCGCCGTGCGCCGAGGTGGCCGAGGTGCACCACCAGTGCAGGTCGTGGCCGCCCGGGCCCCAGCCGCGACGGTCGTACTCACCGATCGACACCTGCAGCACGCGCGTGTCGTCCGGGCGGTCGATCCAGTCGTAGGTCCGCCGGACGGGCAGCTGCCAGCACACGTCCGGCTTCGTCTCCAGTGGCTCGCGGCCCTCCCTGAGCGCGAGGATGTGCAACGAGCAGCCCATGCCGCCGGCGAACCCCGGCCGGTTCTGGAAGATGCACGAGCCCTGGAACGGACGGGTCTGACGGTCGCCGTCCTCGTCCTCGGAGACCCAGCCGCCCCGCTTGCCCTCGTCGTGGTGCTGCCAGATGTCCGGAGTGAGCCTCGCCACATGCCCGGCGACCCGCTTCTCGTCGTCCTCGTCCGAGAAGTGGGCACCGAGGGTGCAGCACCCGTCGTCCGCGCGGCCGGCCTGGATGCCCTGGCAGCCGCTGCCGAAGATGCAGTTCCAGCGCGAGGTCAGCCAGGTCAGGTCGCAGCGGAAGACCTGCTCGTCGTCCGCCGGATCCGGAAATTCCACCCATGCGCGGGCGAAGTCGAGGCCCTTCTCGTCGTCCACCGGCGCCTTCCCCGGCGTCTGCGGCGCTGTCATCCGCGAAGAACCCGCGGTCAGTCCGGCCTTCTTGTCCTTCCTGGCCTTCTTGTCCGTCTTTTCGTCCTTCGCCTTTTTCGTCTTTGGCACCCGTCCAGGGTAAGTCGCCCGCACCCCGTCCGGGACCGGCCCGGCCGTCGCAGACTGGGCACCACACGGCGCTCCGGGCAGTAGCGTTCCGTACATGAGACTCGGTGTCCTCGACGTGGGTTCGAACACGGTGCACCTGCTGGTGGTGGACGCGCACCCCGGCGCGTGCCCGCTGCCCGCGCACTCGCACAAGACCGAACTGCGCCTCGCCCAGCTCCTCGACGACGACGGTGCCATCGGCCCGGACGGGGTGGACAGACTGATCGCGGTCGTCCAGGAGGCGCTCCAGGCCGCCGAGGACAAGGGCGTGGAGGAGCTGCTGCCGTTCGCCACCTCGGCGGTGCGCGAGGCGGGGAACGCCGACGACGTGCTCGCGCGGGTGCGCGAGGAGACCGGGGTCGAGCTCGGGGTTCTCAGCGGTGAGGAGGAGGCCCGCCTCACCTTCCTCGCCGCCCGCCGCTGGTACGGCTGGTCGGCCGGGAAGCTGCTCGTCATCGACATCGGCGGCGGCTCCCTGGAGATCGCCTACGGCCTCGACGAGGAACCCGACACCGCGGTGTCGCTGCCGCTCGGGGCCGGCCGCCTCACCGCCGGCTGGCTGCCCGGTGACCCGCCCGAGCCGGACGACGTCCGCGCGCTGCGCCGCCACGTGCGTACCGAGATCGCCCGCACCGTCGGGGACTTCAGCCGCCTCGGCGCCCCCGACCACGTGGTGGCCACATCCAAGACGTTCAAGCAGCTCGCCCGCCTCGCCGGCGCCGCCCGCTCCGCCGAGGGCCTGTACGTCCAGCGCGAGCTGAAACGCGAGTCGCTGGAGGCCTGGGTGCCGAGGCTCGCCGCCATGTCCGCCGCCGAGCGCGCCGAGCTGCCCGGCGTCTCCGAGGCCCGCGCGGGCCAGCTGCTCGCCGGGGCCCTGGTCGCGGAGGGTGCGATGGACCTGTTCGGCGTCGAGCGCCTGGAGATCTGTCCCTGGGCCCTGCGGGAGGGCGTCATCCTCCGCCGCCTGGACCACATGGATCAGGGATAGGACTTCGGAGGGCGCGCGGCCGTCCCGGTGCGTGGCTCCGGCGCGCGGACGCGAAGGCCGCGCGGGAGTCAGCGTCCGCCTATGGCAATCACCACACCGGCCATCGGGCACCCCGCGCCCACCCGACCGCACCCCGTAACCTGAGGCTCGTGGCAGAAGCAAGGGACGTAGTCCGCATCCCGGATGCGAAGGTCGCCCTGTCGACGGCCTCCGTCTACCCGGAGTCGACGGCGACGGCCTTCGAGATCGCCGCGCGCCTCGGGTACGACGGCGTCGAGGTCATGGTGTGGACCGATCCGGTCAGCCAGGACATCGAGGCGCTGCGCAGGCTCAGCGACTACCACCGCATCCCCGTCCTGGCCGTCCACGCGCCCTGCCTGCTCATCACGCAGCGCGTGTGGTCCACCGACCCCTGGACCAAGCTCCAGCGGGCCCGCGTCGCCGCCGAGAAGCTCGGCGCCGGGACGGTCGTCGTCCATCCGCCCTTCCGCTGGCAGCGGCAGTACGCGCGTGACTTCGTGGACGGCATCTGGCGGATGGCGGACGAGACGGACGTGCGGTTCGCCGTCGAGAACATGTACCCCTGGCGCTACCGCGACCGCGAGATGCTGGCGTACGCCCCCGACTGGGACGTCACCAAGGAGGACTACCGCCACTTCACGATCGACCTCAGCCACGCCTCGACCGCGCGCACCGACACCCTGCAGATGATCGACCGCATGGGCGACCGCCTCGGCCACGTCCACCTCGCCGACGGCAGGGGCTCCGCCAAGGACGAGCACCTGGTGCCGGGCCGCGGCGACCAGCCCTGCGCCGAGGTGCTGGAGCGCCTCGCGTCGAGCGGCTTCGACGGTCACGTCGTCATCGAGGTCAACACCCGCCGGGCCATGTCGAGCGCGGAGCGCGAGGCCGATCTGGCCGAGGCGCTGGCGTTCACCCGCCTGCACCTGGCGTCCTCCGGCATCCGGGTGCCCCGGCGGTGACCGGCGTCACCGCGAGCGACGGCCCGGGCGCCTCCGCCCGGGGCGACGGCGCCACCCGGCGCCGCGGCCGTCCTCGGCGTACGGAATCGGGCGGCACCCGGGACCGCATCCTCGACGCGGCCAGGGAGGAGTTCTCCTCGCGGGGGTACGAGAAGACGACCGTCCGGGGGATCGCCAGGTCGGCCGGGGTCGACTCCGCGCTGGTGCACCACTACTTCGGCACCAAGGAGCAGGTGTTCGAGGCCGCCGTCGAGGTCGCCTTCGCACCGGCGTTCACCGCGCGGGACAAGGTGCTCGAGGGGCCGCTCGACGAGGTGGGCGAGCGGATGACCCGCATGATCATCGGACTCTGGGAGAGCCCGGTCACGCGGGCCCCGCTGCTCGCGATCGTCCGCTCCGCCGTGAACAACGAGACCGCGGCCGGGGTCTTCCGCCGCCTGATCGCCGGCCAGCTGCTACGCCGTATCGCCGGACGGCTCGACCTCCCGGACGCGGAACTGCGCGCCGAGCTGGCCGCGGCCCAGCTCGTCGGCATCGCGATGGTCCGGTACGTGATCAAGGTGGAGCCGCTGGCCTCGGCCGATGCCGAGCAGATCATCAGACGGGTGGCCCCGGTGGTGCAGGGACATCTGACCGGCCGCTGACACCCTCGGGGCCGGCGCGCGGAGCCCCGGCCGGGCGAGACATGCGTCCCGCATTCCGGACGCCTCGTCCCACTCCCTGAATGACCGGCGTACGCTCGACGACAGTCACAACTCTCCGAAGGAGCGAGCGACGATGCCCGAGCTGAGGTCCCGCACAGTCACCCACGGCCGCAACATGGCGGGCGCCCGCGCCCTGATGCGCGCCTCCGGTGTACCCGGTGCGGACATCGGACGGAAGCCGATCATCGCGGTCGCCAACAGCTTCACGGAGTTCGTCCCCGGCCACACCCACCTCGCACCGGTCGGCCGGATCGTCAGCGAGGCGGTGACCGCGGCCGGCGGCATCCCGCGCGAGTTCAACACCATCGCCGTCGACGACGGCATCGCCATGGGCCACGGCGGCATGCTGTACTCCCTCCCCTCCCGCGACCTGATCGCGGACAGCGTGGAGTACATGGTCGAGGCGCACCGCGCGGACGCCCTGATCTGCATCTCCAACTGCGACAAGATCACGCCAGGCATGCTCAACGCGGCCCTGCGGCTGAACATCCCCACGGTCTTCGTCTCCGGCGGCCCGATGGAGTCCGGCCGCGCCACCCTGGTCGACGGCACGGTCCGCACGCTGGACCTGGTCGACGCCATGGTCGAGGCGGCCAACGACAAGGTCTCCGACGCGGACGTCCTGCGCATCGAGGAGAACGCCTGCCCGACCTGTGGCTCCTGTTCCGGCATGTTCACCGCCAACTCGATGAACTGCCTCACCGAGGCCATCGGGCTCTCCCTCCCCGGCAACGGCTCGGTCCTGGCCACCCACACCGCCCGCAGGGCGCTCTACGAGAACGCCGCGCGCACGGTCATGGACCTGACCCGCCGCTACTACGAGCAGGACGACGACTCGGTCCTGCCCCGCAGCATCGCCACCGCGCCTGCCTTCGAGAACGCCATGGCGCTCGACATCGCGATGGGCGGCTCCACCAACACGATCCTGCACCTGCTGGCCGCCGCCCAGGAGGCGGAGGTCCCCTTCGGCCTCACCGAGATGGACGCCCTCTCGCGCCGCGTCCCCTGCCTGGCCAAGGTCGCCCCGAACGTCGCCAAGGACCGCACGTACTACATGGAGGACGTGCACCGCGCGGGCGGCATTCCCGCCCTGCTGGGCGAGCTGCACCGCGCTGGACTCCTCAACGAGGACGTCCACTCCGTCCACAGCCCGTCCCTGGCGGACTGGCTCAAGACCTGGGACATCCGCGGCGGCTCCCCCTCGCGGGAGGCGGTCGAGCTGTGGCACGCCGCTCCCGGATGCGTCAGGTCGGCGGAGGCCTTCTCCCAGTCCGAGCGCTGGGACTCCCTGGACGAGGACGCCGAGGGCGGCTGCATCCGCTCCGCCGAGCACGCCTACTCCAGGGACGGCGGCCTGGCCGTCCTGCGCGGCAACCTCGCGGTCGACGGCTGCGTGGTCAAGACGGCCGGCGTCGACGAGTCCATCTGGACCTTCGAGGGCCCGGCGGTCGTCTGCGAGTCGCAGGAGGAGGCCGTCCAGAAGATCCTCACCCAGCGGGTCAAGGAGGGCGACGTCGTCGTCATCCGCTACGAGGGCCCCAAGGGCGGCCCCGGCATGCAGGAGATGCTCTACCCGACGTCGTACCTGAAGAGCCGCGGCCTCGGAAAGGCCTGCGCCCTCATCACCGACGGCCGCTTCTCCGGTGGCACCTCCGGCCTGTCCATCGGCCACGCCTCCCCGGAGGCGGCCTCGGGCGGCACCATCGCCCTCGTCGAGGACGGCGACCGCATCCGCATCGACATCCCGAACCGCTCGATCGAGTTGCTGGTCGACGAGACGGAACTGGCCCGCCGCGAGCAGGCCCTGGACGGCCGGTACGCCCCACGGAACCGCGACCGCAAGGTCTCGGCGGCGCTGAAGGCGTACGCGGCGATGGCGACGAGCGCGGACAAGGGCGCGGTGCGGGACGTCAGCAAGCTGGGCTGAGCCACACGCCGAGCCACACGCCGAGCCTCACCGGGCCGCGAGCAGGGCCGCTTCCGCACCGCGGGGGCGGCCCTCGCCGCTCCGGGCCGCCGCACCCCGCCCGTCCCCGCCCGCACACCCGGTCCCGCGGGGGCACGGACGCGTGCACATGCCGTACGCGATCACCGGCTCGCGCTCGCGCCTCCGTTCCCCGGCGCAGTCCCCCTGGTTCACCAGTCGGCCGGGTCCCGTCCCGCCACCCCGAACACGGTGCCGTCGGGCGCGCCCGCGTAGACGTGGCCGCCCGCGAGCACGGGTGCGGGCAGCGCGGCGGGCACACGGTCGGAGTCGGCGCCTAGCCGTGGCCGGGTCTGCCCGAGAAGCTTCCCCCGGCGGGCGTCGACGCCCAGCAGCCGTCCGTCTGGTGCGGTGACGTACACGTGCCGCCCGTCGGAGACGGGCTCCGAGCCCCGGCTCACGCCCGTCTCCAGCCGCCACCGCTGCGTCCCCGCCGCCATGTCGACGGCGACCAGCGATCCGCCCGCACCCATGAGGTACACGGTCTCCCCGCGCACCCCGGCCTGCGCCTGCGCGACCGGCACCGGCAGCTCCACCCGGCGGGTGGCCCCGGTGCCGGGTGTGTAGCGGAGCACGGCCGTCGCGTCCCCGTACACCTCACCGCCGACGACGAGGTACACGGCCCCGTCCGCCGCGCCCACAGGCGTCAGCTCCCCCTCCAGCTCCGCGGCCCACCGCACGTCGCCCGTCGCCGGATCCACCGCGGTGACCCGCGTCCGGCTCCCGTCCCCGGACGGACTCGTCGCGTACGCGGACGGCTCCCCGCGCTCCCCGGCGAACGAGGAGAAGTACGGCACGGCCTGCCCGGGAATCCGGTGGGACCACCTGGTCCCGCCCGAGGCGCCGTCCACGCCCGTGACCGTCCCGTCGGCGCGGGTCAGCAGGAGCGTGCCGCCGACCGCCCGCACTCCGTCGTACTCGGGCGGGTCCTTCCGCCACACCGGCTCTCCCGTGGCCGGATCGAGCGCCTCCAGGTCGCCTGTCCGGTCGAGGGAGGGCTGGACGAGGCCGCCCGACAGGAGCGGCGGTTCGCTCCGGGCGGTTCCCCCGACCTCGTGCCGCCACAGCGTGCGGCCGTCGGCCGGGTCGAGGGCGAGCACCGAACCGGGCAGCGCGCACAGCAGCTCCCCCGTTCCGTACGAGCACTGGGGCATGCCGCCGCCCTCGGAGTCGAGGGCCGTCTCCCACACGCCGAAGCCGCCCGGCACGCTCTGCGCGGCGGTGGTCCGCCGCGCCGGTTCCGTGCCGCCGGACACCTGGAGCGCCGTGAGCCCGCCGAGCACGGCGAGGCAGAGCGCCCCGGCCACCACAACCGCCCGCCTGCCGAGACGCCGCGCGGGGGCGTCCGCCGAAGGCTCCGGCGCGGCCTCCTCGCGCGGCTCCTCCGTCCGCTGCGCCGGCACGAACACCTGCGTGTCGTAGGCCGCCGCCACCGACCGCAGCTCACGCATCAGCTCGTCCGGCGTGGGCCGGTCGTCGGGCTCCTTGGCGAGACACCGCAGCACCAGCGGCGCGAGCGACTCCGGAACGCCCGTCAGATCGGGCTCGTCGTGCACGACCTGATAGGCGACGACGTACGGACTGTCGGAGTCGAACGGACCGCGCCCCGTCGTCGCGTGCACCATGAGCGAGCCGAGGGCGAACACGTCGGCCGCGGGGCCCACCTCGCGGGGCCGGCGGAACTGCTCGGGCGCCATGAACGGCGGCGTGCCGATCAGCTTCCCGGTCTCGGTCCGCAGTTCGCTGTCCCGTGGCCGGGAAATGCCGAAGTCGATGACCTTCGGCCCGTCCTCGGCGAGCAGGACGTTGCTCGGCTTGAGGTCCCGGTGCACCACCCCGACCCGGTGGATGTCGCGCAGCGCCTCCGCGAGCCCGGCCATCAGCCGACGCGCCTGGTCCGGGTCCAGGGGGCCGTTCCGCTTCACCCGCTCGGAGAGCGTCGGTCCGGGGATGTACAGGGTGGCCATCCACGGCCGCCCGCCCTCGGGATCGGCGTCCACGACCGGTGCCGTGAACGCCCCGCTCACCCGCCGCGCCGCCGCCACCTCCTGCCGGAAGCGCCCCCTGAACTCGGGGTCCATGGCGTACCGGGCGTGCACCACCTTCACCGCGACCCGCATGCCGGAGGTGCTCCGGGCCAGATGCACCACGCCCATGCCGCCCGAGCCCAGACAGGACTCCAGACGGTAGTGACCGGCGTACTCCGGAAGTTCCGCTTCCGCGCCCGCTCCGCTGTTCCGCTGCGGCGCCATGGAACCACCCCCGTGCTGTTCGTCCGCGCGCGCGACGCTCGGAGCCTAGTCGATGGCGCGTGCGGCACCGAGGCGGCTTGCCCGCCTCCGCGTGCGAGTGACGAACTGGTGTTTCATGGCTTGTTATCAGGGAATCAACGGGACCCCACGACAGTCGTGGGGTGCAACGGGGGAGGTTGTGTCATGTCTGTCGACCAGACGCAGGAGACGGCGAGCGGGGACGAGAAGGCGACCACGGAGAACATCACCACGGCCGCCGCCACGGCCTCCTACCCGGTGGCACCGGGCTACCAGCTGAACGTCCGCAGCGGTCCCGGCACCGGCTACCCGGTCGTGCGGGTCCTGACCGAGGGCGCCTGGGTCTCGATCCGCTGCCAGACGCCGGGTACGTGGGTGTCGGGCCCGTACGGCACCTCGAACATCTGGGACAACATCGGCAACGGCCAGTACGTCTCCGACGCGTACGTCCGCACCGGCAGCGACGGGTACGTGGCCCCGCGCTGCGCCTGATCCCACCCGGAGCCCGCGGCGCCCCCGGAGCCATAATCGACGCGTGAGCGCAGAGAACGGCACCCCGGACAGCACCGCGGGCTCCCCGGGCACGCCCGCCGGCCCCCAGCCCGAGCCCATCCGCTTCTTCGGCACGACCTGGGTCGACCACTCCGGCGGCTACACCGGCCGCCGCGTCGGCGTCGCCGTCGGCTCCCTGGCCGCGGCGGTGGCCGCCTGCCTCGTGCTGCGCATCGCCTACCAGGGGCTCGAGATCGCCGATGTCGGCAGCTTCGTCACGCTGCTGATGGTCGTGATGTTCGCGATCTGCAGCGCGCTCGCCTTCCGCCACACCTGGTCCGCCTTCACCACCCGCCCCGACCCGGACCGCCAGGCATCCCTCCGCGGCCTCCTGTCCATCGGGTTCATCGGCTCCCTCCTCGCCTACTTCTTCCGCTCCCTCATCGAGGCCCCGGGCGAGAGGCTGCACCGCGCCGAGTACGAGAAGGCCCGCGAGGACCACGAGAAGCGCACCACCCGCCGCTCGGGCAACCCGTCGAAAAAGCGCCGCCGCCGCTCCTGACCTCACCGGAAAGCCTCTGGCACGTGCTCGTCGTACGGCCACGACGGCGGTATGACGACATCGAGCGCAGATCAGGTCGCCCGCACCGCCCGCGCCCACTCCTTCAACGGAGCCGCCGCCCAGTACGCGGCCAACCGCCCCTCCTACCCCGCCGCGCTCCTCGACACGATCGAGGAGCTGACCGCACGCCCCCTCGCCGGCTCCCGCGTCGTGGACGTCGGCGCCGGCACGGGCATGGCGACCGCCCTCCTGCACGCGCGCGGCGCCGATGTGATCGCCGTCGAGCCCGGTGACGGCATGGCGGCCGAGTTCCGCCGCGCCCTCCCCGACGTGCCGGTCGTCCGGGGCAACGGCAACGCGCTCCCCCTCGCCGACCACTGCGCCGACCTGCTCACCTACGCCCAGGCCTGGCACTGGACCGACCCCGACCGTGCTGTCCCGGAAGCGCTGCGCGTCCTCCGCCCCGGTGGCGCACTCGCGCTGTGGTGGAACACCGACGCGGTCGACGTGCCGTGGATCGGTGAGGCGGCCGGGCGCATCGACCGCCACTTCGGCCTCGATCTCTTCGCCGAGAAACGCGGCATCGGCGCCCACGTCGCCGACCCCTCCGGCCGCCTCGACCTGCGCCGCCGCGACATCCGCTGGAGCCGTCGCGTGCCCATCGACACCCACCTGGCCAACATCGGCAGCCACTCGGTCTTCCTGACCCAGGACGCGGATCGCGGCCTACCTCGCCGAGGAGCGACGGCACGTCCTGCGGGTCTTCCCGGACGGGATCGTCGAGGAGACCTACGACGTCGTCCTCCTCCTCGCGACCACGCCCCCGGCGTCGACGGCTTGACGCCTCCCCGGGAGCGGGAGGATTATTCATCGCATGATGAATTACTCCTTCCGCCCACCGGAGGAACCGGCCGTCCGCGCCCAGGGCCTCACCGTCGTCCGAGGCCCCCGCACCGTCCTGCGCGGCCTCGACTTCACCGTCCCGCGCGGTCAGGTCACCGGCCTCCTCGGCCCCTCCGGCTGCGGCAAGTCGACCCTGATGCGGGCCGTCGTCGGCACGCAGGCCAAGGTCAGCGGCACACTCGACGTCCTCGGCAGCCCCGCCGGCCACCCCACCCTGCGCACCCGCATCGGCTACGTCACCCAGGCCCCCTCCATCTACGACGACCTCAGCGTCCGCCAGAACCTCGACTACTTCGCCGCGATCGCGGACCCCGGCCGCGCCGCCGCCGGCCGCCGCCACAAGAACGTCACCCGGGCCATCGCCGACGTCGACCTCACCACCCACACCGACGTCCTCGCCGGCAGCCTCTCCGGCGGCCAGCGCAGCCGCGTCTCCCTCGCCGTGGCCCTCCTCGGCACCCCCGAACTCCTGGTCCTCGACGAACCCACCGTCGGCCTCGACCCCGTCCTGCGCCGCGACCTCTGGCAGCTCTTCCACACCATCGCCGCCGAACGCGGCGCGACCCTGCTGATCTCCTCCCACGTCATGGACGAGGCCGAGCGCTGCCACCGCCTCCTGCTCATGCGCGCCGGCGAGATCCTCGCCGACGACACCCCCGACGCCCTCCGCACCCGCACCGGCTCCGAGACCGTCGAGGACGCCTTCCTCCACCTGGTCGACGAGGCCACCGCGGCCGGCGGTACGAAGGAGAGCACCCGATGAGCACCACCCACCCCGCGACGTCCGCACCCGCCGCGCCCCGCGCCCTGAACCTCTCCCGCACCACCGCCACCGCGGCCCGGGTCCTGCGCCAGCTCCGCCACGACCCGCGCACCATCGCGCTGATGCTCCTGGTCCCCTGCCTGATGCTGTTGCTGCTCCGCTACGTCTTCGACGGCAGCGCGCGCGTCTTCGACAACATCGGCGCCTCACTCCTCGGGATCTTCCCGCTCATCACGATGTTCCTGGTCACCTCGATCGCCACCCTGCGCGAACGCACCTCCGGCACGCTGGAACGCCTCCTCGCCATGCCCCTCGGCAAGGGCGACCTCATCGCCGGCTACGCCCTCGCGTTCGGCACCCTGGCGGTCATCCAGTCGGCCCTCGCCACCGGCCTCGCCCTCTGGTTCCTGGGCCTCGACGTCATCGGCAGCCCCTGGCTGCTCCTGCTGGTGGCCCTCCTCGACGCGCTCCTCGGCACGGCCCTCGGCCTCTTCGTCTCGGCCTTCGCGGCCTCGGAATTCCAGGCCGTCCAGTTCATGCCGGCGGTGATCTTCCCCCAGCTGCTCCTCTGCGGCCTGTTCACCCCACGCGAGAACATGCACCCCGTCCTCGAGACCATCTCCGACGCCCTGCCCATGTCCTACGCCGTCGACGGCATGAACGAGGTCATGCGGCACACCGACATGACGACGGCCTTCGTCCGCGACACCGCGATCGTCGCGGGCTGCGCGGTGCTGGTCCTCGCCCTGGGCGCGGCCACGTTGAAACGCCGGACGGTGTGAATCAGCGACGGCCCGCCACCCGGGCGTCCCGCCCACCGGACGCCCCGCCCCCACCGGCCCCCGGGATGCGAGGATGACGAGGGACGACGCACCCCCGGAGGGCACCCACAGCCATGACCCAGAAAGTCGCAGTCCTCGGCACCGGCAAGATCGGTGAAGCCCTGCTCAGCGGAATGATCCGCGCCGGCTGGGCCCCCGCCGACCTCCTGGTCACCGCCCGCCGCCGGGACCGGGCCGACGAACTCCGCACCCGCTACGGCGTCACCCCGGTCTCCAACCAGGACGCCGCCAAGTCCGCCGACACCCTGATCCTCACGGTCAAACCCCAGGACATGGGCACCCTCCTCGACGAGCTCGCCCCGCACGTCCCCGCCGACCGCCTGGTCATCAGCGGCGCCGCGGGCATCCCGACGTCCTACTTCGAGGAACGCCTCACCCCCGGCACCCCGGTCGTCCGCGTCATGACCAACACCCCCGCCCTCGTCGACGAGGCCATGTCGGTCATCTCCGCCGGGAGCCACGCCACCGCCGACCACCTCGCCCACGCCGAGGAGATCTTCGGCGCCGTGGGCAAGACGCTCCGCGTCCCCGAGTCCCAGCAGGACGCCTGCACCGCCCTCTCCGGCTCGGGCCCGGCGTACTTCTTCTACCTGGTCGAGGCCATGACCGACGCCGGCATCCTGCTCGGCCTGCCCCGGGACAAGGCACACGACCTGATCGTCCAGTCCGCCATCGGCGCCGCGACGATGCTCCGCGACAGCGGCGAACACCCCGTCAAGCTCCGCGAGAACGTGACGTCCCCCGCCGGCACCACCATCAACGCCATCCGCGAACTCGAGAACCACGGTGTGCGGGCCGCCCTCATCGCCGCCCTCGAAGCCGCCCGCGACCGCAGCCGCGAACTCGCCTCGGGCACCAAGGACTGACGTACGTCACCCCCTGCACGGGACGGTCATCCCGCGGCGTCCAGGACCTCCCCGGTCGTCACGACCCGGGCGAAGCCGCCTCCGTGCAGGGTCACCGCCGTCGCCTGCGCCAGCTCCTCCGCCTCGCGCCGCCAGCCGAACGGCCCCTCGAGACCGAACGTGTACGTCGCGTCGTACACGAACAGCACGTCGTACCCCAGGTTTCCTCCCATCCGGGCCGTCGTCTCCGCGCACATGTTGGTCTGGATGCCGACCACCGCGATCTGCGAGATCCCCGCACCCTTCAACCAGGCGTCGAGATCCGGCGAACCGTAGAACGCCGAGTTCACGCTCTTCGCCACCAGCAGCTCGGCCTCCGCACCCCCCTTCCCGCGCCGAGCCTCCACGTACTGCTTGAAGGCGTTGCCCGGCTGCCCCGGCCGCAACGGCGACCGCGGGCCGACCGAGTCGTGCCGCACGAACACCACCGGCCGGCCCGACGCCTGCCAGGCGTCGATCAGCGAGGCGATGTTCTCGTCCGCTCCGGGGTTGTTCCGCGTCCCCCAGAAGTCCAGGTCCTCGAAGCCCTGCTGCACATCGACGACCACCAACGCTGCGTTCTCCGCGATATCCATGCCTCCGATCGTCGCGTCCCACCGCTCCACGCCCCAGGGGTACGAAAGTCAGCGATCGATGGTTTACTGCCATCCATGGAGAGCGCCCCCGAAACGGCCCGCCCGCGCGACCCGTACCGCGTGGCCCTCGTCGCCTTCCCCGGCATCCGCGCCTTCGACGTCTCCGTCATCACCGAGGTCTGGGGCCCCGACCGCACCGACCGCGGCGCACCCGCCTTCGACCTGCACCGCGTCGCCCCCGAC
This sequence comes from Streptomyces toyocaensis, assembly GCF_000725125.1. Taxonomy (GTDB): domain Bacteria; phylum Actinomycetota; class Actinomycetes; order Streptomycetales; family Streptomycetaceae; genus Streptomyces; species Streptomyces toyocaensis. The sequence continues at coordinate 57,532 of NZ_JFCB01000036.1, forward strand.
ACCCGGCCCGTCCCCATGCGCGGCGGTCTCACCCTTCTCCCCGACCGCTCCCTCACCTGGATGACCGGCGCCGACCTCGTCCTCGTCCCCGGACTCGACGACCACCTCACGCCCGCACCACCCCTCGTCCTCGACGCCCTTCGCCGCGCCCACGCCCGGGGCACCCCCATCGCCGCCCTGTGCGGCGGCGCCTTCACCCTCGCCCAGGCCGGCCTGCTCGACGGCCGCCGCGCCATCACCCACTGGAACCTGATCGACCTCTTCCGTGCACACCATCCCCACGTCACCGTCGTCCCCGACGCCCTGTTCATCGAGGACGACAACATCTGGACCGCGGCCGGCACCGCCGCGGGCATCGACCTCTGCCTCCATCTGATCCGCCTCGCCCACGGAGCCGAAGCCGCCGCGGTCATCGCCCGCTCCATGGTCACCGCCCCCTTCCGCACCGGAACCCAGGCACAGTTCATCGAGCACCCCACCCCGCGCACCGACCGCGACGCCGACGCCCTCGCCGCCGTACGCGAGCACGCCCTGCGGCACCTCGACGAACCGCTCACCGTCGCCGGCCTGGCCGCCCACGCCGGTATGTCCGCGCGCACCTTCGCCCGCCACTTCACCGCGGCCACCGGGACCACACCGCTGCGCTGGCTCCTCGACCAGCGCATCGCCGCAGCTCAGCGCCTTCTGGAGCGCACCGATCTCCCCATGCCCGAGGTCGCCCGCCGGGCGGGCTTCGGCAGCGAGGTCACCATGCGCCAGCACTTCGCATCGCGCCTCGCCACCAGCCCTCGTGCCTATCGGGCCGCGTTCAGCACGGGCGCCGCGGTCTCCGATCCCGCCGGCAACAAGCCGATCGCCCGGTAAGCGGCATCCACGGTCGGACGGGCCATGCCCCGAGCCCTCTCCGCACCATCCCGCAGCACCTCCTCCACGAAGCCAGGATCCGCGCACAACGCCTTGTGCCTCTCCTGCACGGGCCTCAGGAGCTCGATCACGGCCTCCGCCGTGTCCCTCTTCAATGCGCCGTACGACTCATATGCACCGCTCAAGGCCTCCGGGTTCCCACCCGAGCACGCCGCGAGGATCTCCAGCAGATTCGCCGGCCCCGGCCGGGCCTCCCTGTCGTACACGACCTCCCGCCCGCTGTCGGTCACCGCCCGCATGATCTTCTTCCGCACCACGTCGGGCTCGTCCAGCAGATAGACGATCCCCGGCCCCGTGTCATCGCTCTTGCCCATCTTCGACAGGGGGTCCTGCAGATTCATCACGCGCGCAGCCACCGCCGGATGGGTGGCCCGCGGCACGACGAAGGTGTGCCCGTACCGCTGGTTGAACCGCGCGGCCAGATCCCGCGTCAGCTCCACGTGCTGCGCCTGGTCGTCGCCGACCGGCACCTCGTCCGCCCCGTACGCCAGGATGTCCGCCGCCATCAGCACGGGATACGTCAGCAGAGACAGCCGCACGCTCCCGCCCCGCCGCTGCTCCCGCACCGACTTCTCCTTGTACTGGATCATCCGGCGCATCTCGCCGTCCGTGGCCACGCACTCCAGCACATACGACAGCCGCGCATGCTCGTCCACATGGCTCTGCACGAACACCGTGCAGAGCTCCGGATCAAGCCCTGACGCCAGCAGCAACGTCGCGGACTGCCTGCTCAGCCTGCGCACCCGCGCCGGATCGTGGTCCACGGTCAGCGCATGCAGGTCCACCACGCAGAACAGCGCGTCGGACTGGTGCTGGTCGACCGCGGCCCACCGCCGCATGGCCCCCAGGTAGTTCCCCAGCGTCAGATGCCCGGTCGGCTTGACCCCACTGAAGACCCGTCTCATCTCTTCTCCCTGCTCCTGGCCCGGGCCGCCGTCCCCGGCCGGCCGCCCTCGGAGTCCTGGAGGGAGAAAGCAGAACGGCCGCCGGGGCGGCGGCCGTCGAGTGCATACGTAGCGTCGGCCGCCGTCAGGCGGCCCACCAGAACTGGCTGTACGTACGCGTGGTCATGGGGGCAAGACTACGCCCCGGGGACGGGCAGGGCAGCGAGTTGACACACCCCGGTGGGATCCGTACTGTTCTCCGAGTTGTCCGACGTGAGCGCCGACTCCGGTCGGTCCCCGGACAGCCATTCCGCAAGTACCACTACTGATCGAGTCAGAAGTCTGTCTGCTGGCGCGTCATTGGTATGCGTATTCGCGAAATGAGGAATCCGCGCCCGAAAGGGAGCAGGGCCCCGATTAGGTCGGGAGCCGGGAATCCGCTAAAGTCTCACTCGTCGGAACGGCCCAACGGCCGGGAAGACGGACCCCGCTGACTGGGGGTCAGGTCGAGAAAAAGAT
>NZ_JFCB01000037.1 GCF_000725125.1 Streptomyces toyocaensis
AGGCGACCCGGCCGCCGCGGCGCGGCCCGGGCGCGACGCCGCCGCCTCCTCCGGGCGCCCCGGGGACGCCGGGCGCGCGGCCGGGCGGCACGCCCCCGTCTCCGCCGGGTCCGGCCGGCGGGTACGTACCGACGCAGCTGGTGTCGGCGCTCGGCCCCGAGGGGCCCGGCACCCCGACGCCGCCTCCGCCGGGCGCGCCGAGTGCGCCCGGCGGGACGCCGCCCGGTGGTGTCCACCACGCCGCGACGATGTTCGCCGACCCGGGAGGGACGGGCGCGCCGGGTGCTCCCGGAACACCGGCGCCTCCCGGTGCTCCAGGAGCTCCCCAGCCGCCCGGTGCCCCGGGTGCGCCCGGCGCGCCCGGCGCGGCGGGAGGCGGCCGTCCGCCCGTGCACCACGCGGAGACCGTGCTGGCCGCGCCCCCGGTGGGCGGCCCCGGTGCGCCTCGCCCGCCGGCTCCGCCCGGTGTGCCCGGCGGTGCTCCCCCGATGCCGCCGGGAGCCGTGCCGCCGGGAGCCGTGCCGCCCGGTGTCCCAGGCCCCGGGCAGCCGCCGACGTACGGCTACCCGCCGCAGCCCACCGGTCTGCCGACCGTCGGGCCCGGCTATCAGGCCGTGCTGCGCTACCGCGCGCAGGACGGGTCCGAGCAGCAGCTGATCCGGCGTTCGGCGCCGGGCACGCCGCACCCGGAGTGGCAGATCTTCCACGAGCTGCGCGCCATGAACGTACCGCCGGACCAGGTGCTGGAGCTGCACACCGAACTGGAGTCGTGCGCGCTGCCGGGTGCGTACTGCGCGCGGATGATCCGGGAGCAGTGGCCGCAGGCGCGGATCACGAGCATCGCCCCGTACGGCACGGATCACGCGAGCCGGCAGCAGGGCATGCGGCAACTGCTGGCTCATCAAGGGGAGTTGCACCAGGTGGCGGACGGCCCTGCGCGGCCCGCGCCGGTCCGCGCACCGATCCCGCCGGTGCAGCCGGCGCCGCCGGTCCCGCCGGAGGCCGTCGCGCAGGAACTGGCGGGGGCGTTCGGGCCGGGTGTGTTCCGCTTCGAGCAGGCGGCGGTGTCCCGGCAGGGCGTCCCGCCGGTCGTGGCGCACACGCTGGTCGCGGCGGGACTGCCGCTGGACATGGGCCCGTTCTTCTGGGCGCAGGCGCAGCCGGGCCGCCCGGTGCCGACGCTGGCGGAGCTGGCGGCGGAGCGGGGTGTGCAGGCGGCCCCGGACGCGGGCTCGTACCTGGTGATGGGCAGCGACTTCGGCAAGGCGATCTGCGTGCAGTACGGCACGGCGAACATCGTGGCGGTGCCGGTGGAGGCCGGACCGGGCGGGGTGCCGGTGCCCCCGCAGTTCGTGAACACCGGTCTGCCGGAGTTCGCGCGCTGTCTGGCGCTGCTGGGCCGGATGTGGCGGCTGCGGTTCGGGCTGAACCAGGAGCAGGCGGGCCGCTGGACCGTGGACTTCCAGGCGCAGCTGGCGGCGCTGGACCCGGCGGCACTGGGGTCGCCGGAGAGCTGGTGGTCGGTGCTGCTGGAGCAGATGTGGGACGGCCTGTTGTGATCCGCCGCCGCTGAACCCTGTCCGACGTGAGGAGCCGGGCCCGGTCGTGGGACGACCGGGCCCGGCTTCTGCGTGCCCGCTCCGCGGAGTGTCGCGTTATGAACACTTCCGTGTGATCCATCAAGATGTGCGCGATTCATCCCATTTCGTACTCGGTCGTCGTGGTGGGCTTCGTGTCCGTCGGTGGAGAGGGGTTCCAGGGTGAGCAGCGCATCGGTGTCGTCGCAGGGCTTCGAGGTGGTGCGGGGGCGTGGCTACCGTCCCCTGCAGGTGATCGCGTACGTCGAGGCACTCTCGGACGAGCGTGACGCCGCCTGGGAGCGGGCGGCGCGGCTCACCGTGCTCGCCCGCGAGATGGAGGAGGAACTGGAGCTGCTGCGCGCACGGGTGGCCGCGCTGCCTCCGCAGACGTACGAGTCGCTCGGGGAGGGCGCCCGGCGGCTGTTCGAGCTGGCCCGGGAGGAGGCGACGGCCGTACGGGAGGCGGCCCGGCAGTGGGCGCAGGACGCCGTGGACCTGGCGCGGGACGAGGCGGCGGGCGTGCGGGGCGCCGCTCAGGCGTACGCGGACACGGTGCGCGCCGGGTCGGACGAACGCGCCCGTGAGCTGCTGCTCGCGGCCCGCGAGGAGGCCGACGGCATCCGGATCGAGGCCCGGCTGGAGGTGAGGGAGGGGCGCGGGCGGACGCTGGCGGGGCTGCGGGAGATGCGGGAGCGCACCTCCGTGATGCTCGCCGAGGCAGCCGGGGAACAGGCGGCGCGGCTGGACGAGGTGGAGCGGGAGGAGGCCGGACGGGCGGCCGCGCTGGACGCCCGTCAGACGGAGGCGGAGGCCCGCGCGCAGGCCGCGCTGGCCGAGGCGCGGCAGGTGTTCGCCGACGCGGAGGAGGCGGCCCGCCGCCGCGCGGAGGAGGCGGAGGAACGCGCGGCGGAAGTGCTCGCCGAGGCGCGCGCCCGCGCGGAGGGCATCGCGCGGGAGACCGAACGGGTGCTGCGCGACCACGCCGACCGGCGGGAGGACGTGCAGACGCACATGGACCACGTGTGCGCCAGCCTCAGCGCGCTGACCGGCCGCGTGGTGGAGTGAGCGCGTTCACGTCCTCCTGCGTGCCGCCCCGGCGAGGATCCAGCCCTCGACCGCCTCGTACTGGCGCCGCTGTTCCTCCGCCCGGGCCCGTCCGGAGGCCACCGTGCCGAGCCAGCCGCAGAGGAAGCCGGCGGGGATGGAGAGCAGGCCGGTGGTGGTGAACGGGAACCAGTTGAAGTCGGCGTCGGGGAAGGCGGCGACGGGCGAGCCGGAGACCAGGTTGGTGCCCGGCATCAGCAGCAGGACGGACAGGGAGCCGCCGATGAGGGTGGCGAGCAGGCCCGTGCGGGTGTAGCGGCGCCAGAAGAGGCTGTAGACGAGGGCCGGCGCGATGGCGGAGGCGCCGAGGCAGAAGGACAGCGTGACCAGGGGCTGCAGGCTGTGGTGCTGCACCAGGGTGGCCAGCAGGATCGCGGGGACGCCCACCGCGAGCGCGGCGAGGCGGGCCAGGATCATCTCGCGGCGCGGCGACATCTCCTGGACGCGGGCCGCGAAGACGTCGTGGGCGAGGGAGTTGGCGCAGGCGAGGATCATTCCGGCGACGGACGCCAGGACGGTGAGGAAGATGGCCGTGGTGACGGTGGTGAAGAGGAAGGTCTCCGCCGTGGACACCTCCGGGCCGAACGCGGCCCGCGTGCCCAGCAGATAGGCGGTGTTGCCCCGCGGGTCGGCCTGGGCGATCGCGGCCCTCCCGACCAGCGCCGTCGCGCCGAAGCCGATGACGGTGATGACGAGCACGAACAGCGCCACACCGGACACCGCCCAGGACATCGAGCGGCGCACCTGGCGGGCGCTGGAGGCGGTGTACATGCGCATGGTGACGTGGGGGAGGCAGGCGCCGCCGAGGACGACCGTCAGCTGCGAGGTGATCATGTCGAGACCGGGACTGGCGCCGCCGCCGAACTGCAGGCCGGAGGCGAGGAACGCGTCGCCCACGCCGCTGCCCGCCGCGGCCGCGTCGAGCAGGGCGCCCGGGTCCCAGTCGAACCGGTTCAGGACGAGGGCGGCGACGACGATGCCGGAGCCGAGCAGCAGCACCATCTTCAAGATCTGGATGAGGGCGGTGCCCTTCATGCCGCCGATCGCCGCGTAGCTGATCATCAGGGCGCCCACGCCGACGATGCAGCCCGTCTGCAGGGACTGGCCGGAGAAGCCGAGGATGAACCCCATCAGCTGTCCGGTGCCGGCGAGTTGCACCAGCATCAGCGGCAGCAGCGCGGCGAGGGTGACGACGCTCGCGGTGATCCGTATCCCGCGTCCCTGCGGCATGCGCAGGGCGAGCGCGTCGCCCATGGTGAACCGGCCCGCGTTGCGCAGGGGTTCGGCCAGCAGGAACATCAGCAGCATCAGGGACAGGGCGGTGCTCAGCGCGAGCACGGTCCCGTCGTACCCGAACAGCGCGATGACGCCGCCGGTGCCGAGGACGGTCGCGGCGGAGATGTAGTCACCGGCGATGGCCAGGCCGTTGCGCAGGGGGGAGAGGGAGCCGTAGCCGGTGTAGAACTCGTCGAGGTCGTCCCGGTCGGGACCGGTCATCACACACAGCAGCAGGGTGACCGTGGCGACCGCGGAGAAGCCGACGAGGGCCATGGCCTGCGTGTCGCCGCCGGACTGCGGGTTCATCGTGCCGCCCCCCCGCTTGGCGTCCAGCGCGGCCTGACGGCGGATGAGGCCGGCGAGGGGGTCGACGCGGCGGCGGGCGGTGCCCTCGTACAGGGCGATCGCCATCCAGGTGACGGGCACTTGGAGCACGGCGAGGAGCAGCCCCGTGGGGACGCCGTCGGTGACGGTGCCGGTCATGAAGGACGGGGCGAACGCCGACAGGACCAGGAAGAGGACGAAGTACCCGAGTGCGGTGAGCGTGGCGGTGCGGCGCTGCCAGCGGTAGGCGGTGCGCAGGCGGCGCAGGTCGGAGTGGTGCCCCAGCGGGGCGTGGTGGGGGGTGCGCCTCGGTTCGGGGGCGGGCGGGGCGGGCGGGGGCCGCCAGGGGTAGGCGGCGGAGGAGGGGGAGGCGGCGTACGGGGGCCGCGGGTGGGGGGCCCGGTGTCGGTGGGGGTGGTGCCGGTACGGGTCGGTGGACATCCCGTTCTCCTTGCGGGGCTCGGTCCGTGCGGGGACGGCAGGGAGGGGGTGGGGAGCGGATCCCGCACGCTACTCGCGCGTACGGGGGTGCGCTGCGTTTTGGCCGAACTGAGCGGTCGGTATGCGCTTACCGCGCCGTCCCTGGGTCCGGCCCGGGGTGTTACCCGGATTAACTCAGACCTTTGTGGCATGAACTCCCTTGACTGGCCTCCGACTTGACCCTGACGCGACGGAAGGGTGGAGGCTCGGGTGCGCCCGTGGGAGGAGCCGGCCCCGAGGCGGAGTCCGCCCGTCGGTGGAGAGCCCCTAGGGGTACCTCCGTACTACGGCTCGGGGAGGGTTCGTACCGGCGGAGGACGAGAAGGGGACGGAGCCGCCCATAACCTGGCTTCACGCCGCCGGGGGGTGGCCAGGTACAGCGGCGGGGGTGGGGTTTTCCTCAGGAAAAGACTGCGCTGAACACCAGGGCGCCCGACCCCCTCCCACCGCGAGACTGAAGCACGTCGCACCACAACGCACCGAACGGCCGCCGGATACGGAGGGCGGGCGCCGGGGCACCGCGTTCACTTTGCTGACCGACATAGGAGACTTACCGTGACATCGGCTGTGACCATTCCCAGGCACGGGGGCACTGGAGGGCGAACGGCCGTTGCCGCTCGGGCGCGGCAGGTCGTGAAGGCCTACGGGTCGGGCGAGACCCGTGTCGTCGCCCTCGACCACGTCGACGTGGACATCGCCCGCGGCCGGTTCACCGCGATCATGGGCCCCTCGGGGTCCGGCAAGTCCACGCTGATGCACTGCCTCGCCGGGCTCGACACCGTGACCTCCGGGCAGATCTACCTGGACGAGACCGAGATCACGGGCCTGAAGGACAAGAAGCTCACGCGGCTGCGCCGGGACCGGATCGGCTTCATCTTCCAGGCGTTCAACCTGCTGCCGACGCTGAACGCCCTCGAGAACATCACGCTGCCGATGGACATCGCCGGCCGCAAGCCCGACAGGGCCTGGCTGGACCGGGTCGTGGAGACCGTCGGGCTCGCCGGGCGGCTCAAGCACCGGCCGACGCAGCTCTCCGGCGGCCAGCAGCAGCGGGTCGCCGTGGCGCGGGCGCTGGCCGCCCGGCCGGAGATCATCTTCGGTGACGAGCCGACCGGGAACCTCGACTCCCGCGCGGGCGCCGAGGTCCTCGGCTTCCTGCGCCGCTCGGTCGACGAGCTGGGCCAGACCATCGTGATGGTCACCCACGACCCCGTCGCCGCCTCCTACGCGGACCGGGTGCTGTACCTCGCCGACGGCCGCATCGTCGACGAGATGCACCAGCCGACCGCCGAACAGGTCCTCGACCGGATGAAGGACTTCGACGCCCGGGGGCGCACGTCATGACCGTCCTCAGGACCTCGATGCGCAACGTCTTCGCGCACAAGGGACGCATGGCGCTGTCCGCGGTGGCGGTGCTGCTGTCGGTGGCGTTCGTGTGCGGGACCCTGGTGTTCACGGACACCATGAACACCACGTTCGACAAGCTGTTCGCGGCCACGTCCTCGGATGTCACGGTGAGCGCCAAGAGCGCCTCCGACACCGGCGAGACCAGGTCCGGCAACGGCAAGCCGCCGGTGATCGCGGCCTCCGTGGTCGACGAGGTGCGGCGTGCGGACGGTGTGGAGTCGGCCGAGGGCGCGGTGTTCTCCACCTCGGTGACCGTCGTCGACGCCGACAAGGGCAGCCTCTCGCCGACCGGCGGCGGACCGACCATTGTCGGCAGCTGGAACGCCAACGAGGCCCGCACCATGGAGATCACCACCGGTGCGGCGCCCGAGGGCGCCGGCCAGATCATGGTCGACGCCGACACCGCCGACAAGCACGACCTGAAGCCCGGTGACGAGATCGGCGTGATCACCGCGGTCGGCACGCACACCGCGAAGATCTCCGGCATCACCGACTTCACCGTCACCAACCCCGGCGCGGCCATCTTCCACCTCGACACGAAGACCGCGCAGCGGACCCTGGTCGGCGAGAGCGGCGTCTACACCAACGTCAACGTCACCGCCGCGGCCGGTGTCAGCGACGCGCAGCTGCAGAAGAACGTCGTGGCCGAACTCGGCGGCGGCTACAAGGTGCAGACCGCCAAGGAGAGCGCGGACGCCAACAAGGAGAGCGTCGGCGACTTCATGAACGTCATGAAGTACGCGATGCTCGGCTTCGCCGGGATCGCCTTCCTCGTCGGCATCTTCCTGATCATCAACACCTTCTCCATGCTGGTCGCCCAGCGCACCCGGGAGATCGGCCTGATGCGGGCGATCGGCTCGTCCCGCAAGCAGGTCAACCGCTCGGTGCTGGCCGAGGCGCTGCTGCTCGGCGTCTTCGGCTCGGTCCTCGGCGTCGGCGCGGGCGTCGGCCTCGCCGTCGGGCTGATGAAGCTCATGGGCCTGATGGGCATGGAACTGTCCACGGACGACCTCACGGTGGCCTGGACGACCCCCGCGCTCGGGCTGCTCCTCGGTGTGGTCGTCACCGTGCTCGCCGCCTACCTGCCCGCCCGGCGGGCCGGGAAGATCTCCCCGATGGCCGCGCTGCGCGACGCCGGTACCCCGGCGGACGCCAAGGCCGGATGGATCCGTGCCGTGACCGGCCTCGTCCTCACCGGCGCCGGCGGCTCCGCCCTCTACCTGGCGGGGACCGCGGACAAGGCCGCCGACGGCTCCCTGTGGCTGGGCCTGGGCGTGGTGCTGTCCCTGATCGGCTTCGTCGTCATCGGCCCGGTGCTGGCGAGCGGCATGGTCCGCGTCCTCGGCGCGGTCCTGCTGCGGGCCTTCGGCCCCGTGGGCCGCATGGCCGAGCGCAACGCCCTGCGCAACCCGCGCCGCACCGGCGCGACGGGCGCCGCGCTGATGATCGGCCTGGCGCTGGTCGCGTGCCTGTCGGTGGTCGGATCCTCCATGGTCGCCTCGGCCACCGAGGAACTCGACAAGACGGTCGGCGCCGACTTCATCGTCCAGAACGACGACATGCAGGAGATCGTCCCGCAGGCCGTGGCCGCCGTGAAGGCGACGCCGGGGCTCGACCGGGTCACCGAGTACAAGTGGACCGAGGCGGACTTCACCACACCCGACGGCAGGACCACCGACGACACCGCGATCACCGCCGCCGACCCGACGTACGCGACCGATCTGCGGGTCGAGACCGTCGCCGGCAAGCTCGCCGACGCCTACCGGCCCGACTCGATGTCCGTCCACGAGGACTTCGCCGAGGACCACGGCGTCACCGTCGGTTCGACGATCGACGTCGCCTTCAAGGACGGCCGGACGGGGACGCTGACGGTCCGCGCCATCACCAGCAGCGAGGGCGTGGTCGACGCCGGCGCGATGTACACGTCCATCGACACCCTCGCCAGGTACGTCCCGGCCGACAGGATGCCGCTGGACGCGCTGGTCTTCGCCTCGGCGGCGGACGGGCAGAAGGAGGCCGCGTACAAGGCGCTGAAGGAGTCGCTGGACGGCTTCCCGCAGTACGAGGTGCGCGACCAGACCGACTACAAGGAGGCGCTGAAGGACCAGATCGGCCAGCTGCTGAACATGATCTACGGTCTGCTGGCCCTGGCGATCGTCGTCGCGATCCTCGGCGTGGTGAACACCCTGGCCCTGTCGGTGGTGGAGCGCACCCGGGAGATCGGCCTGATGCGGGCCATCGGCCTCTCGCGCCGGCAGCTGCGCCGCATGATCCGCATGGAGTCGGTCGTGATCGCCCTGTTCGGTGCCCTGCTGGGCCTGGGACTGGGCATGGGCTGGGGAGCCACCGCGCAGCAGCTCCTCGCCCTGGAGGGCATGAAGGTCCTCGACATCCCGTGGCCGACGATCACCGGCGTCTTCATCGGCTCGGCCTTCGTGGGCCTCTTCGCGGCCCTGGTCCCGGCCTTCCGCGCCGGCCGCATGAACGTCCTGAACGCCATCGCCACCGACTAGCCACCGCACACGGGGGTTGCGGGGGAACACCCGGCGCCGGACAGTCCTCGGGGGGACCGTCCGGCGCCGGGTACGTGCATGTCGCGCACCGGCTCCGGGCGCGTTGTCACCCGGGGACCGTCCGGCTCCCCAGGGGCGCGGGGAACCGCGCCACCGGCCCCGACCGGGCCGCAGCCGCCCACGGGCCGGCGGGGCCACCGCGAGAAGGTCCGGCGCCCCCTCCGCGGAGCGCACCGGCGGACGTCATCCACAGCCCCCGCGCCCGCGGACGCGGCGACGTACCCTGGACACCCCCGGCCCGCAGCGCGCGTCGGGCCCGTCGTGTTGCACACCCCCGGACGGAAAGCGCCCCCGAATGAGCCTGCACGGTCTGCTCGACGCCGTAGTCAAGGACACCGCCCTCGCGGAAGCGATCACCGCGGCCACCGACGGCAACCGCATGCACGTCGACCTCGTCGGCCCGCCCGCGGCCCGTCCCTTCACGATCGCCGCCCTGGCCCGCGACACCGGCCGTCCCGTGCTCGCCGTGACGGCGACCGGCCGCGAGGCCGAGGACCTGGCCGCGGCCCTGCGCTCGCTCCTCCCGCCCGAGGGCGTCGTGGAGTACCCCTCCTGGGAGACGCTCCCGCACGAGCGGCTCAGCCCCCGCAGCGACACCGTCGGCCGCCGCCTGGCCGTCCTGCGCCGACTGGCCCACCCCCGCCCCGACGACCCGGAGACCGGCCCGGTCTCCGTCGTCGTCGCGCCGGTGCGCTCCGTGCTCCAGCCGCAGGTCAAGGGTCTGGGCGACCTGGAGCCGGTCTCCCTGCGGACCGGTGAGAGTGCCGACCTGAACGAGATCGTCGAGGCCCTCGCCGCCGCCGCGTACGCGCGCGTGGAGCTGGTGGAGAAGCGCGGCGAGTTCGCCGTCCGCGGCGGCATCCTGGACGTCTTCCCGCCCACCGAGGAACACCCCCTGCGTGTCGAGTTCTGGGGCGACGACGTCGAGGAGATCCGCTACTTCAAGGTCGCCGACCAGCGCTCGCTGGAGGTCGCCGAGCACGGCCTGTGGGCCCCGCCGTGCCGCGAGCTGCTGCTCACCGACGACGTGCGGGAGCGCGCGCGGGCCCTCGCCGAGCTCCACCCGGAGCTGGGCGAACTGCTCGGAAAGATCGCCGAGGGGATCGCCGTGGAGGGCATGGAGTCCCTGGCGCCGGTCCTCGTCGACGACATGGAGCTGCTGCTGGACGTGCTGCCCCGGGGCGCCATGGCCGTCGTCTGCGACCCGGAGCGGGTGCGTACGCGCGCGTCGGACCTGGTGGCGACCAGCCAGGAGTTCCTGCAGGCCTCCTGGGCGGCGACGGCCGGCGGGGGCGAGGCGCCCATCGACGTCGGCGCCGCCTCCCTGTGGCCCATCGCGGACGTCCGCGACCGGGCCCGCGAGCTGGGCATGATGTGGTGGTCGGTGTCGCCGTTCGCCGCCGACGAGACACTGGAGGCGGACACCCTCAAGCTCGGCATGCGCGGCCCCGAGACCTACCGCGGCGACACCGCGCGGGCGCTGGCCGACACCAAGGGCTGGCTCGCCGACGGCTGGCGCACGGTGTTCGTCACCGAGGGCCACGGCCCGGCCGCCCGCACGGTCGAGGTGCTCGGTGGCGAGGGCATCGCCGCGCGGCTCGACACGGATCTCGGCGAGATCACCCCGTCCGTCGTGCACGTCGCGTGCGGCTGCATCGACCACGGCTTCGTCGACCCGGCCCTGGGGCTGGCCGTCCTCACCGAGACCGACCTGACCGGCCAGAAGGCATCCGGCCGCGAGGGCGCCCGGATGCCCGCGCGGCGCCGCAAGACCATCGACCCGCTCAGCCTGGAGGCGGGCGACTACATCGTCCACGAGCAGCACGGTGTGGGCCGCTACATCGAGATGGTGCAGCGCACCGTGCAGGGCGCCACCCGCGAATACCTGGTGGTGGAGTACGCCCCCGCCAAGCGGGGCCAGCCCGGCGACCGGCTGTACATCCCCACCGACCAGCTCGAACAGATCACCAAGTACGTCGGCGGCGAGGCGCCCACCCTGCACCGGCTCGGCGGCGCGGACTGGACGAAGACCAAGGCACGCGCCAAGAAGGCCGTCAAGGAGATCGCCGCCGACCTGATCAAGCTGTACAGCGCGCGCATGGCCGCCCCCGGCCACGCCTTCGGCGCCGACTCGCCCTGGCAGCGCGAGCTGGAGGACGCCTTCCCGTACGCGGAGACGCCCGACCAGCTCACCACCATCGCCGAGGTCAAGGAGGACATGGAGAAGTCGGTCCCCATGGACCGCCTGATCTGCGGCGACGTCGGCTACGGCAAGACCGAGATCGCGGTACGGGCCGCCTTCAAGGCCGTACAGGACGGCAAGCAGGTCGCCGTACTCGTCCCGACCACGCTGCTGGTGCAGCAGCACTTCGGGACGTTCAGCGAGCGGTACGCGCAGTTCCCGGTGGTCGTGAAGGCACTGTCCCGCTTCCAGACCGACACGGAGGCCAAGGCGGTCCTGGAGGGCCTGAAGGAAGGCTCGGTGGACGTCGTCATCGGCACCCACCGCCTGTTCTCCTCCGAGACGAAGTTCAAGGACCTCGGCCTGGTCATCGTCGACGAGGAGCAGCGCTTCGGCGTCGAGCACAAGGAGCAGCTGAAGAAGCTGCGCGCCAACGTCGACGTGCTGACCATGTCCGCCACGCCGATCCCGCGCACCCTGGAGATGGCGGTCACCGGCATCCGCGAGATGTCGACGATCACCACGCCGCCGGAGGAGCGGCACCCGGTGCTCACGTTCGTCGGCCCGTACGAGCAGAAGCAGATCGGTGCCGCGATCCGCCGCGAACTGCTGCGCGAGGGCCAGGTCTTCTACATCCACAACCGGGTGGAGTCGATCGACCGCGCGGCGGCCCGGCTGCGCGAGATCGTGCCCGAGGCGCGGATCGCCACCGCCCACGGGCAGATGTCGGAGTCGGCGCTGGAGCAGGTCGTCGTCGACTTCTGGGAGAAGAAGTTCGACGTGCTGGTGTCGACGACGATCGTGGAGTCGGGCATCGACATCTCCAACGCCAACACGCTGATCGTCGAGCGCGGCGACAACTTCGGCCTCAGCCAGCTGCACCAGCTGCGCGGCCGCGTCGGCCGGGGCAGGGAGCGCGGGTACGCGTACTTCCTGTACCCGCCGGAGAAGCCGCTGACGGAGACCGCGCACGAGCGGCTCGCCACCATCGCCCAGCACACGGAGATGGGCGCGGGCATGTACGTGGCGATGAAGGACCTGGAGATCCGCGGCGCCGGGAACCTGCTCGGCGGCGAGCAGTCCGGTCACATCGCGGGTGTGGGCTTCGACCTGTACGTGCGGATGGTCGGCGAGGCGGTCGCGGACTACCGGCGTCAGCTGGAGACCGGCGAGATCGAGGAGGAGCCGCCGCTCGAGGTCAAGATCGAGCTGCCCGTCGACGCGCACGTCCCACACGACTACGCCCCCGGCGAGCGGCTCCGTCTCCAGGCGTACCGGGCGATCGCCTCCGCCAACAGCGAGGAGGACGTCAAGGCCGTACGCGAGGAACTCGTCGACCGCTACGGCAAGCTGCCGGAGCCGGTGGAGAACCTGCTGCTGGTGGCGGGCCTGCGCATGCTGGCCCGCGCGTGCGGGGTCGGCGAGATCGTGCTGCAGGGCACCAACGTCCGCTTCGCGCCGGTGGACCTGCGCGAGTCGCAGGAGCTGCGGCTCAAGCGCCTGTACCCGGGCACGGTCGTCAAGGCCGCGGCGCACCAGGTGCTGGTGCCGCGCCCGAAGACCGCGAAGGTGGGCGGGAAGCCGCTGGTCGGGCGGGAACTGCTCGGCTGGGTCGGGGAGTTCCTGACGTCGGTGCTCGGTTCCTGAGGGGCCCCGGCGCGGACAGGGGTCCGTCCACGGCGGATGCCGCCGTGGACGGACCCTGACGCGTGTGTGAGGTCCTAGGGCTGGTCGGGGCGGTCGCGGTCCATGCCGAGCCGGCGTTCGGCCTGCTGCTGCCCGGTGTCGATCTGCTGCTCGTACTTTCCGCCGGTCCTCTCGTTCGCCTTCTTCTCCGCGGCGTCCGAGGCCTGCCTGGCCTTGTCACGTGCCGCCTTGTTGCTCTTGAACTTGTCGAGGATGCCCATCCAGAGCTCCTTCCGGAGTGACTCAAAACCGACGATACGCGCGCTGTGGGGCGAATGCCCAGATGGCCGCCGGTCTGGTCTGGACCTCTTGCCCGTTACGGTGAGTTCCGGGATCGGACCGCCCCCGCCGGGGCAGGAATACAGGAGAACAAGGGAGGGGCGCGGTGACGCGGAACATGGGGTGGGGCGGACGGCTCCGGCACACGGCAGGCGCGGTGACCGCCGCGGTGGCGCTGCTCGCCGGGTGCGAGGGACTGCAGGACTCCGGGTCCCCCGCCGGCGGCGGGAGCGGGGCCGCGGCGCCCGACGGCCGCGCCGTCAGCCCGCTGGACAACCCCGACGGCACCGCGCCGGGCCTCGCGCCCGTGACCGGCGAGAAGGACCGCGCCGCGGCCGTCGCCCTCATCGAGAAGGTGACCACCAAGGGCCGGGGCCCGAAGACCGGGTACGACCGCGACGAGTTCGGCTACGCCTGGATGGACACCGCCGACGGGGTGCCGCTCGCGAGGAACGGCTGCGACACGCGCAACGACCTGCTCCAGCGCGACGGCCGTGAGCTGCGCTTCCGCTCCGGCTCCAACTGCGTCGTGGTCGCCATGACCCTGGCCGACCCCTACACCGGCAGGACCATCGAGTGGCGCAAGCAGCAGGCCGCCGAGGTGCAGATAGACCACGTCGTGCCGCTCTCCTACAGCTGGCAGATGGGCGCCTCGCGCTGGCCGGAGTCCAAGCGGCGGCAACTGGCGAACGACACCCTCAACCTGATCCCGGTCGAGGGCCGGGCCAACTCGGCCAAGAGCGACTCCGGCCCGGCGGCCTGGCTTCCCCCGAACAAGGGCGTCCGGTGCGCCTACGCGGTCCGCTTCGCGCAGGTCGCCGTCAAGTACGAGATGCCCGTGACGCCGGCCGACCGGCGGATGATGCTGGAGCAGTGCGGCGGCTGAGCGGGGCGGCGGGCGCCCGCTGGTCCCCCGGTCTCAGAAGGAGCCGTTGCCGAGCAGCTCGCCGTCGGCGTCGTAGACGGTGACGAGGCCGTTGTCGCTCTGCTTCCAGTCGGCGAAGGCGGAGGCGATGAGCTTGGCGGGGCCCGTGCCCTCGCCCATGATGCCGCCGGTGAAGTCCGTGTAGACGTCCGCGGCGTCGAGGATGTCGTTCTGCTCGTCGGCGCCCTGGACCTTGGTGACGTGGGAGACGGCCTCCTTCTCCTGGGCCGTCCCGTTCTTCTTGACGAACGCCTTGAACTGCTCGGCCTGGGACGCCTTCTCGACGCCCTTGTCCTCGGCTGACCTGGTGTCCGACCCACCGTCCGACGTGGTGCCGCCGGACTGCCGCTGCGCGGACGCGGAGGCTCCCTTGCCGGTGGAACCGCCGTCCGAGTCCCCGGAGTTCGCCGAGACGGCGCCGATGACGGCGATTCCCACGACGGCGCCCAGCGCGATCTTGCTCTTCATGCCCATGACTGTGTTCCCTCCCGAGGCTGCGACCGCCACCTGCTGACGGTCACCCGTTCGCGGGGTCAATAAGAGCAGACGCTGTGAACCGAGTCAACGCAATTCACAGGAGTTGAGGGATACACACGCGTGAATCCGTGGATGCGCGTGCCTCGCTATGCTCGTCGCCACACACGGGACAGAGGGAAAGCGGGGCGGGGTGCCGGGCATGCAGGACAACGCGACAGAAGTGACCGCGGCCGGGATCGCGCGACTGGCAGGCGTCGGCCGCGCCGCCGTGAGCAACTGGCGACGGCGGCACGCCGACTTCCCCCGGCCCGTCGGCGGCACCGAGACCAGCCCCTCGTTCGCGCTCGCCGAGGTCGAGGACTGGCTGCGCCGGCACCGCAAGCTCGCCGAGGTCCCCCTCAGGGAGCGCGTCTGGCAGCAGCTCGCCGGTCACCCCGCGGGACCGGTCACCGCACTCACCCACGCCGGCTGCGTCCTGCTCCTCATCCACGACCGCTCCCCGGTCTGGCTGGAGGTGAGCTCCGGCACCGATGAGCGACTCGCCGCGATGCTCCCCGCGGCGCTGCAGCAGGTGCTCACGCCGAGGCTGGACGAGGCCTGCGGTTCACCTGTGAACTCTCCGGGAGCTGTGAACTCCTTCGCCGCGGCTCCGGCCGCCACCCCGGCCCTCGAACTCCCCACCGCTCCCCGGCTGCTCCCCTCCGTCCCCCTCCTGCGCGGTGTCGCCGAACTCGCCGCCGAGTTCGGCGCCCGGCACACCTTCGAGTTCCTGCTCGGCCGGCACCTCGACGCCAACCCGCGCCAGTACACCCTCACCCCCGCCGACCTCGCCGGACTCATGGCCGACCTCGCCGGCACACCCCGCACCGTCCTCGACCCGGCCTGCGGCACCGGCGCCCTGCTCCGCTCCGTCACCCCCCGTCCCGGACAGGCACTCCACGCCCAGGACAACGCCCCCGAACTCGCGGCCCTCACCTCGCTCCGCCTCGCCCTGCACACCCGCGCCCGCGTGCACGCCGCCGCGGGCGACGCCCTGCGCGCCGACGCCCACCCGGGGCTGCGGGCCGACGCCGTCCTGTGCCACCCGCCGTTCAACGAGCGCAACTGGGGACACGACGAACTGGCCTACGACCCGCGCTGGGAGTACGGCTTCCCGGCGCGCGCCGAGTCCGAGCTGGCCTGGGTGCAGCACGCGCTCGCCCGGCTGAGGGACGGCGGCACCGCCGTGCTGCTGATGCCGCCCGCCGCCGCCTCCCGCCGCTCCGGACGCAGGATCAGGGCCGACCTGCTGCGCCGGGGCGCGCTGCGCGCCGTCGTCGCGCTGCCGGTCGGCGCGGCACCCCCGTACAACATCCCGCTGCACCTGTGGGTGCTGCGCCGGCCCGAACAGACGCCCGCGCAGCCGGAGGTGCTGCTCGCCGACGCCGGGCGGTTCGCCGTGGAAGGGCGCGGCGGCCCCGACTGGCCGGGAGTGCGGGAGGCGGTCCTCGACGCGTGGCGCGCCTTCGACCGGGCGGGCCGGCTCGACGAACGGCCGGGACTGGCCCGCTCCGTGCCCGTCATCGAACTCCTCGACGACGACGTCGACCTGGCACCGGCCCGCCATCTGCCGCCCCCGGCCGCCGCGGACGGCGCCGGACGCCTCTCCGCCGTGCGCGGCCGGCTCGACGAGACGCTGCGCCTGACCGCCGAACTGGCCCCGCCCCCCGTGGATCCCGGGCCGCCCGCCGCCTCCGGTCGGCTGCCCCTCACCACCGTCGGCGAACTCGCGCGCGGGGGCGCCCTGGTGATGCGTACGGGCGGAAGCGGAGGCCACGCGCGCGTGCCCGTGCTCACCGACCACGACGTCCTCTCCGGAACCGCCCCCTCCGGGACGCTCCCGGAAAGCGAGGAGGAAGCGGTGCTCACCGAACCGGGCGACGTCGTCGTCCCCGTGCTCGGTGGAGGCGCCGTCGCACGGGTCGTCGACGAGACGACCGCCGGAGCCGCCCTGGGCCGCAACCTCGCGCTGCTGCGCCCCGACCCCGCCGCGCTCGACGCGTGGTTCCTCGCCGGCTTCCTGCGCGGCACCACCAACAACCGCCAGGCCAGCAGCTACGCGTCCACGGCCACGCGGCTCGACGTGCGCCGCCTGCAACTGCCCCGGCTCCCGCTCGACGAACAGCGGCGCTACGGCGCCCGCTTCCGGGCCCTGGACGAGTTCGAGCGGGCGCTCAGGCGGGCGGGCCGGCTCGGCGAACAACTCGTCCGCGGGATGTACGACGGCCTGACCGACGGGACGATCCCCCCGGACTGAGGTGCCGGACGGGCACCCGCGCGCGGGACTTCGCGCAGCCGGACGAAGTGATCAGTACGACAACGGTTCGGTACATCAGGGACCCGTTGTCCCTGTCGGCCTATACGCTCGGAGTCTCGCACCGAGTTCCCATCGGCTACACCTGTCCAGGAGCAGTCATGTACGGCCACGGCGTGGCGCCGCCCCCACCCAGCGCGGCATCGGTCATCACGCAGCGCGTGCTGTACGCCGCCGCCGGCGTCCTGTGCTGCGGTCTGCTCGCCGCCGTGCCGTTGTTCCGCGTCGCGTTCCTGCGCGGACGGCTGCTCGACTGGGTGGCGGCCTGGGTGAGCATCCCGCTGTCCATAGCCTGCCTGGCGGTGGTCGGTGCCCTCCCGGAGTCGGACCGCCGCACCGACGTCGCCCTGGCCGCGGTGCTGATCCTCGGCGCCGCGGCGAGCGCGTACTACCTGACCGTGGACATCCGCCTCCACCGGCGGCAGGGCCCCTACGCGGCCCAGATGCCGCCGTCGCCGCACCCCACGACGACGCACGCCCCCGGCGTCCACACCCCGTACGGCTACCCGCAGCAGTCGTCGCCCTACGGGCCCACGCCCGTTCCGCAGCCGCAGGCCCCGCACACCCCCGCCCCGCACACGCCGGTGCCCCCCGCCCCCGTACCGCCGCAGTCGCAGCCGCCGCAGCGTCCCGCGCCGGCCCGGATCGACCAGGTGCGTGCCGAGCTCGACGAACTCAGCGACTACCTGCGCCGCCAGGACGGCCGGCAGCACGGTCAGCAGGGCCACGACGAGGGCGGAAGGTGAGCGTGACGACGGGACGTGTCGTCGCCGGCCGCTACGAACTGTCCACGCTCATCGGGCAGGGCGGCATGGGCCAGGTGTGGACGGCGTACGACAAACGGCTGGACCGGCGGGTGGCGGTGAAGCTGCTGCGCCCGGACAAGGTGGCCGGCCAGGAGGCCGACGAACTGCGCCGCCGCTTCGTGCGTGAGTGCCGGGTGACCGCCCAGGTGGACCACCCCGGCCTGGTCACCGTGCACGACGCGGGCAGCGAGGGCGAGGAGCTGTTCCTCGTCATGCAGTTCGTCGACGGCGCCGACCTCGGCGACCACCTCGCCGAGCACGACCCGTACCCGTGGCAGTGGGCGGTGGCGGTCGCCGCGCAGCTGTGCGCCGTGCTGAGCGCCGTGCACGCCGTGCCGATCGTCCACCGCGACCTCAAGCCGCGCAACGTGATGGTGAAGCAGGACGGCACGGTCACCGTGCTCGACCTCGGTGTCGCCTCCGTGATGGACGCCGACACCACCCGCCTGACCCACACCGGCACCCCGATCGGCTCGCCCGCCTACATGGCCCCGGAACAGGCGATGGGCGGCGCGGTCGGCCCGTACACCGACCTGTACGCGCTCGGAGTGCTGATGCACGAGCTGCTCAGCGGTGACGTGCCGTTCGCCGGCTCCACGGCGCTCGGGGTGCTGCACCGGCACCTGTACGAGCCGCCGGTGCCGGTGCGCCGGATCCGCCCGGAGGTGCCCGAGGCCCTGGAGTCGCTGGTGCTGCGGCTGCTCGCCAAGGACCCGCAGCACCGTCCTGACTCCGCGCAGGAGGTCTACGAGCACCTGTGGCGGCTGCTCCCGGCGCGCGGAACGCCCACCGGCTCGCCCCTGGACCCCACCCGCCCCTTCCTGCGCCCCCACGCCCCCTGGCCGGACCGCGCGCGCACGCCCGCGCCCCAGCCCGCACCCGCCGCGCCGCCCGCACCCGTGGCGGGGAAGGCCGATGTCGCCGCCGCCGTGGACGAGGTGAAGCGGCTGCTCGGCGAGGGCCGCATCACCCAGGCCGTCGACATCCTCGGCTCGATCCTGCCCGTCGCCGCCGACCAGCACGGAGAGCACTCCCCGGTCGTCCGCACCCTGCGCAAGCAGTACGCGGCCACCCTGCTGGACGACGGCCAGTACCGGCGCGCCCTGCCGGAACTGCGCCGCCTCGCCGACGAACGCGCCGCCGAGGCGGGCCAGGCCGACCCGCAGTCCCTGCGCCACCGCTACGAGGCCGCCCAGTGCCTGGAGCAGCTCGGCGAACCGGCCGCGGCGCTCGCCGAGTACCGGGCGCTGCTGACGTACTACGAGAACCAGTACGTGGCGGCCGGCGACCCGCAGCTCGCCCACGACGTCCGCCGCCGCATCGGCCATCTGCTGCTCGCCCTCGGCGACCGGGCCGCCGCGCACGACACGCTGGTGCGGCTGCTGCACGACGTGGAGCGCCTCCAGGGCCCCGGATCCCCGCTGGCCGCGGAGATCCGCCGCACCCTGCAGTGGCTGGGCCAGGTGCGGGGATAAGGGGTGCGGGGATAACCGGACAGCGGGCCGCAAAGGGGCCATACGGCCGGACGGCGCGGCGGGGCGGTGCCGGAAGTCCCGGTGAATCGTTGGTCGAATGGGTTGGCCAGAGCTTGGCCGATGCCTACCATCGATCACCGCAAGACTTTGTGCACCGCCGCACAAGCTCTCCTCAGGAGGTCTCCTTGCACCGCCGCCGTCGCACCGCGCTCCTCCTCACCGCCGCGATCGCGGCGGCACCCCTGCTCACCGCCTGCGGAAACGACGCGCACCCCGGTGCCGCGGCCGTGGTCGGCGGGGAGCGGATCACCGTGTCGCAGCTCGAGGACCGGGTCGACGAGGTCCGCGCGGCACAGCGGGCGGCCGTACCGGACGAGGCGCAGTACCAGCAGGCCATCGCGCGGACCGGCAGCCTGACCCGCGACACCCTGCAGGGCATGGTCCTGGACCGGGTGCTGGAGCGCGCCGCGCGGGACGCGGGGGTGACGGTCACGGACCGCCAGGTCCAGCAGATGCGGTCCGGTCTGGAGCAGCAGGCCGGCGGTGGGGAGGCGCTGGAGGCCGCCTGGCTCCAGCAGTACGGCATCCCGCCGAAGCGTCTCGACGCGAACCTCCGCCTCCAGCTCCAGGCACAGAAGCTCGCCCAGCAGCTCGGCACCGACACCAGCCGGCCCGAGTTCTGGCAGGCCCTGTCCGAGGCGAGCAAGGAACTCGACGTCGACCTCAACCCGCGCTACGGCGACTGGGACGTGGAGAAGAGCAGCCGGGTCGACGCCAAGACGCCGTGGGTGCGGGACGTCACCGCGGTCCCGGCGCCGCAGGGCCTCTGACCGGGCCTGTGGACAACCGGCCTGTGGACAACTCGGGGCCCGTCGGCCGGGTGGGCTAGTTTCGGAGCGTGAACGCAACCAGCCCCGCACCGACCCCCGAGGCCGCCCCCGGCCGTGTCGTCCTGCTCACCACCAGCCACCGCGTCGCGCCCGGCCTGCTGTCCTGGCCGGCCTGGCGGACCCTGCACGCGGCCGACCGGGTGCTGTGCGCGGACGCCGCCCATCCGCAGCTGCCGTACCTGCGGGAAGCGGGGATATCCGTCGAGGAGGCGTCGCCCGCCGCCGAGGACGTCGTGGACGCCTGCGCGGGCGGCCGGACGGTCGTGGTCGTGGCGACGGGGGAGGGCGAGCCGGCGCTGACCGACGGGCTGGCGCGGCTGGCCGGGTCCGGCCGGGTGCGGATGCCCGAGCTGGAACTGCTTCCCGCCTCCTACGACCTGCCGGGCGCCCGTCTGCTCGACCTCGTGCAGGTCATGGACCGCATCCGCGCCGAGTGCCCGTGGTCGTCCCGCCAGACCCACAGGGGCCTGGCGAAGTACGGCATCGAGGAGGCGTACGAACTCGTCGAGGCCATCGAGGAGGGCGACCGCGAGGAACTGCGCGAGGAGCTGGGGGACGTCCTGCTCCAGGTCGTCTTCCACGCCCGGATCGCCGAGGAGCACCCGGAGGAGCCGTTCTCCGTCGACGACGTCGCGGGCGGCATCGTGGACAAGCTGATCCACCGCCATCCGCACGTCTTCGGTGAGGAGACGGCGGACACTCCGGAGGACGTCAAGGCGCACTGGCTGCGCACGAAGGCGATCGAGAAGCGGCGCGAGTCCGTGACCGACGGCATCCCCCTCGGTCAGCCCGCCCTCGCCCTCGCCACGAAGCTGGCGTCCCGTGTCCGCACCGCCGGCCTCTCCGTCCCCCTCCCCACGGGCGAGGGCATCGGCTACGAGCTGCTCGCCCTGGCGGCCGGCGCGGAGGCGGAAGGCGTCGACCCGGAGGCGGCGCTGCGGGCGGCGGCGCGGGCGTACCGCGACGCCATCCGCTTCGCGGAGGGCGGTCGGGGCGAGGGCTGAGCGAGGGTATGGGCGGCAGGGTCTTCGTCGTGCCGTGCCCGCCAGGGGCGCGGGGAACTGCGCGAACAACCACACCGCACCCGCACCCGCCCGACGTCCAACCACCCGAGCTCTTCCGCGCCACCGGAGCTCTCCCGCGCCGTACGGCTCCCCGCGCCGTACGGCTCCCCGCGCCGTACGGCTCCCCGCCCGTTAGGGTCGCCGCATGCATGACCAGCCCGCCGCCTCCGCCCCGCAGGGTCCCGTTCCCGAGCTGTTCAGCTGGGAGTTCGCCGCCGATCCCTACCCCGCCTACGCCTGGCTCCGTGAACACGCCCCCGTGCGCAGGACCCGGCTGCCCAGTGGGGTGGAGGCCTGGCTGGTCACGCGATACGCCGACGCCAAGCAGACCCTCGCCGACAACCGCCTGTCCAAGAATCCCGCGCACCACGACGAACCGGCGCACGCCAAGGGCAAGACCGGTATCCCCGGCGAACGCCAGGCGGAACTGATGACGCATCTGCTGAACATCGACCCGCCGGACCACACCCGGCTGCGTCGACTGGTCAGCAAGGCGTTCACCCCGCGCCGGGTCGCGGAGTTCGCGCCGCGCGTGCAGGAGCTCACCGACGGACTCATCGACCGGTTCGCGGACAGCGGCTCCGCCGACCTCATCCACGACTTCGCCTTCCCGCTCCCCATCTACGCCATCTGCGACCTGCTCGGCGTCCCGCGCGAGGACCAGGACGACTTCCGGGACTGGGCGGGCATGATGATCCGTCACGGTGGGGGACCGCGCGGCGGAGTGGCCCGGTCCGTGAAGAAGATGCGCGCTTACCTCGCCGAGCTGATCCACCGCAAGCGGGAGGCGCTGCCCGCCGATCCCGCACCCGGCGAGGACCTCATCTCCGGCCTGATCCGCGCCTCCGACCACGGTGAGCACCTCACCGAGAACGAGGCCGCCGCCATGGCGTTCATCCTGCTGTTCGCGGGCTTCGAGACCACCGTCAACCTCATCGGCAACGGGACCTACGCCCTGCTCACCCACCCCGGCCAGCGCGCCCGCCTGCAGCGGGCCCTCGCCGCCGGCGACCGCGGACTGCTGGAGACGGGCGTCGAGGAACTCCTGCGCTACGACGGTCCGGTGGAACTCGCCACCTGGCGGTTCGCCACCGAACCGGTCACCATCGGCGGGCAGCGCGTCGCGGCGGGCGACCCGGTCCTCGTCGTCCTGGCCGCCGCCGACCGGGATCCGGAGCGCTTCGCCGACCCGGACGTGCTCGATCTCGGACGGCGCGACAACCAGCATCTGGGCTACGGCCACGGCATCCACTACTGCCTGGGGGCTCCGCTGGCCCGCCTGGAGGGCCAGACCGCGCTCGCCACGCTCCTGACCCGCCTTCCGGATCTGCGGCTCGCGGTGGAACCGGCCGTACTCCGCTGGCGCGGCGGGCTCATCATGCGCGGACTGCGCACGCTTCCCGTGGAGTTCACCCCTCCGCGCGCGTGACGGACCAGGCGACCTTTCCGTGCCCCCGGATCGGTGAACGCAAACATGACACACCTTCAACTCTGTGATCTTCACGTGATCTGTGCGGCATTAACTTGTGACAAGTGATCGACTGCCGATACGTTCACCCATCAAGTGCGGTGGCTCGAGCTCTTCTCACCGCGCCGGTCATCGCTGTCGTGTGAAAGGTCTCCGTATGCTCTCCGGGAACGGTCGTCACCGTCGCCCCCGTCAGGCTCCGGCTCTTCTCGTCGCGGCCGGAGTGACCGGCTCCGCCATCGCCATCCCCCTCCTCGGTGCGGGCAGCGCCAGTGCGGCCGAGGGATTGAACTGGGACCGGGTCGCCGAGTGCGAGAGCGGCGGCTCCTGGAGCCAGAACTCCGGCAACGGTTACTACGGCGGTCTGCAGCTGACCCAGGAGGACTGGGAGAAGTACGGCGGCCTGGACTTCGCGTCGAGCCCCGACCAGGCCAGCCGCGGCCAGCAGATAGCCGTGGCCGAGAAGATCCTCGCCGACCAGGGTGTCGGCGCCTGGCGCACGTGCGGACTGCTCGCGGGCCTGGACCAGGACGCGCCCCCGGCCGATGTCGACACGGGTGTGGCCGACGGTTCGACATCGGACGAGACGGATGCGCGGGATGCGTCGGAGTCGCGCGACCCGTCCGCTTCCTCCCCTTCGTCCTCTCCCTCCGTCTCCCCGTCGGCGACCGCCGGCGGGGAGGAGACCCCGGAGGCGTCGACGGATGAATCGGGTAAGCCGGACAACTCGGCCGAACCAACCGCCGGTTCGGACCGTGACGCGGACGCCGGCTCCGGCGCTTCGTCCTCACCCTCGTCCGGCCCTGAGGGCGGCGAGTCGGACAAGTCAGGACAGAGCGGTGATGCTTCGGCCGCCACCGAGGGCACCGGTCGTCATCGCGGCGCCAGCGCCGGGGAGGACGAGGAGCGGGACCGTGCGTCCGAATCCTCCGGCCGGCACGCCTCGCGCGGACTCAATGCCTGGGGCGGCACGGTCGGCGACTCCTCGGACGAGAGTGACGGTGGTGGCCTCTCGTCGGTCACCGATTCCCTTGCGGCCGACGACGGATGGCGCGCGCTCCACGTGGTGAACGAGCAGCTCATCGGCGGCGGTCCGGGCATCGTCTAGCCGGGTCGGGGGCTTGCGGCCGGGGAGGGAGCGGGTGGAGGGCGACGCCTGAAAATGCCCGCGAAAGGCGGCAGTTGACGTCATAATTCGCGTCGAATGTCCGATTTAAAGGCTGTGAGAGATAGGTCTCAGAAGCCCTGATCGTCTTTGAAATTCCGCGGATCGCGTGCCTACGGTCGTGACCGCTCGCCACCGCGGGCCCCGGCTGCCGCCACGCCGAATCCTGCCAGTGGCAGCACGGGAACAGTCGTCGCGTCATGCGCCGCAGGCAGGAGCGGGGGACCCAGGTAAGCGCCGCATCCGGGCAGTTGACGCCGGATACGGCTTGGGGTGAAGCCGCGTCCCGGGAGGGACGCGGCCGGGCAACTCAACCGGCCCGAACCCGACAGCTCACCTCGTAGGCGTCGGTGAGGGGATCCATCCATGCTGTTTTCCGGCAAGGGCAAGCACCGTCGTTCGTCCAAGGCCACCCGCGCCATCGCCATCGCCGGTGTGACCGGCGCCGCCGTCGCCGCCCCGCTGATGGCGGCCGGCAACGCCTCCGCCGCCACCGCCTCCGAGTGGGACGCCGTCGCCCAGTGCGAGTCCGGCGGCAACTGGTCCATCAACACCGGCAACGGTTACTACGGCGGTCTGCAGTTCTCCGCCTCCACCTGGGCCGGCTACGGCGGCACGCAGTACGCCGCCACCGCCGACCAGGCCACCAAGGCCCAGCAGATCGAGATCGCCGAGAAGGTCCTGGCGGGCCAGGGCAAGGGTGCCTGGCCGGTCTGCGGCAAGAACCTGTCCGGTGCCGCCTACACCGGCTCCTCGGCGGGCTCGCAGGACACCGGTTCCACCGAGACCCGTGAGACCGAGCAGAAGGCCTCCCGCTCCGTCGAGCGCCCGGCCGCCGAGCCGAAGGCCACGCCGAAGGCCGAGAAGAAGACCGTCACCACCCCGACCGGCAAGAAGGTCGAGAAGGGTGACGGCGAGTACAAGGTCGTCAAGGGTGACACCCTCAGCACGATCGCCCAGGAGCACGACGTCAAGGGTGGCTGGGCCGAGCTGTTCGAGCTGAACGACGACATCGTCGACGACGCCGACCTCATCTACCCGGGCCAGCAGCTGCACCTGAAGTAAGGGAACGCCGCAGGTCCCTCCCCACCCCCACGGGCTCCCCGCCCCGGTGCGTCCTCCCCCGTACGCACCGGGGCGGGGTTTTTTCTCGGGCGCATTCAGGTCACGGTTTCCGGAACCGCCTTTGTTCCGTGTAGAAACAATCTACGCTCGGTTCTGTCCATGGGATGGGCGGCCGGATGGCCGATCGCCCGGAGCCGGTTAGGCTCGGTCTCGCAAGACCCCCGTGGCCTTGCTCACCCGCGTCACATCCAAGAAGGAGATGCTCGTGCCGTCCATCGACGTCGTCGTAGCCCGGGAAATCCTGGACTCCCGAGGCAACCCCACGGTCGAGGTCGAGGTCGGCCTCGACGACGGCAGCACGGGTCGTGCCGCCGTCCCGTCCGGCGCCTCCACCGGCGCCTTCGAGGCCGTCGAACTCCGTGACGGCGATGCAGGCCGTTACCTGGGCAAGGGCGTCGAGAAGGCCGTGCTGGCCGTCATCGAGCAGATCGGCCCGGAGCTCGTCGGCTACGACGCCACCGAGCAGCGCCTGATCGACCAGGCGATGTTCGACCTGGACGCCACCGACAACAAGGGCTCCCTCGGCGCCAACGCCATCCTCGGCGTCTCGCTCGCCGTGGCCCACGCCGCCTCCGAGGCCTCCGACCTCCCGCTCTTCCGCTACCTGGGCGGCCCGAACGCGCACCTGCTGCCGGTGCCGATGATGAACATCCTGAACGGCGGCTCGCACGCCGACTCCAACGTGGACATCCAGGAGTTCATGATCGCCCCGATCGGCGCGGAGTCCTTCTCCGAGGCCCTGCGCTGGGGCGCCGAGGTCTACCACACCCTCAAGAAGGTCCTGAAGAGCAAGGGTCTGGCCACCGGGCTCGGCGACGAGGGCGGCTTCGCGCCGAACCTCGGCTCCAACCGCGAGGCCCTCGACCTCATCCTCGAGGCCGTCAAGGAGGCCGGCTACACCCCTGGCGAGCAGATCGCGCTCGCGCTCGACGTCGCCGCGTCCGAGTTCTACAAGGACGGCTCCTACACCTTCGAGGGCAAGGAGCGCTCCGCCGCCGAGATGACCGAGTACTACGCCGAGCTCGTCGACGCGTACCCGCTCGTCTCCATCGAGGACCCGCTGTTCGAGGACGACTGGGAGGGCTGGAAGACCATCACCGCCAAGCTCGGTGACAAGGTCCAGCTCGTCGGCGACGACCTGTTCGTCACCAACCCCGAGCGTCTGGCCCGCGGCATCGAGGAGGGCGCGGCCAACGCGCTGCTCGTGAAGGTGAACCAGATCGGTTCGCTGACCGAGACGCTGGACGCCGTCGAGCTGGCCCAGCGCAACGGCTTCAAGTGCATGATGTCCCACCGCTCCGGCGAGACCGAGGACGTCACCATCGCCGACCTGGCCGTCGCCACCAACTGCGGCCAGATCAAGACCGGCGCCCCGGCCCGCTCGGAGCGCGTCGCCAAGTACAACCAGCTCCTGCGCATCGAGGAGATCCTCGACGACGCCGCGGTGTACGCCGGCCGCAGCGCGTTCCCGCGGTTCCGCTCCGCGAAGTAGGCACGGCCAGGGCTGAGCGCTCGCGTGGGCAGCGTCGTACGTACGTCCCCGTACCCGGTCCCGTACCGTGTGCGGGGACGTACGCGCGTATGAAGGCGAACCGGAGGCGGAACATGGCGGTGAAGGACCGGGACCGTTTCTCCACCGCGACCAGGATCCGGCTGATCGGTGAGCAGACCGCGGCCCGGGTCTACCGTTCGCAGACCAAACGCCAGGCCCGCCGCTCCCGGCTGACCGGGCGGGCGGCGCTGCTCGCCCTGGTGGTCTGCTCGCTGATCGTGGCCCTCGCCTATCCCATGCGGCAGTACGTCTCCCAGCGGGCGGACATCGCCGACCTCCAGCAGGAGCAGGACGCGACCCGGCAGCGGGTCGAACGGCTGCGCGACCTGAAGGCGCGCTGGCAGGACGACGCGTACGCCGAGCAGGAGATCCGCCGGCGGCTGCACTACGTCATGCCGGGCGAGACCGGCTACATCGTCATCGACCCGGGCACGGTCAGGAAGTCCCGCACGGACCTCGAAGCCGCCGACCGCCCCTGGTACTCCAATGTCTGGGACGGCGTCGACAAGGCCGACGCCGCCGGCCAGTAACCCTTCACCGAAAGCCGCGGAAAAGACTCGCATGGAAACCCCTCCACCCACGACGCCCAGGACCGAGCCCACCGACGCCGACGTCGAGGCCTTCAAGCAGCAGCTCGGGCGGCCCCCGCGCGGGCTGCGCGCCATCGCGCACCGCTGCCCCTGCGGGCAGCCCGACGTCGTGGAGACCGCGCCGAGGCTGCCCGACGGCACCCCCTTCCCGACGCTGTACTACCTGACGTGCCCGAAGGCGAACTCCGCGATCGGCACGCTCGAGGCGAACGGCGTGATGAAGGAGATGACGGAGCGGCTGGGCACCGACCCGGAGCTGGCGGCCGCGTACCGCGCGGCGCACGAGGACTACGTCCGGCGCCGTGACGAGATCGAGGAGCTGAGGAACTTCCCCAGCGCGGGCGGCATGCCGGACCGGGTGAAGTGCCTGCACGTGCTGGTCGCCCACTCGCTGGCCGCGGGCCCCGGGGTAAACCCGCTGGGCGACGAGGCGCTGGCCATGCTGCCCCAGTGGTGGAGCAAGGGCGCCTGCGTGACGCTTCCCGAGGCCGGCACGGCGAAGGAGGGCGGCCAGTGACCCGGGTCGCCGCCATCGACTGCGGCACCAACTCCATCCGGCTGCTGGTGGCCGACGCCGACCCGGGCAGCGGTGAACTGACCGACCTGGACCGGCGGATGACGATCGTGCGGCTCGGCCAGGGCGTCGACCGCACGGGCCGGCTGGCGCCCGAGGCGCTGGAGCGCACCTTCGCCGCCTGCCGCGCGTACGCGGAGCTGATCAAGGAGCACGGCGCGGAACACCTCCGCTTCGTCGCGACCTCCGCCTCCCGTGACGCGGAGAACCGCGACGAGTTCGTGCGCGGGGTGCTGGACATCCTGGGTGTGGAGCCCGAGGTCATCACCGGCGACCAGGAGGCCGAGTTCTCCTTCACCGGCGCCACCAGGGAGCTGACCGGCCGGACGGATCTGCGCCGCCCGTTCCTGGTGGTGGACATCGGCGGGGGCTCGACCGAGTTCGTCGTCGGCGACGACCACGTACGCGCCGCCCGCTCCGTGGACGTGGGCTGCGTACGGATGACCGAGCGCCACCTGGTGCGCGACGGGTCCGTGACCGACCCGCCCACCGAGGAGCAGATCGCGGCGATGCGCGCGGACATCGAGGCCGCGCTCGACCGCGCCGAGGAGACGGTCCCGCTGCGTGAGGCGCACACCCTGGTGGGACTGGCGGGCTCGGTCACGACCGTGTCGGCGATCGCCCAGGACCTCCCCGCCTACGACTCGGAGGCCATCCACCACTCCCGCGTCTCGCGCGACCGGGTCCGCGAGATCACCGGGTGGCTGCTGCGCTCCACCCACGCCGAGCGGGCGGCGGTGCCCTCCATGCATCCGGGCCGGGTCGACGTGATCGGTGCGGGGGCCCTGGTGCTGCTGTCGGTCATGGAGCGGATCGGCGCCGAGGAGGTCGTGGTGTCGGAGCACGACATCCTCGACGGCATCGCCTGGTCCGTGGCCTAGGTCTCCTTTTGCTACTGACCAGTAGCACTCCGCTGAGCAGTCGGGATAGCGTTTGAGCGACCCCCGGGGGGCCTTCGCGAGCCCCTCGGGACGGCTCCGCCGGGAAAGTTCGTGAAGTTCTTCACAAGGAAATGTCCCCGGCGGAACGAAGAAGTGGGTCCGGTTGAGCCGTTCGGCCCCTCAACACCCCTTTGAACACGTTCAGAAGGGGTGGCGGGACGCTTCGCCCGGAAGCGTGGCGCGGACCGGCCGGCCGGCCTCACAGTCGCCGTGAACCGACAGAGAGGCAGCTCACGCGGCATTGACAACGCCCCGCGCGATGCTCCGGTTCCCGGTCCGCACTGTGATCTGGATCAAGAAGCGCGGGATGGTAGCACAGGCCCTGCCGGAGCTTGTGAAGGGGCGCACGAGGTACCCCCCCGAAGCGGGTGGATACTCGATGGCATGAGCACCACGGAGCGTCCCAGGATCCTCGTAGTAGGCGGTGGGTACGTAGGCCTGTACGCAGCTCGGCGCATCCAGAAGAAGATGCGTTACGGCGAGGCGACCGTCACCGTCGTCGACCCGCGGTCGTACATGACCTACCAGCCCTTCCTCCCCGAAGCCGCCGCCGGCAGCATCTCCCCGCGGCACGTCGTCGTCCCGTTGCGACGCGTGCTTCCCAAGGCGGAGGTCCTCACCGGCCGGGTCACCACCATCGATCAGGACCGCAAGGTCGCCACGATCGCCCCGCTCGTCGGCGAGGCGTACGAGCTGCCCTTCGACTACCTGGTCATCGCGATGGGCGCGGTCTCCCGCACCTTCCCGATCCCCGGCCTCGCCGAGCAGGGCATCGGCATGAAGGGCATCGAGGAGGCCATCGGCCTGCGCAACCACGTCCTCGAGCAGCTCGACAAGGCCGACTCCACCACGGACGAGGAGATCCGGCGCAAGGCACTCACCTTCGTCTTCGTGGGCGGCGGCTTCGCCGGCGCGGAGACCATCGGTGAGGTCGAGGACATGGCCCGGGACGCGGCCAAGTACTACAGCAACGTGTCCCGCGAGGACATGCGCTTCATCCTCGTCGACGCCGCCGACAAGATCCTCCCCGAGGTCGGTCCGAAGCTCGGCGCGTACGGCAAGGAGCACCTCGAGAGCCGCGGCGTCGAGGTCTACCTGTCCACGTCGATGGACTCCTGCGTCGACGGCCACGTGGTGCTGAAGAACGGCCTCGAGGTCGACTCCCACACCATCGTGTGGACGGCGGGCGTCAAGCCCAACCCGGCGCTGGCCCGCTTCGGCCTGCCGCTGGGCCCGCGCGGCCACGTCGACACCGAGCCGACGCTCCAGGTCAAGGGCACGGACTACATCTGGGCCGCGGGCGACAACGCCCAGGTCCCGGACCTCGTGGGCCGCAAGGCCGGCAACGAGAACGCCTGGTGCCCGCCGAACGCCCAGCACGCGCTGCGTCAGGCCAAGGTCCTCGGCGACAACGTGATCTCCGGCATGCGGGGCTTCCCGCAGAAGGAGTACTCGCACGCCAACAAGGGCGCGGTGGCGGGCCTCGGCCTCCACAAGGGCGTGGCGATGATCGTCATGGGCAAGATGAAGATCAAGCTCAAGGGCCGGCTCGCCTGGTACATGCACCGTGGTTACCACGGCATGGCGATGCCGACCTGGAACCGCAAGATCCGCGTCTTCGCCGACTGGACCCTCGGTATGTTCCTCAAGCGCGAGGTCGTGTCCCTGGGCGCGATCGAGTCGCCGCGCGAGGAGTTCTACGAGGCGGCCAAGCCGGCGCCGGCGCCCGCTGCGGCGCCGCAGGAGCCGAAGAAGACCGAGGCCAAGGCCTCCTGACCCCCGGTCACTCCCCGAAGGGGCCACCCGCCATCCGTGGTGCGGGCGGCCCCTTCGCCGTTCCCGGGACGTGCTCAGCCACCGACCCGGCCCCGCGGGGCCCCGCCTCGGGGCGGGGAGCAGTCCGGTGGGGTGCGTCTCGGCATCCGGGTCGGGTGGTGGGTGGCCGGCGCAGCCCTCCGTGCGTCCCAGCGGGTGCGTTTGCGTCCTTTGCCCGGACGTGACGCGCGCCGGGGGCTGCCAGGGCACGCCGAAGGTGTTTTCGTGGTGAGGACATTCCGGGATTCCCCGTCACGGAGGTGT
This sequence comes from Streptomyces toyocaensis, assembly GCF_000725125.1. GTDB lineage: Bacteria > Actinomycetota > Actinomycetes > Streptomycetales > Streptomycetaceae > Streptomyces > Streptomyces toyocaensis. The sequence goes on from NZ_JFCB01000037.1 coordinate 30,378, forward strand.
ACACCATGGCAGACGCCGCCCCACGGCTGAAAGGCATCCTCGAGCAGTTGCTCGGCACGTCCCTCCCCGTCCGCGTCCGCACCTGGGACGGGTCCCAGGCAGGCCCCCCGGACGCCCCGGCCCTGGTCGTACGCAACCGCCGCGCCCTGCGCCACCTGATGTGGAAGCCTGGCGAACTCGGCCTGGCCCGCGCCTGGGTGGCCGGCGACCTCACCGTCGAGGGCGACCTCTACGCCGCCCTGGAACGGCTCGCCGGCCCCGTCTGGGAGCGTGACGGGGACGCCCGTACGCTCACCCGGGCCCTGCGCGACCCCGCCTTCCGCTCCGCCGCCCGGGACCTCCTCGGGCTCGCGGGCCACCCCCTGCCGCCCGCCCCGCCCCCGGAGGAGGCCCGTCGCCCGCGCCGCGGACTGCACACCCGGCACAGCGACAGACGGGCCGTCAGCCACCACTACGACGTCGGCAACGACTTCTACGAGATCGTCCTCGGCCCGTCGATGGTGTACTCCTGCGCCTACTGGCCCGCCCCGCCCCCGCGGGGCACCCTCGAACAGGCCCAGCACAACAAGCTCGAACTCGTCGCCCGCAAGCTCGGCCTGGAGCCGGGCGGGCGCCTGCTGGACGTCGGCTGCGGCTGGGGCTCCATGGCCGTCCACGCCGCCCGTGAGCACGGCGTGCGCGTCGTCGGCATCACCCTCTCCCAGGAGCAGGCCGCGTACGCCCGTAAACGCGTCGCCGACGAGGGCCTGACCGACCGTGTCGAGATCCGCGTGCAGGACTACCGGGACGTCGCGGACGGGCCGTACGACGCGATCTCCTCCATCGGCATGGCCGAGCACGTCGGATCGGAGCGCTACCTGGAGTACGCCACCGTCCTGCACCGCCTCCTCAGGCCGGGCGGCCGGCTGCTGAACCACCAGATCGCGCGCCGCCCGCAGCGGGACGAGACGTCGTACCGGGTGGACGCCTTCATCGACGCCTACGTCTTCCCCGACGGCGAACTCGCCCCGCTGGGCACGACGGTGTCCCTGCTGGAGCGCGCCGGCTTCGAGGTGCGCGACGTGGAGTCGATCCGCGAGCACTACGCGCTCACCCTGCGCCGCTGGGTGGCGAACCTGGAGGCCGGCTGGGCCCGCGCCGTGGCCCTCACCGGCCCGGGACGGGCGCGCGTCTGGCAGCTGTATACGGCCGCCTCCGCCCTCGCCTTCGAGCGCAACCGCATCGGCGTCAACCAGGTCCTCGCCGTCCGGACCCCCGAGTCCGGCGCCTCCGCGCTCCCCCTGCGCGCCCGCACCTGGAACTGACGCCGCCGAGGCCCCGCACGCCGACGGGCCCCGTCCCTTCCGGAAGGGACGGGGCCCGCGTCACGGCCGCGGCCGGGCGCTACTCGGCCTTGATCGCCTGGAGCATGTTCAGGCGGGCCGCCCGCCGCGCCGGCCACAGCGCCGCCAGCACGCCCACCACCGCGGCCAGCAGCAGGAAGAGCCCCATCCGGCCCCACGGCAGGACGAGTTCGTACGTCGCCATCCTGGACCCGACCAGCTCACCGGCCGCCCAGCCGAAGAACACGCCCAGACCGAGGCCGAGCACCCCGCCGAACAGCGAGATCACCAGGGACTCCAGCCGGACCATCCGCTTGATGCCCTTGCGGTCCAGGCCGATCGCCCGCAGCATGCCGATCTCCTGGGAGCGTTCGAACACCGACATCGCCAGGGTGTTGACGACCCCGAGGACGGCCACGATCACCGCCATCGCCAGCAGTCCGTAGACCAGGTTCAGGATCAGGGTGAACATCTTCGCGATCTCGTTGGAGAGGTCCTGCTTGTCCTGGACCCTGATCGCCGGGTTGGTGCCGAGGGCCTTCTCCAGCGACTCCTTCGCCGCGTCGGAGGTGCCGTCGGCGGTCTTCACCATGACCATCATGTCGGCCGGTTCCGACTGGTGCGGGTCGAGGGCGGCGGTGTCGACCATGATGCCCCTGATCAGCTCGTTGGCCTCGTAGACGCCGGAGACCGTGAGCCGCTGCTTCTCGCCGTCCTCGTAGGCGATGGTGAAGGCCGAACCGGCCTTCCAGCCGTAGGACGTCGCGGTCTCCTCGTCCACCACGACCCGCGAGCCGCCGACCTCGAAGGAGCCCTGCAGGACCGGGAAGGTGGTCAGCTCCTCGATCGTGGCGCCGTTCACGCCGGTCACGAACTCGGTCTCGCCGTCGATGCGGGCGTCGGCGTTGCGCATCGGGCTGACGGCGGTGACGTCCCCGGCCCGCTCCAGCTTCTTCTCGACGTCCGGCGACAGCGGGTGTCCGTTCGCCATGGACACCATGTAGTCCGCCTCGATCGCGGAGGCCGCCATCTTGTCGATGGACTTCTGCAGGCTGCCGGCCATCACCGTCATCCCGGTGATCAGGGTGAGTCCGATCATCAGCGCGGACGCGGTGGCCGCGGTGCGGCGCGGGTTGCGCACCGAGTTCTGCCGGGCCAGCTTGCCGGAGACCCCGAAGACGCGCAGGACCGGGGCGGCCGCCGCGATCAGCGGGCGGGACAGCAGCGGGGTCAGGATGAAGACGCCGATGATCAGCAGCACCGCGCCGAGCCCCATGGGTGCCTGGCCGTCGGAGCCCTCCATCGTCGTGGCCGCGAGGACGACCGCCACGCCGGCCGCCGAGAACAGCGCCCCCAGCGTGTTGCGCAGCACCAGGGACTTGGTGGTCGCCGTGGCGTGCACCGCGCTCATCGCCGCCACCGGGGGGATCTTCGCGGCCCGGCGGCCGGGCAGCCACGCGGCGAGCATGGTCACCAGGATGCCGACCGCGAACGCGGAGCCGATCGTGCCCGGGCTGATCACGAGGGGCCCGTCGGGCATGGGCGCGTCCAGCGTCCCCATCAGGGAGCGCAGCCCGACGCCGATGCCGACACCGGCGACGAGTCCGGCGACGGCGGCGACCGCGCCGACCACGAACGCCTCGATCAGCACCGACCGCGTGACCTGCCGCCGGGACGCGCCGACCGCGCGCATCAGGGCCAGCTCCTTGGTGCGCTGGGCGACCAGCATGGTGAAGGTGTTGGCGATGATGAACGTGCCCACGAACAGCGAGATCCCGGCGAACACCAGCAGGCCCTGCTTCAGGCCGCTCATGGAGGACGCGATCATCTCCGCCTGGTCGTCGGCGAGCTGCGTGCCCGTCGTGGTCTCCACCACGTCGGAGGGCAGGGCCTTCTCCAGCTGGGCCCGCAGCTCGGTCTCGCTGACGCCGTCCTTCGCCTTGACGGCGATCTCGTCGAAGGTGCCCGCCTTGCCGAACAGCTTCTGCGCGCTCGCCGTGTCGAACAGCGTGAGGCTGCCGCCGGCCGCGACGTTGCCGTCGTCGGTGGTGAAGATTCCCGTGATCACCGGCTCCAGGACGGGGCCGTCGACCGACATCCGTACGGTGTCGCCGACCTGGTAGCCGGCCCGCTTCGCGCTCTCCGAGTCGATGAGGATCTCGCCCTCGCCCTTCGGCGCACGGCCGCTGACCAGCGGGTAGCGGGGGTCGTCGGTGCCCCAGTAGTTGCCGCCCTGCGACTGGAAGCCGTCGCCGAGCAGCTTGCCGTCCTTGCCGGCGATCGCGGTGAAGCCCTGGACGGTGCCGATGGCCCGCGCGGCGCCGGGCACGGCGGCGCTGTCGTCGACCAGCTCGCGGGTCAGCTCCCGGTACGCGCCGACCTTGTCGCCCTCGGCCTCCTTCCACTCGGGGGTCACGGCGACGTCGACGTGGTCGAAGCCCTTGGCGGACTGCTTCTGCAGCGCATCGGAGAGGCTGTTGGTGAAGACCAGGGTCCCTGACACGAAGGCCACGCCGAGCATCACGGCGAGCACGGTCATCAGGAGCCGGGCCTTGTGCGCGGACACGTTGCGCAAGGCGGTACGGAACATGGGTGTCTTCTCGAGTCCAGACGTACGAGGGGGCGGGCGGCGGGCGGGTGGGGTCAGCTGGTGCGGCCCTTGGCGTCGAACCGCTTCATGCGGTCGAGCACCGAGTCGGCCGTCGGTCCGTGCACCTCGTCCACGATCCGGCCGTCGGCCAGGAAGATCACGCGGTCCGCGTAGGCGGCGGCGACCGGGTCGTGGGTCACCATGACGACCGTCTGCCCCAGCTCACGCACCGAGTTCCGCAGGAAGCCCAGGACCTCGGCGCCGGAGCGGGAGTCGAGGTTGCCGGTGGGCTCGTCGCCGAAGATGATGTCGGGCCGGGACGCCAGGGCCCGGGCCACGGCGACGCGCTGCTGCTGACCGCCGGACAGCTGGGAGGGCCGGTGGCTCAGCCGGTCCGACAGCCCCACCATCCGGATCACGGTGTCCAGCCACTCCTTGTCCGGCTTCCGGCCGGCGATGTCCATGGGGAGGGTGATGTTCTCCAGGGCGGACAGCGTCGGGAGCAGGTTGTACGCCTGGAAGATGAAGCCGATCTTGTCCCGGCGCAGCCTGGTCAGCTGCTTGTCCTTCAGCGATCCCAGCTCCGTCTCGCCGATGCGCACGGAACCGGACGAGAAGGTGTCGAGCCCGGCCACGCAGTGCATCAGCGTGGACTTGCCGGAGCCGGACGGGCCCATGATCGCGGTGAACTCGGCCTGCCGGAAGGCGACGGAGACGCGGTCCAGGGCGACCACCTGGGTCTCGCCCTGGCCGTAGATCTTCGACAGCTCCGTGGCGCGCGCGGCCACTGCGGTGGTCCGGTCGGCTGGGGGTGCGGTGGTCACGGAATGGACGCTCCTGTCGGGACGACGTGTTCTCGGGGACGTCGTCCATCGTTCCGCCGCTTTGCCGCCGTGTAGTCACCCGCTGCTCCGGTTCCGGGGGGCGACTCCGGGCGGACCGCCGGACGCGGTGTCATACCTGGGGATGACGGCGCACCCTGAGCGGGCCGTGACGAGAACGGGTGGGGCGCCCTTGTTCGGACGGTGAAATTCCGTCATTCCGCATACATGGCGGACCGTCAGCCGGAAGGCTGGTGGCACGTGCTGACGGCGAGTTCCGGGTGCTGATGCACCCTCAGGCGCCAATAAAATAAGACAAGATCGGCCCATCCCGCCGTCTGCGGCGTGAAGGTCACCGATAGGCTCGGAGCCGCGAAGCGGAGCCCATGGCCTGCCCGGATGGTGGAATGCAGACACGGCGAGCTTAAACCTCGCTGCCCCTGAGCGGGCGTGCCGGTTCAAGTCCGGCTCCGGGCACCACCACGCTTCGCGCCTCTTGATCGTCGACGGCCCCCTCGCGCGCCGCCGTGCGGCCGACGGCACCGTCCGTATGCGGGTGGAAACCGTGTCGGTTCACCCGGCCGGAGCAAGCGGATGATCTCCGGACGGTTCCGGGCAGGTACCGGGTCGGTCATGGTTCGGTCCCCCGTGGTGAGGGGAATCACCCGGCCGCGTAGCGTGTTGCGCAGCATGACGAGGGAAAGATCCTCCCCAAGCATTGGGGTGAATCCTTTGCCTACCTATTACTCTGGAGCCAAGGCCGCATCGAGTGGCCATGGAGGAGTGAAATGAGGAGCAGAAACCCGGTCTTCTCGCGACGGGGGTTCAGCCGCGACAACGGCTACGCGGGCTTCAACACCGCGCCGCAGGCCGGGGGTCCCGCTGTCGCCACGCAGGCCAACCCGTACGCGCAGCCGACTGGCAACCCGTACGCCCAGAACCCGTACGCGCAGCAGGACCTGCAGTACGGCGCCCCGCCGCAGGCCCCGGCCGCCACCGGCCGGATGACGATCGACGACGTCATCGTGCGCACGGCGAGCACGCTCGGCCTGCTCATCGTGACCGCCGCGCTCTCCTGGGCGCTGCTGCCGGTCGACGACGCCAACATCAACCGGTCCTACGGCATCGGCATCGGCGCCGCGCTGGTCGGCATGGTGCTGGCGCTCGTGCAGTCCTTCAAGCGCAAGCCCACGCCCGCGCTGATCCTGACGTACGCGGCGTTCGAGGGTGTGTTCCTCGGCGTCATCTCCAGCATCGTCGACAACCGCATCGCCGACGGTGCGGCCATGCAGGCGGTGCTCGGCACCATGGCGGTCTTCGCCGGCGTGCTGGTGGCGTACAAGGCGGGCTGGATCCGCGTCAACCGCCGGTTCTACGGCTTCGTGATGGCGGCCGCGCTCGGCTTCATCCTGCTGATGGCCGTGAACCTGCTGTTCGCGGTGTTCGGCGGCGGTGACGGCCTCGGCTTCCGCAGCGGCCCGCTCGGCATCGTCTTCGGTGTCATCGGCATCATTCTCGGTGCCTGCTTCCTCGCCCTGGACTTCAAGCAGGTCGAGGACGGCATCGCCTACGGTGCCCCGCGCGAGGAGGCCTGGTTCGCCGCCTTCGGCCTCACGCTGACGCTGGTGTGGATCTACATGGAGTTCCTGCGGCTCATCGCGATCTTCAACAGCAGCGACTGACGGCAGCCGGCGTTCCGTACGCCACCTGCGTCACAGGCAAGGGCCCCGGTGTTCACCGGGGCCCTTCGTCCGTGCGCGCTAGAGCAGCTTGCGCGCCGCCCTCCTCAGGTCGTACTCGTGGACGATCGCCTTGGCGTGACCGTACGCCAGGTCGTACTCGTGCCGGAGCCAGCTGACCTTCTCCTCGAAGCGGAAGAGCGAAGGGCCTTCTTCGACGGTGCGCAGCCAGTCGGAGATCTCACGACCGGTGCAGTGGGGGATGCGGGCGAGCATGTTGCGGTGGGTCTCTGCGGAGAAGACTTGGGACATCGGCGCCTCCGGACGCTGGGATGTAAGCCGGTCCTTCAGGTCACCGTGCCTGAGCGTCCGCCCGTTGGCAACAGTCCCGCCGCGCCGCGTACGCTCACCGCGTGGTTGATACGACGCCCTTCACCCGTGCCGTGGATCATTTCGCCGACCGCCTCCGGGCCGCGCCGCAGAGCCGGCTGCAGCGGGGCGGGGCCGCCGAAGCCCTCGCGCTGGCCAGGGAGTTGGCGCGGCGCACCCAACTGGTCGAGGAGCCCGGCACCGAACCCCGCGAGATGCCCGACGCCGGGATGTTCGCCGCCGCCGACCAGATCACCGTCGCCGGGCACGACCTGGCCCTCGTACTGAAGAGCGACGACGAGGTCGAGGAGGCCGTGCGCCTCGTGGAACAGGCACGCGAACGCGCCGGGGTCTAGCCTCCGGGGGCCGCGGGGGCTAGAGGGACGCGATGACGCGGTCCGCCAGGATGTAGACGCTCTCCTCGCCGCACGCGAAGGTCAGCGTGTACGCGCCCGAGATGCCGGAGCCGCCCAGCAGGAACGGGGTCTCGCCCGCGCGCAGGGCCGCGGCCAGACGCTCCGAGGTCTCGCGGTGGCCCGGCGTCATGCACAGCGTCGTGCCGTCGGCGAACACGTAGACGTCCAGGGTGCCCAGCGGACCCGGACGGACGTCGGTCAGCTCGGTGCGGGAGGAGGCCAGCTCCTCCAGGGCGGCCACGGTGCGCTCGTGGTCGTTCGCGACGGGTGAGGGGTGGGGCACGAAGTCCGGATGCGAGGGGTGCCGGCGGCGGGCCGCGGCCAGCTCGGGGGAGTCCCCGGCGTACTCCTCGGGGACGTCGGCGCCCGGCTCGCTCACCGGCTCAAGACCCACGAAATCGGTCTGCCGGGGCAGGAACAGCTCGCTGTCGGCCAGGCCCAGCAGGGACGGCGCGTCGGAGGCGTCACGCGCCTCCTGGGCGGCCCAGAAGGCCCGTGCCTCGGCGAGCTCCCGCTCCCGCTCCTCGGCGAGTGCCTCGGCCACGGCGGCGCGTATCTCGTCGGTGCCGGCCGAGCGGGCGGAGGGGACGTGCGCGCGCGTGGCGGTCTGGTCCCCGGCCAGCTCGGTGTGCAGGGCCGCGACCTGTCGGCGCAGCACCATGATGCTGCGCAGGACGGCGACGCCCACGGCGCCGGTGGCGGCCGTGGTGATCAGCAGGGCGATCGGCATGGCGCTCACTGACGTACTCCCGGTTCAAAGTCGACCCCCGACTTCCTACATCAGCTTGAAGGGCGGACTAACCTTCTGTCAGTGCGTAACGTCACGAAACGGACAGCTCTTTGGTCGTGGGCCCGGTAGGGGTGTGACGCTGACCTGCGGGGATCCCCTCGGCAAGAGGGATAGGTCACATCCTGGGGGAGATTGGATCACGGAACGGCCCGGACCCCGGTGCGACCGGGATGCCGGGCCGATTTCGTCACGGAAGGTGGCCGGACGGTCACCGTGCGGCTGTGGCGCTCAGCTGAGGCGCTCGATGACCATCGCCATGCCCTGGCCGCCGCCGACGCACATCGTCTCCAGGCCGAACTGCTTGTCGTGGAACTGGAGCGAGTTGATGAGCGTGCCGGTGATGCGGGCACCGGTCATGCCGAAGGGGTGGCCGACGGCGATGGCGCCGCCGTTGACGTTCAGCTTCTCCAGCGGGATGCCGAGGTCGCGGTAGGAGGGGATCACCTGGGCGGCGAACGCCTCGTTGATCTCGACCAGGTCGATGTCGCCGATGGTCAGGCCGGCGCGGGACAGGGCCTGCTTGCTCGCCTCGACCGGGCCCAGGCCCATGATCTCCGGGGAGAGGCCGGAGACGCCGGTGGAGACGATCCGGGCGAGCGGGGTGAGACCCAGTTCGCGGGCCTTGGTGTCGCTCATGACGACGAGCGCGGCGGCGCCGTCGTTGAGCGGGCAGCAGTTGCCGGCCGTCACGAGTCCGTCCGGGCGGAAGACCGGCTTGAGTCCCTGGACGCCCTCCATGGTGACGCCCGCGCGGGGCCCGTCGTCCTTGGAGACCACCGTGCCGTCGGGGAGCGTCACCGGGGTGATCTCGCGCTCCCAGAAGCCGTTCTTGATGGCTTCCTCGGCGAGGTTCTGCGAGCGGACGCCGAACTCGTCCATGTCCTGGCGGGTGACGCCCTTGAGCCGGGCCAGGTTCTCGGCGGTCTGGCCCATCGCGATGTACGGGTCGGGGACCAGGCCGTCCTCGCGCGGGTCGTGCCAGGTCGAGCCCTCCGACTCGGCGACGGCGGCGGTACGGGCCTCAGCCTCGGCGAACAGCGGGTTGCGGGTGTCCGGGAGGCTGTCGGAGTTGCCCTTGGCGAAGCGGGAGACCGTCTCGACGCCGGCCGAGATGAAGACGTCGCCCTCGCCGGCCTTGATGGCGTGCAGGGCCATGCGGGAGGTCTGCAGCGAGGACGAGCAGTAACGGGTGATGGTGCAGCCGGGGAGGTGGTCCATCCCCATCTGCACGGCGACCACGCGGCCGAGGTTGTTGCCCTGCTCGCCGCCCGGAAGGCCGCAGCCGAGCATCAGGTCGTCGATGTCCCTCGGGTCCAGCTCGGGGACCTTGGCGAGGGCGGCCTGGATGATCGTGGCGGTCAGGTCGTCCGGGCGCAGGTCCTTCAGGGAGCCCTTGAAGGCGCGGCCGATGGGGGAGCGGGCGGCAGAGACGATCACGGCTTCGGGCATCACGGCTCCAGTGGCTTCTCGGGGCGGGGCTCCTTGGGAAGTTACCCGGCCGTATGAGCGGGGTCACGACTCTCACGGTGTGACATGGACCGCAACTGTCTAAGCGCTTGCTTGGTGCGCGGCGGCCCCTGGACCCGGCGCGCGTCGGCTCCTGGTTCGGCTACGGCGCGCGCTGGGGCGACGGCTGCCGCTCCGGCACCGGGAGCCGGCGCCTGCGGCGGCGTTTCAGGAGGGCCCACGGCCCCCGCGGCCCGGACGGCATCGCCGCCGTGACCTCCGTGCCCGCCTCCGACGCCGCCTCCGCCGCCGCACGGGCCACCGGCAGGAACCCCTCGCGGCGCGCGGCGTCCGGCCGCTCCTCGTCCGCGGGCCACAGCCCCAGCGCCGCGCACACCGTCGGCAGCACCGCCATCGCGGCCGTGGCGTACCCCTCCGCGGAGGGGTGGTAACTGTCGGGTCCGAACAGCTCCCGCGGGTTCGCCGCGAACTCCGGCCCCAGCAGATCGCCCAGCGACACGGTCCGCCCGCCCTGCTGCACGGCGCCGATCGTCTGGGCCGCCGCCAGCTGCCGGGACGCGCGCCGGGCCAGCCAGCGCAACGGCTGCTGCACCGGCTCGATGGTGCCGAGGTCGGGGCATGTGCCGACCACCACCTCCGCCCCGGCCGTCCGCAGCCGGCGCACCGCCGAGGACAGATGGCGCACGGACTGGGTGGGCGGCATCCGGTTGGTGACGTCGTTCGCACCGATCATGATCACGCAGATGTCCGGCACCCGCGACGGATCCGCGAGCGCCAGCGTCACCTGCCGGTCCAGATCGTCGGAGCGCGCCCCGGGCAGCGCGACCGTGCTCAGCCCCACCGGGCGTTCCGCGATCGCCGCGACCCCGGACGCCAGCAGGGCGCCCGGCGTCTGCCCGGCCCGGTGCACGCCCTGCCCGGCGGCCGTGGAGTCGCCCAGCATCGTCAGCCGCAGCGCCGGCTCGCCGGGCACCGTGTACGCGGCGCCGTACAGACCGTCCGCGTTCGGTACGTGAGGACTCGTGCCGTTGCCCACGCGGCGCCGCGCCAGTTGCGCCTCCGCCAGCAGCAGCCCCACGGTGGCCGCGCCGGCCAGGCCGATGCCCCCGCCGCCGTACGCAGCACCGGCCGCGATCCGCCGGGCCACCCGCGCCCTCGACATACCCGTCATGCCCGCCGCCACCTCCCTCGAAGCCGTACCCAGTGCTTGCCCCGTACGGACGGTGCTCCAATCCCAACGGGGAGTGAACGACCCGGGCGGGTCCCGGCGCGGAAGGGCCTAGGCTGGTTCGACCACCACGACCACTTTTTTTGCAAGCATCCGGAGACAACGGTGCAATTCCACGACTCGATGATCAGCCTCGTCGGCAACACCCCGCTGGTGCGGCTCAACAGCGTGACCAAGGGCATCAGGGCGACCGTCCTGGCCAAGGTGGAGTACTTCAACCCGGGCGGCTCCGTGAAGGACCGCATCGCCCTGCGCATGATCGAGGCGGCGGAGAAGAGCGGAGAGCTCCGGCCGGGCGGCACCATCGTCGAGCCGACCAGCGGCAACACCGGGGTCGGCCTCGCCATCGTGGCCCAGCAGAAGGGCTACAAGTGCATCTTCGTGTGCCCGGACAAGGTGTCCACGGACAAGATCAACGTGCTGCGGGCCTACGGGGCCGAGGTCGTCGTCTGCCCGACCGCCGTGGCGCCGGAGCACCCCGACTCCTACTACAACGTCTCCGACCGGCTGGTGCGCGAGACGCCGGGGGCCTGGAAGCCCGACCAGTACTCCAACCCCAACAACCCGCTCTCCCACTACCACTCCACCGGCCCCGAGCTGTGGGAGCAGACCGAGGGGAAGATCACCCACTTCGTGGCCGGCGTCGGCACGGGCGGCACCATCTCGGGGACCGGGCGCTACCTGAAGGAGGCCAGCGACGGCGCCGTGAAGGTGATCGGCGCCGACCCCGAGGGCTCGGTGTACTCCGGCGGCTCCGGGCGGCCGTACCTGGTCGAGGGCGTCGGCGAGGACTTCTGGCCGACCGCCTACGACCGTGACGTCGCGGACGAGATCGTCGCCGTCTCCGACAAGGACTCCTTCCAGATGACCCGGCGCCTCGCCAAGGAGGAGGGCCTGCTGGTCGGCGGCTCCTGCGGCATGGCGGTCGTGGCGGCGCTGGAGGTGGCCTCCCGGCTCGGTGAGGACGACGTGGTCGTCGTCCTGCTGCCGGACAGCGGGCGCGGCTACCTGAGCAAGATCTTCAACGACGAGTGGATGGCCGACTACGGCTTCCTGGAGGACGAGGGCCCCAGCGCCCGCGTCGCCGATGTCCTCGAGGACAAGGAGGGCGGCCACATCCCCTCCCTCGTCCACATGCACCCCGACGAGACGATCGGCCAGGCCATCGAGGTGCTGCGCGAGTACGGCGTCTCGCAGATGCCGGTGGTCAAGCCGGGCGCCGGCCACCCGGACGTGATGGCCGCCGAGGTCGTCGGCTCGGTGGTGGAGCGGGACCTGCTGGACGCGCTGTTCAGCAAGAGCGCCTCGCTCGACGACCCGCTGGAGAAGCACATGTCCGCGCCGCTGCCGCAGGTCGGCTCCGGCGAGCCCGTCGCGGACCTGATGGCCGTCCTGGGCAAGGCGGACGCGGCGATCGTCATCGTCGAGGGCAAGCCGACGGGTGTGGTCAGCCGCCAGGACCTGCTGTCCTTCCTCGCCCGGAACGAGAAGTGACGGTACGTCGGGCGTAGGCGCCGGTGAACCCGCCGTGAACGGACGGGTGCTGCCGCGTTCGTGATCTTCGTGGACTTCGCGGAAGTGGTACGGGGGCGTCACGTCCGCGCAGCACTCGCTTAACACGGGTCCGGCACAGTCATGGGTGCCGGCAGGGACGGAGGGAGGACCTCCCGGGCGTTCAGCTCCGGGGGAGGCTCCCCGTTCGGGCCGGCGGCCGGACGGCGTCGAAGGACCTCCGGAGCGGCTCCCGGACCTCCAAGGACGCCTCGGACGCGCAGCCCGCCTCGACGGGCGCGCGTCCCCCGCGGGGACCGCCGTCGTCCCGCCCCCCGGTGACGGGGGTGCGGCGGTCCGCGCGGGGGCCGCCCTCAGTCCTCCCAGTCGCCGTCCTCCGCGGACTTGCGGCGGCCGAACAGCCCCGGGTTGGTCCGGGCGGCCTGGACCACGTTGACGCCGACGATGCCCAGCCAGGTGACCAGCAGACCGGGCAGGTTGCCCACGCCCCCGCCGATCGCGGACAGCGGTACCGCGAGGACCAGCGACACGATCCCGAAGCCGAACCGCTCGCCCCAGGAGTCCGTGACCCTCGGCGAGCGCGCGTCCCGGGCCACCGTCAGCTGCCGCTCGGCGAGCTGCCGGCGCACCCGGCGCTCCACCGCGCCGTCGATGCGCTGGTCGACCTTCTCCAGGAACGAGTCGACCAGCGCGGATTCGTACTCCTCGCCCAGTTCCCTGCGTGCCTGCAGGGAGGCGTTGAGTTCCTTCTTCAGCTCGGCGTCCCGCGCGTCCATTCCGGTCATGCGCTCCACGGTAGGCAGGCGGGAGGCCGCGGACACTGGGGGTAACCCCCGTCTCGGCCCTCGGGTTCGCCGCTCCCTACGTCGTGCACATCTTCTCGTCGGCCCGGGACTGCTCGACGTCCACCTTCTTCGGGGCGGCGACGGGAACGCCGGCCTTCTTGAAGTCGGGGCCCAGGGTGAGCGTCATCGGCGCCGTCGCGTCCGCGCCCGCCGTGCCGGGCTTCAGTGCGGCGGCGGGCAGGCCCATGAGGTCGGCGAGCGCGCGGGCCTGGTCGGCCTGGTCCGGCGCGTACTCCAGCCGCGTCCTGCCGACCTCGGCCGGGGCGACCCCCTGGTTCCTGGACCCGGAGACCCCCTCACCGGTCCGCAGCCACACCACGGTCTCCTGTGCGGCGCCCTGCGGAGCGCCGCCGTTGTAGACGTCGACGCGGACGGCGGACGCGTCGGCCCGCGGACCGTCCAGCAGCGCGGCCTGCTTGTCCTTGGCGTCCTTCTCCTTCTTCTTCACCTCGGTGAGGGAGACGTCCTTCTGCAGCATGCTGAACAGCTGCGGTGCCTTGACCGGGTGCGGGACGACGGTGACGGGCGTGGGCTCTGCCGGGTTGTCGATCACCGGCAGCGTCATCAGGGTGATGTTCTTCAGGTCGATCCGGGCGAGTTCCTTGGCGAGGGTGAGCAGCTTGCCGGGGCTGCCTATCCCCTTGTCCACGGTGAGGGACTTGGTGGCGGCGTCGGCCACGCCGAGCATCTTCGACGGGCTGTCCAGGGTGTCCTCCTTCAGCCGGCGGATCATGGAGGCGACGAACTTCTGCTGCATCTGGATCCGGTCCAGGTCGCTCTCGTTCTTCAGACCGTGCCGGTTGCGCAGGAACGCCAGCGCGTCCTCGCCCTGGATCGTGCTCTCCCCGGCGGGCAGATCGAGCTTCGTCCCGCCGTCCCTGTCCTTGAGGGGCTTGTCCAGGCAGACCTTGACGCCACCGACCGCGGTGGACAGCGTCTTGACCGCGTTGAAGTCGAACATCATGAAGTGGTCGACCTCGACGTCGGCGATCTCCTCGACCGTACGCATGGTGCAGCCCGGGTCGCGGCCGTTCACGCCGTAGGACTCGTTGAACCTGGTGGTGCCCCTGGAGCCGGCGATGACCTTCGTGGAGCCGTCGGGCTGCCGGGTCTCGCAGTCCGGGATCTTCGTCATGAGGTCCCGGGGGATGCTCACCACGGTCGCGTTGGTGCGGTCCTCCGAGACGTGGAACAGGAGGGTGGTGTCGGCGTGGCCGGTGACGTTGTCCCGGTTGCCGTAGGCCTCGTTGCCCTCGCCGGTACGGACGTCGTTGCCGATGATCAGGATGTTGACCGGGCCGTCCGCCAGCACCTCGTCGCTGCCCACGTCACCGATGTCGACGGTGTCGATGTTGCCGTAGAGGCGGTCGTACCAGTAGTAGGCGAACGCCGAGCCGCCGACGAGGACCAGGCTCAGGGCGCCTCCCGTCCACACCAGCGCCCTCTTCCTGCTGTTCCTCCGCCTCGGCTGCCGGTGCCGCCGGTGGCCGGTGTCACGCGCGTCGTCCGGGACGGGCGCGGGCGCGGGAGCGCGAACGGTGCGGCGGCCGCGCTGCCCGGGGACGCGACCGGGGGCGGGGGCGGTGGAACCGGGGCGGGAGGTGCCGCGCTGCGCGGGGAACGGCGGCGGCCCGGGGGAATCGTTCAGCCGCAGCTCGTAGTCGCCGGTCTCCGGGTTGAGCACCCACTGGTCGGCGGGGTCGGTCCCGTCCGCCTGCCCTCGGCTTCGCGCGTCCACGCTCGTACCCGTCCTCCGTCGGGCGCCCCAAGGGGCGCTTGCATCCCAAGGCGCTTAATTGTTCGAGGCGTTACGCTATCCGGCCCGTACGGGATGCGCCGACGTCGTAGCAAAATCGTCGAGATCCGGATCTGTCCCCGGCCGGGCACCGTGCGTGATCTCCGCCCCTCACGACGCGTGTACGGCGCGACGTCCCGTTCGCCTGTATAACGGCATGCAGACACAGCGATCGATGAATGGGCCGAAGGGCCGAGGGGGAAGTCAGGTCATGAGCGGCACCGAGAGCCCCACCGCGCGCCTCCAGGCGCTCTTCGAGGGGCATCGGCTGACACCGACCCAGCGGCGCATCGCGCACAGCATGGTGCGGCGGGCCGCCGACGTCCCGTTCCTGTCCAGCGTGGAGCTGGCGGAGCTGGCCGGGGTCAGCCAGCCCTCCGTGACCCGGTTCGCCGTCGCTCTCGGCTTCGACGGATACCCCGCCCTGCGCCGGCACCTGCGTGAGGTCGCGCCCGCCGAACCGGCGCCGGAGACCGGCTCGTACAACGAGTACCAGCAGGCCGTCGAGGCCGAGATCGCGAACCTGCGCCATCTCGCGGAGGCGCTGGCCGACACCGGGCCCGTGCGGCGGGCGGGGCGGGTCCTCGCGGCCAGCCGTCCCCTGCCCGTGCTGGGGCTGCGGGCCGCGGCGGCGCAGGCGCACGGCTTCGCCTACTTCGCCGCCAAGGTCCATCCGGACGTCCGGCTGCTCAACGAGGGCGGCACGATGCTCCACGACCGGATCGACGCGGCCGCCCGCGCCGGGGCGAGCGCCCTGCTGTGCTTCGCGCTGCCCCGCCATCCCCGGGAGGTCGTCGACGCCCTCGCGCACGCCAGGGAGACGGGGCTGACCGTCGTCAGCGTCGCCGACTCCCCGTTCGCGCCGGTCGCCAAGGTGTCCGACCTGCTGCTGCCCGCCGCCGTCGGCACCGGGCTGGCCTTCGACACGGCCTGCGCGCCGATGCTGCTGGGCCGGGTGCTGCTGGAGGCGATGTGTGACGACCTGCCCGACGCGCAGGCGCGGCTGGAGGAGTTCGACGCGAAGGCGGCGGCACGCGGGCTGTTCGTGGACTGACCGCGGACGGCGGGCCGGCCGCCGCGTCTTCTCAGACTCGTCTCACGTTGTGTCGCTACCGTGCCTCTCCTGGGACACACACAGGTATCGGAGGACGGGAGGCAGGACGTGACGCGCGGAGGACAAGGGCTGGCGCGGGTGGCCGTCGTCGTGCGGGCCGGGGCCGCGCCACTGTGGTGGCTGGGACTCCTCGCCGCGGGCATCGGGGTGCTGGTGCCGGGAGCGACCGGGCGCCGGATCGGCGTCCTGGCGGGCGCCACGCTGTTCCTCGTGGCGGCGGCCGTCGTGGCCTACGGGCGGCGGGGGCGGTACCGCGCGCTGGCCCGCACGGCGGCGCGGGCGGGCAGGTACGACGTGCTCCAGGACCGTGCGGTGACCGCGCGCAACTGGCGCCGGGCGCACCGCTGGTGGCTGCTGCTCGCCTTCCTCGCCGCCCTCGGCACGGCGTTCGCCGCACCCGCCGCCGGCGGTCTGCTGCTCGCCGGGTGCGGGGCCGGGCTGTGGTGGAAGGCGTCCTGGATCGGCCGGCTGGAGCAGGAGGGCGAGGTCCTGCTGTGGGTGCGCGTCGACTGGCTGCGCGCGGATGCGGGGCGGCCCGCCGGCAAGGCCGTGAAGGCCTACCGCACCACGGGTGTCGCGGCGGGTGACGCGGCCCCGGGCGGCTCCCGCCGACGGCTCGCCGCGGCGGCCTGAGGAACGGGCCCCCCGCGGGGCGCGGGTGCGGTGGTCCGTGCCCGCGCCCCGCAGGTGCGTTCAGCGCGGCAGGCCCGTGGTGAGGGCGTCGGCGTGGGCCGCCCCCGACTCGGCGACGATCTCCTCGATCGTCTGGGGGGCGCGTACGGTCGCGAAGGCGACTCCCCCCGTCCCGTCCGGGACGAAGCCGTGGACGGCGGGGCGGGGGAGCGAGTTGTACGCGTAGTGGTGGGCGAAGTAGTACGCGCCCGTGTCCAGCGCCGCCGCGTAGTCGCCCTGCTCCAGCAGCGGCAGCTCCTGCCCCTGCGCGAGGAGGTCGCCCGCGAAGCAGGCCGGTCCCGCCACGTCCTGCACGACCGCCGGCCCTTCCTTGGGCCGCCCCTTCGCGTCGTAGGCGGCGATCCGCAGCGGCCACGACTGAGGCGCGTACACCGTGCGCGTCGCCACCTGGACGCCCGCGTGGGTCACCGCGACCGGACGCCCGCCCGCGCTCTTGGCGTACTCCACGCGCGCGACCACCGTGCCGTGCTTGGCCAGCAGCGACCGGCCGAACTCGGTGACCAGCCCGTACCGCCCGTCGAACAGCCCCGGCACCGTCTCGCGCAGCAGCCGCGCGTACTCCCCGTACGTCGGGCTGCTCGCCTCGGAGGCGAAGTTCACCGGCAGCCCGCCGCCGATGTCGATGGTGTCGATCTGCCGCCGTCCCGCCCGTCCGTTGATCTCCTCCGCCAGGGCGTACGTCTCCGCGATCCCCCGCGCCATCATCGACAGCGCGATGCCCTGGGAACCGGAGTGCGCGTGCAGCCGGGTCAGCCACGGCCGGTCCGCGTACGCCCGCACCACCCACTCCCGCGCGCCCTCGTCGCGCAGCGCCACCCCGAACTTCGACGTCGCCGTCGCCGTCGACAGCGCCTCGATGGAGCCGCCGCCGACCTGCGGGTTCACCCGGATACCGATGGGGGACCGGGAGCCGGACCCGGCCATCATGGCGTCGATGCGCGCCAGCTCCTGCGGGTTGTCCGCGTTCACGGCGATCCCCAGCGCCAGCGCCTCCCGCAGCTCGGCGGCGGTCTTGGCGGGCGAGTCGAGGACCGTCCGCTCCGGCTCCACCCCCGCCGCCCGCGCCAGTGCCAGCTCACCCGGGCTGGCCACCTCCGCGCCGATGCCCTCCTCGCGCAGCAGCCGCAGCACCGGCACCAGCGGGCTCGCCTTCACCGCGAACGCGTGCAGCACGGGCGTGCCCGGCGCCGTCACCGCGTCGAACGCCGCCCGCAGCCCGGCCGCCGACTCCCTGATGCCGGTGACGTCGAGCAGGGCCACCAGGGGGGTGTCGCCGTCCAGCAGTCCCTGCTCGACGGCGGCCCGCACCGCCTCGTCCCGCCGGGCCGCCCGCCCTGTACCCCGCGGGTCCACCTCGTCCGTCAGGCCGTCGTCGTACGTCATCGTGTCCCCCGTCCCATCGGCGTGCTCCCTGTTCGCGCGCATGCCTCCAGCCAAACATCCCGCTCGCGGCGGCGCCGACACACCCCCCGTCTTGACTAGGTCTATTCAGACGTCGAGGATATGAATATCTGCAGTAATCATCCGCAGCACGAGGAGGCACACCATGGCCGGACCCGGACCCGGACCCCGCCCCGTCCGAGCGCCGCGCGGCACCGAACCGAGCGCCCTGGGCTGGCAGCAGGAGGCCGCCCTGCGGATGCTGCAGAACAACCTCGACCCCGAGGTCGCCGAGCACCCCGACAAGCTCGTCGTCTACGGCGGGACGGGGAAGGCCGCCCGCGACTGGCGCTCCTTCGACGCGATGGTGCGGACGCTGAGGACCCTCAAGCAGGACGAGACGATGCTCGTCCAGTCCGGCCGGCCGGTCGGCGTCATGCAGACCCACGAGTGGGCCCCGCGCGTCCTCATCGCCAACTCCAACCTCGTCGGCGACTGGGCCACCTGGGAGGAGTTCCGCCGCCTGGAGGCCCTCGGCCTGACCATGTACGGGCAGATGACCGCCGGCTCCTGGATCTACATCGGCACCCAGGGCATCCTCCAGGGCACCTACGAGACCTTCGCGGCCGTCGCCGCGAAGAAGTTCGGCGGCACCCTCGCCGGGACCATCACCCTCACCGCGGGCCTCGGCGGCATGGGCGGCGCCCAGCCGCTCGCCGTGACGATGAACGACGGCGTCGCGATCTGCGTCGACTGCGACCCCCGCGCCATCGACCGCCGCATCGAGCACCGCTACCTGGACGTGAAGGCCGACAGCCTCGACCACGCGCTCCAGCTGGCCACCGAGGCCCGCGACGCCCGCCGCCCCCTGTCCATCGGTGTCCTCGGCAACGCCGCCGAGCTGGTTCCGCAGCTGCTCGCCATGGGCGCGCCCATCGACATCGTCACCGACCAGACCTCCGCCCACGACCCGCTGGCGTACCTCCCCGTCGGCGTCGCCTTCGAGGACATGGCCGACGCCGCCGCGAAGGACCCCGCGGGCTTCACCACCCGCGCCCGTGAGTCCATGGCCCGGCACGTCGAGGCGATGGTCGGCTTCCAGGACGCCGGCGCCGAGGTGTTCGACTACGGCAACTCCCTCCGCGGTGAGGCGCGACTCGCCGGCTACGACCGCGCGTTCGCCTTCCCCGGCTTCGTCCCCGCCTACATCCGGCCGCTCTTCTGCGAGGGCAAGGGCCCCTTCCGCTGGGCCGCGCTGTCCGGCGACCCCGCCGACATCGCCAAGACCGACAAGGCGGTCCTGGAGCTCTTCCCGGAGAACGAGTCCCTGGCCCGCTGGATCAGGATGGCGGGGGAGCGGGTCCACTTCCAGGGGCTGCCCGCGCGCATCTGCTGGCTCGGATACGGCGAGCGCGACAAGGCCGGTGAGCGGTTCAACGACATGGTCGCGAGCGGGGAGCTGGCCGCTCCGGTCGTCATCGGGCGGGACCATCTCGACTGCGGGTCGGTGGCCTCCCCCTACCGGGAGACCGAGGCGATGCTGGACGGGTCCGACGCGATCGCCGACTGGCCGCTGCTGAACGCGATGGTGAACGTGGCGTCCGGGGCCTCGTGGGTGTCCCTCCACCACGGTGGCGGGGTCGGCATGGGGCGGTCGATCCACGCCGGGCAGGTCACGGTGGCCGACGGGACGGCGCTGGCCGGGGAGAAGATCCGGCGGGTGCTCACCAACGACCCCGGGATGGGTGTCATCCGGCACGTCGACGCCGGGTACGACATCGCGGAGTCGGTGGCCGGCGAGCGGGGTGTGCGCGTGCCGATGCGTGAGGGTGACCCGGCATGAGCGGCGGCAACTCCTCCGTGGGGGCTCAGGCGCCGCCGCGGGAACGCACCCCCGTCGTACCGCGGAACGACGGCCCGCAGCCCTCCTTCCAGGAGATGTGGCGTCAGCTGCTGCCCGTCGGCCGCAGCGCCGTCTCCGGCGGGTACCGTCGGTTCGCCTGGACCGGCGCCGACGCCGACTGCCGGGACTGGTTCGAGGAGCAGGCCCGCGGCCGGCGGCTGGCCTACGAGGTCGACCGGAACGGCAACCAGTGGGCCTGGCTCGGGGATCCCGCGCGGGGGGACGCGGTGGTCACCGGGTCGCACCTGGACTCCGTACCCGACGGCGGGGCCTTCGACGGGCCCCTCGGGGTCGTGTCCGCCTTCGCCGCGCTCGACGAACTGGGCCGCAGGGGCGTGCGGCTCGCCAAGCCCCTCGGCATCGTCAACTTCGGGGACGAGGAGGGCGCCCGGTTCGGGCTCGCCTGTGTCGGCTCCCGGCTCACCGCGGGCGCGCTCACGGTGGAGCAGGCCCACCGGCTCACCGACGGGGACGGCATCACGCTCCCGCAGGCCATGGAGGCCGCCGGACACGACCCCGGCGCCATCGGCGCCGACCCCGAACGGCTCGCCCGCATCGGCGCCTTCGTCGAACTCCACGTCGAACAGGGCCGGGCGCTTGACCTGTCCGGCGACCGCGTCGGCATCGCGTCCGCCATCTGGCCGCACGGCCGGTGGCGGTTCGACTTCCGGGGAGAGGCCAACCACGCGGGCACCACCCGGCTCGCCGACCGCCGCGACCCGATGCTGCCGTACGCCGAGACCGTCCTGGCCGCCCGCCGGGAGGCGGAACTCGCCGGTGCCGTCGCCACCTTCGGCAAGATCGCCGTCGAGCCGAACGGCGTCAACGCCATCCCCTCCCTGGTGCGCGGCTGGCTCGACTCCCGCGCCGCCGACCAGGAGCGTCTGGACGCCGTGGTCGCCGGGGTGGAGAAGGCCGCCCGCGTGCACGCGGCCGCCCACGGCGTCGGCCTCGACGTCGCACGCGAGTCCTTCACCCCCGTCGTCGGGTTCGACCACGCCCTGCGCGACGAACTGGCCCGCATCCTGGGCGGCGACGGGGACCTGAAGGTGCCCGTCCTCGGCACCGGCGCCGGACATGACGCCGGAATCCTCTCCGGGCGCGTCCCGACCGCGATGCTGTTCGTGCGCAATCCCACCGGCGTCTCGCACTCCCCGGCCGAATCCGCCACCGAGGACGACTGCGTGGCCGGGGTCCTCGCCCTCGCCGACGTACTGGAAGGACTGGCCCGCACGTGACTGCCACCCCGCGGACGTACTGGCTGGAGCACGCCTGGTTCGGCACCCTCCCCCGAGCTCTCGGCTCCGCTCGGACAGGGGGGACCTCCATCGAGCCGGGCGTGACCCTGGAGGTCGGGGACGGCCGGATCACCGCCGTCCGTCCGGACACCCCCGCCCCGCCGCCCGGCGCCGAGATCCTGCGCGGACTGACCCTCCCCGGACTGGCCAACGCCCACAGCCACGCCTTCCACCGCGCCCTGCGCTCCACCGTCCAGGTGGGCTCCGGCACCTTCTGGACCTGGCGCGAGGTCATGTACGCCACGGCCGAACGGCTCACGCCGGACACCTACCACGCCCTCGCCCGGGCCGTGTACGCCGAGATGGCACTGGCGGGCATCACGACGGTCGGCGAGTTCCACTACGTCCACCACGCCCCCGGCGGCAGGCCCTACGCCGACCCCAACGTCCTGGGCGAGGCGCTCGTGGAGGCCGCCGCCGAGGCCGGCATCCGGATCACCCTCCTCGACACCGCCTACCTCTCCTCCGGCTTCGGCCGGCCGCCCACCACCCACCAGCTCCGCTTCTCCGACGGCGACGCGGACGCCTGGGCCGAACGCTGTTCTCTTCTCAAGGAACGGGATCACGCGCGGATCGGGGCGGCCATCCACTCCGTACGGGCCGTACCGGCGGAGCAGTTGGCGACCGTGGCAGGGTGGGCCGAGGAGCGGCGGGCCCCGCTCCACGTGCACCTGTCCGAGCAGACCGCCGAGAACGACGCCTGCCGCGAGGCGCACGGGTGCACCCCCACGCAACTCCTGGCCGTGCACGGGGTGCTCGGACCGCGCACCACCGGTGTCCACAACACCCATCTCACCGCCGAGGACATCGCGCTCATCGGCGGCAGCGGCACCGGAACCTGCATGTGCCCGACGACCGAACGGGACCTCGCCGACGGCATCGGCCCCGCGGCGGCCCTGCAGAACGAGGGCTCCCCGCTCTCCCTCGGCTCCGACAGCCACGCCGTGATCGACCTGTTCGAGGAGGCGCGCGCGATGGAGCTGAACGAGCGGCTGCGCACCCGCACCCGGGGCCACTGGACGG
The DNA here is from genome assembly GCF_000725125.1 of Streptomyces toyocaensis. GTDB lineage: Bacteria > Actinomycetota > Actinomycetes > Streptomycetales > Streptomycetaceae > Streptomyces > Streptomyces toyocaensis. The sequence goes on from NZ_JFCB01000037.1 coordinate 52,623, forward strand.
CCGCCGCCCTGCTGCGGGCCGCCTCCGCCGACGGCCACGCCGCCCTCGGCTGGGAGGACGCCGGACGCATCGAGGCCGGGGCGCGCGCCGACCTCGTCACCCTCGCCCTCGACTCGGTCAGAACCGCGGGGCCGCTGCCCGGGCTCGGCGCCGAGACGGCCGTATTCGCCGCGACGGCAGCGGACGTCCGTCACACGATCGTGGGAGGCCGGCACGTCGTGCGCGACGGGGCGCACACGCTCGTACCCGACGTACCCGGAGCCCTCGCGCAGGCAGTCGAGGCCCTGCGCGCCTGACGACCCCCCATGAGGACACCATGAGCAGCACCGTCATCAGCAACATCGCCGCACTGGTCACCAACGACCCCTCCCTGGGCGACAGGTCTCCCCTCGGTCTGGTCCGGGACGCGGCCGTCGTCATCGAGGGCGACCGCGTCGTGTGGACCGGTGAATCAAGCAAAGCACCCGCCACTGACAACCGGGTCGACGCCGGGGGCCGGGCGGTCCTCCCGGGCTTCGTCGACTCCCATTCCCACCTGGTCTTCGCGGGCGACCGCACCGAGGAGTTCAACGCCCGTATGTCCGGCCGCCCGTACAGCGCGGGCGGCATCCGCACCACCGTCGCCGCCACCCGCGCCGCCACCGACGCGGAACTGGAGGCGAACCTCACCCGTTTCCTCACCGAGGCACTGCGCCAGGGCACCACGACCTTCGAGACCAAGTCCGGCTACGGCCTGACCACCGAGGACGAGTCCCGGGCCCTGCGCCTGGCGGCCCGGCACACCGACGAGGTCACCTTCCTCGGCGCCCACATCGTCGCCCCCGAGTACGCCGAGGACCCGGCCGGCTACGTGGCCCTGGTCACCGGCGAGATGCTGGACGCCTGCGCGCCGCACGCCCGCTGGATCGACGTCTTCTGCGAGAAGGGCGCCTTCGACGGCGACCAGGCCCGCGCGATTCTCACCGCGGGCAGGGCCAGGGGCCTGCACCCGCGCGTCCACGCCAACCAGCTCACGTACGGCCCCGGCGTCCAGCTCGCCGTCGAGCTCGACGCGGCCAGCGCCGACCACTGCACCCACCTCACCGACGCCGACGTGGACGCCCTCGCGAACAGCCGCACGGTCGCCACCCTGCTTCCCGGGGCCGAGTTCTCCACCCGCGCCGAGTGGCCGGACGCCCGCAGGCTGCTGGACGCGGGGGTGACGGTCGCACTGTCCACCGACTGCAACCCCGGCTCGTCCTTCACCTCCTCGGTCCCCTTCTGCATCGCGCTCGCGGTGCGGGACATGGGGATGACGCCCGACGAGGCCGTGTGGTCGGCCACGGCGGGCGGGGCCAGGGCCCTGCGCCGCGACGACATCGGCCGCATCGCCCCGGGCGCGTATGCGGACCTGCTGCTCCTCGACGCCCCGTCCCCGGTCCACCTGGCCTACCGGCCGGGGGTGCCCCTGGTGCGCGCGGTCTGGCGGAGGGGACGCAGGGTGGAGCCGCGGCCGGTGTGAGCCGCGCCGCGGGGCCGGGCGGGACGGGCCCGTCACCCGGTCCATGAGACGCGCCCCGCGCCCTGTGGGTGCCCGCTGCCCTGAACAGGCATCGGGCACCCGCGGGGCGCGGGGCGCGGTCACGTCATGTGGGGGGACGTGCGGTCCGTCACTCCTCGACGGTGAGTCCCTTGCGCAGTTTCACCAGGGTCCGCGAGAGCAGGCGGGAGACGTGCATCTGGGAGATGCCCAGTTCCTCGCCGATCTCCGACTGGGTCATGCCCGCGACGAAGCGCAGGGACAGGATCTTGCGGTCCCGCGGCGGCAGTTCGGCGATCAGCGGCTTCAACGACTCGACGTACTCGATGCCTTCGAGTCCGTGGTCCTCGTAACCGATCCGGTCCGCCAGCGCTCCCTCGGCGTCGTCCTCCTCGGGCTGGGCGTCCAGGGAGGAGGCCGTGTAGGCGTTCGACGCCGCCATGCCCTCGATGACCTCGTCCTTGGTGATGCCCAGGCGCTCCGCCAGCTCGGCCACCGTCGGCGCGCGGTCGAGCATCTGGGCCAGTTCGTCACCGGCCTTGGCGAGGTCGAGCCGGAGCTCCTGCAGGCGGCGCGGGACGCGTACGGACCAGGAGGTGTCGCGGAAGAAGCGCTTGATCTCGCCGATGATGGTCGGCATCGCGAACGTGGGGAACTCCACACCGCGCGACATCTCGAAGCGGTCGATCGCCTTGATCAGGCCGACGGTGCCGACCTGGATGATGTCCTCCATCGGCTCGCTGCGCGAGCGGAAGCGGGAGGCGGCGAACTTGACGAGGGCGAGGTTCAGTTCGACGAGCGTGTTGCGTACGTACGAGTACTCGTGGGTGCCTTCCTCGAGCGACTCCAGGCGCTCGAAGAGGGTCTTGGACAGGGCCCGTGCGTCGACCGCGCCCACCTCGTCGTACGGGGGGATCTCCGGCAGTCCGGCGAGTAGGTCGTCCGGGACGACACCCAGGTCGTCCTGCTCGATGGGATCCAGATGTTCCGGAGTGGGTGTCGACGTCGCTGCGGGGGTAGGCGATGCGTCGAGCCGGGGTGACATGATGTCCTCCATCGTTCTCGGCATGTGGCTGCCGAAGCCGATACGTGCACTGCGGTGTGCGGCGCCTCCAAAGCCGGCCGTGTCGGGTACGTGTCCTACTAGCCCTACCGGCTCGCGCAACCTCATCGCAAGTGAGATCTGTTCGCATATGTCTGTTTGTGCGTGATTGTTAGAGTGTCGATGCGTGGCCGGAAGGCGTAATGTTCAAAGACGTCAGCATGCAGCCACGACCTCGGGAGAGAGACGGCATGGACCGCGGGACGGTCGGCAGCGCACAGTCGGGCCGGCTTCTGGTCGAGGTGCGAGAAGAGGGCCCCAGTGCCGTCGTGACTCCGGCGGGTGAGTTGGATCACCACACCGCCGATTTGTTGCGTGAGCCACTGGAGGGCTGCCTCGCCAAGGGATTCAAGCGGCTCGTTATCGACTGCTCCCGGTTGGAGTTCTGTGACTCCACGGGGCTGAACGTGCTGCTCGGTGCCCGGCTGAAGGCCGAGGCGGGCGGAGGCGGGGTTCACCTCGTGGGTATGCAGCCCGTGGTCGCGCGCGTGTTCGAAATCACGGGTGCGGACGCGGTGTTCACCGTGCACGACACTCTTGAGGCGGCTCTGGCCGACGATTCGGCGTGAGCCGCCGGGGCACGCCCGGCGGCGGGACGCACCCGCCGCGCCCGCGGCCGGAGGGGACCGTCCGTCGCGCCTTTTCGTGCGAATACGGGGGTGTCCCCTCGGTCTGCCCGGGCAGGAGACTTCCTGAACGTGCCGGACGCGGTGGTCGCGAGGGACACGGGAACCGGATGTGCCGTGCGCGCGTGACCAACCGAGTACGGCGAATTTTTCATTGTGAACTGGTGACACGGTGAGGTGAAGCGCTGATGAGCACCACCCGGCCCTACTCGCCGGGCGACCGCGGTCAGGAGCCCGGCGGCGCTTCCGGGATGCCCGGGGACGCGGTGCCGGCCGGGGGCGCGCCCGACAGCGGCGTGGCCGCTCCGCCGGTGTCCCCGGACGGCGGCCGGATCCGCCGGCTGGACTTCGACGGCCAGAGCGGCGTCGTGCCGCTCGCCCGTGATTTCACCCGTCAGGCGCTGTACGAGTGGGGCTGGTTGCCCGCGTCCTCCGCCGACCAGCGGGCCGCTGCGGAGGACGTCCTGCTCGTCGTCTCCGAGCTCGTCACCAACGCGTGCCTGCACGCGGAGGGGCCCGACCACCTGGCCATCACCTGCGACAGGAAGGTGATCCGGCTGGAGGTCACCGACCGGGGCACGGGCCAGCCGGCCCCGCGCACCCCGCACCAGGCGGGCCGGCCGGGCGGCCACGGCATGTTCATCGTGCAGCGGCTCTGCCTGGACTGGGGTGTCGTGCGGGTCCGGGACGTCGCGGGCAAGACGGTCTGGGCCGAACTCGGCACCCCCGCCTGACCTCGCCGTCCCTCGGCAACCGCCGCTCCTCCGGGCCGCACCCCGACCACGGCATCCTGCGCCCGCCCAGCCACCCCGCGGCGTCCGGCCCGGTCCGCGCGCCCGCCCCGCCACGGCGCCGGGCGGGCGGCCTCGACTCCGTCCGCCCCGTCCGCCCCTGCGCCCACGGCCCGCCCGGACACGGCGCCAGG
>NZ_JFCB01000038.1 GCF_000725125.1 Streptomyces toyocaensis
ACCGGGATGATCCCGGACCCTCCTTACAGGCGTCCCGCCGCCTTCAATGCCAGATACGCGTCCGCCAGCGCCGGCGCCAGTTCCTCCGGCGTCGCGTCCACGACCGTGACGCCATGGCGGCGGAGTTGTTCTGCGGTGCGGTCGCGTTCCGTGTGGGCCTGGGCTGCCGCGGCTGCCTCGTACACGGCGTCGGTGTTCCCCCGTGCCTTGGCCATGTCGGCAGTGCGCGGGTCTGCCACCGATGCCAGAAGCACCGTGTGGCGCTGGGTGAGCTGGGCCAGGACGGGGAGGAGGCCCTCCTCGATCGGGGCCGCGTCGAGCGTGGTGAGCAGGACGATCAGGGAACGGCGTGACGCCGTGCGCAGTGCGGTGGCCGTCAGGCCCCGGGCGTCGGTCTCGACGAGTTCGGGTTCGAGCGTGGCCATGGCGTTGACGAGGGACGGGAGCACGTCGCCCGCCGTGCGTCCCTGGACGAGGGCCCGCAGACGACGGTCGTAGGCCAGGAGGTCGACGCGGTCGCCGGCGCGGGAGGCGAGGGCGGCGAGAAGCAGGGCCGCGTCCATGGAGGCGTCCAGGCGGGGCGCGTCTCCGACGCGGCCCGCGGAGGTGCGGCCGGTGTCGAGGACGAGCAGGATGCGGCGGTCGCGCTCGGGACGCCAGGTGCGTACCGCGACCGTGGACTGACGGGCGGTGGCGCGCCAGTCGATGGACCGGGTGTCGTCGCCGGGGACGTATGCGCGCAGGCTGTCGAACTCGGTTCCCTCACCCCGGGTCAGCACGCTGGTGCGGCCGTCCATGTCGCGCAGGCGGGCCAGCTTGGACGGCAGGTGCTTGCGGCTGGTGAAGGGGGGCAGGACGCGCACGGCCCACGGGACCTCGTGCGTGCCTTGGCGGGCGAAGAGGCCGAGGGGGCCGTAGGAGCGGACGGTGACGCGGTCGGCGTGGCGGTCGCCGCGGCGGGTGGGCCGCAGGCGGGTGGTGACGCGTCGGCGTTCACCCGGCGGGATCACCAGTCGGTGGCGGGAGGCTTCGCCCTCCGTGCCGGGCTGCCAGCTGCTCGGGGGCCAGGCATCGCGGATCCGGGCGCGGAGCGGGCGGCGGGACGTGTTGGTGACCGTGAGGGTGACGTCGGCGGTGTCGCCCAGGCGTACGGAGGTGTCTCCGGAGCGGGTCAGGCCGAGCTGGCGTACCGGGGCGGCCAGGGCGAAATCGCAGGCACACGCCACGACGAGGGGGGCGTTGACGGCGAGGATGCCCGTCCAGCCGGGTTCCCAGATGCCGACGGGGAGGGCGCCGAGTGCCGCGAGCAGGGCGGCGCGTCCGGTGAGGGCCATCAGCGGGGGACGGGGACGTGGGAGAGGATCGCGTTGATGACCGAGTCGGTCGTGACGCCTTCCATCTCGGCTTCCGGGCGGAGCTGCACGCGGTGGCGGAGCGTGGGCAGGGCGAGTGCCTTCACGTCGTCGGGGATGACGTAGTCGCGGCCGGTCAGCCAGGCCCAGGCGCGGGCGGTGGCGAGCAGCGCGGTGGCGCCCCGGGGGGAGACGCCCAGGGTGAGGCTGGGTGATTCGCGGGTGGCGCGGCAGATGTCCACGACGTAGGCGGTGATCTCGGGGGAGACGGTCGTCGTGGCGACCGCGCGGCGGGCGGCTTCCAGGTCGGCGGCGTTCGCTACGGGGCGTACTCCGGCGGCGCGCAGGTCGCGCGGGTTGAAGCCCTCGGCGTGGCGGGTGAGCACGTCGATCTCGTCCTGGCGGGAGGGCAGGGGGATGGTGAGTTTGAGGAGGAAGCGGTCGAGCTGCGCTTCGGGGAGGGGGTAGGTGCCCTCGTACTCGACGGGGTTCTGGGTCGCGGCGACCAGGAAGGGGTCCGGGAGGGGGCGTGGGGTGCCGTCGACGGTGACCTGGCGTTCCTCCATGGCCTCCAGCAGCGACGACTGGGTCTTCGGCGGGGTGCGGTTGATCTCGTCCGCGAGCAGGAGGTTGGTGAAGACGGGGCCGGGCTGGAAGGAGAACTCGGAGGTGCGGGCGTCGTAGACAAGGGAGCCGGTGACGTCGCTCGGCATCAGGTCGGGGGTGAACTGGACGCGCTTGGTGTCGAGTTCGAGGGTGGCGGCGAGGGCGCGCACCAGGAGGGTCTTGGCGACGCCGGGGACGCCTTCGAGGAGGACGTGGCCGCGGCAGAGCAGGGCGACGACGAGGCCGGTCACCGCGGGGTCCTGGCCGACCACGGCCTTGGCGATCTCGGCGCGCAGGGCCTCCAGGGAGGCCCGGGCGGCGGCCGGGTCCCCGGTGTGCGCGGCGTTGTCAGTGGTCGGGTCCATCATGGACGGCGTACCTCTCTTTCGAGGGCGTCGAGTTGGTCGGCGAGCTTGACGAGTGCTGCGTCGTCGCCGGGGGGCGGGCCGAAGAGGAGGGTGTGCAGGGACTGTCCGTCGCCCTGGAGGTGGGCGGACAGTGCGGGGAGGAGAGCCTCGGGCGCGTGTGCCTGGGGGGTGGGGACGCCGACGAGGGGGGCGAGGCGGGTGCGGGTGGTGGAGCGGAGAGCGGCGGCCGCACGGTCGCGGGCGTTCGCCTTGCGGTAGAGGCGTGCGCGGCCTTCGACGGTTTCGGAGGCGCGGATCGCCACGGGGAGTCGTTCGGGGACCAGGGGGCCCAGCCGGCGCGCCCGCCACAAGGCGGCCAGGACCGCGGCGAGGAAGAGTTGCAGGGTGCCCCACAGCCAGCCGGAGGGGAGCAGCTCGAGGAGGCCGCGCTCGCCCTCCTCGGAGGCGGCGGAGGCGTCGGCGAGCGAGGGGAGGTACCAGACCAGATGGGGGCGGGAGCCGAGGAGTTGCAGGGCCAGCGAGGCGTTGCCGTGGCGGTCCAGGCGGTCGTTGAGGAGGATGTCGGGCGAGCCCAGGAGGACGGTGTCGCCGTCGTCGGCGGGCGCCGGGAGGCGCAGCAGGGTGGCCAGGCGCTCGCTGGGGTAGCACTCGTCGGCGCTGAGGTGGGTGGTGGTGTAGCGGATGCCGCCCGTGTCGGCGCTGCCGGCGCGCTGGGCGGCGGGCAGCGCGCAGTCGGGGTCGAGGGTGGAGTCGAAGCTGGTGGCCGGGTCGGCGGTGACACCGGGAGCGAGCCGTTCGACGGAGGAGCTTCCGGCGGCGACCAGGACGGTGCGGCCGCCGGACTGGACGAAGGCGGCGTGCAGCCGGGTCTGCTGGCTGGGGGTCAGCAGGTCGGGAACCGCCACCAGCAGGGTGGTGTCGGGGCCGGCCGCGTCGGCGGCCTCGTCGAGGGTGGCGACCACGCGGGTGTCGACGCCCCGGTCGGCCAGGAGTTCGGCGACGGCGCGGCTGCCGTAGGGGTCGGCGGAGCGCGGGTCGAGCTCGCCGTGGCGGGCGTCGGAGCGGACCACGGCGATCACGACGGCCGCCACGAGCAGCAGCACCAGGGCGAGGGCGACACCTCGCGCGCGGGTCCACACCTGGCGGGCGGTGGGCGAGGCCGAGGTGGACGGGAGCGTGGCCTCGGTCGTCATCCGGCGGCTCCCCGGCGGGTGTCGGTGTCCGTGCCCGGGGTGCCGCCGCTGCCTGCGAGCTGTGGTCTGGCGCGCTCCAGGTCGCGGTCGAGTTCGGCGATCCGCCGGTACGACTGTTCCGTCGCGGTCCTGCCGCCGTACGTCACGTCGTCGAAGGCGCGGGCGGCGCCGTGCAGCCGGTCGGTGTGGGCGGGCAGCGCGCGGCCGGCTTCCGCGGCGGCCTCGTCGGCGGTGCGGCCGGGGCGGATGTCGAGCAGGGCGCGTTCCTCCAAGGCGCGGACGACGGCCCGCATGCATTCCTGGACGGCCTGGTTCCAGTGTCCCTGGACGGCGTGCGCCTCGGCCGCCGCGCGGTGTTCGGCGGCGCTGCGGGGGCGGTCGTCGAACAGGGCGGGCGTGGAGGCCGGCTCGCGGCGTGGGGTGCCCAGGCGCCACCACAGGGCGCCCAGGACGGCGATCGCGGCCGCGATGACGACGATCAGGCCGAGTGCGCCGCCGGGCGTCGCGGTGGAGGCGGCGTCGAACAGCTTGCCGACCCACTCCCAGAAGGCGTCGAGGGCACGCTGGAACCAGCTGGGGTCGTTCTCGTGGTACATGCGTTTGGACAGCTCGCGCCGGGCAGCCTCCCGCGCGGGATCACGCGGGAGGGTGACGGGCGGCTCGTCGCCGCGCAGCAGCAGGCGTACGGCCGTGTCGGCGGCCGCCGACACGCCCCTGGCGGATGCCGGAGCTCCCCCCGTGACGGTCACCGCATCAGCTCCCCGGGGTGGTGCCGGTGCCGTGGTCCTGGACGCCCGCGGCGCGGGCCAGTTCGAGGTCGAGGGCCTCGCGGCGGATGCGCTGGTCGATGTAGAGGAGCACGGTGACACCGGCCGTGATCGGGAACGTGATCATGGAGCCGATGACCGAGCCGATGCCGCTGACGATGAGGAACGTCCAGCCGATGTCGCCGCCGGCGCTGTCGAGGAAGCCGGTGACGCCGTCCCCGCTGAGGGCGGAGGCGAGGAAGGTGAAGGGGATGACGATGATCGACGCGACGACGTTGGCGATGATCGTCGCGAGCAGCTGGATGCCGAACACCCGCCACCAGGAGCCGCGGACGAGTTTGGCGGAGCGGCCCATCGCCTTCACGATGCCCTGCTTCTCCAGCATCAGCGTGGGCGAGGCCAGCGAGAAGCGGACCATCAGCCACAGGGCGACCACACCGGCGCAGATGAGGCCGAGGACGGTCAGCGCGATGCCGACCTCGCTGCCCGCCGCCACGCTCACCAGCAAGCCGGGCAGCGCGCCCACGGTGACGATGCCGGCGGTGATGAGCAGCAGCAGGCAGATCAGGCCGAACAGTTTGACGATCTGGGGGCGGGCGTCGCGCCAGGCGTCACCGGTGGTGACGGGTCTGCCGAGCACCGCGCGGCTGGTGACGGTGGTGAGCAGGGCGGTGGCGGCGACGGTGCCGACCAGGGTGACCAGGAAGACCGCGCCGGAGTTGAACAGGGCGTCGCCCATGGCGTCGGTCAGCTCGCTGAGCGTGGCGCTGGGGTCGTTGAGGGCCTCGGTGCTGGAGTCGTCCAGGACGAGGCCCTGGAGCAGGACGACGACGATCTCGGTGAGGACGGCGACGGTCAGCGCGATGCCGAGGACGGTGCGCCAGTAGGTGCGCATGGTGGAGACGGCGCCGTCGAGGATCTCACCCACGCCGAGCGGGCGGAGCGGGATGACGCCGGGCTTGGCCGCCGGCGGGGGGCCTCCCCAGCCGCCGCCTCCCCAGGAACCGTGGCCGCCGGGTCCGCCCGCGTAGCCGCCGGGTCCACCGGGGGGCGGGGCGCCCCAGCCCGGGCCGGCCGGCGGCGGGGCGGCCTGGCCGGGGCCGGTGGGCGCGGACCACTGGCCGGCCGGTGGCTGGTCCTTGGACCACTTCGCACCCGGGTCCTGCGGGGCGCGGTCCGGCTGCTGGGGCTGGTCGCCGGGCTGCTCAGGGTCCGGGCGGCCGGCGGGCTCGGCAGGTCCGGACACGCCCGGCCCCTGCCCTTCGGACGGGGCGGATCCGGGCGAGGCCCAGCCCGGAGTGTCTTTCATTCTCGCTCCTTCACGGTGCCCGTCCGCGGTCGCGGCGGCAGCTTGGCAGCCATCGTGCCATGGGGTGGTCATCAACGGACCTGCCGAGGTGAGGGCTGCGTACCTTCAATTGTCGGGGCTACAGGGGGCAGACTGGCGGCATGGCTGATCAGTACGCACACAGCGGCGACAACAAGCGGCCGACCGAGATCCCGGCACTGCGCTGGGAAGAGCCACCGGAGGGTCCCGTCCTGGTCCTGCTCGACCAGACGAGGCTGCCGGCCGAGGAGGTCGAACTCGTCTGTACGGATGCGCCCGCGCTGGTGGAGGCGATCCGCTCGCTCGCCGTGCGGGGTGCCCCCCTGCTGGGCGTGGCGGGCGCCTACGGCGTCGCGCTCGCGGCGGTACGGGGCTTCGACGTGGACGACGCGGCGGCGGCGCTGGAGAGCGCCCGGCCCACGGCGGTGAACCTCTCCGTCGGGGTGCGCCGGGCGCACGCCGCCCATCAGGCCGTGCTCGCCCGTGGCGGGGACTCCCGGCAGGCGGCCGTGGCCGCACTGGACGCGGCGCGGCAACTGCACCGGGAGGACGCCGAGGCCAGCGCCCGGATGGCCGAGCACGGGCTGGCGCTGCTGGACGAGCTGCTGCCGGGCGGCGGGCACCGGATCCTCACGCACTGCAACACCGGTTCGCTGGTGTCGGGCGGCGAGGGGACGGCGTTCGCGGTGGCGCTGGCCGCGCACCGGGTGGGGCGGCTCAGGCGCCTGTGGGTGGACGAAACGCGTCCGTTGCTGCAAGGTGCTCGCCTGACGGCATACGAGGCGGCCCGCAGCGGCATGGCGTACACCCTGCTCACCGACAACGCGGCGGGTTCGCTGTTCGCGGCGGGCGAGGTGGACGCGGTGCTCGTCGGGGCGGACCGCATCGCGGCCGACGGGTCGGTGGCGAACAAGGTGGGGAGCTATCCGCTCGCGGTGCTCGCGCGGTACCACCATGTGCCGTTCATCGTGGTGGCGCCGGTGACCACGGTGGATCCCCGGACGCCGGACGGGGCGTCCATCGAGGTGGAGCAGCGACCCGGCCACGAGGTGACGGAGATCATGGCACCGCAGGTGCCGGTGGCCGGAACGGAAGCGGGAGGCGGGATTCCGGTGGCACCCCTGGGGACCCAGGCGTACAACCCGGCGTTCGACGTGACACCACCGGAGCTGGTGACGGCGATCGTCACCGAGGAAGGTGTGGTTTCGCCCGTGACCACCGAGGCTCTGGCTGCGTTGTGTGCCAGGTCACGCCAGGTCACGATTAGCTAATGGGATGATGTCGTTTATGAAGGGACGAGTCCTTGTCGTCGACGACGACAGCGCACTGGCCGAGATGCTCGGCATCGTGTTGCGCGGTGAAGGTTTTGAGCCGTCTTTCGTAGCCGACGGCGACAAGGCGCTGGCCGCTTTCCGCGAGACCAAACCCGACCTCGTGCTCCTGGACCTGATGCTGCCCGGACGGGACGGCATCGAGGTGTGCCGTCTGATCAGGGCGGAGTCCGGGGTGCCGATCGTGATGCTCACGGCGAAGAGCGACACCGTCGATGTCGTGGTGGGCCTGGAGTCCGGGGCCGACGACTACATCGTCAAGCCGTTCAAGCCGAAGGAGCTGGTCGCCCGGATCCGGGCGCGGCTGCGCAGGTCGGAGGAGCCCGCCCCGGAGCAGCTCGCCATCGGCGACCTGGTGATCGACGTGGCGGGGCACTCCGTGAAGCGGGACGGGCAGTCCATCGCGTTGACCCCGCTGGAGTTCGACCTGCTGGTCGCGCTCGCCCGCAAGCCGTGGCAGGTGTTCACGCGCGAGGTGCTGCTGGAGCAGGTCTGGGGCTACCGCCACGCGGCGGACACCCGGCTGGTGAACGTGCACGTGCAGCGGCTGCGCTCCAAGGTCGAGAAGGACCCGGAGAAGCCGGAGATCGTGGTGACCGTCCGTGGTGTCGGGTACAAGGCAGGACCGAGCTGACATGTCCGGTGACAGTGCCGCTTCGGCGCCCGGCCGGTCCGGGGGCCGTCCGGAGCGGCCTGTCGGCCGGGAGAGGGCGGGCTCCCGGTGGGGACGCCTGACCGAGGGCGGTCTGCTTCAGGGCGGGGTTCAGGGCAGCCCGGTGATCCGGCTGCTCATGCGCTGGGTGCGCCGGCCGCTGCTGCCCGTCATGCGGCTGTGGCGGCGCAACATCCAGCTCAAGGTCGTCGTCACGACGCTGCTGATGTCGCTGGGCGTGGTCCTGCTGCTGGGCTTCGTCGTCATCGGCCAGGTGCGCAACGGTCTGCTCGACGCCAAGGTGAAGGCGTCGCAGAGCCAGGCCACCGGCGGTTTCGCGGTGGCCAAACAGCAGGCCGAGGAGGCCGTCAGCGTCACGGGCGACGAGGGCACCGCGGCCGACGGCCATCCCTCGCGGAGTGTCATCCAGTGGATGAGCGATCTCGTGGCCTCGCTCTCCAGCGGGGGCCAGGGCGCCTTCGACGTGGTGACCCTGCCCGCGGGCGGCGACAGCGGCAGCGGACGCGGGCCGCGCGCCTCCGGTGAGGTCAACCCGACGGTCAGCGTGCCCGCGGCGCTGCGGGAGAGGATCGACACCAGCGCCGCGGCGGCCCAGAGCTACACGCGTGTCGTCTACAACGACGAGCGGGGCCCCCAGCCCGCCCTCGTCATCGGCAAGCAGGTCAACGACCCCAACGGCGAGCCGTACCAGCTGTACTACCTCTTCCCGCTCACCCAGGAGGAGAAGTCGCTGAGCCTGGTCAAGGGCACCCTGGCGACCGCCGGGCTGTTCGTCGTCGTCCTCCTCGGCGCGATCGCCTGGCTCGTCGTGCGCCAGGTCGTCACGCCCGTACGGATGGCCGCCGGGATCGCCGAGCGGCTGTCCGCCGGGCGGCTGCAGGAACGCATGAAGGTCACCGGCGAGGACGACATCGCGCGGCTCGGCGAGGCCTTCAACAAGATGGCGCAGAACCTCCAGTTGAAGATCAACCAGCTCGAGGACCTGTCGCGGATGCAGCGCCGGTTCGTGTCGGACGTGTCCCACGAGCTGCGTACGCCGCTGACGACCGTGCGGATGGCGGCGGACATCATCCACGAGGCGCGTGAGGACTTCGACCCGGTGACCGCGCGGTCGGCCGAACTGCTCGCCGACCAGCTGGACCGGTTCGAGTCGCTGCTCGCGGACCTGCTGGAGATCAGCCGCTTCGACGCGGGCGCGGCGGCGCTGGAGGCGGAGCCGATAGACCTGCGCGTGGTCGTACGGCGGGTGGTCAGCGGGGCGGAGCCGCTCGCCGAGCGCAAGGGCACGCGGATCAGGGTCGTCGGGGACCAGCAGCCGGTCGTCGCCGAGGCCGACGCGCGGCGCGTGGAGCGTGTGCTGCGCAACCTGGTCGTCAACGCGGTGGAGCACGGCGAGGGCAAGGACGTGGTGGTCAAGCTGGCCGCGGCCGGGGGCGCGGTCGCGGTGGCCGTGCGTGACTACGGCGTCGGGCTCAAGCCCGGTGAGGCGGCCCGGGTCTTCAGCCGCTTCTGGCGGGCCGATCCGGCACGCGCGCGGACCACCGGCGGTACGGGCCTGGGGCTGTCCATCGCGCTGGAGGACGCGCGGCTGCACGGCGGCTGGCTCCAGGCCTGGGGCGAGCCGGGCGGCGGCTCGCAGTTCCGCCTGACGCTGCCGAGGACCGCGGACGAACCGCTGCGGGGATCCCCGATACCTCTGGAGCCCAAGGACTCGCGGCGCAACCGCGGACTGGACGACGCCGGCCTGCCGCGCGGAGGCGGCGACGGCGGGAAGAGCGCCACGGTGCCGGTGCGGCAGCCGGGCACCGACGGCCCGGCCCGTGACCCGTTCGCGCTGCCGCCCACGGCCGTGACCCCCACGGCGGACCCCACCGCCCTGCCCGGCAACGGCGCGCGTGTGGTGGCACGGCCGGGAAGTACGCGCCCGGCGCCCGGAGCGCCGGGCGAGGGCGGATCGCCGCTCGGCGGGGGCGGGGAGGACGACGCGGACGCGTGGCGGCCGTCGGAGGGCGACGGGCCGCCGGAGCGGGGCCGCGGCGCCGAAGGGCTCGGCGACGACGCGGCGCGAGGTGTGGACAGGGACGGGGAGGCTTCGCGTGGACGGTGAGCGCGCTGTGCGCGGCCGGGGCAGTTCGGTGCGGACGGTGGCGTACGCCGCCGGTGGGATCGTCCTGCTGGCCGGGTGCGCCTCGATGCCCGACAGCGGGGACCTGCGGGGCGTGGAGTCCACGCCGCGGCAGGAGACCCAGGTGCGGGTGTTCGCCATGCCGCCGAGTGAGAACGCCACACCCACCCAGATCGTCCAGGGCTTCCTGGAGGCGCTGACCAGCGACGACCCCGACTACCGGACCGCGCGCCAGTACCTGACCCGGGAGGCGTCCCGGACGTGGCGGCCGGAGCAGTCCACCACCGTGCTGTCGAACGGGCCGGGCGCGCAGGCCGACCGTCCCTACCGGGAGGACACCGGCTCCCTGTCCTACACCCTGACCGGAACCAGGGTCGCCACCGTGGACGCGGAGCAGTCGTACGCGCCCGCCTCCGGGGCGTACAGCAAGGTCGTGCACCTCGCCAAGGACGAGAAGAACGGCCAGTGGCGCATCGACGCGGTGCCGCAGGGCGTCGTGATGGGCAAGTCGGACTTCGAGCGCAACTACCTGTCCGTCAACAAGTACTACTTCGCCTCCAACAACGCGGAGACCGCCGACACGGACCTGCCGACGGCCGTCGCCGACCCCGTCTACGTGCGCCGGCACGTCGACCCCACGACCCGGATGGTGCGATCCGTCCTCGACGGGCCCACGGCCTGGCTGGACCCCGTCGTCCGGTCGAGCTTCCCCACCGGGACGGCCGTGCGCGAGGGCGCCGGCCCGCTGACGCCGGACGACCGGGGCAGGCTGACCGTGCCGCTCAACGACAGCGCGGCCGACGTGGGCACCGGCCGCTGCGAGGAGATGGCGGCGCAACTGCTGTTCACGCTGCGCGGTCTCAGCCCGGCGGTGGAGGAGGTCGAGCTGCGGGCCGGCGGAGGGCAGCTGTGCCTGCTCGCGCAGGACGGGGCCGAGGCCGTGGCCATTCCCCGGGGCGCGCTGCACCAGCCCGACTACCTGTACTTCGTCGACGAGAAGCGCCGGCTCGTGCGGATCGCCGCGGGCAGCAGCGACACCGACCCGGACCCGGTGCCCGGGGCGCTGGGCGAGGGCGAGAAGGCGCTGCGCTCGGTGGCGGTCGCACGGGACGAGCGCGCCGCGGCCGGGGTCGCCCTCGACGGCAGGTCGCTGTTCGTCGCGTCGCTGGTGTCGGGCAGCTCCCTGGGGGAGCCCGTGCTGCGCAGCACGGGTACGACCGAGGAGGACAGGCTGACCACGCCCAGCTGGGACGCGCAGGGCGGGCTGTGGGTGGCCGACCGGAACCCCGGGAACCCGCGGCTGTACCTGCTGGAGAAGGGCGCGGGCGAGCCGCTTCAGGTGCGCACCCCCGGGCTGGACGGCCGCGTGCGGGCGGTCCGGGTGGCCGCAGACGGCGTGCGCATCGCGCTCGTCGTGGAGAAGGGCGACCGGCGCTCCCTGCTGGTGGGCCGGATCGAACGGAACGCGCCGGACGCCGGGGCGGGCGAGCGCCCTACGGTGACCGTGCGGGAGCCGCGCGAGACGACGCCCGAGCTGGAACAGGTCACGGCCATGTCGTGGGCCGGGGACAGCCGGCTCGTGGTGGTCGGACGCGAGCAGGGGGGTGTGGAGCAGATGAAGTACGTCGAGGTCGACGGCTCCACGCCGGACGTGCCGCCGCCCGCCGCGCTGACCGGCGTCAAGGCCGTCACCGCCTCCGAGGACGAACAGGCACCGCTGGTGGCGTACTCCGTGGACGGCATCGTGCGGCTTCCCTCGGGGGCCCAGTGGCAGAAGGTGACGGTGGGCACGGCGCCGGTCTACCCGGGGTGAGGCACCGGTCCGTCCGGGGATGAACGGACCCGTCCGGCCCGCTCGGGGCGGTTGTCCACAGGGGTGGCCGGGTGGGGGCGGGCGCCCGCACAGTGGGTCCGTGCGGAGTTGGTGGCAGGACATCGCCGATCTGGTGCTCCCGGCCGAGTGCGGCGGGTGCGGCAGGCCCCGTGCGGTGCTCTGCGCCGCGTGCCGTACGGCGCTGGGCGGAGCCGCGCCGCGCAGGGTGCGGCCGGTGCCCGAACCGGCGGGACTGCCGCCGGTGCACGCGGCCGCCCGGTACGCGGACGAGGTGCGCGCCGCGCTGCTCGCGCACAAGGAGCGGGGCGCCCTGGCGCTCTCCCGGCCGCTCGGCGAGGCACTGGCGGCAGCGGTGCGGGCGGGGCTGGCGGACGTCTCCGGGACCGGGGCGGCGGCCGTGCCCGCCGAAGGACACGGCCCCGCCGGCGGCCACGGTGCCGGGGGCGGGCCGGTGCTGCTCGTCCCCGTGCCGTCCGCGCGGCGGGCGGTGCGTGCCCGCGGGCACGATCCCGCCCGGCGGATCGCGTACGCGGCGGCGGGTGAGCTGCGCCGGACGGGGGTACCCGCCCAAGTGCTTCCCGTCCTGAGGCAACGGCGCTTCGTGGCCGACCAGTCAGGGCTCGGCCACCGTCGGCGGATGGCCAACCTCGCGGGCGCGCTGACGGTCGCCCCGGGCTGTGACCGGCTGCTCCGCGGGGGCCGGGTCGTCCTGGTCGACGACCTGATGACGACGGGGGCGTCGCTCACCGAGGCGGCGCGCGCGGTGCGGGCGGGGACGGGAGCCGGATCGAGTATTTCGGGTCCCGCGTCCGTGTACCCGGGTGAGACGCGGGAAAGGAGAGGGGAACAGCGGAACGGACCAGCTCAACAGAGCGCGCGTCGGCGGTCCGGCAGGCCCCCGGGAGCGGCGGCCGCGGACACCGCCGACGGGATCATCGACGTGATGTGCGCGGCTGTCGTCGCGGCGTCACCGGACGCTTGCGAAATACACCGGAACTGACTGAGAACGAGCGTCGTTGCAGGTGATGAGCAACGCAATTCCCCTGAATGGAGGTAACGCGCGTGAGAGGGTGACGACATCCGTCCCGGCGAGATATGTTCGGTTGTGAGGGAAAGCCGCAGGCCAGACCTCGTAAATCCGATTGCCGTGCTGCGGGTTTTTGGCAATCACCCGCGCCGGTGGACTGGAGATCTCGCTCGTGGGGGAGGAGGTGGACGTCACCGAGTCCGAGGCTCCGGACGTCATTCGGAGCCTGGTGCAAAAGGGAGACACTCCGCACCGAGGCGGAGTGATCCGGGAACGGAGTTCTGCGTGGACATCGTCGTCAAGGGCCGCAAGACCGAGGTGCCCGAGCGGTTCCGGAAGCACGTGGCCGAGAAGCTGAACCTGGAGAAGATCCAGAAGCTCGACGGCAAGGTGATCAGCCTCGACGTCGAGGTGTCCAAGGAGCCCAACCCCCGACAGGCCGACCGCAGCGACCGGGTGGAGATCACCCTGCGCTCGCGCGGTCCGGTGATCCGGGCGGAGGCGGCGGCGAGCGACCCGTACGCGGCGCTCGACCTGGCGGCGGAGAAGCTGGACGCCCGGCTGCGCAAGCAGCACGACAAGCGCTTCTCGCGGCGCGGCGCGCGCAGGATCTCGGCAGCCGAGGTCCCCGATCACGTCCCGGGCGTGGCGACACTCAACGGGAGCGGCGCGGGCTTCGTCCAGGAGGAGCGGGAAGCCGTCCCCACGAAGAAGATCGGCTCGCTGGAAGTGCAGGGTGACGGACCCCTCGTCGTCCGCGAGAAGACCCACGTGGCCGCGCCCATGACGCTCGACCAGGCGCTCTACGAGATGGAGCTGGTCGGGCACGACTTCTATCTCTTCATCGACTCCGAGACCAAGGAACCCAGCGTCGTCTACCGGCGCCATGCCTACGACTACGGCGTGATCCACCTCAGCACCGACACGATGGTCACCGAGGCGAACTCCCCCGAGGCGGGCGGAACGCTCGGCGGCTGATCTGCCGGACGACAGCACAGCCGGTGCCCCTGGTGCGCGTGTGCGCCCCCAGGGGCACCGGTGTGCGCCCACTTCGCGAGCCCATCCGCACCGCGGTGTCACCCGGGCATGGAATCATGGCGGCAACGGCTCAACCGGTGGGCCGTTGCCTTGGGTTGGCGATGGCTCAGGACCACAGGCCACAGCCTTCAGGGGGAGGAACGATGGCGGACAGCTTCGGACCGATGCAGCACGAGGACGCCGGCGGAGGCGTCGTCGGCATGGGCCCGGACGCGGACACTCCACGCAAGGAGCCGATCAGAGTCCTTGTGGTGGACGACCACGCGCTGTTCCGCCGCGGACTGGAGATCGTGCTCGCCGCCGAGGAGGACATCCAGGTCGTCGGCGAGGCGGGGGACGGCGCGGAGGCCGTGGAGAAGGCGGCCGACCTGCTGCCGGACATCGTCCTGATGGACGTACGGATGCCCAGGCGGGGCGGGATCGAGGCCTGCACCTCCATCAAGGAGGTCGCCCCCAGCGCCAAGATCATCATGCTGACGATCAGCGACGAGGAAGCCGATCTCTACGACGCCATCAAGGCGGGCGCGACCGGCTACCTCCTCAAGGAGATCTCCACGGACGAGGTGGCGACCGCCATTCGCGCGGTGGCCGACGGCCAGTCCCAGATCAGCCCGTCCATGGCGTCGAAACTGCTCACCGAGTTCAAGTCGATGATCCAGCGGACCGACGAGCGCCGGCTCGTGCCCGCGCCCCGGCTGACGGACCGTGAACTCGAAGTGCTCAAGCTGGTCGCCACCGGGATGAACAACCGCGACATCGCCAAGGAACTGTTCATCTCCGAGAACACCGTGAAGAACCACGTGCGCAACATCCTGGAGAAGCTGCAGCTGCACTCCAGGATGGAGGCGGTGGTCTACGCGATGCGGGAGAAGATCCTCGAGATCCGGTGACGAGGGGTCAGGCGGTGGCCCGGGAGAGCTCCCGGACGAGGGCCTCGCGCAGCTCCGGCGCGTCGACCCGCTCGACGCGCACGTCGGTGCACTCCACCCAGCCCGCCGCCTCCACCAGGGCCTGAGCCACGGCCGGGACCGCCTTGCGGCCGTCCAGCGTGACCTGCCTGGCCACCAGCGTGCGGCCCTCGCGGGCCGGGTCGACCCGGCCGACGAGCCGGCCGCCCGCGAGGACGGGCATCGCGAAGTAGCCGTACACCCGCTTGGGCTTGGGCACGTAGGCCTCCAGGCGGTGGGTGAAGCCGAAGATCCGCTCCGTGCGCGCCCGTTCCCAGACGAGGGAGTCGAACGGGGACAGCAGCGTCGTACGGTGCCGGCCGCGCGGGGCCGTCGCCAGGGCGGCCGGATCGGCCCAGGCCGGCTTGGACCAGCCCGCCACCGTGACCGGGACCAGCCCCGAATCCTCGATCACCGCGTCGACCTGCTCACCCTTGAGGCGGTGGTAGTCGGCGATGTCGGCGCGCGTACCGACACCCAGGGACTGGCCGGCCAGCCGGACCAGGCGGCGCAGGCACTCGGTGTCGTCCAGCTCGTCGTGCAGCAGCTCCGCGGGGATCGCGCGCTCGGCGAGGTCGTAGACCCGCTTCCAGCCGCGGCGCTCGACGCACACCACCTCGCCGTACATCAGCGCGCGCTCGACGGCGACCTTGGTGCCGGACCAGTCCCACCACTCGCTGGTGCGTTTGGCGCCGCCCAGCTCCGTCGCCGTGAGGGGGCCCTCCGCGCGGAGCTGCTTGATCACCTGGTCGTAGGTGCCGTCGGGCAGCTCGTGGTTCCACATCGGGCGGGCGCGGTAGGCACGGCGGCGGAAGGCGAAGTGCGGCCACTCCTCGACGGGGAGGATGCACGCCGCGTGCGACCAGTACTCGAACGCGTGCGGCGGCCGCGAGCCCTCCTTCCAGTACGCCTCCTCCACGGTCCGCCGCCCCACAGCGCCGAGACGGGCGTAGGGGATGAGCTCGTGGGAGCGGGCGAGGACGGAGATGGTGTCGAGCTGCACCGCGCCCAGGTGGCGGAGGACCCCCCGCACGCCGGAGCGGCGGTCCGGGGCACCGAGGAAGCCCTGGGCGCGCAGGGCGATGCGGCGGGCCTCGTCGGCCGAGAGTTCCGTGGTCGGGCGCGGCAGGGTCGTCATACGTCCGCACGATAGAGGGCGCCACTGACAACGGTGGAGGGCCCGGACGTCACCCCGTGCCCGGCAGGTAGGGCGCGGTGGACGGGAGTCCCAGGTCGGAGGGGAGCAGCGAGCCCACCCAGCAGTCCCGCAGTACTCCCTTGTTGTTGAGCGAGGAGCGCAGGACGCCCTCGACGGTGAAGCCCGCGCGTTCCGCCACTGCGCGGGAGGCGGCGTTGCCCACCTCCGCGCGCCACTCCACGCGGTCGACCGACATCCGGGTGAAGGCCCAGCGGGAGGCGGCGAGGGCGGCCTCGGTGATGTAGCCGTTGCCGCGGTGCTCCTTCGCCCCCCAGAAGCCGATCTCACCCGTGCCGAGGGACCGCATGGTGATGCTGAGCATGCCGGTGAGCTCACCGGCGGGCAGGAAGACACCGAAGGTGAACATCGAACCGGTCGCCCAGCCGTCCGGAGCCATCCGCTCCGTGAAGCCGCGTGCGTGCTCGGGAAGGTACGGCGAGGGGATCGTGGTCCAGCGCTGGATCTCGGGGTCCTGGCAGGCGGCGTACACGGCGTCGGTGTCCTGCGGGCCGACCGGGCGCAGCACGAGGCGGTCGGTGGTGAGCGTGACGGGTTCCATCGGCCGATTCTGCGCACGGGGCGCCCGGCGCGCCATCGCTTTCGCCCTGTGTGAGGTGATGATCACCCTTCGCGCAATTCGCCGGCTCGGGCGGCACCATCGGGGCGCCCCGGACGTTGTTCTCGTGAGGCAGCCGTGGGACGGACGGGAAGCAGCCGGCGGTCACCCCCGTGGCAGGCCTCCCGGCGTGACGGTGTCCTCGCATACGATGGCCGTTGCTCCGTCAGTGAAATGGAAACCGACCGTCCCAGGCCCGACCGGCAAGGAGACCAACCCCCGTGTCCGTCCTCTCGAAGATCATGCGTGCAGGCGAAGGCAAAATCCTGCGCAAGCTGCACCGCATCGCGGACCAGGTCAACTCCATCGAAGAGGACTTCGAAGGCCTCTCCGACGCCGAGCTGCGGGCCCTCACCGATGAGTACAAGCAGCGCTACGCCGACGGTGAGAGCCTGGACGACCTGCTGCCCGAGGCGTTCGCCACCGTCCGCGAGGCCGCCAAGCGTGTGCTGGGCCAGCGGCACTACGACGTCCAGATCATGGGCGGCACCGCGCTCCACATGGGCTACGTGGCCGAGATGAAGACCGGTGAGGGCAAGACCCTCGTCGGCACCCTGCCCGCGTACCTGAACGCCCTGTCCGGTGAGGGCGTCCACATCATCACGGTCAACGACTACCTGGCCGAGCGCGACTCCGAGATGATGGGCCGCGTCCACCGCTTCCTCGGCCTGAGCGTCGGCTGCATCCTCGCCAACATGACGCCGGCCCAGCGCCGCGAGCAGTACGCCTGCGACATCACCTACGGCACGAACAACGAGTTCGGCTTCGACTACCTGCGCGACAACATGGCGTGGTCGAAGGAGGAGCTCGTCCAGCGCGGCCACAACTTCGCCATCGTCGACGAGGTCGACTCGATCCTCATCGACGAGGCGCGTACGCCGCTGATCATCTCCGGCCCGGCCGACCAGGCCACCAAGTGGTACGGCGACTTCGCCAAGCTGGTCAAGCGCCTCAAGCGCGGTGAGCCCGGCAACCCGCTCAAGGGCATCGAGGAGACCGGCGACTACGAGGTCGACGAGAAGAAGCGCACGGTCGCCATCCACGAGTCCGGTGTGGCCAAGGTCGAGGACTGGCTGGGTATCGACAACCTGTACGAGTCGGTGAACACCCCGCTCGTGGGCTACCTGAACAACGCCATCAAGGCCAAGGAGCTCTTCAAGAAGGACAAGGACTACGTCATCATCGATGACGAAGTCATGATCGTGGACGAGCACACCGGCCGTATCCTCGCCGGCCGCCGCTACAACGAGGGCATGCACCAGGCCATCGAGGCGAAGGAAGCGGTGCCGATCAAGGACGAGAACCAGACGCTCGCCACGATCACGCTGCAGAACTTCTTCCGTCTCTACAAGCGCCACGACCACGACGGCAAGGAGCAGCCGGGCCTGTCCGGCATGACCGGTACGGCGATGACCGAGGCCGCCGAGTTCCACCAGATCTACAAGCTCGGCGTGGTGCCCATCCCGACCAACCGGCCGATGGTCCGCAAGGACCAGTCCGACCTGATCTACCGCACCGAGGTCGCCAAGTTCGAGGCGGTCGTCGACGACATCGAGGAGAAGCACCGCAAGGGGCAGCCGATCCTCGTCGGCACCACGTCGGTGGAGAAGTCCGAGTACCTGTCGCAGCAGCTCAGCAAGCGCGGCATCCAGCACGAGGTGCTGAACGCCAAGCACCACGAGCGCGAGGCGCAGATCGTCGCCCAGGCCGGCCGCAAGGGCAGCGTCACCGTGGCCACCAACATGGCCGGCCGTGGTACGGACATCAAGCTCGGCGGCAACCCCGAGGACCTCGCCGAGGCGGAGCTGCGCCAGCGCGGCCTCGACCCCGAGGAGCACATCGAGGAGTGGGCGCACGCCCTGCCCGAGGCGCTCGAGCGGGCCGAGGCGGCGGTCAAGGCCGAGAAGGACGAGGTCGAGAGGATCGGCGGCCTGTACGTCCTCGGCACCGAGCGGCACGAGTCGCGGCGCATCGACAACCAGCTGCGCGGTCGTTCCGGCCGTCAGGGCGACCCGGGCGAGTCCCGCTTCTACCTCTCGCTCGGCGACGACCTGATGCGGCTGTTCAAGGCCCAGATGGTCGAGCGGGTGATGTCCATGGCGAACGTGCCGGACGACGTGCCGATCGAGAACAAGATGGTCACGCGCGCGATCGCGTCCGCCCAGTCGCAGGTGGAGACGCAGAACTTCGAGACCCGCAAGAACGTCCTGAAGTACGACGAGGTCCTCAACCGGCAGCGTGAGGTCATCTACGGCGAGCGGCGCCGCGTCCTGGAGGGCGAGGACCTGCAGGAGCAGATCCAGCACTTCATGGACGACACCATCGACGCCTACGTCCAGGCGGAGACCGCCGAGGGCTTCCCCGAGGACTGGGACCTGGACCGGCTGTGGGGCGCGTTCAAGCAGCTCTACCCGGTGAGCGTCACCATCGAGGAGCTGGAGGAGACGGCCGGCGACCGGGCCGGGCTGACGGCCGAGTTCATCTCGGAGTCCATCAAGGACGACGTCCGCGCCCAGTACGAGGCCCGCGAGGCGCAGCTCGGCTCCGAGATCATGCGTGAGCTGGAGCGCCGGGTCGTGCTCTCGGTCCTGGACCGCAAGTGGCGCGAGCACCTCTACGAGATGGACTACCTCCAGGAGGGCATCGGCCTGCGCGCGATGGCGCAGAAGGACCCGCTGGTCGAGTACCAGCGCGAGGGCTTCGACATGTTCCAGGCCATGATGGACGGCATCAAGGAGGAGTCCGTCGGCTACCTGTTCAACCTGGAGGTCCAGGTGGAGCAGCAGGTCGAGGAGGTCCCGGTCGAGGACGTCAAGCCGGTGGCCGACCTGGAGAAGCACGAGGCGGTGCCCGCGCAGACGGGGCCTCGTCCGGAGATCCGCGCCAAGGGGCTCGACGCCCCGCAGCGGCGGAACCTGCACTTCTCGGCGCCGACGGTGGACGGCGAGGGCGGCACCATCGAGGGTGACTTCGCCACCGACGAGGAGCCGGTGCGTTCCGAGGCGGACGGCCTGACGCGCGCGGAGCGCCGCAAGCAGGCGCGGGGCGGGCGTCGCCGCAAGAAGTGAGCGGTGCCGCTCCGTGCGCGGAGCGGCTGTGAGACCGGCCGGGGGCCGGGCACCCGCGGGTGCCCGGCCCCCGGCCGTCGCACGCGTGCTCAGCGGGCGTCGGCGTGGTGCGGGCGGTTGCCGCCCAGCTCCACGGCGGTGCAGCGCCACCGCAGGTCGCGGCCCCGCTCCAGCCGGAAGGCCATGGCGCGCAGTCTGTCCCCGGCGCCGATGCGCGCGAACGCCTCGATGGCGCCCTCGCGGGGCTCGAACCAGCCGATGTCGCGCACCACGGGGCGGGCGCCCCGGGTGCGCAGCGGCCCGCGCTCGGCGAGCCGGATCAGCTCGTCGTAGGCCTGGCCCGCGGTGTGCCGCAGCATCGCGTGCACGGGCCGCTGCCCGCTGAGGACGGCGAGGAGCAGCTCGGCGAAGCGGTCGGTGGGGCGCAGTGGGGGGACGACGGGACGACGGGCGGGCCGGTCGGCGGCGCGCGCCACGACGACCTGCGCGCGGCCGTGTGCGGACACCGGCCGCCGCCCCCGGGCCGCGCGGGCGGCGGGGCGGTTGTCGGCGGGCCGGGTGGAGCGGCCGGCGGCGGCCGGCCGGCGCCCTCCGGGGGACGGGGCGGTGCCGATGACGGCGGGGGTGCGGGGCGGGGTGGTTCCGGTGGAGGGCACGGGGGGCGGGGACTGGCCCGCGCCGGGAGCGTGAGCCGTCCTGTCCGCGGCGGCGGACGTGGGGGTGTGGTGCCTGGTCATGACCTTGTTCATGGGGGACCCCGTTCGGCGGGCCCGGCGCCCGGCTCGGGGGAGCCGGGTGATACCGGGCGGTAACTTCCTGGTTGGGGATCTTGTACGGGGCGGTGCCGGACCGGGGCAAGGAGGGCGGTGACGGGCCGGGACGGCGGCGGGATTCACTTATCCGGGTGATCGGCGGGGCGCCGGCCCCGTGTCCCGGCGGGTTCACCGGGTGACGTCCGGGACCGGAGTGGACGTGTCCGGGGGTCCGGGCAGGAACCCGATGGGGGACCCGGGACGTATCCTGATGGCCCTGCGGAGCCCTCCGATCACACGAAAGCGGCCGATCATGCGCGTCTACGTCCCCCTGACCCTCCCCGGGCTCGCCGAGGCGCACAGGACGGGTCAGCTGGGTGACGGGCCGTTCCTCGCCTACGCCGTGACGCCCGCGCTGCGGGAGTGGTACCTCTCCGACGACGTCGAGGAGCTGGAGTACGCCGCGCTGAGCCGCGCCGCGCTGGCCTCCCTGCGGCTGCTGGCCGCGGACGCCGGTGCGCCGCGGCGCCGGGTCGTGGTCGCCGTGGACGTGTCCGACGGCGCGGCCCGGCCCGACCCGGACCGGGCCCTCGACCCGGGCGCGCTCGGCGAGGTGCGGGTCGCCGGTTCCGTACGGCTGGCCAAGGCGGCCGCGGTGCACGTGGACGCGGCGGACGCGGAGGCGGACGTGGCGGCCGCGGCGGACGCGCTGCCCGCGGCGGACGGAGGCGACGACGACGCGCAGTTCGTGGTGGACGGGGCGGAGGACCACGAGCTGCTGTGGTACGCCACCCAGGAGATCCCCAACCTGGTGGGCTGACCCGCGGCCCCTGCCGCATGCCGGTGCGGGCGGGTACCGTTTTCGGGCATGGGGACGCACAGGGACGCACACATCGTCTGGGACTGGAACGGCACGCTGTTCCACGACGTCGACGCGGTCATCGGGGCGACGAACGCGGCGTTCGCCGAGCTGGGCCTGGAGCCGCTCACGCTGGAGCGCTACCGGGAGCTGTACTGCGTGCCGGTGCCGAAGTTCTACGAACGGCTGATGGGGCGGCTGCCGAGCCAGGCCGAGTGGGAGCTGATGGACACCGTCTTCCACCGCCACTACACGGAGCACCGCGTGCGCTGCGGGCTCGCCGAGGGGGCGGTGGAGCTGCTGTCGGAATGGGCGACGGCCGGCCGTAGCCAGTCGATCCTCAGCATGTACGGGCACGAGGACCTGGTCCCGCTCGTGAGGGGCTTCGGGATCGAGCCGCACTTCCTGCGGGTCGACGGGCGGACCGGGCCGTCCGGGGGCAGCAAGGCGGAGCACATGGTGCGCCACCTCGGTGCGCTGACCGGGGTGGACCCGGCGCGCACGGTGGTGATCGGTGACGCGGCCGACGACGCGCTGGCCGCCCGGCACGTGGGAGCGCGGGCCGTGCTGTACACGGGCGGGTCGCACGGGCGGTCCAGCCTGGAGGCGGTGGGGGTCCCGGTGGTGGACACGCTGCGGGAGGCCGTGGTGGAGGCGGAACGCCTGGCGGCGGCGGCCTGACGGCCGTCGGAGGCCGCAGCCGGCCGGGGGCGGGACGGGCCGGCCACACCGGGCACGCCTCCCGTGCCGGCCCCATGGGCCCTCCGGGCGCCCTCGCGGCAGCACCGCCGGCCTGCCGCCCACGTCGCGCACCGCGCCGACGCGTCGCGGCATGGGCGGTGTGCGCAGGCGTCCCGTGTGGCACGGGACCCCCTCGGGTCACATCCGGCGGGCGTCGTGGGGGACGCCGAGGGGAAGTGCACTGTGCAGAACGTCAAAGTTCGTGCCCCGGTTTTGTACACATACGGCTCATGACGGGGCACCTGTAGGGAGCGATAGCCTTGGTGGCGTGATCAGCGCGATAGCTCGCGGGGGCCTCTGTGTCCCTGCTGTGCGCCCGGCGTGCACGGACGACATCCGTGACCGGGTGGCAGTCGCTGGTCTTCGCGGGCGGCACGGGACGACGCGGCGCACCCCAGGGGGGCAGGCGTCACGGAGAGCAGAGTCACACCCGTCGGACGCACCGAATTCGGCCGAGAAGCCCCCGCTCCTCCCACCTTGCGGCATAGCGTCGGAACAGACCGGACACCCCGCGTCGTATCACCGCACCACAAGGCCGGAGACCGTACTTTCTTCTACGTCACGCAACGGCGCGCGACAGGAGCCAGAGGACCATGCAGACCAAGCTGGACGAAGCCAAGGCCGAGCTGCTCGACAGGGCCGCCCGGGTAGCTGAGAACAGCCCGGCCGGGGGGAAACTGCCGACTGGGACGACGGACAAGGGCATGCCCGACCGGGACACCGTGCTCGAGTTCCTCCAGCGCTACTACCTGCACACCGCCCCGGAGGACCTGACCGACCGCGACCCGGTCGACGTCTTCGGAGCCGCCGTCTCGCACTTCCGGCTCGCCGAGAGCCGCCCCCAGGGCACCGCCAACGTCCGGGTCCACACCCCGACCGTCGAGGAGAACGGCTGGACGTGCAGCCACTCCGTCGTCGAGGTGGTCACCGACGACATGCCCTTCCTGGTCGACTCCGTCACCAACGAGCTGACCCGGCAGGGCCGCGGCATCCACGTCGTCATCCACCCCCAGTTCGTGGTCCGCCGGGACGTCACCGGCAAGCTGATCGAGGTGCTCTCCACCCCGGTCGGCGGCGACCTCCCCCAGGACACGCGCGATCTCCCGCACGACGCGCACGTCGAGTCCTGGATCCACGTGGAGATCGACCGCGAGACCGACCGCGGCGACCTCAAGCAGATCACCGCCGATCTGCTGCGGGTCCTGTCCGACGTCCGCGAGGCCGTCGAGGACTGGGGCAAGATGCGCCAGTCCGCGACCGCGCTGGCCGAGACGCTGCCCGACGAGCCCGTCCCCGCCGACCTGCCCGCGCCGCAGGTCGAGGAGGCCCGCGAGCTGCTGCGCTGGCTCGCCGACGACCACTTCACCTTCCTCGGCTACCGGGAGTACGAGCTGCGCTCGGACGACTCGCTGGCCGCCGTCCCCGGCACCGGCCTCGGCATACTGCGCTCGGACCCGCACCACGCCGACGAGGAGGGCCACCCGGTCAGCCCGTCCTTCGAGCGGCTGCCCGCCGACGCCCGTGCCAAGGCGCGCGAGCACAAGTTGCTGGTGCTGACCAAGGCCAACAGCCGGGCCACCGTGCACCGGCCGTCGTACCTGGACTACATCGGCGTCAAGAAGTTCGACGCGGACGGCAACGTCGTCGGTGAGCGGCGCTTCCTCGGACTGTTCTCGTCCGCCGCCTACACCGAGTCCGTGCGCCGGGTGCCGGTGATCCGGCGCAAGGTCGAGGAGGTCCTGGAGCGCGCCGGCTTCTCGCCGCACAGCCACGACGGGCGCGACCTGCTCCAGATCCTGGAGACCTACCCGCGCGACGAGCTGTTCCAGACCCCGGCCGAGGAACTCCAGGCCATCGTCACCTCGGTCCTCTACCTCCAGGAACGCCGCCGCCTGCGGCTCTACCTGCGCCAGGACGAGTACGGGCGCTACTACTCCGCCCTCGTCTACCTGCCGCGCGACCGTTACACGACCGGTGTGCGCCTGCGGATCATCGACATCCTCAAGGAGGAGCTCGGCGGCATCAGCGTCGACTTCACCGCCTGGAACACCGAGTCGGTGCTCTCCCGGCTGCACTTCGTGGTCCGCGTCCCGCAGGGCACCGAACTGCCGCAGCTGTCCGACGCCGACAAGGAGCGCATCGAGGCCCGGCTCGTCGAGGCCGCCCGCTCCTGGGCCGACGGCTTCAGCGAGGCGCTGAACGCCGAGTTCGGCGAGGAGCGCGCCGCCGAACTGCTGCGCCGCTACGCGGGTGCCTTCCCCGAGGGCTACAAGGCCGACCACCCCCCGCGCAGCGCCGTCGCCGACCTGGCCAGGGTCGAGCAGCTCGACGAGGAGCGGAACTTCGAACTCAGCCTGTACGAGCCGGTCGGCGCCGCACCCGACGAGCGCCGCTTCAAGATCTACCGCAAGGGGGAGGCCGTCTCCCTGTCCGCGGTGTTGCCCGTGCTCCAGCGGCTCGGCGTCGAGGTGGTCGACGAGCGGCCGTACGAGCTGCGCTGCTCGGACCGCAGCGTGGCCTGGATCTACGACTTCGGCCTGCGCATGCCCCAGGCGGCGGGCGGCGGGGTGGACTACCTCGGTGACGACGCCCGCGAGCGCTTCCAGGAGGCCTTCGCGGCGACCTGGACCGGCCAGGCGGAGAACGACGGCTTCAACGCCCTCGTACTGAGCGCCGGGCTGACCTGGCGGCAGGCCATGGTGCTGCGGGCGTACGCGAAGTACCTGCGCCAGGCGGGTTCCACCTTCAGCCAGGACTACATGGAGGACACCCTCCGCCACAACGTCCACACCACGCGGCTGCTCGTCTCCCTGTTCGAGGCGCGGATGTCGCCGGACCGGCAGCGCGCCGGGTACGAACTGGTGGACGCCCTGCTGGAGGAGGTCGACGCCGCCCTCGACCAGGTGGCCTCGCTGGACGAGGACCGCATCCTGCGCTCCTTCCTCACCGTCATCAAGGCGACGCTGCGCACCAACTTCTTCCAGGAGGCGAGCGGCGGCGTGCCGCACGACTACGTCTCCATGAAGTTCGACCCGCAGGCCATTCCGGACCTCCCCGCGCCGCGCCCGGCGTTCGAGATCTGGGTGTACTCGCCGCGGGTCGAGGGCGTGCACCTGCGCTTCGGCAAGGTCGCGCGCGGCGGCCTGCGCTGGTCGGACCGCCGTGAGGACTTCCGTACGGAGATCCTCGGCCTGGTCAAGGCGCAGATGGTGAAGAACACCGTCATCGTGCCGGTCGGCGCCAAGGGCGGCTTCGTCGCCAAGCAGCTGCCCGACCCGAACGCCGACCGCGACGCCTGGATGGCGGAGGGCGTCGCCAGCTACCGGACGTTCATCTCGGCGCTGCTCGACATCACCGACAACATGGTGGCCGGCGAGGTCGTGCCCCCGGTGGACGTCGTCCGGCACGACGAGGACGACACCTACCTCGTCGTCGCCGCGGACAAGGGCACCGCCAAGTTCTCGGACATCGCCAACGAGGTCGCCGAGTCCTACAACTTCTGGCTCGGTGACGCCTTCGCCTCCGGCGGCAGCGCGGGCTACGACCACAAGGGCATGGGCATCACCGCCCGGGGCGCCTGGGAGTCCGTCAAGCGGCACTTCCGGGAGCTGGGCGTGGACACCCAGACCCAGGACTTCACGGTCGTCGGCATCGGCGACATGTCCGGTGACGTGTTCGGCAACGGGATGCTGCTCAGTGAGCACATCCGGCTGGTCGCGGCCTTCGACCACCGGCACATCTTCATCGACCCGAACCCCGACGCGGCCCTCTCCTACGCCGAGCGCCGCCGCCTGTTCGAACTGCCGCGCAGCTCCTGGGCCGACTACAACACCGAGCTGCTCTCGGCCGGCGGCGGGATCTTCCCGCGCAGCGCCAAGTCCATCCCGCTCAACTCCCACATCCGCGAGGTCCTCGGCATCGAGCCCGGCGTCACCAAGATGACCCCGGCCGACCTGATGAAGGCGATCCTCACGTCGCCGGTGGACCTGCTGTGGAACGGCGGCATCGGCACGTACGTCAAGGCGTCCACGGAGTCCAACGCCGACGTCGGCGACAAGGGCAACGACGCCATCCGCGTCGACGGCAAGGACCTGCGCGTCGAGGTCGTCGGCGAGGGCGGCAACCTGGGCTTCACCCAGCTCGGCCGGATCGAGTTCGCGCTGCA
Source organism: Streptomyces toyocaensis (assembly GCF_000725125.1). Lineage (GTDB taxonomy): Bacteria > Actinomycetota > Actinomycetes > Streptomycetales > Streptomycetaceae > Streptomyces > Streptomyces toyocaensis. Next base: position 25,988 of record NZ_JFCB01000038.1, read on the forward strand.
CGGCGGCCGGATCAACACCGACGCCATCGACAACAGCGCGGGCGTGGACACCTCCGACCACGAGGTGAACATCAAGATCCTGCTGAACGGTCTCGTCAAGGACGGCGACATGACCGTCAAGCAGCGCAACAAGCTGCTCGCGGAGATGACCGACGAGGTCGGCGAGATGGTGCTGCGCAGCAACTACGCGCAGAACACGGCCATCGCCAACGCGCTGGCGCAGTCCAAGGACATGATGCACGCGCAGCAGCGCTTCCTGAAGCACCTGGTGCGCGAGGGCCACCTCGACCGGGCCCTGGAGTTCCTGCCCACCGACCGCCAGATCCGCGAACGGCTCGCCACCGGTCAGGGCCTGACCGGACCGGAGACGGCCGTCCTGCTCGCGTACACGAAGATCACGGTGGCCGATGAGCTGCTGCACACCTCGCTGCCCGACGATCCGTACCTGACGGTGCTGCTGCACGCCTACTTCCCGACGGCCCTGCGCGAGCAGTTCCTCGACCGTCTCGACGGCCACCCGCTGCGCCGCGAGATCACCACGACGGTGCTGGTCAACGACACGGTCAACACGGGCGGTACGACGTATCTGCACCGGATGCGCGAGGAGACCGGCGCGTCGCTTGAGGAGATCGTCCGGGCGCAGACCGTGGCCCGCGCGATCTTCCGCTCCTCGGTGGTGTGGGACGGCGTCGAGGCGCTCGACAACACGGTCGACGCAGAGGTGCAGACCCGGATCCGGCTGCACTCGCGCCGGCTGGTGGAGCGCGGTACGCGCTGGCTGCTGAACAACCGGCCGCAGCCGCTGGAGCTGGCGGAGACGGTGGAGTTCTTCGCCGAGCGCGTCGAGCAGGTCTGGGCGCAGCTGCCGAAGCTGCTGCGCGGCGTGGACCTGGACTGGTACCAGAAGATCTACGACGAGCTGACCGGCGCCGGCGTCCCCGACGAGCTCGCCACGCGGGTCGCCGGGTTCTCCTCCGCCTTCCCGACGCTCGACATCGTGTCGATCGCCGACCGGATGGGCAAGGAGCCCCTGGACGTCGCCGAGGTGTACTACGACCTCGGTGACCGGCTGCGCATCACCCAGCTGATGGACCGCATCATCGAGCTGCCGCGCGCCGACCGCTGGCAGTCCATGGCCCGCGCGGCGATCCGCGAGGACCTGTACGCGGCGCACGCGGCGGTCACCGCGGACGTGCTGGCGGTGGGCAACGGCTCCTCGACGCCGGAGCAGCGCTTCCAGGTCTGGGAGCAGAAGAACGCGGCCCTGCTCGGCCGGGCCCGCACCACCCTGGAGGAGATCCACGGCTCCGACGCGTTCGACCTCGCCAACCTGTCGGTGGCGATGCGGACGATGCGGACGCTGCTGCGGTCGCACTCGTAGCGGACACACACCGAGGGGCGCCCCCGGACCGTCGGGTCCGGGGGCGCCCCTCGTGCGTGCTTGGTGCCTTAGGTGGGGATCGGCGGTGAACCGGTGAGGCCGGGCCGTCGCGGGCTATGGCTTTTGTGTGACTGTCCGATTCTCGTCGTCCGTCGGCTCGGGAAGGACCGGGGCGCGCCGCGCCCCGGTCCACCCGGCGGCCGTGGGCCGGACCATAGCCCGGGTGGCGGCGGGACTCGTCCTGGTCCTGCTGGTCCTGGTGGCCGTGCGGCTCCCGTGGGTCGGCGACCTCGGCATCCACGCGGCGACCGTGCAGCGGTTGCGGTACAGCCCGTTCGACCCGGGCAACCCGCTGGTGGACGCGGACACGCCGAGTCCGTATCACTCGCCGTGGATGCTGGTGCTCGGCGGTGTCGCCCGAGTGACGGGGCTGGGCGTCTTCGTGGTGCTGCGCCTGGCCGCCGCGGCCGGGCTGGTGCTGCTGGTGACGGGCGTGTGGCGGTACGTACGGACACTGAGCGCGCGGCGGGCCGCTCCCGCGCTCGCCCTGCTGAGCCTGCTGCTCCTGTGGGGCACGACGCCGTTCCTGTGGAGCGGCTACCTCGGGCTCAACTCGCTCGCGCTGACGGTGGCGTATCCCAGCACGTTCACCCTCGGGCTCGCCTTCCACCTCTGGGCGTGGCTGACGGTGGCGACGCGCGGGGCGGCCGGGTGGGGGACGTGGCTCGGTCTGGGGGTGCTGTGGGCGGTGATCCTGCTCTGCCACCAGTTCTCGGGCGTCGTGGCCTCGGCCGGCGCCGTCGCCACGGTGGTCGGGGCGCGGCCCGGGCGGGCGGTGTGGCCGCGGGCGGCCGCCGCCCTGGCGGCCGGGGTGGTGGTGCTGTGGGCGTGGCCGTACTACGACTTCTTCGCGCTGTCCGGCGCGGGGGAGGCGCTGGAGCCGGTGCACCGGGTGCTGTACGCGCGTCCCCTCGCGCGGTACGGGCTGGTGCTGCTCGGGGTCGCCGCGCTGGTGCCGCGGTGGCTGCGCGACCGCAGGGATCCGCTGGTGGTGTTCTTCGTGCTGGGGGCGCTGGTCGTCTCGGCGGGGTGGCTGACCGGCCACTACTCGTGGGGGCGTGCCCTGCCGGCCGCGGTCGTCCCGGCGCAGCTCGCGGCGGCGCTGGCGGCCGGCCGGGCGGGGCGCCGGTGGGCGCGGGCCGGCTGGGCGGTGCTGTTCACCGGGGCGCTCGTGCTCGGGGGGTGGGCCCAGGCGGGAACACTCGGGTACGTGGTGCCGCGCGGCGCCCTGCCGGAGGTGGTGGCGGACCGGTACCGGCCGCCGTGGACGGGGTATCACTGGATCACTCCGTGGGTGCGTTACGGCGACGTGGTCATGGCCGAGGGGCGGCCGGCGCGGCAGGTTCCGGCGTACGGGGGCTACACGGTCGCCCCTGGGTACCCCGACTTCTTCCTGCCGGACGAGGAGCGGCGGGTGGCGGCCACGCGGGCGTACTTCGCGGAGGGGGCGTCGGAGGCCGTGCGGCGGGGGGTGGAGCGGGAGTATCGGGTGCGGTGGGTGGTGGACCGGACCGGGGTTCTGGCGGGCACGGCGTTGCGGCCGGTGGCGCGGGGGCCGGAGGGGGAGGTGCTGTACGCGGTGCCGTGAGGGGGTGGTGCCGGTGGGGTGGGGGGCCGGTGGGGTGGGGGCCGGGTTTTCTCGCCCCCGCCGCCCCTTCCCGTCCCGTCCCCGGGGGCTGCGCCCCGAACCCCCCTTCGGCCCTGGACGGGCCTCGTCCTCGAACGCCGGACGGGCTGTGAGGGGGGCCTCAGCGGAGGGCGCTTGCCACCAGGCGGGCGGCTCTGCGTACGCGGGGGCGGGCCAGGTGGAGGGCCAGGGGGCGCAGGACGTGCGCCGTGACACCGACCGGGGCCCAGCGGATCTGGAGCCGGCCCGGGCCGTGGCCCTCCGGCTCCATCGTGACCCGGTGCGGGGCCGCGCCGGAGCGGTAGGGGACGCGGACGGTCACAGGCGGGAAGGCGAGCGGGGCCAGCAGCAGGCCGCTGTTGCCCTGGCCCGCGCGGCTCAGGCGGACCAGTGGATGGCGCACCCCGGCGAAGCCGCTCAGCGGGAGGCGGGCGGCCGCCGGGTCGAGACGGACCCGGCCCTCGAAGACGCCGGGCCGGACCGGCTCGAGACGGAAGGGGACGGTGAGGCGGCGCCGGCCGGGTGAGAGCAGCAGACTTGCGCGCTGGGGGCCGACCGGGAGACGCCGGGCCGGGTCGTAGGTCCGCACGGTCAGGTCGAGACAGGCACCGGCGCCGTGGGTGATCTCCGTGATCTCGTGGCGGAACTGGGCGCCGAAGAACGGGCGGGTCTCCAGCTCCAGGTCGGTGAGGTCCAGTTCGCGGCGGGCCTCGGCGGACCCGGGGACCCGGTCGCCCCAGTAGGTGCGGCCGTCCGCGTCCGTCGTCAGCGTCCTCGGGGCGACACAGTGGCCGAGGCCCCGGGCGGCGAGCCGGGCGTCGGACAGACGGCGATCGCGGACCAGCCCGAGCACCACCCGCTCGGAGCGGGGGAGCCGGGCGTAGGCGCCCGGGGCCAGCGTCTCCAGATACGGGTTGACCAGGTCCGCGAAGCCCGCGAGCCACTCGTCGTCACGGTGGGGCAGGTCGCCCGCGTACATCCGGAAGTCGTGCTTCAGGAATTTGTGGTCCTTGTCCTCGCGCAGCGCCTCGTGCCCGCTCTCCACCAGGAACGCGTCGATCAGCCGCTGCACGTGGATCCGGTCGCGGACGTTGCTGAGCAGATGCCGCTGGTTGGAGATGGACGCCGCGTCGGAGCCCGCGTACGGGGCGACGTACCAGTGGTACACCGGCTCCGGGATGATCGTGAACCGCTTCGCCAGGCAGTACGCCTGCGCCGAGAACAGCTGGTCCTCGTAGTGGATGCCCTCGGGGAAGCGCAGGTCGTACCGGTCGAGGAAGGCGCGGGCGTACATCTTGCTGGTCGACAGGTGCTCGAAGAACAGGCGCGGGTCGTCCTCGATGCCGTCCAGGGTGCGGTGCTCGCCCACGAGGTGCGGCATCCAGGTGGAGCGGCGGCCGGTGTCCACCCGGATCCGCCGCACGGCGCCCATCGCGAAGTCGATGTCGCGTGCGCGGTGCGCGGCGAGCAGGGAGGCGACCGCCCCCGGCGGGAGTTCGTCGTCGCTGTCCAGGAACATCAGGTACGGCGCCCGCGCGATCTCCAGGGCGCGGTTGCGCGGCGCACTGCAGCCGCCGCTGTTCTCCGGCAGCCGCAGGCACCGGATGCGCGGGTCGGCGGCCGCCAGCTCGCGCGCCACCCGGGGCGTGTCGTCCGTCGAGTGGTCGTCGCTGATGACGATCTCGAGGTTCCGGTGGGTCTGGCGGCGGACGGACTCCACGGCGCGGGGGAGCCGTTCGGCGTCGTTGTGCACGATCACCGTGACGGTGACGTCGGGGACCTGAGGGGTGCTCATGACGCGGTCGCCTCCTCGGGGGTGGGCGCCGGGGTGCGTTCCCCGATCGGCAGCACCGGGGGCAGCGACGCCTCCTCCTCGCCGAGGAAGACCCGGCGTACGACGCGTTCGGCGGCGCGGCCGTCGTCGAACTCGCAGAACCGGCGCCGGAACACGGCCCGTGCCTTCGCCGCGCCCTCGTCGTGCCAGGCGTCGGTGGCGAGGATCTCGGTCAGCTCCTCCTGGGTGCGGGCCACCGGTCCCGGCGCCTCGGCCATGAGGTCGAAGTAGACGCCGCGCGTGGTGCGGTACGTCTCCCAGTCGTCGGCGTGGATGACGATCGGGCGGTCCAGGTTGGCGTAGTCGAACATGATCGACGAGTAGTCCGTGACGAGGGCGTCCGCGGCCAGGCACAGCTCCTCGACGGGGTCGTAGGAGGAGACGTCCACTACGCGGCCGGAGCGGCGCAGCCCGGCCAGCGGGGATACGCCGGCGTCGTAGAAGTAGTGGCCGCGCACCAGCAGGACGGTGTCCTCGCCGAGGTGGTCGGCGAGCGCGGCGAGGTCCAGGCGCGGGGTCCAGCCGGCCTCGTAGTCCCGGTGGGTGGGCGCGTACAGGACGGCCCGGCGGCCGGGCGGGATGCCGAGGCGCGCGCGGACCGCGCGGATCTCGGCGGCACCGGCCGTGTAGAAGACGTCGTTGCGCGGATAGCCGTGGTCCAGCGAGACGAAGCGGGCCGGGTACGCCCTCTCCCACATGCGGGTGGTGTGGCTGTTGCCGGAGATGCTGTAGTCCCACTTGTCGACGCGCTCGAGCAGCGCGTCGAAGTCCAGGCCCTGCGCGGCTGCGGGGAACGGCATCTGGTCCAGACCCATGCGCTTGAGCGGGGTGCCGTGGTGGGTCTGGACGTGGACGGCGCCGGGGCGCTTGACGACCGCGTTCGGGAAGTTGACGTTGTTGACGAGGTACTTCGCGGTGGCGAGCACCTCCCAGTAGCGGGGGGTGCCGGGGACGACGTGGTCGGTGCCGGGCGGGAGCAGGGCCGCGTTGCGCTCGGTGACCACCCACACGGGGTGGACGTCCGGGGCGAGCCGGGCGAGTTCGGCGGCGATCGCGGCCGGGTTGCAGGCGACCCCGCGGTTCCAGTAGGCGGAGAACACCGCGAGGTGAGGGTCGACGGGGCGGTGCAGGGCCCTGCGGTACCGGAGGTCGCGGACCCGGGTGCCGGCCTCGCGCCGTCCGGCGCGCACCGCGGAGCGCACGGCGCGGCGGGCGCGGTTGGCGGTCTGGAAGGCGCGGTACTTGGTGTAGGCGCCCTCCTCGAGCAGCGAGCGGCGGATGCCCTCGAAGCCCGCGGGGCGGCGGTGGCCCTCGGGGCGGCGGCGCAGGGCGGCGAGCGAGGCCCGGTGGAAGAACTCCTCGGCCACGTCGCCGGGCAGGCCGCCGCGGGCGAAGGTGCGCAGACAGTCCCGCACCATGATCTCGTACAGCACGGTGTAGACGGCGGGGCGTTCGCGGGCGAGGTCGAGGAGCTCCTCGTAGCGGTCGACGATCCCGAAGTGCTGCGCGGTGGTGGCCGGGGGGAGGCAGGCCGGCCGCAGCCTGCGGTCCTCGTACGCGATGTGCGGCAGGCAGGCGACGCGGTCGGCGAGCAGGAGCGCGGCCAGGGCGGCCCCCGGCTCGTCGTCGGTGCTGAGCCGCTCCTCGTGGGCCCGCCAGAAACCGGCGCGCAGGACGCGGGTGCCGAGCAGGGGGGTCAGCCGGAGCAGATAGGCGCTGTCGTCGAGCGCGAGGTCGGTGCGGCCCGCTCGGGTGAGGAGGGGGCCGTCCGCCGAGGGCAGGCCGGAGCTGCGCCACGTGCTGCGGAGGTGGTCGAGGAGCAGGACGTCGATGGTGCCGGGGAGCCCGGCGGCCCGTTCGGCGACCGTGCGCGGGCTGCCGGGCGGCAGGCCGTCCTTGGCGCGGACGAACTGGAGCCAGCGGCCGGTGGCCCGCCCGGCCCCCGCCGTCCGGGCCGCCGCGTCGGACGTGCCGTCGGGCAGCGGCAGCACCTGGACGTGGGGGGTGTGGCGCTCCGCGGCCTCCCGGGCCCAGTCGCCGACGGCGGCGACGACGACCTCGACGTCCGGGAGGGGGTGGGCGGCGAGCGAGTCGAGGAGGCCGGTCAGATGGTCCTGGGTGTTCGGCCCGTGAACGATGACGCTGAGCTCGGGCATCGAGGGGCTCCTTCGGCTTCTCGTCGCTCCGGACGGTCCTCTTCGGTCATATTGGCATCAATGTGACGAAGTGGGCGGAGCAACGCGCGGGCCGGGGCCTCACGAAGGAAGCGGAACCCCCGCCCCGCCCGGCGCGGGCGCGGGTTTCGGAGCGGCGGCCGCCTGGGGCTTCGGTTTCGGCTTCGGCTTGGCGGCCTTGTCCCCGGTGAACGCCTCGTACTCCTTGAGCACCTCCTCGGTCGGCCCGTCCATGCGCAGCTCACCCCGTTCCAGCCACAGCACGCGGTCGCAGGTGTCGCGGATGGACTTGTTGTTGTGGCTGACCAGGAAGACCGTGCCGGCGTGCTTGCGCAGCTCGCGGATCCGGGCCTCGGAGCGCTTCTGGAAGGAGCGGTCGCCGGTGGCCAGCGCCTCGTCGACGAGCAGCACGTCGTGGTCCTTGGCGGCGGCGATGGAGAAGCGCAGCCGGGCGGCCATGCCGGAGGAGTAGGTGCGCATCGGCAGGGTGATGAAGTCACCCTTCTCGTTGATGCCCGAGAAGTCGACGATCTCCTGGTAACGGGCCTTGATCTCGTCGCGGGACATGCCCATCGCGAGCCCGCCGAGGTGGACGTTGCGCTCGCCGGTCAGGTCGCTCATCAGCGCCGCGTTGACGCCGAGCAGGGAGGGCTGGCCGTCGGTGTATATGCGGCCGTTCTCCACCGGGAGCAGGCCGGCGACGGCCTTGAGCAGGGTCGACTTGCCCGAGCCGTTGGTGCCGATGAGCCCGATGGCCTCGCCGCGGTAGGCGACGAAGGACACGTTGCGCACGGCGTGCACCCGGCGCACGCCGGAGGCCTTCTCGGTCTGCTTGCGGCGCAGGATGCGGTTGAGGGCGGCGGTGGCGGAGCCGCGTCCGGCGCCGGTGCCGTTGACCCGGTAGACGATGTCGACGCCGTCGGCGACGACGGTGGGGACCTTCCGGTCGGTGCTGTCAGCCACGGCCGTACCTCTCCTCGGACTTCCAGAAGTAGACGAAGCCGGCCACGCCGGTCAGCACGGCCCAGCCCAGCGCGAACGCCCACACGTGCGGGGGCAGGTACGACGAGCCGTAGCCGTCGATCATCGCGAAGCGGACCAGGTCCATGTAGATCGCGGCCGGGTTCCACTGCAGGACGTCGGCGAGCCAGCCGGGCACGTCCTTGTCGTGCAGCATCGCCGGGATGCTGAACATCACGCCCGAGGCGTACATCCACGTGCGCAGCACGAACGGCATCAGCTGCGCCAGGTCCGGCGTCTTGCTGCCCATCCGCGCGAAGATCAGCGCCAGTCCGGTGTTGAACACGAACTGCAGCACCAGCGCCGGCACCACCAGCAGCCACGACGGGTCCGGGAAGCTGCCGAACGCCAGCATGACCACGACGAGCACGACCATCGAGAACAGCAGCTGCTGGAGCTGCTGGAGCGCGAAGCTGATCGGCAGCGAGGCCCGCGGGAAGTGCAGCGCCCGCACCAGCCCCAGGTTCCCCGAGATCGCGCGGACGCCGGCCAGGACCGAGCTCTGCGTGAACGTGAACACGAACACGCCCGTCACCAGGAACGGCACGTACACGTCGCTCGGGATGCCCCGGTTGGCGCCGAGCAGCAGACCGAAGATGAAGAAGTACACGGCCGCGTTCAGCAGCGGGGTCGCCACCTGCCAGAGCTGGCCGAGCTTGGCCTGGCTGTACTGGGCGGTGAGCTTCGCCTGGGAGAAGGCGAGGATGAAGTGCCGCCGGCCCCAGAGCTGACGGACGTACTCGGCGAGGGAGGGCCGGGCGCCGCTGACCGTGAGGCCGTGCCGGGCGGCCAGGGCCGCGAGGTCGTCCTCGGCCGGCGTGGGGCCGGCCGGTGCGGGGGGCGGTGTGTGGAGGACCTGACTCACATCCGCTGCTTTCGCTAGGGGGAGGGGAGGGCAACGGGTTATCGACGTCGGGACGGAACCGTATCGTCGTGACGGAGCGTAGGTCGAATGCGCGTCGGAACGCAACCGTTTCGTCGCTACGGTGGCGGCCTATGCTGGTCCGCATGACGACGAACGCCGAGGAGCCCCAGCCGCGTCCGCGCCGCCGGGCCCCCGCCGGGGCCGCCGTGCTGCGGGAGGACGTGACGGAGGCCATCCGGGCGGCCGTCTTCGAGGAACTCGCCGCCGTCGGCTACGCGCGGATGTCGATCGAGGGGATCGCGCGCCGCGCGGGCGTCGGCAAGACGGCGGTGTACCGCCGCTGGCGCTCCAAACTGCACCTGGTCCTCGACCTGGTGTCCGCGATCGCCGTGCAGGGCCTGCCCGCGCCGGACACCGGCTCACTGGAGGGGGACCTGCGGCTGCTCTACGAGGTCACGTCCCGCGCCCTGCGCCACCCCGTCGCCTCCCAGATCCTCCCCGACCTCCAGGCCGAGGCGGCCCGCAACCCCGACATCGCCGAGGCCCTGCGGAAGGCCCTGCGCGAGGGCCAGGACGGAGTGGCCAAGGGCATCGTCACGGCGGCCGAGGCGCGCGGCGAGCTCCGCCCCGGCGCCGACCACGACCTGGCCCTGGACCTGATCTCCGGCCCGCTCTACTGGCGCTCGGTGGTCATCCGCAACCCGAAGCTCCCGAAGGGCTACCTGGCGACTCTGGCGAGGGCGACGACGCAGGCCCTGAAGGCGCTCTGACGCGGGGCGGGCGCCGCAGCCGGGCGCGCAGGAGCGGGGTGATGCCGCGTGTGCCGGTCGCCACGCGCACGGCCAGGGAGCCCGAGTGGGTGGCGTACGGGTGGACGAGGAGCACGGCGTGCCGGAGGCTCGGCAGCGCGTGACGGCGCAGCAGGCCCGGGCCCGCGAGGGCGTGGGCCGTGACGCGGCGGGTCGTGCCGTCCCGGAAGCGCACGCGCAGCCGCAGGTCCCAGGTGCCCGTGGCGAGCGAGGCCAGCCGGTCCAGGCGTACGGGGGTCCGAGCGGTCCAGGTGCCCCCGGCGGACGGCCGCAGCGGCAGCGTGCGGCGCACGGCCGGCCCCGTGCCGTCCCGGTGGCGCCACTCCACCTCCACCTCCGCCGGACCCGCCTGTGCGGTACGGCCGTACAGGTCGTGCAGGCGCAGCCGCAGGCGACGCGCGCGGGGGCGCAGTTCCGCGTCCACGGCGAGGGGGAGCAGGGGCGCGGGGCGGGTCAGCAGGGGCTCCAGGGTGATCCCGGGCAGGTCGGGCGACCAGCACGGCGTGCCGTCCTCCGTGCGGGCGTACGGCGGGCGGAGCCGGGCGGGCCGGGAGGCGAGCTCCCGCAGGCGGGGCAGGTCGCGTGGCTCGGGGGAGGCCAGGACCACCCGTGCGATCAGCGGGCCCGGGGCGACCGGGTCGCGGGCCCAGTCGGCGGCGTCGTAGCCGGCGAGGACGGTCCGGGTGTGCTCCCACCACGCCCGCCGGTGGTCCTCGTCGCGCAGCGGCAGTTCCCGCGCGTACATGCGCAGGTCGTGGTCGAGGAACTTGGCCCGCGCCGCGCGGGCCAGCCGCTTCTCCCCGGCGTCCAGCAGGATGTCGTGGGCGGTGCGGCAGGCGTGCGTGCGTGCGCGCCAGTTGCCGATGCCCGCGCGGTCCAGCGAGATCGACAGCCGGCGCGCGGACCGGCGGACGTGCCAGACGTACACCGGGTCCGGGACCAGGGCGACGCGCGGGGCGGCGGCCCACACCCGCGCGGTGAAGACGATGTCCTCGTAGGGGAAGCGGCCGCCGGGGAAGCGGATGCCGTGCTCGCGCAGGAAGGCCGTGGCGTACAGCTTGTTGACGCAGAGGGTGTCGTGGACCAGGCGCGTGCGGTGCGCCGGGTGGGCGAGGACGGCGGGTGAGGCGTACAGGCCCGGCTCCCACGGCACCTCGCGGCCCGACGGCAGCTCACGGCGCACGCACAGACCGCCGGTGACCTCCGCGTCCGCCCCGGTCGCGGCCGCGAGCAGCGCGTCCGCCGCGCCGGGCGGCAGCAGGTCGTCGCTGTCCAGGAACATCACGTAGGGCGCGGTCACCGCGTCGAGCCCGGTGTTGCGCGGGGTGCCGCAGCCGCCGCTGTTGACGGGGAGCCGGATCACCCGCACCCGGGGGTCGTCGGCGGCGAGCCGGTCCAGCAGGGCGGCGCTGCCGTCCGTCGAGCAGTCGTCCACGGCGACGACCTCGCGCACCGCGGGGCCCTGTCCGAGCGCCGAGCGCACGGCCTCGCCCACGTGGGCGCCGTCGTCGTGACCGATGACGACGACGGCGACGCAAGCGGCGGTGGCGGCGTGGGCGTGAGAGGGGCGCATGACATCCTCGGGCTGTTTCGTGAGGTATTCATACCCTTTGCCCGGCCGGGAGTGCCCCGTCACACGCCGTGCGTCCGGCCGCCGCCGTCACGCGCCCTCGGCCGCCGCCCTGTCCAGTGCCGCGGTCAGGTCGCGCAGGTGGGTGCTCAGTGCGCGGACCTCGTCGGCCTCGAAGCCGGTCGCGGCGAGGATCCGGCGCGGCACCTCCACCGCCCGCTGCCGCAGCGCGACGCCCTCGTCGGTGGGCCGGACCTCCACCGACCGCTCGTCGCGCGCGCTGCGCTCCCGGCGCACGAGGCCGGCCGCCTCCAGTCGCTTGAGCAGGGGGGACAGGGTGCCGGAGTCCAGCCGCAGATGCTCGCCGAGCTTCTTCACGGGCAGGGCGCCGTGCTCCCACAGCACCAGCATGACCAGGTACTGGGGATAGGTGAGGCCGAGATCCTTGAGCACCACCCGGTAGACGCCGTTGAAGGCGCGCGAGGCGGCGTTCAGGCTGAAGCAGATCTGCCGGTCCAGGCGGAGCCAGTCGTCCGCGGCGCCCGGCAGCGGGGGCGACGCGGGTGGTGGGCTCGGAGTGGTCGTCATGCCTTCAGGGTAGCCCCGTGCGGGCCATTTGGTTGTGCACAATTAAGTTGTGTGCTCTACTTGTGGTCGTACGGGGGCCGGAACCGGCAGACGGTCCGGCCCGGTATCCGAGAGGGAAGGTCACCCCATGGACGCGCTCTACACCGCTGTCGCCACCGCCACCCACGGCCGCGAGGGCCGCGCCGTCACCTCCGACGGCACGCTGGACCTCGGCCTGAGCGCCCCGGTCGAGCTGGGCGGCAACGGCCAGGGCACCAACCCCGAGCAGCTCTTCGCCGCCGGGTACGCGGCCTGCTTCGGCAGCGCCCTCGGCGTGGTCGGCCGGGCGGCGAAGGTCGACGTCAGCGACGCCGCGGTGACCGCCGAGGTCGTCCTCGGCAAGCAGGGCGAGGGATTCGCGCTCGCGGTCACGCTGCGCGTCGAGCTGCCCGAGGGCATCGAGGAGGAGACCGGCCGCAAGCTGGTCGAGCAGGCCCACCAGGTCTGCCCCTACTCCAACGCCACCCGCGGCAACATCCCGGTCGACCTCGTCATCGAGTAGTCCCCGCCGGTCACCCCCCGACCCGCGCCAGCACCTCCCCCGTCCGCCGGCTCCACGTCACCACCACCGCCTCCTCGGGCACCCGCTGCCAGGGCGTCAGCAGCAGCCAGCGGGCGTGGTACCGGCGGACGATCGCGGCCCGCTCCGCGCGGGTCGCACCGGGATCCAGGTACGCGCGCACGTCGGCCACCCGCCGCAGCCGCTCCCGTTCGTCCAGCGCGGCGTCCGGCCAGGCCGGGGCGGCGAGGTTCGGCCCGTACCCGGCGAGGGCGTGGACGGCGTGGTAGCCGTCGGTGATCACCACCTCGCCCGGGCCGATGTGCCGCGCGGCCCAGAGGTACGCCGGCCAGTCCGGCGGCCGTGCGAAGCCCACCGGGTCCACCGCGGGCGGCACCACCGCCCCGGCGTGCACGGTGAGGAACCCGGCGCAGGCCCCCGCGGCCGTGACCCAGCCCAGCAGGCGCCGCCACCCCGGCCAGGGCCGGGGTGCCGCCAGCTCCACCGCGAGCGCGAACTGCAGCGGCACCAGTGTGAGCCCGAGGATCCTGCCGTAGGTGTAGTGGCCGCCGGCCCAGCCGTACGCCACCATCAGGCAGTCCAGGACGAACATCAGCACCAGCGGGTCGCGCCACGAGGTGCGCCGGGCCCGCAGCCACAGCGCGGGCAGCCCGAGCAGCGCCAGCCCGAACTGGCCGGCCAGGTCCCGGTACAGCCGCCGGTGCATGGCGTCCACGCTGCCGTCCCCGACCAGCGCGAACACGTCGAAGTACGGCCAGCACGCGGCCACCGCCGACGCCACCGCGCCCGCCAGCGCCCACCGTCCGGCGACCGCCGCCGACCACCGTCGCTGCCATCCGGCGACCAGCGCCACCGCGCCGAGCGCCGCCGCGACCGCCGTGATCGGATGCACGAGCAGGATCAGCCCGTACAGCGCGCCCAGCGCCGCGTACCCGGGCAGCGGGCGCAGCCCGCCCGGCCCGACGTACCGGACGGCCCCCGCGTCCCGGGCCCGCACACCCGTCAGCGCCCAGGCCCAGAAGGTGAGCCCGATCGCGAACGCCGACGGGTAGGACAGGTTGCCCGTCATCGACATCAGGTTCAGATAGCCGCTCCACCAGGCCCGCTCCACCCCCCACAGCAGTGTCATCGCGGCGAGCGCGAGCACCGGCGCCCAGGGACGCGGGGTGAGGACCCGGACGAAGCGGCCGATCCCGGTGAGCAGCACCAGCAGGTTCAGCGGCCCGGTGAGCCGCAGCACCTCCCAGCCGCCCAGCCCGGTCAGCCGGGCGAACGCGCCCTGCGCGAGCGCGAAGGGCGAGTAGTAGGGGCTGCCCGCGCCCGGCAGGTCCGCCATCGGGTGCCGGGGGTGCAGCAGGTCGTCCTTGAGCCGTTCGACGACCGCCGCGTGCTGCCCGGCGTCGCAGCACAGCGGCACCCTCCAGTACGCCAGCGACATCACGAGCCAGAACAGGAAGCCGACGAGCTGGTACGGGGTGGGGCGCCAGGCCCCGCCGCCGCGCAGCGCCGTGGCACCGCCCACGGTCCGCCGTACGAGGACTCCGGCGCTCATCGGGTGACGGGGAATGAGGGCATCTCAGGCATTTGCCGTATGTTCCCGGCTGCGTCAGCGGATTGACCTCGCATCACCTCATCGAGTGACGTCGGTGGTGCGGGCCAGTTCCACCGGAGCCCCCTGCGCCGGCACCACAGCCCGCCGCACCACCGGCTCCAGCAGCAGCGGCAGGCCCAGTACGGGCAACAGCCAGGCCAGTGTGATCAGCCGGTCGCCCCAGATGTTGATGTCGGGATGCCCCGCCTGGTTGAGGATCCCCGTGCAGGCCGCCGCGACCAGGAACGCGCCGAACGCCGGCCGGCGCCGCGCGCCCAGCACACCGGCCGCCAGGGCCGCCACGAACAGCGGCTCCCACAGCTGCCGCCGCAGCCACTCCATCCAGAAGTTCCCCTGGAGCTGGAAGAACTCCGCCCAGGGCCGCTCCCGGTCGGGGCGGGCGAAGTGATCGGTCAGCAGGTCCTGCACGCTCTCCGACACCGACGGATGGTGCAGCAGGCGGACCAGCAGCACGGTGCCCAGCACCCCCGCACACCCGGCCCCGGCGAGCGCCACCACCCCGCGTCCCGGGGGCAGCCCACGCCACCGGCGCCGTACGGCGACCGCCGTGCCCGCGACCGCCAGGCCCAGCCCGAGGAACAGCGCCTGCGAGTGCTTCACGGTGAACAGCGCGACCAGCGCGGCGCACACCAGCGCCGTGCCCGCCCGCGTCCCGCGCCTCTGGAGCACCAGCGCGCAGCCCCACAGCGCGGCCAGGGTGAGGGCCAGCAGCAGCCCTTCCGTCATCGGGCGCATCGCGGTCGTCCCGCACGGCAGCAGGCAGAACAGCGCCTGCCCGGTCAGCGCGAGCGGCACCGGCACCGACAGCGTGCGCAGCACCAGGAACGCCAGCACCCCGCCCGCGCAGGCGATCACGACGCCCGCCGCCCACAGCCCCCACGTCGCGCCGAGCACACTGACGAACGGCACCAGGAACACCGGGTAGCCGGGACGCACCTCGAAGATCCGCATGAACCGTTCCGGCATGAACGGCACGGTGTGCCCGCCGGTCTGCCCGGCCGCCAGCCGCGCCTCCACCTGCCGCCACTCCTGCTCCCGGCACTCCTGAAGGACCCGGGGTGCGGGGTCGGGAGCGTGGAAGCGCACCACGTCCACGTTCTGCGCGCGGTGCGCCATCGACGCCCGGCCCGCGCAGTAGTGGTCGATGGTGACGGTCGCCGCCTCCCGCTTGCCGGCGCCGCCCAGGCTCAGGGCGTACGACAGGTAGTTCTTGCTGTCGGGGGTGTCCCGGCCGGAGACGTTCGCCAGTTGCAGCACCGCGAAGACCGCGGCCAGGAGAAGGACCCAGGTGCGCGGCCTCACGGCGAGGTCAGCAGATCACGGTTGCCGGCCTGGGCGGGCACCCGGGCGGCGCCCGGGGTCAGGTCCGGCATCGGCTCGCCCAGCATCAGCGTCCGCACCACCCGCTCGGCGGCGCGGCCGTCGTCGAACTCGCCGTACCGGTCCCGGAAGGCGGACCGCAGCCGCGCCGCCTCCTCGTCCTGCCAGGTCCCGGAGTCGAACAGCCATGCCAGCTCCCGGTAGGAGCGCGCCACATGACCCGGCGCCTCGGCCGTGATGTCGAGGTAGGCGCCCCGGCTCGCCCGGTACGCGTCCCAGTCGTCGGCGTGGATCACGATCGGCCGGTCCAGCAGGGCGTAGTCGAACACCAGAGCCGAGTAGTCGGTGACCAGGACGTCGGAGGCGAGCAGCACGTCCTGCACCTCCGGCTCGTCCGTGGCGTCGACCAGCACGCCCCGACGGTGCAGCTCCGCCAACCCCAGCCCGCGCGCCGGTCCGTCGGCGAGCGAGGGGTGCAGCCGGACCACCAGGGTGCGGCCCTCGCCCAGGTCGGCGGCGAACCGGGCCAGGTCGATCCGCTCCACCAGCCCGTCCCTGCGGTAGTCGCGGCGGGTCGGCGCGTACAGCACGACCGTGTCGCCGTCCGGGATGCCGAGCCGCGCGCGGACCTCGCGCCCGCTGTCCGGGCCCGCGCCGACCAGGACGTCGTTGCGGGGGCTGCCGCTGCGCAGCGAGGTGAAGTGGCAGGGGAAGGCCCGCTCCCACACCAGCTCGGAGTGCCGATTGGCGACCAGGCTGTAGTCCCAGCGGTCCGCCCGGCGCAGCATCTGCGGCACGTCGAAGCCGTGCCGGGCGCCGGGCCTGCCCAGCAGGTCGGCGCCCATGAACTTCAGGGGAGTGCCCTGGTGGGTGTGGACGTGGACGCTGCCCGGGCGCTTGACCAGCGAACCCGACCAGTTGACGTTGTTGACGAAGTACGTGGCCCGCTCGGTGACCCGGCGGTAGCCGGGGGAGTCCGCCAGCACGTACGCGGTGTCCGGCGGCAGCCCGGCCGCCAGGTCCTCCTCGGCCAGCACCCACACGCCCCTGATGTGCGGGGCGAGTTCCCGTGCCGCGCGGTGGATCGCCGCCGGGTCGCCGAGCACGCCACGGTGCGAGAACGCCGAGTACACGGCGAGCCCAGGATCCAGCGGGCGGCGCAGCGCGGACCGGGCCCGGGCGGCCCGGTCAGCCGTCGCCGTGCGCGCCTGCCGGGCCCGCCGCCCCAGTTCCAGGCCCGCCCGGCCGGCGTTCCGCCGCAGCACGTGGCCGGCGTAGCTCCCCTCCAGCACGCGCAGCTCGGCGGGGACCCGGACGCCCTCCGGCCGGTGCGCCCGGAACATCTCGGCCGTGCGGCGGAAGAACTCGGCCCGGTCGGACGGCGGCAGACGGTCCGGCTTGGAGAGGATGTCGAGGCAGTGCTCGCCCATCTTGGCGTGCAGGAAGGGCCGCCAGTGCGCGAGCGCCGGGCGGGCGTCGACGAACCGGAACACCCGCGCGTACTGCTCGTGGACGTCGAAGTGCTTGCGGCTGGTGGTGGACAGGATGCTGCCCTGACGGCGCTGCCGGTAGTACAGGCAGATCCGGTCCAGGGTGGCGATGCGTTCCGCGCTGAGCAGCACCGGGAACGTCCAGGGCGTGTCCTCGTAGTAGCCGGGCGGGAAGGTGAAGCCCTCCCGCTCGACGAAGTCGCGACGGTAGACCTTGTTCCACACCACCATCAGCAGGTCGAGGACCTGGGGGCGCTCGGCGGCCGTGAACGTGCCGTCGGCGCACTCGGCCAGCAGGTGGGCCAGCACGTTGCGGCGGGTGCCGCCCCACCAGTAGGTGCGGGCGTAGTCGAAGACCAGGACGTCCGGGTCGCCGGTCTCGTCGAGGCGGTCGGCGAGGGCGCGCAGCGCGCCCGGGGTGAGGGTGTCGTCGCTGTCGAGGAAGAACAGGTAGTCGCCCGTCGCGTACGGCATCCCGGCGTTGCGGGCCCGGCCCAGGCCCACGTTCTCCGGCAGGTGCAGCACCCGGACCCGCTCGTCGCGGGCCGCGTACGCGTCGAGGATCGCGCCGCAGCCGTCGGGCGAGCGGTCGTCGACGGCGATCACCTCCAGGTCGCGGTACGACTGCCCGAGCACCGAGTCGAGGCAGGCGTGCAGGTACGCCTGCACCTTGTGGACGGGGACGACGATGCTGAAGCGGGGCACGTCAGCTCCTCACCTGGGTGGCGGCCGCGGGGGCGGGGACGCGCTCCGCGAGCGGGATCACGGGCGGCAGGGCCTCGGGCGGCTCGCCGAGCAGCACCCGGCGGACGACCCGCTCGGCGGCCCGCCCGTCGTCGAAGGGGCAGAACCGCTCCCGGAACCGGGCCCGCAGCGCCGCCGACTCCGCCCCCGCGTACGAGCCGTCGCGGAACACGCGGGCCAGTTCGTCGGGGGTGCGGACGACCGGCCCCGGCGGGCCGGCCATCAGGTCGAAGCAGACGCCCCGCACCTCCCGGTAGACGTCCCAGTCGTCGGCGTACACGACGATCGGGCGGTCCAGATTGGCGTAGTCGAACATGATCGACGAGTAGTCGGTGATCAGCGCGTCGGCGGCCAGGCACACGTCCTCGGAGGAGCGGTGCGCCGTGACGTCGATGATCCGGCCGCCGCTCCCGCGTCCGCCCCGGTCGTAGAAGTAGTGGGCGCGCAGCAGGACCACGACGTCCTCGCCGGCCGCCTCGCAGAACGCCTCCAGGTCGAGGCCGGGCACGAAGCCGGAGTGGTGGTCGCGGTGGGTGGGCGCGTACAGCACGGCCCGCGCCCCCTCGGGGACGCCCAGCTCCGCCCGGATCCGGGCCACGTCGTCCGCACCGGCCGTCAGGTACACGTCGTTGCGCGGATAGCCGTACTCCAGGTGCTCGTAGGAGCCGGGGAAGGCGCGCTCCCACACACGGGTGGAGTGGGGGTTGGAGGAGAGGTTGTAGTCCCAGCGGTCCACCCGGCCGAGCAGCTTGGTGAAGCTGCCGGTGGCGGCGGCCACCACCGGGTACGTCGACTGGTCGACGCCCATGGTCTTCAGCGGGGTGCCGTGCTGGGTCTGCAGATGCACGCTGCCGGGCCGTTTGACGACGCCCTCCGCGAAGTTGGCGTTGTTGACCAGGTACGTCGCACGGGCGAGCACCTCCCAGTAGCGGTGGCTGCCGATCACCGCGTACTCCACGTCGTCCGGCACGGTGTGCGCCTGGTCGGCCTCCACCAGGAACACCGAGCGGATGTGCGGGGCGAGCTCACGTGCCTTGGCGTGGATCGCGGCCGGGTTGCAGGCGTAGCCGCGGCCCCAGTACGCGCAGTACACGGCGAGATGGGCGTCCAGCGGGCGGCGCAGGTGCATCCGGTAGCGCAGCCGGGTGCGCAGGCCCCGGGGCCGCGGCACCGCCGCCACCGTCCGCGCCGCCGCGCGACGGGTGCCGCGCAGGGCGGCGAACGCCGCGTAGGAACCGGCCGCCAGCAGCCGGTGCTGCACACCCAGGCTGCCGCCCGGGGGCCGGAACCCGGCGGGGCGGTGACGGCGGTACAGGGCGCTCGCGCGGCGGAAGAAGGCGCGGCGGCCCGAGGTGAGCCGCCGGGGGTGGGCGGCGGTCTTCAGCACGGCCGCGAACAGCTGCTCGAACAACGGCCCCGACCGGTCGGCGGGAACCTCCAGGTCGGCGGCCCGGGCGAGCACCAGCTCGGCCTGGTCGAGCAGGTCGGCGTGGTGCTCACCGGGCAGGTTCAGCCGGTTGCCCTGCCGGCGCACCAGGTGCCGGACGGCCACCGCGCGGAGCACCGCCACGCGCTCGGCGCCCAGCATCGCGAGCCCGCCCCAGCCGACGTCCGTGAAGTGGCCCCGGGGGAAGGCCAGGCACTGCTCGGCGGCGAAGGCACGGCGCCAGGCCGCGCTCCACGCCGGGAGGCGCACACCCGTGAGCTGCGGGGCGCGGTCGGGGGCGAAGACGCCGTCCGGTGCGGAGGCCAGCAGCGGTGCGGCCGGGTTGTTGGGCTCGCCCTCCCACCAGGGGACGCGCTCGTGCTCGAAGTGCAGCACGTCCACCTCGCCGGTCCGCGTCAGACGCGCGTCCAGGGCGGCCAACGCGCCCGGGACGAGGACGTCGTCGCCGTCGAGGAAGAGCAGGTACGTCCCGGTCGCCGCCCGCATCCCCGCGTTGCGCGCCCCCGCCAGGCCCTCCGACGGCGGTGCGTGCACGGGCGCCACCCGGGAGTCCCGCCCGGCGTGCCGGGCGGCCACGTCGTCCGCCGGGGACCCGGGCGCGTCACAGACCGGGATCAGCTCGAAGTCGCCGAAGGACTGGGCGAGGACCGAGTCCAGCGCCTGGCCCAGCCGGCCTGCGACCCCGTGGGACGGGACGATGATGCTGAAGCGGGGCATTCTGCTCTTTCCGTAGGGATCTCGCGGCGCCGGCCGCTTCGGCGTGCGGGGCGCCGACCGGGCCGCCCCGCCGGCCGCCGGGTGGGCGGCCGGGCCGGGGCGGGCCGCGACGAGCCGGGGGGCATGGGAACTCCCGAGGGGGAACGACGGTCAGCCGCCGTCGGTGACGGTCAGCAGGCCGGCCGGCCGGCGCGGCGGCGGTGGGAGCGGCGGCGGTGCGAGCGGTGGCGGTTCGAGCGGGACGGCGGCGGAGGGCACCGGGCGGCGCTCGTCCAGGGGGACGACCGGGGGGAGGTCGGTCTGGCCGAGCACGGCCCGGCGCACGACCCGCTCGGCGGCCCGGCCGTCGTCGTGCGGGCAGAAACGGTCGCGGAACGCCGCCCGCAGCCGGGCCGAGCGGGCGCCGCACCAGAGGCCCGACGCGAAGATGTCGATCAGTTCGTCCTCGCTGCCCGCGACCGCGCCCGGCGGGAAGGACCGCGGGTCGAAGTAGAGGCCGCGGGCCGCCGCGTACGCCTCCCAGTCGTCGGCGTGCAGGACGATCGGACGGTCCAGGACCGCGTAGTCGAACATCAGCGGGGAGAAGTCGGTGACCAGGGCGTCCGAGGCCAGACACAGGGACACGGCGTCCGGATGCCCGGCGACGTCCAGGACCCGGTCCGACGCGGCCTCGAGCGGTCCGTCGAGGGGGTGGTGGGCGCGGGCCAGGACGACGAACCGCGGGCCGAGACGCCGCACCACGCGCTCCAGGTCGAGCGGCCGGCGCTGGGTGCGTCGGTAGTCGCGGCGGGCCGGCGCGTACAGGATCGCCACCGAGCCCTCGGGGATGCCCAGCGACGCCCGCAGCCGGGTCACGTCCGAGGCGGTCGCCGTGTGGAACCGGTCCGTGCGCGGCCTGCCGTACTCCAGGGTCGTGTAGCGGCCGGGATACACCCGCTCCCAGGTCAGGGTGGAGTGGCGGTCGGCGGAGACGACGTGGTCCCACCGGTCGACGTCCTCGAGCAGCCGGGTGAAGTCGGTGCCCCGGGCCGCCGCCGGACGCTCCTGGAGGTCCAGGCCCACGTGCCCGAGGGGGGTGCCGCCCTGGGTCCGCACGACGACCTGTCCCTTGCGCTTGACCAGGCCGGGCTCGGTGTCCGTATCGGTCACCAGGTACGCGGAACGGGCGAGCGCGGACCAGTGGGCGGCCGTGCCGGGGACCAGACGGCGCGTGCCCGGCGCGAGGGTGTGGTGGTGCGCCGGTGGGGCCACCCAGGCGGTGCGCAGGTGCGGGGCCAGGGCGCGCACCGCGGACTCCAGGGCGCCCGGGTCACCGCCGCGGCCCGCGCGGGCGGTGAAGAGCACCTGGTCGGTGCGCAGGGGGAGCAGCCGCTGGAGGAGGTAGTGCCCGCGCAGGGCGGCGCGGCGCAGGGCGCGCAGCAGCCGGCCGGTGAGCCGGGCCGTCCCGCGGCACAGGGCCGCGGTCTGCCGGAGGGTCCGGTAGGTGCGGTGCAGTCCGAAGCGGACCAGTGTGTGGTGGACCCGGGCGCGCGCGGGGACGGGCGCGCCGGGTGTCCGGTGGCGCCGGTAGTGGGCGCGCGCCCGGCGCAGGAACGCGGCGCGCGCACCGCGCGGCAGGCGGTCACGCCGGGTGTAGACCGTCACCAGGTGGTCGACCATGCGCCGGAACAGCACCGGCCGCCAGCGCTCGAGCCCGGGCCGCTCGTCGACGAACGCGAAGACCCGGTCGTACTGGTCGAAGACGTCGAAGTGCCGCTCACTGGTGGTGCGCAGGATGCAGCCGGCCCGCCGCTGCCGGTAGTGCACGCACACCCGGTCCAGGGTGGCGATCGACTCCGCCGTCATCAGGGCCGGGTACGTCCACGGGGTGTCCTCGTAGTAGCCGGGCGGGAAGGCGAGGCCCGCGCGCTGGACGAACTCCCGCCGGTACGCCTTGTTCCAGGCCACCATCAGCAGGTTCAGCAGCCCGGGCCGGTCGGCGAGCCGGAACGGTGCCGGTCCGCTTTCGGTCAGCTCGGCGGCGGCCCGGTTGCGCACGGCCTCGCCCGACCAGTAGGTGCGGGCGTAGTCGTAGACCAGCACGTCAGGGTCGCCGGTCTCCTTCAGCCGGTCGGCGAGGGCGAGGAGCGCGTCGGGCGTGAGGGTGTCGTCGCCGTCCAGGAAGACCAGGTAGTCCCCGGTCGCCCGCTCCATCCCGGCGTTGCGGGCCCGCCCGAGACCGACGTTCTCCGGGAGGTGCACCACCCGCACGCGCGGGTCGCGGGCCGCGAACTCGTCGATCACCGCCCCGCAGGCGTCCGGCGAGCAGTCGTCGACGGCGATCAGTTCGAGATCGGGGTACGACTGGGTCAGCACCGACTCCAGGCACTCGTGCAGATACGCCTGGACCTGGTACGCGGGGACAATGACACTGAACCTGGGCAAGGGGCATCCAACGGTCGGTGCGGGCGTTCGGCCCGGCAACGGCCGCTGGGCCGACTTGGTTACGCCACCCGCGGCATCCGGGGGACGTCCGTCACCCGAAGGGGCGGACCTGTCCGGTCCGCCCCTTCAACCGGCGCTTGCCATCTGCTATTTGACCGCGCCCGCCATCACGCCGGACACGAACTGCCGCTGGAACGCGAAGAACACCACCAGCGGGACCACCATCGAGATGAACGCGCCGGGCGCCAGGACGTCGATGTTGTTGCCGAACTGCCGTACCTGCGTCTGCAGGGCGACCGTGATCGGCTGGCTGCCGGAGTCGGTGAAGATCAGCGCGACCAGCATGTCGTTCCACACCCACAGGAACTGGAAGATGCCGAGCGCGGCGATCGCCGGACCGGCGAGCGGCATCACGACCCGCACGAACAGCCGCAGTTCGCCCGCGCCGTCCAGCCGGGCCGCCTCCAGCAGCTCCCGCGGGATCTCCGCGAAGAAGTTCCGCAGCAGGAAGACCGCGAACGGCAGACCGAAACCGACGTGGAAGAGGACCACGCCGGTCAGGGAGCCGAAGATGCCCAGGTTGCCGAAGAGTTCGGCGATCGGGATCAGCGCCACCTGCACCGGCACCACCAGCAGCCCCACCACCGCCAGGAACCACCAGTCGCGGCCAGGGAACTCCATCCAGGCGAAGGCGTACCCGGCGAGCGAGCCGATCACCACCACCAGCACGGTCGCCGGGACGGTGATGTACACCGTGTTCAGCAGTGAGCCGGTGATGTCGTCGTTCCCCAGCAGCGTCTCGTAGGCGTCGAAGGTCAGGTGCGAGGGCTCGGTGAACACCGTCCACCAGCCGTCGGTGGCCATGTCCCGCGGGCTGCGCAGGCTGGCCAGCAGCAGCCCGACCGTCGGGACCAGCCAGAACAGGCCCACCACGATCAGGAAGACCCGGACCAGACCACCGCTCACCCACTGGCCGAGCCGGGAGCCCAGCGACTGCCCTGCCCCGACGGCGGGGACGGCGGGCACACCCGCCTTGGTGAGACTCATCGCCTGACCTCCCGCCGCAGCCGACGCACGTTGCCGTGCCCACCCGGGGGGCGACCCCCGGACCCCCGGCAGGTTCTCGTCCGGCCCCGGTTCATCGCCTGACCTCCCGCCGCAGCCGACGCACGTTGAACCACATCACCGGGATCACCAGCAGCAGCAGGAGCACCGCGATCGCGCTGGCGATGCCCGGCTGGTCCTCGGAGAAGCCCTTGCGGTACAGCTCCAGCGCCAGGACGTTCGCGTCGTCCTGGGAGGAGCCCGGGGCGATGATGAAGACCAGGTCGAAAACCTTCAGCACGTTGATCATCAAGGTGACGGTGACCACCGCGAGGACCGGTGCCAGCAGGGGCACCGTGACCCGCCGGAACACCTGCCACTCGTTCGCGCCGTCCACCCGTGCGGCCTCCAGCAGCTCGCGGGGCATGCCCGCGAGCCCGGCCGCGATCAGCACCATCGCGAAGCCCGCCCACATCCAGATGTACGAGCCGATGACGGCCGGGGTGACCAGCGAGGGGCCGAGCCAGTCCAGGCCGTTGTACGGTGCCGCGAAGTTGCTCGCCGGCAGCCGCAGGTGCGCCCCGTCGGCCTTCGGTGACAGGGAGAACGTGCCGTCGCCGCCCGCCTCGGCCGTCTCCACCACCTCGCCGTCCTTGACGGCCTCGATCCGCATCCTCGCGTAGCCCAGCTCGGAGGCGTCGACCTCGTTCAGCGTGCCGACGCCCTTGCCCCGGGTGAAGTCCTGCCAGGCGGTGCCGGTGATCCGGTCGCCCTCCGGCTTCGGCGCCGCCGCCGGTTCCGCGTCGTCCGGCATCAGGTCCGGGGCGACACCGACCAGCGGCAGCGTCACCGTGTCACCGGCGCTCACCGTCCCCTTGGTGATGAACGCGCCCCCGCCGGCCGGCTCCAGCGGCGACTCACGGCCCGGGTGCGCCTTCGGGAACGCCGAGGACTGGGCGAAGGTGTCGTGCACCCCCACCCACACCGCGTTCGCCACGCCCTTGTCCGGGTCCTGGTCGTACACCAGGCGGAAGATGATCCCGGCCGCCAGCATCGAGATCGCCATCGGCATGAAGACGACCAGCTTGAACGCCGTTCCCCAGCGCACCCGTTCGGTCAGCACCGCGAAGACCAGGCCGAGCGCGGTGGCGACCGTGGGCGCGAACACCACCCAGATCACGTTGTTCTTCAGGGCGGTGCGGATGCCGTCGTCGGTGAACAGGGCCCGGTAGTTGTCGACTCCGGCGAAGCCGTCGCCGGACTGGTCGTAGAAGCTGCGGATGACGGAGTACCCGATCGGGTAGACCACGAGCGCACCGAGCAGCAGGAGCGCGGGCAGCAGGAACAGTGCCGCGACCGTTCTCCGGGTGCCGGTGACGCTCCTGCGCGACGTGGGCGCGGCAGGGGCCGTCTTCGAGGCCCCCGCCGCCGTGTCCGACGCCATCGCCGGATCAGTTCCCGTACGCCGCGGCCGCGTCGGCCTCCAGTTTCGCCTGCGTCCCCGCGACGTCCTCGGGGTTCTTCAGGAAGTCCTGCAGCGCCTTCCACTCGCCCTTGCCGGGCGTGCCGCCGAAGGCCTGCGGGGCCTGGTCGGACATGTCGAAGCGGAAGTCGTCCCCGGCGTCGATCAGCGCCTTGGCCATCTTCCGCTGGACGTCGTTGGGATACGCCGAGTTGGGCACGTTCCTGTTCGGCGAGAGGTACCCGCCGAGCTTCGCCTGGATGCCCGCCGCGTCCGGGGAGGCCAGGAAGGTCGCCAGCGCCTGTGCCGCCTCGGAGTCCTTGAGGATCACCGCCGCGTCGCCGCCGGACACCACCGGCGGTGCGTCACCGACCGCGGGGAACGGGAACACCTTGGCGTCCGTGCCCACCTCGGCCTCGGTCTCGGCGATGTTGACCTGCACGAAGTCGCCCTCGTAGACCATGCCGGCCTTGGGCTGGCCGCCGCCGGTGAAGGTCTGTGTCACGGATGCCGGGAACTCGGTCTGCAGTGCGCCGGACGCGCCGCCCGCGACGTAGTCCTTCTTGCCCCAGATCCCGGCGAGCGTGGTGAGCGCCTCCTTGACGGACGGGTCCGTCCACTTGATCTCGTGCCGGGCCAGCCGGTCGTACTTCTCCGGCCCCGCCTGGGACAGGTAGACGTTCTCGAACCAGTCGGTCAGCGTCCAGCCGTCGGCGCCGCCGACCGAGAACGGGGTGACGCCGGAGTCGTACACCGTCTGCGCGGCGGTGAGCAGTTCGTCCCAGGTCTTGGGCTCGGCCGCGCCGGCGTCCTCGAAGACCTTGGTGTTGTACCAGATCAGCGACTTGTTGGCGGCCTTGTAGTACACGCCGTACTGCTTGCCGTCGACCTTGCCGATGTCCTGCCAGCCCTGCGAGTAGTTCTCGGCGAGCTCCTTGGTGGCCTCCGCGCCCAGCGGTGTGACCCAGCCCTTTTCCACCGCCTGCTTGATGGCACCCGGCTGCGGCAGCATGGCCACGTCCGGCGGGGCGCCGCCCGCCACCTTGGAGCCGAGGAAGTTGATGATCGGGTCCTGGGCGGGCACGAAGGTCACCTTGGCGCCGGTGCGCTTCTCGAACTCCGCGAGGACCTTCTTGAAGTTGGCCTGCTCGGCGCCGGTCCACACGGCGGCGACCTCCAGGCTCTCGCCGTCCAGCTTCGGCAGGGTGACGGTGGTGCCGGTGTCGCCGGTCCCGCCGCCCTTGTCGTTGTCGTCGCCGTCGTCGTCGCCTCCCCCGCAGGCGGTGAGCGACACCGCGAGGACACCCGCGGCGAGCGCGGCGGCGGCTCTCGCGGCCGCGCGGGTGCGGGGAGTCGTCACACGGTGGTCGGGCGACCGGCGTATCCGGATGATCCTGCTCGTCCTGCGCATCACTGCCCCGTTCTTCGTACTTTGTCGTACTTCACCGAACGTTCGAGCGCTGTCCCGTGCGGTCTGGTCTACGCCCGGGGGATGGGGGTGGCAAGAGCGCGTCCCGTGTCAACTCCGCGATCGTGACCGCGTCGTGACCACGCGTCATGGACGTGGCGCACGACGCCTCATGACACCGGTGCCCCGAGCCGGAATGCTGCGGACATGTTCATCAGAGGATCAGTCACCGCGGTCGCCCTTCTGGCGGTCACCCTGACCGCGTGCGGTACCCAGCAGGGCGCCGGGCAGGCGGCGCGGCCGGAGAGTCCCCGGCCCTCCTTCAGTCCCCGGCCCCTGTGCGCCCAGCCGGCCGAGGCGCCCACGGTGCGCCCGTCCCCCACCGCGCCGTCCGCCACGGGGAGCACGGACGGCCGGCGGGAGCAGGGCGGGGACGGTGCTCCCCATTACGCCGAGAACCACGCCTACCGGATGCGGGGCTCGCTGACACCGGAGGAGGGGGCCTGGGGCGCGGCGTCGGCGGAGCTGATCCGCGCGGAGCTGGAGAAGGTGCGCGAGGAGGGCGGTGCCGGTGAGTACGGCCGCTTCGGCGAGCAACGGATCGCGGCGGCCCTGGCCCGCCTCGGCTGTGGCGAGGAACACGGGACGTACATCGGCGACGGGTACTACAGCGTGCACACGGCGATGGTCTGTGTGTCCGGTCGCGTGACGGAGGACGAGCTGACCACCGAGGTGCACGGCGCCTACGCCGAGCCCCAGCCCGGCGCGGGGCCCTGTGTCGAGAACCGGGGAGGCCACTGACGGCCTCCCCCGCACGACCCTCACAGGAGCGAGGGCACCTCCGCCGCCGAGACCTGCCGGGCCGCGCGTTCCAGCGCACTGGCGAGCAGGGCCAGGTCGGTCGGGCCGTTGCCGAGTTCGCGGACCTGGCGGCGGGCCGGGGGGTCGCCCATGCGGTGCCACTCCAGGGGGACGACCGTCGGCCGCATGGTCGCCGTGCGCGGGATGCGGCCGGTCACCCGGCCCCCCTGGAACGCCGTATCCCGGCCGTCCGCACGGGCCAGCCGCCCGCGACCCGGTGCCGGGTCGTCCGGGCCGCCGCCCGTCGCGGGCGCGTCGAGCGTGACGCGCAGCGACGCCTGCCGCGCCGGCTCGGTCTGCGCCGTCCGTGCGCAGGGGCCCGTGGCCGCCACCAGGTGCACACCCAGCCGCTCGCCGTCCCTGGCCACGGCCTCCAAAGCCCGCATCACCGATCCGGCGGCGGGCCGCCCCGGCGAGCCGAGCGCCGGGGACGCCAGCGCGTCCAGGTCGTCCACGACGACCACCAGCCGGGGCAGCGGCGGTGCGGCCCGCGTCCTGCGCCGGTCGGCCCCCGGCCGCAGCCGCAGTGTCGAACTGGCCGGGGCGTCCAGGTCGCCGTCGTGCTCACCGGCTCCCGCGCGGGAGGCGGCCGTGCGCTGGGCGACCATACGGTCCGACAGCTCGCGCCCGGTGTGCCATTCCGTGAAGTCCGAGCGGCCCAGCAGTTCGGCGCGCCGCTTCAGCTCGGCGCTCAGCGACTGGGCGAACTCCCGCATCCGCACGGGGTCGTTGGCGCAGAGGTGCGTGGTGACGTGCGGTACGTCCGTGCACACCCGCAGGCCCTCGCCGAGCCCGGCGCCCGTGGTGGTGCCGCCCCGGCCGTCGACCAGCACGATGCCCAGCCGGTCGGGGCGCTCGGCGGCGGCCAGCGAGGCGACGACCGCGCGCAGGAGTTCCGTACGGCCGCTG
The DNA here is from genome assembly GCF_000725125.1 of Streptomyces toyocaensis. GTDB lineage: Bacteria > Actinomycetota > Actinomycetes > Streptomycetales > Streptomycetaceae > Streptomyces > Streptomyces toyocaensis. Next base: position 53,913 of record NZ_JFCB01000038.1, read on the forward strand.
CCCGGCGGCCCCTCGACCAGCAGGTGCGGCCCCTCGGCGGCGAGGTCGGCGACGACCGGGCCGCGCGGTCCGGCGCCCAGGACGGCGGTGACCCGTCCGCCCAGCGCCCGGGTGTCGTCGGCCGCGTCCGCCCAGCGGGCCATCAGTGACGCCGGGGTGGCCCGGGCCAGGCCCAGCTCGTCCAGCAGCCGGGCCGACGGGGGCAGCGGCGCCGACACGCGCGCGTGCCGGGCGCCCGCGGTGCCGTCCGTGCGCAGCGGCGCGAGCGCCCGTGCGAACCGCTCGGCCCAGGCGAGGGAGACCGCGTCGACGGTGGCCAGGGTGCCGTGGCCGACCGGCCCCGGGGGTGTGCCGGAGCCGGTCCTGGCCACCCGGAGCAGCCGCAGGGCGGTCGCCACGTCGCCGCTGAGCAGGGCGACGGCCCCGCACTCGCGGAACGTCGGCGCCACCGCGCAGGCCGCCTCGTAGGTCTCCGCCACCGGGGAGGCGGGGGAGGCCGCGGGCGTCCGGGCGAGACACAGGAGATGGATCCCGGCCCGGGGCCCCTCCAGGGCCAGCCGGGCGACCGCCTCGCGGACCTCGGCGTCGCCGGGGTCGCCGTCCACGACGAGCACGGTGTACGGGCCGTCGTCGGCCGGGCCGGCCGCGGCCGCGTGGTCGTGGTCCGCCAGGCGGCGCAGCAGTTCGTCGGTGCGGGCCGTGGCCTGTTCGCGGTCGTGCGCGAGCAGCAGGCGGCAGTCCTGACCGTGGCCGGGGCGCACGTGCGGCAGCCAGCCCAGCCAGGACCATTCGGCGGTGCGCTCCTCCAGGGGGCGGGAGGGGTCCGCGGCGATCAGGACGATCTCCAGGGAGTCGGGGGAGTGCAGCGCGGTGAGCTGGGCCAGCACCGCGCGGGCCAGCCCGGCGAGGCGTTCGCGCGGGCCGGCCAGTCCCAGTGCGCCGACCTCGCGCAGCCCCGAGGTCACCGGGACGGCGGGCAGCAGCCCCGAGCCGTCCGGCGCCGCCCGGTCCGCGGTGCCGAGCCGCACCGCGAGCGCCTCGGGGTGACCCGGGGCGCGCTCCCACAGCCGGGGGCCGGGGCCGAGCGCGGTCAGCAGCAGCGTGGCCGGGTCCGGCCAGGTCTCGGGCGGGACGGAGGCGACGAGGGCCGGCTCGGTCGCGGGATCCTCCTGCTCCGTGCCGTGGCCGGCCACCGTGCCGCCCGCCTCGCGCTCCTGCCGTCCCCCGGTCAGCCGTCGCGCCCAGGCCCCGATCCCGCCCCGCTTCCGCCCGCCGGAGGGTTCGGGGAGGTCCGTGCCGCGGAGGGGGGTGCCCTTGCGGGAGCCGGGGGCGCCGGTGGCCGCTCCGTCCGGGGCGGGGCGGGGGCCCGGCGTTCCGCCGTGGCCGGTCGTACGGGTGGTGGGGCCCTCGGGTGCCCGTCCGGCCGGGTCGGCGGGGCCGGTGCCCGGCACCCGGCCGTCCTGCCCGTGGCGTGCGTCGCCGGTGGTGCTGCCGGTGGGGCCGGAGGGCGGGTGCGCGGGGCCGGGAGAGCCGCCCGCGGCGGTGGGTGCCTCGTGCCGGGAGTCGCCGTGGCCCGTGCCGGACGCCCGGTGCCCCGGGCGGACGGGGCCCGCGGGTCCGGTGCCGAACCCCGCGTCGAGGTGCCCGCGTCCGGCGTGCGTCTCGTCGTCGACGGGCCTCGGCCCCGACACGCGCCGCCCCTGAGGCATCCGGGGCACCTCGTCCCCCCGCGTCGAGATCCGCACCGTGCGCGGCGGCGGGG
>NZ_JFCB01000039.1 GCF_000725125.1 Streptomyces toyocaensis
GACGATCGCGGTCTGGCTGATGGCGTTCTCACTGCAGGGTGCGTGACCAGGAGGCCCGTGAGGCGGTGGCGGAAGCCCGTGATCTGCTGGACCTGGTCTCGGTCTTCCTCCCCGTCGCCATCGGCGCGGCCGTTCTCGTCGCCACCTCCACCTTCCGCATCGTCTTCGCACGACGTGTACGCCAGCTGGCGCTGCTGCGCGCCATCGGGGCGACCTCGCGACGGCTGGCCGCCGCGCTCGTCGCCGAGGGAGCGGCGGTCGGGCTGCTCGCCGGCACGGCCGGGGTGCTGACGGCCTGGGGCTGCGGTCGGCTCGTTCCCGCGGTGGCCGAATGGTTCGGGCACCATCTGTCCGCCTCCGCCTCCTTCCCCTGGCAACCAGCCGCCCTGACCGTTGTCGGCACCGGTCTGCTGGCGGTACTGGCCGTGCTGGCCCCGTCCCTGACCGCCTCGCGGGTCTCTCCCCTGCACGCCCTGCGGATCGCCTCGTCCGGTGACGACCGGCCGGCCGTCAGGACCGGGCGGTTCCTGACGGGGCTGCTGTGCGCCGCCGGGGCCGTGGCCCTGGCCCGGCGCCAGTACACCGGTCTGCCGGAGCCGGGGGACAGCGACTACGACCGGTTCGCCGCCTTGACCGTGGTGGCGCTCTCGGGCGGGCTGGCCTTTCTGGCCCTGATCGCCCTCGGTCCGTACCTGGTCCGTCCCGTTCTGTCGGCGGTGGCCTTGCCGTTACGCCGTCTCGGCGCGGTCGGCCGTCTCGCGGTCGCGGGAGTCGGGGGCGCGCCGGCCAGAGCGGCCGCTGTCTCGGTCGTCGTGGCCCTGGGCGTCTGTCTGATCGGCACCACCTTGACCTGCCTCGCCTCGTTGGACGCCTACGACCGCTACCAGCGGGCGGTCTCGGCGGCGGCGGACTTCTCGCTGACCGACAGAGAAGGCGAATCGCTGTCCCCGACGCTGGTCACCGCGCTCAAGTCGCGCCCCGAGCTGACCGGTGTGACCGCCTTCCGGACGGCGGAGTCCTCCGAGGGCCGTTCCACCGTCTCGGTCGCCGACCTCGCCCCCGACGCCGTACGCTCCGGTGGAGCACTGACCGCCCGTACGGGATCCCTCGACCGGCTGGGGCCTTCCCGGATCGTCGTCGACGCCGGCTACGCCCACGATCTCGGTGTGCGGGCGGGCGACCGGGTGACCCTCACGATCGAGGGACACGCGGTCGACTTCACCGTCGCGGCGACGCTGCCGGGAGCCGGGCCCTACGGCGCGCAGGTTCTCATGACCGCCGGGGACCTCACCCGTATGGGAGTGGATGCTGCCCCGACCGATGTCATCGCCAACGCCGCGGAGGGCGGCGCCCAGGGGCGGGCGCGCGCGGAGCGGGCCCTCACCGAGGTGGTGGACAGCCCCGAGGGCGGCGGCCGGATCATCGCCGAGGGGCTGGGCGGGCCGGAGGACGGGGCGGAGGACCTGCGGACGGTGGCCACGACAGTGATCATGCTGCTGGGGCTAACCGTCGTCGTCGCGGTCGTCGGTGTCGCGACGACGGCGAGCCTCACCGTCGTCGAACGCAAGCGTGAGTTCGGCCTGTTGCGGGCCCTCGGACTCGGCGCGGCAGCTGTGCACCGCACGGTCACCCTGGAGTGCGCGCTCCACGGAGTGCTGGGTGGAATCCTCGGTCTGACCCTCGGACTGCCGTACGCCTGGCTGGTGGTGCGTGTCGCCGAGGTGAGCGCCCCGTTCAGTGTGCCCGTCGGGCAGCTCGCGGCGGTCCTCGCCGGCCTCGTCGTGCTGACCGCCGGAGCGGGGATGCTGCCGGCACGCCGGGCATCGCGCACCTCCCCGGTCACAGCCGTCGCCCACGCCGAATAGGCGCTGTCCGGGCGATCATGGGACGGCCCGGGCCCGCGTCCTGCCACTGGACGGTGACCTGGCCGAAGCGCGGCGCCGCCGAGCTGAAGAAGCTCCGCCATCGGCTGCCGAACGCCGTCACCCGCCTCATCCGAGTCGGCGCCGCCACCTGCGCGTGCATATGTCCAAGCCCTGACCGCCACGACCCGCTTGCAAGCGTTGCCCGGTGTCTTCCGTGCCACAACGGGATCGGCTCGTTCACGGGTCCGGTCAGCGCGCCGGCCGGCGGTGGAACCGAGCAGCCTCCCGTGTGCTCACGGGTGGCGACTGCCCAAGGGCGTCCGCGGCAGGAGATCGAGGCGGGCCGCCACGGGGAGATGGTCGCTCGCCGTCGCGGGCAGGGTCCATGCCGAGGTGGCCTTCGCACCCTTCACAAAGATCTGGTCGATGCGCACCACCGGAAATCGCGACGGCCAGGTAAAACCGAATCCGTCACCGGCCGTCGTCTGGACCGAGGCGAAGTGCCGGGTGAGCGGGCGCATCGCGCGATCGTCGGCCGACCCGTTGAAATCACCCAGTACGACCACGTTCTGGGCGCTTTCGCGGTGAAGCTCGGCCGTCAGCCGACCGAGTGCCTCGTTACGGGCGCGCGTGGTGAACCCGGCGGAGTTGACGCGAACTGACGGGAGGTGCACGACGTAGGCAGCCAGAGAGCCCTCAGGGGTTTCCACTGTGGCGCGCATCGCGCGTGTCCACGGCACGATGGGCAGGGCCTGCACGTCGCTCAGCGGGTAGATACTCCAGAGGCCCACCGTCTCCTTGAAATAGTGGTACGGGTAGGCGGACGCCAGCGCGCGCTCGTAGGCGGACGCCGTGCGAGGAGTCAGTTCCTCCAGTGCCAGAACGTCTGCCTTCGAGGCGAGCAACTGCCCTACCGTGCCCTCCGGGTCGGGATTCTCCTGGTTGACGTTGTGACTCGCTATGGTGAGGTCTCCCCCGGGCGAGGACTTGTCGGCGAGCGTGCTGCCGAAGAGGGTGCCCCACACGGTGACCGGCAGTACCAGTGACAGTGCTGCCAGCGGAGATCTGCGGACCAGTGCCGGGACGATCAGTGCCGGGATCGCGAGGACCGTCCAGGGCAACACGGTCTCGACCAGGCTGCCCAGATGTCCCGGGCTGTTGGGGATCCGGCCGGGGACCGAAACGACCAGCGCGAGAAGGACGGCGAGGCAGGCCGTCAGTGTTCCCTTGCGCGCCGACCGGAGCGACAGGCGCAGCCTGAGTGGCCGGGACGGGGGCTGTGACGGCGCCCGGGCGGCTCGCGCCGTGCGCGTCGCCGATGCCGTGCGGTTCGTCTGTTCCCGTCCCCGGACCTCGCGGGCGTCCACGCTGTTGCCTGTGGAGGGCGTCGTCATCGTCGCTCAGCCCTCCGACCGCGAGGAGCCCAGTCGGCCGCGCAGTGCGTCGATCAGTGCCCGGCTGTTGTCGAGAGCGGTCCGCAGGCCCTCTCCGGCGGTGGTGTTCGCCCCCTGGTGCAGCACGGCTCCCAGCATGAGACGGTCCTTGTCGCCGATGCGCACCTCCGAGGCCCACAGGAGGTTGCCGCCCGCCGGGGTGCTGGAGCCGGTTTTGAGGCCGATGATCCCCGACGTGCCCAGCAGGGAGTTGGTGTTCTGCACGGGGCCCACGCCGGGGACGGTGACATTCCTGCTTGCCGCGATGTGACGGAAGACAGGGTTCTTCATCACCTGTTGTGCCAGGTTCAGTTGGTCGGCCGCCGTGCTCCGTGTCGTCTCCTCGATTCCGCTGGCCCCGGTATACGTCGAGTGGTCCATGCCCAGTTTCCGGGCGGCACTCTGCATCTTCTTGACGAAGGCTTCCTGTGTGCCGGAGTCCCAGCGGGCCAGCAGGCGGGCGATGTTGTTGCCGGAGGGAATCAACAGCAACTCCAGCATGCGCCGCTGGGAGAACGCGTCGCCGGGCCGGACCGGAACCGTCGACTCACCGCCAACGCCCACCTCGTGCGCGGCCTGTTGATCCACCTCGATGAGCGGGCCCTGCTCATTCGGACGGAGCGGGTGTTCGGTGAGGATGACGTACGCGGTCATCACTTTGGCCAGACTCGCGATCGGAACCGGTTGCTGTTCGCCTCGCACACCCAGCGAGCCCTCTCCCTCGATCCTGACAGCGGTCTGGCCGTCCTGCGGCCACGGGACCGCGGCCTCCTCGACAACTTCCGCCAGGCTGCCGTCCCCGTGGATGTCCACGGCACCCTGACGGTCGTGATGGGGGGGGCGGACCCGGAGTCGCCGGACGTCAGAACGACAGTGGTGCCCAGTGTCACCGCGGAGAAGAGCGCGAGCACGCCGGTCGTCGTGCGACAACGGTAGACGAGGCACGGGAACATCGAGAACAACCTCCGTAGTCGCACGCATGACCGGTACGACAGCAAGGCTGCTCGGGCGGTTCGTCGGGACGACGGACGCGGGAGCGCCGTGAGGTCGCAGGAACGCATCGGTCGTGCATCACAGCGCGGGCGGGCCACTCCACGGCGGCTCCGGCCGTGCGCGCGGGGGGAACCGTGTGTCCGGTCACGCGCCTGACAGGCTGTCGCCGGGCAGGCGCACGACGGCCACCGCTCCCCCGTCCTCGGGGTGGTTGGTGAAGTCCAGGGCCGCTTTGATCACCTTGGCCTGGCCCAGGGCGATCGTCAGGCCCAGCCCGTGTCCGCGGCCCCGCTCCGCCGCGCCGGTGCGGAATCGCTCCGGGCCGCGCGCGAGCAGATCGGGAGGGAAGCCGGCCCCGTGATCACGCACCCTGATCGTCCGGCCGGTGACGGTGATCTCCACGGGTGCGGCGCCATGACGGTGCGCGTTGACGACGAGATTGGCGACGATGCGGTCCAAACGGCGCGGGTCCGTTTCCGCCACGACGTCGTCAACCACCGTCATGTCCACCGTCAGGCCGGTCCTCGCCACCGATTCCTCGACCAGCTCGGCCAGGACGACTTCCCTCGGCTGGAACTGCTCGGCGCCCGCATCGAGACGGGAGATCTCCATGAGGTCCTCGACCAGGTCCCGCAGCACGCGGACCCGGTCCCGTACCATTTCCGTGGCCTCCCCCTCGGGAAGCAGGCCGGCCGAGGTGACCAGCCCCATCAGCGGAGTGCGCAGTTCGTGCGCGACGTCAGCGGTGAAGCGCTGCTCTGCTGTGATCCTCTCCTGCAGGCTGTCGGCCATGGAATCGACCGTGGCCGAGATGTCAGTGATCTCGTCACCACCGCGGCGTCCCATTCCGGTCCGCGCGTTCACATCGCCTTCGGTGATGCGGCGTGCCGTACGGGCCACCCGGCGCAGTCGCCTGACAGACACTTCCGTCGCCAGAGCCGTCAGCGGGACCACGACGGCCAGGGTGGCCAGGGAGGACTTCCACAGGTGCCGGTCGAGGGCACGCCTGGTGAGCAGGTCCGCTGTCATGTCGACGCGGGTCGCGTACAGCTGCCCGCCTTCCTTCCGCGCCGCCCAGAACACGGGTGCGGGCGGATCGTTCTCGTAAAGGGTTCCCTGGCCGTGACGCTCGACCTGCTGCCTCAGGGCTGCCGGGAGTTCACCGGGCGTGGCGAGCGGCGCAGCCTGACCCGAGTCCCGAGCCTCCTCCAGCTCCCGGTCCAGCGCCACGACGGCCTTGCCCGCGCCCTCGTGCATCGATCTTCTCAAGGTTGAGGCGTGCACCAGCACGCCGACGGTGAGCGCCATCGCGGTGCAGGCCATGGTCACCAAGATGGTGATCTTCCAGTGCAGGGAGCGCAGGTTCAGCAGGGCACGCACGCTCGACATCGCGGGTTCTCCGGCTCAGCGCCGCAGTTTGTAGCCGAAGCCGCGGACGGTCTCGATGCGGTCGGCTCCGATCTTCTTGCGCAGTCGCTGCACGCACAGGTCGACAACCCGCGAGTCCCCGTCCCAGCCGTAATCCCACACGTCGCGCAGCAGGGTCTGGCGGCTGAGCACGATGCCGGGGTGCGCCGCGAACTCCAGCAGCAGACGCAGCTCGGTCGGGGCGAGCGCGAGTCTCTCGTCGTCCCGGTAGACCTCCAGCGCGGCCGGATCGATGGTCAGGTCGCCGAAGACCAGCTTGCCGGCCTGTTCGCTCTGCTCCGTCGGTACGAGCATGGACCGGCGCAGCAGCGAACGGATGCGGGCCACCAGGACAGCGGTGTCCACGGGCTTGACGACGTAGTCGTCGGCGCCGGCTTCCAGTCCGGACACAACGTCGAGTGAGTCGCCGCGCGCGGACATCATCAGGATGGGAGCCGTGCTGCTCTCCCTGATGCGGCGGCACAGACCGATGCCGTCCAGCCCGGGCAGCATCACGTCGAGCAACAGCAGGTCGCACGGACCTTCCCGGAAGAGTTCCAGTCCCGTCAGCCCGTCGGCGGCCACGGTCACGTGATACCCGTACCGCTCCAGGGCCATTGCCACGGACTTCCGGATCACCTCGTCGTCCTCGACGAGAAGGATCTTGGCAGGAGCAGAATCAGACATGGGCATCCATCGCAGGCATTACCGGTCGGGCCTTCATCATGCCCCTGCCTACCGTCGCACCGTGCACCGGACCATGCCAGGCCCGGTCATGACGGTGCGATGAGCAGGACCGATACGCCGCTGACACGCAGCCGAGCGGCTTCGGACACATGGTGGGGCGCATTCGGCCGCACGACCCCGCCTGCCATGGCGTCTGCTGTTCTCCAAGAGCGCCCGGTGCTCCTCGCACCGTTCGGTGGTGCCGGTCCTTGACGGCAGGCTGGTCACTGCCGCGGCAGGCACGCACGTGCGGCGGAAGGTGCCGCGGCACGGGAAGGTCCACCGAACGGGCAACGGCAGCAGGGGCACACCGAGCGTGCCGTCTGGCCCTTGCCCACGGCTCGGTACCACCGGACGCGGCGGGCTTTCAACACAGCCCGGTGGTGGCGCGTAGTCAGGGTATGAGCACCTCTCACTCCGCGGCGCCGCCCCCGGACCCCGGCGGCCGCCGTGGCACCCCGGTGGGGCGGCGTGTACTGCTGGGCATGGTCGGGCTCGGCGCCGTGGGCGTCGTCGCCGGCGGCCCGCTGCAGCGTCTGGTCTCCGACAGCATCGACACCGTTGCCGAGAAGGACCCGACCGGCCTGTCAAACCTGCTGCCGGGCAACCGTTTCCGCTACTACTCCGTCACCAGCTCCGTACCCGAACGCGACGAGACGAACTACCGCCTCACCGTCGACGGGCTCGTGGACAAGCCGATGACGTACAAGCTGTCCGACCTCGCGGGTCTTCCGCAGCACAGGATCGTCAAGGACGTTCAGTGCGTGACCGGCTGGCGGGTCCCGCAGACGCCCTTCGCGGGTGTGCGCCTGTCCACCCTCCTCGACGCGGCGGGCGTGGCACCCGAGGGCAAGGCCATCCGGTTCACCTGCTTCGACGGGGTGTACACCGAGAGCCTGACGATGGAGCAGGCGCGCCGCTCGGACGTGATGGTCGCCACCAGCATGGAGGACAAACCGATCACCCACGCGCACGGCGGCCCCGTGCGGCTCTACGTGGCGCCGATGTACTTCTACAAGTCCGCGAAGTGGCTGTCGGGCATCACCGTCACCGAGGACGTGAAGCCCGGCTACTGGGAAGAGCTCGGCTACGACGTGGACGCGTGGGTGGGCCGCTCGAACGGACGCAGCGATGCCCCCACGGTCTGACCGCGCGGCAGCCCGCGAGAACCCTTCCGGTACCGGCCACCGGCTTCTCAGGTTCACGGCCGCGGTGCGCTGGGTCCATCACGCCACCGCGGCGCTGGCCGGGGTGTGCGTCATCACCGCCGCATGCCTGTACGTGGGTCCCCTGGCCGAACTCGTCGGCCGCCGCAGGCTGGTGACCATCGTGCACGAATGGTCCGGTGTCGCGATGTTCCTGCCCGTGCTGCTGGGGCTGGCGTCCCGGGCGCTGCGCTCGGACCTCACCCGGCTCAACCGGTTCGAGGACCACGACCGCCGCTGGCTGTGGGCCGCCGTGCGGCGGCGCCGCACCTCGGACATACCCTCGGGCAAGTTCAACGGCGGCCAGAAGGCCTACGCGGCGTGGACGGCGGGCGCCGGCCTCGTGATGCTGGGGACCGGGCTCATGCTCTGGTTCCCGCAGCTTTTCGCCCTGAGCCTGCGGACGGGGGCGACGTTCGTCCACGACTGGCTCGCCCTGGCGGTCGCCGTGGTCGTGGCCGCCCACATCGGGAAGGCGGTCGGTGACCCGGAGGCCCGCAGGGGCATGTGGGGCGGCACCGTGTCACGGGCGTGGGCGGACCGGGAACACCGCCTGTGGCGAGCGGAGTTGGAGGATCACTCCGCTCACTCCGGCTCCGACCGGTCGTCCGGGGTCCCGGAGGACTCCGTACGCCCGTAGGGCAGGTCACCGGCAAGGTAGCGGACCAGCATGCCGACGAGTGCACGTTCGAAGCGTTCGATGTCGACGCGTGCGGGTGCCGCCATCAGCTTGTGGGTGACGAGTTCCACGGTGGACGCGAGCAGTACGGCGGCCGTGTCGATGTCGTCGACGCGCACCTCGGGGTGCCGTGCGAGCAGCTCGCCGAACTGTGCGATCCGGCTCTCCTCGTGCCTGCTCACCTTCTCGACGAGGTCCGAAGAGCGTGGCGCCTCCTCGATCATGATGCGCAGCAGCTGGGGGTCGGCCCTGTGTGTCTCGATGGCCTCCCGCACGACCAGCCGCACGGCGGCTTCGAGGCTCCCGGCGGCCAGTGCCCGCTCGCTCTGCTCCGCGCTCGCCCTGGCTCCGTCGTCGATGTGCCGGACCAGCAACTCGGCGAGGATCGCATCCTTGTTCGGAAAGTACTGGTACAGCGAGCCGATGGAGATGCGGGCGGCTTCGGCGATCCGGTTGGTGGTGCCGGCCGCATAACCGTGCTCGGCGAAAACGTGAGCAGCGGCGTCGAGGATGCGGCCCCGGGTGAGCTCTGCCCGGGCCTGCCGAGGCCTTCGACGTGGTTCGAGACGGCGGTTTCCCGATGCCAACGCGGTGCTCCCCGGATGCTCGAAAAGCGAGTGGCCAAAAAGTGAGCCCTGACTCACAATAATGCCATGAGCTGGGCAAACAGCAATACAGTCAGGGACGTACGATGATTCCCCGGGTCCGTCGTCCATCGTCCCGCACGATGATCACACTCGAGGTGCGTGGCAGCACCTTGCTCACACCGAACTTCGCACGGGTGACGCTGGGCGGTCCGGCCCTGAAGGACCTCGTCCTCGTCGGCCACGACCAGTCGGTCCGGCTGTTCTTCCCCCGTAAGGGGCAGAACGCCCTGCGCATGCCGACCCTCTCCAGCGAGGCGTGGATGGCCCAGATGATGATGACGCCCAAGTCCGCCAGGCCCTGGGTCCGCAATCTCACGATCCGCCGCTCCCGCCCCGCCGACGACGAGCTCGACATCGAGTTCGCCCTGCACGACGACTCCCCCATGTCCACCTGGGCGCGCGGAGTGCGGCCCGGGGATCCGGCCGGCGTCTTCGACATGGGGTACGCCTACCTCCCGCCGGCCGAGACCGACTGGCAACTCCTGGTCGCGGACGAGAGCGCGGTGCCGGCCGTACTGGCGATCCTCGACCACGCGCCGTCCACCCTGACCGCGGAGGTCTTCCTGGAGGTTCCCACCGCCGCGGACATCCGGTCGTCGGAGATCACCGCTCGGGAGGGGGTCAGGGTCCACTGGATCAGCCGCGACGACCCGGAGGTCCGGCCCGGCGCCCTGGCTCTGGACGCGGTGCGCAGGGCGGAGCTGCCCCCGGGCCGCTTCTACACCTGGGCGGCAGGCGAGCAGCGGCTGCCCACGACACTGCGCCGTCACCTTGCCGCCGAACTCAATGCGGATAAAGCGGACATTGGATTCGCGGGCTACTGGCGCCAGGGCTGGTCCAGCCCCGGCTGATCGTCCGCGGGGCACACGCGGTCCGCCCCGCTCGCCCTTCTGGCCGCCGCCCTAATGGGGCCATGGTCTCCAGCCGGCAGCACCCCCCAACCGCACCGCCCGCACCGGCGCATCTGTCGGTCGCGGAGGCGGAAGACCTCGCGCTGTACCGGGAGAAATTCCGGCGCCGTCTGCCGGAGTCGCTGGACCAGTTGCGCGGCCCCGTCCACGGTGTTGTCGAGCTGCCCCTCCACATCGCCTGGTCCGGGCTGGGCTCCTACGATCTGGAGAAGTCCCGACAGCGCATGGGCCTGTACCGAACCGTGCTGCACGAGGGCCTGCGTGAGGATCTGTCGCGCTTCCTCAACCAGGCGTTTCTCCTGGAGATGTGGCCGGTGCTGCGCACTCTCGTAGGGCGCACCGTGCGCGGGGTATGGGAGGACGCCTTTCCCCCGCTCTCCTCCCGCGTCCGTCAGCCGCGTGAGGACATGCCGGAGCTGCACAGGCGGCTCCTGGCGGACGTGATCGCGATCGGCGCTCCCTATCCCCTGGTCCTCACGGGCGGGTACGCCGTCCGGGCACACCGTCTGGCGAACCGTCTCAGCCAGGACCTCGATGTCGCCACGGAGAACCAGGCTCCGACGGCCGACATCGCGGACGCACTCCGTGGTGGTCTGAAGGCACGGGGCCGGCAGGTTCAGGCGCTGGAGACCGCTCCGCTGTCCGCCCGGTTCACCGTGTCCGGTCCGGCCACCGGGCAGACGTGCGAGGTCGACGTCCTCAAGGAGGTCTTCTGGGGTCCGGTCGTGGAGACCCTGACGGTCCCGTCCGTGCGGAGGAGGACGTGGTGGGGACAAAGGTCCGCGCCCTCGCGGACCGCGGCGCTCCCCGCGACCTGATCGGTGTGTTCACGGCCTTCCGCCGCTGGACCGACGCCGAACTCGAGGAGTTCGGCCGTCGCCACGCCCGGGGCCGCTTCGAACGCGAGGACCTTCGGTCCAACCTCGTGGGCGCCGAGGGGACCGATGCGACGAGGCCTTCGCCGTCTACGGCCTCGACGATGCCGGTATCACCGCCCTGCGTGCCTGGGCCGTGGCGTGGGCCGACGCCTCGCGACCCGTCTCCACGAAGAGTCCGTTGATCCCGATGCCGACTGATCGCCTCACGGTGAGAACTCGCTGACGACGGCTGATCCCGGTCACCGACGGCGACGCGGGCGAGGTCCTCGGGGCCGCCGCGCCGCTCGTCGACGACCGGACACGTGCACCGTTCACTGCGTCCTGTAGCCGCAGAAGTGCGACGGCCTTCTCCGCGCCGCCGCGCGCGGAACATCCGGGGCCCCGTCATCCGGACGGGACGTCGCGTCACCGCTCGCGGTCGGCGGCGCACAGCTGTTCGTCGATCAGGGTGTTGGTGACGTGCATGGTGTCGAGGTCGGGAGCGGAGCCGTCGCCCGTGGCTTCCACGACCACCACGTGACGGCCGTCCCCGCTGACGCCGGTGCGGGTCATGTAGCCGGCGATGTCCCCGGCATGGCTGTAGTAGCTCCCGCCGCAGCTGAGCGGCACCTGCATCAGTCCCAGGCCGTAGCGGACGCCTGGCCAGACGGCGTCCAGCTGGGCGGCACGTACGGTTGTCCTCATCTCCGCCATCTGGGCGGGCTTCAGCAGCCGGCCCTTCATGAGTGCCGAGTAGAAGCGGGTCAGATCGGCCGAGGTGCTGATCATGCCGCCGGCCGCGCCGGCCGCGCTCGGGTTGAACTCCGTGACATCGATCGCCGGCTTGCCGTCGTCGAAGGCCGAGTAGCCTTTCAGGTGGTTGCCCGGGATGTCGGGGCGGGTGGCGGGAGCGGACGTGTGGCGCAGGTGCAGCGGCCGGACGATGCGGCGCGTCACCTCACGCTCCCAGGTGTTGCCGGTGGCCTTCTCGATGATCATGCCGGCGACGATGTAGTTCGTGTTCGAGTAGGCCCACCCCGTCCCGGGCGCGAAGTCGGGTGCGTGACGCATCGCCATGCCGACGAGCTGCGAGTCCGTCCAGGTCGTGTACCGCTGGGCCAGATAACCGGCCCTGGTGTTGAGAACGGGGATGTCGCGGGTGTAGCTGTACAGACCGCTGGTGTGATTCAGCAGGTGCCGGACGGTGATCCGTCCGCCGTCGTTGCCGTTGCCGGAGATCACTCCCGGCAGCCAGTCCTCGACCGTGTCGTCCAGCGAGAGCCGCCCTTCACCCGCCAGTTGCAGCACCACCGTGGACACGAACGTCTTGGTGACACTGGCGATCCGGAACCTGTCGCCGGGCCGTACAGGACGCTTCGTGGCGGTGTCCGCTACTCCGACGGTGGCGTACCGGGAGCTCTGAGGGCCGGACGACTGGGCAAGCACCCCCACGGTGCCCGTCGCCTGGATCGCGACCGCCCGTTGCCGCAGTGAGTCCACGTCCGGCTTCGGAGCGCCGACCGCCGGAACGACCAGGCCGAGACTCGCGAAAGCGGTGACCAAGGTGGTGGTCGCCGTGCGGTAGTTGACCGGGCTTCGGGTTCGGGACGCGCTCGGATGCGCCATGGTCATCTGGTTCCCTGTCGTCGGGGTGCACCGGCCGATCCGGTGCGTCCACCACCGTAGGAACAGGCGCGGGACCGCACGATGGGGCAGGCACGACGGTTCGGAGTACAGCCTGTGCCACCTCACCGATGTCACAGGAGCGGAACCAGCCACCCTCACGGCACGACTACCTGGACGCCCGGCACACGAAGCCACCAACGGAAAGAGTCATCGGCATGCCCGAAGTGAACCGCAGGAACGCCCTGTTGTCCGGCGCGGCCCTGGCCGCCACCGGTGCCACTACCGCACCCGCGGCTGCCACGGCGCCCGCCACTTCGCCGCAGGAACAGAAGCATCACCCCCTACGTGTCCACGTCGTCGTCTTCGACGGGGTGGAGGAACTGGATGTGTTCGGGCCGCTCCAGGTTCTCGGTGCTACGGCCGCGATGGGCTTCCCGGTCGCGTACCGGCTCGTCACGGGCGGCCGTCCCGGAACGGTCTCCGCCCGCTTCGGCACACGGATCGACGTGCCGGACGCCTTCGATCCCGCGGAGGCGGATGTTCTCGTCGTGCCCGGCGGCGGCTTCCGCCTCCGCAACGGTCCCGGCATCTGGGCGGAACTCAAGGACGGGCACCTGCCCCGCCTGCTGCGTGAGGCGGCGGCGGACGAGCGGCTGACCCTGTACGGACTGTGCACCGGAGTGGTCCTGCTCCACGAGGCAGGCGTCATCAGGAACCGGCCGTGCACCACACACACCGGCGCCAAGCAGTACCTGAGGGACCAGGGAGCCGACGTGCGCGACGCACGTGTCCTCGACGACGGCAACCTGGTCTGCGCGGGCGGTGTCAGCGCGGGCATCGACGGGGCCCTGCACCTGATGGAGCGGGAGTTCGGCTCCGAGGCGGCGGCGAGGATCGAACGCTACCTGGAGTTCGAGCGCAGGGGCACCGTCCTGGTCACCTCCGGGTAGACCGGTCCCGCTTCCGCGCCCCCAGGTATCGGCGCTTCCCCTACGAGGGCGTTTCTGCCGCCGTGGCAGTGTGGTCGAAGGCGATCAACGGGTCACCGGTCAGCGGGTGCTCGATGACCGCGGCCCGTACGCCGAACACCTCGGCGAGGAGGTGCGGGGTGAGGACCTCGAGCGGGGTACCGGAGGCGACGACCTCACCGGCGTGCAGCACGTGCAGGCGGTCGCACACCGACGCGGCCGCGTTCAGGTCGTGCAGCGACACCAGGGTCGTACGGTGCTGGGCCCGCAGCAGGGCCAGCAGTTCCACCTGGTGGCGGACGTCGAGATGGTTGGTGGGCTCGTCCAGGACGAGGACGTCCGGATCCTGGGCCAGCGTGCGGGCCAGCAGGACCCGCTGCCGTTCGCCTCCCGACAGTGCCGAGAACCTGCGCCCGCCGTACCGCGTCATGCCGACCCGTTCCAGGGCGTCGGCGACGATCCGCCGGTCCTTCTCGTCCTCACCGGCGAAGGCCCGCTTGTAGGGGGTACGCCCCATCGCCACCACTTCGCGCACCGTGAGTTCGAAGTCGCCGCCCCGCTCCTGTGGCAGTGCCGCCACATGGCGTGCCGCCCGGGCCGGCGCGAGGGCCGCCAGGTCGGTACCGTCGAGCAGGACCCGGCCCGCCGCGGGACGCAGGTGCCGGTAAACGGTGCGCAGCACGCTTGACTTGCCGCTGCCGTTCGGGCCGATCAGCCCGGTGATCTCGCCGGGAGCGGCGAGCAGGTTCACCCCGGCCACCACGGTACGGCCGTCGTAGGCGACCCGGAGGCCGTCCACCTCGATGCGCATCAGCCACGCTCCAGTCGGCGGTCGAGCAGGAACAGCAGGACGGGAGCGCCGACGAAGGCGGTGACCACACCCACCGGCAGCTCCATCGACGGCAGGGCCGTGCGGCAGACGATGTCGACCACGACCAGCAGGACGGCGCCGGTCAGCGCGGAGACCGGCAGCAGTCTGCGGTGGTCCCCGCCGATGACGAGCCGGCACAGGTGCGGCACCATCAGCCCCACGAAGCCGATGGCGCCGGAGACGGAGACCAGGACGCCCGTGAGGACACTGGTGACGACGAACAGTTCCCTGCGGAGCGCGACCACGTCGACGCCCAGCCCGGCCGCGGTCTCGTCGCCCAGGAGCAGGGCGTTCAGCCCCCGGGCCCGCGCCTGCAGGGCGACCAGTCCGAGGAGCACCGCCCCGGCAGGCAGGACCAGGGTGCTCCACTGGGCTCCGCCGAGGCTGCCCATCAGCCAGAACAGCACGCCCTGGGTCTGCTGCTCGTCGCCCACCCGCAGCACCAGATAGCTGGTGAACCCGGACAGGAACTGGCCGATCGCCACACCCGCCAGGACGAGCTTCAGAGGGGAGAAACCGCCTCCTCGCCGGGCCACCGCCCAGACAAGGCCGAAGGACAGCAGCGCCCCGAGGAAAGCGGCTCCGGAGACACCGACTCCGAACAGCCCGCCCGTGGTCGTACCGAGCACGATGGCCGCGACCGCCCCCAGCGAGGCGCCGTTGGAGATGCCCAGCAGGTAGGGATCCGCCAGCGGGTTGCGCACCAGCGCCTGCACGGCGGTACCCACAATCCCCAGTCCGGCCCCGACGAGAGCGGCGAGCAGGGCGCGTGGCACCCGCAGCTGCCAGACGATGAGGTCCTGGGTTCCCGGCCGCGGCTGCCCGCCGGTCACGCGGTGCAGCACCGTGGACCACACCTCGCCGAACGGCACGCCGGAGGAGCCCCAGGAGACGGCCGCGGTGAGCGACAGCAGCAGGGCCACGGCGAGTGAGGCGAGGAGCCAGACCACGGGGACGGTCCTGGGCCCCCGTTCGCCGGCCTTCGTCGGGGACGGGCCGGCCGCGCGCGCCGTGCGGGTCGGTGAGGATGCCGCCGACATCTACCGCACGTCCTCGAACTTGTCCGGATACAGGGTGCGGGCGATCTGCTCGACCGTCTCCGCGTTGGTGACGCCCGGCGTCGTCGTGCGTTCCGACCTGATCCGCAGGAACCGGTTGTTCTTGACGGCGGTCAGCCCGCGCGTGGCGGGGAAGGACTTGAGGAAGCGCTCCGCCTCGTCGAACGCCTTGTCGTCCGCCTTCTCGCTCCCCCGGTTGCGTACGGCGAGCTGGATCCAGTCGGGATTCTTGTCGACGACGTCCTCCCAGCCCGTCTTCTCGTAGTCGGCGTCGCAGTCTCGGAAGATGTTGCGGGCCCCGGCGAGAGTGATCACCGCGTTGGCCACCTGCTTCCCGCACACCGCGGTGAGCTCCTTGGTGCCGGCGTCGAAGTCGAAGACGAAGTAGGTGGGCCGCTGCCCCTCGGGCACGGCGCCCACCCGTTCACTCACGGTGTCCAGGGTCTCCTTCATGCCGGAGACGATCTCACGGGCCCGCTCGGACGTGCCGGTGAGCGTCCCCAGCCGTTCGATGTCCTCCGTGACCGCGGACAGGTCCTTCCGCGGCCCCGGCAGTTCGGCGGCGCACGCGGTGGAGCGCAGCTGCACCACGCGGATACCGGCGGCCTCGAACTCTTCCGGCCGAGGCCCGACATGAGCGCCGCGCGCCGGGCGGAACGTCTCGATGTAGGCATCCGCGCCCGAACCGAGCAGCTTCTCCTTGGGGATGACCGTCCGTCCCAGGACCGGCACCTCGGCCGCCCGGTCCGCGAGTTCGGCGGGCAGCGCGCCCTTGGCGGGCGGGAAGCCGGTGCCGGTCACCTTCGGTCCCGCTCCGAGCCGCAGCAGGATCTCCAGTCCCGCCGCGTTGCTCGTGACGATCTTGCCGGGAGGCGCCTCGAACGTGACCTTCTCACCGTCGCAGTTCTCCACCGACACCGGGGAACCCCCGGAGCCGCCCCGCGCGGCCGACGCGTCAGCCGCGCCGCCTCCACCGCCGCACGCGGTGGTGAGCAGTCCCGCGGTGAGAACGACGCCGCCGACCGGGCGCCACATCCTGGACATGTCCTGCCTCCACGACCCGCTGTTTTCCCTGCATCCGGAAAGCCCTGTTCGCCGGGGTTCGCACAAGTAGTCGTGGAAGGAGGGCTCCGGGTTCCCGGCCTCGCCGCGTTTTTCGCGCTGCGAAAAGACAGCCGGCCGGGAACCCGGTCCGCGAACAGCCCTCAGCCGTGTCCGCCGCTTCCGCGCGCGTTCTCAGGCCGCCCGGACGGTGCCCGCATCCCCCTCCGTGTCGGCGTCCCGGATCATGCCGGCCAGTGCGGCGCGGGCACGCGCCACGCGGGAGCGCACCGTACCGACCGGGCAGCCGAGGACGGTGGCGGCCTCGGCGTAGGGGAACCCGAGGAGCTGGGTGACCATGAAGGCCTCGCGGCGTTCCGCCTGGAGCGTCGTCAGCATCTCGGTGAGGGCGACGCCCTCCTCGAAGCCGGGCAGGTGCCGCGGCTGGGCCTGCTCGGCGGCGCCGCGCCAGTCGGGCTGGTCGGCGCGCCGGGGCCGGGCGGCCGCGTACCGGAAACTGTCCACCACCGTGCGCCGGGCGATGGACAGCAGCCAGGTACGGGCGGAGGAGCGGCCCTCGAACCGGGAAAGGCCGGCCAGTGCCCGCAGGAAGACGTCCTGGGTGAGGTCGTCGGCGGCCTGCGGGTCGGCGCTGAGGTGCGCCACGTAGCTCCACACGTCCTGGTGCAGTGCGCGGACGAAGAGGTCGGTTTTGTCGGCGTCGCCGCCCTGGGCCGCCAGGGCGAGCCGGGTCGTGGCCGCGTCGGAGGCGGGAGTGTGCCGTCCCGGTGCGCGCCCGGCGGGAGACCGCGGGGCAGGGGAGGGCCGGTGGTCGGAGGGTTGGTGGGTGGGCGTCATCGCCACGGGTCCTTACGTCGGTCGGGTGAAGTCTGGCGGCGCGCGGGCGGGACGGGACGCGGGCACCTCGGGCGCGCCGAAGGGGGCGCCGATGCCCGCGCCGGTGGGGAACCGTCGGCGCGCGTCCGGGGAACCGGCTGTCACCACAGGACAGCGGTGCGCGCCCGGTGGACCTCGCGTGGGGTCGCCGACGGCGGGCAGCGTCCGCCGCGGTACGGGGTTGTCGCGTCGCGGACGTACGCGTGGACGTGCACATCGCGAGGGTGCGGTGCGAAGTGACGCGCGCCGCAACGGCGCCGCCAGCCATCCGGCGAGGGCGCGCAGTACGCGGAAGACGGCCCGTTCCCCGTGGGCGAGCCACACCCCGCACAGCATGGCAGCCGCCACATGCGCGGCCACCATGCCCAGGGGCGCCATGGCGGACATGCCGTGCGCGGCCGTGCCGGCGGCGGCGGACATGTCGTGCTCCGTGGCGTGGGCGTGGCCCGGCATACCGGTGGCTGTCCGTTCCGGGGTGTGTGGAGGCATGCCCACGCACAACAGATGCTCGGCCCACCGCCGGACGAAGGAGGTGCCCGCCCGGGCGTCGGCACGGGTCAGGGTCTGCGCGAGTGAGAAGCCGACGTGCAGTGCCGCCTGTGCCGTCACGGTTGTCGCGGTGACGGCGAGCGGTCCCCGCTCACGGCCCGCGAGGGCCCAGGCCCCCACGGCCGTACCCACGAAGGCGGCGACCATCGCACGGCCGGGGACGGCCTCTCCCGACATCAGGATGTGTCCGGTCGCGGCAAGCGTCACGCACACCGCCCCGAACGCGACGGCCCGGACGGCTCTGGAGAGGGAGAGCACGTCCGGTGTCATGACGGTCCGGCGTCCACAGTGGTCCTGCGGTTCAGGGGGCAGTTCGGCGGCGGCCGGTGCCGGGCGTCGCGCGCCTCGGCGTACGCAGCGTTGGCACGGCGGAGTGCTCACCCCGTCGTCCCATGAGATGCCTCCCCTCCGTCATGCCCGCGCCCTGCCTGTGTCCGGCCCGGTGTCGCTGGGATGTACGCGCCGCGGCGACGGGACGTTGAAGACGAGGCTGCACCTTGCGGCGGGCTCCCGGCACGAGCGACGACCCCTGTGGCAGGAAAGGTTGGCTCCACGTCCGTTACGCGGCGCAACCCCGCCCTCCCCTGATACGTCATATGTCCGTGACCGAAGACTGAACCTGGGTCGAGGCGAGAACATGAACAAAAGGGTGTTGTGGGGAGTTCTGGCGCTGACGCTGGTGTGGGTGGGCTGGCAGATCACTCCCGACATGGTGGGCGACGGCATGGACACACAGTCGGTCCCGTGCGCGGAAGCCATGCGCTTCGCGGACCGAAGCGGCCTGCCGGCCGGAGCCCACGACGCGACATGTATGTCCTTGGGCCGGATGGATGCCGCGTACGACGTCGACTTCCGGATCACACGCTCCAGGCTCGACCCATGGCTGGCTTCCGTCTACCCCGACCTGCGATTGACATCGGACTGCTCCGGGTTCACGCATGCCGCCGACGCGTGCGGCAGCCTCGACCTGTCACCCCCCGCCGACGGCGGCGCGGCGGCGGTCGAGGTGACCGTGGAGTACGGCGAGCGGGACACCGCCCTCGTCACCTCATGCCCTTCGACGCCTGAACTCCGGTGGACAGCGGGCCTTCCCCGTTTCCCTCAACACTGGCACCAGTTCCTTCAACAGTGGCACCAGGGGCCGCGTATACCACCCGTGTGACCAACACGTCGTCGCGGGGGACGGGAACGAATCCGCGTTCCCGGGCGGTTGCGGCTGGAGGTGAATGGCCCCGGTGAACTCCCATCACTCTCATGGCATGTGGTACAGCGTGCTGGGCCCCATAGAGGTACTGCGCGACGGATGCGCACTGGACCTGGGCCCCCGGCAGCGCAGAGTGCTGCTCACCCGCCTCCTCGTCGAGGACGGCCGGCCGGTCTCCCTGGCGGAGCTGTGCCGTACCCTCTGGCCAGAGGACCAGCCGGCAGCCGCCGTGACCTCTGTCCGAGCCCACATCAGCCGACTGCGCGCGGCCCTGGAGCCGGACCGACAGGGCAGGGCCTCGGTACTGATCAGCGGAACCCTTGGCTACGCCTTGCGTATTCCTCCCCAGACGCGGGACACCGTCGCGTTCGAGCAGTCCGTGGACAGGGCTCGTGGAGCACTCGGGCAGCAGAACCTCGCACGCGCCCGCCAGGAGATCGACGCGGCCCTCGATCTATGGCGGGGCGAGGCATTCGGCGAGGCGGCGGAGCACGCTTTCGCCTTGCGGGAGACCTCACGCCTCAACGCAGCCCGCCAGGACGCGAGGGAACTTCAAACCACGATCCTCCTCCAGCAGGGCGACGTGGAGCACGCCGTCCACGTCGCCGAACACCTCACCGTCACCGCCCCTTTGCGGGAAGTCTCCTGGGCCCTGCTCATACGAGCGCTATACGGGGCGGGACGGCCGGTGGAGGCATTGCGCCAGTACGAGCGGTTCCGCGGCATGCTGGCCCGGGAGCTGGGACTCGATCCGAGCCCCGGCCTGCGCAAGCTGCACACCGCCGTCCTGCGTCACGACACCGCGGTCCTCGGAGCGCCCCGGCCGTCCCGCTCCGTCACCACGCTCACCACCCCGCCCAGAACCGACTCCCCCGTCGCGACGCCTCTCGTCGGGCGTGCCGAGGAAGTGGCACAGCTCCATGCCCTACTGGAGGCGGCAACGCCCGGGCACGTCCAGTGGGCCGTCGTCTCCGGCGATCCGGGGTCCGGCAAGACCAGACTGCTGGACGAGGCCGCCGCGCAGGCCACCAGGGCCGGGTTCGCCGCCATCTGGGCGGGCGGAGGCCGGGGCTGTGGCACTGACCGCACGGCTGCCCTTCATCGCCGGACCACCCGGCCGACGGACGGACCGCGGCGGCGCAGCGAGGTCGACCGCGCACAGGACGGCCTTCAGGAGGGTACGGAAGCGGACCCGGTCGCCGCCCTCGCCCACGAGGTGACTCGGGCGCCCACCATGTGTGTCATCGACGATCTCGACCGCGCGGACCCCGACCTCCCCGAGCGGCTGGGCCGGCTCGCCGCGCTCCTGCGCAACGCGCCGGTCCTCTTCGTATGCGCCCTGCGAGACCCGGCGGCCCCCACGGTCAGCGGACTGCTCGCCGAGCTGGCGCGGCTGGACACTGCGTGGCTGCAGCTTGAGCCTTTGACCGTCGCAGATGTGCGGGAGCTGCTCGCGGAACGCGGTGAGATGGCGCCCGCGGCCGATGCGGTGGCGCTGCATCGGCGCAGCAGAGGAAACCCGTTCATGCTGCACGAGTTGCTCAAGCTGCCGACGAAGCAGCGATGTGGCCCCGACGCTCGTGTGCCGGTCACGGTCCGCGCCATCGTCCGGGCCCAGCTGAACGAAGTGGCGGCACCGGTCAGGACGATGCTGTCCCATGCGGCCGCCGACAGGGGAGGGCTCGACATCGCCCTCGTCGCCGCCATCCTCAGAATGAGGCACGAGCAGCTGCTGCGGCTGGTCGACGAGGCGGTCACCGCCGACCTGCTCCTGTGGCACGAGGACCCCGACGACCCGGCCTCGGGCCACTACCGCCTGCCCGAGCTGGTCCACGATGTACTGCTCGACACAATGGCCGTACCCTCTCGGCAGTTGCTGCACGCCGCGATCGCGCGTGAGCTCCTCGACCGGGGCTGCACCGACCCGACACGGCTCGCCCGCCATCTCCACGCGGCCGGCCCGCTGGCCCCGGTCACGGAACCCCTCCCGGGTTTCCGGTCCCATGGAATGACCGCTTCTGACCACACCACGAAGGTAGGATCCACATGCCTGACCAGCAGCGGGCCGTGAGCAAGAGCGCCACCCAAGGCGAAGAGTCCGGCGTTGCCACCAACGCCTCAACCGGTGCGACCCGCTCCACCGGCAACGCTCGGGACACGGCAATCACCATCTCGGGCGACGGCACGGCCCCGGACGGCACGAGCTCGACAGCCACGACCGCCGGGGACACGGGCACGGCCGGCCGAACGGCGACCGTCTCCGGAACCGACCCCGCCGCACCGGCGGAGAGTACGAACGCGGCAACGTCGCAGACCTCCCAAGCAGCCGGAACTCCGGCCACTGCCGCAGGTGGCACGACGGGCGGCACGACCGCAGCCTCCGCACGTGCCGCCTCCGCACCCAGGGCCCGCTGGAGCGCGCGCGCCCTGTTCGCGGTGTC
Organism: Streptomyces toyocaensis; assembly: GCF_000725125.1. GTDB lineage: Bacteria > Actinomycetota > Actinomycetes > Streptomycetales > Streptomycetaceae > Streptomyces > Streptomyces toyocaensis. The sequence continues at coordinate 21,379 of NZ_JFCB01000039.1, forward strand.
CTCGGACGGACATGCGGGGGGCGCCACGGCAACCGCCCCGGCCTCCTCGGACGACTCCGCGGACGCCGGCGTCCCAGGCCGTCCCAAGAAGCCCGTGCTCGCCGCCGCCGCCATGGCGGGCGCCGTTCTCATCGCCGTACCCCTGCTGGTCCTGGTCACCAGCGGCGAGGACGACAGCGACAAGGTCGCTTCCACCGGCTCGGCCGACACCCTTCTCGGCAGCGGCGACGAGCCGCCCGGAGCCTTCGTCGCCGCGACACCGACCGCCGGAAAGACGGACGCAGCGAAGAAGAACGCCCCGGACAAGGACGGCGTGAAGGAACAGGGCGACAAGGAAGCCCCAGCGCCGCCCGTGCCCGGAAAGGAGGCCACCACCAAGGCTCCGTCCACGGCCTCCCCCACACTGGGGAGCGCCAGCACGGTGCGGGAGAAGGACGCCGTGATACGCAAGGCGCCGAGCAACGTACCGGCCGTCCTGACCAAGGTTCTGCTCAAGAACAACACCAACAGCACATGCGTGGACATCCCCGGTGCCGGCAGCGGCGCTCCCGACGGGCGCATCGTGCAGTCGACGTGCAACAGCCACCCGAGCGACAACCAGCTGTGGAACGTCGAGCAGCGGTACGCCGACGCCGGGCCGGGAGGTGCGCCGCTGTTCCAGATACGCAACGTCGTGGACAGCATGTGCCTCGACCTGCCCGGCTATCAGGGCGCCGGCAGCGGCACCAAGGTGACGGAGTACCCGTGCAACGGCACCACCGCCGACAACCAGTTGTGGTGGTTCGACAAGCAGCCCGACGGTAAGTTCTGGCTCCGCAACTACGCCAGCAACAACCAGTGCCTGGACTCCTACGACGCCAACAACAGCGTGCGCAATCTGTTCATCTGGCCCTGCGCCCAGGAGAGCCGCAACAACCACGAATGGTTCACCACGCTGCACTGAACGGACGGGCCCGCATCGGCGTGCGCGCATGCCGGACGGCTCCAGGGAACTTCGCATCAACCGGAGGGTTCAGGTGGACACACGTCCCGGTGAGCGGCAGGAGGAACCAGTCGCCACTCCCGAGGTGCCCGAGGCCGTACGGGCCGTCGCACGCACGGCGCCGGGACACTGGATCGGCGTGCTGGACCCGGAGTGGACCGGAGAAGGGACGCCGCCGGAGTGGGCTCTGGTGGGCGAATGGCAGTCGGACGGAAGCGGCAGTGTGGGGAACGTCCGCGCCAACCCGGCCTACCGGCCCTCGGCCCGTGTGCTCGGCTGGCCGGAGCCCACCGACCCGGTGGACGCCGCGGCGCAGCGGGCCGTCACCGGCTACGGCTCGGTGGACGAGGCACTCGCGGCGCTCGTGGAGGCGGACGTCACGGTCGTGCGCGGACCGGACGGCGGACCGCTCACGGCCATGGGGCGGGACGGGGCGCCGGTGGTGCTGTTGTTCACCTCCCCGGCCCATGAGTTCATGTCCTCGTCGCTGTGGCACGACAGGGTCCCGGTACGGGAGCTGGTCCATTCGCTGGGTGAGGGCACCATGTTGATGGTGAACGCCGGGGCCGTGGCCCCGCTGCTGGTGCCGGTGGACGGCCTTCCCGGTCCTCCGCCGGAGCTCCGCTCCGGAGAGGGCACCCTGCGGGCGGACGAGGACGCCGGGAAGCCTGCCTGATCCGCCCTCGCACGCCCGCGCCAAAGTCCCGCTCCCGGTGGAACGGCGACGGTTCACCACCGGCCCCGCGGGGGCCGGGCGCAAGGCATGATGACACCGTCGGCTCTCCGACAGACGCCCCCGGCGAGCAGGGGCGCCCGCAGAAGACTCCGCCGTGACGAGGAGGTTGGTGCGTGTCGCGCCAGGTACTGACGGTCGGTCCGGGAGACCGGGACGGCTACCGAACGATCGGTGAGGCGCTCGCGGCCGCCCGTACCGGCGCGCTCATCAGCGTCCGGCCCGGGACGTACGCCGAGAACCTCGTGATCCACACCCGGGTCACCCTCACCGCCTCCGAGGGACGGGGGACGGTGGACATCCGACCGCGCTCGGGCAGTGTGCTCACGCTGCGTGCCGACGCGGTGATGCTGGCCGAACTGACCCTGCGCGGCTCCGACGCCGAAGAGCCCGCCGTGGACGTACGGTTCGGGCAGGCCGCGTTCGACGGCTGTGAGCTCATCGGCGCCGCCTGGACCGCGCTGCTGGCCGGGGGAACCGGTTCCTTCGCGCTGCGGGACTGCCGGGTGACCAACCCGCAGGGCGCGGGCATCGTCATCACCTCGGCCACGCCCACCACCGTGGAGTCCTGCACGCTGGAGCATCTGGGCAGCAGCGGGCTGGTCCTCGCCGAGCGGGGTGAGGCGCGCATCCGCAGCTGCACGGTACGCGACGCCCGCGGCAACGGCCTGCTCGCCAACGGCGATGCCCGGGGCACCCTGGAGGACTGCGACATCTCCTCCACCGACAAGCCCTCCATCGCCCTGGAGCAAAACTGCGCCCTCTCGGTGGTCCGCACCGTGGTGCACGACACCAGCACCGGCGTGCACCTGAGCAGCGCGGGCCGTACGACGCTCGAGGACGTGCGCGTCACCGGAGCCTCTGCGAACGGGTTCACCCTGGCCGGGGGCACCGACCCCGTGCTGCGCCGCTGCCGCGTCACGCGCACCCGCGGCCATGGCGTACTGGTGACCGACCGGGGGCGCGGCACGTTCGAGGACTGCTGGGTGGAGGGCGCGCAGGGCGCGGCGCTGCGGGTCTCCGGGGCCGCCTCCCCCACGTTGACCGGTCTGACCATCCGCGACTGCGACCAGGCCGGACTGCTCCTGGAAGAGAACTCGGCTCCGGAACTGGACCGCCTCGAGGTGATCGGCGGATCGCCGGCGGTCGCCGTGCGCGCCGGTGCCAACCCGCTGCTGCGCCGGGCCAGGCTGGTGGAGCCCGCCGGCGACGGCATCGCCCTCACCGAAGGCGCCCGTGGCCGCGCCGAGGACTGCGAGATCATCCGGCCGAAGGGCGCGGGCGTGCGGGTGGCCGCCGACAGCACTCTCTATGTGGCCGGCGGCGGGGTCTGCGAGGCCGCCGGCAACGGACTGGCCGTGGAGGATGGCGGCAATGTCACCGTGCGCGACTTCCGGGTGGAGATGTCCGGCGAGGAGGGTGTGCTGGTCGCCGCGGGCGGCGAACTGACCGCCAACCGCGCCACGGTGCACGCCCCGCAGGGGCACGGCTTCCTGCTGCGCGAGGGCGCGCTCGCCTCGCTCAGCGGCTGTGAGGTCAGCGGCGGCGCCCATGACGGCTTCCGGGTGGAGTCCACCGCACCGGTCTCGCTCTTGAACTGCGTCGCCCGGGAGAACGAGGGCGGTGGTCTGGTGCAGACCACCCCCGGCGAACGGCTCGCCGTAGAGGGTCTGAACAGCACGGGTAACGGCAAGCGGGACGCCTGGGGTACCGGCAGTGCCGAGAACACCGACCCGGCCGGCTCCGGAGCCGCGGACGCGCCTGCCCCGGACCGCGCGGACGGCCCGCTCGGCACCCTCGACGCGCTGATCGGCCTCGAGAACGTCAAGCAGCAAGTACGCACGCTGGTGAATCTGACCCAGCTCGCCCAGCGCCGCGAACAGCTCGGCATGTCCGCACCGCCGATGAGCCGGCATCTGGTCTTCACCGGCCCGCCCGGCACCGGCAAGACCACCGTCGCTCGCCTCTACGGGGCGATCCTGGCCGAACTGGGTTCGCTGCGCAGCGGGCACCTGGTGGAGGTCTCCCGCGCCGACCTGGTCGCACAGATCGTCGGCGGCACCGCGATCAAGACCACCGAGACCTTCGAACGGGCCCTCGGCGGTGTGCTGTTCATCGACGAGGCCTACACGCTCACCGCGGACAGCGGCACCGGCGGCGCCGACTTCGGCCGCGAGTCGGTGGACACCCTGCTGAAGCTGATGGAGGACCACCGCGACGAGGTGGTCGTCATCGTCGCCGGCTACACCGACGAGATGGAACGCTTCCTCGCCTCCAACCCGGGCCTGGCGTCCCGCTTCTCGCGCACCGTCGAATTCGAGAACTACTCGGTGCCCGAACTGGTCGCCATCATGGAGAACATGTGCGTCCGGCACCAGTACGAACTGGGTGAGGGCACCGCGGACGCACTGGCCGCGCACTTCGAGGCGATGCCGCGGGACGCGGGCTTCGGCAACGGCCGTGCCGCGCGGGGGGTGTTCGAGGAGATGGTGGACCGGCAGGCGGTCCGGCTCGCCACCCAGGCGCAGGTGGGAGAACACGACCTGCGGCTGCTGCTGCCGGAGGACGTCTCCCCCGCCGCCGCGCAGGCCGCCCTGGCCGCCCCCGCGGACGACGACCCGCTGACCCGCCTCGGCGACATGATCGGCCTGGCCGAGGTGAAGCGTGATGTGGCCGACCTGGTCAACCTCATCACCACCGCCCGCCACCGCGCCGCCGCGGGGCTGCCGGTGCCCTCGCTCAGCCACCACCTGGTGTTCACCGGTCCGCCCGGCACCGGCAAGACCACCGTCGCCCGTCTCTACGGTGAGATTCTGTCCCGGCTCGGCATTCTCGAGCGGGGACAGCTCATCGAGGCGGCCCGTGCCGACCTGGTCGGCCGCTACGTCGGCCACACCGCCCAACTCACCCGCGAGGTGTTCGAACGCGCCCGCGGCGGCGTGCTGTTCATCGACGAGGCCTACACCCTCACCCCCCGCGGTGGCGGCGTGGACTTCGGTCAGGAGGCGGTGGACACCCTGCTGAAGCTGATGGAGGACCACCGCGACGAGGTGGTCGTCATCGTCGCCGGCTACACCGACGAGATGGAACGCTTCCTCGCCTCCAACCCGGGCCTGGCGTCCCGATTCCCGCGCCGTATCGCCTTCGCCGACTACTCCTCCGAGGAACTGGTCACCATCGTGCGCGGCCAGGCCGCCGGTATGGGTTACGAATGCGCACCCGGCACCGGCCCGTTGCTCAGGGAGTACTTCGACTCGCTGCCCCGTGACCGCTCCTTCGGCAACGCCCGCCTGGCCCGCCAGGTCGTCGAGTCGATGATCACCCGGCAGGCGGGACGGCTCAGCTCACTGGCCGTACCCACACTCGACGACCTGCGGATCCTCCTCCCGGAGGACGTCACAGCCGCCGCTCCGAAGAGCGTGGGCCGGTGAAGCGGTACGCACGCCTGCTGTCCGGCGCCGGCCTCGTCGCCGTCCTGTCGCTGTCCCCGGCCGTGCGGGCCGGGGCGGCGCCCCTCCCGGGCGGACCCGCGGCCGGCGGCAACCGCGGCCAGGAACTGCCCGCCATCCCCTCCACGCTCAAGGCACGTGCGGATGCGTGCACCCCGGCCTCCGGCAAGAAGGCGGAGAAGGAGGACTGGTCACGTCAGCGTCTCGACCTCGAACAGCTGCACCGGCACAGCACGGGCGCGGGCGTGACCGTCGCCCTGATCGGCACCGGCGTCGACCCCGAGGCGGCCGGGCTCAGCGGCCGGGTCACCGTACGGGGTGCCGCCGGTGACGACTGCGTCGGCCACGGCACCTTCCTGGCCGGGCTGATCGCCGGGACCGGCGGGGACAGCCCGTACCTGGCCGGGGTCGCGCCGGACGCGAGGATCCTCGCCTTGCGCGGCACCGACCGGCGCGGTACTCCCGCACCCGGCCCGGTCGTGGAGGCGCTGCGCGAGGCGACAGCGGCCGGAGCCGAGGTGATCGCCGTCACGGTGGCCCTGCCGAGCCGTGACGCGGAACTGACGCGCGCGGTCGCCGAGGCGCGCCGCGCGGGCGCTGTGGTGGTCGCGGCAGCCGCCCCGGACCCGCCCGTGGCCGGGTCCGGCGAGACGCCCTCGCGCCTCTACTGGCCGGCCGGCGAACCCGGGGTCCTCTCCGTCGCCGGCATGCTCCCCGACGGCACCCGGCCGGAAGGCTCCCTGCTCACCTCGGGCATCGACCTGGCCGCACCGGGCGCCGGCGTGGTGTCCGGCGGCCCGCGCGGCGACGGTCACTACCTCGGCGGCGGCGCGCCGGTGGCCGCCGCTTACGCCGCCGGCGCCGCCGCGGCGGTCCGTGCCGCGCGACCCGGCGAGACCGCCGACGCGGTCGCCCGCCGCCTGAGGGCCACCGCATACCCCGCCGACATTCCCCAGCTGGATCCCTATGCCGCCGTCACCACGGTCCTCGGCGCGTCGGCCGCCGGTGGCGGGCGCCGCGCCGCAGGCCCCGTGACCGTCCGCGAGACCGCCGCGGCCGACCGCGTCGTGGGCCGCGCCACCGTGCTCGTCATGGCCGGCTCCGCCGCCGTTGCCGGGTTCCTGTGGGCCGCGTACGCCGTCCCCCGTGCCCGCGCCCGGCGACGGCGCGCGGCGGGAACGGACGCCCCGGACAGGGCCGGTGGTGCGATGCCGCGGACATGACCCGGGCCGTACCGGTGCCCCTGTTACGGCCTGCGTAGCCGGGCGGCGTCTCGGGCCGGAGGGCACCGGCCGCTTCCCGGGGACGCGTAACGTCACCACACTGGCCGCGAGGCGCCCCTTCCCGGCCCCATGGCCGTGGCGGGCGCAGCCGCCCGAGGGGGAGCCGGGTCGTCCGCCCCGTCTGCCGCAGCCCGCCCCAGCGGTCATCCCCGGCCACGACGGGACAGGCGTTCACCTCTCCCCGGGCTCCTCCACGAGTGCCGTCTGCATCAGCCGTGCCCGGCGGCGGGCGATGTGCAGGGCCCTGCCGGGAGGCAGGTTGAGGGGTTTGATGTTGCCGAACAGACTTCCTTCCGTGGGCGGGCAGGACAGGAGGACGGCCGGGTTGTTGGCCTCGTCGAGGCGGCGCATGAGGGCGTCGCCCAGGCCGCGCCCGGCCCCCATGGCGCCGCGGGCGATGACCAGGTGCAGGCCCGTCTCGAAGCCGAGCGTGAGGAACTCGAAGAGCGGCTCGAAGGGGCTCTGGAAGGAGTTGGAGGAGACCATGTCGTAGTCGTCGACCAGGACGAACAGTCGTGGGCCGGTCCACCAGTCGCACTGGCGCATACGGGCCGGAGCGATGTCCGGGCCGGGCACGCGGGTCCTGATCGCGTGGGACGCACCGTCGATGGTCTCCGTGAGGTTGTCCAGGGAGATCACATGCCCGATGCGGTACTCCTCGGGAACGGTGTCGACCAGGGTGCGCCGGTAGTCCACCACGATGATCTTTGCCTCGTCCGGCGTGTAGCGTGCGGTGATGCCCGCGGCGACGCGGCGCAGCAGGTTGGTCTTACCGCTCTCCGTGTCGCCCACCACGATCAGGTGCGGGGTGCGGCTGAAGTCGTGCCAGACCGGTTCCAAGGCGTCCTGGTCGATGCCGAGCGGCATGCGCATGCCGCCGCCCTCGGTCGGCTCGGGTGCGGGAAGCTGGGCGAGCGGGAGCCGGTGCGGCAGCATCCGGACCTGCGGGGCGGCTTGTCCGGGCCAATGCCGGGAGATCTCACCGACCAGGTGGGCGACGCCGTCGCCGAGGTCGTCGAGGGAGCCGCTGCCGTCCAGCCGGGGCAGGCCGGCGAGATAGTGCATCTTGCTGTCGGCGGTGATGCCACGGCCGCCGCTGCGCGGCACGGAGCGGGCCTTGCGGGTGTCGACCTCGGAGTCCATCGGATCACCCATCCGCAGTTCGAGCCGGGTGGCGGACTGGTCACGGACCTGGGCCGTCAGCTCCACCCAGCGGGCGGTGGCGACCAGCAGATGGATGCCGTAATTGAGTCCGCGGGTGGCGAGTTCGTTGAAGTTCGGGATCAGGTCGTCGTAGTCCTGACGGACCGTGGACCAGCCGTCGACCACCATGAAGACGTCGCCGAAGGGCTCGTCGGGAAACTCCCCCGCGGCGCGGCGACGGCGGTAGGACTGCATGGAGTCGATGGTGTGGTCCACGAAGAACTGCTCGCGGTGGGCGAGCAGTGTCATGACCTCTGCTACGGTCCGCTGCACACGCTCCGGGTTGAGCCGCGCCGCGACGCCGCCGACATGGGGCAGTCCGGCGAGCTGGGACAGGCCACCGCCGCCGAAGTCGAGGCAGTAGAACTGGACTTCGACGGGGGTGTGGGTGAGGGCGAGGGCTGCGATCAGGGTGCGGGTCAGGGTGGATTTGCCGCTCTGCGAGCCGCCTGCGACGGCGACGTGGCCGCCCGCCCCGGAGAGGTCCACGACCAGCAGGTCGCGCCGCTGTTCGAAGGGCTTGTCCACCAGGCCGACCGGGACCCGCAGCCCGCCGGTGCCGGGCCAGGTGGCGGAGGTGAGACCGCGCTCGGGGTGGGGGGCGATACCGGGCAACAGGGCGTCCAGCGAAAACGGGTCGTCCAGCGGCGGCAGCCACACCTGGTGGGCGGCGGGCCCGGAGCCGCGCAGCCGGTCGAGGGCCACGTCGAGCAGGGTCTCCTCCTCCCCCGTCTCCCCGGTCCCCTCGTTCTCCGGTTCCGGATCGGGCGCGGCCGGCGGCGTACGCGGCACCACCCAGCCGCTGGTCCACGGCACCACCTGGCTGGCCACCCGGGCCTGCACGACCGCTGCGGTGCGGCGCCGGTACGTCCCGGAGGAGTAGGCGGCGCGGAACCGGGTCAGGGACTCCACGCCGGACTTCAGATAGCCGCTGCCCGGCTGGGCCGGCAGCTCGTAGGCGTCGGGTACGCCGAGCACGCCGCGGCTCTCCATGGCGGAGAAGGTGCGCAGCCCGATGCGGTACGAGAGGTGACTCTCCAACTGGTGCATCCGGCCTTCGTCTAGACGCTGCGAGGCGAGCAGCAGGTGCACTCCCAGGGAGCGTCCCAGACGGCCGATCATCACGAACAGGTCCATGAACTCCCTGTGTGCGGAGAGCAGTTCACTGAACTCGTCGACCACCACGAACAGACTGGGCAGCGGGGCGAGGTCCGCCCCGGCGGCGCGCGCCCGCTCGTACTCCAGGGCGGAGGTGTGGTTGCCGGCGGCGCGCAGGAGTTCCTGACGGCGGATGAGTTCGCCGTGCAGGGCGTCCTGCATGCGTTCCACGAGGGCGACTTCGTCGGCGAGGTTGGTGATGACGGCGGAGGTGTGGGGGAGTTCTTCCAGGCCGAGGAAGGTTGCACCGCCTTTGAAGTCGACCAGGACGAAGTTGAGGGTCTCTGAGGAGTTGGTCAGGGCGAGACCGAGGACGAGCGTGCGCAGGAGTTCACTCTTGCCGGAGCCGGTGGCGCCGATCAGCATGCCGTGCGGGCCCATGCCTCCTTGCGCGGACTCCTTGATGTCGAGTTCCACCGGTCGTCCGTCCACGCCGACCGCGATGGGCACCCGCAGCCGTGCGGAGCCGCTGTGCCGTTCGAAGAGGGTGTGCGGGTCGTGTCGGTGGAGGTCGGGGATGTTGAGCAGGGTGGTCAGCTCGACGTCGGTGTCCAGCGGTTGCGCGATGTCGGTGCCCAGGCTGATCCGGCGGGGGCTGAGCAGCCGGGCCAGTGACTCCGCGCCGAGCGGACCGAGCCGGTCCGGCCGGCCGAGTGGCACGGAGCGTTCCTTGCGGCTGCGGTCGGTACGGACCAGGCTCACCCGCTCGGGCCCGACGGTCAGCCGCAGAGTGTTGCGGCCGGGTCGCCAGCGGAGCGCGCCGGACACGTCGAGGGCCAGGGCGTTGCGGTAGCCGTGCCCCTCCCAGCGGTGGCCCTCGGGGACGGTGACGCCGTCCAGGACGACGACCGTGTAGGGCTCGTCACGGCCGGGGCGGGCCTCCGGGTCGAAGCCGGGACGCTCGGCGAACTCGGCTCCGAGCAGGTCGTCCAGTTCGGTGAGTTCGGCGGTGATCCGCCGGACCTGGCCGGCGCCGTCCTCCTCGTGCGGGTGCAGGGCGTGCGGCAGCCACTTGACCCACTCCCAGTCGGGCCGCCGCTCGTCACTGACGCAGAAGGCGAGCCACAGTTCCTCGGGCGCGTGGAACACCGCGAGCTGGCCGAGCACGGCGCGCACCAGGGCGCGTACCTCGTCGGTTCCCTCGGCCCGAGCGCTTTCCCCGTGTGGCGAAGCGGCCCGCGGGGCGGACTCCTCGCCGGGTGTCTCCTCGGGGCGCAGCAGCACTCGGGCGGAGGAGCGCAGGTAGAGGCCGAGAGGTTGCCCGGGGACGGTCGAGTAGGCGCGGACGAAGCGGCGCAGAGCGTGCGCGCAGAGCGGTTCGAGGTCTTCCACGGGGCGGGTGGAGACGGGGGTCAGGGTGAGGGCGAGCTGCTGGTCGCCGACGGCGAGACGCACCTCGCCGAAGTCCTCGTCGGCCGGGCGTCGTTCCCACAGACGCGTGGTGCGGGCCAGGGAGCGCAGTGAGGCGGGCTCAGGGTGGCGCCAGGCGAGTGCCCGCTGCTGCTCCGCGATGGTGGTCCGGACCCGCTTGCGGATCTGTGCCAGGTAGCGGAGGTAGTCGCGGCGTTCACCCTTCAGGCGCTGCTTGCGCTCGCTGGAGCGGCGCATGAGCTGTCCCAGCAACATGGCGCCCGCGGAGAGTGCCATGACGCCCATGGCGAGGTACAGGAAGACGCTGTTGCCGCCTCCTGGGCGCAGGAACACCAGCATCATCGACACCGACATGAGCGCCATCGGCAGGTAGGTCCATATCGCCGAGGTGTCCGGCACCGTCTCGGAGAGGACCGGCGGCTCCTGGAGGGTCAATTCGCCCTCGGGCATTTCCGGTCCGCGTCTGCGGGCCGGCCGGCGGAACAGCACGACACTCACGGAACGAAACCTCCGGTCTCACAGGCTTGGCGGACCGCGTCGAACTCCCGGCGGAAGGCACCGGACGGGTATTCTCGAGCGGGCGGCGGGCACGGGCATATTCCGTCAAGGGACGGATTCCCGCAGAACGAGCGGCACGGTCCGTATGACGGTCCGGCGGACACAGGCAGTAGTGTGCATTCAGGAAACGCGACCTGTCCATGCGGGACTTCGGTCGCCGGTCCTGGCGAAGCCATTTTCCCGGTCCGGCCGCGGGTTTCTTGCCGCGCGCGTCTTCCGTACTCTTCGTACGTCCCCGCCTCGGGGAAAGTCCTCCCTGCCTCAGCTTCCACGAAGACGAGAGTTCAGCTGATGACCGACAGCGCGGTGGCCGCTCTGTGCCGCCTGACCGTACGTGCGCCGAACGTCTCCGTCGATCTGGCGGTACCCGCCGACGTGCCGGTCGCCGATCTCCTGCCCACACTGCTGCGCTACATCGGTGAGGAGGCCGAGGAGACCGGACTCGACCACGCCGGCTGGGTGCTCCAGCGGCTCGGCGACGCCCCGCTCGACGAGGAGACCACCCTTGCCCACGCCGGGCTGAGCGACGGCGCGGTGCTCCATCTGCGTCCCCACACCGAAGCGCTGCCCGAGGCGCGACTGGACGACCTGGTCGACGGGATAGCCGACACCGCGGCCAGACGGCTGCACACCTGGCGGCCCGCAGCGGCCCGCGGGTTGTTGCTGGGCACCGCGGTGGCCACCGTGCTGGCCACCCTGGTGCTCGTGACCGGACCGTGGACGACCGGCTCCGGACTCTCCCAGGCCGTCTGCGCCGCCGTGACCGGGCTGTTGCTGCTGGCGGGCGCGGCCACGGCCGGCCGCGCCGTCGGCGACCGCCTCTCGGCGACGGCACTCGGGCTGCTGGTCGCCCCCTGCCTGGCCCTGGCAGGCTGGCTGCTGCTGGGTGGAGACCTGAGCGGCCCGGACGCGGTGCGCGTCGCGGGCGCGCGGCTGTTCGCGGCGGGCGCGGCAGGGGCCGGCGGCGCCGTCCTAGCACTCGCCGCCACCGCGGTCGGCGCCCCGGGTCTGCTGGCCACCGCGGTGGTCTCGGGCGCGGCCGCGGTCACCGGCGCTCTCATGGCGTACACCGATCTGGAGGCGCCGGCCACGGTGGCCCTGGTGGTCACGGCGGTCGTGCTCGCCGCCGGAGCGGTGGCGCCGCTCGCCTTCAAGCTGGCGGGGATGCGGATGCCCGCGCTGCCGTCCACCGCCGGTCAGCTCCAGGAGGGCATCGAACCCTATGCGGGCGACGAGGTGGCGGAGCGCACCGAGTTGGCCGGGGGCTGGGTCACCGCGCTCTTCGCCGCCACCGGTACCACCGCCGCGGCCGGCCTGATCGTCCTCACCGAGCATCCCAGCCTGCCCGAGGTGCTGACCTCCCTTGCGCTGAGTCTGCTGCTGCTTCTGCACAGCCGCGGCCTGGTCCACATCGGGCAGCGGCTGACGCTGGCCGTGCCCGGTGTCTGGGGGCTGCTGCTGCTTGCCCGCGCCTGGACGACGGCCAGCGACGGTGACGGACGTCTGGTGGTCTTCGCGGCGCTGCTCGCCGCCGCGGCCGGACTCGTGATCGCTTCGTGGACGGTGCCCGGCCGCCGTGTGCTGCCGTACTGGGGCCGTGCGGCAGAGGTGGCGCACACCGGCTTGGCCGTCGCGCTACTTCCGCTCGCCCTCTGGGTGGCCGGGTTCTTCGGCTGGCTGCGCGGCCTGTTCGGCTGAGCACCCCCTGCACTGGGACACGGAAGAGGAGTTGAGGAAAGGCCGTGCAGTCCAAACGAGACCAGGTTCACGCCCACACTTTCATGATGGGCAGGCTCAGTTCGGGCCTGCTGACGGCCGATCCGGACGCCCCGGAGAGCCCGCTCGGACGCACCACGCGCGGTGTCGTGTTCGGCGTGCTGGTCACTTTGCTGATCGGTGCGGGAACCGCCGTCTACGGCCTGCTGCGCCCCGGCGGGAACGACGGTTGGCGCGACAGTGAACACCTGGTCGTCAACCGTGACACCGGCGCCCGGTATCTGTGGACCGGCACCGACGGCGTACTTCATCCGGTGCGCAACTACGCCTCGGCGAGGCTGATCGGCGGCTCCGATCTGCCCACCGCGGATGTCCGCACCGCCTCCCTGCGGGACGTCCCGGTGGGCGCCCCGGTCGGCCTGCCCGGTGCCCCGGACACCGTTCCGGAGCCGGGCAGCCTCGATGCCGGCGCCTGGCACGTGTGCGTCACCGGGCCGGACGGACCGCTGCCCGACACCTCCGGGGCGGCGGCACGCACCGGGGTGGACAAGCCGGGGGCCACCACCGTCGTGGTGGGGGCACCTGTGGGATACCGCGACATCGGTGGCGACCACGGGGTACTGGTACGCGGCCCGGACCGCACCGACTACCTGGTGTGGCGGGGCAGCAGACTGCCCCTGGACCGCGCCTCCGACGCCCGCAACGCGCTCGGTTACAGTTCACAGCGGCCGATTCCGGTCTCGGCGGCTTTCCTGGACGCGCTGGCGCCCGGCCCCGTCCTGCGCCCGCCCGCGGTGCCGGGTCGCGGCGAGGAGGGGCCTCGGCTCGGCGGTGAGGAAACCCGGGTCGGTCAGGTGTTCCAGGTGAGCGTGCCCGGCGGTGACAACAGCTATCACCTGCTGCGCGAGGACGGGCTGGTACCCCTGACCCAGCTGGGTGCCGCCCTGGTGCTGGGCGACCCCGCCACTCAGGAGGACGCCTATCAGGGGCGGTCGCCCAAGGTCCGCACGGTGGGCGCGGACGCGCTGCGGGAGCACCGGGCGAAGGACCCGGGAAGGGACGACTCCGCACAGCTGCCGGACGAGCCGCCCGCCCCCCGGTCCGTCGAGCGCGGTGACGCGCTGTGCGCGCAGGTGGACGGCGACAGCGGCGGGGTCAGGATCAGTTCGGGGTTCGTCCCGCTGAGCCGGCTGGCCCCGGTCACCGTGTCGGAAGGAACCGCAGGGCCGTTGGAGCCGGCCTGTGTCCCGGCGGACGCCACGGTGGTACGGCCGGGCCGCGGCGCGCTGGTACGCGCCCTGCACGCGAGCGGAGCCGCGCATGCCGGGACCATCTATCTGGTGGCGGAGAACGGCGTGAAGTACCGCCTTCCCGACAAGGACTCGCAGCAGGCGCTGGGGTACGGGCCCGCCGACATCGCCTCGGTTCCGGCACCGCTGCTCGCGATGCTCCCGACCGGCACGGACCTCGACCCGGCCGCCGCCGCAGGTGCCGCGAAACCCAGGGCCACAGCCCCGGAATGCGGCACCCGGTCCCGGTAGGAAGGAAAGGTACGGGGCGACCTGGTGAACGTCATACGTATGCGGCGCCAACGGTGTGCACCGACGCGGGCCGTCACTGCGCCGGATGCGGTGGAAACCTCAAATACGGGAGGACGTTCCGCCGGCCCCTGCCCTCCACGGGCCGGATTTCCTTTTGACCGGAAACCGGTCCGTCTGCCCGTTGGACCCACCTGCCGGGCCGGACCTCCGACCGTTTCACCGGCCGGAAGAATGGCCGGGGGCGGCATGTCGATCCGACTGCAACATTTGAGCAACGTCCCTGCGGTACAAGGGTTTCTGTTGCTGAGGGATACTCAAATTCCCCATCCCACGCGTTGCGCCGTGCACTGATTCTTCTTTAGCCTCGCACGACCAGGATGCGACGCACTCACCTGAACGAAGGGAACGTGATATGGCAGACGCAAGGAGAGCGGACTATGCCAAGGGCTTGGGAGGCGTCTCCTCCCTGGAGTCCGCCCGGAGCCAGGTCGAGAGGATCCAGCAGAACGTCGCTGAGATCGCCGCGCGTTCGGGCGTGGGAGGTGACGAGGGCCAGGTCCTGCTGAAGCTCTTCCGGAGCTGGAACGCGGAGGCGCAGACAGTGGTCGTCCAGATCAGCAAGATGATCGACGCGCTCCAGGAGAACGTGGTCTCCGCCAACCGTCTGGCGAAGGAGAACCAGGACCTGATCGAGGTCCTCAACAGCAAGACCAGCCAGGGCGTCTTCAACGCGCTGCGCTGACCCCGCACCCTTCCCGGGCCCCGGCGCCCGGCCACGGAAAGGAGACATCATGGCCGACGGCATCATCGACCTGCAGTACCCCCTGGTCAGGAACGCCATCGAGGAGTTGGCAGGCCAGACCCGGCAGATCATCAACACCCTCAACGTCCTGGAGGACGAGCTGCAGCCGCTCGTCAGGTCCTGGGAGGGTGACGACCAGACCATGTACATCCAGGTCCAGAGCAAGTGGGACCAGGCGTGCAAGAACATGGCCGTGCTCCTCGGCGACAGCAGCGAGCTGGTCAGCCTCATCCACGACAACCACTCCCGCGACGAGAGGAACAGCGCGAACAACTGGGGGAGTGTCTCCCCCGCTTGACCACGGTGCGTCGGCCGACCCCGGGCCTGCGCCTGTGCCGACCCGGCCGGCTCTCCGGCCGGCCGGGTCCTCCCACGTTCCGGCCACCGTCCGCGTTCGGCGCGTCGCCCCGCCACCCCATCCCCCCGTCCCGCACCGAGCGTCAGGAGGCGTCCCATGGCCGGCGAGAAGGCCGACGTCAGGCATTTTGATCTCAAGCAGATGGAGAACTTCCGGGATCACGAGGTGCAGCCGGTGTACGCCGCCGCGAAGAAGCACCGCGAGGAGGGCGACGGAGCCAACATCCGCCCGCTCGGCCACCTTACCGACGGGCATACCACCCCGGAGAACCTCGACAAGAACACACAGCTTCTCCGCCTCGGCAGGATGGCCAAAGCAGATCTGGATCATGTTGTGTCGGGGCACACCCTGGTCACTCAGGTCAAGAACGCGGCCACGGCCCTCGACACACTTCTCGGCAGCCAGATGGATCTCTTCAAGGAGATGCTGGAAGCTCTCACCGAGACCATTGACGATGCCAACAAGACCAAGGGCAAGAACCTGGACGCGATCAACGCGCAGCTTCTGCGCCAGACCTTCAACGAGGTGTACGCGCTCACCGGCGGCGGCATCGCCGCGCCGACGGGCAGCACGCCCAACGTGCCGAAAACCGGCTCGTAGCCTCCTCTTCCGTGTGCACCGGCCTGAGCCGGACGCCCGGCACGCTCATGTGACGGCATCAGCTGCTACGCCTCGCGTGAGACGGCGGCACGCCAAAGGGAATCACACCGACCAGAGAGGGGTGCGCGGTGGTCGACCGGTACGATCCCAACTCCAAGGACAACGTCAACAAGTTCGACAACGCCGGCGACGTGCAAGCCGACACTTGGGCCGACCTGGTGCGCCACCTCACCGGCTACCCGGTACCGGACCGTAAAACCGTCTTCGACGACCTCCGCTCCAGCCACGGCGGCAAGCTCTTCCGGATGGAGATCACGGAACGAAATCTGGGTCAATCCCTCGACTCGGGCTTCCTGACGACCGAGGGCGAGGACTACGCGATCTGGTTCTTCAAAGGCGGCAAGGACGACAAGATCATGCAGGCCCGGATCGTCTTCGAGGGCCGCGTGAAGGTCGGCAACGAGATCCACTTCGAGAACCCCGGCTCCGACAACGTCCGCGACGCGACCGTCCGCGAGGGCAATGAGTTCAAGGATTACCACAAGGATTCAATGAGCACCGTCCCGCTCGCCAGGTACATGAACGGGCCCCGGGCGGCGCTCCTCGCTCTGCTGGACGGCAGCACCGAGAATGTCCGGTTCAGCGACCTGGGGGTGCCCCCGGGTGACGTGGTGGACCTGAACTCCTTGAACACCGCCGGGGAATCCTTCGACTTCGCCGCCAAGTTCTTCAAGGACCACGCCGTGGTGCTGAAGGACTGGGAGGACCGCTTCGGCAAGGACGACGCCAGCTGGAAGGGCGCGGCGGCGAACGTCTTCCGCGACCTGCTGGAGAAGATCCGCGACAACTACGACGGCTACGTCGAGACCTTCGACTCCCCGGCCGGTCCGGACGGCGGGGCAGGCACCGGCAACACGGTGTACTCACGTGCCCTGTCCCTGGCTCGCAAGTACCTGACGGACTCCGCCAACGCACTGCTGGAGGCATGGCTTGCATGGGCCAAATCGCCATATTACGACCCGCACCAGGTCCTGCGCTACGTCCTTGACGAGCTTGGCCGGTGGGTGGATGAGAACAACATATTGAGGACAGAATTGGAGGCCGGGCCCCGCACGGTCGTCGTTCACAAGCCCCGTCCTGGCTTCACCTCGGTACACCCGGAGTACGGCGACCTGGCCGACATCGCGAACTGGGCCAAGGTCGGCGACAAAGCGGTCGAGATATGGCACCACGGCATCGACGCATACCTGGGCACGCCGGCCGCCCGGGTGCAGTCCAACCTGAACAACCACTTTCTCGACCTCAGCAAGGACTTCTCGGGCAATCATCCCAAGCCGAGGACCACCAGCACGACCGGTAAGGGAGCCGACGGACCCCTCACTCTGAACGGGCCGAATGGACCCATCAGTCTGGAAGACTTGCTGAACGGGCCGAACAACCCCGGCGGACGACCGGACCAGAACTACGGGGTTCACATACAGAACGGGCCGACCCGCAAGCCCACCGACCTTGACGGCTCCGCCCGCCCGGCACCACTCGGCGACATTCCCAAGAACCTGGGCGGCCCCGGCGGCCCCGGCGACCCCGACACGGTCAACAAGTCCCTTGGCGATCTCGGCAACCTCAACGGATCACCCAACCCCAACGACTCCGCACGCCTGGCACCACTCGGCGACATCCCCAAGAACCTGGGCAGCCCCGGCGGCCCCGGCGACCCCGACACGGTCAACAAGTCCCTTGGCGATCTCGGCAACCTCAACGGATCACCCAACCACAACGGGCCCCTGCAAGCCGCCCACCTGGCACCACTCGGCACACCCCTCGGCAGCCCCGGAAGGCTGAACCGGGGCGCGGCCGGCGACCTCGGGCGGCTCGACGACGGCAGGATCGCCTCGGCCTTCCCGGACGGCAGCCGCAGCGTCTTCGACCCTGACACCGGGGCACTCGCCACCACCCGTCCGGACGGCACCACCACGGTGACCGACCTCACCCACGGGGCCAAGGTGACCAACCCGGACGGCTCCACCACCGTCCTCGACGACGACGGCAAGCTGACCACCACGTACCCCGACGGCACCACCCGGACCGTCGATCCCACGACCGGCGAAACGGTCACCACCCGCCCCGACGGCACCACGACCACCGAGAAGCTCGGCGACCTGGGCAACCTCAACGGCCGCAACGGCCTGGGCACCCCGGGCGACCTTGCCGGCCTGGAGACGCCGACTGGAGGTCGCACGGCCCTCGAAGAGGGCGACTTCACCACCAGGTATCAGGACGGCAGCCGCGCCACGTTCGACCCGGACACCGGGGCGCTCACCACCACCCGCCCGGACGGCACCACCACGATCACCGACCTCACCCATGGGGCCAAGGTGACCAACCCGGACGGCTCCACCACCATGCTCGACAACGGCCGCCTGGTGACGAGCTTCCCCGACGGCAGCAAGCAGGTCCTCGACCCGGAGACCGGCATCGTCACCGTCACCGATCCCCAGGGCAACACCAGGACGGTGGATCTGGGCGAGCTCAACTCGCCGCGGGGCAGCGACAGGCCGGACCAGCTCGACAGCCCGGGACTGCCCGACCGCCCCGAACGGCCGATCGACCTGCCCGACGGCATCAACCTCCCCGACCGCCCCACCCAGCCCATCCACCTGCCCGACGGCATCAACCTCCCCGACAACCTCGGCTCGCCGGGCGGCCTGAATGGGAACGGTGGAGACGGCATCGATCGTCGCGATGTGCCAGTGGCTGGGCCGAGCCACGGTGGCGCCGGTCTCGCCGGCGGGGGCGGGAACAGTGATGTCCTGGCCACTGGCGCCTTCGCCGCGACCAGTGCGGCACCCCCCGTGGGGGCTGCCGGCTCCGGTCTCGGTTTCCCCGCCGTGCCAGGCGCGCCCGGTATTCCGGGTACTCCCGGTACTCCCGGCATGCCGATGGGCGGCGGTATGGGCGGGGGCGGCGACAAGGGCAACGGTGAACGGGTGCGTGCTGTCCTGGTCGACACGTTGGAGGAGAGCGAGCGGCGCAGCCGCCGCCGACGCGGCCCGTGGAACCGCCAGGAGGACGACGACACCTTCCTGGCTCCGGCCTCGCGGGTACCGACCACCGGGGGTCATTCCGCGGACGAGGAGCAGCCGGGACGCCGGCCCACCAGTTCCGCCGACTACCTGGAGGAGGAGACGGACGTGTGGGGCACCGAGGAGGGCGGCACTCCGGCCGTCATCGGGCGCTGACGGCCGGGAGCTCCGGCAGGACAACCGCGACAGGAGCGGCATGAGAAGGAGAGCGGGCGTGGCGGAGCCGTTGGAGAAGCGGTTGGAGAAGGCGATGGCTGAGCTGGAGGCGGTTCAGGAGGCGGTGGCGCGTACGGAGCGGGAGTTGCGGGAGGCGTCGTTCGCGGTGGTGTCTTCCGATCGTGCTGTCCGGGTCACTGTGGGGTCGCAGGGTGAGCTGGCCGGGATCGAGTTTCTGGAGAAGAAGTACCGGGACATGTCGGCGCAGGAGTTGGCCGCCAGTGTGCTGGAGGCGGCGAAGGACGCGCGTTTGAAGATGAACCGGCATGTGATGAGGGCGATGGCGCCTTTCACCGAGCCGAGCGCGGATGTGCCGGAGCTGAAGGGCTTCGAGGTGGACTGGGAGAAGATCTTCGGTCCGGAGGTACTGCGTGAGGACGACGACAGGCCGGACCAGGGGCGTGCTGTTCCGGTGTGGCGGGATGCGCTGGGTGAGGACGGGGAGGACTGACGGTGGGGCAGCGGTACCACGTTGATCCGCAGCGTATCGAGGCTCTGACCCGGCAGTTGGAGGAGATCGCCTCGCTGGCGGGGAACATGACCGAGGAGTTCCTCGACGACCAGGCCAGAACGATTCGGTGGCCGGGAACGGAAGGTGAGTTCGCGGCGAAGGCCAGGCCGCAGGAACAGAAGGAGCGGGAGACCACGAAGGCCACCCTGATGGCCATCCGTGACGCTCTGGTGGGCATCACGGATGCCACGCTTCGCCAGGTCGAGATGATGAAGACCACGCGGGATCTTCATATTGAGGAGCTTGAGCAGCGAAACAGTCGTATCGGCGCGTCTGGTTTGGGTGGTGACGGGGGGTTGGGCCGTCATGGCCGTCGCTGATCTCGGGGTGCTGGTGCGGTGAGTCTCGATCCTTCCGATTCACTCAAGGACTTTCTCTGGGCTCTGACAGGGGAGCGCTGGCTCGACGCCGACGAGGACCTCGCCTATGCGAGCCGTCAGGACTACTCGGGACTGGGCCGGAAGCTGGAGAAGCTCGCCGGGCTCATCGCCAGGTCGGTTCACGATATTGCCGGTGCGCTTCCGGATGATGTGGCACGCGCGTACTCGGATGCCGTGAGGTCGCTCATCGACGACGGGGGCAAGAACCCTTTGATCGATTTCGCTGGTCAGCTCGATCAGATCGCTGAGGGCCGGCGGAAGACTTCCATGGACATCATGGAGGCGAAGTGGCAAATGATCGCCGAGGTCGTGCTGCTGATGGCCCAGATCGCCTTTCTGCTGGCGCTGTCGTTCTTCACGGGTGGTGTCTCGGCGAGTCAGATCTTGCTGGCCAGGCTGCGCAGCCGGTTGAGGATCTTGCTCATCATGAGTCAACTGCTGCAGCGTTTCCATGTGTTGCCCTCGCTGTCGGAGGCTTTCCAGGAGGCGTTCACCACATTCGCGGTGCGGCTGGCGATGATGAACTTCGCCCCGGACGGCCGTCGTCCCGACGGCATCGACTGGAACGACATCCTGAAGTCCGCCGCGTTCGGCGCAGCCGCGGGCGCCTTCACCAGCATCTTCGACAACTGGGCCAGGAACATCGTCAAGAGCTTCGACAACGACTTCCTCAAGCACGGCCCGGACCTCGGCTTCAAGGACCCCCCGAATCTGCAGAACAAGGTCGCCCTCTGGGACGGCGGCCCGCGTCCCCCACGCGGCCCGGATCCCGAGCTGGGACCGGATGTGCGACCGGATCCCAAGTTCGGCACCGATGTGCGACCGGATCCCAAGCTGGGACCGGACGGCGCCGGTCCGTCCGCGAACGGCTCCGGCGCTGAGAGGAAGTCGCCGCTGACGTTCCGGGACGACCCGCTGTCGTTCCGGAACAACTCCGACCTGTGGCGTAACAACCAGCTGATACGCGACAACGCCGACCGGCCCGGCGCGCTGGCCGTCCATTACGGTCTCAAGGGCGCGACCGATTTCGTCGCCGCCGGTGCCGGCGAGGCACTGGCGGAGTACGTGATCAAGGGTGCCTTCGACGGTAAATGGTCCTTCAGCTGGTCCACGTTCGTCGGCGCGGGCGTCAGCAGCCAGGTCGAGTCCACCCTCAGCGACACCGCTCTGAACAGTGGCGCCGAGCTACGCCACACGATCGACAAACTGCGTCACCAGCCACCACCCACCGTCTCCCGCGGCGACAGCGGTCCCACCCGTCAGGAGCCCACCGACGGCTCCCCGCTGACGAACGCCCCGGACGGCAGTTCGCCGGACACGCAGATCGTGGGTGGCGGCTCCCCGCTCGCCCGGCCCCCGGTCCACTCGGCGTACCCTCCGGGATCGGACGAGGTGCCTTCGCTGTCCTCCCCCGGCACCGTCACTCCCCTCGAGAGCGATCTGTGGCAGCAGGTCCACCAGGGCCCGGCGGAGGTCCGGGAACGGGCACTGCGCGAGCTCACGGACATCCGCGGCTCCCAGCCCCCCAGCAGTGCCGAGATCGAGATCCGGGACACCCTGCACAGCAGCCTGTCCGGGCGACCCGAGATCCGGCTGGTGCCGATCGGCACCAGCCCCACGACCCGGACCGACGCCGACTGGATCAGCCATCTCCTCGACAGCCTCGGCACCCCAGTCACGGTCGCTCCGGCCATCGAGAACACACCGATCACGCAGAGCACACCGATCGGGGACAGCGTCCCGCTCACGGGCAACCACCCCGTCACGAGAAGCACCCCGGCCCTCGACAACACCCCACTCACCGACAACCACCCCGTCACGGGCAGCACCCCCGCCCCCGACAACACCCCACTCACCGACAACCACCCCGTCACGGGCAGCACCCCCGCCCCCGACAACACCCCACTCACACGGAGCCCCACACCTCTCACCGCTTCGTTCCCACCCGGCGACAGCACACAGCCCACGGCCGGCACTCCCACGAGCCCCGCCGGGAACACGACGGACCATCCCGAGGGCACCACCGAACCGGTCACCGCCCAGCCCCCGGACACGACTCGAACCTCGCACACCACCCCCACGCAACCGCACACCGACACCCCCTCCACGCCCCGGGACACTTCGGACGTCCCCGCGGGCAGCCCTCACACGCCACCCGCCGGCGTCACCACCGACCCACCGAGGACCGGCACCCACACCATCAGCGGCCGGGAAGCCACCCCGTCAGCCCAAAACCCCCCGCCCACCCCCGCCTCACCGCTGACAATCGTGGTTTCGGACATGCCACCATCGGTGGAGGGCACACCGGAAGCGGCCGAACTGCTCGACAAAGCCGGAACCGACCGAGCGGTGGTACTCGGACCGGCGATCACACCGGACGGGGCCGGGCGACCGGTGCGCGCGGCCGTCGAGCTGACCCGGGATGCGCCAGGCGCTCCGGTCAAGGTCCGTCCGCTCAGTGGCCCACTGTCCGTCGTGTCACCGGACACCGGTGACACGGACGTCGCCACGACGGACCTCGGCACGGCCTCTCCGGGGAGCGAGGACACCACTCGGGGCTCCGCCGACACCGCGTTCCCTGATGCGGATGTGCTGCTTCCGCTCGCCGACGCCCTCGGCGCACCCCCCGCACCGGAGACCCGACCCGCCATCCAGAGCACCGGAACCCACCACGGCGACCCGCCCGCCCCTCCCGCCACGCCCCCGAAGACGCCGTTCGTCACGACGCCTCCGGTGCACGACGGTGGAACCGCCCCGGTTTCCCCACCGGCCGGTGAGCCTTCCTCCCTCAAGCACCTCACGCTCTCTCAGCCCTGGGACGAACCGGCTACCGACCTGTACCTGGAGTCGGGCCACGGCACCGACGACACAACCGGCGTGAGCGCTCCCGGAAACAACTCCGCTGGGTCCGACGGAGCAGGCAGCACGGGCGAAAGGAGCAGCGCCGACAGGCCCGGCCCGGAGACCGACAGCACCCCGGCCACGCCCGTGCCCACCGTTCCGTCCGGGCCCCTGACGAAGCCAAGCGTGACCTCCACTTCGGGGCGGATCACCGTGCGGCCCGCGGAGCGCAACAGCACCGTCGACGACAAGAAGGGCGGCCCTGCGCAACCACCGGGCGATCCGGTCGTCACCGCCCTGGACGGCCACACCGTACCCATCGCGCAGCTGAGACTCTGGGCGGCGGACACCGCAAGCTCCCCACCAAGCGGTGCTGTGAATGCGCTGATCATCTCCCAGAGCCCGGCCGAGGACGGTACACCCCAAAACGCGAAACGCCGCGAGTTGCTCGGCACATCCACGTTCCGCCATGTACGCATCACCTCAGCTTCCGGCTCCCCGGCGTCGCAGAAGGCCGTGTTCACCGGCCCTCCGACGGCCCTCCCCGGCTTGGACACCGAGCTGGGCGCCCAGTACGCGGTGACGCACGGCACCTCCCGTTGGGCCGGGCTCGGAAGCACCGACCCGGCGTACCCCACCGTGACCGTCAGTGGAGTGCAGCTGGGCAAAGTGATCCAGCACCTCGGCGTGGACCGGCCACTGGTGCTGTACTCCTGCGAAGCCGGGCAACAGCCGCAGGTGGCGGGGCTGCCGCTGGCACAGCACGTGTCGAACCAGACCGGCCAGTCGGTGTGGGCACCGACCAGCAAGGTGGGCACTGCCCGGGACGCGGACGGCAACACCGTCGCGGTGCTCGTCGACGGCCAGGACGGCCCTGGGCAGTGGCGATTGTTCACCCCGGAACCCAGCGGTGCCGACCTCGACCGGCTCGCGCGCGACATCGGCCTGCACGTGGGCCCGGAACCAGTTGACCCCTTCGTCCGGGCCCGTACGCTCCAGCAAGTCCGCACGCTGCGGGAGGTCCTCGGCCCGGACGCCGAGAAGCGGCCGGAGCACCTGGACCTGCTCGCCGGGCTCGCCTTCGTGGACAGCCGACGCTGGTTCAGCCCCCACACCGCGGCCCGCTACGGCGATGGCCGGATGACCCCGGACCTGCTGCGTCGCATGGTCGTCGACCGCAAGGGCGCCACGGCGGCAGACGCCACCTCCGTCCCGTCGGCCGGCCCCACCGTCGAGGAGTACAAGGAGTTCCTGCGCGCGGCAGCCGAGTTGCGCTCCACCGCCGGACCCGAGACCACCCTCGACGGACTGGTGCCCCCTCCACCGCCACCGCCCGTGCTTCCACCGAACACCCTGGTCTCGCCAGAGGAGGTGCGCGATCTCACGTATGCGCCCTCGGTGCAGATCACCTGGTCCCTCTCTCACACACCCCTGCCGCTGTCCGAGCTCGCTCTCAGCCCCGAGGACACCGCCGAGCTCGCCCGCCGCAAGGGCTTGGCACCCGCGATGTCCCCTCCGGAGAACCTGGCCGGGGACCCAGCCCCGCCGGGCACGAGCACCACTGTGCCCGTCACCGTGCACACCGTGCACGCTGACGGCAGCATCTTTCGGCGATGGGACACGCCCGGGGACGGAAACTGCCTCTTCCGTGCCCTGCTCGACAGTGCGCGCAGTCAGGACATACCACCGGCGTGGGCGGCGCGTGACATCGCCGGGCTGCGCCGCCTGCTGCGCGACCGGCTCGACGACTCCGAACTTGCCGCCGTGGCGGACGAGGCCCTCCCCGATCCCGTGCTCGCCGTGGTCGACGACCTGCGTCTGCGCGCCCTCACCGGGGCACAGGATCCCAGCGAGCGGCAGCGGATCACGGATGACTGGAACCGGGTCGCAGAAGCGGTCGTCAACGACGGTGACCCCGGCGAATGGAAGCGGATCCTCCGGGACAGCAGCTACCCGGAGCTCGCCGCCGTCGCTCCCACTCCCACCGATGCGCGGCAACTCGGTACCCGGGGACTCCTCACTGCGTCGGCCGAGCTCCCCGGCCTGTGGTCCTCGCCCTTCGCCGATCTGCTTCCCCAAGGGCTGGCGCACACGCTCGATCTCGATGTGCGGATCGTCGCGCCCGACCAGCAGTCTCCGGGGAACACTCACGTCTTGGCGCTCAACCCGGGTGGCCGAGGCGGCACCCTGTACCTGGACTACAACGGCATCGATCACTACAGCGCCCTGGCCCCACTGCCTCACCAGGCTCCTGCCACGGGGCCGGACCCGGCGGCTTCAGGCCCCGAACCGGGCGACCCCTTCGGGGACTGGCTGCGCGACATGGCCGACGCCCCCAGCCTGTACGCCCCCGAACCGGGCGACCTCTTCCGGGACTGGCTGCGCGACATGGCCGACGCCCCCAGCCTGTACGGCCCCGAACCGGACGCCCCGGTACCGACGGAAACCCAGCTCGAGCGGAACCGTCCGGCCCAGCTGCTGACTGGCCCGGACGTCCAGCCGCCGGGCCCGGCACCACGCACCGTCACCTTCGAGGACGGCAGCCGGCTGCCCACCGTCCTGCTCCATCCGGACGCCGACCCGGACGATGGGCGTCCGGACGACGCCGCGCACGAAACACGGCCGGCGGGGCTGTTCGCCGGCCCAGGGGTCCTTACCCTGCGTTCCCCCGAGCAGGTGGCGCAAGAGATCCTCAAGCAGGTGCCGGAGAATCTGCGCGACCGGTTCGACAAAGCGGAACTGCTGGGTCTGCTGACCGACCAGCCCTCTGCGTTCACCGCCCCGCGCGGGGCGCGCTTCGTGGGCCGTGAGAAGTCGGGAACCGGCCTCGAAATGACGGTCGAGGCTGTCCCCTACCACCGCTGGGAGCCCATCTCCGACGTGAAGGACGGCACGGTCCGGGTGGACACCATGCACCGTGGCCAAAGCGGTATCGAGGGCGCGCGCAGCGTCGGCACCGGCCGCAGGATCGCCGCCGCACTGGGTATGGGCACACCACTCAACTGGCTGTTGAAAATCAGCGTTTCCCTTGGCTGGTCCCGCCGAACCGACTACAACCAGAGCACCCAGGGTTACCACCAGTCCGAGTATCGCGGCGTGGATGGCTCCCGCCTGTACCTGGACGACGTCTACTACCGGGTGCGGGTGGACCGGGTCACCAGAGCCCCGCAGACCACTGGCCAGGACACTTCACCCGGCGCACCTTCACCGGGCCCCGACTGGGTGCGCAGCCAGGTGCACTCCGAGGGGTTCGCCATGCGGCATGGGTTGAGCTGGCGACTGCCCACCGACCTCACGGTGCCCTTCGCGGGACCCCGGCGCGCGCCCAAGAAGCTCACCTTCCCGGCCGGAGAGGAACCACGGCTCACCGAAACCGCCGGACTGCACCTGACGGACCCGCCGGAGGAACTGGCGCTCGCCATCTCCGGTGCCCGGCCTGGCAGTTCCGCGCACCACACGCTGGTCGACTACGTCCGGCCGCAACGGCTGCTCTCCCTCTTCGGGCGGTTCTCCGCACCGGTCAGCGGCCCCGAACTCACTCGGGGGCACCGCCAGCGCCCGTTGGGCCACCTGGTGATCGAGCGGTCGATTCCGCACCGGGCCACCCTGGTCACCGAGTCTGTGACGTCCGAACTGCGCGAAATCACCCAGACGACCTACCAGAACCAGCGTGCGCACGTCCGAGAAACCCGACTCGGTCTGCAGACGACCTCCGGTCCCGGCGGCACCGTCGTCGGCCCGGAGACGGACGTACGCATCCAGGGTGGTCCGCTGATCCGCGGGGATTTCGGCACCGGGCGGAGCCATCACCTGGGCAGCGAAGCGGCTCGTAAGATCACCGGCCGTGTCCGCAATCACCCGATCGCGCTGTACCGGGTGGAACGCACCCTGATGGTGCGCAAGGCCGGCGAGCCGTCGTCCGCGGCCCGCCCGCTCCGAGTGGTCAGCCTGGACTGGATCTCCACTCAGGACGCGCGGCGGCTCGCGGGCTGGGACGGTCGTATCCCCGGGCAGACGGGACCCGACCCGGCCGCCGAGCCTCCGGTGCCGTGGTACCTCACCCGAAACGACCCCATACACCTGGGCAGTCAGGTCCGCGTGGAGGGCTTCCGCGCGGTCCGTCGACACAACCCGGCACCGAACGAGACCTCAGCGCCGGACGGCAGCCAGGACCCGGCGCTGAACCAGCAGAGCCGAAACCAGGCACAGAACCATGATCAGAACGGGCAGACCGGTCCGCAGGATCCGTTGCGGGTCTTCGCGGACGCCGTACTGGACACCCTTCACCGCGTGTACCCGTCGCTGTTCGTACCACCCCTCATGCTGCGCCACCCGCGGCTGGCCAGATTCTGGTACGGCGACGGGCGGATGAGGACCGCGCTGTACAACGACCGCCAGGTACGCGAGGCGCTGAACCATCCCACCCTGAAGCAGAGTCTGGATGTTCTGACCACCACCGGAGTGCCGGTCTCCGTCACCGAGGACGGCAAGGTGCGCCGTGGCCATTACGTCCTGATCCTGCGTGCGCGGCTCACCGATCGGCAGTTCGAGACCACCCTGAGCGAACGCTCCCTGCGCAACGCGTTGGTCGGCACCGAGGTCTCCGGGCAGGGCCAGCACACGTCCAGCACCCTGTCCGGCGGTGTCGAAGCGGGCATCTCACCACGCGACCACAACAAGGTGCCCGGAACCGGGCTGCTGCGCCAAGCCGGCGGCGTGGCGGTGGGTGCCCGCTGGGGCAGGACCCGGCAGAAGGCCACCCGGAACACCCTTGCGGTGGTCAACGACCACCTGTCGTACCACAACGGCGCCGACCTCTACAGCTACGAGGTACGCCTGAGCGCCTCCGTCGAGGGACACCGCCGTCCGCGCAGGTTTCCCCGGTTCGCCTCGGTCGGTCTGCTCGGCGCTGGTGTCTTCGTCAGCCGGATCGAGGAGAGTGCGCTGTTCGACGAAGAGGGCGAGACCGTGTGCCGGGTGGATCTGGCGGTGCCGTCGGCGCACGGCTCCAGCCGCCACGCCCCCACCGACCAGCAGGCCGGCGAACCGGCACGCACACCCGAACCGGAGCAGCTCTCCCCCACCGAGGCGGACCAGCTCATCGACGGCACCGGACCGCCAGTGGACGACTCCGCCGACCGGCAACTGACCCGGAGGGTGCTGAGCGCCCCGCACGTGGTGGCAGGCGTCGAGGGGGGACCTCAGCGTCAGCAGCTCATGCAGGACACGGCTGACCGAGCGTCGGGCACCTCCTGGCATGTCGGCATGCCAGGAGCCCCGTCGCACACCGCACTGCGCCGTGCGGTGGCGGACCTCAGTATCGCCGCGCAACTCGGTCAGTACCTGGGACCGTTCGGCTCCCGTATCTCCGGACTCGTTGGCGCCGGCCCCCTCCAGACCCACTATCTGAGGGGCGCGATCCGCGGCGAACTGCGCAACCTGCGGGTCAAGAGCGACCCGAAGCCGGCCGCTTTGGAGGCAACCCTCGGCAACGAACACCGGCTCCAGTCCACGAAGAGCACCGCCTCACGCGTCACCGCAGGCGTTCTGGGCGCCGACCGCCCGCTTCAGCAGGCCGCCCAGGGCGGTGTGGCGGTGATCGGTTCCTACACGGCCGGACTGCAGTACAACTGGGGCAAGACCACCACCGTCTCCAGGAACATCACCCCGGGCCGCAATACCACTCTCACCTTCTCCGGGCGCATGTACCTGGTGGTGGCCGACGTCGTCGAGACCATCTCGGTGCGAGACCGCTGGACGGCCGTGCTGGGCACGGTGGGCACCCGTGCCGGGGCCACACTCGGCGCCGCGGCAGGGCGGCTCTCCGAACGGCTGGGACGTGTTCTCACCCCACGCGGGGCTGCCGCCGCGCTGCACCGCCTGCGCGACGCGGTGATGTTCCAGCTACCGATGCAGGACGCCATCGAGTCCGGGCTCGCTCCGGACGGCATGGGCAGCACCACCCCGCGTAACCTCGGAGGTGGTTACCGGGTGCCCGCCTTCCTGCGCAGCCGCCGCTTCGCCACCCATTCCAGCGGCCAACTCGACGCGAGCGGGGCAGCGCGGGCGCTGACGGACAGGCTGCAGAAGTTCCATGTCCCCTCAGCCGACCGGGAGCAGATCCTTCAGCGACTCTCCCCCGACTTTCTCCGCGCCAACCTGCACGAGTTGACGACCGACGGAATGCCCCTACCGGTCCGCCTCCGCGTGTGGAACAGCCCTCACCACCTGCCGGTCGGCGGCAGCCCCGCCGAAGTCCGCTTCAAGCTGACCCCGGTCACCACAACTGTGGAAAGGCTGCGGACCGGCATCGAACTGGAGGACTACCGCAACTCCGTACGTGATGACGCAGAAGTCTCCTCGCGGGACCGCAGCGGAGAGTTGACGGCCGCGGTCGGCGCGCGCACGGCCGACAGCGGCCCCCTCGCTGCCAACCCCTCGCTTCAGAGCACTGCGGCCGAGCAGGCGTCGAGTACCCGGACCCGTACCACCGGCAGCACTGCCATGCCGAACGTCGCCACCACCCAGACGCACGCCGAGATCGTCACCGGCTACACCCTCACCGTCACCATGACGGACCGGACCGGCGAGCCGCTCATCGACGAAGTCACGGTTCCGGTCGGCAGCCTCAACGAATTCGTTCCGGCCGGCCTGCTCACCCCGGACGGCAACGGACATTATGGCAAGCTCACCGAGCAGGACATAGGGGAACCCGAGCGCGCGGTACGGATGCTGACCGCCTCCCAGGCCCGCCCGGAAGGCATAGCCGAATGGCGTGCCTCCAGCAGCAGCGATCACCACAGCGGCGACACCGCCACTCCCGCCGACCCGGACATCCTGCCCTTCGACGACCGCACGGGCTCCGGCATCCTTGCCGTGGACATCCTCGGCGCGCCCAACGTCCAGGACGCCCTGACCCTTGCCACCGCTCGCGCCGATGGGTTCGGCGACAGCGACCTCGGCAAGCGGCACGTCAACGATGCCCTTGCCGAACGCGTGCGCATGGCCCGGCTCACCCCGCTCACCGCCCTCGGCACCACACCCGCCCAGACCCAGCAGGAGGCCACCACGCAGATCGGCCTGACCGCCGGCTTCCGCCAGGCGCTCAGCGCGAACGGCTCGCCGCTGCCCACGCAGACGTCCGCCCGCCTGCTGGGCCAGTCCCACACCGCCGACTCCCGCCTCTACGCGAAGATGCACCGCCGCGGGGCCCGGCTGCTCGCCGTGGAGAACAAACCACGCATGGAAGCCATGCAGCGACAGAAGATCTCCAACACGCTGACGGCGGGTACCACCGACAACGTCGAGGGTACGGTGGGCACGGCACCGCTGGTGAGCACCGGCAACGCAGGCCTGCTGAACCCGGGTGGCACAGTCCCGGTCGGCGGGGCCAACGATGGCACCCCGTCCACCGGCACCACGAGCACCACGCTCGGCACCCACGTCAAGGTGGCCACCGACCGGACCATGCTCTTCGCGCTGCCGGTGAGCTGGCTGGCGGTGGCAGACGTGGACCACCACATCACCGACGGCCGCCCGCTGCACGCGCTCGGCAAGCCGAAGCGCGGCCCGCGCGCCGTCGAAGCCGAGACGACCGCCCTGGTCTGGCTGCGCGAGGACATGGCCCGCGACTACGGCCTCCTGGACGACACCACGTTCCCCAACGACGTCGTCACCGCCTGGGACAGCCTGGCCAACGCCGTGGGGGACCTCGCCAAGGCGGAGCGGAGCTACTACGACGCCCGGGCACGGGCTCGGGAGGCATGGCTCGACATGAGCGCGGAGGAACGGGCCGCACTGGGCGACGACCACCCGGACCGGGCGACCGTCCTGCCACAGGCCATCGCCCAGTCCCCGGCCGTCGCCACCTGGCAGGCCGCCCGCGAGGACGTCCGCCGCTGGCAGCGGCGCACCGACGCCGCCGCCCAGGACCACCACCGCCTGCATCTCTACGCCTCCCGTCTCACCGCCCACCACCAGAATCCGGTCTCGGTACGGCCGCCGAACCAACCGCAGACGTACACCGAGCCGGACTGGCGCTCCGAGGCACCGGAGCCGTACACCGTCACCAACGGCACCGGCTCCGACCCGCGCACCCTCACCTCGCCGGACGGCGCGACAGTGCGCGAGGTGCACGCCGTGCCGCACGACGGCGCCTCGTTCTTCCATGCGCTGCTGGCGGTCGCCCAGGACCGCGGCCGGCTCCCCCACCTGCTGGGCACGGATCTGGCCGAGCGCTTCACGAGTACCCCCGGCGACCCGGAGGTCACCGCGGAGGCCGTCGACACCGCCCGCAGGCGCCTCGCCTGGGCGCTGGGCGAGGACGGCAACGAGGACTTGCTCGACGCCCTCGCCCTGGATGTCTCGGACGCCTTCACCCAAAGCGAACTCGACGCCGCCGGCGTGCAGCTGACGCCGGCGCAGCAGGCCGAGTTCAACGAGCTGGGCCGTCTTCCACAGACCTTCTGGGCGACCCCCGCGCAGCGGGTGGCACTTGCCACAGCTGCTCTGTCACGCCCGTTCGCGAGCGAGCCGCAGCAGGACGGCGCCGAGCGCCCGGACGGTGAGCCCGCCCCGCCTGACCGCCGCCCCGGCGCCCACGGCGGTGCCGACCTGCTGCCCGCCCTCGCCGCCCGGGTCCTGGGCACCCCGCTCACCGTGGTGACCGAGCATGGCCACGAGCAGGTCTTCCTGCCCCGAGGCTTCGATCCGGCCGCCGTCTCCCCTGCCCATGACCCCGTCCTCTTCGCCACCGAAGACTTCTTCCACGCCGCACTCCCGCCCGGCACCCCGGCCCCGGTCACCACCCCGCTGCCGGATCCGACGTTCGAGACCTCCGCCCCGGATACCAAGCCTGCGGACACCAGCACGACGCCTCCCGCCCCCGAGCAGCGCTCCGGCGCACCGAAACAGCAGCCCGAGGAGGAACGGTCCGCGGAGCCGCCTGTCGGGCGAAGCCGTGTCTCCCCTCCTGGCACGCACCCGTCCGACAGCGGTCACGAGGCACCAGTGCCCATGAGCACCCGGACTCGGGCTCCGGAAACGCAGCTCGTGTCCTCACTCGACACCGCTCCGCCGGTTCTTCCTGTGCCGCACGACCCACGGAGCCCGGCCGAGGCCCCCTCGACGCCCCCGTCCGACAGCGACGTCCCCGGCCTTCCGGACGAGGAAGAGGCGTACGAGCTGAGCACCCTCGGGGCGGCCAC
>NZ_JFCB01000040.1 GCF_000725125.1 Streptomyces toyocaensis
ATCTTTTCGATCCGATTTCCTCGGTGCTTTCCAGGTCCACGCTTTCGCGTTTTCCTTTCCGGCGGATCCGACTTTATCAGAAGTTTCGGGGCGGATTGACCGGCCTTCGTTTTCCGATTCATCGGGAGGTGCTTCCGCGAAATCATCGTTTCGTCGAGAAGCGGCTAGATGCTCACTGCCACCTTGCGGGTCGTACCCCGCCTCCAGGCAACTGTTCGAATCTACCTCCCCACACGCGCCGTGTCAACGGCTCCTGCGGGGCGAAGAGGAGACTAGCAGCTCGACGGGCTCACTCGCACATCAGGCGGCCATGGGCACGTCGGCACTGCGCTCGGACGCTTCGAGGTCGCCCGTCGCGCCGGCGCGCGCGGCACGCCGGCCCAGCCCGTAGACGTAGGCCAGGAAGGCCAGCTCGGCGATGACCCCGACGGTGATGCGTGCCCAGGTGGGCAGACCCGACGGCGTGACGAAGCCTTCGATGGCGCCCGACACGAAGAGGACCAGGGCGAGACCGATGGCCATGGCAAGGGCTGCGCGGCCCTCTTCCGCCAGGGCCGTGCGCCGCGTGCGGGGGCCCGGGTCGATGACGGTCCAGCCGAGGCGGAGCCCGGTCCCGGCGGCGACGAAGACGGCGGTGAGTTCCAGCAGACCGTGCGGCAGGACCAGGCCGAGGAACGTGTCGAGGCGCCCGGCCGAGGACATCAGGCCGAAGCCGATGCCGAGGTTGAGCATGTTCTGGAAGAGGATCCAGAGGACCGGCAGGCCGAGGAAGATTCCCAGGATCAGGCAGAGCGCCGCGGCCCAGGCGTTGTTCGTCCACACCTGTGCGGCGAAGGAGGCCGCGGGGTTGCTCGAGTAGTACGTCTCGTACTGGCCGCCGGGGCGGGTGAGCTCGCGCAGCTCGCTGGGGGCGGCGATGGACGCCTGTACGTCGGGGTGCGTGCCGACCCACCAGCCGAGCAGGACCGCCACGGCTGTGGAGAGCAGGGCCGTGGGCACCCACCAGTGGCGTGACCTGTAGACGGCGGCCGGGAAGCTGTGGGTCAGGAACCGCGTCACGTCCCGCCAGGACGCTCGGCGGGCGCCGGTGACGGCGCTGCGCGCGCGTGCCACCAGTTGGCTGAGCCTGCCGGTCAGCTGGGGATCGGGAGCGGCCGACTGGATCAGGGAGAGGTGGGTGGCGGTGCGCTGGTAGAGCACGACGAGTTCGTCGGCCTCCGCGCCGGTGAGGCGGCGCTGGCGCCGCAGAAGGGCGTCGAGGCGGTCCCACTCCGCGCGGTGGGCGGAGACGAAGACGTCGAGGTCCATCGGTGTGCCTGCTCCCCGGCTGTTCGTCGGCGGTCGGGTCATCAGCTTGGCAGACTGACGGTGTTCGGGGCAGACCAGGGAAGGGCGGCGGGCGTGAGTGAGCTGGTGACGGGCGAGGCGGTGGCGTTGGAGCTGCGCCCCGCGAGGCTGCCCAGCAGGGCGCTGGCCGTGCTGCTCGATCTGGCGGTGGCCGTCGCCGTGTACATCGCGGTGACCATCGGCCTCGTGGCCGCGACGGCCTCGTTGGACCAGGCGGCGCAGACGGCGATATCGATCGCGGTGTTCGTCCTGGTGCTGGTGGGCGGGCCGATCGTGGTCGAGACGCTGAGCCACGGACGGTCGCTCGGGAAGATGGCGTTCGGGCTGCGGGTGGTGCGGGACGACGGCGGTCCGATCCGGTTCCGGCACGCGCTGGTGCGGGGCCTGATCGGTGTGATCGAGATCCTGATGACGTTCGGTGTCGTGGCGTGCGTCGCCTCGCTGGTCTCGGCGCGTGGCCGGCGGCTCGGTGACGTGTTCGCGGGGACGCTGGTCGTGCGGGAGCGGGTGCCGGCCGGGCGGGCGGACTTCGTGCCGCCGCCGCCTCCGTGGCTGGCGGGGCGTTTCTCGGGACTTGATCTGTCGGCGGTGCCCGATGCCCTGTGGCTTGCCGTCCGCCAGTACCTGACCCGGATGCGGCAGCTCGACCCGCAGGTCGGCTGGTCGATGGCCGAGCGGCTGGCCACGGACCTGGCGGACCGTACGGGGGCGCCGGTGCCGCCGGGGGTGCCGCCTGCGGCCTATCTGGCGGCGGTGGTGCAGGAGCGGCAGGCCCGGGAGGCCCGGCGGACGTTCGGGGACGGGGCCGTCCCGGGTGCCGGGCAGGTCGGGGCGTCGGGCGCCCCGGGTGGCCATGTCCCGGCCGTGCGCCCTTCCGCGGCCGTGCCGCCGGTGGCCGGGCCGCCCGTTCCGCCGGCGCATCCGGACGCCGCTCCGCGGGGCGGGGCGTCATCGGCCGACCGGCCGTCCACGGGGTTCGTACCGCCGGCGTAGGGGCTCGGGGGCTCGGGACTCGTCGGTCAGCCGAAGGCCGACGGTGGGGACGCGAGGTCTTCCAGCTCGACTCCGGGGGCGGCGAGGACCACGTCGCCGGCGAGGTGCACGGCGTGCTGTTCGCCCGTGTCCAGGGCTGTGACCCGGTACGCGTCCACGGTCAGGGGGCCGTTGTCAGTGGCGTGTGTTTCTCTGTCCACCAGCGCCCAG
This sequence comes from Streptomyces toyocaensis, assembly GCF_000725125.1. Taxonomy (GTDB): domain Bacteria; phylum Actinomycetota; class Actinomycetes; order Streptomycetales; family Streptomycetaceae; genus Streptomyces; species Streptomyces toyocaensis. The sequence continues at coordinate 2,551 of NZ_JFCB01000040.1, forward strand.
GACTGGTCCAGGGTGCGCGGGGCGAGGACCGGGTCCGTGAAGGCGACGAGGCGTACGCGGGTGGCCGTGGCGGAGGGGGTGAGGCGCAGCAGCCGGGCGGTGGCGACGAGGAAGGCGGGGGACGATCCGGTGAAGGCGTGGGCGCGCACGTTGCCTTCGGTGGCGTGGACTCCGGAGGGGTCGGTGCGGACCCAGGTGACGCCGTCGAGAGCGGCGCCGCGGACCTGCCAGCTCCCGGCGTGCAGTTCGAGGCGGATGGGGCGGCCGAGTTCGTCGAGGGCGAGGTCGACCGAGCCCAGGTGATCGCCGGAGGGGGCGGTGAGCTGGGAGACGTAGCGCCAGCCGGAGGGGCCGGGGGCGCACTGGAAGTGCTCTTCCGCGAGGGGGGTGTGATCGTGCGGATCGTGGAGCGAATAGCGGCCGCGGGGCATGGGGGTCCTGGGTCGTGACGAGCTGGGCCGGTCGCCGGTCCGCCAACGGGGCAGGCCCCCGGCACGGGGGTGCGGGGGCCTGCCTCGGAGGACCTGCCGCCGGGGAACGCGTCCGTGGCCCGGACGTGCTCCCCGCGGTGGGAGCGTCGGCTCAGTAGCGGTAGTGGTCCGACTTGTACGGGCCCTCGACCTGGACGCCGATGTACTCGGCCTGCTCGGGGCGGAGGGTGGTCAGCTTCACGCCGAGCGCGTCGAGGTGCAGGCGGGCGACCTTCTCGTCGAGGTGCTTGGGCAGCACGTAGACGCCGGTCGGGTACTCGTCGGGCTTGGTGAACAGCTCGATCTGGGCCAGCGTCTGGTCCGCGAAGGAGTTGGACATCACGAACGACGGGTGACCGGTGGCGTTGCCCAGGTTCAGCAGGCGGCCCTCGGACAGCACGATGATCTTCTTGCCGTCCGCGAAGGTCCAGGTGTGGACCTGCGGCTTGATCTCGTCCTTGACGATGCCCGGGACCTGCGCGAGGCCGGCCATGTCGATCTCGTTGTCGAAGTGGCCGATGTTGCCCACGATCGCCTGGTGCTTCATCTTGGCCATGTCCGAGGCCATGATGATGTCCTTGTTGCCGGTCGTGGTGATGAAGATGTCGGCCTGGTCGACGACCTCGTCCAAGGTGGTCACCTGGTAGCCGTCCATCGCGGCCTGCAGGGCGCAGATCGGGTCGATCTCGGTGATGATCACGCGGGCGCCCTGGCCGCGCAGGGACTCCGCGCAGCCCTTGCCCACGTCACCGTAGCCGCACACGACGGCGGTCTTGCCGCCGATCAGGGTGTCGGTGGCGCGGTTGATGCCGTCGATCAGCGAGTGGCGGCAGCCGTACTTGTTGTCGAACTTCGACTTGGTGACGGCGTCGTTGACGTTGATCGCCGGGAACAGGAGGATGCCGTCGCGCTGCATCTCGTACAGGCGGTGGACGCCGGTCGTGGTCTCCTCGGTGACACCGCGGATCTCGGAGGAGAGCTGGGTCCACTTCTGCGGGTTCTCGCCCAGGGTGCGGTTGAGCAGTTCCAGGATGACGCGGTGCTCGTCGGACTCGGCGGTGTCGGGCGAGGGGGCCTTGCCGTCCTTCTCGTACTCGACGCCCTTGTGGACGAGGAGGGTGGCGTCACCACCGTCGTCGAGGATCATGTTGGGGCCGCCGGTGGGGCTGTCCGGCCAGGTCAGCGCCTGCTCCGTGCACCACCAGTACTCCTGGAGGGTCTCGCCCTTCCAGGCGAAGACCGGGACGCCGCGGGGGTTGTCGGGCGTGCCGTCCGGGCCGACGGCGATGGCGGCCGCGGCGTGGTCCTGGGTGGAGAAGATGTTGCAGGACGCCCAGCGGACGCGGGCACCGAGGGCGACCAGGGTCTCGATGAGCACGGCGGTCTGCACGGTCATGTGCAGCGAGCCGGTGACCCGGGCGCCGGCCAGGGGCTGGGCCTCGGCGTACTCCTTGCGGATCGCCATCAGGCCGGGCATCTCGTGCTCGGCGAGGGTGATCTCCTTGCGGCCGAACTCGGCCAGGGAGAGGTCGGCGACCTTGAAGTCCTGTCGGTTGTCGACAGTCGTCATTACGAGCTGCTCCTCGGGGTGTGGGTCGAGGTGGGTACGGCTGGTCTGCGCGGCGGCGGACACATGGGGTGCCCGAAGAGGACACGGGCATGCCGCGTGCGCGCAGCGCAGTCCGTCGGAGGCCCTCTCTCCCTCGGCCGGACCCCGGTGGGACCGACCGACCGCCATCAGCAGCGACGTCTGGCTCCGTCCCAAGCTACACCGCGAGGCCCGGCGACCCCCAGTCCGGCCGCGTACACATCAGGCCGATCTGGGGGCCGCCGGGCCTCGTCCCGCGCGTGCGCTCCGCGCGGCGGGTGATCGGGGCGCCTAGTGCTCGGTGCCGTGGGGTGCGGGGCCGCCGGGGGTGGCCTGGGGGTCGGGGCCCTTGGCGGCTTCCGTCTCGCTGTAGATGTCGGGTTCGAGGTAGATCACGCGGGCGATCGGGACGGCCTCGCGGATGCGGGACTCGGCGGCGTCGATGGCGGAGGCGATGTCGGTGGCGGTGTCGTCGTGCCGGACGGCGATCTTCGCGGCGACCAGCAGCTCCTCCGGACCGATGTGGAGGGTGCGCATGTGGATGATGCGGGTGACGGTGTCGCCGTCGACGACGGCGGCCTCGATCTTCCGCGTCTCCTCGGCACCCGCGGCCTCACCGAGCAGCAGCGACTTCGTCTCGACGGCGAGGACCAGGGCGATCACGATGAGCAGGACACCGATGCACAGGGTGCCGATGCCGTCCCAGACGCTGTCGCCGGTGGCCAGGGCCAGGCCGACACCGCCGAGGGCGAGGACGAGGCCGACGAGCGCGCCGAGGTCCTCCAGGAGGACGACCGGCAGTTCGGGCGCCTTGGCGTGGCGGACGAACTCCTTCCAGGAGCGCCGGCCGCGCAGGACGTTGGACTCCTTGATGGCGGTACGGAAGGAGAAGGTCTCGGCGATGATCGCGAAGATCAGGACGCCGACCGGCCAGTACCAGTGCTCCAGCTCGTGCGGGTGCTTGATCTTCTCGTAGCCCTCGTAGAGGGCGAACATGCCACCGACGGAGAAGAGCACGATGGAGACGAGGAAGGCGTAGATGTAGCGCTCGCGGCCGTAGCCGAAGGGGTGCTGCGGGGTCGCCTGGCGCTGGGCCCTCTTACCGCCGACCAGCAGCAGGGCCTGGTTGCCGGAGTCGGCGAGCGAGTGCACCGACTCGGCGAGCATCGACGACGAGTTGCTGAAGAGGAACGCCACGAACTTCGCTACCGCGATCGCGAGGTTGGCGGCGAGTGCCGCCACGATCGCCTTGGTGCCGCCTGACGCGCTCATGTGTTCGCGTTGTCCCTTCGTACGCCGTGTGGGGTCCGGGCAGGCGTGTGCGTACGCCGCCCCGGGTGCCGCCCGTCCTGTGACGGTGGGACATTGTTGCAGCCCCGTCGGGCGACGGCGTGTCAGGTCGCCGTCACGGGATGATCAGGCGACGACCGTGGCCCTGAACAGCGTTCCGGTACCCGATGCTTCGGCTTTCTCACCGGCCGGGACGAAGACGGAACGGCCCGGAGCCAGCGTGTGCTCGCCCGCCCGGACGGAGCCGGCGGTGCAGAGCAGGATCTGCGGGGTGGCGAGGGTGAGGTCGTGGGTGGTGCCGCCCTCCGGGAGGACGTAGCGGGAGAGGCGGAACTCGTCGACGGGGGTCTCGTAGACCTCCTCGCCGTCCGGGCCGGCCTCCGGGCGCAGCACACCGGGGTCGCCGGCCTCGAAGCGGACGATGCGCAGGAGTTCGGGGACGTCGACGTGCTTGGGGGTCAGGCCGCATCGCAGGACGTTGTCGGAGTTGGCCATGATCTCGACGCCGAGACCGTTGAGATAGGCGTGCGGGACGCCGGCGCCGAGGAAGAGGGCCTCGCCGGGCTGGAGCCGGACGTGGTTGAGGAGCAGCGCGGCGATGACGCCGGGGTCGCCCGGGTAGTGGTGGGCGATGTCGGCGTACGGGGCGTAGGCACCGCCGAGCCGGTCGCAGGCGGCGGCCGTCTCGGCGACGGTGCGGGCCATCTCCTCGGGGTCGGCGGTGAGGATCGCGGTGAGGACCTCGCGCAGGGCCGCCTCTTCCGGGTGGGCGTGCAGCAGGTCGACGTACGGCTTGAGGGAGTCCACGCCGAGGCCGTCGAGGAGCCCGGCGGTGCGCAGCGGGTCGCGGAAGCCGCACAGTCCGTCGAACTCGGTGAGGGCACAGACCAGTTCCGGCTTGTGGTTGGCGTCCTTGTAGTTGCGGTGCGGGGCGGTCACGGGGACGCCCCGGCTCTCCTCGTCCGCGTACCCCTCCTGCGCCTGCGCCAGGTCGGGGTGGACCTGGAGGGAGAGGGGGGCGCCGGCGGCGAGGAGTTTGAGGAGGAAGGGCAGCCGGGGGCCGAACCTGGCGACCGAGTCCGCTCCGAGTTCCCTCTCCGGGTCGGTGTCGATGACCTCGACGAGGGTGCCCCGCTCGGTGCGCGAGGGCGCGCCGGGGTGGGCGCCCATCCACATCTCCGCCTGCGGCTCGCCGGTCGGTTCGGTGCCGAGCAGCCGCGGGATGGCGGTGGTGGAACCCCAGGCGTAGGGGCGGATCGTGTTGTCGAGGCGGTCCATGGGGTTCTCTGCGTTCCTTCTGCCGGTTCTCGTGCGGGCGCGTGGTGCCGTGCGGCTGCGTGCGTCTGCGCGATAGGTGGGTTCAGCGGTACCCGGGCATGATCAGGCGCCCGAGGCGAGCGCCAGGTAAACGGCGGCGAAATCCGTGACGGCGATCAGTTCCGCGAGGGTCTCCAGCTCGCCGCCCGCCTCCGGTTCCAGCTCGCTGATCGGTGTGTCGTGGGTGAGCGCCAGCTCCCGGGCGGCGGGAGCGGCGGTGAGGCCGCCGATCGGGCGGTCGCGGAGCAGCACCACGCGCGCGTGCAGGGCGGGCGCCTCCTCGACGCGGTCGCGGAAGAAGTCCTCCGGGTCCGCGCTGGCGGCGAGCGGGCCGGCGAGCAGTGCGCTGTGCGCGGCGAGCGCTTCGGGAAGTTCGGCCACCACGGCGGGAGTGCCGGAGAGTTCGGCGAGGGCCGCGGCGAAACGGCGGCCCGCCGGGCCGGCCGAGACCCCTTCGGTCCATACGACGGGCAGCGCGTCGGCGAGTTCGGCGGCCAGGGTCTTGGCGGGGTTGCTGTAGGTCGCGATGGCGGGTCCGCAGCGTTCGGCGATGCCGTCGAGACGGTCGGCGACCTTCTCCAGGGCGTCCTGCGGGGCGCCGAGCAGGCCCGCGCGGTCCAGGAGGGCGAGCAGCGGGGTGAGCAGCGCCCACAGGACGCCGGGGGCTGAGGCGGCGAGGGGTTCGTCCTGGTCGTAGGGGGCCGTGGCCATGGGGACGAACAGGCCGACGGAGCCGTTCACCGTGTCGGCGAGCGGGGTACGGGCGGGGGCCACGGCGACGACGGTGCAGCCGCGGCGGTACGCCTGTTCCGCGAGCAGGGACAGGCCCGGTTCGGTGCCGTCGGGGGTGGCGATCAGCAACAGGTCGACGGAGCCGGCCCAGCCGGGCAGTTCCCAGCGCAGGGCTCCCGCGGCGGGGGCGACGCCGGTGGGGGCGAGCCGGGTGACGGGACTGCCCGCGCCGGCCAGGGTGCCGAGGAGGTCGGCGGTCTGGGTGGCGGCGGCGCCGGGGCCGGCGATCAGCACCGCGCGGGGGCGGCCGTCGGGCTTGAGGTCGTTGACGCCGGCTTCGGCGGCGAGCCGCGCGGCGGTGCGGACGCGGGCGCCCGCTTCCGCGGCGCCGCGGAGCAGTGCGCGGCGGTCGGCCTCGGCGAGGCCCTCCGGTGAGTCGAGCAGCGATTCGTCGAGCATGGGCGGCAGGCTCCGATCTTCGATCGGCGGGGCCGCGTCGGTGCGCGGGGCACCGGTCGCGGGCGCGGGCGCGGGCCGGATCGTCGGTTATGCGGGGCGGCGGGCTTCGTCGACGAGGAGGACGGGGATGCCGTCGCGGACGGGGTAGGCCAGGCCACAGTCCTGACCGGTGCAGATCAGCTCGGTGTCCCGCTCCTTGAGGGGGGAGTGGCAGGCCGGGCAGGCGAGGATCTCCAGGAGGCCGGCTTCGAGTGGCATGGGGGTCCCTTCGCTGGGTGGATGTGCTGGTCAGGGTACCGCCGGTGGGGGGTGGGCGGCGGGGTCGGCGGGTGGCGCGGTCAGGAGGACCTGATGAGGGCCAGGGCCTCGTCGCGGATCTTCGTCATCGTCGCCTCGTCGCGGGCCTCCGCGTTCAGGCGGAGGAGCGGTTCCGTGTTGGAGGGGCGGACGTTGAACCACCAGTCGGCGGAGGTGACGGTGAGGCCGTCCAGCTCGTCCAGGGTGATGCCCTCGCGGCCCTCGTACGCGGCTCTGATCGCGGCGAGGCGGGCCACCTGGTCGTCCACGGTGGAGTTGATCTCGCCGGAACCGGAGTAACGGTCGTACTGGGCGACCAGCGCGGAGAGGGTGCCCTGCTGACCGCCGAGGGCGGCGAGGACGTGCAGGGCGGCCAGCATGCCCGTGTCCGCGTTCCAGAAGTCGCGGAAGTAGTAGTGGGCGGAGTGCTCTCCGCCGAAGATCGCGCCGCTCCTGGCCATCTCGGCCTTGATGAAGGAGTGGCCCACACGGGTGCGGGCGGGCGTGCCGCCGTTCTCCCGCACGACCTCGGGGACCGACCACGACGTGATCAGGTTGTGGATGATCGTGCCCTTGCCGCCGTTGCGCGCCAGCTCGCGGGAGGCCACCAGGGCGGTGATCGCCGACGGGGAGACCGGTTCGCCGCGCTCGTCGACGACGAAGCAGCGGTCGGCGTCGCCGTCGAAGGCGAGGCCGAGGTCGGCGCCCTCCTCACGGACCCGCTTCTGCAGGTCGACGAGGTTGGCCGGGTCGAGGGGATTGGCCTCGTGGTTGGGGAAGGTCCCGTCGAGTTCGAAGTACATCGGGACGAGGGTGAGCGGCAGGCCGGCGAAGACCGTCGGCACGGTGTGCCCGCCCATGCCGTTGCCCGCGTCGACGACGACCTTCAGGGGGCGGACGGACGTGAGGTCGACGAGCGAGCGCAGGTGCGCCGCGTAGTCGTCCAGCGTGTCGCGCCGGGTGATCGTCCCGGGCCCGCCCGCGGCCGGCTCGGGGGCGCCCGACTCGCTCCACCGCTCGACGAGTTCCCGGATCTCCGTCAGGCCCGTGTCCTGGCCGACCGGGGCGGCGCCCGCGCGGCACAGCTTGATGCCGTTGTACCGCGCCGGGTTGTGCGAGGCCGTGAACATGGCGCCCGGGAGGTTCAGGGCGCCCGAGGCGTAGTACAGCTGGTCCGTCGAGCACAGGCCGATCTCGGTCACGTCGACGCCCTGGGCCGCCGCTCCGCGCGCGAACGCGCCCGACAGGGCGGGGGACGACGGTCGCATGTCATGCCCGGTGACGACGGCGGTCGCGCCGGTCACCCGGGCGAAGGCGGCACCGAAGAGCTCGGCGAGCGTCTCGTCCCACTGGTCGGGGACGACTCCGCGCACGTCGTACGCCTTCACGATCTGCGACAGATCAGCAGCCACGGCCAGCCCTTCCGGAAGTCCTGTCGGTCACCATGGTCACCACGGTCACCACAAACTACCCGTAGAGGGGGAGACCTCGCCCCGGTGTCCGGGCCGGCGGGCGAACGGCTCGGGCGGCGTTCGGCGTTCGGGGGTGCTGCCGGGTCAGTTGTCCGGGGAGCGGAGAACTCGCAGGTGGCCGCGGCGTGCGACCTCCATGGGGTCGGCCGTGCGGGAACCGCCGGCGGCTCCGGCCGCTCGCTCCTGCGGGCGGGCCGCCTCGCGCACCGCGTTCGCCAGCGCCTCCAGGTCGTCCCCGCTGGGCTGGGCCGGGGCCGAGCCGTCGAGGAGGCGGACGACCTCCCAGCCGCGCGGTGCGGTGAGGCGCTCGGAGTGCTCGGCGCACAGGTCGTAGCAGTGGGGTTCGGCGTAGGTGGCCAGGGGGCCGAGGACCGCGGTGGAGTCGGCGTAGACGTACGTCAGCGTCGCGACGGCGGGACGGCCGCAGGCGGTGCGCGAACAGCGACGTACAGGGCTCACGATGTTGGACGGTACCGCACTCTTGAGCGGGCCGCGACGACTCTCCACCAGGTCACTCCACCGTGTCGTAGTGTGAAACGCCCCACATACCCCTTTGGGCTGACGTTGCTGACCTGGTTCTACGCGCGAGCGGGCCGGGACGGCCGGTTCTGATTCCGGTCAGCATTTGGCACAAACACCGTCAAATACCGTGAGGCCAACGGTCCGAAGAGATACGGAAACGAGCCCAACCTTGGCCGGAATGGTCATGTTGTGACATGCCGCGCGGGTCGGCGTGAAGGCGTGCGGGGATCGGGCGGGGCGGCCATGTGACGACTACCCTTCGCAGTGATGGACAGCCCTGTGACTCCCCGTCCCGCCGGCCCCGGGCCCCGACGCCGTGATCGCCACGGCCGGGGCATGCGCGGGCCGATCGCACCACCCCAGGTGCCGCTCGCCGCCAGCCGCGCGGAGACGTTCGCGGATCTTGTTCAGGATTCGGTGGAGCGGCTGGAGCGGCGGTGGCCGCAGCTCGCCGACATCGATTTCCTCGTGCTGGACGTTCCGCGGCTGGATGGCGCGGGGGCGGGAGCGGGGGCGGGGGCGGGGGCGGGCTGGAGCAACGAGGCGGTGCCGCTGGGCGGGGCCGTGACCGCTCGCGAGGGGCGGCCGGCGCGAGTGGTGATCTACCGGCGGCCGGTCGAGATCCGGACGAAGGGGCGGGACGAGCGGGCGGCACTGGTGCACGAGGTCGTGGTCGAGCAGGTGGCGGACCTGCTGGGGTTGACGCCGGAGACTGTGGATCCTCGGTACGGGGAGGACTGACGAGGTGCCGGCCGGGGGTCGTGTGCCTGCGGCGCAGCTTTCCCAGCGGTTTGGGCTCGGGTAGCGCCTTCGGGTGGTGGGTGGGTCGGGGTCGGGTCGGGGGTGTCCGTCCTCGGACTGGCGCGACCGGGTCGGCCGGTAGAGGTGCGGGGCGTTTGTTCGCACCAGCCGCTGCGGGCGCACACCCCCGCCCCGCCCCCTTCCCGCCGTAGGCGGCTGTCCCACGCCCACCGCACCCCGCGCCGTACGCGCCTGCCGCCGCTTCCGCGGGCCGCCGCCTCCGCTGTCTTCGCCGGCCGCCGCACCCGCCGCGCCCGCGTTCCCGCATTCCCGCGTTCCCGTATTCCCGCGGGCAGTCGTGCCGCTGGGGCGATGGGGGTACCTCCCGCTCATGGGGGTCCCCCCGCTCGGGCGAAGCCGAGAGTGGGGGAGGGTGGGCGCGACGGCACCCCGTGGGCGCCGGGCTGCGCAGCCTCCCCCGGGCCACATCGACGCCGGACACCCCGTAGGTCCCGCCTGGGCGGAGGCGCTACCTCTGCAGAACCGACAGGTCCTCCGTCGCCTCCGGTACCGCCACCGTGCCCCGGTCGTCCGGGAGGGGCTGGACGGTGAAGAACGGGACGCCGTCCTTCGTCGTCGCCAGGGTGCGGGAGGCGTAGACCGGCGTGTCCGACTCGGGTTCGAGCGTGAGGGCGTACGTCCCCTCGGGGTGGGAAGGCGCCTCGATGTTCTGCGTCGTGCCCGACTTGATCGTGTACGTCTTGGACGCGGGCGCGCCCCCCTCCGTGCCCGCGGAGGCGGTCACCTTGACCGTGGCGGTGCCCTCGGGCGCGGTCACGGAGAGCGTCGTGCCCTTGGCCGTGTTGTCCACGGCCGTCGCGCGCGTCCCCACCGGTCGTGCCGCCGGGATGAACGCCGATTCCTGCTTGTCCCCCTTGCCGCGCAGCACCCGTACCGCCGCGACGACCGGCACGGAGCCGTCCGGCGCGGTCAGCACCAGGGAGCCGGCCTCACCGCGGGTGATGTCGCCCAGGTCGACGGCCGCCGTCATGCCGCCCTTCACGTGCAGGGTCTCGTTGCCGGCCGGGGTGATCAGGCCGGAGGGGGAGGCGAGGCGTACCTTCAGGTCGACGTCGGCGTCCTGCGGGGTGAAGGCGACCAGGCGTACGGATGTGGCGTCCTTCGGGATGCCGGGCAGGACCAGGCCGCCCGACGGGTCGGTCGACGCGGGCAGCCAGTCGCCGCCCAGCTTGTCGTCCAGGGCCTGTACGGCCGCGCCGACCCGGCCGCTGCGGACCACCACATGCACGGTGACGTCGGTCTGCTTCTCGTCGGTGAGCGTGGACAGCAGGACCGGCTCGGCGGAGTGCGGCTGGACCGTGATGCCCTCCCCCACGGTCGACTTCAGGGCGCCGTCCTTGCCGTAGAGCTCGATGTCCACCACCGCCGCCGAGTCGTCGGGGTTGGTCAGGTGGACGTAGTCGGTGCGGTCGGCGCCGGTGCTCGTGCCCGGGAACCAGAACTCGGTGTCGGCGGCCGTGCAGGTGACGCCCTGCAGGCCCCGGCCGGTGCCCGCGGCCACCTCCGTCGTCTGCTGCACGGTCCAGCCGGGCGCGAAGCGGCCCTCCGCGGTGCCGACGAGGGCGGGGGCCTCGCCCCCGGAGGCATCCCCGGTGACCGGTTTGCCGGGGGCCTCGGGGTTCAGTACGGGCTTGTCGCCGGACTTCGTGTTCTTCGTGGCCGGGCGGAGTTCGGCCCTGCCCCCGTTCTCCGTGCCCTCGGTGACCGGCGTGAAGGACGTGTACGTCGTCTCGGCCAGGTCGGAGGCGCTCGGCTGGGGGCACAGCAGGGTCGTGCGCTCCACGGGGAGGTGGGCCGCCGCCCTGGCCGGCTCGTCGGTGGCCGTGCCGGGTGAGGACACGGCGGCGAAGCCGGTGACGGCGGCGAGGGCGGTCACGCCCGCGATCAGGGACAGGGTCGTGCGGTTCACTGCTGGCTCCCGTCGGGACGCTCACTGCCCGTGCCGTTGGGGTCGTACGAAGTGTCGTAGCCCTGCGGGTAGTTCTGGTCGTAGCCGTCCTGGGTGTACGTCTGGTCGTACGGCTGCTGCTGGGTGCCGTAGGCGTACGGGTCGTACTGCTGCTGGTAGGCGTCCGGCTGGTAGGGGCGGCCGTAGGCGTCCGTGGAGTACTGCTGCTGGTACGGGTCGGCCGGGTAGGCGTTGTCGGTGGGGGGCGCCGCCGGGTCCCAGTCGCCGTAGTCGGGCTGTTGGGGAACGGGAGCCGGCGGGGCGGGGGCCTCTTCCTCGGCGGTCGCTTCCTCCGGGGCGGCCTCCGCCTCCGCCTGGGCGCGCAGACGGCGGGCCCGGCGGCCCTCGCCGGCCAGGGCCTCGGCGGGGACGGGCGGTTCCTCGGGCAGGTCGTCGTCGACGTCCCGGCGGCGGCCGGGCAGCGCCATGACGACGAGGACCAGGGCGAGCAGGCCCTGGGCCCACAGCCACGCGGTGTGGGTGACCGGGTCCTCGTAGGTGACGTCCAGCGTGCCGCCGGAGGAGGGGAGTTCGAAGCCCTGGGCCCAGCCGTCGACCGTGGTGCGGGTCAGCGGCTTGCCGTCCAGGGTGGCGGTCCAGCCGTCGGCGGCGGCGTCGGCGAGGCGCAGGACGCGGCCCTCGGCGCCGTTCGGGATCCTGGTGTGGATCTCCACCGGGCCCGCGGCGACGGGCTGTGGCTCCGCGTCGCCCTCCCCGGCGGGGACGATGCTCGCACGGGCGACCTGCCGGTCGACCCGCCACAGGGCGCCACCCGCCTGCTGGCTGAGCCGGCTCAGGCCGGGTGTGGCGTCCAGGACGCGGGTGACCTCGCGCGGCGCTCCCCGGTGGACCAGGACGTAGCGGACGGCGAAGCCGCCGAGCTCGTCGGCCTGGTCGGCGCCGGATCCGGCGACGAGGTTGGCGACGACCTTGTCGAGCCTGCTGTTCTCGCCGTCCACCGCGGCGATCTCGGCGTCGCCCATGCGGGCGCCGGAGCCGCGGACCAGCACGTAGCCGACCCGGGCGGTGGAGTCGCTGTCGAGGACCAGGGTGCGGGCCTGGTCGCGGGTGCCGCTCTCCTCGGCGACGAAGGCCGGCACCTGGACGGGGTGGCGCCGCTCCACGGGTCCGTCGGCGCCGCGGATCATCCAGCCGGCGGCGAGGACCAGCGGACCGACGGCGCAGGCGAGGGCGATCAGGGCGGCGACCGGCTGACGCCAGCCGAAGCTCTGCTCGGCGACACGGGAACGCGCGCCGTCCGCGCCGAGCGTGGCGGCGGCCAGCACGGCGATGCCGTAGACGAGGGTGGCGGGACCGGCCCAGGCGGTGTTGTTGGACAGGACCGCGAAGACGAGGCCCACGAGGGCGGCCGTCCACGCGGTGAGGATGGCCGTGCGGCGCTCGGCGCGGAGCAGGGCGGCGAGGGCGGCGAGCACCAGGCCGGTCAGTACCGGACCGCTGCCCGTGCCGGGGCCGCCCGGGCTCGCGCCGAGAAGGTCGAGGGCGGACGCGGCGGAGGGGCCGTACTCCAGACCGGCCTCCCGGAAGAAGCCGAAGGGGAGCAGCGAGAGCGACCACGGGGCCAGGACCAGCAGGGGCGTGCCCAGTTGGGCGACGAAGCGGAGTCCGTAGGCGGGGATGTCGGTCCTGCGCAGGGCCAGTACGCCGACGCCGAGAACGAGGGCGACGGGCCACACGATGGGGGTGAACGCGGTGGTGACGGTGAGCAGCAGCGCGTACGCCCAGGTGGCGCGCCAACTGCCGCGTACGCCCGAGGGGTTGCCGAGGCCGCTCGCGGCGATGCCCGCGCGGGCGACGAGCGGCAGCAGCACGGCGAGTACGGCGGTGCCGATGCGGCCGCCGGCCAGGGCGCCGGTGGCGGCGGGCAGGAAGGCGTAGGCGACGGCCGCCCACGCGCGCAGCAGCCGGGACTCGACGAGCGGGCGGGAGGCGAAGTACGCCGTGAAGCCCGCCAGCGGCACCGAGAAGACCAGGAGGATCGTGACGGCGAGGCCGGTGGAGCCGAGGAGGAGCGAGGCGAACGCCGCGACGACCGCCAGGTAGGGCGGTGCGGAGCCGGTGCCGCCGGCGCCCACGGCGTGCCAGGCGTCGGTGTGGCGCGCCCACAGGTCACCCGCGTCGGCGGGCGCGGGGAGCAGTGCACCGCCCGCGAGCGCGCCGCCGCCGAGGAGCCCGCGGCAGGCCGCCAGGGAGACCAGCAGCAGGACGAGGAAGAGCACCGGTCCCGGCTTGCGCGCGATGCGCTTGAGCCGGGCGAACTGCTCGACCTCGAGGAAGTCGGCGTCGTCACCGCCGGGTCCGGACTCGATGGCGCTGCCGTGCCGTCCCGCGCCGGAGGCGGCCTCGGGGTCGGAGCGGCCGACGATGTTGCTCGCGACCTGCTCCACGGTGACGCGTACGGTCGCGCCGGGCGGCGGGAACAGCGGCCGCAGTTCGCCCTTGTCGGTCTGCGGGCTGCCGCGGTGGCGCCGTCCGGCCAGGATCCGTTCGGGGCGCAGCAGGGTGCCCATGAGGCCGCGGATCTCGTCGACGGCCTGTCCGGGCGCCTTGCCGACGAGGTAGGCGAGGGTCCGCAGCAGGGTGCCGAGGACGACCCGGAGCAGCACCCAGGGCAGCGCGGCGGTACGGGCGTTGACGAGCAGCGTGTAGACGGCGCCGGCCTTGTCCACCTTGTGCGGGGAGGCGGCGGTGCGGCCCACGCAGTCGACGGTACGGCGCTCGCGGGAGGCGGCCTCGGCGTGCCGGACGACGGCGTCGGGGGCGATCAGGACCCGGTGTCCCGCCGAGTGCGCGCGCCAGCACAGGTCGACGTCGTCGCGCATGAGGGGGAGGTGCCGGTCGAATCCGCCGAGCCGGTCGAAGACGTCGCGGCGGACCAGCATGCCCGCGGTGGACACCGACAGCACGGGCCGTACGTGGTCGTGCTGGCCCTGGTCCTGCTCGCGGCGGTCCAGGCCGGTCCAGCGGCGGCCGGAGTTGGCGATGGAGACGCCGACCTCGAGCAGCTGTCTGCGGTCGTACCAGCCACGGAGTTTGGGGCCGACCACGGCCACGTCGTCGCGGCCGAGCTCGTACTCGTTCTCCACGACGCGCAGCAGCTGGGCCAGCGCGTCGGGTTCGGGGGCGCAGTCGTCGTGCAGGAGCCAGAGCCACTGCACCGGTTCGCCGTGCGGGAGTTCCGGCATGTCGTAGGCGTCGTCGCGCCAGCTGCGGGTGGCCGGGTCCCAGCCGCTCGGCCGCTTCAGGTACGGCAGCTCGTCCGGCGTGAGGTGCGGGGCGCTGCGGTTGCACTCCTCGACCGCCTGGCCGAAGCCGGTGCGCCGGGCGAGATGCAGCACGTGGTCGTCGCCGAGGGCCTCGGAGACCAGCCGGGCGGAGTCGTCCGCGCTGCCGGTGTCGGCGCCTATGGCGAACTGGACGGGGCGCTCCTGGCCGAGCAGCCCGGCGAGCGTGTCGGGCAGCCAGCGGGCGCCGTCGTGGGAGACGAGGACCGCGGTCACCACGTGACGCGGGAACTCAGGAGTGGCAGCGAGGTCTTGCCGGGCTGCCGTGTGGCTGTGCACGGACATCGAGGTACGGGCCCCGGTTCGGTGGACTGTGGGGACCCCCGTGCCCGGTGGGGGCAGCGGGGCGTCTCGGACGAGCGACCACACTATCGGCTGGGCACCACAGCGGCCCGCCGCCTGTGGACAACCACCTGCGACGGGCCTTAAGTGACGTATGTACGAAGTGACGTGCGTACGGAGATGACGTGCGTACGGCGGTGATGCGCCGTTCGTCAGACGGCGGCCTTCTTGAGCCGGCGGCGCTCACGCTCGGACAGGCCGCCCCAGATGCCGAAGCGTTCGTCGTTGGCGAGGGCGTACTCGAGGCACTCGGAGCGGACCTCGCAGGCGAGGCAGACCTTCTTGGCCTCCCGGGTCGAGCCGCCCTTCTCGGGGAAGAAGGACTCGGGGTCGGTCTGGGCGCACAGCGCGCGCTCCTGCCAGCCGAGTTCCTCGTCCGCGTCGTCGACCAGCAGTTGCTGCACCGTCTCGGTCATGTGCGCCCCTCGTCCGTCTTTCGCGTCCCCGTGATCTAGCCGTTACCGATCCCGGCTGAACGACACGAGTGAAATTACAAGTGTGCTGCTCCGGGCGAGTCAAGCCGAGATCTGCTATTGGGCCCCTTATTCACTCTGCGGAACCAAGGCCGAGCAGAAAGTGTTCAAATCACCCTAAACCTTGACACACGCATGGGACCCGCGAGGGCTTCCAGCCCCACACTGAGCCTCTACGGGGAGGACGCCCAGGAGATCGATCTCGTTCCGACACACACGACGAAGCGAACCGGATCACAGTCGGATCACGGGATCGCAACGGCGCGCCTGCCGCCCGGCCGTGCGCACCTTGTGTCCCGGGAAACGACTGAGCAAACCTTTCACCTGCGAGATGAACCGGATGAGGTGAACCATGTCCCACATACCGGGCGTCGAGTTGACAGTGCAGGAGTGAACCGCTGTCCTAGGGGGCATGCTCGCGCATCAGGTACTCACCACGACCCGCTCCGCCGGGTTCCTCGGTGCTGCCCGCGCTCGCTGTAGCTGTCGCTGTTCCGGCTGTTGAGCCCAACCGCTCCCGCCGGCGCCGGGTCCCACGCGACCCGGCCGCTGTTTCCTCCGCTCCCACCGGGGCACCCTCGCCGCCGCCCGCGATCCGGGCGTGACGCGGCGCACGCACCCCCCGCCGCTTCACCGTCAAGGAACCCCCGCGCCCATGAACAGCGACAGCGATCTCCAGATCGCCGGTGACATCCTCGAAGTCCCGCACCTGCTCCAGCCGCCGCGCGAGCACCCGGCCACCGTCGCCGAGTTCGCCGGTCTGGCCCGCTCCATCGCCGCCGACCGCTCCCAGTGGGAGCACCTCGTCCGGTACGACGCCACCAGCCGCTGGTACCACCGGCTGCGCACCGGCCCCGGCTACGAGGTGTGGCTGCTGTCCTGGGTGCCCGGCCAGGGCAGCGGGCTGCACGACCACGGCCGTTCCTCCGGCGTGCTCACCGTCCTGGACGGCACGCTGACCGAGCGCACCGCGCGCGGCACGCGCGCGTTGCGGGCGGGCGCGCAGCGCGTGTTCGCCCCCGGCTACGCGCACGAGGTCGTCAACGACGCGCTGAATCCCGCGGTCAGCCTGCACATCTACCACCCGGGCCTGACCGAGATGCCGATGCTCCCGTCGTCCGGGCCTCGTTCGGCCGGGGAGCCCCTCGTCGCCCCGCACTGCGAGGCCCACCCGGCGCCCGGGCCGGTGACTTCCTGACGCGATGTCGTAGCGGCCTGCGAGGATGGCCCCATGCGCATTGTGGTTCTGGCAGGCGGCATCGGCGGTGCCCGTTTCCTGCGCGGTCTGAAGAGGGCCGTGCCGGACGCGGACGTCACCGTCATCGGCAACACCGGGGACGACATCCACCTCTTCGGGCTGAAGGTCTGCCCGGATCTCGACACGGTGATGTACACGCTCGGCGGCGGCATCAACGAGGAGCAGGGCTGGGGGCGGACCGACGAGACCTTCCATCTCAAGGAGGAGCTCGCGGCGTACGGCGTCGGCCCGGAGTGGTTCGGGCTCGGCGACCGTGACTTCGCCACGCACATCGTGCGGACCCAGATGCTCGGCGCCGGATATCCGCTCAGCGCGGTGACCGAGGCGCTGTGCGACCGGTGGAAGCCGGGTGTGCGCCTCATCCCGATGACCGACGACCGCGTGGAGACACACGTGGCGGTCACGCTGCCGGACGACGGCTCCGCCGAGGGGCCCGGCGAGCGCAGGGCGATCCACTTCCAGGAGTACTGGGTGCGGCTGCGGGCCTCGGTGCCGGCCGAGGCGGTCGTACCGGTCGGCGCGGAGCAGGCGAAGCCGGCCCCGGGTGTCCTGGAGGCGATCGCGGAGGCCGACGTCATCCTCTTCCCGCCGTCCAACCCGGTGGTCTCCGTCGGCACCATCCTCGCCGTTCCCGGCATCCGCGAGGCGATCGCCGACGCGGGCGTGCCGGTGATCGGCCTGTCGCCGATCATCGGGGACGCGCCCGTGCGGGGCATGGCCGACAAGGTGCTCGCGGCCGTCGGCGTGGAGTCCACGGCGCCCGCGGTGGCCGAGCACTACGGCTCGGGCCTGCTGGACGGCTGGCTGGTCGACACCGTGGACGCGGGCTGTGTGGAGCGCGTCGAGGCGGCCGGCATCCGCTGCCGCGCCGTGCCGCTGATGATGACCGACGTCGACGCGGCCGCGCGGATGGCGCGGGAGGCGCTGACACTGGCCGAGGAGGTCCGGGCGGTATGAGCGACGCGCACCCCGCACCCGGCGGCTACCGCGTCTGGGCCGTACCGGGCCTGCCCGAGGTCCGCCGGGGCGACGACCTGGCCAAGCTGATCGCGGCCGCCGAACCGGACCTGTCCGACGGCGATGTCCTGCTCGTCACCTCGAAGATCGTCTCCAAGGCGGAGGGCCGGATGGTCGAGGCGGCCGACCGGGAGGCGGCGATCGACGCGGAGACGATACGCGTCGTGGCCCGGCGCGGGCCCCTGCGCATCGTGGAGAACCGGCAGGGCCTGGTCATGGCCGCGGCCGGGGTCGACGCCTCCAACACCCCCGCCGGCACGGTCCTGCTGCTGCCCGAGGACCCGGACGCCTCCGCGCGGGCGATCCGCGAGGGCCTGCGTGCCGCGCTCGGCGTCGAGGTCGGCGTGCTCGTCACGGACACCTTCGGCCGCCCCTGGCGGGCCGGGCTGACCGACGTGGCGATCGGCGCGGCGGGCGTACGGGTGCTGGACGACCTGCGCGGCGGCACCGACGCGCACGGCAATCCCCTCGGCGCGACCGTCGTCGCCACGGCCGACGAACTCGCCGCCGCGGGCGACCTGGTCAAGGGCAAGGCGGCGGGTCTCCCGGTGGCCGTCGTCCGGGGGCTGCCGCACGTGGTGGCGTCCGACGACGGCGAGGGCGCGCGGGCGATGGTGCGCGGCGCGCGCGACGACATGTTCCGGCTGGGCACGTCGGAGGCCGTACGGCAGGCGGTGACCCAGCGCCGTACGGTGCGGGCCTTCACGGACGAGCCGGTCGACCCGGGCGCGGTGCGCCGCGCGGTGGCGGCGGCGGTGACGGCACCTGCCCCGCACCACACCACGCCGTGGCGTTTCGTGCTGCTGGAGTCCGCCGGGTCCCGCACCCGTCTCCTGGACGCGATGCGTGACGCCTGGATCGCGGACCTGCGCCGTGACGGCAAGTCGGAGGAGTCCGTCGCCAAGCGCGTCCGCCGCGGCGACGTCCTGCGCGACGCGCCCTGCCTGGTCGTGCCCTGCCTGGTCATGGACGGCGCGCACACCTACGGGGACGAGCGGCGGGACGGCGCCGAGCGGGAGATGTTCGTGGTCGCCACGGGCGCGGGTGTCCAGAACTTCCTGGTCGCGCTGGCCGGGGAGCGGCTGGGCTCGGCCTGGGTGTCGTCGACGATGTTCTGCCGCGACGTGGTCCGCGAGGTCCTGGACCTGCCCGCGAGCTGGGACCCGATGGGCGCGGTCGCGGTGGGCCACCCGGCCGAGGACCCGCGCCCGCGGCCCGAGCGGGAGCCGGACGGCTTCATCGAGGTGCGGTGAGCCGGGCGCGCGGGCGCCTACCCTCTTAGAGGCACCCCCGCTCCCCTCTCCACCCTGGGACTCCCGTGGCAGGACGTTTCGCTCCCCGCCCGACCCGCACGACCGTGCGCGGCGGTCATGTCGCCGTGCCCGCGGGCGTCCCCCGCCAGGCACCCCCGGCACGGGTACGGACGTGGGTGCCGGACGGTCCGCTGGACCTCGGCCTGGTGCTCGGGCCGCTGCGGCGCGGGCCCGGCGATCCGACGTTCCGGGCGCTGCCGGACGGCTCCGTGTGGCGGGCCGGCCTGACGCCTGCGGGCCCGGGGACACTGCGGGTGACGCAGCGGGCCGGTGTGGTCCGGGGCGAGGCGTGGGGACCGGGTGCCGAATGGTTCCTGGAGCGCCTGCCGGACTTGCTCGGGGCGGCCGACGACCCGTCCGCCTTCGTGCCCCGGCACCGGCTGCTGGCGCTGACCCGGCACCGGCGTCCGGGACTGCGGCTGACGCGGACCGGACTCGTGCTGGAGTCGCTGATTCCGTCGATCCTGGAACAGAAGGTCACGGCGGGTGAGGCGTACCGGGCGTGGCGGCTGCTGGTACGGAAGTACGGCGAGCCCGCGCCCGGGCCCGCGCCGGAGCGGATGTCGGTGATGCCGGCGCCCCGCACCTGGGCGCTGATCCCCTCCTGGGAGTGGCACCGCGCCGGGGTCGACGACAAGCGGGCGTCGACGGTGCTGCGGGCGGTGCGGGTCGCCGCGCGGCTGGAGGAGGCGGCGGGGATGCCTCCGGAGGCGGCACAGGAGCGGCTGGAGCTGGTGCCGGGGATCGGGCCGTGGACGTCCGCGGAGACGGTGCAGCGGAGTCACGGCGCGGTGGACGCGGTGACCGTGGGGGATCTGCATCTGCCCGGGATCGTGGGGTGGGCTCTGGCGCGGGACCGGTATGCGGACGACGCGGTGATGCTGTCGCTGCTGGAGCCGTACGCGGGGCAGCGGCATCGGGCCGCTCGGTTGATCCTGCTGAGTGGGTGTGTGCCGGCGAGGCGGGCGCCGCGGATGCCGTACGGCGACATCGGGCGGCTTTGACGCCGGGTGGTGTTGTGTCGCCCTGTGCTTCCCGGGTGCCCCGGGTGGGTGCGGTGCTCTGGGTGGATGCTGGCCGGGGGGAGGTCGCGCAGCCCGGCGCTTGAGGAGTGCCGTCGCGCCCACCCGTGCCGCCCCAGCGGCACGACTGCCCGCGGGAGCGGCGGGAGCGGCACGGCGGGCGGCGGGAGCGGCGAGACCGGCACGGCGGGCGGCGGGAGCGACGAGACCGGCACGGCGGGCGGCGGGAGCGACGAGACCGGCACGGCGGGCGGCGGGAGCGGCGCGGGGCGCGGCGGGAGCGGCGGGAGCGGCGCGGGGCGCGGCGGGAGCGGCGGGAGCGGCGCGGGGCGCGGCGGGAGTGGCGCGGGGGGGCAGGTGCGTACGGCGCGGAGGGGGCGGGGCGGGGGTGTGCGCCCCGCAGCGGCTGGTGCGGAGAAGTGCCCCGCACCTCCACCGGGCGACCCGGTCGCGCCGGTCCGAGGACGGACGCCCCCGGCCCGACCCCGGCCCACCCACCACCCGCAGGCGCCCCGCCGAGCGGGCCCGCGGCTGCTACAGGTCCGGGGAGAAGCGGACCGCGTCCGCCGGGATGCGGGCGTCGCACCACACGCGCACGCCCTCGCGGAGTTCGTTGCGCGCGCCTATGACCGCGCCGTCGCCTATGACCGTGCCGGTCAGCACCGACCGTTCACCCACCCGCGCCCGCGTCCCGATCAGCGAGTCGGTGACGACCGCGCCCGGTTCGATGACCGCCCCCGGCAGGATCGTGCTCCCGAAGACGCGCGCGCCCTCCGCCACGAACGCGCCCTCGCCCACCACCGTCCCGCCCGCGAGCTTCGCGTCCGGTGCCACGGTCGCCGTGGGCAGCACCAGCCGGTCACCGCAGCGGCCGGGCACCGCGGGCGACGGCGCGCGCCCGAGCACCAGGTCCGCCGAGCCCCGCACGAACGCCGCCGGCGTCCCGAGGTCCAGCCAGTACGTCGAGTCGACCATCCCCTGCAGGTGCGCCCCCGCGGCGAGCAGCCCCGGGAACGTCTCCCGCTCCACCGACACCACCCGACCCGCCGGAATCGTGTCGATGACCGAGCGGCGGAAGACGTACGCCCCCGCGTTGATCTGGTCGGTGACGATCTCCTCCGGCGTCTGCGGCTTCTCCAGGAAGGCCAGCACCCGCCCGTCGTCGTCCGTCGGGACCAGCCCGTACGCCCGGGGATCGGTCACCTTCGTCAGGTGGAGCGAGACGTCCGCCCCCGTCGCCTCGTGTGTCCGCACCAGCGCCCGGATGTCGAGCCCGGTGAGGATGTCGCCGTTGAAGATCAGGACCGGCTCGTCCGGCCCCGAGTGCAGCCGGGACGCGACGTTGCGGATGGCGCCGCCCGTACCGAGCGGCTCCTCCTCCGTCACGTACTCGATGTGCAGCCCCAGTGCCGACCCGTCACCGAAGTACGGTTCGAAGACCTCGGCCAGATAGGACGTGGCCAGGACGATGTGCTCGACGCCCGCCGCTCTGGCTCTCGCCAGCTGGTGCGTCAGGAAGGGCACCCCGGCCGCCGGGACCATGGGCTTGGGCGTGTGCACCGTGAGCGGTCTCAGCCGCGTGCCCTTGCCGCCGACCAGGAGGATCGCTTCTGTCACCTGTCGTCTCTGCTTCCTGCCGGGACCGGCCGAGCTGTCTTTCGGCCGGCCAGTGTATGCAGACCGTTCTCCGGCAGGAAGAAACGGCGGCCCGCCTCAACGTCCCTGGTAGCGGGCCGCCGTGGAACGCACGGTGCCGAGCTTCTTGTACAGCTTCCCCCCTGGGCACGAGGTGTTGAACCCGTCCCGGTGACCGGAGATCACGTTCAGTCGTACCTTCTTGCCTTTTCGGTAGAGATTGCCACCGCCGGACTTCAGATATGTCTTGGCACGCGGATTCATGCCGTGCAGCCCGAGTTTCCACGCGGTGAGCCGGGCGACGGCCTTCTTGGCCGAGGACGACGGCTTCTTGGAGCCGTAGGAGCCGATCACCGCGATGCCCGTGGTGTTGCTGTTGAAGCCCATGGTGTGGGCTCCCATGACCGCCTTCGCCACTCCACCGGCCCGGCCCTCGTAGATCCTCCCGCACTTGTCGACGAGGAAGTTGTAGCCGATGTCGCGCCAGCCCAGGCTCCTCACGTGGTAGCGGTAGAACCCGCGGACGAGCGAAGGCGCCTGGGCGCACGTGTAGTTGTTGCCGGAGGCGGTGTGGTGCACGAAGGCCGCCTTGACCTTGCTCGTGTACACGAACCGCTTCTCCCGCAGGCTCTCGTTCGCTCCCCACCCACGCCGGGTGACGATGGCGGGGCGCGGCCCGATGTACGGCTTCGCCCGCTGCTCCTCTGTCAGTTCGGCCCCGCGCAGGCTGAGGAGTTCCTGCCGGGTCCGCTCGGCGTCGAGCGCCGGGATCTCGGTGGCGCCCGGGGCCACGAGTGAGGAGTTGGCCGCGGAGGCGGCGGTCGCCTCCGCGCTCAGGGGGCTCGTACGGGCGTCGGCGGCCTCGGCCGGGAGCGGAGCGGCCGCGTCCCCGGGGTCGATGAGTTCGAGCCGCAGCCCGGACGGCAGCCCGGGGGACCCTGCGGCCGGGGAGTCGTCCCCGGAGTCGTCGGCCTCGGAGCCGGCGCCCGGTTCCCCGGGCTCCGGCCGCACCCGGACCTCCACACCGTCCGACTCCCCGACCCACAGCGGCGCCGTGGCGCCCCGCACCCGGCCGGGGGCGGCCTCCGAGGTGCCCGGGTCGGCGCCGTGCTCGGTGTAGTGGGTCTCGACGTCCTGCCAGTCGGACCAGCCGCCGTCGGCGGCAGCCCGGGTACGGACCTGGACGCTTCCGTGGAGTTCGGCGGCGGCGTCGTCCCAGATGACGCCGAGGAGGGAGAAGTGCCGCACGGTCCGGGGGGTGAGGCCGAGGGTGGCGCCGGAGACGCGGTCGTGGGTGAGGGGTCGCAGGGGCAGCGACTGGGTGCTGCCGGGGGCGTCGGGCTGGGCCGTCACTGCCGCGCGCGTGGCCGCTTCTGCCGTGGGCGCCGGTCTCGCGGCCGCCGCGGTGGCGGGCGGGGCGAGCGGAAGGGCGAGGGCGGCGGCGCAGGTGACACCGATTGAGGAAGCAAGAATTCCACGCATGCTCCTGAGCTTGGACATAGTCAGACAAATCTGTCCAACGCGGAGTTGACGGGCCGTCGGAGGACGTTCCCCCGAACCGGTGCCCCCACGGTCAGCGCGCGGGGGACGGGCACGCGTACGCTTGCGCGGGTGAACGCCACCGACCGCACCCCTGCCGACCTGCTGAGTTCCGCGCTCGCCGCGGACCCGGGACGCCCCCTGGTGACCTTCTACGACGACGCCACGGGCGAACGTGTCGAATTGTCCGTGGCCACCTTCGCCAATTGGGTGGCCAAGACCGCCAACCTCCTCCAGGACGAGTTGTCCGTCGAGCCCGGCGACCGGGTGGCGCTGCTGCTGCCCGCGCACTGGCAGACGGCGGTGTGGCTGCTGGCGTGCGCGTCGGTGGGCGTGGTCGCGGACGTGGCCGGGGACCCGTCGGCGGCGGACGTGGCGGTGAGCGGTCCGGAGCCGGAGTCCCTGGAGGCCGCGCGGGCCTGCCCGGGACCGCGGATCGCGCTGGCGCTCAGGCCGCTGGGCGGACGTTTCCCGCAGCCGCCGGAGGGCTTCGCCGACTACGCCGTGGAGGTGCCGGGCCAGGGGGACCGGTTCGTGCCGTACGCGCCCGTCGATCCGGAGGAGCCGGCGCTCATCGTCGCGGGGCGCGAGTTCACCGGGGCGGAGGTGGTCGAGCGGGCCCGCGCGGAGGCACCGGAACTGGGTCTGACCGGTCCCGGCTCGCGGATCCTGTCGGGGCTGCCGTTCGACACGTGGGAGGGCCTGACCTCGGGTCTGTACGGAGCGCTGGCGACCGGCGGCTCCGTGGTCCTGTGCCGGAACCTGGACCGCCTCGGGGCCGACGCCCTGGACAAGCGGGTGGAGAGCGAACGCGTGACGGTCATCGCCCGCTGAGCCCGCTGCCCGCCGAGCCCGCCGACGCCACCTCGGGCCCACCCGAGCCCGCCGACGCCACCTCGGGCCCACCCGAGCCCGCCGACGCCACCTCGGGCCCACCCGAGCCCGCCGACGCCACCTCGGGCCCACCCGAGCCCGCGGAGCCGCCCGCTCCCCCGTTCGGCGCAGCACCACCCACCACACGCCCCGTTTCCGGTCCATCGTCGTAGGCAGCGGCACGCACCACACACCCGTACGCCGTCCGGTCCCGTACGCAGTGAGGGGTGGACCCGGCCATGAGCGACACCGCAGGCGCCCCCTCCGGGCGGCCGGAGAACGGGCGCGCTCCGGACCCGGCAGCGGGGTCCGCGACGGGCGGGCGGGGCCGGATCCGCCGGCGGCGGCGCTGGGCCCGCGGCACCGGGCTGACGGCCACGGCCGTGCTCGTCGTCGCCGGGGGCGCCGGGTGGGCGGTGTACATGAAGCTGGACGGGAACATCACCCCGGACGAGGCGGCGGCGGCCGAACTCGCGCGGTTCGAGAAGGACCGCCCCACCGCGCTGGTCAAGGACGCCCGGAACATCCTGCTCATCGGCTCGGACACGCGCTCCGGTGACGAGAACGGCCGCTACGGGCGGGACCCGGGGACCGAGCGTTCGGACACCGTGATCCTGCTGCACCTGTCGGCGGGACGGCGCAGCGCCACGGCGGTGTCCATCCCCCGGGACCTGATGGTGGACGTGCCGGGCTGCCGGCGTGCCGACGGCTCACGTTCCGAACCGACGTTCGCCGCCTTCAACACGGCCTTCGAAGTGGGCGGTTCCGCCTGCACCGTCCGTACGGTCGAGAAACTCACGGACATCCGCGTCGACCATCACGTCGTCGTCGATTTCGACGGCTTCAAGGACATGGTCGACGCGGTGGACGGCGTCGAGGTGTGCCTGAGCGAACCCATCGACGACAAGGACGCGGGACTGAAACTCCCGGCCGGCCGGGTGACGCTGAGCGGGGAGCAGGCGCTCGGTTACGTGCGGGCCCGCAAGAGCCTCGGCGACGGCAGCGACACCGGCCGGATGGAGCGGCAGCAGCGGTTCCTCGGCGCGCTCGTCAGCAAGGTGCGCGGCAATGACGTCCTGCTGAACCCGGTGAAGCTGTATCCCGTTCTGCACGCGGCCACGTCGTCGCTCACCACCGACCCCGAGCTGGCCAGTCTGCGCGGTTTGTACGAACTCGTGCGGG
The DNA here is from genome assembly GCF_000725125.1 of Streptomyces toyocaensis. Lineage (GTDB taxonomy): Bacteria > Actinomycetota > Actinomycetes > Streptomycetales > Streptomycetaceae > Streptomyces > Streptomyces toyocaensis. Next base: position 27,427 of record NZ_JFCB01000040.1, read on the forward strand.
GCCTGCGCGAGATCCCCACGCAAGACGTGCGATTCCTGACCGTGCCCCGGGAGGCGTACACCGGCGACGTCAACCGCGACCAGCTCGCGCAGCCCGCGGCGGAAGAGCTGTTCGAACGGCTGCGGACGGACGCGCCCGTGACGGTCCATACGGAACGTGACGAAAAGGCCACGGAAAAGGAATCGGAGGGGTCGGCCGGTGGCACTTCCCCCGCTCCGACGTTCTCGGGGAACACGGCCGCCGAGGACACCTGTACGTAAAGGCTGCGCCAAGCCAACTCCACGACTGCGCACCCTTGTCCAGGGAAATGGGTGGATTGCCCCCTTGTGAGGACGTGGAATTCGTCACCGGCGTCGCCCGGGGCCGATCAGGACCGTTAGTGTGAGCGCTCCGGTGCGTCCGTTCCTTCAGGCCCGTCCTGAGATCCCGCACTGTGTGACCGAGACCCGAGCGCCTGGGAGGGGAAAGGCGCCGCGTGGCCCCGACGGAGGATTCGAGCGACCGTGGACGCGCAAAGCCGTGAGCGGGGAGAGAACATCGATCCCGCAGATCAGTGGGTGCTCAATCCGGCGACGGGTGAGTACGAACTGCGACTGGGTCCTTCCGCACCGCATTCACCCATCCCGAGCCCGCGCGGGCCACGCCCCTCGGACCCGGTGAGGCCGAGTGCCCGTAAGGCCGACGGCGAAACCCCCTCCGGCCGTGCGCCCGAGCGCCCCGGCCGTGCGGCCCCGGGCCGGGAGGTACCGCCGCAGCGCAGGCGCCGGGGCGTGCCGGAGGAGCCGCCTCCGGGACGGCGCGGGCGCCGGCCGGCGAAGAAGAACGCCAAGGCGAAGAAGGTCCTGCTGTGGACCAGCGGCACCATGGCCTTCCTGGTGCTCGGCGTCGGCGTGGCCGGCTACCTGTATCTGGAACACCTGAACGACAACATCACGTCCGTCTCCGACGACGGCGCCGGCACGGGTGGCTTCAAGAAGGACGAAGCGATCAACATCCTGCTGATCGGCACCGACAAGCGCACCGGTTCGGGCAACGAGGGCTACGGGGACAAGGGCAGCGCCGGGCACGCCGACACCACGATCCTGCTGCACGTCTCCAAGGACCGTTCCAACGCGACCGCGCTGAGCATCCCGCGTGACCTGATAGTGGACATCCCCGACTGCCCCACCGAGCAGGCGGACGGCAGCCAGAAGGTGATCCCGGGCTCCCCCGGCGTCCGTTTCAACACCAGCCTCGGGCAGGGCGGCCGTACGCCCAGCTGCACCATGCGGACCGTGACCGAGCTGACCGGGATCAAGCCCGACAACTTCATGGTGGCGGACTTCAACGCGGTCAAGACGCTGACCTCGGCGGTCGGTGGTGTCGAGGTGTGCCTGGGGAAGGACATCGACGACCCGGACTCGCACCTGAAGCTGTCCGAGGGCACGCACACCATCAAGGGCGAGCAGGCGCTGGCGTTCGTCCGCACCCGGCACTCGGTCGGCCTGGGCGGCGACCTGAGCCGGATCGGGCTCCAGCAGCAGTTCCTGAGCGCGCTGATGCGCAAGCTGAAGTCGAACGACACGCTCACCAGCCCCTCGAAGATGATCAAGCTGGCCGAGGCGGGCACCGAGGCGCTCACCGTCGACTCCCAGCTGGACAGCATCAACAAGCTCAAGGAGCTCGGCCTGGAGCTGGGCAAGCTCGACGTCAAGAACCTGACCTTCACGACCGTGCCGGTGGTCGACAACCCCGCGGAGCAGGTGAAGGCGACCGTCGTCCTCAACGAGTCCAAGGCCCCCGAGGTCTTCGACCTGATCCGCAACGACGTGTCGTTCACCGAGGTCAAGGAGCAGAAGAAGCAGGAGAAGGCCGCGGTCGCCGCCCGGCTGAAGGGCGAGAAGGCACCGGCCTCCGAGGTCCGGGTGCGGATCCTCAACGGCGGTGCCCCCGGGGGCAGCGCGCAGGAGATGCTCAGCTGGCTCCAGGTCCAGCAGGGCGTCACCAAGTCGGAGAACGCCGGCAACGCGCCCGGCAAGCTGGGCAGGACGACGCTCGAGTACGCTCCCGACCAGGCCGACCAGGCACGCCGCCTGGCCGACATCCTGGGCCTGTCCGGATCGGCGATGAAGCCGGGCGAGAGCGTCACCAACGCGCAGGGGCTGCCCGCGATGACACTGACCCTCGGCAAGGACTTCAAGGGTGCCGGTGTGTCGCTCACGCCGCCGGACAAGGCGCCGGACGACATCGAGAAGTCCACGGCGGACAAGGTCGAGTGCGCCAAGTAGGACTGGCCTGACGGGCCTGCCGCGCGTCCCACGGGGCGCGGGCGGGCCCGTTTCACGTGCAGGGGTGGGGAGACGGAGCGATGACGCGGAGCAGCGTGCACGAGGAGGGGACACGGCCGGGCGACGCCCCGCGCCGGCCCGGCGGGCGGCCGGACGCCGACGGCGACGACGTCGCGGGAAGACCCGGAGGCCTGCGGCCCGGCGGGCGGGGGCGGCGCGCGCTGCGCTGGTCGGCGACGACCCTGGCCGTGCTGATACTCGGGACGGCCGGCGCCGGTTACCTGTACTACGAGCACCTCAACGACAACCTGGTGAAGGGTGAGCGCAGCAGCGGCGACTCCAAGGCCCGCAGGACCGGGGCGAACGCGGCCGGGCAGACACCCCTGAACATCCTGCTGATCGGCTCCGACAGCCGGGCCTCCGACGCGAACGTCGCGCTCGGCGGCAGCCGGGACAACCGGGGCAACCCGCCGCTGGGCGACGTGCAGATGCTGATCCACCTCGCCGCGGACCGCGAGAGCGCGGCCGTGGTGAGCATCCCGCGCGACACCCGGGTCGACATCCCGCAGTGCACCGACCCCGGGTCCGGGAAGACCTACCCGGCGGTCAACGACATCATCAACACCTCGCTGTCCCGCGGCGGCGCCGGATGCACGCTGGCCACCTGGGAGAACCTCACCGGCGTCTACATCGACCACTGGATGACGATCGACTTCGCGGGTGTGGTGCGGATGGCCGACGCCGTCGGCGGTGTCGAGGTCTGCGTCAACCAGAACGTGTGGGACCGTCCGCTGCCCGGCGTGCCCGGCGGCTCGGGCCTGAAGCTGAAGGCCGGGTCCACCGAGGTGGAGGGCGAACAGGCGCTGCAGTGGCTGCGCACCCGGCACGCCTGGGGCAGTGACGTCCTGCGCACCCGGGCGCAGCGCATGTACATGAACTCGATGATCCGCACCCTGCGGGACCAGAACGTCTTCACCGACACCGGGCGGCTGACGGACCTGGCCGAGGCGGCGACCAGGTCGCTGCAGGTCTCCGAGGAGATCGGCTCGGTGAAGAAGCTGTACGACCTGGGGATGCAGCTCAAGACGGTGCCGCCGGACCGCATCACGATGACGACGCTGCCCACGGTCGAGGACCCGCAGAACCGCAACCACCTGCTCCCGGCCGGTGCCGGCGCCGAGCGGATGTGGGCCATGCTCCGTGACGACGTGTCCTTCGACGGCAAGGGCGGCGTGAGGAACGCGAAGAAGACGGCGGACGACGACCGGGCCGCCTCGAAGGACCCTGCCGCACCGGACGGCGAGATCGGTGTCCTGGTGCGGAACGCCACCCGGTCCGCGGCCCTCGGCCCGGTCGGCGGGCGGGCGGGCGCGATCGCGCAGGCGCTGGTCGCCAAGGGCTTCACGCGGGCCGCGCCGGACACCACGGCCGCCGTCGCCGAGGAGCGGACCGTGGTGCGCTATCCGGGTGCCGAGCTGCAGGGCGACGCCCAGCGGGTCGCCAGGGCCCTGAAGATCCCGCTGGGTTCGGTCAAGCGGTCCTCCGACGTCTCGGGCGTCACGCTGGTGGTCGGCGCCGACTGGCGCGAGGGCACGGCCTATCCGAAGCAGGCGCCGCCCAGGGCCGGAGACCTGCCGAAGGACGCCGACGCGCTCAACGGCGCGGAGACCGGCAGGTGCATGGACGTGTACGAGCCCTACCGCTGGTAGCCGGTGCCGGCGTGACGAGGGCGGCCGGTCCCCGAATTCGTCGAACTCGGTCGGAATCGCTGGGCAACTGACGGGCCCGTCGTGCGTCTAACAGGACGCAAGCCGGGCCCGGCGGCCGAGGTGAGGAGTTGTCAGGGTGGGGAGGACGGGGGCAGTGACGCAGAACGCCACGCTGGATACGCTCCGTGACGAGGAGTGCGAGGAGGACCCGGACGCGGGCCCGCCCGCCGGTGACGGCGGCCCCCGACCGCGACGCACACGCCGGGTGCTCAAGTGGTCGGCCGCGGCGCTCGCGTTGCTCATGACCGGCGCTGCCGGAGCGGGTTACCTCTACTACCGGCAGCTGAACGGCAACATCAAGAAGGACGTCCTGAACCTGGGCGACCACAAGGTGGCCGAGCCGACGCCGAACGCGGCCGGGCAGACCCCGCTGAACATCCTGCTCATCGGCAGCGACGCGCGGGACACCGAGGAGAACCAGCAACTCGGCGGGGCCCGGGAGACGTTCGGCTCCACACCGCTCGCCGATGTGCAGATGCTCGTGCACCTGTCCGCCGACCGGACCAACATGTCCGTGATCAGCATGCCGCGCGACACCCTGGTCGAGATCCCCAAGTGCACCGACCCGGACGACGGAACGGTCCACCCGGCGAGCCACGGCCGCACGATGACCAACCAGAGCCTCGGGCACGGCGGTCCGGGCTGCACCGTGGCCACCTGGCAGGAACTCACCGGCATCCACATCGACCACTTCGTCATGGTCGACTTCGCGGGCGTGGTCTCCATGGCGGACGCGGTCGGCGGCGTCCCGGTGTGCGTCGACGCCAACATCCACTCCAGGGACGGCCAGGGGCACGGCTCCGGGCTCAAACTGGAGAAGGGCACCCACCCCGTCAAGGGCGAGCAGGCCCTCCAGTGGCTGCGCACGCGTTACGGCTTCGAGGACGGCAGTGACCTCGCCCGCGCCCGCGCCCAGCACATGTACATGAACTCGCTGGTCCGCCAGTTGCGTGCCAACGCCACCCTGAGCAGCCCCAACAAGCTGCGCCGCCTGGCCGAGGAGGCCACCGGGGCGCTCACCGTCGACCCCGGGCTCGACACCGTGAAGAAGCTCTACGACCTCAGCACCGAGCTGCGCAAGGTGAAACCGGAACGCATCACCATGACCACGATGCCCAACCGGTACGTGGGCGCCCGCGTGGAGCCGACCGAGGACGCGGAGACGCTGTTCCGTCTGGTGCGCGAGGACATCGCGCTCGACGGCAAGGACGCGAAGCCGCGGAAGGCCGAGGAGAAGGCGCCCTCCGACCCCGCCGCCGACGACGCCGCGATCGCCGTCCAGGTCCTCAACGGCACCCGCACCGACACCCTCGGCGCCGCCCCGGGCCGGACCCGCACGGTCGTCGGCGCGCTGCGGGAGAAGGGCTTCACCGCGGCGACCGCCGACACCAGCAGCGCCCTCACCGAGAAGCGGACGGTGGTGCGCTATCCGAGCGCCGACCTCGCGGGCGACGCCCGGCGCGTCGCCGACGCCCTCGGCATCCCGGCCGGCCAGGTGAAGCGGTCCACCGACGTGTCCGGCGTCACCCTGGTGGTGGGCGCCGACTGGCGCGAGGGCACGGAGTACGAGGCACCGGGGAAGGACGACACCACCCCGGAGTCGGCGAACGCGCTCAACGGGGCCGACGACGAGGCCTGCATGCACGTCAACCCCGCCTACACCTGGTGAACGGACGCGGGCCCCTTCCCTGCAGGGGAAGGGGCCCGCGTCCGCAGCGGCGTCAGGCGGCGGGCGCGTCCGCGTGGACGGCGGGCCGGCGCGAGGCGATGACCTTCTTCGCCAGCGAGCGCGGGCTGGTCAGGAAGCCCCAGCCCCACGACATGTGCATGGTGGCCAGGGCCACCGGGATCTGCAGCCGTGCCTTCAGCGGCAGTCCCCTGCCCGCGGGTATGGAGCCGGCCACGATCGCCGCGAGATAACCGCCCGGCACCAGGAAGCCCCACGGGGTGAGCACCGCGCCCACCAGGATCCCGGCCGCGATCGCGCACACCGCGGCCGGCGGGGCGAGGTAGCGCAGGTTGATGGAACCGGAGTGGTAGCGGGCCACGACGTGCCGCCAACGGCCGTAGTCCTTGTACTGCTTGGCCAGGGCGCGCACGCTCGGCCGGGGCCGGTACGACACCTTCAGCTCCGGCGAGAACCAGATCAGTCCGCCGGCCTCACGGATGCGGAAGTTCAGCTCCCAGTCCTGGGCGCGGATGAACTCCACGTTGTAGCCGCCCTGCTGCTCCAGCGCCTCGCGCCGGAACACACCCAGGTACACGGTCTCGGCGGCACCGGCCTCACCGCCGGTGTGGAAGGCGGCGTTGCCCACACCGATCCTGGACGTCATCGCGGCGGCGACGGCGTGCTCCCAGTCGTTCTCGCCCTCGGCGTGCATGATGCCGCCGACGTTCTGCGCGCCGGTCTCCTCCAGGAGCCGCACGGCGGTCGTGATGTAGTTCGGGGAGAGCATCCCGTGCCCGTCGACGCGGACCACGATCGGATGGCGCGAGGCCTTGATCGCCGCGTTGAGGGCGGCCGGGGTGCGGCCGGTCGGATTGGGCACGGTGTGCACCCGCGGGTCCTCGGCCACGAGCTCGGCGGCGATCTCGTCCGTGCGGTCCGTGGACGGACCGAGGGCGATCACGACCTCCATCTCGCCGGCGTACTCCTGGGCGAGGATCGCGCGGACGGCGCCACGCAGATGCCGCTCCTCGTTGAGGACGGGCATGATCACGGAAACGGCGGGGAGCCGCACGTCGGGATTGGCGTTCATAGAGGGCTCACGTTACCGCGAACGGGGGACACGGTTGCGCGCGCCGGGGTGCTGTGCGCCGGGCCGCAGATCGTATCGGCCTACGGTGCTCGCATCCCCCGCACGGCCGTCCTCCGGAGGTGCCCCCTTGCCCACGCCGCCGCGGTCCCCCCGGCCCCGCAGCTCGTCCCGGCACCCGGCCCGCCCGCCCCGCCGGGGCCCGCGGCCGCCCGTGCCGCCGCGCCGCAAGCCGCGCTGGGCGATGCGCACCGTCACCACGCTGTCGGTCGTGGTGCTCGCCTCGGCCGGGATCGGACACGCGGTGCTCAGCAGCCTCGGCGAGGACATCACCCGGGTCGATCCGTTCCGCGACATGAAGAACCGGCCCGAGGCCGGCCACGGCATGAACATCCTGCTCGTCGGCACCGACGGCCGGGAGCGGCTCGGCAGGGCGGAGCGGGAGAAGTACCGGCTCGGCGGGGCACCCTGCCACTGCACCGACACGATCATGATCGTGCACATCTCGGAGAACCGGGACCGCGCCAGCGTGGTCAGCCTGCCCCGCGACTCCTACGCCGAGACGCCCCCGCACACCGACCGCGTGAGCGGCGAACAGCACCATGGGCACCCCCTCAAACTGAACGCGGCGTACGCGGAGGGCGGGCCGCGGCTGACCGTGCGGACGGTGGAGAAGATGACCCGGGTGAAGATCGACCACTACCTGGAGGTGGACTTCACCAGCTTCATGAAGACCGTCGACGTCGTCGGCGGGGTGCAGATCTGCACCGACCGGCACCTGAAGGACAGCCACACCGGCCTCGACCTGCCGGCGGGCCGGCACACCCTCAAGGGCGGCGAGGCCCTGCAGTACGTCCGGGCCCGGTATGTCGACGGCGCCTCCGACCTCGGCCGGATGAAGCGCCAGCAGCACTTCATGGCGGCACTGGTGGACCGCGCCACCTCCTCCGGGATCCTGCTGAACCCGATGAAGTTCCGCGACGTGACCCGGGCCGTGCTCGGCTCGGTCCGCGCCGACAAGGGTTTCGGCACCGGCGAGCTGCTGGACCTCGGCCGGGCCATGCGGAACTTCTCGCCGTCCTCCTCCGAGTTCATGACGGTGCCCATCGCGAGGATGGGCTATGCCGTGAAGGGTGTCGGCTCGACGCTGAAGTGGGACACCGCGAAGGCCGAGCAGATCTTCGACGCGCTCCGCCGGGACCAGCCGCTCACCCTGCGCCGCTCCCCCGACGCGGCCCTGCGGGTGCCGGTGGACCCCCGGCAGATCCGCGTCCAGGTCGAGAACGGCACCCCCACCGCGGGCCTCGGCCGGCGCGTGGACGCGGCACTGGCGGCGACCGGCTTCCGCACCACCCGTGTCCCGGCCAACGCCGCCGAACGGAACGTGCGGCGGACCGTCGTGGCCCACGATCCCCGCTGGGACCGCTCCGCGAAGTCCCTCGCGGCGGCCCTTCCCGGCAGCGAGCTGCGCGCGGTGAAGGGACAGGGCCCCACGCTGAAGGTGATCGCGGGCACCGACTTCGTCAAGGTCCGCAAGGTGCGGGCCGAGGACCCGGGGCAGGGCGAGTTCGGGGTGGTGCGGGGCGACGAGGTGAACTGCTCCTGAGGCCCTAGTCCTCGAAGCCCTCCGCCGCCCGCTTCTCGCGCAGTTCCATGATCGCCCGGCGCCGGGCCAGCCGGTGCGTGCGGCGGATCTGGGCCTCCTGGTAGCGGCGCTTGTCCTGCTCGGTCTCCGGTATCACCGGCGGCACCCGGCGCGGCTTGCCGTCGGCGTCGACGGCCGCGAACACCAGGTAGGCGGAGCCGACCTGGGTGGCCGGAGCCGACTCGTTCCAGCGCTCCGCCAGTACCCGCACGCCGACCTCCATCGAGGTCCGGCCGGCCCAGTTGACCTGGGCTTTCACATGGACCAGGTCACCGACGCGGACCGGCTCGAGGAACGCCATCTCGTCCATGGAGGCGGTGACGGCAGGGCCTCCCGAGTGCCGTCCGGCGACGGCGCCCGCCGCGTCGTCGACCAACTTCATGATCACCCCTCCGTGCACCGTGCCCAGGAGGTTGGTGTCGTTGTGGGTCATGATGTGGCTGAGGGTCGTACGGGACGCCGCGATGGGCTTGCCCGGGATGTCCGGACTCTCCGTGGCTGCGGCTGTGGCCTGGTCTGTCATGGACTCCACCTTATGCCGACGTGTCGTCCGCCCCGTTCTGTGTCAGCTTCGCAACAGCGCTGCCCTGATTTTCCGACGACCCTTGTATGGCGCAGTGCCCGGACCTGCACACTGTCTCCCATGACTGATTGGCCCGAGGCACGGTCCGACGACAACCGCGGCGGACACTACGGACGCGGGAGCGCGAGCGCACAGCCCGAGAGCGCCCGCGTCATGCGGCAGGTCCGCCGCGGCCCGGCGGCCCCTCCCGGGCAGGGCGCCTACGGCGGCGTCCCGCAGCAGCCGTCGTACGTGGACGGGCGCGGCCACGGCCCGGACGGCTACGACAGCGGCTACAACACGGGCCAGGTCTACGGCACGCCCGGCGGCGGTGGCCCCGGCGGTGACGGCGGCTACGGCCCGCAGCGTCCCGCTCCCGACTGGCGCCGCCGCATCAAGTGGACGGCGATCACCCTGGTGACGGTGCTGGTCGTGACGACCGTCGGCACCTACTTCTGGGCCGACTCCAAGCTCAACCGCGAGGTCGACCTGTCGAAGGTGATCGAGCGGCCGGAGAAGGGCTCGGGCACCAATTACCTGATCGTGGGCTCCGACAGCCGCGCGGGCATGTCCGCCGAGGACAAGAAGAGGCTGCGCACCGGGTCCGCCGAGGGCAAGCGCACGGACTCGATGATGATCCTGCACACCGGCGACAACGGCCCCACCCTCATCTCGCTGCCCCGGGACTCGAACGTCGAGATCCCGTCCTTCAAGGGGTCCGAGTCGGGCAAGACCTACCCCGCGACCGGCCGGCAGGTGAAGCTCAACGCCGCCTACGCGGAGGACGGGCCCGAGCTGCTCGTCCGCACGGTCGAGTTCAACACCGGCCTGCACATCGACCACTACGTGGAGATCGGCTTCGCCGGCTTCGCGAACATCGTGGACGCGGTCGGCGGCGTGGAGATGGACATCCCGCAGGACATCAAGGACACCAAGTCCGGCGCCGACCTCAAGAAGGGCAAGCAGACCCTGAACGGCGAGGAGGCCCTCGCGTTCGTCCGCACCCGCTACGCGCTGGCGGGCTCGGACCTGGACCGTACGAAGAACCAGCAGAAGTTCCTGTCCGCCCTCGCCAACCAGGTGGCCACGCCGGGCACGGTCCTCAACCCCTTCCGGCTGTACCCGACCATGGGCGCCGGCCTGGACTCCCTGATCGTCGACAAGGACATGGGCCTGTTCGACCTGGCCGACATGTTCTGGTCGATGAAGGGCGTCAGTGGAGGCGAGGGCACGTCCATGAACATGCCGATCGCCGGTTCCAGCGGCGGCAATCTGCTGTGGGACAAGGCCAAGGTGAAGCAGCTGGTGAACCAGCTGAACAACGACGAGAAGGTCACCGTCACGAGCAACTGACGGGGGCGAGCCGGCCGAGGGCACCCCCGCCGGGGGTGCCCTCGGCCGCTTCCCGGCGGCGTCACATCGTGGCGCCCGCCATGGCGCGGCACATCTCGGAGCAGCGGCGACAGGACTCCGCGCAGCGCATCATCCGGTCGTCGTCCGGCATGGACATGCACGCCTCGGCGCACATGTCGCACGCCTGCGCGCACATCATGCACATCTCGTTGGCCAGCGGTGAGCGGCGCATCATCATGTCCGCGCACATGCGGGTGAGCTCCGAGCAGTCCATGAGCGCCCGCATGATCTGCATCCGGTCCTGGCCGCCCCTCTGCAGACAGGAGCTCATGGTCTCCTCGCACACACCGTGGCAGGACATGCAGGCCTGGACGCAGTCCTGCATCTGCCGGCTCATCGGTTCCGTGGTGGGCTGCTGCTGGGTCATGGTTCCTCCCGGGGACGCCGGGGACCGGTGCCCGGCCCCGCCCCTCCGTCCTACGCCCTCCACCCCATGACCACCACAGGACGGGATGTCCGTGTGGAAATGCGGGCAACGGCAAGAAGAGGTGGGGCGCCCGGATCGGACCGACGACGTGACGAGGGCTCGACGAGTGGCACAGGGAGAGCAGGCATGACACCACAGGCGGAGAGACAGCGGCTGCGCAGACGGCTGGAGCGGCTCATCGGCATCGCCGCGACCGAGGGCAACGAACTCGTGCCGCTGCGCAACGGCGACCAGATCTTCCCCGCGATGCTGGCGGCCGTCCGTGCCGCGGAACACACCGTCGACATGATGACCTTCGTCTACTGGCGGGGCGACATCGCGCGGGAGTTCGCCGACGCCCTGTCCGACCGGGCCCACGCGGGAGTCCGCGTGCGCCTGCTGCTGGACGGTTTCGGGGCCAAGGAGATAGAGCCGGAGCTGCTTCGGACCATGGAGGAGGCCGGCGTCCAGGTGGCCTGGTTCCGCAAGCCCACGCGGCTGTCGCCGATGCGGCAGAACCACCGCTGCCACCGCAAGGTCCTGGTCACCGACGAGCACACCGCCTTCACCGGGGGCGTCGGCATCGCCGAGGAGTGGTGCGGCGACGCCCGCAACCCCGACGAGTGGCGCGACACCCACGTCCGGGTCCGGGGTCCCGCCGTGGACGGCATAGCCGCGGCCTTCGCCCAGAACTGGGCCGAGTGCCACGACGACCTGTACGACGAGCACGACCGGTTCACCTCCCAGCAACAGCCCGGGAGCGCCACGGTCCAGGTGGTGCGCGGCTCGGCGAGCTTCGGCTGGCAGGACATGCAGACACTGCTGCGCGTCGTGATCACCTCGGCGCGGGAACGCTTCCGGCTGGCCACCGCCTACTTCGCGCCCGACGTCTACTTCATCGACCTCCTGGCCGCCGCCGCCCGCCGGGGGGTGCGGGTGGAGATCCTGCTGCCGGGACCGCACACCGACCAGCGGGCGTGTCTGCTGGCCGGACGGCAGCACTACCAGACGCTGGTCGACGCCGGTGTGGAGGTGCGGGAGTACCAGCCGACCATGCTCCACACGAAGATCATCACGGTGGACGGCGTCTGCTCCCTCATCGGCTCCACCAATTTCAACCGCCGCTCGCTGGAGCACGACGAGGAGGTCATGCTGGCCGTCCTCGACGAGGACTTCACCGCCCAGCTCGACTCCGACTTCGACGCCGACCACAAGCTGAGCGAGCCGATCGACCCGGCCCGCTGGAGGCGGCGCCCGCTGCGGGAGCGCCTCGCCGAGGCCTCGGTCACGCCGATCCGGCGTTTCCTGTGAGCCGCTCCCGGGCCGGACGCACCGGCCCGGGAGGGGGAAGGGCTACGGCAGGTTGCGGGCCATGACGATGCGCTGGACCTGGTTCGTGCCTTCGTAAATCTGCGTGATCTTCGCGTCGCGCATCATCCGCTCGACCGGGTAGTCGCGGGTGTAGCCGTAGCCGCCGAGGAGCTGGACGGCGTCCGTGGTGACCTCCATGGCGACGTCGGAGGCGAAGCACTTGGCGGCGGCGCCCTGGAAGGTCAGGTCGCTGTCACCGCGCTCGGACTTGGCCGCGGCGGCGTAGGTGAGCTGGCGGGCGGCCTCGATCTTCATCGCCATGTCGGCGAGCATGAACTGGATGCCCTGGAAGTCGGCGATCGGCTTGCCGAACTGCTTGCGCTCCTGGACGTAGCCCTTGGCGTAGTCGAGGGCGCCCTGGGCGATGCCGAGGGCCTGGGCGGCGATGGTGATGCGGGTGTGGTCCAGCGTCTTCATCGCGGTGGCGAAGCCGGTGCCCTCCTCGCCGATCATGCGGTCGGCGGGGATGCGGACGTTGTCCAGGTAGACCTCGCGGGTCGGCGAGCCCTTGATGCCGAGCTTCTTCTCGGGGGCACCGAAGGAGACGCCCTCGTCGGACTTCTCGACGACGAAGGCGGAGATGCCCTTGGAACGCTTGGTGGGGTCGGTGACCGCCATCACGGTGTAGTACTCGGACTCGCCGGCGTTGGTGATCCAGCGCTTCACGCCGTTGAGGACGTAGTGGTCGCCGTCGCGGACGGCCCTGGTCTTCATGCCGGCGGCGTCGGAGCCGGCGTCCGGCTCGGAGAGGCAGTACGAGAACATCGCGTCGCCCTTGGCGAGCGGCGTCATGTACTTCTTCTTCAGCGCCTCGGAGCCGGAGAGGATGACCGGCAGCGAGCCCAGCTTGTTCACGGCGGGGATGAGGGAGGAGGACGCGCAGACGCGGGCCACCTCCTCGATCACGATGACCGTCGCGAGGGCGTCCGCGCCGGCGCCGCCGAACTCCTCGGGTACGTGGACGGCGTGCAGGTCGCCCGCGACGAGCGCGTCGAGCGCCTCGCGGGGGAAGCGGGCCTCCTCGTCCACCGCGGCGGCGTACGGCGCGATCTTCGCCTCGGCCAGTGCGCGGACGGCGTCGCGGAGCATGTCGTGCTCCTCGGACGGGCGGTACAGGTCGAAGTCAGCCGATCCGGCCAAGGTTTCTCACGCTCCAAAACACTGCGATGCTGATCACGCTAACTACCGTTAAGTAACTCGAATTTTATGCCTTCATCCACGGTCGTGGATAGGTGAGCTTGACGACAGCCGACCGGTGCCCGTCCCGGTTCCCCGGATATGCTCGGGCGCGCCCTGCCTGCCGATGACCCCTGGAGCACCCATGGCCCTCAAGATCACCGTGATCGGCACCGGTTATCTCGGAGCGACCCACGCGGCGGCCATGGCGGAGCTGGGGTTCGAGGTGCTCGGTCTCGACGTCGTACCGGAGAAGATCGACAAGCTCCGGCGCGGTGAGGTCCCGATGTACGAGCCGGGGCTCGAGGACCTGCTGCGCCGGCACGTCGCCGGGATCGAGGGATCGAGCGGGCGGCTGCGGTTCACCATGGACTGGGCCGAGGTGGGCGAGTTCGGCGACGTCCACTTCGTGTGCGTGAACACGCCGCAGCGGCACGGCGAGTACGCCTGCGACATGTCGTACGTCGATTCCGCGATCGCCTCGCTCGCGCCGCACCTGAGAGGCCCGGCGCTGGTCGTCGGCAAGTCCACCGTGCCGGTGGGCTCGGCCGACCGGCTGGCCGCCTACCTGGCGGAGCACGCCCCGGCCGGCGAGGACGCGGAGCTGGCGTGGAACCCGGAGTTCCTGCGCGAGGGATTCGCCGTCCAGGACACGCTGCACCCGGACCGGGTCGTCGTGGGCGTGCGCAGCGAGCGGGCGGAGAAGCTGCTGCGCGAGGTGTACGCCGGGCCGGTCGGGGAGGGTTCGCCGTTCGTGGTGACGGACTTCCCGACGGCGGAGCTGGTGAAGACCTCCGCGAACTCGTTCCTGGCCACCAAGATCTCCTTCATCAACGCGATGGCGGAACTGTGCGAGGCGACGGGCGGTGACGTCGCCAAGCTGGCGGAGGCCATCGGTTACGACGACCGGATCGGCGCGAAGTTCCTGCGCGCCGGGATCGGTTTCGGCGGCGGCTGTCTGCCCAAGGACATCCGGGCGTTCATGGCGCGCGCGGGTGAGCTGGGCGCCGACCAGGCACTGACGTTCCTCCGCGAGATCGACTCGATCAACATGCGCCAGCGCGGCCGGATGGTGGAGCTGACCCGGCAGGAGCTGGGCGGCGGGCCGTTCCTCGGCAAGCGGGTGGCGGTGCTGGGCGCGACCTTCAAGCCGGACTCGGACGACGTCCGGGACTCGCCGGCACTGAACGTGGCCGGGCAGATCCACCTGCAGGGCGGCCAGGTGACGGTGTACGACCCGAAGGGCATGGACAACGCCCGCAGCATCTTCCCGACCCTGGGGTACGCCGACTCGGCGCTGGAGGCGGTGCGGGGCGCGGACGTCGTCCTGCACCTGACGGAGTGGCGGGAGTTCCGCGAGCTGGACCCGGCGGAGCTGGGCGAGGTGGCGGCCGACCGGCTGATCCTGGACGGGCGCAACGCGCTCGACGCCGAGACGTGGCGGCGGGCCGGGTGGCGCTTGCGCGCCATGGGGCGCCCCGGCGTCTGACGGGCGCCGGCACGAGGAGGACGCCGGTTCGGCCGAGGCTCAGTCGGCCGAACCGACGTCCTGACGCATTCTGCCGCACCGGGCGCGGGCGCGGTGCGGCGACGCCCTGAGGGTGTGCGGGACCGCACCGGCGTACGGCCACCGCCGCGTGGGTGCGGCCGGCCACGGCGGCGCCGCAGACGGTCGACGGCACGTCGCCGTACGTCCGGCGGAGCGCTCAGGCGCCCTTCGCCCGGTAGCGGCGCATCTTCGCGCGCGCCCCGCACACCTGCATGGAGCACCAGCGTCCGCGTCCGGCGGGGCTGCGGTCGTAGTACGCCCAGTGGCAGTCGGCGGCCTCGCACGCCTTCAGCCGGTTCCAGGTGCCCGCCGTGACCGCCTCGGCGACGGCGGCGGCGATCCGGGAGACCAGGGGACCGTCGTCGACCGGCGCGAGGGCGGCGGATCCGTCGGTGGTGTCGACCGTGACCACCAGGGGCGCCCCGGCGAGCAGGTCGCCCAGCGGGGTGACGGCGCGGTGCGGGGGGTGGCCGGCGTGGGCGAGCAGCGTCGCGCGCAGGGACTCGCGCAGTTCGCGGGCGGAGTCGGCGGTGTCCTCGGTGAGCCCGAAGGGCGCGCGGCCCTCCGCGGTGTCCAGCGTGTCGCCGCCCGTTTCGACGTCCAGCGTGTTGACCAGGGACTGGACCAGGGCGAGCCCACCGGGCGGGGCCGATCTCTCACTCATGCCTGGACCGTACCTCTCGGCTCTGGGCTCTCCGGCGATTCCCCTTGCGGCGTTACCCCCTATGGTGCAGCATGCAGTAACGGTTACCTGTTGCTCGCAGATACAGGTAACTCCCTTCGAATGTCGAGGAGGAAGTCATGTCCGTGGCCAAGGTGGGTGCCGTCGTCCTGGACTGTCCCGATCCGCATGCGCTGGCCGGGTTCTACGCCGGGATCGTGGGCGGCACGGTGGAGGACGAGGGCGACTGGGTGGACCTCAAGGTGCCCGGCGGCCCGACGCTGGCCTTCCAGGCGGCCCCGGGACACGTACCGCCCCGGTGGCCGGCGGCGGACCGCTCCCAGCAGTTCCACCTGGACCTGACCGTCGAGGACCTGGACGCGGCCGAGAAGGAGGTGCTGGCACTGGGCGCGAAGCCGCTCGACACGGAGGACCGGTCGCGGACCTTCCGGGTTTACGCGGACCCGGCCGGGCACCCGTTCTGCCTGTGCGCCTGTTGACAACCAGGGAGGAATCCATGGCCGCGGTGGCCCGCCTGCGCAACGTCGTCCTCGACTGCCCCGATCCGCGCGAACTGGCCGTCTTCTACGCGGCCGTCGCCGGCGGCACACCCGTGGAGGAGGACCCGGACTGGGTGGTGCTCCAGATCCCCGCGGGGCCGCGGCTGGCCTTCCAGCGGGCGCCGGGCCACATCCCGCCGGACTGGCCGCGCGCCGACCACGGCTCCCAGCAGTTCCATCTCGACTTCGACGCCGGGGGCACCTGGGAGGAGGTCGACGCGGCCGAGGAGAAGGTACTGGCGCTGGGGGCACGGGTGCTGGACCGGGAGGACGACAGGAAGAAGGACTTCCGGGTGTACGCCGACCCCGCGGGTCATCCGTTCTGCCTGTGCCGGATCGAGCAGCCGTAGGGGACGGGCTCAGCCGTCCAGCTCGGCGATCGTCGCCGTCGACGGGGGGCGGCGCTGCCGGGCGGCGTGCGCGGTGAAGTCGGCGCCGCGCAGCACCCGCTGGACATTGCCCCAGGTCAGCAGTGCCACGTCGGACTCCTCCCAGCCCCGCCGCAGCAGTTCGGCGATCAGGGTGGGGTAGCAGGAGGTGTCGCCGAGTTCCCGCGGATGGGCGCTCCTGGTGTCGTAGGTGCCGGACAGGCCGACGCACTCCGGCCCGGCGAGGGTGCGGATGTGGTCGAGGTGGTCGGCGACGTCCCGGACGGTCGGGCCGGCCTGTTCGGCGGTCAGCGGCACCAGGCACAGGCCCTTGGCCTCCCCCACCTCGGCGAGCAGTTCGTCGGGGAGGTTGGCCGGGTGGGGCCGCAGGTCGCGGGCGGCCGAACGGGTGAACATCACGGGCGCCTTGGAGAGGGCGAGGGCCCGGCGGATCGTCGGGGTGGAGGCGTGCGAGAGGTCGGCGACCATGCCGAGCCGGTTCATCTCGCGGACGACCTCCTCACCGAACCGGGTGAGGCCCGCAGCGCCCGCCCAGGAGGCGCCCGCCAGGGTGATCACGCGCAGCCCGAGGGTGTGCAGCGAGCGCAGGACGCTCAGTGAGTCGCCGAGGGCGGCGGCACCGGCGGGGCCGAACAGCACCGCCACCCGGCCGCAGTTGCGGGCGTCGACGACCTGCCCGGCGGTGCGGGCGGCCCGCAGGCCCTCGGCGTGGGCGTCGACCACCGCCTTCGCCAGGTCCAGTTGTTCCAGGGTCGCGCCGACGGCCCGGTCACCGCCCGGTCCCTCGGGCAGGTGCAGCGACCAGAACACGGCACCGACCTGGCCCTTGCGCAGCCGGGGAACGTCCGCGTCGACGGCGCTCTCCCCGAGGTCGAGGTCGTACCAGGGCAGCCCGCGCAGCGCCTGGGGCAGCCCGCTGTAGCCGTCGGCCACGGGGTGGGCGGCGAGGACGGCGCGGGCCCGGGTCAGCGGGGCGTCGTCGGGATCGGAGACGGGTTCGTACTCCTCCGGCCCGACGACCACCGCCTCCTCCGGGTACGGCTCGCCGACCCGCCCGGCCTCGGCGGCGGGGTGCAGGTCGTCCTGGAGATCGGCCATCACGGGCTCCGTACGTCGTGACCTCGGCAGTACGGTCACCGTCGCACGAAGCACCCGCGGACTTCCTGGTGAACGCGGCGTTCGGGGGTACGGCCGCCCCCGGCCCCGCCGCCGGGGCGGGGTCAGGCGTCGAGGGACTCCAGGGTGGCGTGAGAGGGTGCGCGCGTCGACCGCAGGTCCCGGGCCACGTCCTCCGCGGCGCCCAGCACCCGTACCGCGTTCCGCCACGTGAGCTTGGCGAGGTCGGACCTGGACCAGCCGCGGTCGAGGAGTTCGGCGATCAGGTTCGGGTAGGCGGAGACGTCGTTCAGGCCGTCGGGGGTGAAGGCCGTGCCGTCGTAGTCGCCGCCGATGCCGAGGTGGTCGATGCCGGCCGCCTCACGCATGTGGTCCAGGTGGTCCGCCACCGTGGACACCGTCGCGACCGGGCGCGGGTGGTCCTGCTCGAACGCGCGGTGGATCCGCATCGCCTCGGCGGTGGTGTCGAGGTGGTGGAAGCCGTGCGCGCGCAGGTGCTCGTCGGCCGCGGCGGTCCAGTCGACGGCCGCCTGGAGCACGAACTTCGGGACGAACGTCACCATGGCGATGCCGCCGTTGGCGGGAAGCCGCTCCAGTACGTCGTCCGGGATGTTGCGCGGGTGGTCGCAGACCGCGCGGGCCGAGGAGTGGGAGAAGACCACCGGCGCGGAGGTGGTGTCCAGCGCGTCCCGCATGGTCGTCGCGGCGACGTGGGAGAGGTCGACCAGCATGCCGAGCCGGTTCATCTCCCGGACCACCTCGCGGCCGAAGGCCGACAGACCGCCCACGCCGGGCTCGTCGGTCGCCGAGTCCGCCCACGGCACGTTGAAGTTGTGCGTGAGGGTCAGGTAGCGCACCCCGAGGTCGTACAGCCCCCGGAGCGTGCCGAGGGAGCACGCGATGGAGTGGCCCCCCTCCGCGCCCATGAGGGAGGCGATCCGGCCCTGGGCGCGCGCCGCCTCCATGTCGGCGGCGGTCAGCGCGGGCGCCAGGTCCTCCGGGTGACGCGCCAGCAGCTGCCGTACGCAGTCGATCTGTTCCAGCGTCGCCGGCACCGGGTCCGGCAGGTCCGCGCGTACGTACACCGACCAGAACTGCGCCCCGACCCCGCCCGCGCGCAGCCGGGGGATGTCGGTGTGCAGATGGGCGGACTGGTCACCGGCGATGTCGCGGGCGCCGAGGTCGTAGCGGACCTGTTCGCGCAGTGCCCAGGGCAGGTCGTTGTGCCCGTCGACGACGGGGAACTCGGCCAGCAGCGCTCGGGCGTCGTCGAGGGAGGTCATGGCACCCGCCCCGCTCACTTACCGAAGCCGAAGCCGTTGCCGGACCCCTCGGCCTTGGCGCGCAGCCGCTTGCCCTTCTCGGTGGCCTGGTCGTTCAGCTCCTGCTGGAACTCCCGCATCCGGCCGAGGAGTTCCTCGTCGTGGGAGGCGAGGATTCGGGCCGCGAGCAGGCCCGCGTTGCGTGCGCCGGCCACGGAGACCGTGGCGACCGGGACACCGGCGGGCATCTGCACGATGGACAGCAGGGAGTCCATGCCGTCGAGGTACTTCAGCGGCACGGGCACGCCGATGACGGGCAGCGGGGTCACCGAGGCGAGCATGCCGGGCAGATGGGCGGCGCCGCCCGCGCCGGCGATGATCGCCTTCAGGCCCCGGTCCGCGGCCTGCTCGCCGTACGCGATCATCTCGCGGGGCATGCGGTGCGCGGAGACGACGTCGACCTCGTAGCCGATCTCGAACTCGTCGAGGGCCTTGGCCGCCGCCTCCATGACGGGCCAGTCGGAGTCCGACCCCATGACGATGCCGACCGAAGGGAAGGGGCGCGCGTCAGCGCTCGCCGAGGAGTGGTGGCCGGGCGACGGGTGGGCGCTCATTCGGTGATCGTGCCTCTCAGGTAGCCGGCTGCGTGACGGGCGCGCTCCAGCACGTCGTCCAGGTCGTCGCCGTAGGTGTTGACGTGTCCGACCTTGCGGCCGGGCTTCACGTCCTTGCCGTACATGTGGATCTTCAGCTGGGGGTCGCGGGCCATGCAGTGCAGGTACGCGGAGTACATGTCCGGGTAGTCGCCGCCGAGGACGTTGACCATGACCGTCCACGGCGCGCGCGGGCGCGGGTCGCCGAGCGGGAGGTCGAGGACGGCCCGGACGTGGTTGGCGAACTGCGAGGTGATCGCACCGTCCTGGGACCAGTGGCCGGAGTTGTGCGGGCGCATCGCGAGCTCGTTGACGAGGACCCGGCCGTCGCGGGTCTGGAACAGCTCCACGGCGAGGTGGCCGACAACGCCGAGCTCCTTGGCGATGTTCAGCGCCATCTCCTCGGCCCTCAGGGCGAGGGTCTCGTCGAGGCCGGGAGCGGGCGCGACGACCGTGTCGCAGACGCCGTTCACCTGGCGGGACTCCACCACCGGGTAGGCGACTGCCTGGCCGTGCGGGGAGCGGACCACGTTGGCGGCCAGCTCGCGCACGAAGTCGACCTTCTCCTCGGCGAGGACGGGGACACCGGCCCGGAACGGCTCGGCGGCCTCCTCTGCGGAGTCGACGACCCACACGCCCTTGCCGTCGTAACCGCCGCGGACCGTCTTGAGGACGACGGGAAAACCCTCACCCTCCGCCGCGAACGCGGCAACGTCCGCGGGGTCCGCGACGATGCGGTGCCGCGGGCAGGGCACGCCGATCGCGTCGAGCTTCGCGCGCATCACCCCCTTGTCCTGGGCGTGCACGAGCGCGTCGGGGCCCGGGCGGACGGGGATGCCGTCCGCCTCCAGGGCCCTGAGGTGCTCGGTGGGCACGTGCTCGTGGTCGAAGGTGATCACGTCGCAGCCGCGCGCGAACGCGCGCAGCGTCTCCAGGTCGCGGTAGTCGCCGACGACGACATCGCCGACGACCTGCGCCGCGGAATCCTGCGGAGTGTCACTGAGGAGCTTGAACCTGATGCCGAGCGGGATGCCCGCCTCGTGTGTCATACGAGCGAGCTGGCCCCCGCCGACCATGCCGACTACCGGGAATGTCACGCCCCCAGGGTATCGGCCCGCGCCACGGTGGCCGATTTCCCTCCCGTCGCACGGGAAGGACCGCGGTCACGGCCCGCGTCCGCAGGAAGATCGCACGGGTGGGTGGTTAGCATGGCTGCGTTGACGCATTCGATCGACGGGAGCCTGCAGACGATGGAACGCGGTTCCTCGGGGCTTCGGCGGCTTTTCCGGGAAGTGGCCAAATTCGGCGCGGTGGGAGGAGCCGGAGTACTGGTCAACCTGGGCGTCTTCAACCTGGTCCGCCAGGTGACCGACCTCCAGGTGGTCCGGGCGAGCGTCATCGCCACCGTCGTGGCGATCATCTTCAACTACGTCGGCTTCCGCTACTTCACCTACCGGGACCGCGACAAGTCCCGCCGTACCCGCGAGATGTCGCTCTTCCTGCTGTTCAGCGCGGTCGGTCTGGTGATCGAGAACGGCGTCCTGTACGCGGCGACATACGGCTTCGGCTGGGACAGCCCGCTGCAGAGCAACGTCTTCAAGTTCCTGGGCATCGGCGTCGCGACCCTGTTCCGCTTCTGGTCCTACCGCACGTGGGTGTTCCGTGCGCTGCCGGCCCGGGGGCCGGTGGCCGGGTCGGGCCGGGTCACCGGGAGCCGCGCGACGCAGCGCGTCCCGTAGGGGGGTCCGGCACCCCCGGCCCGCACCGCTCAGCGCACCGGCCGGCGGTTCTCCTCGTCCGCGGACCGCTGCGGGGGCGTGCGGGACAGGAACAGTCCGAAGACGGCCGGGCTGGCCTGCAGCATCTCCAGCCGCCCGCCGTCCGCCTCCGCCAGGTCCCGGGCGACGGCGAGTCCGATGCCGGTGGAGTTGCGGCCGCTGATCGCCCGCTCGAAGATCCGTGCGCCCAGGTCCGCGGGGACACCGGGGCCCTCGTCGGTGACCTCGACGACGACCTGGTTTCCGGTGACGCGGGTACGCAGGGCGACCGTGCCGCCGCCGTGCATCAGCGAGTTCTCGATCAACGCGGCCAGCACCTGCGCGACCGCGCCCGGCGTGCCCACCGCCCGCAGCTCCCGCTTGCCGGAGGTGACGATCGCGCGGCCCGCGCTGCGGTAGGCGGGGCGCCACTCGGCGAGCTGCTGCTTGATCACTTCGTCGAGGTCGAAGGTGACCGCGGAGCCGGTGCGGGGGTCGCGGGAGTTGGTCAGCAGCCGCTCCACCACGTCCGTCAGCCGCTCCACCTGCGTCAGCGCGATCGTCGCCTCCTCCTTCACCGTGTCCGGGTCGTCGGTGAGGGTGATCTCCTCGAGGCGCATCGACAGAGCGGTCAGCGGGGTGCGCAGCTGATGGGAGGCGTCGGCGGCGAGGCGCCGCTCGGCGGTCAGCATGCGGGCGATGCGCTCGGCCGAGGCGTCCAGCACGTCCGCGACCCGGTCCAGCTCGGGGACGCCGTAGCGGCGGTGGCG
Source organism: Streptomyces toyocaensis (assembly GCF_000725125.1). GTDB lineage: Bacteria > Actinomycetota > Actinomycetes > Streptomycetales > Streptomycetaceae > Streptomyces > Streptomyces toyocaensis. The sequence continues at coordinate 49,509 of NZ_JFCB01000040.1, forward strand.
GGGGCGCGGGTCACCGGAGCCGAGCCGTTCGGCGGTCTCGGCGAGGTCGGTGAGCGGGGAGGCGAGCCGGCTCGCCTGGCGGATCGCCAGCAGCACCGCCGCGATCACCGCGAGCAGCGCCACCAGGCCGATGATCAGCAGCGTGCGGCCGACCTCCCGGGTCACCGAGGAGCGCGGCTCCTGGACGGTGACCGTCTCGCCCTCCTCGCCGGGCGCCGAGGCGCTGATGACGTCGCCGTCCGGCTCGGCGCCGATCTCGATGGGCGGCTTGCCGGGGATCCGGACGACCGCGTACCGGTCCTCGGTGACCTGGTCGCTCAGGATCTCGGCGGTGACCTTGTCCTCGACGAGCAGCCGGCTGTCGACGATGCTGGCCAGCCGCACCGCCTCGGACTCCACCCGCTCCTTGGCGGTCGCGCTGATGGTGCGGGTCTCGACGATCACCAGGGAGACGCCGAAGACGGCGATCACGACGAGCACCACGGCGAGCGTGGACTGGATCAGGCGGCGGCGCATGTTCTCTTACCCACTGCGAACCCCGGCGGGGTTCAGCTCTTCTCGAAGCGGAAACCCACACCGCGCACGGTGGCGATGTAGCGGGGGTTGGCCGCGTCGTCGCCGAGCTTCTTGCGCAGCCAGGAGATGTGCATGTCCAGGGTCTTGGTGGAGGACCACCAGGTGGTGTCCCAGACCTCGCGCATCAGCTGGTCGCGGGTGACGACCCGCCCCGCGTCGCGCACCAGGACCCGCAGCAGGTCGAACTCCTTCGCAGTGAGCTGGAGCTCCTCGTCGCCCATCCAGGCCCGGTGCGACTCGACGTCGATGCGCACCCCGTGGGTGGCGGGCGGCTGCTGGGGCTCGGCGGAGCCGCGCCGCAGCAGGGCGCGGACCCGGGCGAGCAGTTCGGCGAGGCGGAACGGCTTGGTGACGTAGTCGTCGGCGCCCGCGTCGAGGCCGACGACCGTGTCCACCTCGTCGGCGCGCGCGGTCAGGATCAGCAGCGGCACCGTGTGCCCCTCGGAGCGGAGCCGGCGGGCGACCTCGAGGCCGTCCATGCCGGGCAGTCCGAGATCCAGCACCACCAGGTCGACGCCGCCCTGCATGCCGGCGTCGAGAGCGCCGGGTCCGTCCTCACGCACCTCGACTTCGTAGCCCTCCCGGCGCAGGGCGCGGGCCAGCGGCTCCGAGATGGACGCGTCGTCCTCGGCGAGCAGTACACGGGTCATGCCAGTGATGGTAGACCCGCCGCGGTGGGCCCCGGGGTGTGATCGCCACGCTCGTCCCTTACCTCGGACATACCGTCCTCTCACCTTCGGCGGGCCTGGTACGGACCTGGGTGTGTGGGGTGCGATCCTGGGGAAGACCTTCGAATGGGTGATCGTGGTTCCTTCGAAACCTGTGATTCGCGTCTCAAGTCCTTCCATATCCGGCACTGTCCTGCCGTATGGTGAATCAACGCCTGTTGCACCACGGGGACCTTTGGCGGCGCTGACGCCGAGGGTCTCTTTTGTGTGCGGGCCGGTTCCCGCCGGCCCCCGGAAGGAATGACCTGTGGCCGGGCCTCACCGCGCGTGGACGCACGGAGGAGGCGTGGATCCCGGTGGTCGCCGTCCGCCGTTCCGCGATCCGGAGCGGCCTCCCCCGGGCGTGGGGTGGACGGTACGGCCCGCCGGTGCCGGCCGCCCCCCACCGGGCGCGTACACGCTCGCGCGACGCGTCCCGACAGCAAGGATCGACCATGGCGTCCAGCCTGACGAAGGACTCGGTGACCCCGGGCACCCCCGGCTCCGAGAAGACCTTCTTCGGCCACCCCCGCGGACTGGCCACACTCTTCATGACCGAGATGTGGGAGCGCTTCTCCTACTACGGCATGAGGGCCCTGCTCCCGCTGTACCTTGTCGCGCCGGGCGGACTGGGCCTCAGCGCCGGTACCGCCACCGCGATCTACTCGGTCTACCTCTCGCTGGTGTACCTGCTCACGATGCCGGGCGGCTGGTTCGGCGACCGCGTGTGGGGCCCGCGCAAGACCGTCGCCGTCGCCGGCGGAATCATCATGCTGGGCCACCTGACGCTGGCCCTGCCGTCCTCCGGCACCTTCTACGCGGGGCTGGGCCTGGTCGCCATCGGCTCCGGCCTGCTGAAGGCCAACATCTCCACGATGGTCGGCCAGCTCTACCAGGGCCCTGACGACCCGCGCCGGGACGGTGGCTTCACCGTCTTCTACATGGGCATCAACCTGGGTGCCTTCGCCGCGCCGCTGATCATCGGCACCATCGGTGAGAACGTCAACTGGCACCTGGGCTTCGCCCTCGCCGCGCTCGGCATGGGCCTCGGTGTGGCGCAGTTCCTGCTGGGCAGCCGCCACCTGGACGCGCAGTCCAGCGTCGTCCCGAAGCCGCTCTCCGACCGGGAGAAGGCCACGACGCTGCGCAAGGCCGCGCTGTGGGCGGGCATCGCCGTGGTGGCGTACGCCGTCGTCGGCTTCACGGGCAACTACACCCTGAACTGGGTCCTGGTGCCGCTGACGCTGCTCGGCGTGATCGTCCCGGTGATGGTGATCGCCCGCATCAAGCGCGACAAGGACCTGGACCGGGCCGAGCAGTCGAAGATGTCCGCGTACATCTGGTTCTTCGTCGCCGCCGCGATCTTCTGGATGATCTACGACCAGGGTGGCTCGACCCTGTCGATCTTCGCCGACTCCTCGGCCGAGAACAGCGTCTTCGGCTGGGACTTCCCGGTCTCCTGGTACCAGTCGGTCAACCCGGTCCTGATCATGGCGCTGGCCCCCGTCTTCGCCTGGGTGTGGCTGGCGCTGAACCGGCGCGGCAAGGAGCCGAGCACGATCGTGAAGTTCGCCTCCGGCCTGATGCTGGTCGGCGTGTCGTTCTTCCTGTTCCTGGCCCCGCTGTCGATCGCCGAGGGCGGTCACAAGGCGGCGGCGCTGTGGCTGGTGGCGATCTACTTCACGCAGACCGTCGGTGAGCTGCTGCTCTCCCCGGTCGGTCTGTCGGTCACCACGAAGATGGCGCCCGCGAAGTACGCCTCGCAGATGATGGGCGTCTGGTTCCTGGCCGTCACCGCCGGTGACGCCACCACCGGTCTGCTGTCCATCGCCGGTGTCGACCTGAACAAGACGGGCATCGTCGCGATGGAGGCCACGCTCGCCGTGGTCGCCGGTGTGGCCGTGTGGATGTACCGCAACAAGGTCAAGAGCCTCATGGGCGACGTGCGCTGAGCCGTCCCCCTCGCAACGCCCCGAGGGCCCCGCATCCGCCTGGATGCGGGGCCCTCGGGGCGTTCCCGCGGGCGCCCGGGGGCGGGTTCACCGCGCGAGGCCGACGGGAGCGCGAGGTCGGGGCGGGCCGTGAGACCGGCCGCCTGCCACGGTGCCGTACCGCACGCGAGCGCACGGGCGGAACAGGGACACGCGCCCGGCGCGGTGCCGGACGGGGCGCGAGCACACGACCGGGACCGGACACCTGCCGCGGCACCGGGTCGGAGCGGACCGGAGGCGGGCGGGGCCTTCAGGGGCCGGGCGCGAGCACACGACCGGGACCGGGACGCGCGCCCGGCGCGGTGGCGGGCCGGG
>NZ_JFCB01000041.1 GCF_000725125.1 Streptomyces toyocaensis
GGTGGTTCACAGCGTCCTCGCTGTGTTTCTTCAAAGGAACCTCGACCATCCGGAGATCCGGACGGACGGGGTATCAACATATCTGGCGTTGACTTTTGGCACGCTGTTGAGTTCTCAAGGAACGGACGCTTCCTTCGTACTCACCCTCTCGGGCTTTCCTCCGGGCGCTTCCCTTCGGTGTTTCCGACTCTATCAGATCTTTTTCTCGACCTGACCCCCAGTCAGCGGGGTTTGTCTTCCCGGCCCTTGGGCCGTTCCGACGTCTCAAACCTTAGCGGCTCTCTCCGTGTTTCCCAAATCGGGAGTGCGAATTCGAATTCGGGCATGCCGAAATTGATCCCGCTGGGAGGTCGTGCTGAGGTTTTGAGTGCCGCAGTCGCGGCGGAAGGTGCTGCCGCAGAACCGTTATGGCCCCGTGGCAACCCGAAGAACTCTACGGACCGGCAGGACGGCTGTCAACCACCCCCGGCCAGGATCTTTCAGTCGAGGTCGGTGAGGCGTCCGCCGGCGTCCGGCTGGGCGTCCTCCACCCGCCGCAGCAGGCGAGTCAGGACCTCTCCCAGCGTGGCCCGCTCGTCCGGGTCGAGGTCCTGGAGAAGGTCACCCTCGAAGACGGTGGCCATCCGCATGGCCTCCTGCCACTTCTCCCGGCCGGCCGGGGTGAGCTCCACGATCACGCGCACCCGGTTGGTCTCGTCCCGGTCCCGGGTGACGAGGCCCTCCGCGACCATGCGGTCGATCCGGTGCGTCATGGCGGCCGGCGTCAGACCCAGGCGCTTGGCGAGGTCACTCGGACCCATGCGGTACGGGGCACCTGAGAGGACGAGGGCCTTGAGGACCTCCCAGTCGGCGCTGGTGATGCCCAGCTCGGCGGTCTGACGGCCGTAGGCGACGTTCATGCGTCGGTTCAGCCGGGCCAGCGCGTTGACGATCTTCTCGACCTGGGGGTCGAGGTCCTGGAACTCGCGCTGGTACGCGGCGATCTGCTCTTCGAGTGTCGGCTCGCCGAGGCCGGAGGTGTCGCCCATGCCCGCAGTATGGCACGTTCGGCCTTTGCCTTGAAGTCCTTCTCTGTGTACTCTTTAGCCTCGAACTTTAGCTTCTAAGTGTTCAGGTCTAACTAGTGAGAGAGGTGAACGTGACCAGGGCGATGGGCGCAGCGATGCGCCGGATCCACGTGGGCAACGCACTCAGCGCTTTCGGGCTGGGCTTCACGGTCCCGTACCTGTATGTCTACGTGGCGCAGGTACGAGGACTGGGGGCCATGACGGCGGGGCTCGTGCTCGCCGTCTTCGCCGTGGCCGCGCTGATCGTGCTGCCGTTCGCCGGGCGTGCCATCGTCCGGCGGGGTCCGCTGCCGGTGCTGCTCGTCGCCCTTGTCACGGCCGCGGCCGGCGCGCTGAGCCTGGGCCTGTCGAGCGGTGCGGCGACGGTGCTGCTGTCGGCGTCGGCGCTCGGTGCCGGGCAGGCCGTCATGCAGCCGGCGCTCGCGACGATGATCGTCGACTGCTCCACCATGGAGACCCGGTCACGGGCGTTCGCCACGCAGTTCTTCCTGCAGAACCTCGGGCTCGGCGTCGGCGGTCTCATCGGCGGTCATCTCGTGGATCCGACGCGAGCCGGCTCGTTCACCCTTCTCTTCTCCCTCGAAGCGGCGATGTTCCTGCTTCTGGTGCTGGTGATGGCGTCGGTGCGGATGCCGCACTCGCCGCGCCTCACGGACGCTCCCCAGCAGTCGGCCAGGGCGGGTTGGAAGGAACTGCTGGGCAACCGGGCCATGATGCAGCTCTGTGTGCTGGGCTTCGTGCTGTTCTTCGCCTGCTACGGACAGTTCGAGTCGGGGCTGAGCGCGTACGGCGTCGAGGCCGCCGGGATCTCCACCTCCGCGCTGGGCACCGCGCTGGCCGCGAACACACTGGTGATCGTGGTGGCGCAGTTCGCGGTGCTGCGGTTCGTGGAGCGGCGCAAGCGGTCGCGCGTGATCGCGTCGGTGGGGCTGATCTGGGCCGTGGCGTGGGCCGTGGCCGGGTACGCGGGACTCGGGAACGGGAGCCAGACGATGGCGACCGCCGCCTTCATCTCGACGTACGCGCTGTTCGGGCTCGGGGAGGCGATGCTGTCGCCGACACTCGCGCCGCTGGTCGCCGATCTCGCGCCGACCGGGATGGCCGGTCAGTACAACTCGGCGTTCGCCCTGGTGAAGCAGCTCGCACTGGCCGTCGGCCCGGCGGTGGGCGGCCCGCTGGGTGCCTCGCTGCACGCGCCGTACATCGTGGTCTTCCTGCTGTTCTCGCTCGGCATCACCGTTCTGGCGATGCGGCTGGGCAGGCAGCTCACGGAGGTGCAGAACCATCCGTCGGCGGTGCGCAGCCGTGTGGTGGCGCAGGGCGGCGCGGCGGCGGGACAGGCTCCGGCGCACGCCTGAGCCGGGCGCGTCCCTAAGGGGTCGTCGTCCTCGCCGGCCTCGGCAGGAGGAATTCGCACCAGACCGCCTTGCCGCCGCCCGGGGTGCGCCGGCTGCCCCAGGTGGAGGCGATCGTCGCGACGATGGCGATGCCCCGGCCGGACTCGTCGCCGGGTTCCGCGCGGCGGCGTCTCGGCAGGTGGTCGTCGCCGTCGGTGACCTCGATGATCAGGCGGCGGTCGGTGCGGCGCAGGCGCAGCCGCATGGGAGGTGTGCCGTGCTGGAGGGAGTTGGCGACCAGTTCACTGGTCGCCAGGACACCCAGGTCGTGCAGTTCGGCGGGGAACCGCCAGCTGGTCAGGACGCCTGACGCGAAGGCACGCGCGCGTGGCGCCGCCTCGACACCGCCGAGCAGGTCCAGCGCGGCGTTACGGAAGAGCTCGCTCTCCGCTCCCTTGCGGGCCGGGTGCTGGAGGACCAGGACGGCGACGTCGTCGTCGTGGTCCGGGGTCACGCCGGCCGAGCGGACCAGGCGGTCGCAGACGACCTGGGGGCTGCCGGTCGCTCCGGCCAGGGCGCGCTCCAGGGCGGCGATGCCCTCGTCCAGGTCCTCGTCGCGCCGCTCGACCAGGCCGTCCGTGTAGAGGACGGCGGTGGAGCCGGGGCCGAGGGGAACGGAGCCGGAGGAGTGCATCCAGCCGCCGGTGCCGAGCGGGGGGCCGGTCGGTTCGTCGGCGCGCTGGACGGTGCCGTGCTCGTCGCGGACGAGGATGGGCAGATGGCCGGCGGAGGCGTACACCAGGCGGCCCTCGTTGGGGTCGTGGATGGCGTACGCGCAGGTGGCGATCTGGTTGGCGTCGATCTCCATGGCGAGGCCGTCGAGCAGTTGCAGGACCTCGTGCGGCGGGAGGTCCAGCCGCGCGTAGGCCCGTACGGCCGTGCGGAGCTGTCCCATGACCGCCGCCGCCCGCACCCCTCGTCCCATGACGTCGCCGATGACGAGGGCGGTACGTCCGCCGCCGAGGGTGATCACGTCGTACCAGTCGCCGCCGACGGCGGCCTCGGTGCCGCCGGGGTGGTAGGTGGCGGCGACGCGCAGGTCGTCGGGCTCCTCGAGTTCCTGCGGGAGCAGGGAGCGCTGCAGGGTGACGGCGGTCTCGCGCTGCCGGCGCTCGCTGGCGCGCAGGCGTTCGGCGGCCTCGGCGTGGTCGGTGACGTCGGTGGCGAAGATCAGCACTCCGCGGCCGGCGCCCTCGGCGACCGGGGTGCAGGTGAAGGTGTACGAGCGGCCGTCGGGGGCCTTGCGGGACTTCACCGTGCGGGGCTTGCCGCTGCGCAGGACCTGGTCGAGGAGGGGCAGCAGGCCGAGTTCGTCCAGTTCGGGCAGGGCGCCGCGCGCGGGGGCGCCGACGGGCCGGATGCCGAAGGCCGACGTGTAGGCGTCGTTGACGTAGGCGACTCGGTGGTCGGGACCGTGGACGAGGGCGACGAGGGAAGGGACGCGGTCCAGGACGTCGCGCACTCCGAGCTCGTCGACGGCGGGCACGGGCCGCACGTCGCCGGTGGGTCGTCCGGTGCGGGCCGCGGGCACGGAGCCCTCTCCCCGCCGGTCCGGGGAGACCGTCTGCTCGGTCCGCGCTGCGGCGCGGCGCTGCGTTCCGGGGAGCCGGGCGCTCCAGCGCGTGAAGTTCACGAATCCTTGCCTCGTGTAGTTGTCGGCGGCCGGAAACCGGGACCGGCCGGGGCCCCGGGGGCCGCACCGGGGTGGGCGGGGGGCCGCCCCGGTGGTGGACCAGTCTGGCAGGGTGCCGACCGGGCCGACATCCCTCAGACGCCGGGCCTGCCGCTGGAGTTCCTGGGTCCGGTCAGGACGACCCCTTCGGGTCGTGCGGCGGGTCCTGAGAAGGCCGTCCACCGGCCGCCAGTTCGAACTCCGCACGGGGGTGCTCGAGGGACCCCAGGGAGACGACCTCCCGTTTGAAGAGCCCCGCGAGCGTCCATTCCGCGGCCACCCGTGCCTTCCGGTTGAAGGTCGGGATCCGGCTGAGGTGGTAGGTGCGGTGCATGAACCAGGCCAGGTAGCCCTTGAGCCGGCGCCCGTACACCTGCGCGACCCCCTTGTGCAGGCCCAGGGAGGCGACGGAACCGGCGTACTTGTAGGCGTACGTCTCCAGGGGTTCCCCCCGCAGGGAGTGCAGGACGTTGTCCCCGAGCACGCGCGCCTGACGGAGTGCGTGCTGCGCGTTGGGGGCGCACTCCCGGCCCGGTTCCCGCGCGGTGACGTCGGGCACGGCGGCGGCGTCCCCGGCGGCCCACGCGTGCGCGGCCCCGTCGACGGCCAGCTCGGCGGTGCACTTCAGCCGCCCTCGGCCGTCTCTCGGCAGGTCGGTGGCGGCGAGGACGGGATGCGGCTTGACGCCGGCGGTCCACACGACCGTGCGGGTGGGGAAGCGCGACCCGTCACTGAGCACGGCCACCCGGTCGGCGCAGGACTCCAGCCGGGTCTCCAGACGGACGTCGATGTTGCGCCGGCGCAGTTCGGTGACGGTGTACCGCCCCATCTTCTCCCCGACCTCGGGGAGGATCCGCCCGGAGGCCTCGACGAGGATCCACTTCATGTCCTCCGGCCGGAGGTTGTGGTAGTACCGCGTGGCGTAACGGGCCATGTCCTCCAGCTCGCCGAGCGCCTCGACCCCCGCGTAGCCGCCCCCGACGAAGACGAACGTGAGGGCGGCGTCCCGAAGGGCGGGGTCACGGGTGGAGGAGGCGATGTCCATCTGCTCCAGCACGTGGTTGCGCAGGCCGATGGCCTCCTCGACGGTCTTGAAGCCGATGGCGTGTTCGGCGAGCCCCGGGATCGGCAGGGTGCGCGACACGGAGCCGGGGGCGAGCACCAGCTCGTCGTAGGCGATCTGCCGCCCTCCCGTGCCCTCCTCGTCGGTCGCGGGGGTGCTGATGGTCGCGGTGCGCTTCGCGTGATCGATCGCGGTGGCCTCGCCGATGATGAGGCGGCACCGGTCGAGAACACGACGCAGCGGTACGACGACATGGCGCGGGGAAATGGCCCCGGCGGCCGCTTCGGGCAGAAAGGGCTGGTACGTCATGTACGGGTCCGGGGAGACGACCGTGATCTCGGCCTCGCCCTGCCCGAGTTCCCGTTTCAGCTTCCGCTGGAGACGCAGGGCCGTGTACATCCCGACGTAGCCGCCGCCGACAACGAGAATGCGCGCACGTTCCTTCACCATCCCATGACGCACCCGTCGCTTGCGTTTGTCCACAGCCTCGACGAATTGTGTGACCGGACGACGCCGTCACCCGGGGTTGGCCGATTCTTCGGCCCTCACGTCATAGACGCAGGTCAGCACGTACGCAACCGCATGCACCCGTGGGTAGATTCAGGACGTATGCGACTCGTGCTCCGATCGAGGGGCGCTCCGTGCGGAACCTGCCCCTTCTGAATTGACCCCCTCTCAACTATGTTCGTGTCGACGGGGTGCAGGAAACGTGCTCTTCGGGTCCGTGACGGGCGGAGCCGACCAGCAGCGCCGGTTCCACGCCCCGGACATCGAATGACGGGGAGAAGTCTCCGGGGGGAGACGTCATTACCGGGGGAATACACATGCATGTTCAGGACTCTCATTGGTCTTCCGCCGTCGCGACGGGCAGCGCGCTGAGCGCGTCCAAGGGCGGCTCGCGCGCGGACGGCACGCGCACGACACCGCTGCGCGTGGACGCCCAGCGGAATCTGGAGCACGTGCTGCGTGCCGCGCGCGAGGTCTTCGGCGAGCTGGGTTACGGCGCTCCGATGGAGGACGTGGCACGCCGGGCACGGGTCGGTGTGGGCACGGTGTACCGGCGCTTCCCGAGCAAGGACGTCCTGGTGCGGCGGATCGCCGAGGAGGAGACCTCCCGGCTGACCGAACAGGCACGGACGGCGCTCGGCCAGGAGGACGAGCCGTGGTCGGCGCTGGCCCGCTTCCTGCGCACATCGGTCGCCTCGGGCGCGGGGCGGCTGCTGCCGCCGCAGGTGCTGCGGGTGGGCGTGGCGGAGGAGCGGGGGCTGACGGACCAGGCACGGCTGCCGCAGCAGCGGACGCAGGCGGCGGGTGAGCTGCGGCTGGTGCCGGAACGGCCGGCGGGCGGCGCGGCGGAGCAGGACGCGGGGGCGGCGCAGCTGCTCGACGTCGTGGGGCAGTTGGTGGACCGGGCCCGGGCGGCGGGGGAGCTCCGGCCGGACGTGTCGGTGTCGGACGTGCTGCTGGTGATAGCCACGGCGGCGCCGTCCCTGCCGGATGCGGCGCAGCAGGCGGCGGCATCGGCGCGGTTGCTGGACATCCTGCTGGACGGGTTGCGGTCGCGCCCGGCGTGACGCACGGGCGCGCATGACGCGCCGGCGCCGGCCTGAGCAGACCGCCCGCCTGAGCAAACCGGGAGTGCCCGCGCAGCCCGGCGCTCACGAGGCGCCCGGCGCCGGCGCCGGCCTGGAGTGTCCGCGCAGCCCGGCGCTCACGGGGTGCCGTCGCGCCCACCCGTGCCGCCCCAGCGGCACGACTGCCCGCGGAAACGACGGAAGCGGTGCGGCGGCACGCGGTGTACGCCGCCTACGGCGCGGAGGGGGCGAGGCGGGGGTGTGCGCCCGCAGCGGCTGGTGCGAACGAGCACCCCGCACCCCCACCGGCCGACCCGGTCGCGCCGGTCCGAGGACGGACACCCCCGACCCGACCCGACCCACCCACCACCTGAAAGCGCTACGCGCACCCCCACCGCACAGACCGCCGCGCCGCAGGCATGGAACGCCCGCCCCCACCTCGGAGTCAGCGGGTGCCCGCGCCCAGCGCACCCCGCTGCGGTGCGATCCCGCCCGGTACCGCCCGCTGCCGCGCCGGCGTGCCCGTCCAGCAGGTCCCGCGGCGTGCCAGCAGCCGTCGCAGCCACACCTCCAGGGCGACCAGGTCCGCCAGACCGTCCAGCGGCAGTGGCTCCCCCTCCGCCGCGCCCCGCAGGGCCTTGCGCACCACGCGCGCCTCGACCAGCCCCGCCTCCGCCAGCAACGGCGTGTCGAACAGCGACATCAGCGAGCCCGCCGCCACCCGCAGCCCTGTCCGTGCCGCGGCCGCCGAGGTGGCCGCGCCCGGCGCCCCCCACCCCGCCGGAAGCTCCCGCACCCCCGCCCCCTCCAGCACCGACCGCAGGATCGACGCCCGCGCCCCGGGCTGCACCCGCAGCGCCTCAGGCAGCGCCCGGCACGCCCGCACCACCTGGTTGTCGAGGAACGGCGCGTGCAACCGCTGCGAGCGGATCTCGGCCGCCTGCTCCAGCACCCGCAGATCCGCCGCGTGCCGGGCCAGCGCCGCCCGCGCCCGGAAGTCACCGGGCCGCTGCCCCGGCCCCACGTCCGAGCGTCGCGTCGACGCCTGGAGGCGAACCGATACTTCAGCCAGCGCCTCCCCGGTCAGCCAGCGCGCCGCCGGCCCTGGTCTCCCCCAGGTCAGCGCGGCCAGCGAGGCGTCCGCGGCGCCCGGTCCCTCATCGTCGAGCCGCCGGTGCAGCAGCCGCTCCGCGAGGTTCTCCAGGCCCGCCCGGTACGGCGTACGCGCGAGCCGGCGGGCCGCCGCGTACACCCGCGCGGGCACCATCACGGAGCCGTCCGCCTTCGCCAGCGCGGCGACCGGCCGCACGAGGTGCCGCCGCTTGCGGTCCATCAGCAGGTCTGCCAGCCGCGCCGGATGCGCGTCCAGCACCTGCTTCGCCCCGTACCCGGTGAAGTGGTCCGCGCTCCCCGCCGCCAGCCGCGCCCGGTGGCGGGCCACGGTCACCAGCGAGGGCCCCGGCTCGTCCGTCAGCGGCCCGTCGAGTTCGACGTACGGGAGCGTCGACTCCTCACCGGCCACCACCACATGGTGGAACCGCGGATTGGCGGCGAGCGCCCCCGCCCGTTCCAGTTCGCCCTCGTCGCGCCCCCCTGCCGCCCCGCCCGCCGCGAGGTCGTTGAAGGTGACGGCGAGCAGACGCTCCCCCGCTCCCGTGCCGTGCCCCAGGACGGTCCCCGGCATCCCCGGCAGCCCCGCCGCCAGCAGCGCCAGCGCCGTGGACGCCGGCCCCCCGGACAGGTCCGCCCCGATCCCCGGCACCGGCGTCCCCCGGGCGGCCCGCCGCTCGGCGGGCCCCATCCCCGGCACGGGCCCGGGATCGATGTCGGCGCCCGGGACGTGCCGGGGGGCGGCCAGCCGGGTCCGTACGGCTTCCACCAGCGCGTCCCTAACGGCGTCCACCGCGTGGCCGGGATCGGCGGGCGGGGCGGCGACGGCCAGCGAGGCGACGGGTTCGTACCCGGCGATCTCACGGGCCCCCGCGCGGAGGATCAGCGCGTGCCCGGGCGGGACGCGCTTCACGCCGTCGTACGGCGTGGAGTCGTGCAGCGCGGCCGGTACGTCGGGCGCGGCGAGCAGCGCGGCGAGGTGTCCGAAGTCGAGGTTGGCCTCGATGAGGTCGGCGAGCGGCAGCGCGGCGGTGGCGTACGCCGTACCGCCCGCCCAGGGGGTGTGGAACACCGGCCGGGCGCCGGCGAGGTCGCCGCACACCGTGACCCGGCGCCCCACCCGCACCACCGCCGTGTAGCTACCGGCCCAGGCGGTCAGGTGCCGCAGCGCCCCGCCGCGCGCGGCGAACAGCGCGACACGCAGCTGTTCGTCGGAGGCCCCGCACGTGCCGAGGACGGCGATCCGGGTCTCCTCATCGGCCTCGACCACCCGCACCTCGTCGGGGCGCCAGTCGCCGACCGCCCAGAGCGGGTCGGGGTCGCCCCACAGCAGCTGGGAGCCCACGGGGTGCAGGGTCTCGCCGTCGACCCCCGTGGCGCCGGCGGAGCCGGTGGGGCCGAACCCCATGGCTCTCGCGGCGGTGCTGCTCCACCCCACCAACCACCGCATCGCCGCCTCCACAGGCTGTGGACAACCAGTGCACCGTACGAACCGGTTCCCCATGCTGCCATGAAGGAGGGGCTCGGGAGGGGTGCCGGAACCGTAAGTGCTCCGTCGAATGCGCCCCGGCGGATACACCCACCCTCGCACATCCCGACGCCGCCCCGGACCGAACAACCGCGCGACGAACGGAGATCGCGGCACCGGCGCCACGCAACACACCACGCCGCCGCGACGCGAATGCGCCCCCAGGACGCGCCCCCATACCCCCCAACGCGCCGTCAACTACCAGGCTAGAAGCGCTGATGCACCCGAAAGAGTGGGGTCTACTTTCGGCCAATTCGGAGCGGTGAGGCCGCACTCGAACACGCTCCGTGCATGCTCTGCGCACCGCTGAACGGTGCGCGATCCGGGAGACGGAACGCGCCTCCCGGACCGTTCCGCCGCCCGCGGGGATGAAGGCGGCGGTGTCCCCCAGCCCACTGGATCCAGTACAGCGGGCCGACCCACGCACCGCCCATGGAATCGCTCCCGTGATGGCCGGAGAAGAGCGCACACACGGGCGCACGGCCACACACCGGGAGCACGCCGCAACTGCGCGTATCGGACCCGTACTTCAGTACGGACCACAATCCCGCCATCCGGAAGAATGCCCCTTAACGCTTGGGATGCGGCGAACTACGCTGGGTTTACGAATGCCGCGTGGTTATGCCAGCGCGGCAGCCGTCTGTGTCGAGGGGTGGCGCATGTCCAGGGAGCAACGCGGGCCGAACGAGAAGCTCGGCGCCGTTCTCGCCCTCGCGGGAATCTCGAACGCGGGCCTCGCGCGGCGCGTCAACGACCTCGGCGCCCAGAGAGGACTGACGCTTCGCTACGACAAGACGTCGGTGGCGCGCTGGGTGTCGAAGGGAATGGTGCCGCAGGGTGCGGCACCCCACCTGATCGCCGCCGCCATCGGCCAGAAGCTGGGCCGTCCGGTGCCGCTCCACGAGATCGGGCTGGCGGACGCGGATCCCGCACCCGAGGTGGGCCTCGCCTTCCCCCGCGACGTCGGACAGGCGGTGCGCACCGCGACGGAGCTGTACCGGCTGGACCTCGCGGGCCGCAGAGCCGGCTCCGGCGGCATCTGGCAGTCGCTCGCCGGATCGTTCGCGGTGAGCGCGTACGCGACGCCCGCCTCGCGTTGGCTGATAACCCCGGCCGACAGTTCGGTGGCGCGTGAGGCGAGCCCCGCCGACGGTTCCGGCGCACCGCTGAAAGTCGGCCACAGCGACGTGCAGAAGCTGCGGGAGGCCGCCGAGGACGCCCGACGCTGGGACTCCAAGTACGGCGGCGGCGACTGGCGTTCGTCGATGGTGCCCGAGTGCCTCAGGGTCGAGGCGGCCCCGCTGCTGCTCGGCTCCTACTCCGACGACGTGGGCCGCTCGCTCTTCGGCGCCGCGGCCGAACTGACCCGTCTGGCCGGCTGGATGGCCTTCGACACGGGCCAGCAGGAGGCGGCCCAGCGCTATTACATCCAGGCCCTGCGCCTGGCCCGCGCGGCCGCCGACGTCCCCCTGGGCGGCTACGTCCTGGCCACGATGTCCCTCCAGGCGACCTACCGCGGCTTCGGCGACGAGGGCGTGGACCTCGCCCAGGCCGCCCTGGAGCGCAACCGGGGCCTGGCCACCGCCCGCACCCTGAGCTTCTTCCGCCTCGTCGAGGCACGCGCGCACGCCCGCGCGGGGGACGCGCAGGCGGCCGGGACCGCCCTGAAGTCGGCGGAGAGCTGGCTGGAGCGGTCCCGCCCCGGTGACAGCGACCCGACCTGGCTCGGCTTCTACTCCTACGACCGTTTCGCCGCCGACGCGGCCGAGTGCTACCGCGACCTGAAGGCACCCCGCCAGGTCCGCCGCTTCACCGAGCAGGCGCTGTCCAGGCCGACGGAGGAGTTCGTGCGCTCGCACGGACTGCGTCTGGTCGTCTCGGCGGTGGCCGAACTGGAGTCGGGCAACCTGGACGCGGCCTGCGAGCAGGGCGTCCGCGCGGTGGAGGTGGCGGGCCGCATCTCGTCCGCCCGCACCACCGAGTACGTCAAGGACCTCCTGCACCGTCTGGAGCCCTACGGCGACGAACCCCGCGTGGTCGAACTGCGCGAACGCGCCCGCCCCCTCCTGATGACGACGGCCTGACACCACGGCGGCGCCCCGGCACCCCGGTGGGCCGCCCGTCGCGGCGGCCGTTGTCAGTGGCACGGTGCACTATCGACGCGGGAGGTGGTGCAGGTGCTGGTGGCGCGGTCGCACGACTGTGACGTGCTGGTGATCGGCGGCGGGATCGTCGGCCTGTCGACGGCGTACGCGCTCAGCCGCGCGGCTCCGGGCACCCGGGTGACGGTGCTGGAGAAGGAGCCGGGCCCGGCCCGGCACCAGACGGGACGCAACAGCGGCGTCATCCACAGCGGCGTCTACTACCGCCCCGGCTCCCTGAAGGCGCGGTACGCGGTGCGGGGCGCCGCGGAGATGGTCACGTTCTGCGCGGAGTACAGCATCCCGCACGCCGTGACGGGCAAGCTGATCGTCGCCACGTCCCGCGAGGAGCTCCCCCGTCTGCACGCCCTGGCCCAGCGCGGCCGGGAGAACGGCATCGCGGTCCGCGAGCTGTGCGGCACGCAGATCGCGGAGTACGAGCCGGAGGCGGACGGCCTGGCCGCCCTCCACGTCGGCACGACCGGCATCTGCGACTTCGCCGCGGTCGCCCGCCGACTGGCGGAGGCCTCCGGCGCGGAGATCCGCTACGGGGCACGGGTGGTGCGCGTCGACCGCCGCCCCGACCGGGGAGTGGCCGTCCTGACGGCCGGCGGCGACGTCGTGCGCGGGCGGGTGCTGGTGAACTGCGCCGGTCTGCACTGCGACGAGATCGCCCACCGCACCGGCGACGATCCCGGGGCCCGGATCGTGCCGTTCCGCGGCGAGTACTACGAGCTCGCCAGGCCGGAGCTGGTGCGCGGTCTGGTCTATCCGGTGCCCGACCCGGCGTTCCCCTTCCTCGGCGTCCACCTCACCCGGGGCGTCGACGGCGGTGTCCACGTCGGCCCCAACGCGGTGCCGGCGCTCGCCCGCGAGGGATACGACTGGCGCACGGTGCGGCCGCGCGAACTGGGGGCGACCCTGTCCTGGCCGGGTTCCTGGCAGCTGGCCCGCCGCCACTGGCGGTACGGCACCGGCGAACTGCACCGCTCGCTGTCCAGGAGCGCCTTCACCCGGGCGGTGCGCCGGCTGCTGCCCGCGGTGCGGGAGGACGACCTCGTGCCGACGGCCGCCGGCGTGAGGGCGCAGGCGGTACTGCGGGACGGGACCCTGGCCGACGACTTCCTGATCCGGGAGGGTCCCCGCGCGGTGCACGTGGTGAACGCGCCGTCCCCCGCGGCGACGGCCTCCCTGCCGATCGGGCGCGAGATCGCGCGGCGGGCGATGGCGCAGCTCACTGCGCAGGTGCGGTGAGGGCACGGCGACGGCCCGCCGGGGCCCCGTAAAATCGAGGCACTGTGTCTGACTCCGTGAGCACCCCCGAAGCGCCGCACCCCGCCGACACGCCCGGTGCGTCGATCCGCCGTACCCGGGCCAAGGGGGAGCCGCGGTTCCCGGACGGGCCGAAGGCCGATCCGGCCGGATCACACTTCGAGCGGCGCATCCGCAGTTTCCAGCCGCGCCGCAGCCGCGTCACCACCGGCCAGGCGGACGCCCTGCAGCGGCTGTGGCCCCGGTGGGGTTTCGACGTCGACGGCGGGGGGTCACTCGACCTCGCCGGGTTCTTCGGCAACGACAACCCGGTCGTCCTGGAGATCGGCTTCGGCATGGGCGAGGCGACCGCCGCGATGGCCGCCGCCGACCCGGCCACCAACATCCTCGCCGTGGACGTCCACACCCCCGGTCAGGGCAACCTCCTCAACCTCGCCGACCAGCGCGGCCTGACCAACGTCCGGGTGGGCAACGGCGACGCGATCATCCTGCTGCGCGAGATGCTGGCCCCCGGCTCCCTGGACGGACTGCGCGTCTACTTCCCCGACCCGTGGCCCAAGAAGCGGCACCACAAGCGCCGGCTGATCCAGCCGGACTTCCTCACCCTCGCCGCGACCCGGCTGCGACCGGGGGCCGTCGTGCACTGCGCCACCGACTGGGAGCCGTACGCGGAGCAGATGCTGCAGGTGCTGACCGAGCATCCCGCGTTCGAGAACACGCAGGCGGACGGCGGTTTCGCGCCGCGTCCCGGGTTCCGTCCGCTGACCCGTTTCGAGGGGCAGGGACTGGACAAGGGTCATGTCGTGAACGACGTGCTCTTCCGCCGCGTACGGCACGAGGAGCGGACCGGAGACCGAGCCTGAGACCGGGTTCCGGCCCGCACGCAGTCCTGCCCCTCCCTCGTTAGGGTCGATTCCGTGGCCACCAGCCCTCCGTACCCGACGCACCCCGGTGAAGCCCCCGGCGGGACGCCGCGGCACCCGCACTGGTGGCAGCGCCCCGGGGTGCGTCACGGCGCGCTGATCACCCTGCTCATGCTGTCCGGCCTGGTGATCCTCGCCCTGGTCCGCGAGCAGACGGGGACGCGCGGGTTCCTGGTCGGACTGGGGCTCGCCGTCCTGCCGGTGCCGCTGCTCCTGGCCGCCTTCCGCTGGCTGGACCGGGTCGAGCCGGGTCCCTGGCGGAACCTGCTGTTCTCCTTCGCCTGGGGGGCGTGCGCGGCGGCGCTGATAGCCATCGTGGCGAACAGCTTCGCCACGCAGTGGATAGCGAGGGCGACCGCCGACCCGACCGGCGCCGACACCCTGGGGGCGACCGTCATAGCGCCGGTCGTGGAGGAGTCCGCGAAGGCCGCGGCCGTCCTCCTAGTCTTCCTGTTCCGCAGACGTGACTTCACCGGGATCCTCGACGGCGTGGTGATAGCCGGGGTCACGGCCACCGGGTTCGCGTTCACCGAGAACATCCTCTACCTCGGCACCGCCTTCGGCACCGACCAGCTCACCGGCGACAGCGGCATGGCCTCGGTGACGGCGGCGACCTTCTTCGTCCGCATCGTCATGTCGCCGTTCGCGCACCCCCTGTTCACCGTGCTCACCGGGATCGGTTTCGGCGTCGCCGCGCTGTCCACGGACCGGCAGCGGGTGCGGCGCGTGCTGCTCCCCTCGGGCGGACTGCTCCTCGCGATGGGCATGCACGCCCTGTGGAACGGCTCCACCACGCTCGGCGAGTACGGCTTCATCGCGGTGTACGCGGCCTTCATGGTGCCCGCGTTCGGACTGCTGACCTGGCTGGTGGTGTGGACCCGCCGGCGCGAGCTGCGGACGGTGCGGGCGGAGCTGCCCGTGTACGCGGTCGTCGGCTGGCTCACCCCGGCGGAGCCGTTCGCCCTCGGCTCGATGCGGGCGCGGCGCCTCGCCCGGCGGTACGCGCGCCGGTACGGGGGGAAGCGGGCGGCGCGCGCCGTCGCGCAGTACGAGGCGTACGCGACCTCGCTGGCGTTCCTGCGGCACCGGGGCCGGCGAGGGCGGGCCGGGCCGGAGTTCGTCACCCGGGAGCGGGAGCTGCTGCTGGAGCTGTGGCACCGGCGCGGTGCGGCCCGTCCGGCCCTGGACCACGCGGCCCGCCTCACCGCGCCGCCCGTCCCGTACGCCCCTCGGCCGGCGCACCGGGCGTACGGGCATCCGCCGTACGGTCATCCCGCGCACGGGCGCCCGCCCTACGGGCATCCCTACCCCGCCCACGGGCCCGGCGCCCACCGCGCCTGACGCGGCGGGGCGAACGGCCCCGGAAAACACCTGACCGGCAGCCCTGACGTCGGGGGGGCGTCGTCGGGACTGCCGGGATTCAGGGGGCGGTGGGGCTCAGGGGGTGAGGCCCTTGTCGCGCAGCCAGGCCATCGGGTCGATGCCCGAGGAGGAGCCGCCGGGGTGGACCTCCAGGTGGAGGTGGGCCCCGGTGGAGTTGCCGGTGGAGCCGACGCGGCCGATCACGTCGCCGGTGTTGACCTTCTGGCCGACGCTGACGCTGATGGAGGACTGGTGGGCGTACCAGATCTCGGTGCCGTCGTCGAGGGTCAGCACGGTCTTGTAGCCGTAGGAGCCGTCCCAGCCGGCGGAGGTGATCGTGCCGGTGTGGACCGCCTTGATCAGCGTGCCCGTGGGGGCGGCGAAGTCGAGACCGGTGTGCTGACCGGAGGACCAGTAGGCGCCGGCCTGGCCGAAGGTCGAGGAGATGGTGTACGAGGAGGTCGGCAGCGCGTACTGCCTGGCCAGCTCGGCGAGGCGCTCGGCCTCGGCCTTCTTCGCGGCCTCCTCCTCCGCCTTCTTCTTGGCGGCCTCGGCCTTGGCCTCGGCTTCCTTCTCCGCCTTGGCGGCGGCCTCGGCGGCGGCCTTCTCGGCGGCGGCGACGGCCGCGGCCTCCGCCTTGCTCTGGGCCTGGTCCTGCTGCTGTTCGACCTGGGCCATGATCCGTGCGCGCAGCGCCTCACCGGCACCGGCGCCGCCCTGCTCGGAGTCGGCGGCGGTCATGCCGATGGTGCTGAGCGGGGTGGCCGAGCCCTGGGGTGTTTCCTCGTCGGAGATGAGGGAACCCACGTTGGGGAGGTCGGGCATGGAGATGGACACCGGCGGCTTGCCGGCCTGGGCGCTGGCCATGCCGCCCGCGCCGACCGCGGCTATGACGCCGACGCCCAGCACGGTGGAGCTGCGGGCGAGTCCGCCGCCGCGCTGCTTGCTGACGCGGTGCCGGCCGCGTACCGGGCGAACGGACTCCGCGGTGGGGTTCCACTCCTCGAAGGGGCCCTCTTCGGTGCGGGTGCCGCCGTAGGCGAAGGTGTCGCTCGGCTTGAACGGGGCCTCGGGGGCAGGCGGGTTGGACGCCACGTGGGCGTGCTCCTTTCCTTCCTTCTCGCCTACCGGGTTAGCTGACGGGTTCGGAGCAGGAAGGTCTCCTACGCGCGGGTACGAGCCGTGTCTCCACGGCTGCATCCACGCGATTCACCCCATGGTGGTGGTTCCCCGGTTCCCTTGCGGGATTCGGCGCATGCGCACGGAGCCGACTTCTGTGACGGCTGGGACGACCGCGCTGCGTTATCGAACGTTAATAGACGCGAGGGCCGGATTCCAAGCCGTTCCTCTTGATCATTAACGATTTCCGCGTGGACTTAACTGCCACGGGCGGCCAAAAACGGGCGAGTTGACCCCGGTTCAGAGGTGATCCCGTTTCTGACGGTGTGTCAGTCGTTATGCGCTGCGGGGTGACTCGCTCACAGCGAGTGAAGAAGAAGCAGGGCCACGTGAAAACGCCGAGGGCCGGAATCCTTGTCGGATTCCGGCCCTCGGCCTTCAGTAGCGGGGACAGGATTTGAACCTGCGACCTCTGGGTTATGAGCCCAGCGAGCTACCGAGCTGCTCCACCCCGCGTCGTTGAGACCAGTGTACGTCATGCGCGGGCCCTGTCGCACACCCATGATCGACAGCCCGTCTCAACGGCCGGTCAGGTGGCTGCTCGGCGCCTTGGCGCGCTCCTCGTGCTCCGGCAGGACAACGACGGTGGCGCCCCCGTCCGCCAGCACCGCGCTGCCGTCGGCACCCGCCACGAACGTGTCCGGCTCCCGCCACGCCGTGACCACCCGCCGCACGCCCGCGTCCAGGATCAGCCGGGCGCAGGGGACCGGCCGGGACGCGCGCCGGGCACAGGGCTCCAGGCTGGAGTACACGGTGGCGCCTGCGAGCCGGGGATCCGCCGGGCCGATCTTGGACAGGGCGGCCTCCTCCGCGTGCACCACCGGGTCCGCGCCCTCCCGGGAGTGACCGCGCGCCAGCTCCGTACCGTCGGCGGCCACCACCACCGCGCCCACGCTGAACGCCGTCCGGGAGGGCGGACACCGGGCGGCCAGCTCGCAGGCGAGGGCCAGCCAGTGGTGGTCGGCGGCGGTGGGCAGCGCTCCGGTGCCGGGTGCGGTGGGCTCGTAGCGCATCAGGACGACGTCACCGACCGCGCGGGTCTCCACCAGCCGCAGCCGGCCGCCCTGGTACACGCCGGGGCCGAAGAGGCGGGGGGCGTCCGCGTCGCCGACGAACAGCGGGGCGAGGACCAGCTGCAGTTCGTCGGCGAGGCCCTGGGTGAGCAGCTGGGTGTGGACGCGGCCGCCGCCTTCCACCATCAGCCGGCGCACCCCCCGCACGTCGTGCAGGTGCTCCAGCAGCCGCCGCCAGTCCGTCTCCGGGCCGAGCGCGACGACGTCGGCGGCGAGCCCCAGGGCACGAGCCCGCTCGGCACCCTTGTCGCTCGTGTACAGGACCTTCTCGCCGCCGGTGTGCCAGAACCGCGCCGCCGGGTCCAGGTCGCCGGAGCCGCTGACGGTGACCTTGAGCGGATACTCGGGCCTGCCCGAGGCGAGGCGGGCGGCACGCCGCTCGGGCGAGTTGACCAGCAGCCGGGGGTTGTCGGCGCGGATCGTGCCGGCGCCGACCAGGATGGCGTCCACGGACGCCCGCACCTCGTCGACCCGGTCGAAGTCGGCGGGGCCGGACAGCAGCAGCCGCTCGGGACCGGTGTCGTCCAGGTAGCCGTCGAGGGAGACGGCGGCGGACAGCAGGACGTACGGATGGGGCATCGGCGCACTCCGGTGAGAGTCGGCGGCGGGCGGGACCGCTGTGCGGCCCGGGTCAAGTCTGACAACCCGCGGGGCGCGGCCGCCCGCCCCCCTGACCGGTCAGGGTTCGATCAAGCTTGGGATCTGCTCCTCGCGGCCGGTGATGACCTTGGCCGGCTTCGGGACATGGCCCGAGGCACCGGCGGCGAGGGCCTCGAAGAAGAACTGCTCGTTGTCCATCGGTGACGACCCCCATCTCGCGGGCCGGACAGCGGTCGGCGGGCGGCACAAGTGCATACCGGGCCCCCGTGGGGATGGGGAGCGCGACGGATGGTTCCGGCGGGTGGTCGCGGGAGAGGCTGGAGACTCCGTACCGGATGGGTGACGGCGTCGGCACACGGGCAAACTCCCTCGTACCGGCCCGAGTTCGCAACAGGCCGACGGACCCCCCTTCACCCGCCCGGGTGTTCCGGAGCGACGGCCGTCGGCGTGTCGCCGTGCGGCCACCCCTGGGAAGGAGGAGCCGTGCCCCAGCCCGACGACGACCGTCTGGTCGGCCCCGCGGCCCGACTCGAGCACGAGGATCCCCGTCGCACCCGCCGGCTGTCCGCCGGACGGCCGGCCCGCCCGCGCGGGCACCGGCGCGCGGGCGCCTGGTGGGCGCTG
The DNA here is from genome assembly GCF_000725125.1 of Streptomyces toyocaensis. Classification (GTDB taxonomy): domain Bacteria; phylum Actinomycetota; class Actinomycetes; order Streptomycetales; family Streptomycetaceae; genus Streptomyces; species Streptomyces toyocaensis. The sequence continues at coordinate 18,586 of NZ_JFCB01000041.1, forward strand.
CTCATCGGGGTGACGATGCTGATCGCGGGCGTGATCGTCCCCGACGGCCTGCTCATCGCGGCGGGCCTGGTGCTCTCCGGAATCGCCGTCCAGCTCCTCGACCGGGACCGGCGCCCGGCACGCGACGCCCGCGACGTCCCCGGAACGACGCGGCGCCCGGGCCGGCCGAAGCCGTCCCGGGCGCCGCGTCACAGGCCGGAGGCAACGCCTCTGCCCTGCGAGGAGTAGGCCCTGTGGGACTCGAACCCACAACCAATGGATTAAAAGTCCACTGCTCTGCCAATTGAGCTAAGGGCCCCTGGCGATGTTGCCTCCCCGAGCATAGCCGGACGTGGCCGACTCTCCGATCGGGTATCGGGGAGTCGGGTCCGGACGTGTCCCGGGGAGAACGCGGAAGGGCCCGCGCGACGCGTGTCGTGCGGGCCCTTCCGGTCAGCTCGGTGAGAGGACGTCAGCCGTTGCGCTTCCAGCGCGGCTTGTCCTCGCGGCGGCCGAAGGAGCCGCCGCCACGGTGGTCGTCACGACGGCCGTTCGGGCGGTCGTGGCCGCCGCTGCGGAAGCCAGGGCGGTCGCCCTGACGGTCGCGGTTGAACGGCCGGTCGCTGCCGCGGTGACCGCCCCGGTCGTCACGGCGGAAGCCGCCACGGTCGCGGTCCCGGTCGCGGTTGAAGCCGCCCCGGTCGTCACGGCGCTCGAAGGAACGCCCGCCACGGTCACCACCCCGGTCGTCACGGCGCTCGAAGGGACGCCCGCCACGGTCACCCCGGTCGTCGCGGCGGAAGCCACCGCGGTCGTCACGGTCGTCACGGCGGAAGCCACCGCGGTCGTCACGACGCTCGAAGGAACGCCCGCCACGGTCACCACCCCGGTCGTCACGGCGCTCGAAGGGACGTCCGCCACGGTCACCCCGGTCGTCGCGGCGGAAGCCACCGCGGTCGTCACGGTCGTCACGGCGGAAGCCACCGCGGTCGCGGTCGCGGTCCCGGTTGAAGCCGCCCCGGTCGTCACGACGCTCGAAGGGACGCCCGCCACGGTCACCCCGGTCGTCACGGCGGAAGCCACCGCGGTCGCCGCGGTCGTCACGACGCTCACGCCGCTCGTACGGCGCCGGGGCCTCCGTGCGCTCCACGCGCTCGGCCCGCTCGACGTCCCGGGCGGTCGGCTGCTCCGGCAGCGACACCTCGGCCTCGGCCGACACCTCGGCCGACGCCACGGCGGCCGCCTCGGCCACCACGGTCTCGGGGTCCTCGCCCCGCTCCCGCGCGACCCGGGCCAGCAGCCGGTCGGCCTCGCCACGCAGCTCCGAGGCGCGGCGCTGCGCCCGCTCCAGCTCCTTGGTGAGCTGGGCGACCTCGCGCTCGGCCTGCTGCGCCGCGTTGCCGGCCGACTCGGCCTGCACCTCGGTCATCGACCGGGCACCGGTGATCTCGGCGACCTCGGGCTCGAAGGCCGCGCCGCCCTGGATGATGTGGCGCGTGGCGTCGACGCCCGCGTCCTCCATCAGGCGGAAGATCTGACGCCGCTGGTGCGGCAGGGACAGGGAGACGACGGTGCCGGTGCGGCCCGCACGCGCCGTGCGGCCGGCGCGGTGCAGGTAGTCCTTGTGGTCGCCGGCCGGGTCCACGTTCAGGACGAGGTCGATGCCGTCGACGTGGATACCGCGCGCCGCGACGTCCGTGGCGACCAGGACGTTGACGTAGCCGTCCTTGAAGTCCGCGAGCGTCCGCGTCCGCGCGCCCTGCGTCATGCCGCCGTGCAGCGCGTCCGCCTTCACACCGGCGTCGCGCAGCTGCTCGGCCACACGGTCGGCGCCCAGCTGGGTGCGGACGAAGATGATGGTGCGGCCCTTGCGGGAGGCGATGGCCGCGGTGACCGGTGCCTTGTCCTTGGGCTTCACGACGAGGATGTGGTGCGACATGGTCGTCACCGCGCCCTGCGCCGCGTCGACCTCGTGGGTCGCCGGGTCGTTGAGGTAGCGGTCGACGAGGGTCTTGATCTCGTTCTCCATGGTCGCGGAGAACAGCATCCGCTGACCGCCCGCCGGGACCTGGTCGAGGAGTTCGGTGACCTCGGGCAGGAAGCCCAGGTCGGACATCTGGTCCGCCTCGTCGAGGACGGTGATCTGCACGTTCTCCAGGGAGCAGGCGCCGCGGTTGATGATGTCGCGGAGCCGGCCCGGGGTGGCGACCAGGATGTCGACGCCGCGCTCGAGGGCGTAGATCTGGTTGCCCATCGAGGTGCCGCCGCAGACGACCTTCATCTTCAGGCCGAGGACGTCCCCGTAGGGCTGGAGGGCGTCGGCGACCTGCATGGCGAGCTCGCGCGTCGGCGTCAGGATGACGGCGCGGGGCTTGTGCTTCTCGGTGCGTCCGCCGGCCAGCGTGGCGAGGGTCGGCAGGCCGAAGGAGAGGGTCTTGCCGGAGCCGGTGCGGCCACGGCCGAGGATGTCCTTGCCGGCCAGGGCGTCCGGGATGGTCGCGGCCTGGATCGGGAAGGGGGTGGTCACGCCGTTCTGCGCGAGCTTGCGCACGACGCCCTCGGGGAGGCCGAGGCCGGCGAAGGTGACCTCGGGGGTCGTCTCGGGGGTGATGTCGGTGTCCTCGGTGTTCTCGGGCACGACGACGTGATCAGTACTGGCGATGGGCATACGAATGCGAAACCTTCCGGAGTCTCTTCGGCACGCGCCCGTCAACTCCGTGATTCGCGATTCGCAATTACGACCGCCTCGATGCGGTCCACCACGGCAAAGGAGAGTACGCGCCACACGGCGCGCTCTGCAGTGGCGCCGGGCAAATAGGATCAAACGATCTGCCACCATACGCACCTCAACACCCCGAAAGCAAACCGGCAGGTGAACAGGGGGTCCGACGGGCGCGGGGGCGCGGGAGAGGGCGCTACACCGGCGCCCCCGCTTCCGGCGCCGGCTCCCGCTGCTCCAGTTGCGGCCCCGGCGGCGGGTGCGCCGACGAGGACGGCTCCGCCTGTGTCGGTTCCGGTGTGACCGACGGCTCGGGCGGCGTGGGAGTGGGCTCCGGGTCCGGCGTCCACGAGGACTCCGGCGGGACGGGTCCGTCGTCCGGGGTCGGCCGCCCCGGGTGCCCGCCGGGACCGCCGTCGGCCGGCGCGGACCCGCTCGCTCCCGGGGACGACGCGGCCCCGGCGGACGCGGACTTCCCCCCTGCCCGGTCCTTCTTCCCCCCGCTCTCACGCCCCTTGCCCGCGCGGCCGGCGCCGCGCTCGCCGTCGGCCGCCGCGGCGCCGTAGCCGGCCTCGCCGTCCGACGCCGCCGTGCCGCCGTCCGGCGCCTCACCGCCCGGCCGTCCCGCGGAGTGCGACGGCCCGGCGCCCCGGCCGGAGCCGTCCTCACCGACGCTCACACAACCGGCGGCAGCGGCGACTGCCACGACCGCGGCGGCCAGGCGGGCGGGTACGTACAAGCGGCGCACGGGGCCACCTCCGGTTGGAGTACAGGGTCAACAACCCCAACTCCCGCCACCCGCGAGAGGACACGCGTACGGCTCATCCGTAGCCGAGCGCGTGCAGCCGGGCGTCGTCGATGCCGAAGTGGTGCGCGATCTCGTGCACCACCGTGATCTCCGTCTCGGCGACCACGTCCTCCCGGGACTCGCACATCCGCAGCGTCGGCCCCCGGTAGATGGTGATCCGGTCCGGCAGCACCCCGGCGTACCACTCGCCCCGCTCCGTCAGCGGAGTCCCCTCGTACAGGCCGAGCAGCTCCGGATCGTCCGCCGGCGGCTCGTCCTCGACGAACACCGCGACGTTGTCCATCAGCCGCGTCAGCTCCGGCGGAATCCGGTCCAGCGCCTCGGAGACCAGTTCCTCGAACATCTCGCGCGTCATCTCCAGCACAGAGCCATTGTCGGGCACGAGCCGTCCGTACGAGATGCCCGGGACGCCCGCATATCCGGACCGTGACATGGGCATACGGGACCAATGGCCCGCGTCCCCTCCGCCGTCACGAACGCCGTCCACCGCATCCGACGGGTCCCGCGAGCCCTCACCCGCCGCGACCGTTCCCGCCCGGCCGCGCCCACGACGGTCGCGCTCGCCCCGCAGCCGCACCCCTGGACACGTGCCCTCGGGCTGACCGCCGTGGTCGTCCTCGGCGCCTGGCTCGGCCTGCTCGTCGTCGGCAACGTGCGGGTCCCCGTGGGCCCCATGAACACCACGATGGCCCTGCGGCCCTCCCTCACCGGCGGCACCAAGATCAACGTGTCGCCCCTGGGCGCCCTTCAGCTCGACAGCCACACCGCCCCCGTCCGCCTCGACGTCAACGTCGACCAGCTCGACCCCGAACGCTCACAGGCCCTCGTCGACCATCCCGAGCGCCTCTCCGGCCTCCAGGACGAGGTCGCCCGGGACGTGGCGCACGGGACCGCCGACCTCGCCGTACGCTCCTGCGTGGCCGTCGTCACCGGCGCCACGGCGCTCGGCCTGGTCGTCTACCGCCGCCCCCGCCGCGCCCTGGCGGCCGGCGGCCTCGCCCTCGCCCTCCTGGCCGCGTCCGGCGGCTCCGCGTTCGCCACCTGGAATCCCGACTCCGTCCTGGAACCGAAGTTCTCGGGTCTGCTCTCCTCCGCGCCCTCCCTCGTCGGTGACGCGCGCAGCATCGTCACCGAGTTCGACGTCTACCAGCAGGAGTTGGCCCGCCTCGTCACCAACGTGACCAAGCTCTACGACGCCACCTCCACCCTGCCGGCCTACCGGCCCGACCCGAGCACCGTCCGCGTCCTGCACGTCTCCGACATCCACCTCAACCCCGCGAGCTGGAAGATCGTCGCTTCGCTGGTGGAGCAGTACCAGGTGGACGTGATCGTCGACACCGGCGACACCATGGATCACGGCACCGCCGCGGAGAACGGCTTCCTGGACCCCGTGGAGGACCTCGGCGCCCCCTACGTCTGGGTCCGCGGCAACCACGACTCACTCGTCACCCAGCGCCACCTCGCACGCATGAAGAACGTCCACGTCCTCGACGACGGCGAGGCGAAGAGCATCGCCGGACTCCGCTTCGCGGGCATCGGCGACCCTCAGTTCACCCCCGACCGCTCGAAGAAGACCGGGGCCGAGCAGTCCCAGGAACTGGCGGGCGCCCGCCTCGCCTCCGCCCTGCGCGACCAGCGCACCGCCGGCACCCCCGTGGATGTCGCGCTCGTCCACGAACCGTCCGCCGCCCGTGAGGTCGACGGCACCGTTCCTCTGGTCCTGGCCGGACACATCCACCGCGAACAGAACGAGGTCATGGAGTACGGCACCCGCCTCCGCGTCGAGGGCTCCACCGGCGGCAGCGGACTGCGCGCCATCGAGGGCAGGTACCCCGACCCCATCGAGACGTCGATCCTCTACTTCGACCGCGACTCCCGCCGCCTCCAGGCCTGGGACTCCATCGAGCTGGGCGGTCTCGGCCTCACGACGGCGGAGGTCAGCCGGCACCTCCCCGAGGAGAACCAGCCGGGCGCCCCCACCTCGCCGTCCCTGTCCGGCACCCCCTCGACGACGCCCGGGTCCCCGTCCCCCGGCACCCGCTCGGCCCCCACGCCGTAAACCGTTTTGGCGAACCCTCCCGCCATCCCATATGCTTCTCACGTCCCCGACGCGCTGCGAAGCGCCCAGGCGGGCCGATAGCCCTCATCGTCTAGCGGCCTAGGACGCCGCCCTTTCAAGGCGGTAGCACGGGTTCGAATCCCGTTGGGGGCACGCACCACCCTGTGCGACACTGTCGTACGACACGCTTGGTCCTGTGGAGCAGTTTGGAGTGCTCGCCACCCTGTCAAGGTGGAGGCCGCGGGTTCAAATCCCGTCAGGACCGCTGGTGTTTCACGTGAAACACCGCGGCTGGGTAGCTCAGTTGGTACGAGCGATCGCCTGAAAAGCGATAGGTCGCCGGTTCGACCCCGGCCCCAGCCACAGCAAAGGCCCCGATCATCGATCGGGGCCTTGTTGTGCGCCCCGGCAAAATCATTGGCCGCGAATTTTCGCGGGATGAGATCCTGGAGTCCGTATGTCTACGCACTCTGCCCCCGCCCTCGGCTCCCTCGCCTCCCGTCTCGCTGAACTGTCGCTGCGCGACGCGCACCGGCTCGGGCGGAGGCTCGAGGGTGCGCGCAAGATCCGCAAGCCGGAGGCACGCGCCGCCGTGCTCGCCGAGATCGAGGCGGAGGTCGCCGGGGCCGAGGAGCGGATGACCGCACGGCGGGACCGGGTGCCGCGGGTGCGGTACCCGGAGCAGCTGCCCGTCAGCCAGAAGAAGGACGCGATCGCCGAGGCGATCCGTGATCACCAGGTCGTGATCGTCGCCGGTGAGACGGGGTCCGGCAAGACCACGCAGATCCCGAAGATCTGCATGGAGCTGGGCCGGGGCGTCCGAGGCATGATCGGTCACACCCAGCCCCGGCGCATCGCCGCCCGTACGGTGGCCGAGCGGATCGCCGAGGAGCTGCAGACCCCGCTCGGGGAGGCGGTGGGCTGGAAGGTCCGCTTCACCGACCAGGTGAACCCGGACGCCACGTTCGTCAAGCTGATGACCGACGGCATCCTGCTCGCGGAGATCCAGACCGACCGAGAGCTGCGCGCCTACGACACGATCATCATCGACGAGGCGCACGAGCGGTCGCTCAACATCGACTTCCTGCTCGGCTACCTCGCACAGCTGCTGCCGAAGCGTCCGGATCTCAAAGTCGTCATCACCTCGGCGACCATCGACCCGGAGCGGTTCTCCCGGCACTTCGACGACGCGCCGATCATCGAGGTCAGCGGGCGCACGTATCCGGTCGAGGTGCGGTACCGGCCGCTGCTGGAGGAGGACTCGGACGACGCCGACCGGGACCAGATCACGGCGATCACCGACGCCGTCGAGGAGCTGATCGCGGAGGGGCCGGGCGACATCCTGGTGTTCCTCTCCGGCGAACGGGAGATCCGGGACACGGCGGACGCGCTGACGAAGAAGCGGTTCCGGTCGACCGAGGTGCTGCCGTTGTACGCCCGGCTGTCGCACGCCGAGCAGCACCGGGTGTTCCAGCAGCACAGCGGTCGCAGGATCGTTCTGGCGACGAACGTGGCCGAGACGTCCCTCACCGTGCCGGGCATCAAGTACGTCATCGACCCCGGGTTCGCCCGCATCTCGCGCTACAGCCATCGCACGAAGGTGCAGCGGCTCCCGATCGAACCGGTGTCGCAGGCGAGCGCCAACCAGCGCAAGGGCCGCTGCGGCCGTACGTCGGACGGCATCTGCATCCGTCTGTACGGCGAGGACGACTTCCTGTCCCGTCCGGAGTTCACGGACGCGGAGATCCTGCGGACGAACCTCGCCTCGGTGATCCTGCAGATGACGGCGGCCGGTCTGGGCGAGATCGAGAAGTTCCCGTTCATCGACCCGCCGGACCACCGCAACATCCGTGACGGCGTCCAGCTGCTCCAGGAGCTCGGCGCGCTCGACGCGGCACAGAAGGACCCGCGCAAGCGGCTGACGCAGACCGGCCGGAAGCTGGCCCAACTGCCGGTGGACCCTCGTCTGGCGCGCATGGTGCTGGAGGCGGACCGCAACGGCTGTGTCCGTGAGGTCATGGTCATCGCGGCGGCGCTGTCGATCCAGGACCCGCGGGAGCGGCCGGCGGACAAGCAGGCGCAGGCCGACCAGCAGCACGCCCGCTTCCGGGACGAGTCCAGTGACTTCCTGGCCTTCCTCAACCTCTGGCGGTACGTCCGCGAGCAGCAGAAGGAGCGCGGGTCGTCGTCGTTCCGGCGGATGTGCAAGCAGGAGTACCTGAACTTCCTCCGGATCCGCGAGTGGCAGGACATCTACACGCAGCTTCGGACGGTCGCCCGGCAGATGGGCATCCACCTGAACGAGGAGGACGCCCCGGCGGACCGCATCCACGTGTCGTTGCTGGCGGGCCTGCTCTCGCACATCGGCATGAAGGACGTGAAGGAGTCCAAGGACTCGGGTCCCGGCAGCGGCCGCAAGGACGGCGGGCGCAACGAGTACCTGGGTGCGCGCAACGCCAAGTTCGCCATCTTCCCGGGGTCGGCCCTGTTCAAGAAGCCGCCGCGGTTCGTGATGTCGGCCGAACTGGTGGAGACGTCCCGGCTGTGGGCCCGGGTCAACGCGAAGATCGAGCCCGAGTGGGTGGAGCCCCTGGCCGGGCACCTGCTGAAGCGCACGTACAGCGAACCGCACTGGGAGAAGGACCAGGCGGCCGTGATGGCGTACGAGAAGGTGACGCTGTACGGCGTACCGGTCGTGGCCCAGCGGAAGGTGAACTACGGCCGGATCGATCCGGAGGTCTCCCGGGAGCTTTTCATCCGCAACGCGCTGGTCGAGGGCGACTGGCGCACGCACCACAAGTTCTACGCGGACAACCGGCGGCTGCTGACCGAGGTCGAGGAGCTGGAGCACCGGGCGCGGCGCCGGGACATCCTGGTCGACGACGAGACCCTGTTCGACTTCTACGAGCAGCGGATCCCCGAGCACGTGGTGTCGGGCGCGCACTTCGACTCCTGGTGGAAGCACAAGCGGCACGAGCAGCCGGACTTCCTGGACTTCGCGCGGGAGATGCTGATCCGTGAGTCGGCGGAGGCGGTCACCAAGGCCGACTACCCCGACGTGTGGCGGCAGGGCCCGCTCAAGTTCCGGGTGACGTACCAGTTCGAGCCGGGTGCGGATGCCGACGGTGTGACCGTCCACATCCCGCTGCAGGTGCTGAACCAGGTGACGGACGAGGGCTTCGACTGGCAGATCCCGGGTCTGCGGGAGGACGTCGTCACGGAGTTGATCCGTTCGCTGCCCAAGCCGATCCGCCGGAACTACGTGCCGGCGCCGAACTACGCGAAGGCGTTCCTGGAGCGGGCGGTGCCCTTGCAGGAGCCGCTGGCCGTCACGATGGCCCGTGAGCTGAAGCGGATGGTCGGGGTGCCGTTCGAGGCGGAGGACTTCGACTGGTCCCGCGTTCCCGACCACTTGAAGGTCACGTTCCGGATCGTCGACGAGCGGCGCCGCACCCTCGCAGAGGACAAGGACCTGGAGGCGCTCAAGCTCCGGCTCCGGCCGAAGGCCCGCAAGGCGCTGTCCCAGGCGGCCGCCGCGACCGCGCAGCGCCAGGGCGGCGAGTCCCTGGAGCGCAAGGGGCTGACGGACTGGACGATCGGTTCGCTCACCCGGGTGTTCGAGACCCGGCGCGCCGGTCAGCCGGTGAAGGCGTACCCGGCGCTGGTGGACGACGGCGACACGGTCTCGGTCCGGCTGTTCGACTCGGAGGCCGAGCAGGCTGAGGCGATGTGGAAGGGCACCCGGCGGCTGATCCTGCTGGGCATCCCGGTCAACCCCGCGAAGTTCGCTTCCGAGAAGCTGACGAACGCCCAGAAGCTGGCGCTGTCCGCCAATCCGCACGGTTCCGTGCAGGCCCTGTTCGACGACTGCGCCATGGCCGCGGCGGACCGGCTGATCGCGGACTTCGGCGGACCGGTCTGGGACGAGGAGTCGTTCCGGAAGCTGTACGACAAGGTCCGCGCGGACATCGTCGACACGACGGTCCGTGCGGTGGGCCAGGTGCAGCAGGTGCTGGCCGCGTGGCAGGCCTGTGAGCGCCGTCTGAAGGGCGTACGCAGCCCCGCGCTGCTGCCGAACCTGCAGGACGTGCGGAGGCAGCTGGACGGGCTCGTGCGGCCGGGCTTCGTGACGGAGGCGGGGCTGCGGCGGCTTCCGGACCTGATGCGGTATCTGGTGGCCGCCGACCGCCGGCTCCAGCAGATGCCGGCGAGCGTGCAGCGGGACTCGACACGCATGGCGAAGGTCCACGAGATGCAGGACGAGTACGCGTGGCTGCTGGAGCAGATGCCGCAGGGGCGGCCGGTCCCGCGGGAGGTGCTGGACATCCGCTGGATGATCGAGGAGCTGCGGGTCAGCTACTTCGCCCACGCGCTCGGCACGGCGTACCCGGTGTCGGACAAGCGGATCGTGAAGGCGATCGACGCGGCGGTGCCGTAACCGGGCCGGTACTCAGGGTGAGTTCGACCAGTGGGCGCCCCCTCCTGTACAGTCCTTCTCGCAGCGCAACGCAGGAATGGCGCTGCGAAACCTGGTCCTGTGGAGCAGTTTGGAGTGCTCGCCACCCTGTCAAGGTGGAGGCCGCGGGTTCAAATCCCGTCAGGACCGCAGTGAAACGAAGGGCCCGCACCCGCAAGGGGCAGCGGGCCCTTCGTGCGTCAGGACCGCAGGAGTCACCGAAGGCCCGCCCTCACCGGCGGGCCTTCCGCGTGACAGGGCCCGGGCCTTCGGGTCCCGGCCTCCGCCCGTCGAGCGTCCGTGGCGCCGCGCGCCAGGGGCGTCCGTGGCGCCGTGCGCCCCTCAGCGCCCGTCGTGGCACCCCTCGTGCCGTCTTGACGGGGCCGCCATCCCTCGGTACCTCAGGAGGCAGGGAACGGCTCCGCGGACCCCTGGAGGTGGCGTATGGCGGCATCGGCCAGGCACGAGACGCGGGCGTTGCTCCGTGCGCACCTGTCGGCCGCGTTGTCGTACCGGCATCTGACGCGCCACTGCCCGATCTGCCACCGCCTGCTGCGGCTGGAGCTGGAGCCGGACTTCCCGCCGCGCCCGCCGGAACCCGCCGGGGAGCACCCCACGCCCAACGCCCGTTCCCTCTAGCGCATATGCCACAGGCTCAACAAGCCGACTGGTATGTGACGGGTGTCACCGCATGAGTTTTGTGCGGTGCGGTACTTACGCCTCCCCTACAACAGGTCAATTTAATATGTGCAATTGCACCACTCGGAGAGGTCCGCACCGTCCGGCACGCAGGTGATCCCACACCCGCCCTCAGACAGGCACCGCCGGCCCACCATCGGCGCACAAAAAAGATCGCGCTGGACCCGGCGGAGTCCAGCGCGATCGACGACGCACCCTTGTTCAGTTGCCTGCAAAGCTCTGATCGGCTTGGGCCAGGGGCCTGTTGGGGCAGTCCCCGCGTCGCTTGGAGCCAGTGTTCCCGGGCGTCTCGGCCAGTGGGGGACCAGCCGGTTCTGCCCGGTTCATGCGGTGGTTCAGGCCTCGCTGCGCTGCTGCGGAATGCCCGCGAGCAGTGCGCGGACCTCGGCTTCGCGGTAGCGGCGGTGCCCGCCGAGCGTGCGGATCGACGTGAGCTTGCCTGCCTTCGCCCAGCGCGTGACCGTCTTCGGGTCGACGCGGAACATGGTGGCGACCTCAGCCGGGGTCAGCAGCGGCTCGGCATCAGGGGTGCGAGCGGTCATGAGCGGCCTCCTCGGGAGAACCGAACCTTCTCGGTTCTTTCCTCTAAATTCTGCACCTTGACCCGCGTTGCCCGAAATGGCGGACGCGAGTCGAGTCGGTTATAGGACGAACGGCTTGTCCTCGGCACTACAACTACACCATCTGTCCAGCCACGTCGGCCAAACCGATGGAATTGCCCTCCCAGGTGTTCATCAGCCGCGGAAGCCGATGGACCATGCCATAGCGGACAGTCACGCTGCTGTGACGATCAGTCACAGCAGCGTGCAGGAGTCACCGGACCCCCCAAAGCGTGCAATGCTGAGATTCCGCCCATAGTCGAGCACAGCAGGACGGAGGAGCCCTCCCCGGACTCCTTGTCCTATTTTGGCATGAGGGTGGGCAAGCGACGCAAGGGCCGCGTAAGTGCGGTCCGTCACGCTTGACACGTACGCCCGGATCGGGGTCTACGTCCGTTCCCGGGCCCGCACTGACGGAACCTCAGACACCTCAGGGCGAAGACAAAACCCCAAGAAGGGCGTTTGGTCAAACGTCAGTTCGCCGAGCGCAGGTCGCGCACCGACCGCCAGCGCTCCACGAGGCGCCCGTAGGCCTCCCCGGCGCCCTCGCCGTCACCGCGCCGCAGCGCCGCGATCCCCTCGGCCACGTCCGCCGCCGAGTGGTCGTCCTGCAGCGTTCCGGCCGGCAGGGCGTGGACCAGCCCGCCGTAGTCCAGCTCGACCACCGAGCGCGGGTGGAACTCCTCCAGCCAGCGTCCGACGTCCACCAGGCCGTCGATCAGCAGGCTCTCGTCCATGGCGTCCCGCAGCGCCCGCAGCCCGCGCGCCACCCGCCGGCGGGCCTGGACCATCGGGGTCCGGTAGCGCAGGACGGGCGCCTCGCCGGCGGAGCCCTTGCCGTACTCGCGCTCCTCGTCCGCGAACAGCACGAACCAGTTGATCGGCACCTGCCAGGTCGCGGTGCGGATCCACGGCCGGGCGTCGGGATGACCGGCCAGCCACCGTTCGTAGTCCTGGGTGGCCTGGTGCCGTACGACCGGCGGCAGGAGTGCGTCCAGGACCGGCAGCGGGAAGTCCTCGGCGAGCTCGCCCAGGGCCTGCCAGGCACGCAGCCGGGTGCGCCAGGGGCAGACGCAGACCACGCCGTCGGCCTCCAGGACGAAGGCGTCGTCACTCTCGTGCACCGGTACCGGGACCGGCGGGGTGGGCACCAGGTCCGCCAGTGACCGGCGGAGCTCGTCCTGGCAGGAGGGGCGGTCGGGGCGGCGGGCGTAACGGGCCCAGTGGCCGCGTTCCGGTTCGGGGAAGGCGGCCAGCGGTTCGTACACGCGCAGGTACGTCGCGTAGGGGACGATCACCGAGGACACCTTGGGCACGCCTGCTCCCTCCCCCGCGGACCGCCGCGAAAACCTGCGGGACCCCCGCTCGGACGGGTGGGAAACCCAGGCAAATCGTCGCACGGCGGTACTCCGGACGGAGGTGATCTGGAACACGGTGCCGTCGGCGGGCGCGTGAGGATCTAATCTCGTGCTCACAGCCCCCGCCACCTCTACGGGAGCCCACCCCACCCGCCGCTACTTACTCAGGAGTCACCACAGTGACCGACGTATCTGACGGCGTCCTGCACACCCTGTTCCGCTCGGAGCAGGGGGGTCACGAGCAAGTCGTGCTCTGTCAGGACCGTGCCAGCGGCCTCAAGGCCGTCATCGCCCTCCACTCCACCGCCCTGGGCCCCGCCCTCGGCGGCACGCGGTTCTACCCGTACGCCTCCGAGGAGGAGGCCGTCGCCGACGCGCTGAACCTCGCGCGCGGGATGTCGTACAAGAACGCCATGGCCGGTCTCGACCACGGCGGCGGCAAGGCCGTGATCATCGGTGACCCGGAGCAGATCAAGACCGAGGAGCTGCTGCTGGCCTACGGCCGGTTCGTCGCCTCGCTCGGCGGCCGGTACGTCACCGCCTGCGACGTCGGCACCTACGTCGCCGACATGGACGTCGTGGCGCGCGAGTGCCGCTGGACCACCGGCCGCTCCCCCGAGCACGGCGGCGCGGGCGACTCGTCGGTGCTCACCTCGTTCGGTGTCTACCAGGGCATGCGGGCCGCCGCCCAGCACCTGTGGGGCGACCCCTCGCTGCGCGACCGCAAGGTCGGCGTCGCGGGCGTCGGCAAGGTCGGCCACCACCTGGTGGAGCACCTGCGGGCCGAGGGTGCCGAGGTCGTGATCACCGATGTGCGCGAGGACGCCGTGCGGCGGATCCTCGACCGGCACCCCGAGGGCGTGTCGGCCGTCGCCGACACCGAGGCCCTGATCCGCACCGAGGGCCTGGACATCTACGCCCCGTGCGCGCTCGGCGGGGCGCTGAACGACGACAGCGTGCCGGTGCTCACCGCCACGGTCGTCTGCGGCGCCGCCAACAACCAGCTCGCCCACCCGGGCGTGGAGAAGGACCTCGCCGACCGCGGCATCCTCTACGCCCCGGACTACGTGGTGAACGCCGGCGGTGTCATCCAGGTCGCCGACGAGCTGCACGGGTTCGACTTCGACCGCTGCAAGGCGAAGGCGTCGAAGATCTTCGACACCACGCTCGCCATCTTCGCACGTGCGAAGGAGGACGGTATCCCGCCGGCCGCGGCGGCCGACCGGATCGCCGAGCAGCGGATGGCGGAGGCACGCCCGCTGCGGTGAGGTGAGTGAGGGCGTCCCGCCTCGGGCCGCCCTCGCACAGAGGAGCGGTACCCGCCGGGGGCCACTTGGAGAGAACTCTCACTTCTCCCGGCGGGTCGACCGCCGATAAGTGGCTAAAATCGCGATTGACCAGCGAGGACGGGGCGCCTCGACGGTCCCGGGCGCGGGCACGTCATGCGGGCGACGTACCGTATGGGCGCGGGCTCAGGTACCGTGGAAGCCCTACGGACCGGACTCTCCGCGGAGAGTCCGTTCTGGACCATGAACGCGTGTCAAGACTCTGGGGCCGTCGAGCCCCGTCGTTGAGGGGGTCGAGCCATGGGGCGCGGCCGGGCCAAGGCCAAGCAGACGAAGGTCGCCCGCCAGCTGAAGTACAACAGCGGTGGGACTGACCTCTCACGCCTGGCCGAGGAGCTGGGCGCATCGACGTCGAATCAATCACCGAACGGTGATCGTTTCGAGGACGATGAGCAAGACGACGACCTGTACGCACGGTACGCCGACCTCTACGAGGACGACGAGGGAGACGAGGACGGCCAGTCCTCGCCCCAGCGTCGCGGCGCTTGACCTTGCGCTGAGCGTGAACCCGGTAGGTGACCCCGGTCACCTACCGGGTTCAGTGTTGCCCGGGACCGGGACCGCGGGGCGGCTCCCACGGTGTGCCGCCCGACGTCCACCGGACGGGCGGCACCCGCGTGCTCTCAGTTCGCGTACTCACCGACGAGGGCCGCGCCCGTGGTGCGCTCGCCGCGATCGGTGATCTCACCGGCCACCCAGGCGTCCACCCCGCGGTCCGCCAGTGTCGCCAGCGCCACGTCCACGGACTCCTGCGGCACGACGGCGATCATGCCGACGCCCATGTTCAGGGTCTTCTCCAGCTCCAGCCGCTCGACCGCACCGGTCCGGCCGACCAGGTCGAACACCGGTGCGGGGGTCCAGGTGGAACGGTCGACGACCGCGTGCAGCCCGTCGGGGATCACGCGCGCCAGGTTGGCCGCGAGCCCGCCTCCGGTGACATGGCTGAACGCGTGCACCTCGGCGGTACGGATCAGCGCCAGGCAGTCCAGCGAGTAGATCTTGGTGGGCTCCAGCAGCTCCTCGCCCAGGGTGCGGCCCAGCTCCTCGATCCGGCCGTCCAGGGCGAGGCCCGCGCGCTCCAGCAGCACGTGCCGGACGAGCGAGTAGCCGTTGGAGTGAAGACCGGAGGACGCCATGGCGATCACCGCGTCACCCGTACGGATGCGATCCGGGCCGAGAAGGCGGTCGGCCTCCACGACGCCCGTGCCGGCGCCGGCGACGTCGAAGTCGTCCGGACCCAGCAGACCGGGGTGCTCGGCCGTCTCACCCCCGACCAGGGCGCAGCCGGCCAGCACACAGCCCTCGGCGATGCCCTTGACGATGGCGGCGACACGCTCGGGGTGGACCTTGCCGACACAGATGTAGTCGGTCATGAACAGCGGCTCGGCGCCGCACACCACGATGTCGTCCATGACCATCGCCACCAGGTCGTGGCCGATGGAGTCGTACACGCCCATCTGCCGCGCGATGTCGACCTTGGTGCCCACGCCGTCCGTGGCGGAGGCGAGCAGCGGGCGCTCGTACTTCTTCAGGGCGGAGGCGTCGAAGAGGCCGGCGAATCCGCCGAGGCCGCCGAGGACCTCGGGGCGCTGTGTCTTCTTCACCCACTCCTTCATCAGCTCGACGGCGCGGTCGCCCGCCTCGATGTCGACGCCCGCCGCTGCGTAGCTGGCACCAGTGTTCTGGGACATGACTGTGAGAGCTTTCGTGTCGTCCGTCAGGGCTTACGGGCGGCGGATCGCGTCGACCGCGGCCGGGGCGGCGGTGCCGGCGGCCAGCTCGGTCTCCAGGAGCTGCTTGCCGAGGAGCTCGGGGTCGGGCAGCTCCATCGGGTACTCGCCGTCGAAGCAGGCGCGGCACAGGTTCGGCTTGGCGATGGTGGTCGCCTCGATCATGCCGTCGATGGAGATGTACGCCAGGGAGTCGGCGCCCAGCGAGGTGCCGATCTCGTCGATGGTCATGCCGTTGGCGATGAGCTCGGCGCGGGTGGCGAAGTCGATGCCGAAGAAGCAGGGCCACTTCACCGGCGGCGAGGAGATCCGGATGTGGACCTCCGCGGCTCCCGCCTCGCGGAGCATGCGGACCAGGGCGCGCTGGGTGTTGCCGCGCACGATCGAGTCGTCGACCACGACCAGGCGCTTGCCCTTGATGACTTCCTTGAGCGGGTTCAGCTTCAGGCGGATGCCGAGCTGGCGGATGGTCTGGGAGGGCTGGATGAACGTGCGTCCGACGTACGCGTTCTTGACCAGGCCGGCGCCGAAGGGGATGCCGGACGCCTCCGCGTAGCCGATGGCGGCCGGGGTGCCCGATTCCGGGGTCGGTATGACCAGGTCCGCCTCGGCCGGGGCCTCCTTGGCGAGGCGGCGGCCCATCTCGACACGCGAGAGGTACACGTTCCGGCCGGCGATGTCGGTGTCCGGGCGGGCCAGGTACACGTACTCGAAGACGCAGCCCTTGGGCTTCGCTTCCGCGAATCGGGAGGTGCGCAGACCGTTCTGGTCGATGGCGACGAACTCGCCCGGCTCGATCTCGCGCACGAAGCTCGCGCCGCAGATGTCGAGGGCGGCGGACTCGGAGGCGACGACCCAGCCGCGCTCCAGGCGGCCGAGGACCAGCGGACGGATGCCCTGCGGGTCACGGGCCGCGTAGAGGGTGTTCTCGTCCATGAAGACGAGGCTGAAGGCGCCCCTGACCTTGGGGAGGACCACGTGCGCGGCCTGCTCCACGGTCACCGGTTCGCCGTCGGCGGCGCGCTGGCCGGCCAGCAGGGCGGTGATCAGGTCGGTGTCGTTGGTGGCCGCCACCTTGGGGGCGCGGCCGTTGTCCTTGGGCAGCTCGGCGACCATGTCGGCGAGCTGCGCCGTGTTGACCAGGTTGCCGTTGTGACCGAGCGCGATGGTTCCGTGCGCGGTGGCGCGGAACGTCGGCTGGGCGTTCTCCCACACGGAGGCACCCGTGGTCGAGTAGCGGGCGTGTCCGACCGCGATGTGACCCTGGAGCGAACCGAGAGAGGTCTCGTCGAAGACCTGGGAAACAAGGCCCATGTCCTTGAAGACGAGGATCTGGGAGCCGTTGCTGACCGCGATTCCCGCGGATTCCTGACCCCGATGCTGGAGGGCGTAGAGCCCGAAGTACGTGAGCTTGGCGACCTCTTCGCCCGGAGCCCAGACACCGAAGACGCCGCAAGCGTCCTGGGGGCCCTTCTCGCCGGGGAGCAGGTCGTGGTTGAGTCGTCCGTCACCACGTGGCACGCCACCGAGTGTAGGCGAGATCGACCACTGGTCCGAATGCGGGATGGGGCCCCCGCCGTGGATCAGCGCTGTGCGACCGCCCGCACACTGGCGCCGTTCTTGCTGGTCAGCGTCAAGGTCCGACCGTCGATGCCGTACTCGACGATGCCGTGGAACAGCTTCGTCAGGGTCTTCTCGGCGTCCATGAGTGAGTCTTCGCACACCATTCGGGTCAGGGCGGGCACGCCGAGGGTGATATGGCCGTCGCGCACGGTGGCGTCGGCGCTCACCTGGTTGCAGCCGAGCCTGCCGGAGACGGTGCCCTCCTTCTCGTCGAAGGTGAGGTGCGCCCGGTGGCCGGCGGCGGGGGTGGTGACGGCCCACTTGGTGCCGTACAGCGGGCTGTCCCGGGTCTCGGTGAGGCGCACGGTGTCGCCGGACCCGGTGGTGAGGGTGAGGCGGCCGTCGTTCACGTCGGTCCTGAGGGGGCCGTCGCCGAGGGTGCGGGCCACGGTGGTCTCGAGGTCCATCAGCTTCTCGGAGCAGGCCCTGAGGGTGGTCTCCCGGTCGCCGAGCCGGATGCGGTCGCCGTCGAAGGTGACGCGGCCCTTGAAGAGGTTGCAGCCGTAACTGCCGGTGGCCCGGCCGTTCTCGTCGAGGGTGAGGTTCGCGCCGTCGGGGGCGCGATGCGTGGTGCCGTCGACGGTGACGCTGTCGATCGTCCAGCGGACGCCGGTGACCGGCTCCTCCACCTCGGCGGTGCCGCTGCCGGCGCCCGCCTTCTCGCTGCCACAGGCCGCCGCGAGCGGGACGGCGAGCACGGCGACGGCCGTCAGGGTCATGCGCTGCTTGTGCTTCTGCCTGTACATGCCGATTCGACGGGAGAGGGGAGCGGGTGGTTCCCCTTCTGTCCCCGGCTCACCCCAGCAGGGGCAGATAGGGGCCGAGGTCCGCCCGTTCCCCGCTGGCGCTCACCTCGGCGCCGGCGACCGCGTCCTGCCAGGCCGTCCGGCCGGCGGCCAGCCGGATCCAGGTGAGCGGATCGGTCTCGACGACGTTCGGCGGGGTGCCCCGGGTGTGCCGTGGCCCCTGCACGCACTGCACGACCGCGTAGGGCGGCACCCGCACCTCCGTGGAACCGCCGGGCGCCTTCACGGCGAGCACGTCGGCCAGCAGCCGGGTGCAGGCGGCGAGGGCCTGACGGTCGTACGGGATGTCGAGGCCGGGGACGGCGGCGTTCAGGTCGTCGGTGTGCACGACGAGCTCGACGGTGCGGGTGACGACGTAGTCGGCCAGGGGCAGGGCGCCCGCGCTGGTGGGGAGCAGCCGGCCGCCGGGGTGCGCGTCGAGGCGGGCGGTGAAGCGCTGCTCGGCGTCCGCGAGGTGGGCGTCGAGGTCGGGACGGTCCGCGGCGAGCCGGCGCGCGGTGCCGGCGATGGCGTCCGCTTCGGCGGCGATGGCGGACGGCCAGTCCAGCAGCCGCCCGTCCTGCCGCGCGGGCTCGGGCTCGTCGAGCAGGCGGTCCACGGCCGCCAGTGCCGTCCCGATGTGCGCGACGAGCTCCCTCACGGTCCAGTCACCGAGCCGGGTGGGCCGGGCGAGCTGGTCCGGGGCGAGGGTACGGACCGCCGCCCGCACGTTCCCGAACTGGGCGAGCACGGCGGCGCGGGTCCTGGCGGGGTCGTAGCTGCGGGTGCGCTTCCTGGCCGGTGGCATGGCGGCAGCCTATGCGGGGGTGACCGGCGCCGGAGCGGGTACGTCGAACACCTCGCCGGTGCGGGGCACGCCCGTGCCGCGCCAGGTGAACGGACGGCCGTGACGCGTCGAAGCCCCCGCCCGGCGGACCGGGCGGGGGCTTCGTACGGGAAAGGCGGGAGAGATCAGCCCAGCAGCGCCGGGATCGTCCCCTCGTGGGCCTCGCGCAGTTCGGCCAGGGTGAGCGCGAACTCGCCCTGGACCTCCACCGTGTCGCCGTCGACGACACCGACGCGGGTGGCGGGCAGGCCCCGGGCACCGCACATGTCGTTGAAGCGGACCTCCTCCGAGCGCGGCACGGCGACGACGGCGCGGCCTGCCGACTCGGAGAACAGGAAGGTGAAGGCGTCCAGCCCGTCCGGGACGACCAGACGCGCGCCCTTCCCGCCCAGCAGCGCCGACTCGACCACGGCCTGGACCAGACCGCCGTCCGACAGGTCGTGCGCGGAGTCGATCATGCCGTCGCGGGATGCGGAGATCAGGATCTCGGCGAGCAGCCGCTCGCGCTCCAGGTCGACCTTCGGGGGCAGGCCGCCGAGGTGGTCGTGGACGACCTGCGACCAGGCCGAACCGCCGAACTCCTCACGGGTGTCGCCGAGGAGGTACAGCAGCTGGCCGTCCTCCTGGAAGGCGACCGGCGTGCGGCGGGCCACGTCGTCGATGACGCCGAGCACCGCGACCACCGGGGTCGGGTGGATGGCGGCCTCGCCGGTCTGGTTGTACAGCGAGACGTTGCCGCCGGTCACCGGGGTGCCGAGCTGCCGGCAGCCGTCCGCCAGACCGCGTACGGCCTCGGCGAACTGCCACATGACCGCCGGGTCCTCGGGCGAGCCGAAGTTCAGGCAGTCGGAGACCGCGAGCGGCTTGGCGCCGGTCGTCGCCACGTTCCGGTACGCCTCCGCGAGGGCGAGCTGGGCCCCCGCGTACGGGTCGAGCTTGGCGTAGCGGCCGTTGCCGTCGGTGGCGATCGCCACACCGAGGCCCGACGCCTCGTCGATGCGGATCATGCCGGAGTCCTCGGGCTGGGCGAGGACGGTGTTGCCCTGCACGAAGTGGTCGTACTGCTGCGTGATCCACTGCTTGGACGCCTGGTTGGGCGAGCCGACCAGCTTCAGCACCTGGTCCTTCAGCTCCTCGCCGGTCCCCGGGCGCGGCAGCTTGTTCGCGTCGTCCGCCTGGAGCTCGTCCTGCCAGGACGGGCGGGCGTACGGACGCTCGTAGACCGGACCGTCGTGGGCGACCGTGCGCGGGTCGACGTCGACGATCTTGCCGCCGTGCCAGTAGATCTCCAGCCGGTCGCCGTCGGTCACCTCGCCGATGACGGTGGCGATGACGTCCCACTTGTCGCAGATCTCGAGGAAGCGGTCGACCTTCTCCGGCTCGACCACCGCGCACATGCGCTCCTGCGACTCGCTCATGAGGATCTCCTCGGGCGAGAGCGTGGAGTCGCGCAGGGGCACGTCGTCCAGAGTCACGCGCATACCGCCGGAGCCGTTCGACGCCAGCTCGGACGTGGCGCAGGACAGGCCCGCCGCGCCGAGGTCCTGGATGCCGACGACCAGCTTCTCGGCGAACGCCTCCAGGGTGCACTCGATGAGCAGCTTCTCCTGGAAGGGGTCGCCGACCTGGACCGCGGGACGCTTCGACGGCTTGGCGTCGTCGAAGGTCTCGCTCGCCAGGATCGACGCGCCGCCGATGCCGTCGCCACCCGTGCGGGCGCCGTACAGGATGACCTTGTTGCCGGCGCCGGACGCCTTGGCGAGGTGGATGTCCTCGTGCCGCATGACACCGATCGCACCGGCGTTGACCAGGGGGTTGCCCTGGTAGCAGGCGTCGAAGACGACCTCGCCGCCGATGTTGGGCAGGCCCAGGCAGTTGCCGTAGCCGCCGATGCCGGCGACGACGCCCGGCAGGACGCGCTTGGTGTCGGGGTGGTCGGCGGCGCCGAAGCGCAGCGGGTCGACCACCGCGACCGGGCGGGCGCCCATCGCGATGATGTCGCGGACGATGCCGCCGACACCCGTGGCCGCGCCCTGGTAGGGCTCGACGTACGACGGGTGGTTGTGCGACTCGACCTTGAAGGTGACCGCGTAGCCCTGGCCGACGTCGACCACACCGGCGTTCTCACCGATGCCGACGAGGAGGGCGTCGGACTCGGGGGCCTTCTCGCCGAACTGGCGGAGGTGGACCTTGCTGCTCTTGTACGAGCAGTGCTCGGACCACATGACGGAGTACATGGCGAGCTCGGCGCCGGTCGGACGGCGGCCGAGGATCTCCACCACCCGCTCGTACTCGTCCTTCTTCAGGCCCAGCTCGGCCCAGGGCAGCTCGACGTCGGGGGTCGCGGCCGCGTGCTCGACCGTATCCAGAGGCGTCTTGCTCATGCGTTGACCAGCTTCTTGAGGATCGAGGTGAAGAAGGGCAGGCCGTCGGTACGGCCCGTACCGATCAGCGGCTCGACGGCGTGCTCGGGGTGCGGCATCAGGCCGACGACGTTGCCCGCGGCGTTGGTGATGCCGGCGATGTCGTTGAGCGAGCCGTTGGGGTTGAAGTCCAGGTAGCGGAACGCGACGCGGCCCTCGGCCTCCAGCTCGTCCAGGGTCCGCCGGTCGGCGACGTAGCGGCCGTCCATGTTCTTCAGCGGGATGTGGATCTCCTGACCGGCCGTGTAGTCGGTCGTCCAGGAGGTGTCCGCGTTCTCCACCCGCAGCTTCTGGTCGCGGCAGATGAAGTGCAGGTGGTCGTTGCCCAGCATGCCGCCGGGGAGCAGGTGCGCCTCGGTGAGGATCTGGAAGCCGTTGCAGATGCCGAGCACCGGCATGCCCGCCCGGGCCTGGTCGATGACGGTGTCCATCACGGGCGAGAAGCGCGCGATGGCGCCGGCACGCAGATAGTCGCCGTACGAGAATCCACCGCACAGCACCACGGCGTCGACCTGCTTGAGGTCCTTGTCCTTGTGCCAGAGGGCGACGGGCTCGGCGCCGGCGACGCGGATCGCCCGCTGCGTGTCCCTGTCGTCCAGGCTGCCCGGGAAAGTGACGACGCCGATACGAGCGGTCACTTCGCGGCCTCCGCGACTTCCTCGATCCGTACGGTGAAGTCCTCGATCACGGTGTTGGCGAGGAAGGATTCCGCAAGATCGTGGATGCGGGCGAGCGCGGCCTCGTCGACCGGCCCGTCAACTTCCAGTTCGAATCGCTTTCCCTGACGGACGTCCGAGATCCCTTCGAAACCCAGTCGCGGCAGTGCGCGCTGCACCGCCTGGCCCTGGGGGTCGAGGATCTCCGGCTTGAGCATGACGTCGACTACGACGCGTGCCACTGGCACTCCCGGTGTGTGGTGCTGAGCAGGTTCCTTCAGACTACCCGTACAAAATTTCTACGCGGGTAGAGTTGTAGGAATCTACGTGAGCCCGATCACGATCCGGCATCGCGTGGGGGCGTCAGGGAAAAGATCCGGGAAAGTTCCGCCTTCGCTCGCACATCTCTATTGCGCACCGGACACGCGGACAGATTTAGTCAGGCTTCACAATGCATTGCCGGGCACTGTACAAATGAATTGTCATTAGCAGATACTTTGCCCGATTACAGGCGGACAGCCGACATCTCGGCGACGTACCGGCACGTCATCACGGACGTACGGACGAGAGGTGTCGCACGAAGGGACCGATATTCGTGGCGCAGAAGGTCGTGGTCACTCTCTTTGACGACATCGACGGCTCGGAAGCGGCGGAAACGATCGCCTTCGGACTCGACGGCAAGTCGTACGAGATCGACCTCAATGAAGCCAATGCCAGGAAACTGCGGAAGGCGCTCGAGCCCTACGTGGACGCCGGCCGCAAGCGGTCGCGCTCCGGCAAGGCGTACCGGCAGACCGAGGTCGCCCCGGACCCGGCGGCCGTGCGCGCCTGGGCGCAGGCCAACCGGATGGACGTCCCCGCGCGGGGGCGCATCCCCAAGAGGGTCTACGAGGCGTTCACCGCGGCGCAGTGAGCCGGGCGGGTGACCACCCGGGGGCCGGGCGGGTGAACCGCCCGACGGCCGGTCACCCGTCCCTCACCGCAACCGACTTGCGCAGCACCCCCGCTGATCAGCTAGAGTCTGGAGCACGCCGAGGGGCGAGGCCGAAAGGCCGGGCCCACGGAGTACATGCGGGTGTAGTTCAGTAGTAGAACATCCCCCTTCCAGGGGGAAGGCGCAGTGTGCAATTCCTGTCACCCGCTCTGCATCGCCGTACCGAGACCCCATGGGGGTCCCCCCTCCGGGGTGGATCAGGTAGGCTGGTGCCCGCGCCGATCGGTGAGAGCCGGTCGGAGGCAATGCGGACGTAGCTCAGTTGGTAGAGCGCAACCTTGCCAAGGTTGAGGTCGCGAGTTCGAGCCTCGTCGTCCGCTCGGGACATGAGACCCCGGTCCATCGGACCGGGGTCTCTTCGTGTCGGCTCCGGGTCCGTTCGTGCGCTCCGGCCGCCCGTCTGACATTTGTCATGCGCAATGATGACGACGCGCACTGCCGCAGCCCGCCCACCGCCGGGATGCTCGAGGCATGAAAGCGAACGAACACGAACACGTGATTGAGGTCACCGACCTGCGACGTGTGTACGGGGGCGGGTTCGAGGCGGTGCGCGGGATCGGCTTCTCCGTGCGGCGAGGGGAGATCTTCGCCCTGCTGGGCACCAACGGCGCGGGCAAGACCTCGACCGTCGAACTGCTGGAGGGGCTCGCGGCCCCGGCCGGCGGGCAGGTCCGTGTGCTCGGGCACGACCCGTACACCGAGCGCGCCGCCGTCCGGCCGCGCACCGGCGTGATGCTCCAGGAAGGCGGCTTCCCCTCGGAGCTGACCGTCGCCGAGACCGCACGGATGTGGGCCGGCTGCGTCAGCGGGGCGCGTCCGCCGCGGGAGGTGCTCGCGCTGGTCGGGCTGGCCCGGAAGACGGACGTACGGGTCAAGCAGCTGTCCGGGGGTGAGCGACGCCGCCTCGACCTGGCGCTGGCGCTGCTCGGCGATCCCGAGGTGGTGTTCCTGGACGAGCCGACCACCGGTCTGGACGCCGAAGGCCGCCGCGACACCTGGGAGCTGGTGCGCGCCCTGCGCGACGGCGGTACGACCGTACTGCTCACCACGCACTACCTGGAGGAGGCCGAGGCACTCGCCGACCGGCTGGCGATCCTGCACGAGGGGCGCATCGCCGCGACCGGGACCCCGGCCGAGGTGACCGCGTCCCAGCCGTCGAGGATCTGCTTCGAACTGCCCGAGGGCCACCACCTCGGCGACCTGCCGCCGCTCCCCGAACTGGGCGTGTGCGGGCACGAGGTTCAGGGCCGGTACGTCCGGCTCCGTACGCGGGAGTTGCAGCGGGCGGCGACGAGGCTGCTCGCCTGGGCCGAGGAGGCCGGGGTCGAGCTACGGCGGCTGGACGTGCGCTCGGCGTCCTTGGAGGAGGCGTTCCTGGGCATCGCCCGCGAGGCGGCCGCGGGGACCGCTTCGGCCTCGGCGGACGTGAAGGAGTACGCGGCATGAACCAGGCCGTCACCACCAGCAGGAGCCGGCTGACGGCTCTGGCCCGGGCCGAGATGACCCTGCTCGGCCGCAGCAAGGGGACGCTCGTCGCGGCGCTGTTCGTGCCGCTGATGCTGCCGTTCACCGTGCTGTCGGTGGTCGGGGAGATGGACCTGGAGGACGCCGGGCTCACCGTGGGCACCGTCGTGCTGCCCGCCGCCGTCGGCTTCTCCCTGCTCTTCGCCGTCTACAGCGCCCTCGTGGGCATCTTCGTCACCCGGCGCGAGGAACTCGTCCTCAAGCGGCTGCGCACCGGTGAGGTGCGGGACGCCGAGATCCTGGCCGGGGCCTCGCTCCCCGCGGTCACCATCGGACTCGTGCAGTCCCTGGTGCTGACCGCCGGTTGTGCCGTCCTGCTCGACGTGTCGGCCCCCGAGGCGCCTCACCTCGTCGCCCTGGGTCTGCTGTCGGGCCTGGTGATGTGCGCCGCCCTGGCCGCCGTCACCGCGAGCTTCACCCGGACCGTGGAGAGCGCCCAGGTCACCTCGCTGCCGCTGCTGCTGGTCTCGATGCTCGGCTCCGGCATCGCCGTCCCGCTGGAGATGCTGCCCGACCGGCTGGCCTCGGTGTGCGAGCTGCTGCCGCTGAGCCCGGTCATCCTGCTCGTCCGGGACGGCTGGACCGGCGGCCTGTCGGCCTACGAGACACTGGGCGCCGTGGTCACGGCGCTGGCATGGACCGGCCTTGCGCTGTTCGGGGTACGGCGCTGGTTCCGGTGGGAGCCGCGGCGTTGAGGTGGAGGAGCCGAGGAATGCGGGAGCCCGGTCGCTGGTGGCGGCGCAAGAGCACGCCGGCGAAGGTGGAGACGTACACACGGTGCTCGTTCCACTTCTTCGGCGTGGTCGAGGTCCTGCTGGTGGGGCTGCCGGCCCTCGGCGAGCCGGCGCCGCGACTCGGCGGTCCCCTGCCGGCGATGGTGTGCGCGCACGCCGTGCTGTGCATGGTGACCGTGTCGCGCGCCCTGGACTGGACGCGGGGTCGCCGCAAGCAGCCCGTCCCCCTGCTGTGGGTGCTCGGCGCCTTCAGCGCGGTGATCGCCGTCGGCGCCCTCGCGGCCGTGGAACACGGTCCGGCCGGCTCGGACGACGTCGGCACCGCGGCCGGTGCGGTCTTCGGCACCGTGCTGATACTCGGGGCGGGCATCATCGCGCTCGGTCTCGGCGACCGGCGGCACGTGTTCTCCGTGGTGATCGCCTTCGCCACGGGTGCGGGGCTGCTGTCGCTGCTCGTGGGCGCTCCGGCGACCGCCGCCGTGGTCACCTCGCTGGTCGTGCTGCTGGGAGCCGGGTTCGTCGCGTTCACGGCCGTCCTGTCGGTCTGGCTGCTCAACGCGGTCTACGAGCTCGACGAGGCACGCGAGACCCGGGCACGGCTCGCCGTCGCGGAGGAGCGGCTGCGGTTCGCCCGGGATCTGCACGATGTGATGGGCCGGAACCTGGCCGTTCTCGCGCTGAAGAGCGAGCTGGCGGCGCAACTGGCCCAGCGGGGGCGGCCGGAGGCCGTCGACCAGATGACCGAGGTGCAGCGGCTCGCGCACGAGGCGCAGCGGGAGGTCCGCGAGGTCGTACGCGGCTACCGCGAGGCCGATCTGGCCGCCGAGATCGTCGGTGCTCAGGGCGTGTTGCGGGCCGCGGGCATCGCCTGCGCGATCACCGGCTCACCCGCCGGGTTGCCGGCCTCGGCGCAGTCGGCGCTGGGATGGGTCATGAGGGAAGCGGCGACCAACGTGCTGCGGCACGGGGACGCCCGGCGATGCACGGTGGAACTGAAGGCGACGGAGGGACGTGTGGTGCTGTCCGTGGAGAACGACGGCGTCCGTGGGGAGACGGGTGGCCGCGGGACGGGATCCGGACTCGCCGGGCTGCGCGAGCGGCTGACCGGGATCGGCGGGACGCTGGAGGCCGGTCCCGTCGGGGAGGAGAGCTTCCGGCTGACCGCCGAGGTGCCCCTGCCACGGGAGGCCGAACACCCCGCGGCCACGGCCCGGCAGGCGTCCCGCCCCGTGCCCGGGGCCGCCTCATGACCGCGCGGCTGCGCGTGCTGCTCGCCGACGACGAGCACCTGATCCGGGGAGCGCTCGCCGCCCTGCTGTCGCTGGAGGACGACATCACGATCGTCGCCGAGGCCGCCACGGGGCCGGAGGCGCTGGCCATGGCACGGGCGCACGCCCCCGACGTCGCCGTACTGGATCTGCAGATGCCCGGCGCGGACGGTGTGAAGGTCGCCACATCGGTGCGGGCGGAGCTGCCCGGCTGCCGGGTGCTGATCGTGACCGGTCACGGGCGGCCCGGGCATCTGAAGCGGGCACTCGCGGCCGGTGTGCGGGGGTTCGTCCCGAAGACCGTCAGCGCCCAGCACCTCGCGGAGATCATCCGCACCGTGCACGCGGGAAACCGTTATGTCGACCCCGAGTTGGCCGCCGACGCGATCGCCGCCGGCGACTCCCCGCTGACCGCGCGCGAGGCCGAGGTGCTGGAACTCGCGGCGGACGGGGCGCCCGTGGCGGAGATCGCGGAGCGGGCCGCGCTGTCCCAGGGGACCGTGCGCAACTATCTCTCCTCGGCCGTCTCGAAGCTCGGGGCGGAGAACCGTCATGCGGCGGTGCGCCTCGCACGGGAGCGAGGTTGGGTATAGTGGTTCTCGCGCCACGGCGCATGCGAACGTAGCTCAGTTGGTAGAGCGCAACCTTGCCAAGGTTGAGGTCGCGAGTTCGAACCTCGTCGTTCGCTCAGGATCAAGGCCCCGGTCATCGACCGGGGCCTTTGTCGTGGGCCCGCGCCGGGGGGCCGGGCCCGCGCGGGCCCGGCTGCGGGGTGCTCAGCTCCAGGGGGTGCCGGTCAGCCGCTCGTACGCCTCCACGTACTTGGCCCGGGTGGCGTCCACGATGTGCTGCGGCAGCGGTGGCGGGGGCTGCTCGCCGCGGCGGTCCCAGCCCGACTCGGCCGACGTGAGCCAGTCCCGTACGAACTGCTTGTCGTACGACGGCTGGGCGTGGCCCGGCTCCCACTGCTCGGCCGGCCAGAAGCGGGAGGAGTCCGGGGTGAGCACCTCGTCGGCGATGACCAGGGTCTCGCCGTCGAAGCCGAACTCGAACTTGGTGTCCGCGAGGATGATCCCGCGGTCACGGGCGATGTCCCGGGCGCGGGAGTAGGCGGCAAGGGTCGCCTGGCGCAGCCGGGCCGCGGTGTCCGCGCCGACCTGGCGGGCGACCTCCTCGTAGGAGACGTTCTCGTCGTGCTCGCCGACGGCGGCCTTGGTGGCCGGGGTGAAGATGGGGGCGGGCAGCTCCGAGCCGTCCACCAGGCCCTCGGGGAGCGCGAGGCCGCAGACCGTACGGGTGTCGTTGTACTCGGCCAATCCCGAGCCGGTGAGGTAGCCGCGGGCCACGCACTCCACGGGGACCATGTTCAGCGACTTGCACACGAGGGTGCGGCCCGCCCAGTCGCCGGGGGCGCCGGCCGGGGGCTCGGTGCTCAGGACGTGGTGCGGGAGCAGGTCGGCGAGCTGGTCGAACCACCACAGGGAGAGCTGGGTGAGGACCCGGCCCTTGTCGGGGATCTCGGTGGGCAGCACCCAGTCGTAGGCGGAGATGCGGTCGCTGGCGACCATCACGAGGTCGCCCGCCTCGTTCCGGTACAGCTCGCGCACCTTGCCGGTGTGCAGGTGCACCAGGCCCGGAACCTCGATCGGTTCGGGCTTTTCGACGAATCCGGACACGGTTCCTCCCCGTGGTGATGTCCAAGTGACTCGATTCTCCCGTATGGAGCGAACGGTCCCGGCCACGGGTCGGTGCGGGCACGTCGCCGGCGGGTCAGTCGCGTTTGCAGACGCGGTCCAGGAGGTTGGCGGTGGCGCGCTGGACGCGGGGGTCGGCATGGCCCGGGCGGTCCAGGGCCGGGGACCAGGCGAAGGTGCCGGAGGCGAAGACCCAGGCGCCCGAGGGGGCGCGGTAGAGGGAGGTCTCCTGGTGGCGCCGGGCACCCGCCCGGTCGGTGTACGGGGAGTGCGCCAGCAGGACACGCTCCTCGTGCTCGGGCAGCGGGGTGCGCGGGAAGTAACGGTCCGCCTCACCCGCGACCATGCCCTCGATGCCGTCGCCCTCGTGCGCGCCGGTCCCCTCCCACATCCAGTGGCCGGCGTTGCGGACGATCAGCGGGTACGGCTCCGGGACCTGACCGGCGTACTGGATGCCCAGCAGGTGCTGCTCCGCGCGGTCGATCTCCCGCCACAGCGCCGGTTTGCCGGGGCCCCGGCGTCTGCGGCAGGTCAGCAGGCGGTCGGGGCCGGCCGGGGAGGGGGTGAGCTCCACCTGCCAGTACAGGGTGTTGGCGGAGAGGAAGACCAGGGACGTGCCGTGCTCACGGGCGCGTTCCACGGCAGTGCGCATGGGCACCGACCAGTACTCGTCGTGGCCGGGGAAGATCAGGCCCCGGTGGCGGGTGGGGTCGACCCGGCCGGCGTGCAGGTCGCGGGCGCCTGCGTAGGCGAGGTCGTAGCCGTAGCGCTCGGCCCAGCGGATGACGTCGTAGGCGTGCCCGGCGTGCGGCGGGAGTCCGGCGCCCGCGTAGGGGCGGTCGAAGGAGACGGTGGTGGCGGCGCCGGACTCGCCGAGCAGCCGGCCGTCGTCGTCCCAGGCGTGGTGGAGGCTCGCGCCGGTGCGGCCGTCGTCCGGATACAGGTTGTGGGCCTGCCAGGTGACGTCGGGCAGGACGAGGAGGAGGTCGGCGGGGCGGTCGTCGCGGACGGTGAACGGGATGTGCGAGCGGTAGCCGTCGGCCGTGGTGAGCACGGCGACATACGCGCCGACGTTCCAGTACGACGGGACCGGTAACCGCCAGGACAGCCACCAGTGGTGGCAGGAGACGGTGCGGTCGGCGGTGAGCGGCGGGGGCTGCACGATGCCGGAGAGGCGAGGGCTCGACGTGATCTTGGTGGCGCCGTCACCGGCGTAGTGGCCGATGCGGTAGACGTCGACGCCGAACTCCTGGGGCGGATCGACGGTGACGTGGAAGTCGATGGACTCGCCCGGGGCGACCGCGCCCGTGGAGGTGAAGCCCTTGATCTGGCGGTGCACGTCGTCGGCGGCACGGAGGCCGCCGGAGGACCGGGGTGCGGGGACCCGGGGGCCGCCCTGCCCGGGAAGGCGGGCGGTGGCCCGGTCCGGGCCCGGGCGCGTTCCCCGGTCCGCGGGGTCCGGGTCGGCGTACCGGGGGACGAGGTGGCCGGAGTCGCCGAAGGCGGTCTCGCCGCCGCGCAGCCACGGGAGGGGACCCTGTCCGAAAGGGTCGTTCACGGCGTGCGCCGGCGCTCCCGGCTCCCAGCGGCGGATCTGCTCCGAGTCCATGATCGCTCCCCTCCCTCGTGCCCCCCGTGCGGTGCGGTGCGCGGTGCCGTTCGGCGGTCGCCTGACGGGTGAGATCCCTGTGTCGGTCACGTGCCTGCCGTATGTCGCGCGCCCTTGCCGGTGGGCGCGAACGGTCCCAGCACATCACATGACGCACGCGGTCCGTCACCGTTCGTTGCGGATTGACCGAAAGCGGAAGGGTGAGCTCCGGGCGGGCGTGACGGATGTGGCTCAGACGAGCCGTACGGGCTTCTCGGCGCGTATGCCGTGCTCGGTCAGCCACACGCGCAGGGCCGAGGGGTCGCCGTCCTCGATCAGGGCCAGGACCCGGGGCGACAGGTCCGCCGCTCGTACGCCGCCCAGGAGGAGGACCGGGCCGTCCAGCCAGTCGAGGCCGGGGGCGGCGCCCGCGGTGTCCATCGCCGCGCAGCACACCATCGCCGTGATGTGGTCGGCGAGCAGCTCCCGGCCGGTGCGCGGGGGCCGGAGGGGGAGGAGCGGGAGCGCACCGTCGTCCCGCAGGAGGGCGGGCTCGGCGGTGCCGGGTGCCGCGGAGCCTCCCGGGCCCCCGCCGGAGGCACCGGCCGCGGCGGTGTCCGCCACCACCTCCTCGCGCGCCAGCTCGGCGCTCAGCCGGGCGGCCAGAGCGGCACTGCGGGGGGTGGTGCCGGACAGGTCCTCGTCCTCGTCCCGGCCGGCGTCCGGGAACGCGGCGGGCGGTTCGCCGCGCGCGGGGCGGGTCGCCAGGTGGGTGAGGACACGGGTGAGGGTCGGGCCGGCCGGGGCCGGGACGTCTCCCGGAGCCGGGTGCGCGTGGAGACCGTCCAGGACGCGGTGGAGGCGGGCGGCGTCGGTGCGCCACGTGCGGTCGACGACCTCCTCCGGGTAGTCGCCCCAGTGGACCGGGGACCAGTCGGGTCCCGGCTCAGCCGGCCCTCCGTGGAACAGGCGGGCGGCGAGCAGCGAGGCCGCCTCGTCGACCGTGCCCGGCTCCTCGAGCAGGTCACACGCGGGACGCTCACCGAGGCGGGAGGCGAACCCCTCCGCCAGCCGGTCCCGGCGGGACAGCTCGGTGAGCGCCGCCACCACCCCCGCGTTGAGCCGTGACGGCCAGCGGCCCGTCCGCCAGGCGGGCAGCGCGACCCGGGTGAGCAGCCGGTCCCAGCCCGCGTACGCCAGGCCCACCTGCTCCTGGGCGACGATCCGGAGCCCGTAGTCCACAGCCTGTGCGCGGTCGGCCGCCGCGGCGGCGACCCCGCGCTCCATCTCGGCGGCATGTCCCCGGCACTCGCGCAGCAGCAGCCGGACGACCCAGCCGACCCCCGCGGACACCCCGCGCGGCACCGGCCCGCGGCGCGGCGCCGAGGTCACGGCCACGGCGGCGTCCAGCCCCTGCACGAAGCGCCGGGCGGCGGCTATGTCCGGGTGCGCCGACGGTCCCGTACCGGCCACGACCGGGGCGAGGACCGCGCGCAGCTCCCCCACCCGCATCCACCACAGGAACGGCGAGCCGATCACCAGCACGGGCGCGACCGGCGCCCCGCGCGGGGGCCGCCCCGCGCCCACCACGGCGTCGTGCTCCTCGGCCGGCGGAGGGCCGTGGGCGGGATGGGTGCGGTCCTCCAGCCAGCTGTCGCAGTCCGGCGTGAGCGCTATCGCGGAGGGTGCGGGAACGCCGAGACGGTCGGCGAGGTCGCGCACCAGCCGGTACAGGTCCGGGGCCGCCTCCTCGGCGATCGGCACGGTGGGGCTCATGGCGGGCCGTGCCCGGGCGACGACCAGGGCCACCCCGGCCGCGAGGAGCAGGACGAGGACCGCGAGGGGCGTGACGAGCCTGCGGGCGAGGTCCCAGCCCGCACCCGGGAGGTGTCCGGTGGAACCGCCGACGAGCAGGATCACGGCGACGGCGGCCGGCAGCAGCGCGACGGCCAGTGCGCGGCTGCGGACCCGCAGCACGGCCAGCGCACGGGACCGCGCGCTCTGCCCGCCCGCCTCCGCCGCCCTTCCGTTTCCGCTCATGGCCCGACCTCACCCCCTCCCGGCTCCCGACGCTGTCCTGGCGTTGCCCATGCCCCCCACTGTGGCACCCGTCACTGACATCGCAATGCCGATGGGCCAAGTGCCGGAACGCTTGCGCGGCACCCTAGTTGGGGCCCCGGGCCCCGTCAGCCGGATGGCGTATCGCTCACTCGATGGAATGGCTTTGGGGAAAGGTGGATGACGGACGGCAAGGGTCAGGCCCCGGATCCTGAGACGGATCCGGGGCCTGCGGGGTTCATCGGCGCCGGGAGCGGACCGGCGCGTCGGGCTACGCCTCCCGGGCCGCCTTCTCCGCGATGTCCGTGCGGTGCCGGGAGCCGTCGAGGCCGATGCGGGAGACCGCGCGGTAGGCGCGGCCGCGGGCCTCGGTGAGGTCCTCGCCGGTCGCCGTGACGGACAGCACGCGCCCGCCCGCGCTGACGATCGCGTCGCCCTCGCGCCTGGTGCCGGCGTGCAGGACGTAGGCGTGCGGGGCGTCCTGGGCGGCGACCTCGTCCAGGCCGGTGATCGGGTCGCCGGTGCGCGGGGTGCCGGGGTAGTTGTGCGAGGCGACGACCACGGTGACCGCGGCCTCGTCGCTCCAGCGCGTCGGCTCCAGGTGGGCCAGGCTGCCGGTGGCCGCGGCCATCAGCAGGCCGCCCAGCGGGGTCCTCAGCCGGGCCAGGACCACCTGGGTCTCGGGGTCGCCGAAGCGGGCGTTGAACTCGATCACGCGGACACCGCGCGAGGTGATCGCCAGACCCGCGTAGAGCAGGCCGGAGAACGGGGTGCCGCGGCGCCGCATCTCGTCGACGGTCGGCTGGAGGACCGTCTCCATGACCTCGTCGACCAGCTTGGGGTCGGCCCACGGAAGCGGCGAGTACGCCCCCATGCCGCCGGTGTTCGGGCCTTCGTCGCCGTCCAGCGCGCGCTTGAAGTCCTGGGCGGGCTGGAGCGGCACGACCGTCTCGCCGTCGGTGATCGCGAAGAGGGAGACCTCGGGGCCGTCGAGGAACTCCTCGATGACCACACGCTCACAGCCCCCGGCGTGCGCGCGGGCCGCCTCGACGTCGTCCGTGACGACGACACCCTTGCCGGCCGCGAGACCGTCGTCCTTGACGACGTACGGGGCACCGAACGCCTTGAGGGCCGCGTCGACCTCCTCGGGCGTCGTGCAGACGTAACTGCGGGCGGTGGGCACGCCGGCCCCCGCCATGACGTCCTTCGCGAAGGCCTTGGAGCCCTCGAGCCGCGCCGCCTCCTTGGAGGGACCGAAGACCGGGATGCCCGCCGCGCGCACGGCGTCGGCGACACCGGCGACGAGGGGCGCCTCCGGCCCGACCACCACGAGGTCCGCGCCGAGCCCGGTGGCCAGCGCGGACACGGCCGCGCCGTCGAGGGCGTCGACCTGGTGCAGCTCGGCGACCTCGGCGATGCCGGCGTTGCCGGGGGCGCAGTGCAGCGCGGTGACATCGGGGTCGTGGGACAGGGAGTGGCACAGGGCGTGTTCGCGGGCGCCGCTGCCGATGACGAGGACCTTCACGGGGGTCAGCCTAACGGGAGACGGCGGGTTTCCCTTGTGCGGGCTTCCGAAGGTACCGGCGGAGACGGTTCGTGCGTTCCTCCAACCGTCACTGCGGAAGAGGTCGCCGCGGCCCGGCGGGGGTCCTCGGGAGCCGGTCCCTAGTCGTTCGCGATCTCCTCGACGACCGTCGCCCCCAGCTCCCGTACCAGCAGCTCCTGACCGGAGAGGGCCGACTCGTCCAGGTCGGGGTCGTCGTCCTCGGGGATGTCGTCCTCGGGCGAGACGGGCACCGGCGGCTCCGGGGCCGACGGGCGGGGGGCCGGGGC
>NZ_JFCB01000042.1 GCF_000725125.1 Streptomyces toyocaensis
AACGCCTGCGCTGCCCCGGTTGCATCACCCGCCCGTCCCCGCATGATGGCGAGATTGTTCCGTGTGATGAGGGTGTCGGGGTGGTCGGGACCCAGTACTCGGGCCCGGTCGGCCAGCAGGTCGGCGTACGCCTGGGCTGCCCCGGCTGCATCCCCCGTCTGCCCCCGCATGGTGGCTAGGTTGCCTCGGGTGGTGAGGATGTCGGGGTGGTCGGGACCCAGCACCCGCGCCCAGTCGGCCAGCAGGTCGGTGAATGCCTGGG
Source organism: Streptomyces toyocaensis (assembly GCF_000725125.1). GTDB lineage: Bacteria > Actinomycetota > Actinomycetes > Streptomycetales > Streptomycetaceae > Streptomyces > Streptomyces toyocaensis. The sequence goes on from NZ_JFCB01000042.1 coordinate 263, forward strand.
CTGCTCCGGCTGCATCCCCCGCCCGCCCCTGCCAGAGGGCGAGGTTGCCTCGGGTGGTGAGGGTGTCGGGGTGGTCGGGGCCGAGGTGGCTGCGAGCGGTGGCGGCAAGGCGATCAAAGTGCTCGATAGCGGCGGTGATCTGACCGGATTCACCGAGGCTGCGGCCGAGGCGGTACAGCACCGCGTGCGTGTCCGGTCGGTACAGGGCGTTGTCGGCGTGGCGGGTGAGAGCATCGGTATTGGTACGCAGGGCCTGGGCGAGGTCGGTGTCGCGTTCGGGGTCAGGCCAGGCGGCGATCAGGGCGTCGGCGGCGGTGCGTGCGGCCTGGTCGTTCTGGTGGGGGGTGCGGTTTTCACGGGTGGCGCGCTGGATGAGCTGGTGGACGCGGACGGCCTGATGGGGGGTGTCCGGTTGATGGTCGATGAGGCTGAGCCGGTCCAGGGCGCGTAGGGCTCGTACCGCGTCCGAGGGGGAGACGGGGCCTGGTTTTGGGGTGGGGCCGGTTGTGGTCCGGTGTGTGGCGAGGTGGGCGCAGGCCGGCTCACTGGTCAGGACGGTCTGGGGGATTCCGTTGGCGTCGAGCATGGCGGCCAAGTGGAGCATGGGACGGGCCAAATTGGCGGGGCGCAGGGTGTCGGCGCGGTCGATCGAAAGGGACCAAACGGCGGCGAGGGCGGTGGCCTGATCGTCGGGCAGGGCGTCGGGGGTGAGATCGGTGAGTGTCGTGGCGCGGTCGGCCAGCAGACCGCGATAGGTGGCCACGCTCTCGCAGGAGTCGATGAGATAAGCGGCGGCCTGGGCCAGGGCCAGGGGCAGGTGCCCGAGGTCGGAGGCGAGGTTGGTGAGCTGGTCGGCTGGCTCGGTGCGGCCGTGGGCGTTCAGGGCCGCGGTGAGGTAGGCGGCCGATTCGGCAGGGGTGAACAGGCCGACCTCGATCCGTCGGCGGCCGTCTCCGAACAGGGCGGCGTCGCGGCGGCGGGTGGTGAGCAGGACCCGGCCGTGCGGGCTGGCGGGCGGCCAAAGGCTGTACCGGTTGCCGGGGTCGTCGGGGTGGACGATGAGGTCGTTGGGGTCGGCAATGTCGTCCAGAACGATCAGCCATCGACACGACCGTTGCCCGGGTTTGGGAGCCAGCCAGGCCAGGAACTGCTTCGCGGCGAGGTCGGGATCGTCGGGGTCGGCCCGGCACAGTTCGACGCCGGCCTGCGCGTATCCGCTCACCACGGGGGACTGAGCGCTCGCGGTGACCCAGACCAGCACGTCCAGACAGCCGTCATCCCAGGCGGCGCGGGCGTAGTCGGCGGCAAGCTGGGTCTTGCCGACTCCTCCCATCCCGGTCAGTACCTGGGACAGCACGGCGGTGCCCCCGCTCTCGACCGCCGCCCGCAGCCTGTCTGCCTCGGCGCGGTGCTGGAATGACCGAGCAGGGGACGGAATCACACCCACCCGGTGCGGCCAGGAAGCCGGTTCCCGCGGCGCGCGCTGCACAGTCAGCGTATGAACGTAGCCGCTGATGGCGGTTCCGCCGTGGGTGGCCACAGCGTCTCCGGTGCGAGACAGGTGTACCGAGGTGGGGGACTCAGGGTCGCTCCCCGGGGCCGGGCCGCGATAGCCGGTCACGGCCGTCTCGTCGGCGGCGGCCTCGGCGCAGCCGGTGTCCGCCACGGTCATTGACGGCTCGGGCTCTTCGCCTCGTGCCGTGCGCGATGATGCTCTCGCCATGGGTGCGGGCCTAATTCGAGTAGTCGATGCCGGAGACGGAGTTTTCGCCGTTGGCCTCCCCTGTGCGCTCGGCGGTGGCCGCGCCACGCCCCCGACCGCCTGGCCGCCTGATGCCGGTGACGCCGCCGTCACGGGCTACCCCGGTCCGGCTGGCCCTATCTATGGGACCGGCTGAGGACGGGTGCTGGAACAGGGTCCAGACCAGAGCCGCGATGCCGACGGCGGCCTGGATGGAGGCACCCGCCAGCTCTCCGGCACCAGGGCTGTTCAGCAGCCAGATCAACGGCGTGGAGACGATGCCTACCGCCGCCAGCACGATGACCGTGATCTTCCATCCCTGCGACACAGCGACTCCCCCTCGCCCCGATACGTCCGCCGCCAGATGCTGACGGATCGTCATTTTATGGTTATGCCGTGTGCTTTTCTCCTGGACCAGGAAACGCACTTCCTCAGCATCGTGGTTCCCGGCGCGACCGTCGCCCCAGATGGCGCCGAGAGTGACCCCGCCGCGCGGCACCGTCCTATCGGCGTGCGCGAACGCATGCCCAGAGCGCACCGACGGCGGCGACGGCGAGGGCCTGAAGAGCGCCGATGGCATCCCCACTTGCGCCTGCCTTCTCGCCGGCAACCAGCACGCCTGTGGTGATCAGGACGTACGGAAGGACGAAGAGGATGGTGCGACATCCCCCGCGGCCAGGGCATGCGTAGATGGCAGGCGCCGCCAGCAGCCAACTGCGTTGCCGACGGCACGCACGTGGTTTTGTGCGTCGGCCCGAGGGGACTGTGCCACGCCCTAGCGATGAAGATCCAAGCGAGCAGATCGAGGAGGGGCTGGACCGACTCGCCGCGTTCTTCGCGGAGATGGGACGTGTTCCGGCCCAGGACACGCACTTTGTGCAGAGCGGAAGGCGGGCACCGTAATCTACATCCAGCTCAGCTCGGCGTACCGGACGGAGGAATTCCCTTGTTACGTCTTCACGCAGTGAGCAAGCGCTATGGCCGTGGCGACTGGATCCTGCGAGAGGTCGACGTGGAGGCCCCGGCGGGAGAAGTCGTGGCATTCACAGGTGGGAACGGTTCGGGTAAGTCGACGCTGTTGCGGATCGCGGTGGGCCTGTCCCGGCCGACCCGTGGCCGGGTGACCGAGCGGCCACCGGTCGTGGGTTATGTGCCCGACCGCTTCTCCCCCAACGAACGCATGTCGGCGGTGGCCTACTTGACGCATGTGGGACGTGTGCGTGGGCTGGCCACCTCGGTCGCCTCGTCGCGGGCGCACCGGCTGCTGGACAGGCTGGCGCTGGTGGGCGGCAAGCAGGCCCCGCTGCGGAGCCTGTCCAAGGGCAACGCCCAGAAGGTCGCGGTGGCCCAGGCCCTGCTGGTGGAGCCGGGGTTGCTCGTTCTCGACGAGCCCTGGTCGGGGCTGGACGCCGACGCCCACGGTGTCCTGGCCGAGATCATGACCGAGGTCGCCGGCGCCGGAGGGACGGTGGTCTTCACCGATCACCGCGAATCGGTGACGCGGGCCCGTGCCACCCGGACCTACAGCGTCAGCAAGGGCCGAGTCTCGCTCTGCGCGCCGGAGCCCCGGTCCAACGGGCACCGGCCCCCCTCCGACGTTGTCCTGACCGGGTACCCGGGCGACCACGTGCCCCAGGACCTCGTCTGGGAGGAGCTGGACGGCGTGCTGGCGGTGAGTCGAACGGCCTCAGGCGTCCGGATGAGAGTGGCCCGCGAGGCCACCGACGTCTTGCTGTTCACCGCGCTGCAGCACGGCTGGTCCGTCGAACGGGTGGAAGGGACGGCAGCGGACGTCTTCGCGTGGGACACCGCCAGGAACGGAGGCATTCAGTGATCGCCCTCATCCGCTACACGTTCGCCACCGTGCTGCACACCCAGCGCTATGTCGCCCCGTTGCTCCTGTTCATGGGCCTCCTGGGCGTGCTGACCGTGAACGGTAGCGGTCCCCTGCCCCCTGCCTACGCGTCCTCCGCCGGTGCGCTGTTCGTCTGCTCGACATGGTTGACGGTCGCGCTGATGAGCCTCGACGAGCCGACGCAGCGGGCGATCGTCGTCGTCGCGTCCGGCGGCCGGTCGCTCAAGGTGCTCATCGCGGCGATCGGCACGGCTCTGCTGAGTTGTCTGGTACTGATGGTCTTCGGCTTGCTCTTCCCGTTGTGGATGGGGCGCCACACCGTCACCGTGGACGATCTGCTGCTGGGCGTCGAGGCCCAGCTCACCTGCGCATTCGTGGGCATCGCCATCGGCGTGTTGTGCTCGCGGCCGGTCTTCGGACGGCAGGGACACGCGGTGGTGTCCGCCGTCGCCCTGATGATGGGAGCCCTCTTCGCCAAGGGCATGCCCCCGGTCAATCGGCTCTTCACCCTGATGTCGACGACCCCCCACGCGGAGCAGCTGCTGGCTCCCACGGGAGGCATGCTGGCTGTCGCGACCGTCATCCTGATCGCGTTCACGGCCGTCACCCAGTTCGTCGCCGCTCGGAGAGAGTGACGAGCTGCCAGTTGTCCCGACGGCTGCGTGTTCGGCGTGGATCGATGTCCTGGCCTACACCGAACCCTGGATCAGGAATCACCTGAGTACGGCGCGCGCGGCCCGGCCGCGGCGAGATGCCACGGTCCGCCCTGGAAGGCGGCGCGAGATGGGTGTCGGCGGGGTGGGCCTGCTCGGCATCCAGGTGCTCACAGGTCAGCTCGGCCGGCGGCGGAGGCGCGGCTGCCGTCCCTCTGCCAGATCCTCCAGCGCCATGCGATACGCCGCCCTTTCAGCAGCGTGGAGAGCCTTGCGGCCGGCCGAGGTCCCTGTCGTTCCGCTGTTGCCGAAGCCTTCCAGGGCCCTGGGACCGCCTGCCGCTGCCGCCGGTCGCGTGGTGTCGGCCAGTGATCAAGTGCGAGGCGCCTTCGGCCTCGTGGCGTCCCGACTGTCAGACCCGTCTGGGAGGCTCCGGGCATGGAGATGACGGTACAGCTGACGATCGACTGCTCCGAACCGCAGAGGATGGTGGCGTTCTGGGCCCGGGCCCTGGGTTATGTGCCCGAGCCGGCGCCGGACGGGCACGCCACATGGCGCGCCTACTGGGAGGCGATGGGGGTGCCCGCCGAAGAGCTGCCGACCGGGGCCGGCGACATACCGGAATCGATCGTCGATCCGGCGGGGCGCGGACCGCGTGTGTGGTTCCAGCAGGTTCCGGAGCCGAAGACCGCCAAGAATCGCTGGCACTTCGACCTGAAGGTCGGTGGCGGCCGTGACGTCCCGCTGGACGTCCGCGCGCGGCGGGTCAGGGCCGCGGTGGACCAGCTGGTCGAGGCCGGTGCCACCGTGCTGAGGATCAAGGACGAGCCGGACATGGGGCTCTACGCCGCCGCCCTGCAGGACCCCGAAGGCAACGAGTTCGACGTCGTCTGAGGGCCCGGGCGCCCGGGCACAGGGCATGCCGGGACTGGCAGGACGGAGGTCGCGCGATGCCGTGTGCTCCGGGTGCCGTCGGGTGAGGGAACGAGAGGGGCGACTCGTCTGCCGCCCTCCGCGGGCCACTGTCACGGAACCTTCACGATCAGCGGTACTTCCCCACGTGTGACGTGCCGGCCGCCGTCGCGGTCTCCGCGTCAACAGGCCCTAAGACGCGCATAGTTGGCTGAAATTCGGTCACTCGTTTGAGGGTTTCGATCAGTAAATGCTGTGCTGAGATCAAGATGTGAGAGGACGTCACATCTGTCGGGCCGGGTGCTTGCGCTCCTCGTGCTGTCACGCCCCGCCGTCCCCGGATACCACAGGGGGACATACGTGCGATCGGTTCACGACGAAACCCTGAATGCCGACGGACTATGCCCTCGGCGGCGTTTTCGCGCACAGCGGCGTGACTAGCATGAGCCGTACGGGGTCGGAAGATCGCCCTCCCGTCGGCTGACCTCCCTTCCGGCCCGCGGCCGCTCTGTGCCGCCGCCCCGATTCCCCTGCTCTCACGGACCGAGGGACCGCTCCATGCCAGTGCCTGCTTCGCCCAGCCAGCACCAACCGGTGGGGGCGCCGCGCACCTCGTTCGCCGTGCCGTCGGCCGTGCTGGTGACGAGCGCCGCCGCCTCGGGCGCGGCGCTCGCCCTGGCACCGTCCGACGCCTTCACCTGGACCCTGGCCGTCGTGGCGGCCGCCTGGGTGTGCCTGGCCGTCGCCGTCGTCGTCGGCCACCGGCTCGTCCGCCGGGCCCGGAGAGCGGCCGCCGAGCAGGAGGCGGAGAAGAGCCGCCTCGCGGCGGAGGCCGCCCGGCGCTCGGCCGAGATCTCGCACCTGGCCGGTGTGACGCTGCCCGCCGTCGCCACCCGGCTGCGGGAAGGCGCGGGCGCCACCGAGGTGCTGGGCAGCGTGCCGCCGCCGTCGGACCCGCAGTTGCAGCGGCTCGCGCACGCCTTCGCCACCGCCGTCGAGGAGGACGTGCGCAGGGCCGCCGCCCTGGACGGCGAGTACCGCGCGACCCGGCACGAACTGGACCGGACCCTGGCGGAGCTGGAGCGGCTCGCGCGGGAGACGCTGCCCGCCGCGATCGCCCGGCTGCGCGACGGCCGGTCCGCCGGCACCGTCCTCGCCGAGGTCGAGCTGCCCCACCTGCCCGCGGTGCGCACCCCGGCCGAGTCGTTCGTCCGCGAACTCGCCCACAGCGAGCGGCGCGCCGCCGCGGCGCAGGCCGCCTCCGCCAAGGCGCTCAGCCGCGTCCAGGCCAAGGCCGTGCGGATGCTCGCCGACCTGCGGGACATGCAGGAGCGGCACGGCGAGGAGGTCTTCGGCGACCTGCTGAAGCTGGACCACAGCACCTCCCAGCTCGGCCTGATGACCGACCGGCTGGCCCTGCTCATGGGCGGCAGGTCCAGCCGCGCCTGGAACAAGCCGATCGTGATGGAGAGCATCCTGCGCGGCGCCGTCGGCCGCATCGCCGCCTACCAGCGGGTGCGCCTGCACTGCTCCACCCGCGCCGCGGTCTCCGGCTTCGCCGCGGAAGGCGTGATGCACCTGCTCGCCGAACTGATGGACAACGCCGCCAACTTCTCCCCGCCCATCGACGAGGTGCACGTCTACGTCGAGGACCGCAGCGCGGGCATCGTCGTCACCATCGAGGACAGCGGCCTGAAGATGGCGGACGCGGCGATGCGCCGCGCCGAGGAGGCCGTGGCCGGCCGCGTCACCGACCTCGCCGCGCTCCAGGGCACCCGGCTCGGTCTCGCCGTGGTGGGGCGGCTCGCGGTGAAGTACGGCATCAGCGTCAACTACCGTCCGTCCTCCCGCGGCGGCACCGGCGTCGTCGTCCTGCTGCCCCTGGACCTGCTCGCCCAGCAGCGCGACCCGGCCCCGCACGAGACGGCCCCCCGGCCCGCCGCGCCGGCCCCGTCGCGCGAGGTCACCGTCCGTCCCGGGGCCGCGGAGCTTCCCGCGGTCACGCGTCCGTCCGTCGCCCCGGAACTGCCCGCCGCCGCGCAACTCCATGCGGTCACGGACTGGTCGGCGAACACGGGCTGGTCTGCGGGCACGGACCGGTCTGCGGGCACGGACCGGTCTGCGGGCACGGACCGGTCTGCGGAAACCGGGACCCCTGCCGCACGTCCCGAGCTGCCCGAACAGGGGCGGCACCGGCGGCCCGGCGGCACCACGCCGAACGGTCTGCCGGTCCGCGCCCCCGGCCGCACCATGGCCGAGGCGGAGCGCGAACGCGAGCAACGGCTGCAGGCGTCCGGTCAGGCCGGCGACGTACCGGCCACGCGGCGCCCCGCACGCGACGCGGGCTCCCGCTTCGGCGCCTTCCACCGCGCACGGCAGTCCGGAAACGGCACCGCCGGACCGGGGGCGCGCCCTGGGGCCGAGCCGCCGACGGCTCCGTAGTCCCAGTCTTCCCGTACGGAGTCCGGGGCGACGGCGCCCCGTCCCGCCCTAGTTCGTGAGATAGGAGGAACGGGCCGGTGACCGGTCAGCCGGACACCACCGTCCCATCACCCACCATGCAGACCACCGACAACAGCCTCAGCTGGCTCCTGCACAACCTCCTGGAGCAGACCCCCGGCGCCCGGCACGCCCTCGTCCTGTCCCGTGACGGCCTCAAGCTCTGCTGGAGCGAGCACCTGACGCTCGACCGGGCCGACCAGCTCTCGGCGATCTGCTCCGGCATCCAGGCCCTCGCCCAGGGTGCCTCCATGGAGTTCGGCGACGGCACCGGCGGCGTCCGGCAGTCGATGACCGAGTTCCACGGCGGCCTGCTGTTCATCGTGGAGGCCGGCCAGGGGGCGCACCTCGCCGTCGTCGCCGGGGAGGACGCCGACCCCGGCGTGGTCGGCCACCAGATGACGGAACTGGTCGAGCAGATCGGCGAGCACCTGCGGGCCGAGCCCCGGGACCCGGCCGCCGTGAGCGGCAGGCCGTGATGCGCAAACCCGTCGACACGGGGGATCCCGACCGGCTCTACACCGTCACCGGGGGACGCAGCCGCGCCGACGACTCCTTCGACCTGGTCACCCTCGTCGTCAGCGAGTGCGCCCCGGTGCCGGGGATGCAGTCGGAGCACGCCCGGATCCTGGAGCTGTGCCGGCACCCCACCGCCGTCGTCGAGATCGCCGCGGAGCTCGGGCTGCCCGTCACGGTGGTGCGGATCCTGCTCGGCGACCTGCAGGACACGGGCCGCATCACCGCCCGCCATCCGCGCGCGGCGCCGTCCGTCGCCTCCATGCCCGATTCCGCTCTACTCCAAGAGGTGCTCCATGGGCTCCGCAACCTCTGAGCTGCCCTCCCACCGCACACCGCTGAACGACACCGCGGAGACCGGTCTGAAGATCGTCGTCGTCGGGGGGTTCGGGGTCGGCAAGACGACCCTGGTCCGCTCCGTGAGCGAGATACGGCCGCTCAACACCGAGGAGGTGATGACCCAGGCGGGCGTCGGCGTCGACGAGCCCGGCGCGGTGGCGACGAAGACCACCACGACGGTCGCGTTCGACTTCGGGCGGATCAGCCTCAACGAGCGCATGGTCCTGTACCTGTTCGGGGCGCCCGGGCAGGAGCGCTTCTGGTTCCTGTGGGACAGGCTGTTCTCCGGCACCCTGGGCGCCGTCGTCCTCGTGGACACCCGCCGGATGGACGACTCCTGGTACGCGATAGACAGGCTGGAACACCACCGCACACCCTTCGTGGTGGCCGTGAACCGGTTCGACGACGACACCGCCCGGTACTCCCTGGACGAGATCCGCCAGGCGCTCGCCCTGCCCGCGCACGTGCCGATGGTCGACTGCGACGCGCGGGTCAGGCAGTCCGGCAAGGACGTGCTGATCACCCTCGTCAACCACCTCCACGACATGGCCATCGCCCAGGAGGCGACACTGTGACCGACTCCGGCTACCCCTCCGCGCACCCGGCGCCCCCGGGCTGCCCCGCCCACACCGGCGCGGTACGCCTGGGCGGGCTCGAGTACCAGCAGACGCCGTCGCAGCTCTACCGGGCGCTGCGCCGGGAGCACGGCCCCCTCGCGCCGGTGCTGCTCGACGGCGACATCCCCGCCTGGCTGGTTCTCGGCTACTCCGAGGTCACGTACGTCACCAGCCACGACGAGCTGTTCGCGCGCGACTCGCGGCGCTGGAACCAGTGGGAGAACATCCCGCCCGACTGGCCGCTGCTGCCCTTCGTCGGGTACCAGCCGTCGGTGCTGTTCACCGAGGGCGAGGACCACCGGCGGCGGGCGGGAGTGATCACCGAGGCGCTCGAGGGCGTCGACCAGTTCGAGCTGTCCCACGACTGCCGGCTGATCGCCGACGACCTCATCGCCCGGTTCGCCGGCAGCGGCCGGGCGGAGCTGATGGAGGACTTCGCGCACGCCCTGCCCATGCGGGCCGTGGTGCAGATGTGCGGCATGCCGACCTCGGGCGAGGACACCCGCCGGCTCGTCGACGACCTGCGGATCTCGCTGGACGCCGGGGAGGGCGACGACCCGGTGGCGGCGTACGGGCGCGTGGGCGAGCGGCTGCGGCAGCTGGTGAAGGACAAGCGGGCCGCCCCCGGCCCGGACGTCACCTCGCGCATGCTGACCCACCCGGCGGGACTGACGGACGAGGAGATCGTCCAGGACCTGATCTCGGTGATCGCGGCGGCGCAGCAGCCGACCGCGAACTGGATCTGCAACACGCTGCGCCTGCTGCTGACGGACGAGCGGTTCGCCGTGAACGTGTCGGGCGGCAGGCTCAGCGTCGGCGAGGCGCTCAACGAGGTGCTGTGGCTGGACACGCCGACGCAGAACTTCATCGGACGGTGGGCCGTGCGGGACGTCCAGCTGGGCGGCCGGCAGATCAGGGCGGGCGACTGCCTGGTGCTGGGGCTGGCCGCGGCCAACACCGATCCGCAGATCTGGCCCGAAGGGCACGTGGGCGCGGAGAACGCCGCGCACCTGTCGTTCAGCAACGGTGAGCACCGCTGCCCCTACCCGGCGCCGCTGCTGGCGGACGTGATGGCGCGGACGGCCGTTGAGACGCTGCTGGAGCGGCTGCCCGACCTGGTCCTCGCGGCGGACCCGGCGGAGCTGAGCTGGCGTCCGTCGATCTGGATGCGGGGCCTGTCCGCGCTCCCGGTGCGGTTCACGCCGGTGATGCAGTAGCGGCGGGCTTCGGCCTTCGGCCGGTACGGAGTGGCCCGTACGGATCGCCGTACGGGCCGGACGTGCCGGTGCGGACCGCCGGCCGGGTCAGCCGGTCACGGGGGTGAAGCGCACCGGGAGGCGCTGTGGTCCGCGGGTGAACACGCCCTGCTCGGACGGTTCGAAGCCGTCGGCGAGACGCATGTCGGGCATGGCGTCGAGGAGCTGGCCGACGCCGGTCTCCACCTCCGCCTTGGCCAGCAGCGCGCCGACGCAGAAGTGCCGGCCGAGCGCGAAGGCGAGGTGGTCGGCGGCGGCCGAGAAGGCGGTCGTGGTGGTGAGGTCGTCGCGGAAGATGTCGAAGCGGTCGGGCTCGGCGTAGCGGCTCTCGTCGCGGTTGGCGGCGCCTATCAGACAGGTGACGGTGGCGCCCGCGGGTATCGTGCCGCCGCTGAGCTCCACCTCCGTCGCGGACTGCCGCATGATCATGTGCACGGGCGGGGTGAACCGCAGGGTCTCGGCGAAGGCACGGGGGATCAGCGAGCGGTCCGCGCGGACGGCGGCGAGCTGGTCGGGGTGGAGCAGCAGGTTCGCGAAGATCCCGGCGATGGCCTTGTCGGTGGTCTCGCCGCCGGCGGCGAGCAGCAGGCTGCAGAACGCCTTGACGTCCTCGTCGCTCATCCGCACCCCGTCCACCTCGGCGGCGCACAGCGCGGACAGCAGGTCGTCGCCCAGGTTCTCGCGGCGCTCCCGGATGATCGGCAGCATGTACTCGGCGAACTCCACCCGGGTGCGCTCGCCCGCCGCCGTCACCTCGGGGTCGCCCGACAGGTTCCCGAGGAAGGCGATGACGGCCGTGTACCAGCGGTGGAAGCGCGCGTGGTCGGCCTTGTCGAGGCCCAGCATGTCGGCGATGACGTTGACCGGGAAGCGTGTGGCGTAGTCGGCGACCAGGTCGGCGGAGCCGGTGTGGCGGAAGGCGTCGATGAGCTCGCGGGAGTTGCGCTCGATGACGGGCAGGAACTTCTGCTCCAGGTCGCTGCCTCGGAACGCGGGGGCGACCAGCGCCCGGCGCACGGCGTGCTCCCGCCCGCTGAGCTGGAGGATCGTCTTGCCGTGCACGGGCTCGATCTGCCAGGCGTAGTTGTCGGTGGTGAACTCGCCGGCCTTGTCCTTGAAGACGCGCTCGACGTCCTCGTACCGCGACACGATGTAGCTCTGCGTGGCCTCGTGCCAGATGAGGGGCGCGGCCTCCCGCATCACCCGGTAGGCGGGGTAGGGGTTCGCCGCGAACTCGGGCGAGAGGATGTCGGGCACCTGCTGGGCGGTGGACATGAGGCTCCCAGAAGTCGTCATTTCATGTACCGCACAAGGTTATTGATCAACTATCAGGTGCAACAGAGCTCCCCGGGGGCCGAGCGGCCGGGGAGCGCGCATCGGCCGAAAACCGCCCCTCGCGGGGCGTCGCTGAGAAGAGGCGTTGGCCGGTGCACACGGGAGCCCTGCCGTCCGATGGGACCGGCAGGGCTCCCGTGACCGTACGCGTGTCAGACGCTCCGCTCCGAGGTGACCGGCCCGACGAAGCTCGCCCACGCGTCACGCGACAACTTCCTGGGCCCCGGCTCACACCCGTTATGCCGCCGAACCGGCGGCCGAGCGTCCGAACGGTGCGGTGGTCGCCACCACCGCACCAGAAGTGTGGAACGGGCAGGCCGTACCGTACGCGTCATCGACCTCGGTCCCTGAAGGCCGGGAACCCGAACGAGCGTCGGGTCCCACTCCGCGGAAACGCGAGCCGCCGGCAGTGCTGGGGGTGGGACGGAGTGCCTGCTTCCTCGATGCCGGTCCGCGCCGCCGTAGTACCGTGTACTACATGGAGACGACCGCGCGTGACTTCAATCAGAACGCCTCGAGGATCCTCGCCGCGGCCGAGCGCGGCGAGCGGATCACGGTGACCAAGAACGGACGAGCGGTCGCCATACTGTCGCCGGTCACGGAGCAGCCCGTACCCGATCACCCCACGGACCCGATGGGTGACGACGACATCCCCGTGTTCCACAGTGGTTCCAGGATCGACTGGTCCGAGGGCCGCGGCTCGTACCTGGAGGGCTTCGGCGCGTGACCGTCCTCATTGCCGACACCTCGGGCCTGTTCTCGCTGTTCGACGCGGACGCTCCCGAGCACGCGGCCTGCCGCAAGGCGGTCGCGGCTGCCTCCTACCTGGTGGTGAGCCCGCTGGTCCTCGCCGAGCTCGACTACCTGCTGAGCTCGCGGATCGGGCCCGAGGCCGCGCACGCGGCGCTGGGCCACGTCCGGGACCGCGTCGCCGTGCGCCGGTACGCGGTCCCGGAGATCGAACCGCATCTGTCGACGGCGCTGGTCACCATGCGCAGGTATCCGCAGGTCGGCCTCACGGACACGATGAACGTGGTGATGGCGGCCGAGTACCACACGGACGCGATCCTCACCCTGGACCGCCGTCACTTCCGCATGGTCCGGCCCCTGACCGGGCACTCAGCGTTCCGCCTGTGGCCCGACGACCAGTGACTCCCCGGCGGCGGGCGGCAGCGGTTGACGTGCCGCGGCACATAAAGGAGCTGCGCCCGTTCGACCTGGCGGGTTAAGTTCCTGCCTGTTCGAAAGAGGGGGACGACATGGCGAAGCTGAATCAGATCATCGCTGTCGAGAAGGGTGTCAAGAGCAAGTCGCTCCAGGACATCAACGCCGCGCACGCCAAGGTGCAGAAGCCCGCGCTGCTGGCCGGGATCTCGCGGACGTACCAGCCGAAGGACGAGGAGGGCGAGCAGCTGCCGCCCGAGTCGACGCGGGTGCAGGTGCAGGGGGAGGACGTGCTGCGGGAGATGGCGGCCTCGCTGACGCGGCTGTTCGACGTGACCGCGACCAAGGACTGGGCGAACTGCGCGGCCCGGGCGGACGTCACGGTCGACGGGCGGACCGTCGTCGCCGACGTGCCGGTCAGCTATCTGCTCTTCCTCGAGAAGCAGCTCACCGATCTGCACACCTTCGTCAAGAAGCTGCCCACCCTCGACGCCGCCGAGTCCTGGTCGCACGACCCGTCCACGGACTGGTGGAAGACCGATCCGGTGCGGACGATCCGGACGAAGAAGGTCCCGCGCAACCACGTCAAGGCGGAGGCGACCGACAAGCACCCGGCGCAGGTCGAGGTGTACTACGAGGACGTGCCCATCGGGTACTGGACGACCGTGAAGTTCTCCGGGGCGCTCCCCGCGCGGCGGGTCAACGAGCTCGCCGAGCGGGTCGAGAAGCTCCAGCAGGCCGTGAAGTTCGCCCGTGAGGAGGCCAACGGCGCCGAGGTCACCGACCAGCGGGTCGGCGACGCGGTGTTCGGCTATCTGTTCGGCTGACGCCGACCGAAGATAGCCGTCATGATCGCCCCCGCGTGCGAGCGCGGGGGTGCGCTACGGGGTGCGGGCCGGATTGAGGACCGGTTCGTGCCAGGAGCGCAAGCTGATACTGAAGTTCAGCCTGAAAGCGCGGTTCGCCGGGACGGCGGCCGCGGTCAATCTCAGACTCTCGCTCCAGTCTCAGCATCGCCGCCGATCGCCGGACCGACCGGGGACGGACGACCGCCGTCGGATGCGAGTTCGACTCTCGCCTGCGCCTCTTGCCTGGCGCGGTAGTTCAAAGGAAGAACACGACGGCATGATGACTGATCCGTCCTCTTAAAAGCGCCGGCGTGCGCACATGGGTGGCATCCCCAGGGGCCCGGGAGCTGGATACGACTCCCGGGCTCCGCCACGTCGTGCTCAGGCAGCGACCAGGAGGACCGGGTAGAGCACACCCAGGGATCCCGTGGCGAGGCCGATGCCGCACTGGACCCTGTTGAGCCCCCGGCCCAGGCCGAGCAGCGCGAAGGTGACGGCCAGGCTGCCGAAGAGCAGGGAGAACGCCATGCCGAGGACGCCGGCGAACACGACGGTGACCGAAGCCGCCGTACCGAGGACGAGGGAGACGGGCCCGTAGAGGGTCGCGGGGCTGTCCGCGGATCCGGTGGCCATGGTGGCTCCTGGTTCGAGGTGGTCGGCTCGTCGACGTGCGGGTGACGGACCCCTGCGCCGCCATCATGACACGTCGGAGCGGTTAATTGAACACGTTCAAAAGATGTGGGGGCCGAGGGTCGGGGGAGGCCGGGTCCCGGTGCAGGTTCATGTAAGGGCGAGCGAGGGCCCGTTCGCGGTCGGTAGCGTTTCCGGTGCGGCGGTTCTTGTCCCCACGGGAGCGCGGCTGGCGGGGGACGGGCGGATGATCCTGCCGTCGGTGCGTGCGGTGCTCCTGCTCATCGACAGCATGCGTGACGCGCACGGCGCGCGGGCGGGTGCGGTCCTGGACCAGGAACGCAGCGCGTGACATCGCCGTACAGGGAACGAGTAGCGAACTGCTTGGAGAGTGGACGATGAGCACCAATCCCTTCGAGGACAACGACGCCCAGTACCGCGTGCTGGTCAACGACGAGGGCCAGCACTCGCTCTGGCCGGCGTTCGCCGAGGTGCCGGCGGGCTGGACGGTGGCGCACCCCGAGGACAGCCGGCAGGCCTGCCTCGACTACGTCAACGAGAACTGGACCGACATGCGTCCGCTCAGCCTGGTGCGCCAGATGGAAGGCGCCGAGTAGTCCGGTGAGGACGGCGACGATCGTGAATACGGCGGGCGGCGCCGCGGTGCAGCGGCCCCGGCCGCGGCCGCACGCCGAGCGGGTCCTGGTGTGCCTGAGCTACTGCGGCGGCGGCACCGCGCCGTTCCGGCAGTGGGCCGAGGCCCTGCCGGACGACGTGGAGCTGGCGCTGATCTGCTACCCGGGACGGGAGGCGCGCTTCGGTACCCCGTTCGCCCGGGTCTGGACGGAGCTGCGTGACGACGTGGTGCGGTCGGTGCGCGGCCTGACCGGGCGTCCCTACATCCTGTTCGGCCACAGCATGGGGTCCTGGGTGGCCTTCGAGACGGCGGCAGAACTCGAACGCCTCGGCGTCGCACCGCCCGAGGCGCTCGTGGTGTCGGGCGGGGTGGCCCCGCACAAGCGCCGGGAGACGCCCCGCGACGACGTGCCGCGGTCGGACGACAGCGCCGACGCCCTCGTGCGCTGGATGCGTGACCTCGGCCAGGTGTCCCCCGCGATCGCGGCCGAACCCGAGCTGCTCAACATCGCGGTGGACCTGCTCCGCGCGGACCTCGCGGTGACGGAATCCTACGAATTCGTCGAGGGTTCCCGGGTGTCGGTGCCGCTGCGGGTGCTGTACGGGACCGAGGACCTCGCGCCGTTCGCGGACGTGGAGCGTCACTGGCGGGGCCTGACGCGGGGGCCCTACCAGGCCGTGGAACTGCCCGGCGGGCACTTCTACACGCCGGAGGTGTGGTCCAGGCTGCCTCAGTGGTGCACCCTGCCCGTGCCCGGTGCGGCCGCCCCCACCCGCTGACCGGACGACTCGGCCCACGACTCGGCCCCGCGGCGCGATCACCGCGCCGCGGGGCCGAGTCGTGGGCCGCGTGCCTCGAAGCCGCGTGCCTCAGTCGCCGGCGCGCAGCGCGCGCTTGCGGTCGTGCAGCACGAGCAGCAGGGTCAGGCCCATCATCACGCCGAGGACCGCGCTGACGTCCCGGGCCAGCGCTCCGGCGATCGGCAGTTCGGGGGAGGGCTGCTGCATGTCGGTGAGGGTCAGCAGGTTGTAGACGCTGTAGGCGAACAGCATGCCCGAGGACACCCAGGCGGCGGCCATCGGCGGCAGGAAGCGGCGGGAACCGCGGTGGGCGGTCAGCACCAGGATGCCCCAGGCCCCGGCGAGCGCCCAGGCGGCCGTGCTCAGCGACAGCATGTGCCACCACAGGTCGCGGCGGTCCAGCTCGTCCGCGTCGAGCCCGAGGGTGCCGCCCGCGGCCCAGAAGACCTTGACACAGGCGAGCAGGACACAGCCGACGGCGACCAGCCTGGCCAGCGTCACCTGCAACTGCCGTGTGCCGCCGACCGGTTCGGCACACCGGAGCGGGCCCCTCAGGGCCTCCGGCCAGCGCGCCCTGGCGTAGCCGGCGAGGGCGACCGGAAGGCCCACCCCGACCCCGACCAGCGAGATCATCACCAGGATCTGCTCGTAGATCCAGAAGTCCGGTGAACCGGCGTCCTGGTCGCGGTTCATGGCGGCGGGGCCGAGCACGGGCGCCAGCAGCAGCATGGGCACGAGCAGACCGGTTCCGACCCACACGGGCAGCGCCACCAGCCACGCGGGCAGGCGCTCGCCCCAGGGCCGGGAGAACGCCATCGCCAGCACGATGCCGACGGCGGCGAGGAACGCGGTCGCCGCGTTGATCGCACGCCAGTCCGCGCCGCCCATTTCCTCGGTCGGAATGAAGAAACCGAAAGTCCACACGATTTTGATGAGCAGATACGGTGTCACCGCTATGGCTGCCCCCAGGCCGCCGATTCGGCGAAACCTGGTCAATCGATCGGTCGGCTGTTCTGCCCTCACTGTCATATCGGCACGTTATCCGGGGTCGGTGGGCAGGTCAAAAGGTCCCGGCGCATCCACGAGATTTCGCCACTCAGGTGAATTCGGGACCAACGACGTCGTCGATTCGGATTGCGGTGAGATGCCCGGATTCGGAAACGGAAATCAGCAGAGCGGGGCCGCCGCCGTCCGACC
The DNA here is from genome assembly GCF_000725125.1 of Streptomyces toyocaensis. GTDB lineage: Bacteria > Actinomycetota > Actinomycetes > Streptomycetales > Streptomycetaceae > Streptomyces > Streptomyces toyocaensis. The sequence goes on from NZ_JFCB01000042.1 coordinate 17,262, forward strand.
GGGCCAGGGCGACCAGTTCCAGCAGGCCCGACACCGCGCAGTGGCGCGCCGGACGCACCGTCGCGTCGGCGTCCCGCACCGTGCTCCCGCCGTCGGCCAGGGCCTCGGTCACGGCGTCGCGGACCGCCAGCGCGAGGTGGGTGGCGGCCGCCGGTGCGACCACCACCAGGCGTACGGCGTCGGCGGCCCCCGGGCGTTCGGTGGCGCCGGGCAGGGCGGCGATCCGGGCCGCGCTCGCGGCGAGCGCCGCGGGATCCGGAGCACCGGCGGGTCCCGGTGCCAGGAACCGGGACAGCGCGCCGGTGACCGCCGCGAGGGGGCGGCCGGCGCCTGCCGTGCCGGTGGCCCGCCCCCTCGCCGACAGCACGACGGCCGCCGCGGCGTCGTACTCGCCGCTCCCGCCGTGGTCCTCGGGGGCCTGGTCGGCCGCCGCGGCCACCACCGTGTCCGCCCGCCCCGTCCGCAGGGCCGTGAGCGCGAACTGCACGGCCTCAAGGCCCGCCGTCACCGGATTGGTGAGCGTGACCGAGAAGGCGCGGGCGCCGGCGGTGATGGCGAGCTGGCTGCCGGGCGTGTTCATCGAGAAACCCGGCACCTCCGCGGGGCTGATCCCGTGGACGCCCTCGGTGGTCAGCGTCGCGTTCATCCGGCGGTGGACACGGTCGATCGCGTACTGGGTGCCGGTCACCACGCCGAACCGCTCGGAGCCGGCACCGGTGAGCGGGGGGTCGTCGTGGCGCCGCCCGAGAGCTTCGTTGCCCGCCGCGAGGAGGTAGCGGGTGGCCGGGGTGAGGTACTTCCAGCCCCGTCGGCCGAGATGGGCGGCGGGGTCGAACCACGGGACGTCGCCCGTGCCCGGCAGCGGCTCCTCGGCGACGGTGCCGACGCCGGTGATCAGTACGGTCATGCGGCGGCCCGCCAGGTCAGGACGGCGTTGTTGCCGCCGAAGCCGGTGCCGCTCACCAGGACCGAGGGGCGCGGGAGCGGGACCGGCCCGTCGAGGGGGACCGCCAGCGGGCACTGAGGGTCCGGATCGGTGACGTGCGCGTTGGGCGGGACCAGGCCGTGGCGCAGGACGAGGGCCGCGATGACGCAGCCGAACACTCCGGCCGCGCCCGCCGTGTGTCCCATGACGGCCTTGGGCGCGTAGCCGAGCACGTCGCCGCCCGACCCGCCGGCGGCGGTGACCGCCTCGCCGATCGCGGCGGCCTCCACGGTGTCGTTGACCGCCACCCCGGCGCGGTGCAGCACGGCCGCGCCCGGGACCTCGTCGAGCCCGGCGAGGGCCCGGGCGGCCGAGCGGCGCAGCTGCTCGCCGGACGGCTCAGGTGCCATCGGGTGGTGGGCGTCGCAGCTCCAGCCGTGCCCGGCCAGCACGGCGTGCGCCGTCCTGCCGCGCCGCCGCGCGGACTCCTCGGACTCCAGCACCAGGGCGGCGGCGCCCTCACCGGTGACCATGCCGGCCCGGTGGGTGTCGAAGGGGCGGCAGCACTCGCCGTCCAGCAGCCCGAAGCGCTGCAGGGTGCCGACGGCGACGCGGGAGAAGGCGTCACCGCCGCAGGCGACGACGACGTCCGCCTGTCCCGTCCCGATCAGCTCGGCACCCCAGGCGACGGCGTAGGCACCCGCGGAGCAGGCGGTGGAGAGCGTCTGGCCGGGGCCGCCGACGCCGAACCGGGCGGCGAGCGAGGCGGTGACCCGGTGCGTGGCAAGGGACCGGCCGGGCTCCCCGGAGCGTTCGGCGAGATCGATGTCGCCCAGCGAGGTGCCCACGGCCAGCCCGGCGTCGGCCAGGTCCCGCCGCGTCAGTCCGGCCTCCGCGACGGCCTCGGCGACGGCGCTCGCCAGCAGCGCGCCGGTCCGTCCGGTGCCGGGAGCGCCGGTGTCCGGTGCCGCGTACAGGTGTGGGCGGGCCGGCAGGCCGCACAGGTCCGGCGCGGGCTCCGGCCGCCGGTCCGCGCGCAGCAGCCCCTCCCACAGCGCGCCGGTGCCGCTGCCGAAACAGCTCACCGCGCCCAGTCCCGTGACCACCACTGTCACCCGTGCACCCGCCTCGCTGTCCGCCTGGCCGTTTGTCCGTGCCATTCAGGATGCATTCACGCGCATTCCGGCACCGGCGTTCCTGCAAGTACCTGCAGGGGCCGACCGGTCGCCTCGTCACCCCTCGTGCGCTGACCTAGCATCCATCGGCGAAACGCATGACAGAAAAACGTGCGAATGACCCGAGGAAAGGGAATTCCGGTGAGTGCCGAAACCACGCTGGACGTGTCGGAACTTCGCGAGCTGGTGGCGGACACGCTGGATGTCGAACAGTCGGCGCTGACCGACGACATCCTTCTCATCGAGGAACTGGGCGTCGATTCCGTCGTGGCCCTGGAACTCGCGGTCACGCTGGAACAGCGCTACGGCATCAGGATTCCCGAGGAGGAACTCGGCACCGTCCGCAGGTTCCCCGACATCCTCGGCCTGCTGAACCGGAAGCTGGGCGGTTGATGGACGAGCGGACGGCCACCCCCGGCTACCTCATGATCGAGAGCAAGGGGAACTGGGCCGGCCCCAACGCGGGCACCTTCCTCAGGGACGCCGCGGCGCTCGCCGAGGCCGGGCACCGGGTACGGGTCTTCCTCGTCGAGGACGGCGTGCTGACCGCCGTCGGCACGGACGTCCCCGAGATCGAGCGGCTGGCCGCGGCCGGGGCCGAGATCCTGGTCGACGACTTCTCCGCGGCCCAGCGCGCCCTGTCGGCCACCACGCTCTCCCCGCATGTCCGCATCGCCGGCATGGACGCCGTCGCCGCGGCGCTGAGCGAGGACGACTGCCGGGGGGTGTGGCACTGATGGCCATGGAACGCCGTATGTGGGACCTGCTGCTCATCCTCACCGCGGCCCCGCACTCCAGCGACGTGGTGACCTCGGCGCTGCGCCTGTCGCAGGCGATGCTCGACCGAGGGGGTTCGGTACGCGTCTGGGCGTGCGGCTACGCCAACATGATGACCCAGGACACCTTCGGCGACACCAAGCTTCCCAACACACGTGACCCGGAGGGTCATTACCCGTCCCCGTCGGCCGTCGTGCAGCGGATGATCGCCGACGGCGGCGGCCGTTTCGGCTGGATCGCGTGCACCGCCTGCTCCGAGGAGCGCGGCGCCGTGCACCACGTCCCGCAGGTGCGGCACCGTTCCCCGCTGCGGCTGGCGGCGACCATCGCCGGCGCCCGGCGGACGCTCTACCTCGGAGGGGCCTGATGAGCGGCAGCACCGCGACGAAGCGCACCGGTCTTGGCCCGCCCGTGCTGTGCGTCCTGGACCGGGCCCACCGGGGCGCGGTCGAGGCGCAGTTCTTCCACGCCCTGTACGGACTGCTGGACCTGCACGGCCAGTTCGAGCGGGTGGATGTGGCCCTGCGCGGCCCGGCGGTGACGCTCGCCGTCGAGGAGGACGAGTACCGGCCGTCGGTGCGGCTGGGCACGATGGAGCTCGACACGCTGCCGGACTACCGCGGCTCCGTGCGGGACCTCGTCGCCGAGGGCTTCACCGTCTTCGTGGACCGGGAGGCGGTGACGGCCCTGGGCTTCGCCCCGGAGCGGCTCGTCGCCGGGACCGTCCTGCTGGACTCCACCGAACTCGCCCGGCGCTGGCCCGAGTACGACCAGGTGTGGTTCGTGTGACCGGGTCCGCCCCCGAGCGACGTGCCTACGCGGCTCCGCTCCGTGCGGTGGACCGGACGGAGGTGCTGTCCGAGGGGCCCGGGACGAGGCTCGTGCTGTACAAGACCGTCAACCCGGAAGACCCGTACATGGAGGGGCACTTCCCGGGGCTGACGCTGCTGCCGGCGGTGTTCGTCCTGGAGGCGCTGCGCCAGGCGGTGACCGACCTGGGCGGCGCGGACGAGCCGCTCAACCTCCTGGAGGTGCGGTCCGGGCGCTGGCTGGCGCCCATGCAGAGCGGCGACGAGATCCGCCTGGACGTCACGGTGACGCCCGACGGGCCGGGACGCCTGCGGGTGACCGCGGACGGCGTCCGACAGGACGGCACACCCGTCGCGGCGGTGAAGGCGACGCTCGGCGACCGTGACGCCGTGCTCGCCGCGACGCCGCCGGAGGGCCTGGCGCCTCCCGCGCCGGGCGGGACGCCCGGACCCGACTACACCGGCGTCCTCGGCCTGCTCCCCGTGCGGCACCCCATGCTCATGGTGGACCGGGTCGAGTCCCTCGACCCCGGGCGGCGGATCACCGTGGCCAAGGCGGTCTCCGGCTCCGAGCCCTGCTACGGGCGGATGGCCGACGGGCTGCCCCTGTCGCGGTACATGTACCCCAGGTCCCTGATGCTGGAGTCCTTCGGACAGGCCTCGGTGCTGCTGTGGCTGTCCACCGGCACCGCCGAGGGCGTCCCCGTGGCCGCCGCCTTCCGCGACTGCCGCTTCTTCGGCGAGGTGCGTCCCGGCGCCGTGCTGCGTCACGAGTCGCGGATCGACCGGCTGATGGCGAACAACGTCTTCGTCTCCGGGCGGACCTGGGACGGGGACCGGTGCGTGATGACGGTCGGCGCCCTGGTCGGCTCCAGCCGCCCGCGCGAGCGGGTCGACCGCGCGATGACCGCGCCCGCCTGAGCACCGGTGGCGCCTCCGGCACCGGCTCGGGGGCGCCCAGGCGCGCCGCGGCCCGCGGCCTACGACCGGCGCGTCCCCGACCGGGGTTCTTTTGGCACCGAGTCGGCTTCCCCCGTCGCAGGGCTGGTGGTTCACCGTCTTCGGGGTGGCGTCCCCCGGCTCAGGACGCCCTGGCCTGCTCAAGGCCGGTGGCCCGGCCGGCGTGAGGCCGAGGTGGCCGGGGTGGCCGGGGTCATGCAGGCGGGCGTGCCGGGTCAGGAGCGTGTACCGGCCCCCGACGGGGGCCGGTTCGCCGTTTCAGGGCGTCGCGTACGCGCCGATGAGCTGTCCGACCACCTCGGCCACCCGCGCGTCGCGCAGCAGGTCCGCGTGGGCGACGTCGACGTCCACGGTCCGCCCGGCCGGCGGCGCGCCCTCCGAGGGCGTCCGGGAGTGCACCGCCGTCCCGGTGCGCCAGGCGGCGGCCGGGTCGATCCGCCGCGCGGCGTCCAGGTAGGAGACGTACGAGCGGAACACCGCGACGAACTCGTCGAGCAGCTCGGTGTCCAGCTCCTCGCGGGCGAACGCCGCGCCGGCCCGCTCCATGAAGATCCGCACGAGGACGTCGCCGTAGGCGCCGAAGTCCACGTCGTCCGTGCGGGCGGCGTCGGCCTCCCGCTGGGCGGCGCTCACCTCGTCGGCGGTCAGCACCGAGGCGAACTGGTTCATCATCGCGGCGAAGTCCCGGTACAGGCCGGCCGCGTCCGGCACCTCCGGATCGAAGAGCACCAGGTGGGGCGCCTCGCCCTGGCGGGCCGCGATCCGGGCGGCCAGCTCGCCGGCGAACACGCTGCCGGCGCAGTAGCCGAGCACGGCCCGCACCCGGCGGCCGTCGGCCGCCGCCCCGCCGTCCCACAGCGCGAGGTAGTCCTCGGCCGGCAGGGGAGCGGCACCGGCCGGCTGCCGGGTCTCCCACATGGCGAGCGCCGGGTCGAGCCGCGGGGCGAGGTCGGAGAAGGCCGAGTCGGACCGGCCGGTGGTGGCGAAGTCGACGGCGAGCACCAGGTCGCCGCCGGCCCGGCCGGGGCCGAGCACCTTCCATCCGCTGAGCTGTGTCATGGGTCTGTCCACTCCAGTACGGGGGCGGGGAAACGGCCGCGGGTCCGGCCCCCTCCGGCGTCGGTGCCGAGGGGGGCCGGACCCGCGGCCCGGGGACGGGAAAGGGGCTCAGCCGCCGGTGATGTGGACGGCCTTGCCCGGGCAGAGGTACTCCGCGACCTTGCGGGCGTCGTCGGCGGCGGCACCGGTGGGCGAGTCGTCAATGACGACCACCATCCCGTCGTCCTCCTGGTCGAAGACGGACGGGGCGTGCAGCGTGCACAGACCGGCCCCGATGCAGCGGTCGCGCTCGGCGTGTACCTTCATCGCGCCTACCAGCCGATCGTCAGCTTGTGGACCGGCGGCAGCCCGTCGATGAGCTCGATCGGCTCGTCGCTCTCCACCAGGTGCAGCCCCGGGAAGCGCTCGACCAGGCTGGTGAGGCACATCTCCAGCATCAGACGCGCGACGTGCTGGCCGAGGCACTGGTGGACGCCGTAGCCGAAGGCCAGGTGGTCGCGGGCGTCGCGGTGGATGTCGAAGACGTCCGGGTCGGCGTACTTGGCCGGGTCGCGGTCGGCGAGGCCCTTGAGGACCAGGATGCCCTCGCCCGCCTTGATGGTGACGCCGTCGATCTCGACGTCCTCCAGCGCGACACGGGCGATGATCTCGTCGACCAGGCTGTAGTAACGCAGTACCTCGTCCACGGTCCTGGGCATCAGGCCCGGTATGTCGGCGCGCAGCTCGGCGAGCTGCTCGGGGTGCTCGACCAGCGCCTGGATGCCGAGCGCGATCCGGTTCACGATGAACTCGTAGCCGGCGAGCAGCAGCATCTTGGTCATCAGGGTCAGACCGTGGTGGTCGAACTCGTCGGTCTTGCCCGCCCGGGCGATGAAGTTGCCGAGCATGTCGTCGGTCGGGTTGCTCTGCTTCTCGGTCACGAGGGCCGCGAAGTACTTCATCAGCTCCTCGTTGGCCGCGAGCTTCTGCTCCATGGTGTACGAGTGCCGGGTGCCCACCATGATCGCCGCGTTGCGGGTGAAGATCTCCCGGTCGCCCTCGGGGATGCCGGCCAGCTCGCAGATCACCTGCGCGGGGAAGGGCAGGGCCAGCGCCTGGACCAGGTCGGCGGGGGCGCCCTCGGCCTCCATCCGGTCCAGGTAGTAGTCGATCAGGTCCTGCATCCTCGGCCGGAGCTTCTCCGCGGCCTTGATGGTGAAGTCCGGCAGCGCCATCTGACGGACCCGCGTGTGGCGCGGCGGGTCCATGGTCACCAGCAGGTTCTTCGCGTCGCGGGCGATCATGTCGAGCAGTTCCTGCGGCGCGGGGAACCGGATCGGGAACGTCGGGTGCGGCTCGACGCTGAAGCGGTTGTCGGCCAGCAGGCGCTGGATCTGGTCGTGCCGCGCGACCAGCCACGCCTTGCTGCCCGACGGCATGGTGACCTGCGTCAGCGGGCGGCCTTCCGGCAGTTGGTCGTACTCCGGCAGCAGCGGGTTGGGCCAGCCGTGCGGGGCGACGGGGCACGTCGCCATCTTCGTCTCGGCGTCGGTCATGACGTTACCCCTAAATCTGAGCTGAGGTCATTTCTTGCGGGCCGATCCTAAGGAGCGCGGCGCGCTTCCCGGGCCCGTTTGCCGCTAGCTGCAGACATGCCGATGAGAAGAAGACGAATTCCCCGGCGGCGAGGGCGTTTCCGGAAATTGCATCGGCCCGCGACAGCGATTTCCCGATCGTGTATCCGTTGAGTCAACAGGCCTGAGCGCCGGCCTTTACCGCCCTGACCGCCGAACACCGGATCGGCCCGGCCCGAAGAGAACAGAGGACAGATGTCTGACTCGTCAGCCACGGTTCTGCCACTGACCGCCGGCCAGGCCGGAATCTGGTACGCGCAGAGCCTCAGCGGCCCGAACGCCACGTTCAACGCGGCCCTGTACCTGGACATCGAAGGGGCCGTGGACGAGCGGCTGTTCGTGTCCGCGATGCGTCAGGCCGTCACGGAGACGGAGGCGCTGCGGGTCCGCGTCACCGACGACGGCACCGGCCCGGTGCAGGTCCTCGAGCCCGTCGGCGACTGGGCCGAACAGCCCGTGGAGGTCGTCGACTTCACGTCCGCCGAGCAGCCCCGGGACGAGGCCTCGGCGTGGATGTGGGCCGACGCCGAAACGCCGCTGGACCCGGGCGGGGAGCACCTGTACCGGTTCGCCCTCCTCAAGGTCGCCGACGACCGCGCCCTGTTCTACTACCGCTACCACCACGTGGTGATGGACGCCGCCGGCGCGAGCCTCGTCGCCGCCCGCGTCGCCGAGATCTACACCCGGCTCGTCGCCGGGCAGGACACCTCCGACGGCGCGTTCCCACCGCTGCGCACCCTGATCGACGACGAGGCCGCCTACCGGCGGTCCGCCGCCTTCCAGGCCGACCGGGACTTCTGGACCGCCCAGTTCGCCGACACCCCGGCCGTGGCGAGCCTCGGTGACCGTCCGACGGCGATGCCGGACCACCAGGTGCGGGGCAGCGCGCGCGTACCGGCGGGCACCGCGGACGCCGTCCGTGACGTGGCCCGCTCGGTAGGCGTCGGCTGGCCGGCCGCCGTACTGGCCGCCCTCGCCGCGTACACCAGCCGCATCACCGGCAGCCCGGACGTGGTCGTCGCGCTCTCCGTCGCCGCCCGCACCACCGCCGCGGGCCGCGCCGTGCCCGGCATGGTCTCCAACGTCATCGGCGTACGCCTGGACGTGCGGCCGGAGATGACCGCGGCCGAACTCGTCCGCCACGCCCACCAGCGGATGCGCGCGGCGTCCCGCCACAAGCGGTACCGCTACGAGGACCTGCGCCGCGACCTCAAGCTCCTCGGCTCCGACGGCCGGCTGCTCGGTCCGCGCCTCAACCTGCACGTCGCGTCCTCCTCCGTGGAGTTCGCCGGGATCCCCGCCACCCTGCACCCGCTGACGGCCGGCCAGGACGACGACTTCTCCCTGATCGTGATGGCCGAGCCGGACGGCGGCTTCCGGTTCGACATGACGGCCAACCCGGACGTCTACCGCTCCGGCGCCGCCGAGCGCCACCACCGCCTCCTCATGCGGCTGCTCGGCGAACTCGCCGCCCGCCCGCACCGCCCGGTCGGCGCGCTGGACACGGTGGACGACGAGCTGCGGACCCTCCTGGTGAACGAGTGGGGCGGCGTCGACTCCACGCCGGAGCCCGTGCTGTCGACCCTGACCGAACGCTTCGCCGGTGCGGCCGCCGCCCACCCCGGCAACACGGCCGTCATCGCCTTCGACGGCGACGACCGCCGCACCCTGACCTACCGGGAGCTCGACGAGCGCTCCAACCGGCTGGCCCGCCTGCTGATCTCGCGCGGTGTGCGGCGCGGCGACCTCGTCGCGCTCGCCATGCCCCGCTCGGTGGACCTGCCCGTGGCGCTGCTCGCCACGGTCAAGGCCGGCGCTGCCTACCTGCCGATCGACCCCGACTCCCCGGCCGACCGGGCCGCCTACATCCTCGGCGACGCCCGCCCGACCGCCCTGGTCACCGCCCACCAGGACACCCTGGCGGCCCGCCCCGAGGGCGACGTCCCCACGATCGTGCTGGACGAGGCGTTCACCCGCATCGCCCTGGCCGCGCTGTCCGGCGCGCCCGTCGAGGACGGCGAACGGGGCGGCCCGCTCCTGCCCCACCAGGCGGCCTACGTCATCTACACCTCCGGCTCCACCGGCCGCCCCAAGGGCGTCGTGGTCGCCCACCAGAACGTGATCCGGCTGCTCGACCAGACCGCCCACTGGAGCGGCTTCGGCCCGGACGACGTGTGGGCGCTGTTCCACTCCTACGCCTTCGACTTCTCCGTGTGGGAGATCTGGGGCGCCCTGCTGCACGGCGCCGGACTGCTGGTGCCGCCGCACCACGTGACCCGCTCGCCCCACGAGTTCCTGCGGCTGCTGGCCCGCGAACGGGTCACCGTGCTCAACCAGACCCCGTCCGCCTTCTACCAGCTCATCCAGGCCGACGCCGACGAACCGGAGACGGGCGCCGGACTCGCCCTGCGCTTCGTCGTCTTCGGCGGCGAGGCCCTGGAGTTCGGCCGGCTCGCGCAGTGGTACGAGCGGCACGAGGAGGACGCGCCGCGACTGGTCAACATGTACGGCATCACCGAGACCACGGTGCACACCACCGAGCTCATGCTGAACGCCTCCGACGCGACCGCCGGCACCGGCAGCATGATCGGCCTCGGCATCCGCGACCTGCGCCTGTACGTCCTCGACGGCGCGATGCGCCCGGCCCCGCCCGGAGTCCCCGGCGAGCTCTACGTCAGCGGGCCCGGCGTCGCCGACGGCTACCTCGGCCGCCCCGACCTGACCTCCGCCCGGTTCGTCGCCGATCCCTTCGGCCCGGCCGGACAGCGCATGTACCGCTCCGGTGACGTGGTGCGCTGGGCCGAGGACGGCTCCGCGAACCTCGAGTACCTGGGCCGCTCCGACCACCAGGTCAAGATCCGCGGGTTCCGCATCGAGCCCGGCGAGATCGAGTCCGCCGTGCTGCGCCACCCGGACGTGCGCCAGGCCGCGGTCGTCGTCCGCGAGGACACCCCCGGCGACAAGCGGCTGGTGGCCTACGTCGTCGGCGGCCGGGGCGAGGGCGGCGCACTGGAGCCGGCCGCCCTGCGCAAGCACGCCGCCGCCGAACTGCCCGACCACATGGTGCCGTCCTGGTTCGTGCAGCTCGACGCCCTCCCGCTGACCACCAACGGCAAGCTCGACACGCGGGCGCTGCCCGCCCCCGACGTCGCCGCCACCAGCTCCGGCCGTGCCCCGCGCACGCCCGAAGAGGAGATCTTCTGCGGCCTGTTCGCGGAGATCCTCGGCCTGCCGTCGGTCTCCCTGGACGACAACTTCTTCGACCTGGGCGGCCACTCGCTGCTCGCCACCCGGCTCGTCAGCCGCATCCGCGCCGCGTTCGGCGTGGAGCTGGCGATCCGCACCGTGTTCGAGCAGCCCACCCCGGCCGCGCTGATCGCCTGGCTGGCCGGCACGGGCAACGTGCCCGAGGCCCGGCGCCCGCTCACCGTGATGGACAAGCCGGAGGAGATCCCGCTGTCCTTCGCCCAGCTGCGGCTGTGGTTCGTCGACAAGATCGACGGCGGGGCCGGCACGTACAACATCCCGCTGGTGGTGCGGCTGCTCGGCTCGCTCGACGAGGAGGCGCTGCAGGCCGCCATCGGCGACGTCGTCGCCCGCCACGAGAGCCTGCGCACCGTCTTCCCCGACACCGGCGGCACCCCGCGCCAGCACATCCTGTCCGCGGCGGAGGCGACCCCGGTCATGGGCGTCACCGAGATCGCCGCCGAGGACCTGGCCGACGCCATGGCCGAGCGGGCCGGCATCGGCTTCGACCTGGCCACCGAGGCGCCCGTGCGCGCCCACCTCTTCCGCGTCTCGCCCGAGGAGCACGCGCTGCTCATGCCGGTGCACCACATCGCCGGCGACGGCTGGTCCCTGGTGCCCCTCACCCGCGACCTCGAGACGGCCTACACCGCCCGCAGCCAGGGCAAGGCCCCCGACTGGCGGCCGCTTCCGGTGCAGTACGCGGACTACACGCTGTGGCAGCGCGCGATCCTCGGCGACGAGGACGACCCGGGCTCCGCCATCTCCGGTCAGCTCGCCCACTGGAAGCGGTACCTGGCCGGGCTGCCGGAGGAGGTCACCCTGCCCACCGACCGGCCCCGGCCGGCCGTCGCCTCCTACCGCGGCGAGACCCTGCGCTTCGCTCTCACACCCGAGCAGTACCAGCACCTCACGCGCTGCTCCCGCGAGTTCGACGTCAGCCCGTTCATGGTCGTGCAGACGGCGCTGGCCGCGCTGCTGAGCAAGCTGGGCGCCGGGGACGACATCCCCCTCGGCATCTCCATCGCGGGCCGCACCGACGAGGCGCTGGACGACCTGGTCGGCTTCCTCGTCAACACCCTCGTGATGCGCACCGACCTCACCGGCGACCCCCGCTTCGAGGACCTGCTGGGCACGGCGCGGGCGGACGGCCTCGCGGCCTTCGCCAACCAGGACCTGCCGTTCGAGCGGCTCGTGGAGGCCGTCAACCCCGAGCGGTCGGCGGGCCGCCACCCGCTCATCCAGATCGGCCTCGGCTTCCAGAACAACGCGACGCCGACCCTGGACCTGCCCGGACTGGAGGCGTGGATCGAGCCGGCCGTCACCCACACCGCCAAGCTCGACCTGCTCTTCGACTTCCGCGAGGTGCGCGGCGAGGGCGACACGCCCGACCACATGGTCTGCGCCGTCGAGTACGCGACCGACCTGTACGACCGCTCCACCGTCGAGTCGCTCATCGAGCGGCTGGTGCGGCTCCTGGACGCGGCGACCACCCGGCCGGCGGCCCGGCTGAGCGAGCTGGACGTGCTCCGGGACGACGAGCGCCGGCGGGTCCTCGTCGACTTCAACGACACCGCGCGCGCCGTCGACCTCGACACCCTGCCCGCCCTGTTCGCCGCCCAGGTCGCCCGCACGCCCGAGGCCACCGCCCTGGTCGCGGGCGCCGAGGAGCTGTCGTACGCCGCCCTGGAGGCGCGGGTCAACCGGCTCGCCCGGCAGCTCGTCGCGCGGGGCATCGGCGCGGAGGACCGCGTCCTGCTGGTCATGCCGAAGTCGGCCGACCTGGTCGTGGCCCAGCTCGCCGTGGTCACCGCGGGCGCCGCGTTCGTCCCCGTCGACCCCGCCTACCCGCGCGACCGGGTCGCCTTCATGGCCGGCGACTGCGCGCCCGCGCTGACACTGACCTGCGCCGAGGTCGACGGGACGGCCGCCGAGGTGATCGGGGACCGGCCCCGGCTGGTGGTCGACGACCCCGCCACCGCGGCCGAGATCGCCGCCCGGCCCGACACCCGGCTCACCGACAGCGAACGGATCAGGCCCGTCTCGGCCGACCACGCCGCCTACGTCATCTACACCTCCGGCTCGACCGGCCGGCCCAAGGGCGTCGTCGTCACCCACCGCGGCATCGGCAACCTCGCCGCCGCCCAGATCGAGCGGTTCGCGGTCCGGCGGGACAGCAGGGTCGTGCAGTACGCCACGCCGAGCTTCGACGCGGCCGTCTCCGAGACCTGCATCGCCCTGCTCCGCGGCGCCACGCTGGTCCTGCCCGTCGACACCGGCCTGCTGCTCGGCGACGCCCTGGCCCGGTTCCTGACCGAGTACCGCGTCACCCACGCCACCATCCCGCCCGTCGCGCTGACCGGCCTGGACCCGGCCGCCGTGCCGGCGGACCTGGTCCTCACGGTCGCCGGAGAGGCCTGCCCGGCGGAACTCGCCGGGACCTGGTCCCACGGCCGCCGCATGATCAACGCCTACGGCCCCACGGAGACCACGGTCTGCGCGACCATGAGCGAGCCGCTCACCGAGGCCGCCGTCCCGCCCATCGGCACCCCGATCGCCAACACCCGGGTGTACGTGCTCGACTCCCGGCTCGGCCCGGTCCCGCCCGGCGTCGACGGCGAGCTGTACGTGGCCGGGCGCGGACTCGCCCGCGGCTACCTGGGCCGGCCCGGCCTGACCGCGGAACGGTTCGTCCCCGCCCCGTTCGGCGAGCCGGGGGAGCGGATGTACCGCACCGGCGACGTCGTGCGGTGGCGCGCCGACGGGCAGCTGGAGTTCGTCGGCCGCGCCGACGAGCAGGTCAAGCTGCGCGGCTTCCGGGTGGAACCGGACGAGATCGCGGGCGTGCTGACCGACCAGCCGCAGGTGGCGTCGGCGGCCGTCGTGATCCGCGAGGACCGGCCCGGTGAGCGCAGGCTGGTCGGCTACGTGGTGCCCGCCCAGGAGGCCGCCGAGGACCGCGACACCGGTCTGGAGACCGACCAGGTCGAGCAGTGGGAGGTCATCAACGAGGAGGTGTACGGGGCGGCCGTCGATGACGGCCCGCCGCTCGGCGAGAACTTCGCGGGCTGGCTGAGCAGTTACGACGGCTCCGTGCTGCCCGAGGAGGAGATGCGCGCCTGGCGGGCGGCCACCGTCGAGCGGATCCTGGAACTGCAGCCGCGCCGCGTGCTGGAGATCGGCGTCGGCGCCGGCCTGATCATGGCTCCGGTCGCGCCCCACGTGGAGCTGTACTGGGGCACCGACCTGTCCGCCACGGTCATCGAGACGCTGCGCCGCCAGACCGCGGACGACCCGGTGCTCGCCGGCCGGACCCGGTTCACGGCCGCCCCCGCCCACCGCCTGGACGGGGTGCCGGCCGGGACGTTCGACACCGTCGTCATCAACTCCGTGGCGCAGTACTTCCCGAGCGTCGACTACCTGACCGACGTCATCCGCACGGCGTTCGGCCTGCTCGGCGACACCGGTCGCGTCTTCCTCGGCGACATCCGCGACCTCAGGCTGCTGCGCTGCATGCGTGCGGGCGTCCACCGGGTCCAGAGCCCCGGCGACAGCGCCGACGTGGCGCGTTCGGCCGTGGACCGGGCGGTCGAGCGGGAGACCGAACTGCTCGTCGACCCCGGACTGTTCGACACCCTCGCGGACGTCCTCGACGGCTTCGGCGGCGTCGACGTCCGGATCAAGCAGGGCGCGTACGACAACGAGCTGAGCCGCTACCGCTACGACGTGGTGCTGCACAAGCGCCCGGCGGGCGCGGTCTCCCTCGCCGCGGCGCCGGCCGTCTCCTGGGACGACGCGGGCGGCTTCACGGGACTGTCCGAGCGCCTGCGCGAGGCGTACCCCACCCCCCTGCGGGCCACCGGCATCCCCAACGCCCGGCTGGCGGCCGACCTGGTGGCGGTCGCCGAGATCGACGGCGTCCCCGTGCGGGACGGCGTCGTCGTCACCGCGCTGACCGACCTCGGGGCCCGCAACGGCTACCGGGCGCTGGTCACCTGGACGGCCGGGGCCGCCGACGGACGGCTGGACGCCGTGTTCGTACCGGAGGACGGCACGGCCGCGCCGCCCGCCTACCGGGACCTGTACCTGCCCGGCCCGGCACCGGAGCGGTACGCCAACGACCCGCTCGCCGGCCGCAAGGACGGCGCCCTGGTCACCGCACTGCACGCCGCGCTCGCCGAGCGGCTGCCCGACTACATGGTGCCCGCCGCGCTGGTCGTCCTGGACGCGCTGCCGGTCACCCCGAACGGCAAGCTCGACCAGAGGGCGCTGCCCGCGCCGGACGCCGCCTCCGCCTCGCAGCTCGCCCCCGCCACCCCCGAGGAGGAGACCATCGCCCGGATCTTCGCCGAGGTGCTGGGGCTGCCCCGGGTCGGCGCGGACGACGACTTCTTCCGCCAGGGCGGCGACAGCATCGTCTCCATCCAGGTGGTCAGCAAGGCACGGGCGGCGGGACTCTCCCTGACCGCGCAGGACGTCTTCGCCCACCGCACCGTCCGGGCCATCGCCGCGGCGGCCACGCCCGCACCTGACACCACAGGCCCGGACGGTCCCGAGGGCGGCAGCGAGTGGGACATCCCCCTGGTCTCCCAGGACGAGCTGGACGAGTTCGCATCGAATTGGAGCGTTTAGTCAATGACCACCGAGCCCTCGTCGCTGGAAGCCGTCCTGCCGCTGACCCCGCTGCAGGAAGGACTGCTCTTCCACGCGCAGTACGACGAGCAGGACGGCCCGGACGTCTACGTCATGCAGCTCGGCATGGACATCGACGGCCCGCTCGACGTCCCCGTCCTGCGCTCCGCCG
Source organism: Streptomyces toyocaensis (assembly GCF_000725125.1). Classification (GTDB taxonomy): domain Bacteria; phylum Actinomycetota; class Actinomycetes; order Streptomycetales; family Streptomycetaceae; genus Streptomyces; species Streptomyces toyocaensis. The sequence goes on from NZ_JFCB01000042.1 coordinate 32,630, forward strand.
CCCACGCCCTGCTCCAGCGGCACGGCAACCTGCGCGCGGGCTTCCGGGACGGCGGGGCGCGCCCCCTGCAGTTCGTCCCCAAGGAGGTCGACCTGCCCTGGCGGGAGGCCGACCTGACCGACGTGCCCGAGGACGAGCGGGACGCGGCGCTGCGCGAGGTCACCGAGCGGGACCGGGCCGCCCGCTTCGACCTGCACCGCCCGCCCCTGCTGCGGTTCACCGTGGTGCGCACCGCGCCGCGGCGGCACCGGCTGCTGGTCACCAACCACCACATCCTGCTGGACGGCTGGTCGGCGCCGGTCCTGGTGCGCGAACTGTTCGAGCTGTACGCGGCCGGCGGTGACGCGTCCGCACTGCCGGCGGTGACGCCGTTCCGCTACCACCTGGCGTGGCTCGCCCGGCAGGACCGCGACGCCGCGGGCCGGGCCTGGCAGGAGGCGCTCGCCGGACTCGACGGGCCGACCCGGCTGGCCGCCCTGTCCGACGACCGCTCCGCCTCGGTGCTGCCCAGCAGGGTCGCCGCCCGGCTGTCGCCGGAGACCACCGAGCGGCTCAACCGCCGCGTGCGCGAACTCGGCCTCACCCTCAACACCGTCGTGCACGCCGCCTGGGGCCTGCTGCTCGGCCGGCTGACCGACCGCACCGACGTCACCTTCGGCATGACCCTCGCCGGCCGGCCGCCGGAGATCCCCGGCGTGCACACCATGGTCGGCCTGTTCCTCAACACCGTGCCGGTACGGGTGCGCCTGCGCCGCGACGAACCGCTGGCCGCGCTGTGCCGCCGGCTCCAGGACGAGCAGCGCGCCCTGATGGCCCACCAGTTCCTCGGCCTCGCGGAGATCCAGCGCACGGCCGGCCACGGCGACCTGTTCGACACCCTCACCGTGACGGAGAACTTCCCCGTCGACCCCGCCGCTCTCACCCTCCCCGGCGGGCTGACGGTCGCCGGGACCTTCTCCACCGACGGCGCGCACTACCCGCTCGCCCTCATGGTCATCCCCGGCACCTCGCTCGAACTGCGCTTCACCTACCGCGCCGACGCCTTCGACGAGGCCCGCGTCGAAGGCTTCAGCCGTGCGCTGACCACCGTCCTCGAGGCCTTCACCGCCGACCCGTCCCTCCCCGCGGGCGCCGTCGACCTGCTGGACGCCGGCGCCCGCGCCCGGCTGCTGGACGAGTGGAGCCCGCCGCCCGCTCCCGCCGAGGCGCGCACCCTGCCCGAACTGCTGGCGCTGCGCGCCGCCGAGACCCCCGACCGTCAGGCGCTGGTCTGCGGTGACCTCTCGCTGACCTACGCGGAACTCACCGACCGGGTGGAGCGGATCGCCGCCTGGCTGCGCGAGCGCGGGGTGCGCCCGGAGGAACCCGTCGGCATCGCCATGGACCGCTCCGCCGAGTACGTCCTCGCCGTGCTCGGCGTGGTCCGCGCCGGTGCCGTGTACGTACCGCTCGACCACCGCTGGCCGCCCGCCCGGCGCGCGCACATCCTCTCCGACAGCGGCGTCTCGCTCATCCTGGAGCAGGGCGACCTGCCGGACCACCACCCGCTGCCCGAGGGCGGCGTCCCGATGCCGCCGGGCCCCGACCGGACCGCGTACATCATGTACACCTCCGGCTCGACCGGCCGGCCCAAGGGCGTCGCCGTCACCCATCGCGGTATCGGCGACCTCGCCGCCGACAGCCGGTTCGCGAACGGCTCGCAGGAGCGGGTCCTGCTCCAGTCGGCCCACGCCTTCGACGCCTCCACGTACCAGATGTGGATCCCGCTGCTGAACGGCACCACCCTCGTCGTCGGCCCGCCCGGCGACCTGGACATCGCCACCATCGGCCGGGTGCTCGCCGGCGACCGGATCACCGCCACGCTGTTCACCACCGGACTGTTCCGGCTGATCGCCGCCGAGGCGCCCGAGGTGCTCCGGCCGCTGCGCGAGGTGTGGACCGGCGGCGAGGCGCTGCCCGCCGCGTCCGTGCGCCAGGTCCTCGACGCCTGCCCGGACCTCACCGTGGTCAACGCCTACGGGCCGACCGAGGTCACCGTCATGGCCGCCGCGCACGCACTGCCGCCCGGCGAATCCGTACCGGAATCCGTGCCCATCGGCCGCCCCATGGACGGCAAGCGCGTCCTCGTGCTCGACAGCGCCCTGCGGCTGTGCCCGCCCGGCGTCGCGGGCGAACTGTACGTCGCCGGCGTGGGACTGGCCCGCGGCTACGTCGGCCGCGCCGACCTGACCGCCGAGCGGTTCGTCGCCGACCCCTACGGCGGCCCCGGCACCCGGCTGTACTGCACCGGCGACGTGGTGCGCTGGCGCGAGGACGGCCTGCTGGAGTTCGTGGGCCGCAGCGACAACCAGGTGAAGCTGCGCGGCTTCCGCATCGAACCCGGCGAGATCGAGGCCGTACTGGCCGGGCACGACGCCGTCGGCCAGGCCGCCGTCGTGGTCCGCGAGGACCGGCCCGGGGTGCGGCACCTGGTCGGCTACGCCGTCCCGGCCGCCGGCGCGCGCCTGGACACCGAGGAACTGCGCCGCTGGGCGGCCGAGCGGCTGCCCGAGTACATGGTGCCGCGGCCCCTGGTCGAGCTGGAGGCGCTGCCGCTGACCACCAACGGCAAGCTGGACGTGCGGGCGCTGCCCGCCCCCGAGCACACCGAGGAGGACGCCCGCGGCCCGCGCACCCCGCACGAGGAACTGCTGTGCGGGCTGTTCGCCGAGGTGCTGGGCCTCGACACGGTCTCCGTGCACGACAACTTCTTCGAGCGGGGCGGGCACTCGCTGCTGGCCACCCGGCTGGTCAGCCGGGTCCGCTCGGTCCTCGGCGTCGAACTGCCCATCCGCCGCGTCTTCGAGGAACCGACCGTGGCCGCGCTCGCCGCCCGGCTCACCGACACCCCGGCGGCCGCCCGGCCCGCGCTGCGCCCGGCGGACCGGCCGCAGCGGGTGCCGCTGTCCTTCGCCCAGCGCAGGCTGTGGTTCCTCAACCGCATGGAGGGGCCGAGCGCCACCTACAACATCCCCTTCGCCGTACGCCTGACCGGCGACCTGGACACGGCCGCGCTGACCGCCGCGTTCAACGATGTCGTCGCCCGGCACGAGGCCCTGCGCACCGTGTTCCCGGACACCGACGGCGAGCCGTGGCAGCACGTCCTGCCCGCCGGGCACGCCGTCGTGGACATCGAGGTCTCCGACGTCGCCGAGGCCGGGCTGCCCGCGGCCCTGCACGCGGCCGGCACGGCGGGTTTCGACCTCGCCGTCGACCTGCCGGTGCGCGCCTGGCTGTTCCGCCTCGCCCCGGACGAGCACGTGCTCTGCGCGGTCGTGCACCACATCGCCGGCGACGGCTGGTCCCAGGCGCCGCTGGTCCGTGACCTGTCGGCGGCCTACCGCGCCCGCCTGGAGGGCTCCGCGCCCGACTGGCGCCCGCTGCCGGTGCAGTACGCCGACTACGCCCTCTGGCAGCGCGAACTGCTCGGCGACGAGCGGGCCGACGACAGCACGGCCGCCACCCAGCTCGCCTACTGGAGCGAGCGGCTCAAGGGCGCGCCGCAGGAGCTCGAACTGCCGACGGACCGGCCCCGCCCGGCGGTCGCCGGCCACGGCGGCGGTGCCGTACCGGTGCACGTCGACCCCGCACTCACCGCCGGGCTGCGCGCGTTGGCGGCGAAGACCGACACCACCCCGTTCATGGTGTTCCAGGCCGCGCTGGCCGCGCTGCTGTCCCGGCTCGGCGCCGGCGACGACATCCCGATCGGCACCCCGGTCGCCGGCCGCACCGACGCCGCGGCCGACGACCTGATCGGCTTCTTCGTCAACACCCTGGTGCTGCGCACCGACGTCTCCGGCGACCCGGGCTTCGCCGAACTGCTGCGGCGGGCCCGCACGGTGGCGCTGGAGGCCTACGCCCACCAGGACCTGCCGTTCGAGCGGCTGGTCGACCTGGTCGGCGCCGACCGCTCGCTGTCGCACAACCCGCTGTTCCAGGTGATCCTCGCCTACCAGAACAACGACCTGCGCGAGGTCGAGCTGCCCGGCCTCACGGTCACCCCGCACGAGATGCCGCTGCCGGTCGCCAAGGTCGACCTGGAACTCACCCTGGTCGAGGACACCGCGGGCGGCGGCATCTCCGGACTGCTGAACTACGCCACCGACCTGTTCGACCGGAGCAGCGCGGAGCGTTTCGCCGCCCACCTGGTGGCGCTGCTGCGGGCCGCCGTCGCCGACCCCGCCCGCCCGGTGCGCACCCTGGAGATCCTGCCGCCCGCGCAGCGCGCCCAACTGCTGACCGGCTGGAACGACACCCGCCGGCCGGTGCCCGCCGGCACCGTCCCGGAGCTGTTCGCCGCCCGGGCCGCCGCCCACGCCACCCGCCCGGCCGTCGTCGGCGAGGCGGGCGAGCTCGACTACGCCACGCTGTCCGACCGGGTCAACCGCCTGGCCCGGCTGCTGATCGAGCACGGAGCCGGCCCGGAGGACCGGGTCGCGCTGGTCCTGCCGCGCTCCGTGGAACTCACCACCGCCCTGCTCGCGGTGACGACCGCCGGCGCCGCCTACGTGCCGGTCGACCCGAACCACCCCGCCGACCGCATCGAGTACATGCTCACCGACGGCGACCCGGTGCTCGTGGTCACCCTGACCGGGCTGGCGGACCGGCTCCCGGACGAGATCGCCGAACCGGTGTTCCTGGACAGTCCCGACGTCGTCGAGGCACTCGCCCGGCACTCCGGCGCCGAGGTCACCGACGCCGACCGGCGGGCCCCGCTGCTCGCCGGCCACCCCGCCTACGTCATCTACACCTCCGGCTCCACCGGACGTCCCAAGGGCGTCGTCGTCGGACACCGCGGACTGGGCAGTCTGGCGGCCTGGCAGGCCGACCACCTGGGCGTGACCGCGGACAGCCGGGTCGGGCAGTTCGCCGCGCCCAGCTTCGACGCCGCCGCCTGGGAGACGGTGATGGCCCTGCTCAACGGCGCCACCCTGGTCCTCGCCCCCGCCGAAGGGCCGCTCCTCGGCGACGCCCTCACCGGCTTCCTGCGCGAGCGGGGGGTCACCCACGCCACCCTCACCCCGACCGCCCTGTCCGGCGCCGACCCTCAGGCCGCGCCCGCCGGCCTGACCCTGGTGCTCGCCGGGGAGGCCGTCCCGCGCGACCTGGTGGCCCGCTGGGCGCCCGGCCGCCGGGTGATCAACGCCTACGGCCCCACCGAGACCACCGTGTGCGCCACCGCGTCCGCACCGGTCGACGGCTCCGCCACCCCGCCCATCGGCGGCCCCATCGCCAACACCCGCGTGTACGTCCTGGACGGCGCGCTCAACCTGTGCCCCGTCGGCGTCGCGGGCGAGCTGTACGTGGCGGGCACCGGGCTGGCGCGCGGCTATCTGCGCCGGCCCGGGATGACGGCGGAGCGGTTCGTCGCCGACCCCTTCGGCGGGCCCGGCGAACGGCTGTACCGCACCGGTGACGTGGTGCGGTGGCGGGCCGACGGCGGTCTCGAGTTCGTCGGCCGCCGGGACGACCAGGTCAAGCTGCGCGGCTTCCGCATCGAGCTCGGCGAGATCGAGGCGGCGGTGTCGGGCTGCCCCGGAGTGGACGCGGCGGCCGTCGTGGTCCGCGAGGACCGTCCCGGCGTCCGGCAGCTGGTGGCGTACGTCGTGCCCGACGGCGAAGCGGAGTGCGCCCCGGAGGGCGTGCGCGCCCGTACGGCCGAGCGGCTGCCGGAGTACATGGTGCCGCAGGCGGTCGTCGTCGTGGACGCGCTGCCGCTGACGGTGAACGGCAAGCTCGACCACGCGGCGCTGCCCGCCCCGGAGTTCGGCGGCGGCGACGGCGGCCGGGCGGTGGCCACCGACGCGGAGAAGATCGTCGCCGAGGCGTTCCGCGAGGTGCTGGGGCTGGCCGAGGTGGGCGCCGACGCCGGCTTCTTCGAACTCGGCGGCGACAGCATCGTCTCCATCAAGCTGGTCGGCGAGGTCCGCAAGGGCGGACTGGTCATCACGCCCCGGGACGTGTTCGAGCACAAGACGGTCGCCGGTCTCGCGGCGGTCGCCCGCAGCGTGGACGACCTGCCCGAGCAGGACCCGGACGCCGGCATCGGCGAGGTGCCGCTCACCCCCATGACCCACTGGCTGCGCGAACTCGGCGGCCGTACCGAACGGTTCCACCAGTCCGTGCTGCTGCGGGTGCCCGCCGGTCTCGGCCTGCGGCCGCTGACCACGGCCCTGCGCACCGTCCTCGACCACCACGACGCGCTGCGGCTGACACTGTCGGACACGGCGGGGGAGTGGTCGTACGAGGTCCGGCCGCGCGGCGCGGTGGACGCCGCGGGCTGCGTCACCCGGGTCGACGTCGCCGGATGCGGGCCCGAGGAGCTGCGCGCCGCGATCGCGCGTCACGCAGAGCGGGCCGTCGGCGACCTGGCGCCCACGCGGGGCGACATGGTGCGCGCGGTGTGGTTCGACGCCGGTGCGGACGCCCCGGGCCGGCTGCTGCTGGTCGCCCACCACCTGGTCGTCGACGGGGTGTCCTGGCGGATCCTGGTGCCCGACCTGGCCGCCGCCTGGCAGGCCGCCGCTTCCGGCACCGAGGCCGCGCTCGAACCGGTCGGCACCGCGTGGCGGCGGTGGGCCCAGTGGCTCGGCGAGCTCGCCGCCCAGCCCGCCCGCGCCGCACAGGTCGCCTGGTGGGCGGACCAGCTGAGCGACGAGGACGTCCCGGTGACCGCCGAGCGGCGCGACCCGGCCCGCGACACCATGGGCACCCAGAGCGCACTCGCCGTCACCCTGCCCGAGGACGTCACCGAGCGGCTGCTGACCGCCGTGCCGGCCGCGGCGCGCTGCGGCGTGGAGGACGTGTTCCTGACGGCGTTCGCCCTGGCGGTCGCCGACTGGCGCAGACGGCGCGGACTCGGTGCCGGCACCGCCGTCCTGGTCGACGTCGAACGGCACGGCCGGCAGATACCGCCCGGCCACGACCTCGACGTCTCCCGGACCGTCGGCTGGTTCACCAGCCTCGCCCCGGTGCGCCTCGACCTCGGCCCGGTCTCCTGGGGCCAGGTGTTCACCAGCCCCGGCGCCCTGCACAAGGCCCTCTCCCGGGTCAAGGAGACCCTGCGCGAGCTGCCCGACGAGGGCGTCGGGTACGGCCTGCTGCGCCACCTCAACCCGCGCACCCGCGACGAGCTGGCCGCCTGCGGGCAGCCCCAGTTCGGCTTCAACTACCTGGGCCGCACGGTGGTCGCCGACGCGTCCGGCGGCGACGACTGGAGCATGTCGGCCGACGGCGAGGTGCTGCGCGAACTGGGCGGCGGCGACCCGGACATGCCGGCCCCGCACGCGGTCTCCCTCAACGTCGTCGTCGAGGACGGCCCCGCCGGGCCACGGCTGGTCGCCAACTGGACCTGGCCGCGCCGCCTGCTGGAGCCCGACGAAGTGCGCGCCCTGGCCGACGGCTGGTTCCGCGCGCTGACCGCGCTCGCCGAGCACGCCGCCGAGGAGCGGCCCGCCGGCCTCACCCCCTCGGACCTGTCACTGATCGACCTCGAACTCGACGACCTCGGGGTGCTGGAAGCAGAGTGGAGGAAGACCCAGTGACCAGCAACGACCTCTTCGAGGACATCCTTCCCCTGGCACCACTGCAGGAAGGGATGCTCTTCCACGCCACCTACGACGAGGCCGCCCTCGACGTCTACACCGTGCGGCTGGCCATCGACTTCGAGGGCCCCTTCGACCTGGACGTCTTCCGCGACGCGGTGCGCGCGCTGCTGGTCCGGCGCGGCAACCTGCGGGCCGGGTTCCTCTCGGAGAACCTCAGCCGGCCGGTCAGCGTCGTGCCGCGCTCCTTCGACACCCCCGTCGTCGTGCACGACCTGTCCGCGCTCGGCGAGCCGGAGCGGGCGGCACGCCTGGCCGAACTGGACGCCGCCGAGCGGGCCGTGCGCTTCGACCTCACCAGGCCGCCGCTGCTGCGCTTCACCGTGGTGCGGCTGGCGGAGGACGGCTGGCGGCTGATGTTCGCCTGCCACCACATCCTGCTCGACGGCTGGTCCATGCCGATCGTGCTCGGCGAGCTGTTCGCGCTGTACGGCGCGCGCGGCGACGCCTCCGCCCTGCCGCCCGCCGCGCCCTTCAAGCTGTACCTGGCCTGGCTGCGCCGGCAGGACAAGGAACAGGGACTGAAGGCCTGGCGGTCCGCGCTCGACGGCCTGCCGGGCGCCACCCTGGTCGCCCCCGACGCCGACGACACCCTCGACGCGCTGCCGGGCCGCGTCGTCACCGACCTGCCGGCCGGGCCGAGCGCGCGCCTGACCGCGCTCGCCCGACGGCTCGGCATCACCGTCAACACCGCGGTGCAGACGGCCTGGGGCCTGCTGCTGGCCCGGCTCACCGGCAGCGACGACGTCGTCTTCGGCGCGACGGTCTCCGGGCGCCCGCCGGAGCTCGACGGCGTCGAGACCATGGTGGGCCTGTTCATCAACACCGTGCCGGTGCGCGTCCGGCTCGCGCCCGGCGAGACCCTGCGCGCGCTGCTGCTGCGGGTCCAGGACGAGCAGTCCGCCCTGCTGGACCACCACTACATCGGCCTGACCGAGGTGCAGCGCGCGGCGGGACACGGCCGCCTCTTCGACAGCCTCGTCGCCTTCGAGAGCTACCCGGTGGACGCGGACTCGCTCCAGTCGTCCATCGGCGACCTCACCGTGACCGGTGTCTCCGGCGACGACGCCACCCACTACCCGCTGACGCTGATCGTCGTACCCGGCGAGCGTGTGCAGCTCCGGCTCGGTCACCAGGGCGGCCTGTTCACCGCCGAGACCGCCGGCGCGCTGCTGACCGAGCTGGAGCGGCTGCTGACGGCCGTCGCCGACGACGACACCCGGCCGGTGACCGAGGTGCTGGCGTCGGTCACCGTGCCCGAGGTGCGGCCGGCCGGCGCGCGGAGCGCCGGCGGCGACACGGGCGGCACGTCGGTGTCGGACCTGACCGTCGTCTCCGGCGGGGGACGGGCCCCGCGGACCCCGCACGAGGAAGTGCTCTGCGGACTGTTCGCCGAGGCCCTCGGCGTGCCCTCGGTCTCCATCGACGACAACTTCTTCGACCTGGGCGGCCACTCGCTGCTCGCCACCCGGCTGGTCAGCCGGGTCCGCAGCGTCTTCGACATCGAACTCCCCGTCCGCGCCCTGTTCGACGCGCAGACCGTGGCGGCGCTCGCCGAGCGTGTGACCCGCTCGTCGACGGGCGGCCGTCCGCCCGTGCGCGCGGCGGGGGAGCGCCCGGAACGGGTGCCGCTGTCGTTCGCGCAGCGACGGCTGTGGTTCCTGGGCCGCATGGAGGGACCGAGCGGCACCTACAACATCCCGCTGGCGGTGCGGCTGACGGGCACGCTGGACGTGCCCGCGCTGCGGTCCGCGCTGCGGGACGTCGTGGGGCGGCACGAGTCGCTGCGCACGGTGTTCCCGGACGTGGACGGGCAGCCCTGGCAGCGGGTCGTGCCGCTCGCCGAGGCGGATCTGCCGCTCGGGGTCGTGGAGGTGACCGAGGAGGGGCTGCGCGCGGCGCTCGGGTCGGCGGCCTCGGCCGGGTTCGACCTGGCGGTGGACCTGCCGGTGCGGGCGACGCTGTTCCGGGTCTCGGAGACCGAGCACGTGCTGTGCGTCGTGGTGCACCACATCGCCGGCGACGGTTGGTCGCAGGCGCCGTTGGCGCGTGATCTGGGGCTGGCCTACCGGGCGCGGCTCGCGGGCTCGGCGCCGGACTGGGAGCCGCTGCCGGTGCAGTACGCGGACTACGCGCTGTGGCAGCGGGACGTACTCGGCGGTGAGGACGACGCGGACTCGCCGATCGCGGCGCAGCTGGCGTACTGGCGCGAGGCGCTGAAGGGGCTGCCGGACGAGCTGAGCCTTCCGGTGGACCGTTCCCGCCCGGCCGTGGCGTCGTACCGCGGCGGCACGGTGTCGGTCGAACTGGGCGCGCGGCTGCACCGGGACCTGGTGGGGCTCGCGCGAGCGACGCGGTCGTCGCTGTTCATGGTGTTGCAGGCGGGTGTGGCGGGGCTGCTGTCCCGGCTGGGCGCGGGAACGGACGTGCCGCTGGGCACGGCCATCGCGGGCCGTACGGACGCGGCGCTGGACGATCTCGTCGGGTTCTTCGTGAACACGCTGGTGCTGCGCACCGACGTCTCCGGTGACCCGGGGTTCCGGGAGCTGGTGGAGCGGGTCCGGGTGACGGACCTGGCGGCGTACGCCCATCAGGACCTGCCGTTCGAGCAGTTGGTGCACGCGGTGCAGCCCGCCAGGTCGCTGTCCAGGCACCCGCTGTTCCAGGTGATGATCGTCCTGCAGAACAACGCCGTCGCCACCCTCGACCTGCCGGGCCTCACCGCCCGCCCGATCGACGGGGACATCGGCGCCGCGAAGTTCGACCTCGGCTTCAACTTCGTGGAGCGCAAGGACGACATGGGCGGACCCGCCGGTGTCGAGGTGACGGTGGAGTACAGCGCCGACCTCTTCGACGCCGACACGGTCGCCGTCCTGGGCAGGCGCCTGGTGCGCATGCTCACGCTGGCCGTCGCCGACCCCGCCATGCCGCTGAGCGGTCTCGACCTGCTCGAACCGCGCGAGTGGCAGCAGTTGCTGACCGGCAGGCCCGGCATCGGGCAGGCCGACGGCCCCGAGCCCTCCGACACCCTCCCCGGGCTCTTCGCGGCCCGCACGGCGGCCGCCCCGGACCATCCGGCCGTCGTCGCCGAGGACGGCGAGCTGAGCTACGCCGAACTCGGCGAACGCTCCGCACGGCTCGCCGCGCTGCTGGCGGACCGCGGTGTGCGCCGCGGCGACGTGGTCGCGGTCGCCGTGCCGCGCTCGGCGGCCCTGACCGTCGCGCACCTCGCGGTGCTGCGGGCCGGCGCGGTCTGCCTGCCGGTCCGGCCGGAGGACCCGCCCGGGCGGATCGCCCGCCTCCTCGGCGAGGCCGCGCCCGCCGCCGTCCTCACCACGCGGGACACCGTGTCCGCACTGCCCGGGACCGTCACCGCACCCGTCCTGGTCGACGACGCCCTGGCCGTGTCCGCCGAACCGGACCGGGAACTGCCCGGCCCGCTGCCCGACTCGCCCGCCTACCTCCTCCGCACGCCCGGCGGGGAGAGCGTCCTCCTGCCGCACCGGGGCATCGTGAACCGGCTGCTGTGGATGCGCGACGCCCACCGCCTCGGCTCCGGCGACCGGGTGCTGCACAAGGCACCCGAGGACCTCGACGTCTCCGTGTGGGAGCAGTTCGCCCCGCTGGCCGCCGGTGCCACCCAGGTGGTCGCCGCGCCCGGCAGCCACCGCGACCCGGTCCGCCTGGCCCGGCTCATCAGCCGCGCCGGCGTGACCACGGCCCACTTCGCGCCCTCGGAACTGGAGGTGTTCCTCGCCGGGCCCGAGGCCGCCCACCGCACTGGGCTGCGCCGCGTGCTGTGCGGCGGCGAACCGCTGCCGGCCGGCCTGCCCGACCGGTTCCGGGCGCTGTCGCCCGGAGCGGAACTGACGGTGCTGCACGGCCCCACGGAGGCGTCGTTCGACGTCCTGGCCTGGGACGGAGCCACCGGCACCGCCACCGCCCACCCGCCGGCCGGCCGGCCGGTCCGCAACACCCGGGTGTACGTCCTCGACGACCACCTCGCCCCGCTGCCGGCCGGCAGCAGCGGCGAACTGTACGTCGGCGGCGTGCAGCTGGCGCACGGCTACCTGAACCGTCCGGACCTGACGGCGGAGCGGTTCGTGGCCGACCCGTTCGGCCCGCCCGGCTCCCGGCTCCACCGCACCGGCGACCTGGCCCGCATCACCCGGGACGGCACGGTGGAACTCCTCGGCCGCACCGACGGCCGCGTCACCGTCGGCGGCCGCCCGGTCGACCCGGGCGAGGTCGAGCGGGTCCTGACCGCCCACCCGGCCGTCGGCGCCGCACTGGTGACCGCCCGCCCGGGCCCCGGCGGAGCGACCGTGCTGGTCGCCCACCACGTCCCCGCCGACGCGGCGGCCCCGGCGGACGCCGGGACACTGCGCGCCCACGCCGCCGCGGCCCTCCCCGAGTACGCGGTCCCCGCCCACTATCTGGCGCTGGAGGCCTTCCCGCGCACCGATGACGGCCGGATCGACCGCGCGGCCCTGCCCGAGCCCCACCGGAGCACGTCACGCGCCCCGCGCAACGACATCGAGCAGACCCTGTGCGGGCTCTTCGCCGAGCTCCTCGGCAAGCCGGTCACCGGCATCGACGACAGCTTCTTCGACCTGGGCGGCCACTCGCTGCTCGCCACCCGGCTGGTCAGCCGGGTCCGCTCCACCTTCGGCATCGAGCTGCCGTTCCGCGACATCTTCGACGCGCAGACGGTGGCGGCGCTCGCCGAGCGGGTCGTCGCCTCGTCGACGGGCGGCCGTCCGCCCGTGCGCCCGGTGCCGGACCGTCCGGAACGGGTGCCCCTGGCCTTCGCGCAGCGGCGGCTGTGGTTCCTGAACCGCATGGAGGGACCGAGCGGCACCTACAACGTGCCGGTGGCGGTACGGCTCTCCGGGGCGCTGGACGTGGCGGCGCTCACCGCCGCGTTCCACGACGTGGTCGCCCGGCACGAGGCGCTGCGCACCGTGTTCCCCGAGACCGACGGCGAACCGTGGCAGCGGGTCCTGCCGGCCGCGGAGGCCACCGTGCCCGTCGAGGTCGCCGACGTGACCGAGGAGGGTCTGCGGGCGGCACTGGAGGCGTCCGCGTCGGCCGGGTTCGACCTGGCGGTGGACCTGCCGGTGCGGGCGTCACTGCTCCGGGTCTCGGAGACCGAGCACGTGCTGTGCGTCGTGACGCACCACATCGCCGGCGACGGCTGGTCCCAGGCCCCGCTCGGACGCGACCTGGCCCTCGCCTACCGGGCGCGGCTCGCGGGCTCGGCGCCGGACTGGGAGCCGCTGCCGGTGCAGTACGCGGACTACGCGCTGTGGCAGCGGGACGTACTCGGCGGTGAGGACGACGCGGACTCGCCGATCGCGGCGCAGCTGGCGTACTGGCGCGAGGCGCTGAAGGGGCTGCCGGACGAGCTGAGCCTCCCGGTGGACCGTTCCCGCCCGGCCGTGGCGTCGTACCGCGGCGGCACGGTGTCGGTCGAACTCGGCGCCGGACTCCACCGCGACCTGACCGACCTGGCGAGCTCCACCCGGTCGTCGCTGTTCATGGTGTTGCAGGCGGGTGTGGCGGGGCTGCTGTCCCGGCTGGGCGCGGGAACGGACGTGCCGCTGGGCACGGCCATCGCGGGCCGCACGGACGCGGCGCTGGACGACCTGGTCGGGTTCTTCGTGAACACGCTGGTGCTGCGCACCGACGTCTCCGGTGACCCGGGGTTCCGGGAGCTGGTGGAGCGGGTCCGGGTGACGGACCTTGCGGCGTACGCCCATCAGGACCTGCCGTTCGAGCAGTTGGTGCACGCGGTGCAGCCCGCCAGGTCGCTGTCCAGGCACCCGCTGTTCCAGGTGATGATCGTCCTGCAGAACAACGCCGTCGCCACCCTGGACCTGCCGGGCCTCACCGCCCGCCCGATCGACGGGGAGACCTCCGCCGCCAAGTTCGACCTCGGCTTCAACTTCGTCGAACGCACCGACCTCGACGGCGCCCCGGCCGGCATCGACGTCTCCCTCGAGTACAGCGCCGACCTGTTCGACGCCGGCACCGTGAGACTCGTCGGCGAACGGCTCGTCCGGCTGCTCACCACCGCCGTGGCCGAACCGGCGACACCGCTCACCCGGATCGACATCCTCGACCCGGCCGAGCGCGAGCGGCTGGTCACCGGCCTCAACGACACCGCCCGCCGCCTCGAACTGCCCGCGGTGACGGAGTCCGGCTTCGCGCCGGAGACCCTCGCCGGGCTCTTCGCCGCCCAGGCGGCGAGCACCCCGGACCGGCCGGCGGTGACCGGTGAGGACGGCGAGCTCAGCTACGCCGAGCTCGACGACCGCTCCTCCCGGCTGGCCGCGCTGCTCGCCGCCCGCGGCGTGCGCCGCGGCGACGTGGTCGCGGTCGCCGTGCCGCGCTCGGCGGGCCTGACGGTCGCCCTGCTCGCCGCGCTCAAGGCGGGTGCCGCCTATCTGCCGGTGGAGACCGACTACCCGGCCGAGCGGATCGCCTACGTCCTCGGCGACGCCCGCCCCGCCGTCCTGCTCACCACCTCCCGGGCGCTGCGCGACCTGCCCGGGGCCGTCAAGGGCACCGTCCGCTCCCTGGTCGTGCTCGACGACCTCGGCACCGACTGGGAACTGGCCGCCGTGTCCGCCGAGGAGACCCGGGCGCTGCCGGGACCGCTGCCGGACTCGCCCGCCTACGTCATCTACACGTCCGGCTCGACCGGCCGCCCCAAGGGCGTCGTCGTCCCCCACCGGGGCATCGTCAACCGCCTGCTGTGGATGCAGGACACCTACCGCATCGGCGCGGACGACCGCGTGCTGCAGAAGACGCCGTCCGGATTCGACGTCTCCGTCTGGGAGTTCTTCTGGCCGCTGGTGACCGGCTCGGTCCAGGTCGCCGCACGGCCCGGGGGCCACCGGGACGCCGCCTACCTCGCCCGTCTCATCCAGGAGGCGGCCGTCACCACGGTCCACTTCGTGCCGTCGATGCTGGAGGTGTTCCTCGCCGAGCCCGAGGCCGCCCGCTGCACCGGCCTGCGCCGCGTGCTGTGCAGCGGCGAGGCCCTGCCCGCCGGTCTGCGCGACCGGTTCCGGGCCCTGCTCGGCGGGGTGGAACTGCACAACCTCTACGGGCCGACCGAGGCGTCCGTCGACGTCACAGCCTGGGACTGCGCCGCCCGGCCGGACAGCGCGAACGTCCCGATCGGCAGGCCCGTCTGGAACACCCGGACGTATGTGCTGGACGCCGCGCTCGGCCCGGTCCCGGCCGGCAGCAGCGGCGAACTGTACCTCGGCGGCGTGCAGCTCGCGCACGGCTACCTGAACCGTCCGGACCTGACGGCGGAGCGGTTCGTGGCCGACCCGTACGGCCCGCCCGGCTCCCGGCTCTACCGCACCGGCGACCTGGCCCGCGTCACCCGGGACGGAGTGATCGAGTACCTCGGCCGCACCGACGACCAGGTGAAGATCCGCGGGCAGCGCATCGAGCTCGGCGAGATCGAGCACGCGCTCACCCGGCACGCCCGGGTCGGCAGCGCCGTGGTGACCGCGCTCCGGGACCCCTCGGGCGACACGCGCCTCGCGGCGTACGTCACCGCGGCCGAGCCCGCCGCGCCCGTCGACCCGGAGGAGCTGCGCGACCACCTCGCCGGCCTGCTGCCCGCCCACATGGTGCCCGTGCACTACGCCGTCATCGACGCCGTGCCGGTCACCCCGAACGGCAAGGTCGACAAGAAGGCCCTCCCGGCCCCGCGCCTGCTCGACCGCCGGCCCGGCCGGGCCCCGCGCGACGCGACCGAGGCGGCCCTGTGCGAGATCTTCGCCGGGCTCCTCGGCCGCGACACGGTCCACATCGACGACAACTTCTTCGACCTCGGGGGCCATTCGCTGCTCGCGACCAAGCTCATCAGCCGGGTCCGCGACCGGCTCGGCGCGGAGCTGTCGGTGGTGTCGGTCTTCGAGGCGCCGACGGTGGCGGCCCTCGCAGGCCGCCTCGGCCAGGACGCCACGGCCGGGCCGACCGCTCCGCTGCTGACCCTGCGCCCCGGCACGGGCACCCCGCTGTTCTGCGTCCACCCGCTCGGCGGACTGAGCTGGCCGTACGCCTCCCTCGCCGAGCACCTGCCCGCGGAGGTCGCCCTGTACGGCCTCCAGGCGGTCGGACTCGACGGTGAAGGACCGCTTCCCGGCACCCTCGGGGAGATGGCGGACGACTACGTGGCCCGCGTCCGCGCGGTCCAGCCGGAGGGCCCCTACCGGCTCCTCGGCTGGTCGCTGGGCGGCCGGATCGCCCACGCCATGGCGGCCCGCCTGGAGGCCGACGGGCAGGAGGTGGAGCTGCTCGCCCTGCTGGACGCCTACCCGAACGCCGAGGCCGACCCCGAGGCGCGCTTCTCGGAACGGGAGTTCCTCGACGGCGTCCTCACCGCGGCCGGCCTCGACGCGGCCGACGTCGACGGACCGGTCGACGTCGACTCGGTCATGGCGGCGGTGCGCTCCGCGGGGAAGGACCTGGCCGGCCTGACGGCCGACCAGCTGCGGCGGCTGCAGCACGTGATGGCCAACAGCTTCCGCATCGACGGTGCCGCGCCCACCGGGCGCTGCCGGGCCGGCGCGGTGATGTTCGCCGCGACCGTCGACCCGGTCGGTGACCCCGGCCACTGGCGCGACCACGTCGGCGGGGACCTGGAGGTCCACTCCGTCGCCGCCTCCCACAACGACCTGATGCGGCCCGAGCCGCTCGCCGAGATGGGGGCGGTGCTGGCGAAGAAGCTGGCCCCCTCCGTTCGTGCGGACCACGCCTGACCCTCAGCCCAGAAAAGGAATCACCATGTCGAAGACGGTCGTGCTCTGCGTGCCGTTCGCCGGGGCCGGTGCCTCGGTCTTCCGCCCCTGGGTGCCGCTCGCCCAGGACCGGTTCGAGCTGGCCGCCGTGCAACTCCCGGGCCGCGAACAGCGGTTCGCCGAGGAGCCGTACCGCAACGCCGTCGAGGCCGCCGACGGGCTGCTGCCCGAGGTGCTGGAGCGGGTCCGGGGTGCCGGCCCGGTCGTCCTGTTCGGCCACAGCCTCGGCGCGGTGCTGTCGTACGAGATCGCCCACGGGCTGGCCGCGACCGACGGCGTCGACCTGGCGGCGCTCGTCGTCAGCGGCTCCCCGGGACCGTGGACGAAGCGCGAGAACGGGGCGAGCGGACTCGACGACGACCAGTTCCTCGACCGGGTCAAGGAGTTCGCCGGCTACCGGCACGACGCGCTGGAGGACCCGGAGATGCGCGAACTGCTGCTGCCCACGCTCCGCGCCGACGTGGAGATGCACGAGAGCTACGTCCCCTCCTCCGACGCACCGCTGTCCGTGCCGATCGTCTCGGTGCGCGGCACCACCGACACCCTGGTGACCACCGAGCAGGCCATGGAGTGGTCCAAGGCCACCAGCGGCGAGTTCCACTTCGTGGAGGTCGAGGGCGGCCACATGTACCTGATCGACAACCCCGAGGGCCTGATCGACGTGCTCGCCGACGTCCACCCCGACCGTATCTGAGGAGTTCCGGTGCGCCTGCAAGGAAAGACCGTCGTCGTGACGGGAGCCGCGCGCGGCGTCGGCCGTGCCTGCGCGCTGGCGTTCAGCCGGGAGGGCGCCGACCTCGCCCTGCTCGACGTCTGCGGCGACGTGGACGGCGTGCCCTACCCGCTCGGCACGGTCAGCCAGCTGGACCACACCGCGCGGCTCTGCCGTGAGCAGGGCTCCGCCGTGCTCACGGCGGCCGCCGACATCCGCGACGGCGCCGCCCTGCGCGCGGCCGTCGGCGAGACGCTCGACCGGTTCGGCGCGATCGACGTCCTCGTCAACAACGCGGGCATCGTCGCGCCGTCGGGCCGGACCACCCACGAGACCACCGAGGACGAGTGGCAGGTGATGATCGACGTCAACCTGTCCGGCGCCTGGCGCATGATCTCGCTGGTCGCCCCGCACATGGTCGCGCGGCGCTCGGGCAGCATCGTCAACGTCGCCTCCACCGCCGGTCTGGTGGGCTACCGCCACTTCGCCGGGTACACCGCCTCCAAGCACGGCCTGATCGGGCTGACCCGGGCGGCCGCGCTGGACTACGCGCCGCTGAAGGTGCGCGTCAACGCCCTGTGCCCCGGATCGATCCGGGACGACAGCCGGGCCGAGGGCCGGATGCTCACCGAGATCGCCCGGTCGCTGCAACTGCCGGTCGGCGAGCACGAGCAGGCCTTCGTCCAGTCGCAGCCGATGAACGCGCTGATCGAGCCGGAGGACGTGGCGGGTGCCGCGCTCTGGCTGGCCTCCGACGAGTCCCGGCAGGTGACCGGCTCCGTGCTGACCGTCGACGGCGGCTTCACCACCCGCTGAGCCATCACAACCACGCCTAGGGGACCCAGTCGTGTCGATCTCACACCAGGACGCCGTCGCACCGCCCGCGCCGGAGCCGCACTCCGCCGCCGCCCGTACCGGCGAGCGGGCCCCGGACAGCGACCGTGCCGCAGCCGGCCCGTCGTGCCACGCACTGCGCGTGCGCCTCGCCGGGGGGCCGCCCGCCGCCCTCGACGCTGCGACGGCCTCGTCCGGAGCCGTACGGCTGTGGACCGAGCGGGTGCCGTGCGGGGCCGACGAGCCCGCCGCCGAGCGGTGGCGCGCGCGCGAACTCGCCCGCCCGCTGCCCGCCCACCAGGACACCCCGGCGCGGGCGGTGCTCCTGCGGTACGCCGACGGCGCCGCCGATCTCGTGCTGGTGGCCCACCGCGCCACCCTGGACACCGAGGGCCTGCACACCCTCGCGGCCCGCCTGCTGGCCGCCGCCGGCCCGCACCCGGCCGGTCGGCCCGCCGACCCGCACACCCCCGACACCACCGGCCCCACCGCCTCGGCCGTCGCGGACGCCGCCGGCGCGGCCCCCGCCGGGCCGGACACGGTGACCGGGGCGGGCCCCGGCA
>NZ_JFCB01000043.1 GCF_000725125.1 Streptomyces toyocaensis
GTTCCGGCCCCGCCATGAGCCTCATGACGCCCGAGACGGTCCTCCCCGCCGACGCGGGGGTGTTCCGCCAGTAGGTAGGAGAGGCGGTGCGCTGCTCGCGTCCTCCCCGCCGACGCGGGGGTGTTCCGGCGGACTCGTGACCGGGCAGTTCGGTCCCTGCGTCCTCCCCGCCGACGCGGGGGTGTTCCGCGCCTCAGCGCCGGGCGCGGTATGCGGGTGCGGTCCTCCCCGCCGACGCGGGGGTGTTCCGGCGATCAGCCGGAGCAGCGCGGCCACGTGTATGTCCTCCCCGCCGACGCGGGGGTGTTCCGACGTTTGCGGTGTTCGTCTCCACGCCGCCCAGGTCCTCCCCGCCGACGCGGGGGTGTTCCGACGGTGATTCCCTCATTGCGCTGGGCCTCACCGTCCTCCCCGCCGACGCGGGGTGTTCCGCGGTCCAGGTCCCACGACGTCGGGTCGAAGCCGTCCTCCCCGCCGACGGGGGGGTGTTCCGTCGCCGCCCTTGTCGGCGCCCTTCTGGAACCCGTCATCCCCGCCGACGCGGGGGTGTTCCGGCCCGCACGGAGTGGGAGCGGGCCTGGCGGCAGTCCTCCCCGCCGACGCGGGGGTGTTCCGCTCGGCGACGCCCTCACCGACACCCCGGCCTGGTCCTCCCCGCCGACGCGGGGGTGTTCCGGACCACTGCTACGGGCTCGTCCGCGCCACCAGCGTCCTCCCCGCCGACGCGGGGCTGTTCCAACCTTCCGGGAAGGTCGTTGCCGAGAACACCAGTCCTCCCTACCGACGCGGGGTGTTCCGGCGCGCGAGATGATAGAAGGCGTGTTGTCCGGGTCCTACCTGCCGACGGGGGTGCTCCGTTCGCCATGCGCGAGAACGTGGTGCTGGAGGTGTCCTCCCCGCCGACGTGGGGGTGTTCCGCGGATCCGCTCCGAGGGCCGCCTGCGCGTCACGTCCTCCCCGCCCACGCGGGGGTGTTCCACCCTGTTTCCGGATCCCGTGCCCAGACCCGGTGTCCTCCTCGCCGACGTGGGAGTGTTCCACGCAGGTCGATCGCGGACAGTTCGGTGGCGAGGTCCTCCCCGCCGACGCGGGGGTGTTCCGTAGTCCCCGGTGATGATGTTCGGTCCCGGGCGGTCCTCCCCGCCGACGTGGGGGTGTTCCGACCTTCGCCAGCTCGGCGGCACCACTGCCGTGGTCCTCCCGCCGACGCGGGGGTGTTCCGCACGTATTCTCTGTCGTCGCTGCGGTCATTCTGTCCTCCCCGCCGACGCGGGGGTGTTCCGTGGTCTGTCGTGGAGGCCGATGATGTGAAGCAGGTCCTCCCCGCCGACGCGGGGATGTTCCGGCTGGGGGTCCACCAGGCCCTGCGAGGGGTTCGTCCTCCCCGCCGACGCGTGGGTGTTCCGCGGAGGAGCACCGGCTCCCGCCGCTGTGCTGGGTCCTCTCCGCTGACGCGGGGGTGTTCCGGCGGCGACCTGTTCGGGGGTGCTCGTGATGCCGTCCTCCCCGCCGACGCGGGGGTGTTCCGGAGATGACTATGTGTTCCGTCTGAACGTCCCCGCCCACCTCGCCTCCTACGCCGGCCTCGCTCCCGCCACCCGCAGCTCGGGCTCCTCGATCCACGGCGAACAACCCTCCCGCCGCGGAAACAAGCAGCTCAAACGGGCCTTCTTCCTCTCCGCGTTCGCCGCCCTGGCCGACCCGGCCTCCCGCACCTACTACGACAAGAAGATCAGCCAGGGCAAGCACCACACCCAAGCCCTCCTCTGCCTCGCCCGGCGCCGGGCCGACGTCCTCTTCGCCATGCTCCGCGACGGCACCTTTTACGAGCCGCAGCCAGCAGCGGTCACATGACCTACGGGCCGGCCAGCAGCAGCACACGGTCGGCCTCGACGCCGAAGCCTAAAACCGGGTGGAGCGGATCGGACTCCGGGCTCAGCAACACCGGCTTGCCGAGCCGACGCCCGATTACCCGCAGCAGACGACACAGCACATTCATGCCGTACTGCCCCTGCAACTCCCGCAGATCAACGTCAAAGTCGATCGAGCCAGTCTCATACGGACGAAAGATCACCAGGAATCCAGGAACCGGCCAGACCCTCAGCACCACGTCGGCGCCCTCACCACGGGCCAGCATCTCCGCAGCCCTCGGCAGCCGGGCCACAGCACCGTCCTCGGAGTACTCGCACGACCACCCCTGCGACCGAACGAGATCAAGCACCGCCTGCCAGTCCTCCACCGAGGTATCCGGGACACGGACGTCCGGCAGCGACCCCATCAACTCGGGAGCAAAGAAGCTCTTGACGTCATCCCATAGCAGGTCAGGCATCACGCCATGCTGCCTTGCCACTCACCGAAACGCAGCCCGATTCCCTTGACGAGACCCATAGGGGCACCCCCCCACACACACCACGACCCCGAGCCACAACCGGCCGATAGAGTCACAACCAGCGATCCCCGCACCGCCCGCACCTTGACTCAACAACACACCAAAACCACACCCGCCAACTGCCCCTTACGCACTACTCCGACAACACCGCCTCCCCGCCGACGCAGGGGGTGTTCCGGACGAGGGCGAGTTCTACACGTACAGGGACGGACCCTCCTCGCCGACGCAGGAGTGCTCCGCGGCGGTCAGTGCGGATCAAGGGAGGCGACCGGTCCTCCCCGCCGACGTGGGGGTGTTCCGGCGATCCAGTCGGCGACATGCTCGGCGTAGCCTCCTCCCCGCCGACGCGGGGTAATCCGCAGTCCGGGCGACGGCCCAGGTTCTTCCCGCCGTTCTCCCTGCCAACGCGGGGGTGTTCCGTAGTCGCGGTGGTTGTGCTCGCTCAGGCAGCGGTCCTCCCCACCGACGCGGGGGTGTTTCGCCGGTCCGCGAGCTCACTGTCCGCACCGTGGAGTCCTCCCCGCCGATGCGGGGGTGTTCCGGCCCTCGCGGCGTACCCTGTGCCGGTCGCCGTGTCCTCCCCGCCGACGCGGGGGTGTTCCGTACGCGGAGGACTGGGACCTTCTGCACTCCGTGTCCTCCCGCCGACGCGGGGGTGTTCCGGCGCACGACCCGACCACCGGCCGGGCCGTCGGGTCCTCCCCGCCGACGCAGGGGTGTTCCGAACTCTGCCTCAGCCTCGACCTGGTGGTGCGCGTCCTCCCCGCCGACGCGGGGGTATTCCGCAGCAGGCCGAGGCATTGGCGGAGGTGGCGCGGGCCCTTCCCGCTGGCGCGGGGTGTTCCGTCGAAGCGTTCGGGGACGAACTGCGGGCCCGGGTCCTCCCCGCCGACGCAGGGGTGTTCCGCTGCGGTACGGCCTGCCCGTCGCGTCGTCCATGTCCTCCCCGCCGACGCGGGGGTGTTCCGCCCGCTCCCGGAAGAAGTTGCGGCCTGGCTCGGTCCTCCCCACCGACGCGGGGGTGTTCCGGTGATCGGGGAGGCGCCGCCGGGGTACGTCGTATCCTCCCCGCCGACGCGGGGGTGTTCCGCAGGCCAAGGACGGGTGGATGACGCCCGCGCAGTCCTCCCCGCCGACGCGGGGGTGTTCCGGCGGCCGGGACCCTCGCGCCCTACATGTGGCGGTCCTCCCCGCCGACGCGGGGGTGTTCCGTCGACATAGGTGGACGTCACGTTGAGGGGCGGGGCCTCCCCGCCGACGCGGGGGTGTTCCGGAGATGTGACGTCATGGCGCTCTGTCCGACCTGTCCTCCCCGCCACCGCCGCGGTCTTCCGCCGGTACACGCTGAAGCCGGTGGGAGAGCCGTACGACTCCACCGTCGCCTACATCGAAGCCCACTACCTCGTCGACTGACGAACGCACGACGGCCCGGCAACCTGTGACGGTTGCCGGGCCCTCGCTCTGCTCGGGTCATACTCTCAGGGCCGCTTAGCTCCTCTACATAGGCTGCATGAGCCATCATGTGACGCACCTACCGTCACCTCGCAGCGGGGACATTGCGACGGGTAGAGCTGGTTTGCCAGTGATGCCACGACATGCCGCATGAGTTCTCGAGGGCAGTGATTGGGGCATCCGCCCCAATCACTGCCTAGATCACTGAGCCGCACCCGGAAAAGGACTCCGCAGAGAGCACAGCAGACAGTCCATGCAGCGGTAGCACTGCGGAACGGTTCCACCGCCTCAAGCTCATACTTCACGAGCTCCGCCTCAGCTTCGCGAGCTGCCAGCTTCCGGGCCGGGATGACAGCAGGTTCGTGCCGCTCCTCGGCCCGCTGAACCTTTTTCCAGGCGCGAACCCAGTCCCCCCACGAACGCTCGGGTACAGCGCAGGCGTGCAGGAGGGCCATCAGCTGTCGCTGGCTGGTGAGGAAGGACTGCCGGGTGAGTATGCGGTGGGCGGCAGAGCGGGACAGTGGTCCAAGCTCGGGCCGTTGCTCCACCCTGGCTTCCATAATGCGATAGCTGAACCCGCTGCGCTCACGCAGATCCAGCAGTGCCCTGCCCATATCCGCCCGGTCCGCGATCAAGTCAGGACGAGGCGCCTTCCCGGGTGTGATCGTCAATGCGCGTCGCCGGTCCCGCCTTCCTTCAGCTTCACGGGCTTTCTCCCACAACTCGCGTGCTTCGCCCTCACCGACGGCTACACCGCAGCCTTCCTCGTACGTCAGGACCACCTGCAGTGTGGGCAGGATGACCCCTCCTGAAGCACGCTGCAGGGTGGTGGCACCGATCTTGGTGCGGGTCGCCAGCGCAGCATTGGTGAGGCCGGCACGGGCCCGACACCAGCGGAGGTGCAACGCAAGCTTGCCAAGAGGGCTGCTCGGGCGAGGAACCGGATTCTCGGTACGCCCCATGTCACTTATCGCATCGACGACGACGGTGTCCCAGCGAGGCGGCGCAGCCCTGTGGCCACTGCCCCGGTGGCCAACTGCGTCAGCCCCACGGCCAGCAGTCCCGCGGCGGCCAGCCGGGACATCATTTCGTTGATCGGCATCCCGCCTTTCGTCAACATGGCGGCCACGACAACGACCACCACGATGACGAGCGCCTCCGCTCCGGCAAGACGGCGATGAGCAGGACTGCCGTGAGAGACGCACAGAGGTGCACGAACCTCCATAGGCATGAGGTAGCTCCTGACGTAATGCCACGGCCTTCGAGCCGTGGACTGGCTGGCTCCAACAACTGGTCCTATGCCACGGGCAGTTGACGCTGCGTCGCGACTGGACAGCATGGTGCCACTACAGAAGGTCGTCGACAGCCCATTCATGCAGGATTGTCTCGTCATCCGATTGGTCGAGGACTTACTTTTCTACGCACGTAGGTCGTGGGACGCCTTGTGTTCAAAGCAGGTGAGCGGCTCCACCTGGGGATACGCCGCGCCTGACCGGGCCGATGAAGCACTCGGCCACCACAGCGAACCACTTTCCTGCACCACGTCCCACTTCTGTTTGCCGCGGTGGGACCACCGCTGGCACGATTCCTTCAGTTCCGTACGTGACTGGCTCCAACAACCTTCCGCACGGATTTGGTCGCCCGTGTTGACGCACGGCCGATCCGACAGCCGGCTCCGACTCAGCGCGGAGCCGGCTGCTGATCTTGCTTGAATCCGCGCTCATCGTCCGGTTCTCCCAGGAGCCCGAACGCCGCCTGGCTTGCTGGCGCGTCTACTCCCACGCACCTGCGCCAGTCCTGCGGAGGGTCTGCGCCCAAGGCATCAGACAGGGCTTGTGATGCCGTCGCTGGTTGTCGTGGCCCGTACCTGTATAGACCCGTCTACGGAGCGGGGTGCCGTACAAGCCGGCGCAGGCGTGCTTCGACCTCGTACCGGTTGAGTCGCTTGGTGCGGGCGTAGTGCGTCACCGCGGCCTGCGTGGCTTCCGCGGCCTGGAGCCATACCTGGCGTTGGAGGTTCCGCTCGGAGTGGTCGTCGAGCTGTTGCAGCTTCAAGTGGGCGGCGTCGGCGGCCTGCTGAAGTGTGATCAGTTCGCTGGGCAGTCCCGTCGTGGTGTCGGTGGCCTGCGGGGTGTGGGCTTCGCGCTGTGTGAGGGCTGGAGGCGCCGTCTCGAGGGTCGGGGGTGTGGTCTCGGCGGCCGGGGCAGCAGGCTGTAGCGGCAGTGCGGTCAGGAGGGGACGGGTTGCCGGAAAGTCGTCCGGAGGGGGCGAGTCCTGCGCGGTGGGCGGGGCGGTGGCCGGCTGGCAGGTGGGGCGGTTGCGGCTGGCGCCGGTCGCGTGGGTGTCCTCGCGTTCGGGCGGCAGGCGGGTGTCGTCGCTGTCCAGATCCTCCAAGCGGTCGCGGTCGACGTTGGTCACCCAGTAGCGGTGCACCGTCTTCCCGGCACGGAACTGGATGGGCACGATGGTGCCGGCGGCGGTCTGGCGGACCATGTCGTCGAACAGGACGTCGCGAGGCTTGGCCGTGGCATGGGCCTTGCCGCAGCGCCGGACGCCGTGGGGGCAGGGGTAGAGAGCGCCGGTGTCGCAGTGCCAGAAGTCCAGAACACGGAAGCCGGAGACGATCCGCAGGTCACCGTTGCGGGCGATGACATGGGCGGGGAGGCGGTCGCTGCGGGTCCAGTGAGTGTCGTTGCGCTGGGCATAGGCGAGGCGGTCGGTGTGCCAGGCCGGAGTGATGCCGTTCTTGGCGGCCTTGCCCGCGCGGGCCCGTACGCCGCGCAGGCCGCGCTCGTCGATGGTGGAGAGCTGGACTTCCCAGCCGATGCGGCGGCCGTCGGCTCCTTCGATGAGGGTGTCGGTCTGGATCCAGGTGCGGCCCACCCGGGTGCGGACCTCGCTGTCGCCGCCGAAGCCGCCCTCCTGCGCGGCGCGCAGGATACGTTCCTGGTAGGCCTTGTGCTCATCGCTCATGGGGACGCTGTGGCGTTCTTCGTCCTCGCGACGTTCGTGGACGGCCTCGCGCCGGCCGCCGCGCATACGCAGGTGCATCGGGGCCTCGACGCCCATGTCGCGGCACACTCCCCCGCACTGCAGATCCCGCTCACTGACCGGCACACCGCGGCGCCCATAGAAGCGGTCCGTCGCATAGATCAGATCCCACAGCCCGGGGAACTCCGGATGGTCCAAGTCGTCCCGGGTCAGATCCAGAAGAATCCGGAAGTTCTTGTGCCAGACAACATTCGCCAACTCACACCGCCCTCACCATCGCAGGTCACTACTTCGACGGTAAGACCAGGCACTGACAATGCGGCAGGAGCCGGATCAGCCATCACAAAACCCGACAACCGGCCGTCCCCGGACGGGCGGCGCGGCGACCCCGAGGTGGGTCAACTGCTCGACCGGAGCCGACACCTCTTCAGCGACCACATACTGCGCCGACGCAAGTGGGAAGCCGGGGTGGACAGCCGAGACTGCACCGCGGTCCAGAACTCTGCTCAGCACTCGCCGCCAGGTGGCCCAGGTGACAACACACCTGCCTGCTCAGTCACGCTTCAGCACGCAGGGCGACGCGCTGCACCCCTACAAGTCGAATTGCACGCGCTCAACGCCGGTGAACTCCACTTCCAGGTCGACCGCGCGACCGCCGTCGCGGAAGTACACCTCGCCGAGGGCCTCTCCGGCGAGAGTGCGCAGCTGCTGTTCGCTGGCGTCGTGGGTGGCGAGAAGGCGTGCTCGAGGGCCCGAGGGGAAGTGGCGAATGCGGGCGTCGTCGGTGGTGCC
Source organism: Streptomyces toyocaensis (assembly GCF_000725125.1). Taxonomy (GTDB): domain Bacteria; phylum Actinomycetota; class Actinomycetes; order Streptomycetales; family Streptomycetaceae; genus Streptomyces; species Streptomyces toyocaensis. The sequence goes on from NZ_JFCB01000043.1 coordinate 7,625, forward strand.
GCGCCGCGGCTGTGAAGTCGAACCGGACGCAGGTGTGTCGACGACGAGTCCAGTGGCGGTGGCGGCTTGGCGGCGGGCGCGCTCGCGTAACGCGGCCTCCAAGCGCTGGGCGAGGTCGGCGCGGGGCCAGCGTCGAGTGGTCTGTGAGTAGCGGTCACAACTCGCTAACCCACCAATGCTGTTGAGACTAGAACTACAGGGGGGCGCGTTCACCTGGAACGCGTGCTTCCTGTGTGATGTTGGGCACGCAGCGTAAGGGAACTGGCACGCCGTACCCGACGTACCGTCAGGATGCTCCGCAGCTAGGGGCCTACGGAATCCGCAACGGACCGTCTGAGTGGGCCGACTGTCACCCCTTCATGGCACGGGGTGCCTATACCCCCTACAAGGGCCGAAGGATGACGCGACAGCGGATGCTGCGGCGCTCCGGTATCGTTCGGCCATCTGTCACCCCCAGGGGCTCGTGCATGTCGTGCCTCCCCGGGGAGTCCACGAAGGCCGTGGGTCTCTCCTGGGGACCTGCGAAATCCGCAGGCTCCACAGGAAGTGGGGTGATAGATCCTGATGGCAACGCAGCAACTGCCGGAGGGGCACTGCCGTTGTTGCAGCAAGCGGAGTCGGTCCCAACGGGCCGCCCGCTGGCTGGGGCCGGCCTACCGGATCGTGCGGGACTACTGGCCCTGGTAACGCGAAAAGCCCCGACCTAACGGTCGGGGCCGCGCTGCAGACGGTGCGCTGAGGAAGGCCTCATCCTGTGCTTTGGCCTGCCGGGGTGGGGCCTTCCGTCCATCCGAATGCGGTTACCGCCGCGTAAGGCAAGCAGATACGCGCATCTGTGGCGTTCCTCACACCCGGTCGCGGCGACTTCCCCATCCTGCCTCACATCGCGGTGATCGTGCGACTACTGGTCACATGTTGATCTGCGCGGATCGGACCTTTGATACGGGTAACACCCCAGCTTGAGCCTAGTTTGGAAGGCATTTCCCTACATAAGTGTGAGGCACATCACACCCCTGGATGGGTGAGTGTGGTGCGGCGACCACTGGTCGCATTGGGCGTTTTGCCAGGGGTTCGCTAGGGAGAGCAGGCCGGAATATCTGGCTCCGCCTGTGAGCGGAGGTACTTTACCGGCAAGGTCTGACAACGGGACATCCGTGACACGCGACAGCAGCCTACCGAGACAGTAGAGCAGGCCACTGACAGCGCCTCGAGGCCACCGGCCAGTGCAATCGACCGTACGCAGTAGCACCACAACCTCCGGCAACAACCGTGCCCACAACTCCAGGCAAGCGGCCAATGCCTGGCGGCGAGAGTTCTGCGCCCTGCTGCTGGCCGCGCCCCGGCGCGAAGAAGGAGGGTGGCCCCGGGCGTCCCGTTACAGGTCGAATTCCAATTGCTCGATGTCGGTGAACTCCACCGCAAGGCCCTGGGCGCGGCGCCCGCCGTCTTGGAAGTAGACCTCGCCGAGCGCCTGGCCTGCGAGGTCGCGCAGCTGCTGCTCGCTGGCTCCGGTGTCCTGGGCGTCGAACAGGCGGGCCGCGTACTGCGGCGGCAGGGCGAGGGTGATATGCCGCAGGCGGGCGTCGTCGGTGGTGCCGGGCGCCGCGGTGAAGCCGAACCGAGCGCGTACGTCGATGACGACGCCCGTGCTGGTGGCTGCCTGCTTGCGGGCCTGGGCGCGCACCCTCGGCTGCCAGCGTGCGCGTACGGCGTCCGCCAGGCGCTGGGCGAGGTCGGCGCGGGGCCGGCGGATCTGGTCTTTGACGTAGCGCTCCACGGTGCGCTGTGAGACGCCGAGCGCGTCGGCGACTGCGCGGGTGCCCTTGAGCTGCTTGACCAGGTAACGCATCTGCGCCCCGGCGCTCTTGGGGATGGGGCGGGTGAATGCCTGCTGCACGGCCCGGTTGAGGCCGTCGTCCACGATGCCCATGTGGGGCTCTCCGTTCTTGATCGGCTGTGTGGGCCGCTGTGGGGCGATCATGGGGGGAAGTTGTCCGGCCTGGGGCTGATCGCGCCGCACAGCGGCGCTCAGGCTGTTTCCTGCACCCTTGAGGCGCGTTGGGGGCGGGTCAGGTGCGGGCCATGTCGACGAACCGGGAGTAGTGCAGCTGGCTGGCAACGGTCACGCAAGCGGTAGGCCCGAACCGGTTCTTCTCGATGATCAGGTCGACCTCACCGGCGCGCGGGGACTCCTTGTCCTCCGCGTCGGGCCGCTCGACCTTGATGACCACCGATGCGTCGTTCTTGATGGCCCGTGACTCGCGCATGAGGCCGTCGACGTTGAGCTGGGACAGGGCAATGACGTGGCAGCCGAGCTGGACGGAGAGGTTCTTCAGGCCACGGGAGACGGCGGCGACGGCCTGCTCGCGGGTGATGTTGCGGGACTGCTCGGTCTCGACCAACTGCACGTAGTCCACGACCAGGAGGCCCAGGCCTTCGGCGCGGGCACTAGCCCGGGCGGCGGAGGCGATGTCGCCCAGGGATGCGCCGTCGGGCCGGTAGACCCGCAGCGGCAGCTTCTGGAACAGCTCAGGTCCCAGGGCGTGGATGGTCTCCCATCCTTCAGGGGTGAGGCCGCCCTGGTGGGTGAGGTGGTGCAGGGCGATCTTCCCCTCGGCAGCGGCGATCTTCTGCATCAGCTCGGTGCTGCTCATCTCCAGCGAGGAGAACATCACGGGGGCGCCCGTCTTGGCGGCGGCAACGGCCATGTTCAGTGCCAGCGTGGACTTGCCCACGCCGGACTGCGCGGCCACCACGGTCACGTTGCCCGGCTGCATGCCGGAGGTGAGGCTGTCGAGGTCGGCGAACCCGTACGTCAGGCCGGCCCGTCGCCCGTTCTGGATGTCTTCGGTCTCCGCGACGAAGTCGAGGTAGAGGTCACCGACCGCGGGCGGTGCTTCGCGCAGGCCCGGAGTGCCGGCGATGATGTCGGTGAGCTGCTGCTCGACCAGGGCGCGCACTTCGTCCTCGTCGCCGGCCTCGCTGAAGGCGTACTCGAGGATGCGGTTGGCCGACTCGATGACCGAGCGCCGGTAGGCCTTGGCGCGGACGATCTCGGCGTAGCGCGGGCCGTGCGCGGGGGTGGGCGGTGCCTGCACGCACACATGCAGGTAGGAGACGCCGCCGACCCGGGTCAGCTCCCCGCGTTCGGTCAGCGCATGGGCGACGGTAACCGGGTCCACCGGCTCGCCCGCCTGGTGCACCTCCAGGATCGCGTGGTGAATCGCCTGGTGGGCGGGCCGGTAGTACTCCTCAGCGACGAGACCTGTGTCCAGGATCTCGCCGAAGAACCGGTAGGAAGCGCTCTTCGGGCTGCCGGACAGCAGCAGCGATCCGAGGACCGACTGTTCGGCCTGGAGGTCCTGCGGCGGCACGCGGGTGAACGCGGCCGGCTGTTTGTCCTCGCGTGCGTCGAGGTCGTCACCGGGGATGTCGTGGCTCTGGGCGGGGATGCTGGTAGACACTGGATGTCTCCTGGTCGGTGAGAGTGGTCAGGGGATTTCGCGGGCCGCTCCCCTGCACGGGAGCGGCCCGCACTGCCGTCTGGTCAGGCAGGCACGGTCAGCGCGCAGTCCACGCAGCCCCTGCGGTAGCGCGCCGGGTGCTCCGGGCACCGCTCAGCGGTGGCGCCCTGGCCCCGGCTGGGACCGGTGACGATGGTGTAGCGCGGAAGATCCCTGATCCGCGTCGGAACCAGCGACGACGGCCGCTTGAAGCCTTCCGGATCCCGCGTGACCTCCCGCATCAGCAGCAGGGGCTCGACCTCGAAGATCGACGGCCAGCCCTGCTCAGCCATCGACCGCAGCAGCAGCGGCGCGTACTTGCGGGCCGACGCCGCGCCCATGTGATGCGGCGGGCGCAGCTTCTGCAAGAACGACTCCGCCGCGTGAAGGTCCTTCCCGGCGAAGCCCCCCTCCCCCTCCTCCCGCTGTGACGGAAGCGACCCCGAGGAGTCAGTGAGGGGGTAGGGGGAGGAGGTAGTTACCTCCTCCGGGGGGTGTGGGGGGGGCGAAGCGGATCGCGGGTTTTCCGCATTCCGGCTCTGACCAGGCGAAACGCGGGTTTCCGGATCGCGGGTTTTCCGCGATCCGGCGCCGGATCGCGGGTTTTCCGCATTCCGGCTCTGACCAGGCGAAACGCGGGTTTCCCGCGGTTCGGAGGGCTGGGAATCACGGGTTTCCCGCACTTCGCTGCTGACCTGCTGAGATGCCGCGATACCGAGATCGACGTACTGCTCGTTGTTCGCGGGGTTCCGGTAGACCCGAGTCACCCAGGTAGGGCGCTGGGTGGTGTTGTCGTAGACCGAGACACGGGCGAGGTGGCCGGCCTTCGTCAGGCGGGCCTGGATGGCGTTGTAGCGGTCCTTGCCCATCTTCCAGCCCTGCGCCTGGAGGTCCCGGCGGATGGCCTCCATGGTCGACGGCAGGCGAGGGTCACGAAGCAGTAGTTCCGCGAGGACGCCGATGTCCTCGGGCTGCAAGCCCGGCGTGCGTACCAGCTCGCGGCGCAGCACGACTTCCTCAGGCGGCTCCCAGCCGCGCTCGAGGAAGCTGGCGCCGAAGTCGTCGAGCGACTGTGGGCGGTGTGGGTTGTGCAAGGGGGTCATCTCCCCAGCTAGGGGAGCCGTGACCAGCGCATGTGACCTAAGCAGGAACCCGGAGTAGTGGCGTTGCGCTATCTGTTGCGCATACTCTGGGTAGAGGTGACCACGAGGGCTGCAAGGCCCGCGGGTATCACCCCGGCGAGGTCACCTCACCGGATCACGACTCAAGGGTTGGCAAGCTCGATTGAGTCGGACTTGGAAGCGGCTCCCGTTGTGGCGACGGGGGCCGCTTCGCGTTACGGCGGGTAGGTGGGGCGGGACATGGTTAGCTGACCTCCGCGAATTCGAAGCCTTCAGCCGCTTGGGGATGCTTTGCAGCCCATCGCCGCAGGAGCCGGGCGTACGCTTCTAGGCGGCGTCGGTGCGGCTTTGCGGCCCCGACTTCCCATCGGTTGAACGCGGCACGGGTGACGCCGAAGACCTCTGCCACCTCTTGCTGAGTCAAACCGTCAGCCTTGCGCAGGCGTGCGCGAACCTCCGGTGGCGGTAGAAGCTCAGGTCGGGCAGCAAGAGCGTCGACCGCATCAAACAGGTCGGACACCGGTCCCCCTCTCCTCACGTGATCCAAAACTATACACAAGTCTTGATTTGAAACAGGGAGTTGGTGTCGAGTTTCCGGAAGATCCGCCGGGTTAGTGTCGGCGTCATGCGCCTCGTTCTATTTGACCTTGACGGCACGCTGGTCGACCGTCAGCTGGCCTACGGCGGCGCCGTAGCCGATCTGTGCCACAGGTACGGCTTGGGGCCTGAGGCTGAAGCCTGGCTGATTTCCGAGCTTGCAGACCGGGCCAACGCTGTCGACTTCTTCCGCCTGTGCGAAGTCTTCGACCTGGAACCGTCTGCTGCGGAGCTCTGGCGGGGGTACATCGACCTCATGGTGGCCGCCGTCACCTGTCGTGCCGAGGTCCTTGAGGGCCTGGCTCGCCTGCGCGCGGCCGGATGGGCGATCGGCGTCATCACCAACGGAGCTGGCGACATCCAGCGCGCCAAACTCGCCGGGACAGGCCTCGCCTCCCTGGTCGACGGCGTCGCAGCCTCGGGCGACTTGGAGATCCGCAAGCCGGACCGGCGCCTTTTCGAACTCGGGGCCACCCGGTGCGGCGTCAGCCTCGCGGACGGCGGTTGGATGGTCGGCGACAACCCGACCGGAGACATCGGCGGCGGTCACCAGGCCGGCCTGCGCACCATCTGGCTGCGTGGACGCCCCTGGCCCGACGGACTCCCCGCCGCGTACCACGTCGTCGACGACGTCACCGATGCCATCACCATCCTGCTCGCAGAGACGGAGTAGCACCGTGGACCAGCCGATTGTCGGCATCCTTCACCCCGGCAGCATGGGCGCCGCCGTCGCAGCCTGCGCCGCGAGGAACGCCTCCGCGGTCCTGTGGTGCGAGGTCGGGCGCAGCCCCGCGTCAGCAGAGCGCGCCACCCGGTTCGGCCTGACGCCCGTGACCACGCTTGCCGAGCTGCTGGACCGCAGCGACATCGTCATCAGCCTCTGTCCTCCGGCCGCTGCCGAGGACCTGGCCCGCGACGTCGCCGGGCACCATTTTGCCGGGGTGTACGTGGAGGCGAACGCCATCAACCCCGAGCGAACGAAGCGAATCGCCGCGCTGCTCGAACCCAACGCGACCATCGTGGACGGTGGTGTTGTCGGCTCCCCGCCGGTCGGTGGCAAGGCGCCGACCTTGTACCTGTCCGGCCCGGCCGACGCGACTGAGCGCCTCGAGGTGCTATTCGCGGGCACCGCCGTTCGCACGGCGGTGCTGGGAACGGAAGTCGGGAAAGCATCCGCGCTGAAGCTGGCGTACGCCAGCTTCCAGAAGACGTCGCGGGTCTTGGTGGCGCTCGCGGTCGGCATGGCGCGCGAGCACGGCGTCGACCAGGAGCTCATCGAGGTCGCCTCCCGGCGCACTGACTCGTACCTCTCCGAGCCGCAGTACATCGCCAAAGCCGCGGCCCGCGCCTGGCGCTGGGGCCCGGAACTGGAGGAAGCTGCCGACACACTCGCGGCTGCCAGCCTCCCACCGGAGATGCTGCGCGCGGCCGCGACCACGCTGGCACGGTGGAACGACGCCAAGGACGACAGCGAGCTCACGCTCGCCGACGCGCTGGACCGACTCGCCCAGCCGTAGCCCGCGCTCATGCCGTCGCCGCTCCCGCCCGCCGCATCAGCAGATGGTCGATGAGCCGCGCCGCGTCCTGCGGTGCCGCCACCGTGGTGTCCACGGTCAGGTCCCAGACCATGTCCGGGTGTGCGTCCAAGTCCTTCCCGGTCGCGTCCCACGCCGCCAGGCGCGCCGGAGTGTCGGCGTCGCCGCGTCGCCCGGATCGCTGCGCGGTCACCTCACGCGGACACCACAGCAGCACCACCGTCCAGTCCGCCTGGTAGCCGCCGATCAAGGCCTTGATGCCGTCGACTTGCCCGAGGTGCACGACCGGCACCCCGGCCGCGAAGGCCGCGTCGACGCCGGGCCGGTCGATGACGTAGGTGTTGCCGTAGCGGCTGTTCGCGTAGACGACGCCGCCCGCGGCCTCCAGCTCGCGCAGCTGCTCCGCCGTACCCATCCGGTAGCCGGTTGACTTACCAGACCCGACCTTGAGCCGCTCGAACTGGTGGTATTGCGGGCGCAGCTCGGTAAGTGCCGTGGTGACGGTATCTTTGCCCGCTGCCGGCGGGCCGTACAGAATCACGCCCTGACGTCCGATCACGCGTAAACCGTCCCCATCGCCTGACGGGCCTGGTCCGCGAGCGTCACCGCGGTCCCCAATCTGTTGTCCACGACCAGGTGCGGCACCGCCGGGCGCAGCTCCAGGTCGATGGTCGCCATGTACTCGTCCCACCGGGCGAGCTTCCACGCGTCCCGGGCTGCGGAGCGGAAGGTGATGTACTCCCGCATCGATTCCTCATCGCAGCGCACCCACACCGGGAAGATGTCGACGCCCATGGACGCGGCCCGGTTGGACAGGCGCTGCATCCAGTTCGGGTCGGTCATTTCCGAGATGAACGGCGCCGAAAGCACGGTACTGATTCCGCACTTGATGTTGGCCATGGCCGACTGCATGAGGCAGTCGTACTCGACCGACCGGACACGCTCCCTGTAGAGCTCTGTGTGCCGGTCGTTCGGATCGCCTCCCAGCGCCACCAGGAGCCGTTCCACGAGCGGCCGGGTGAGCGGGTCCTTATCGAGCAGAGGCCAACCGGTGAGCTGGACGAAGAAGCGAGCGAGCTCGGTCTTTCCGCTGCCTGCGAATCCGCCCACCAGGATCAGGACTGGACGGTGCGGGTCGCCGCCGGTGTGCCGGCGCTTCCACGCGTCGATGATGCGCTGCTGGAGAGCGAAGTGGCCAGCGTCCTCGGTGCCCGGCGAGATGCGGTGAATCGCCCGTTCGACGGCCAGGACGTGCGCGCCGTTGAGACGGTCGTCCATCGGCGTCAGCTTGAACGACGTCTCTTCGCCCGGCAGGGCAGTCCGGAAGCCGAGATCCGGCTCGGTCGCGCGGTAGAGCAGGCAGTATGCGCGCCGGTAGTGCGGGCCCGGGTAGACCTCGCCCTGCTCGTGCTGCCATAAAGTCTGGGGATTTGCAGCTGGGATGCCCTTGAGCTTGGCTTGCTCGGCCACTTCCCGCAGACGTTCTCCGGCCTTCTCCAGGGTCAGGCCGTGGGCCTCGCGCTGTTCTCGCAACCGGTCTGGCCTCCACCCTGCGCGCTGCTTCGCCACCCTGTGCCCCTCCGCCATCGTCATGGCCGCGAGCCTAGGGCTCGGGCTGCAAATCGCATGTATACGCGGATGTTGAAAACGCGTGAATAGCGGTGCGTACGAGCTTCGACAAGCCCCTGTGATGGTTCACCCCGTCCGGTCCGAGTGTGATGGCCCTCACCAGATCAGCAGCCAGGCGTGAGGTGCAGTCAGTGGTCGTCGTCGCCGTCTCCGTCCTCATCAGCGAGTCGAGCACTTGCGTGGCGTCGGATGGAGTAACCGATCTCAAACTCTTCGGCGCTCATCCTGGTGTCGTTCAGCTCGACGACGTCGCCGTTGGGGGAAGTCGTGATTCGCACGACGCGCAGGAGTGGGACGCCGACGTCGGCCGGCAGATCCAGGGCCTCCGCCTCTTCGGGCGAGGGCATGCGGGCGGAGACGCCTTCGCTCCAGCGGAGCGGGCGGTGGCCCATCTCCTCCAAGCGGTCGTAGATGCCCCCCGGCCCGGTGTCGACTTCTGCGAGTCGAGTTCCCCGAGCGAGGTCGGCCGGGAGGTAGCTGGTGGCCAGCTGCTTCGGCTTCCGGGTTTCGGGGTCACCCATTACGCGGTCACGAACGAGGACTTCGGATCCGGTGGCGAGTCCCATGAGGGTAGCGAGATCGACCGGCACGACACCCCATCGCAGGGTGGGAGGCTCCAGAGCCACCCACGGTTGGGCAGTGGGGTCGAAGTAGTAGCCGATCTTGTCGCGGAAGACTTGACGGGATCGGGTAATGCGCCGCTTCTCAGGGCGCTCTCGCACGATAGTCCCTCTGCGACGCACCGCGACGACGAGTCCTTCTTGCTCCAGGAGCGAGATGGCGCTTCGCACGGTCTGGTAGCCGGCGCCGTACTGGGCTTGGAGTTCGGTGAGCATCGGCAGTTTGTCGCCCGGCATGTATCGCCCCTCGCTGATCTGCTGTCGCAGGTCAGCGGCGATGTCGCGATACGAGACGGGCATCGGAGCCACCTTTCAGAGTGCTGCGCGGATCTGATTCTAGGGCTAGCTCTATCAGTCGGTGATGTGCGAACACAACCGATCAACCCGAATAGAGCTATCGCTATTGACTCGACGGCCCGACGTGGTCTCTACTAGGCGATAGCGATAGCCCTAACGCTCTGCTGAGCAGGGGTTACGCCCAAGCACTACCGCAGTAGTCGTCCGCCTTTCGGGGTGGCCGGGGTTGAGAGCTCCATCAAACTCCCCCGGAGCCTGACGGCCGCGATGACTGTGTGCACGTCGCAGCGCTGTGCGCTGTCTGTCCTGCGGGACGCCGGCCTTGTGCCCGTGCGGCCTGGAGGGCGGAGAGAGCATCGCGACCCGCGCCTTCTGCCGCTCCGTCTGTGAGGAGTTCACATGTCTGGTTCGAGCCTTGAGCGCACTGCCCGTCCCCGCCGGAGCCGGACCCGCTCCCGCAACGTCAACGGCCGCCCGGCGCTGGCCCTTTCCACCCTCCGGCCCCACCAGTACGACCTGCGCCCCGCCTGTGCGTCGCTGGTCTGCCCCGACTGCACGACGTGGGTGCCGATCACCGGTATCCAGGCCAGGAGGCCCAAACTCGTGCCGCACGACACTGGCCGGGCAGGCAAGGGCGCGGCCGTCCGCTGCCAGGGCAGCAACCGCCTGGTCACGGTCAACGTCCGAGTCACGAAGTGGGAGGAGCGTTTGGTGGACGGTCATGCAGAGACTGCTCACCGCCGTAAGACCACCGTGCGGCGCAAGCCGAAGGTCGCGCCCGCCCCGGCCGTCAGTCAGATCGCCGCGCAGAAGCAGACGACCACGGTTGCCCAGCCCGGCGACGGCCAGCCCAAGTGGATGCTGCGCAAGGAGCAGTGGGCGGCGACCGAGTCTGCGGTCCGCGACGCTGACACCCGCCGCGCGCAGCTGCCCAACGGTGACGCGCCGCTGGGTGCACCGCCGGTCCCGCTCAAGACCCTGCACCCCCAGCGCCGCGTGAGCTGACCTCCTCCGGACGAACGACCAAGGCCCTGGCCACCCCTGTTGATAGGGGGTGGCCAGGGCCTTGGCTGCTCGTACAAGCAGTCAGCTCCCCAGCCAGGGAGGAACGAAGAACGAATCCCCAGGGGCGACATCCCTGGGGATTCGCTGTCGCAGGTCACCCTTTCGGAGAGGACGACCCACATGCCCAGCATCGCACCCCTGCACACCGCCGCTCCTCACGAGCACGACGGCCGCAAGGGCACGCCCACCACGGGCCGCCCGCACCCGCACTGCCTCGCCGACATCGCCGACCAGATCGGCCCGCGACGCCCCGGCGCGATCTACCAGAACGTGGACGGCCGCTTCGAGGTCCTGGCCCTGGTCACCGACCCCGCCGACGCGGCGCAGCTGCTGCGCCGTGACAGCGCCCGCTGGGCCGTCATCGTCCGCGACACCCTGCGCCCGGACGGCCAGCCCTTCGCGGTCGGCTCGGTGTGGACGACGTCGGACTACCTGATCCGACCGGCCAGGACCGCCTACGCGCCCGCCGCCTGACGGCCCGCCACGGTCCCTCTCCCACCCACCAGAGCGTCAGGGGTGGGAGAGGGGCCGTGGCTGGCCATCCGGCCAGTCACGGTGACAGCCCCGGAAGGTGAGAGTTCCGGGGCTGTCCGGTCAACGGAACGCATAGGAGATCCCCTTGACCACAGCGATCATGACACGACCCGCAGCCCGCACGACAGAGGCCGCGGCCAACCCGGAGTACGCGTGCGGACAGTGCGGCAACTGGCACACCGGCCCCTGCCCCATCGTCGCGCACCGTCAGCTCGGCGTGCTCCTGGCGCGCATGGTGCTCGAGGCCGACGCCCGGATCCCGGACGGCCGTCGGGCCCGCCGCACGCTGCAGGAAATGATGCCCGGCTATGAGCGTCAGCCGGTGCTCACCCTGCACCAGCCGGTCATGGCTGACGACGCCTGCCCGCTGTGCGGGCGCTGGTCGTGCGACCCGAGCACCTGCCCGCCCGCGTCGTCGGCCCCCGCGCCGGCCCCGGCCACAGCGTCCGGCAAGTGGCAGTGCGACACCTGCGGCGGCTGGTTCGGCGTCACCGGCGCCCGGCAGGCGCCGGCCACCGCCTGGACGTGCGACGTCTGCCGCGCCATCGGACGGTGACATCCCGTCTCATACACGCGGCCCGGGCAGCACAACAGCGCGCTGCCCGGGCCGCCCTCATCGTGGGCCCCGGCCATCCCCTCGCCCGCCTGCTGCTGGCCGCCGCCGCGGTGGCGGCCGCTGCGGCCTGGGAGGCCGGGCACCACGTCGCCGACCTTCACCCCAACCGCCAGCACCAAGAGAGACGGACTCGTGCCTGACGATCTGTACCGGCGCTACCAGGCAGCCGCCCGCGCCCACCAAGCGCACACCACCGACTGCACCCACTGCACCGACCGCGTCCGGTGCCCCGAGGCCACACGGCTGTGGTCGGCGTTCGAGCGGCTGCAAGACGCCTACCTCGCACGACAGCGCAAGCGCACCCGCTGAGCCACCCCCGCTCAGCCGACATCGCCACCTCTGTCGGTTGCCTGACCCGCACGGCCCCCGCCTCCCGCAGACGGGGGCCGTGCGCGGTCCAGGGGAGCCGGACAGCCCGGACCACACACAAGAAGGAGGGGAACCACCTCATGCGCAACCTCGACGACTTCGCCGCCGCCCTGTCGCAGATCACCGCCCAGGCCGCCCGCGCCGCCGCCACCAGCACCCAGACCCGCACGGTGATAGACGCCGCCGCCTCCGGTGGTGAGGACGCGGTCCGCCGCGCTGTGGCCGGTATGTCCACCGCCGACCTGCAGCGGCTCAAGCACCAGCTGGAGCGTTGACGGCCTGACGGCTGCCCGATCCCGCCCGCACCGACCGCTGCACACCTTGGCCGTCGGTGCGGGCGCCCTTATTTCGGCTCCGCCGACGCCCGTTTCGGCTCCACCCGCTTCCGTTTCGGGAGCGGCCCTCACCGTTTCGTCCACCCCCGTCCAACCTCATTTTGGAGGCCTCCGTGACGATCACTGAGACGCCGCAGACGGCGCCTCTCGACGCCCCCGTTTCGGCACCGCCGACCGCCGTTTCGGAGCCGCCCGCCCCTGTTTCGGGAGCGGCGGGCAGCGTTTCGGGAGCACCGAAGTGGAAGCCGATCAAGCCCCGGCGTGACCGGCTGATGACTGCCCTGTCGGTGGCCGCCGCGATCGGTGGCACGCTCGTCGGCGTCATCGGCTTCGCCATGTCCTACAGCACCCTCGCCAAAGTTGCTTTGGCCTGGGGGTTCAGTGAGGACCTGGCGCCCTGGTTCCCGGTCGGCGTGGACGCGTCGATCATCGCGTTCCTCGCGCTGGACCTGTACCTGATCCGCAAGGACACCCCGTGGCCGCTGCTGCGCATGGCCGCGCACGGCATGACCGCCGCCACCGTGTGGTTCAACGCCAGCTCACAGGGCCACATCGGTGACGACCCGGTCAAGGCAGCCAGCCACGGCGTCATGCCCGTCCTGTTCGTGATCGGTGTGGAGGCCGCCCGCCGCCTGATCATCCAAAAGGCCAGGCTGGAGGCCGGTACAGCGGTCGACCGCATCCCGCTGCACCGCTGGATCCTCGCCCCGCTCGACACGCCGCGCTTCTACCGCCGGATGCGGCTGTACGCGGTCGCCTCCTACGAGGAGATGGTCCGGCGCCAGCAGGACCTCATCGCCTACGAGCAGTGGCTCAAGCGCAAGTACAACGGCGACCTGGGCAAGGCGACCGACGATGAGCGGCTGCCGATGACGATGGCCGCCTACGGCTACACCGTCTCCGAAGCCCTCGCGCTGCCCGAGCAGCAGGAACGCGAAGCGGAGAAGCGGGCGGAGGAAGCCGAGCGCCGGCGCCTGGACGCCGAGACGCGCCGGGAGCTCGCCCAGAAGAAGGCTGAGGCCGACCGGCTGGAGGCCGACGGCGAGCTGGAGGCCGTCCGCGCCCGGGTGGAAGGCCAGACCGCCCAGGCCCGAGCCCACGCCCGCGCCCAGGCCACCGCTGCTGAGCGGGCCGCTGAGCTGGAGGAACAAGCCCTGGAGACGGCGCTGGTCGCTGAGGCCCGCGCCCGTGAGGCCGAGGCGCAGCGCAAGGAAGCCCAGGAGCGCGAGGCGCAGGCTGCTGCCGACGCCCGCGCGGCCGAGCTGGAACGTCAGGCTGCCGAGAAGCGGAAGGCGGCGGCGGAGGCCGACCAGGCGGCCGCGGCGGAGGCACAGGCAGTCGAAACACAGGCCATCGCCGAAGCCCGCGCGGCCGCTGCCGAAGCCGACCGGCACGCTGCCGAAACGGAGCGGGCCGCTGCCGAAACGCGCCGCGCCGCTGCCGAAGCCGACCGCCTGGCGGCAGAGGAAGAAGAGCGCGCGGCCACCGCCCGCGCCAACACGCAGGCCGCCCGGGAGCGCGAAGCCGAAACCGAGTACCGCGCCGCCGAAACGCGTCTGGCCGCTGCCGAAATCGAGCGACGCGCGGTCGAAGCCGAGGACGTCGCACGGCTCAAGCCGCGCGAGCGCGCGGTCCGCAGGGTCGCGCGGATGATCCTCTTCGCCGCCGACGGTGTCGCCGAGCGGCTGCCGCTGGCCGACATCCAGCACGAACTGGCCGTCTCCTCGCCCGCAACGGCGTCCGAGTACCGCCAGGAAGCGGCCGAACTGCTCCACCAGGGCTACTGCCCCTGACCACCGCACGACGGACTGTCCGACGGTTCCGCCGGCCCCCGAACTGCTGACGACAGCTCGGGGACACGGCGAAGGCGCCGAGACGCCAACCCGCAGCTTCCCACCGATCCGGATCACCCCACCACCCCGAGGAGAAATCCTGATGAGCAAGGACATCGCCACCCGGGTCACGACCGGTGTGCAGGCACTGGCGCTGCCCGGGCAGCGCGAGGGCTGGCAGGCCCAGCACCGCGGCTCCCTGCTGACCGACGCACAGACCTACGACGCTCTCGCCGACGCCATCCAGGCCGACCTCAAGGCCCGCCGCCTGGACGGTGACCTGCCCTGGGGGATCTCGGCTGCGGCCCGGGCCCGCAAGCGGGTCAAGCCGCTGCGGGACGCGGCGAAGGCCATGCGGCAGGCCGCCAAAGCCATCAACGGCACCGTCGCCGCCTACGAGGAGACCCAGCCCGAGGTTGTCCTCAAGCGCCGCGAGGACAAGGCCCTGCGCAAGGCGCAGCGCAAGCAGCAGCTCGGCGCGGCCGCACACAACAGCGCGCAGGCCACACTCCAGCGACTCGCCCCCGCTGACAGCGACGACGGACAGGCGGGCGCGCCGAAGCTGCTGGGCGACTACTTCGGCAAGCAGCAGCGGGGCGCCTGATGCCCGTTCCGATGTCCCCGCGCAAGGCGGCCCACTGGAAGGCCCGGTTCGAACAGGCCGGCGCGGCAGGCGAGAAAGGCCCGGAAGCCTTCTTCCGGGCCTGGCTCGACCTGGTGAAGGTCTCCGCCCTGCAGAAGGTCAAGCGGACCGGCGACCACGCCACCTTCAACGCCCTGTCGGCCGAGCTGGAACGGCTCTACCGGGATCACTGCCAGTAATCGTCATCGTCATCATCATCACCGCCGAAATGGGGGTTGACGGGGGTCCCAACCACGCGTACGCGTACGCGTGCGAGGCGGCCCCCTTCCCTCACCGGCAGTCACCAGGAGAGGAGGGCGCGTGGCCGACGACGACAGCCCGGACAACGTGCTCCAGATGCCCCGGATCGGCTCCCCACCACCCCCGCCCGTCCCCCCGCCGCCGACCCTCGACGGCGACCAGGAGCAGCCTGCTGCCGGGGACGGCGTTGTTCGAATCAGTGCCTTTGACGCACCCGTCGTGCCGCACGCACCGCCCCCGCCCGATGTTGTGCCGGCGGCGCTGCGCAGCGACGGGCTGAGCGAGCCGCAAGCCCCCGGCGACGCCGGACCGCCGCGCACCGGCGCGCTGTCCCTGGCCGCCATCCTCGCTATCGCTCTCGCCGCGTTCGAGGGACTGCAGACCTGGATCCAGGAATCCGGGCCGCGCCGGGCGGAAGCGGCAGCGCACCAGCGGGAGCTGGAACTGCTGGCCGCGAAGGCGACCGCGGACGCCACCCGGCACCACGCGGAGGCCGACCGCGAACACTCCCGCGCCCGCCGTGTCCCCTCCAGCCACGACTACGGCCGCAGCGCCCTCGGACGTGGCCCTGGCGGCCCGGGACGGGGCGCAGGCGGCATCGGCCCGGGCAGGGCCGGAACGGTCCGCACAGGGCTGCACAACGGCTCCACGCAGCACCGTTCCGGGGCGGGGCCCGGCGGCCCGCTCACTCCCGGGCCCGGCCGGAGCGATGGCCATGCGGGCACCGGGCCAGGCGTCCGCCGAAACGGCCGCCGAAACGGCCCTGGCTCGGATCGAAACGGCTCCCTGCGGGACCGAAACAGCGGCGGGGGCAGCCGAAACGAAGGTGGCTCCCGCCGAAAGGACGGCCCCGGGAGCTCCGGCGGATCCGGCACCCGGGGCCCCGCCGGTGCGGGCAGCAGTCGCGGGAGTGCGGGCACGGGCGGGAGCGGACGCCGCTCCGCCCGCCAGGCCGTCGCGGACTGGTGGGGCAAGGGCAAGAAGAAGCCCGACGGCACCGGCCCGGACAAGGGTGAGAAGGACTCCGGCAGCAAGGGCAGGAAGGGCGGATCCGGCGCGACGGACACCAAAGCCGCGCTTCGCAAGGCCGTCAAGGCGAGCAAGCCTGGGCCGACGTTCTGGGAGAAGGCCGGCGACCGGCTCGAAGACCGGTGGCGCAAGCGCCGCACCGAAGCCCCCACCACGGGCGCGGGCGGGAAAGCAGACACCAAGGGCCGCAGCACCGGCAACGACGGCTGGACACCACCCGGTGACCGGACCGGTTTCCGCGAGGCCGTCTTCGACGCCGTGAACGACCGGTGGAAGAAGCGGCGCGAACGCTGGACGACCGACGGCGGACCACGTCCCAAGCCGAACCCGTCCACGTCCCACAAACGCGGGAGTACGGACCGCACCACCAACCCGGGGCCATCGTCCGACCCGGGCGCCCCCGACCCAGACGGGACCGGTCCTACGCCCGGCGGATACGGGCCGCGGTCCTCACCATTCGACGCCGACACCGGCCCCGCCGTCACGATCACCGTTGAGCAGGTGGACCCGCCCGGCGCCCACGCCAAGCGGTGGCAGCCCGACGCGATCGGCCCCGCCCCCAAGGCGCTGCCCGCCCAGAGCCAGCCCACCCTGCCCCGCGCCCCGCAGCGACCGGCCGGGCAGCGCCCCGGCACCACCCGCAGAAAGGACCCCATCCCCATGCCCGCACCCGCAAGGAGGACGGCCACCGCACCGGCACCGGTCACCGCCTCGGTACCGGCGCCGGGAGGCATGGCCGCCCAACACACCACCGACATCACCCTGGACGACGCGCTCAAGGCCCTGACCCTGCTGACCACGGCCGGGATGGAGACGTACGACGACTGCGCCCAGCTCGCCCGCCAGGCCCGCCGCCTGCTGAGCGACCTGGAGACGATGGCCGCCGACCTGGCGACCACCCACAACGTGAGCGGCAAGCGCACCACCCGCGCCCTGTCCGTGCTGATGGAGAGCGTCGGCGAACTCGTCGTACACGCCGAACGGATGGCCCGTGCCGCACTGGCCGCCGCCGAGACCGCCGAAGCGGAGGAAACGGCGATGGCCCGGGACTACCGGCCGACCCAGGCCGCGACCGTCGACGCCGGCCTCGCCGCGCCCAGCGCCCGCATCCACAACGAAAACTGAGAGGACCGCCCGTGGGAGAGATTGCCCCCGCCGTCAGCGCGGACGGAGACGCCAACGGCTACACCGCCATCCACACGAAGCTGACCGCGCTGCAGCGTGCCGCCGCGCAGCTCATGGAACACGCCGAACGCGTCGCCCAGCGCATGCGCGCCAACGCGAACGCCGCCGTCACCGTGGCCGACCTGAGCGCCGCCGCCCAAGTCGATGCCCGGCACGTCGCCGCCATCAACGAGGTGGCCACCTCCTTCGGCCGGGTGGTCGGAGGAGCCCGCCGCCTGAGCGGCGCCGCCGACTCCATGCACCAGGCCGCCGGCCACCTCCGCACCGAGCACCAGGCCGAGTACGGCGGCGTCCACGCCGCCGTCACCGCCTCCAAGGCACGCCAGGCCAAGCCCGGCTTCTACCGGCCGCAGTAACCGCCCGGCACACCACCACCGTGGGGCTGCCCCCGACCACCGGGTGCGGCCCCACCTCCATTCCGCCCACTGGCCACGCCGGACGCCGCACCGCCCCTACGGGCGGTACCGCGCCCAGCACGACCAGCGGCCCCCAGCCACCGCACGGAAGGACCCCTCACTCCATGAGCACGCTGCCCACCCGCGCCAAGGCAGAGATGGCCGCCTACGGGGCATCCGCCGCCGCCCTCACCTACGTCCCCTCGATGGAGCTGCTGCCCGCCCACGCCACCGCCGCCGCGATCAGCGGCGGCTGCGTGTGGTGGCTCTACCGCAAGGTCAAGACCCGCGACTTCCGTCGCACGATCCGCACCGCCCAGCGCGTCCTGGGACCGGTCACCGGCGGCGCCGTCTACGCGGCCGCCGCGATCGTGCCCGGCCACTCCTGGTGGGAACCGGTCGCCGCACTGGCATGGGGCGGCCTCATGGCAACCGCCCTGCCCATCACCCGCTCCACCTGGACCCCGCCCGCCACCATCACCGCTGCCTACCCGCCCGGCTTTGCCGGCCTGGTCATGCAGATGTGGGACACCGCCGAAGTCGCCCCCGGCATTTGGCTGGAGAACATCGAGCAGACCATCGACGCCGCACACCCCGACTTCACCGCCCACGTCGTGGCCCCGGCTGGCAAGCCCGTGCCGCGCATCGACCTGGTCGACGTCGCCGCCTGCTTCGGCTACCCCGTCGGCTGCGCCGGCCTGGACGAGATCCCGGGCACCGGCCCGGGCCGCATGCGCCTCACCGTCGCCCCCACCGCCCGCCGCGGCGGCGGCAGCATCGAGGAGATGTGGGCGGCCAAGGTGGCCCGCCCGGGCGGCGCCATCCCCGGCAGCGAAATCGTCCGCGTCGAGCAGCTGCCCGCCCGCGGTGACCTCCCCGCCCGGGGCATGGTCCTCGCCCAGGTCGACGCGGGCGAGGTCGCCCGCATCAACCACGGCCAGCTCTGCTCCGCGTTCGGCGTGGAGCCCGAGGAACTGCGCCTGGTCGCCGAGTCCCGCGGCCGCGAGGCCCTGGTGACCTTGTACGAGACGGCGCCGCTGAAGGGGGCACGCCGCGCCACCCGGGAACTGCTCACCCTGGATGCCTACGGCCGTTACACCATCGGCACCGCCCACGACGGATCCGATGCCAAGGTGCACATGCAGTCCGCGGCCGGCACCCTGCACGGCTTCCTCGTCGGCGTCACCGGCTCCGGCAAGACCGTGGCGCTGGCGCTGATGTGCGCGGCGTGGGCCCTGGCCGGCCTGACGAACTGGGTGACCTCCGCCCGCCCGGATGCGCAGATGAGTGCCGTCGGACGGCACATCGACCGCCAGAGCGCGGGCCCGGTCTTCACCTGGTGGATGCTCAAGGCCGCCATCGCCCTGATGGACATCCGGGGCCAGATCAACGCCGAAGTCGGCCACGACTTCTCCGCCCACTCCCCCTACCCCGGCCTGGTCCTGGTCCTCGACGAATTCAACAGTCTCGTCGGCGATGAGGCGCTGGGTGACGAGATCGCCCACATGACCGACGTCCTCGCCCGCGAGGGCCGCAAGTTTGGCATCGGCGTCGTTTTCGCCGGCCAGTCCCTCAACCTGTCCAAGCTCGGTGGCGAAGCCTCCCTGCGGGACCAGGTGCAGGGGGGTATCGGCGTGGTGCTGCGCATCGCAGCGTCCTCTGGCGGTATCGCCGCCCGGCAGGCCACCGGAGGACTCGCCGGAGACGTCGACCTGGCCGACATCCCTGACCGGTTCAACGCCTCCACCTCGCTGATGGACCGCATGCACGGCGTCCTCGACGACGCGCCCGGCGAGACGACACAAGGGGTCGGCCACACCGTCACCGGCTCCGCGGCGACCATGATGCGCACCCTGTACGTCCACCTGCCCAAGGACGGCAGCCCTGACGGCCTCGGCGACATTTTCCCCGCGGACGGCTCCATCAACTGCCTCACCGACCGGGAGATCGACGCCCTGACCGAGCTGGGCCTGTGGCACGACTGGACCATGCCGCCGCCCACCGGCAAGGACGACGACCAGGGCCACAGCAGCACCCCAGGATTCAGCGACGTCGGGTCGTTCTCCCTGCCGCTGCTGCCCACACAGAAGAAGCCGAAGACCACGGTCAAGGACAAGGTGCTGGCAGCAGTCGACCGGCAGATGACCGCCAAGGAGATCCGCGCCCGGGTCGACGCCGCCGCCGGAAGTGTCCGCAACGCCCTGTCCGATCTGGTCGCCGAAGGCCGCCTGCGTCAGGTCGACCACGGCGTCTACGCACCCGCCGACCACGGCGCCGCGAGTGGCACCGATCAGGAAGGGCAGGCAGCTCAGCCTGCCCCCGCCCCGGATGGTGTGAATGGCGCCCTCGTGGTGGAGGCCGCCAGCCTCGTCATCAGCAGCCAGTTCGGCTCGCAGTCGATGGTGCAGCGAAAGCTACGGGTCGGCTTCACCCTCGCCGGGAGTCTCCTGGACGCCCTGGAACAGCGCGGCATCGTCGGCCCCGCCCACGGCAGCAAGGCCCGCGACGTCCTGGTCACCCCGGACGTTCAGGACGACGTTCTGCGCGAGCTGCGCGCCGACTTTGCCCTCGCCGCTGACGACTGACCCGCCCCCTCGCCGTCGCCCCCAGCCCACCGCCAGGGGCGACGGCGTCCCGCCCGGCATCCGTCCGGCCTACACCATCCCGTCCCGCCCCGTGGAAGGAATCACCCCGTGATCGTCTCCGTGTCTGCCGCGCTGCTCCTGGCCATCGTCGTGACCGTGCTGCTGCGCCAGCGCACCGTCGGTATCGGCTCCGCCCTCGCGTGCGCCGCCTTCGGGTTCTGCCTCGCCTCCACCGGCATCGCCCCCGCCATCGAGGCGTTCCTGACCGCTCTTGTCGGCCTCGCGTCGCTGGGCTGACGGGAGCTTCCTATGCTCGCCTCACTGCGCACCGCGCCCGCCGTCCAGGCCGACCAGCATCCCCGGACGACGCCCGCCGACGGCCTGAGCCTGGACGCCCGGCTGGCCGCTGTAGAGGCGGCCATGACCGTCCGGCTGGACGAAGCCGCCGTCGCACACGAAGTGCGCACCGCACACATCAACACCAAGCCCGTCGACCTCACTGACGTCATCACAGTGCCACTCACACCGACACTCCAGCCGCAGCCGCGGCAGCTCCCCGCCACTCCGGTCGCCGCTCTCCTCGAGCGGGCGCGGGCCCGGATGGAAGCCGACGGGTGGTGCGCGGGGGCGCTGACCGACGAATCCGGCGCGGTCTGCCTGCTCGGAGCGATCCGTAAGGAGGCCGGTGGCAACCGCGGCCTGGAGGCCGACGCCGCATCCGTCGTACTGGACGCCATCCGCCGCCGCTTCGGCGACCACATCGAATCCGTGCCCGACTTCAACGACGCCCACGGCACAGGCCGGATCCCGCTACGCATGCTCGACCAAGCTGCCGGCCTCGCCGACGCCCGCGGTCAGTAAGCCCCGGTCCGGCTACGGCGGTTAGTCGGCCGGCGTCCAGGGCGGAGGCGGGCTCGTGCTCTCCCCACCGCAGTTCCAGCACTCGAACTCGTCCGGCACCCGGTACTTCTGGGCCCACCACGAGACGACGGGCTCACCCCACACCACGCACTCGGTACCACACCAGCCGCACACGAAGACGAAGTCCACGAACGCCCTCCCCACTGCCTCGCCCCTGCCGGCCAGCATGCCCGGGAAACCACCTCAGTGCTCCACCGATTCCGGCACGCTTCAGCGCTGACCCGCCGCCCTGTCCGGTCCTCACCCTCCCCACGCTGGCGAGGACCGGGGCAGGCCGCCCGGCCCCCCGCCTCACCCCACGCCCCGTCAGCGGACCGTCCACCGGCGGGGCGCAGCACTGCCCGCCATCACCCTGCTGGAGGACACACCGTGCTCATCCCCCGCCCCCGCCGCCGGATCGGCCGACCCCGCCCGCAGCGCCCCGGCCCCCGCTACCCGCAGCGTCCCCGACGCCTCTCCCCCGCCTGGGAGCCGCGGTGACCATCCGCACCCGGCGCCGACGGACCACGGCGCAGCCGCGCGCCGCGCACGGGTTACCGGAGTACGACTGGGGCACCGCACCAGCCGCGCAGCTGGCCACGCGCCGCCAGCTGCGCGCTGCGGGACTCCGGCCCGGCGGACAAGAGCCCGTCGCGATCCTGCGCTGCAAGGCCTGCGCGACGCGCCCACACCGCGCGTGCACCCGCGCCGCTTACCTGTACCGAGTCGACCTGGCCTTGCCCGTGCGGCCGATGACGCTCGCCAAGGAAGCCGCGCTCGACAAGGCGATGGCGGCGCGGAGCACGTGCCCGAAGTGCCGGCGCCGCTATCACCACGTCCTACCGCTGCGCACCCTTGGATCCTGCCTGGAGTGCCACGACGGGACGCCCGCGGACCCTGCCACCTACATCACCCCACCCGCCCACACTCTGGCCGCCTGACCATGGAAGGACACCCGGCATGACCACGCCGACCACCTCAACCACCAGGGACAAGAATCTGGATGCGGCCTGTACCGCGGTCGCGGGCGAGATCGCCCGCACCGACGGCAAGGCCTCCCTGCTGCTGGCCTTCGCCGGCGCGGTCCTGGCCGGCCTGACCACACTCGCCGACCACGACTTACCCACGGCCACCAAGACACTCGGCGCCCTCGCCGTGACCGCCCTCGGCACGGCGGCCGTGCTCCTGCTCCTGGTCGTCCGGCCCCGCATCGGCGGCCACGACCGCGCATCCTTCCCCTACTGGGCACGCCTGGACGAAACCGGCATCCACGCCTGCATGGACGGCGACACCCGCGCCGCCCGCATCCGCGTCCTGTCCACCATCGCCGTCGCCAAGTACACGAGGCTGCGCCGCGCCGTCGACTGCACCCTCACAGCCCTCGCGCTCCTCGCTTCGGCCGCCGTCACCGCCCTGCTCTGACAGGCCCGGGACGGCCACAGGGGACGCCCCGGGCACTTCCGTCCCCCCGTCAGTCGCGGAACGGAAGTACTCACAGCATGCGGCAGGCCCCAGCCGACCGCAGCAGCACATCAAGGAAGAGGCGCACCCCATGCGCCGGCAAGCCCCGGGGTGCGCCTCCCTCATTCCGCCCGCATGGGCGAGAACGGAGATCCCATCATGCCCGCAACCGCCGTCTTACGTCAGCGGTCCCGCACCCTCGTCATCACCGCGGCCGCCGTCCCGCTCGCCCTGGCCGTCCTCGCTGACAACGTCCGCGTACGCCGCCAGCTGCACGCCGCCCGCCGCGATCCCCTCTCCGGCCTGCCCGGCCGCGACGACCTGACCGCCTACGGCGACCGCCTGCTCCGCACCGGCCGCCGCGACCGCGTATACGTGATGCTGCTGGACGGCAACGGCTTCAAGGTCATCAACGACACCTACGGCCACGCCGCCGGTGACGCCGTCATCGCCGCCACCGGCCGGCGCCTCGCCACCTGGACCACGCGACGACAGGCCCTGGCCGCCCGACTCGGAGGCGACGAATTCGCCGTCGCCGCCGTCCTGCCCACGGCAACAGCACTGTCGGACATCACCGCACTGCGTGACCAGTTGCAACAGCCCCTCACCCACGACGGGCAGATCCTGCATCTGGGCATGTCAGTCGGCATCGCCCGCGCCACCGACCTGCCCGGCGGAGACATCACCCGCCTCCTGCGCGCCGCCGACACCGCCATGTACAAGATCAAAACCGGTACCGAGGTGTTCCCCTACCTGGCCACCCACGCCGACGCGCACACCAGCACCGTCAACGGCCGCCGCGCCGGCCGCCCCGGCACCCACCTGCCCGCCGCATGAGCTCGCACCCGGCACAAGCCCGCGCACACAGTGCGGGTCGCTCCCGCAGGAAACCGTTGTGGGAACCGGGCCTCATCCCCACTGCCTGCCAGCTCCTGGACTGGCGGGACGCCCGGCACTTCGACCGCTTCCGAGACCTGCCCTGCGTGCTGTGCGAGCACCCCACACCAATGCGCTCCCACCACGGAGAGCCCGTACACAAGACGTGCGCCGAAGCCTGGATCACCGCCCACCCCGTCGAGGCTCGACTGGGCAGGTTCGCCTCTGACCTGCGCCCCAAGGGCAAGGACGACGACGACCACGCATGAGTGCTGTCCTTGGGTGTCGCCTGGGGCCAGACCGACCACACAGAGGTAGAGCAAAGGCCCGTACTCCACGCTCCGCAGCGTGGAATGCGGGCCTTTCGTCGTTCGGGAGCGGTGGGTCAGAAATTTCTGACCCCTCTCGATTCAGCCTGCTGGTGCCTCGGAGCGCTCGGTCGCTGCGGCAGCTGCCCGCGTGGCTGCAGTCAGCCGCTTCATCACGCGCCGCACGTCCTTCTCCAACTGCTCCAAGTGGTTCTGCGTGGATACCGGGTCCGCGTCCAGAGCGGCCTGTACCGCCCCGGGCGCCAGTGGCGAGTAGACCCGCTCCTTGAGCGATGAGACTGCCCGCTCCAGGGCCGCCACAGCAGCGGGCGTGACAGGCGCGGGCGGCTCGGCAGGCGGGTCAGAAATTTCTGACCTCGTCTCCTGCTCGGGAATGGAGGGCTTGGTCAGCTCCTTCGCAATCGACGCGAGGAGCGACGCCGTAGGCCGCCTCTTGCCCTGCTGCGCGGCCTGAGCAAGGCCTTCGGTCATCACAACCTGGGCGGCCTCCAGCCCTTGGCCGGCGATCACGTCAGCCATCACCTTGCGGGCTGACGCCCGGGTCAGATGCTGTGCGAGGTCTGGCCCCAGCTCGCCAATCGCCCGAATGCGAGCCGCATCCTGCAGCAGCTCGAAGACATACTTCGGCTCGATGTCGAGCACGCCCGCGGCCCATACAGCGAAGTTGGTGTGCCCAGCTACACGGTGCAGCTCCCGCTGCTGCGCTACCTCCAGCAGCACCGCCTTGTTCAGGACGGTGAAGTCCTCGGCGCGCTTGCCAGCGAGGTCGATTTCGTGCAGCCGCTCTGTGACAAAGGCCAGCTGCTCCTCGGGAGTGCCTTTGATGTCGTCGGCGCTCAGCACCCGGCCACGAGCAAAGACGCTGGCCCCAGAGCCATCAACCGATGCCTGCTGCGCCGTGGGGACGGTTACGTTCTTCTGCAGCTCGGCCGGGACCGCAGGGTCGACAGACGAGTCTGCAGCCTTCCGCAGTCGACTGCTGCCTGCCGCGATCAACTTGTTGCCGCTCACGCTTCCACTCCCGATGCCGTAAGAATCCGGTCGTACGCGTCGGTGAGCGCCTGCGCCTCACGGCCCGGCGCGTCGGTGATCGGTACACAGGCGAACCGCGTCTGCTGGCGCACCGAGTGGCGAGGGATCGCCAGGTCATGTCGATACAGCGAGCCGTACGTGTCCGCCAGGTACTCCCCTATGGCGTCCTTCAGCGTGCTGCGCCCGCCCGGCACTATCGACGGGATGATCCCGACCACCCTCAAGTCAGGGTTCATGCCCAGATCCTTGACGAGCTTGATCGTACTCAGCGCCTCCTTCGCGCCGATCCGGCCGTCCTCATCGAGCGTCGCAGGGATGAGCACGTCCGTGGCTGCAACGAGAGCGGACGTGACCAGCTTCCCGCCCGCCCGGGGCGGAAGGTCCAGAATGCCGACCGCCCCGGGACCGACAGCACCCTTGAGACCCAGGCGCAGACGGAACTCCAGGCCGACAGCCACGTTGTCGGTCTCCCGGTTGGCAAGAGCCCGCTCCGCGGCGATGACCTGCACCCCGGACCAGGCCTTGCCTGCCTCAGCGAACGCATCCGCAGCAAGGCCAGTTTCTCCCTGCGGATCGAGCGCCAGCAGGTCGTTCATCGTGAACGCCGGCGCCTCATCCTCAGGAATGCCCAGCTCCGCCGTAAAGGTCCCCCGAGGGTCGAGATCCCCGGCGATGACAGGAAGCTTCCGTTTGCGTGCGGCTGCCACTAGCCCCGCAGACAGGGCGCTTTTGCCCACGCCGCCCTTCTCGCTGTACACAGCCAGCACTCTGCTCATGTCAGAACCCTCAGTCGAAACGCCCAAGTCACGGATGGAAGAGTATCGACAAGCGGCTCGATAGCCAGGGGCGACCGACGCGAGAACCGTCACGGACGGCAAACGACTGAGGCGGTATGCCACGTAGGGCACGCCCACGGCTGGGCACGCGCCCCGCAGCCCGAAGCACCACCCAGCCGACCGGCCCACCTGCGCCTTGTTCCACGCGGATATGGCTGACGCCAGGCGCGTCTGCACAGCCTGGAAAGAAGCTGCACGTCCTATCGCACGGATGCCTCGTTGGGCTGGGCATGACGACGGACGAGACCACTCCCCGGCTAGCTTCGATGGCGGAGGCGGCTACGGCGGATGACTACGCCAGCCTCACCCCGCGCCAGCGCAAGGCGCGCAAGGTGGCAGGCATGGGCGTGACCTCCGGTGGCCACGCCGACTACGTGGACGTCGTCGCACTGTCGGACATCGAGGCCGCGGTGGCGGTCGGCCGGACCGTGGCCGGGGACATCCGCGAGGAGGCACAAGAGTTGCTGGCCGACGGCTACGCCCCGACCACCGCCTATGGCCCCAGAGCGACCGCTGACGAGACGACACCGCCCTGCGGGCGGCACCCCCGCCATGGGGGGTGCCGCCCGCAGTCGCCTCCGGCCCCGACCGGCCCGGCCACGTGCCGTCGGCACCCGACCATGGACCCGACCACGGCAGGTCAGCGCCCTGTCCGCACGGTCGGTATTCCTGGGCTGCCGGACCGGCTCCTTCAGATAGCGCACCTGCCTGGGTGACCCAGGCCAGGAAGGCGACCAGAGCGGTGGCGGCGGTCAGGGAGGCCATGCAGAGTGTCCAGGCCCGGCTCCCTGCCCGGCTCCCTTCACTCGCCTCACGGTGCCTGGCGGTGCACGCTGGGAGGTGTGACCAGTGTGCCGATTGTCGTGCACCGGCCCTCGCTCACCGGCGGCCGG
This sequence comes from Streptomyces toyocaensis, assembly GCF_000725125.1. Lineage (GTDB taxonomy): Bacteria > Actinomycetota > Actinomycetes > Streptomycetales > Streptomycetaceae > Streptomyces > Streptomyces toyocaensis. Next base: position 34,082 of record NZ_JFCB01000043.1, read on the forward strand.
AGAGTCACAGTGCATCGTCACGGGCGCGATGAGATCCTCGGCACCGCCTACAGCGACCACGACCTGGTGGTGTTCCTCGAGCGCGCCGGCATCGCCAATGCCGAAGATCTCTTGGACCAGCCGCAGTGGGTGGAGTGGCGCGACGGCCCCGCCCACGACTTCAGCGCCGCTTAAGCACGCGAGGCGCGCGACGCAGTTGCGGAAATTGGTCAAAGAACGCGGCCTTGACTTGGTTGGACAGCCAGGCTCAGTGAGTTGTGCACGGCAGGGCAGGGGGCCCGTACGATGATCACGTGACCGCCCGCCGCACCCTCGGCTCCGGCCCCGAAAGGTCCGCGCCCATCGGCGCAGCCCAGGCCGATCTGCTGGACGACCTCCCGGGCGTCCGCCTGCCGGACCTGGCCGAACTGCGCGCCAGGGGAGTACTCGGCGCCCGCACTGCTGGCCCACCGGCCCCCCGCCGCGCACTCTGCACGGGTGGTTATCCGGACACCGAACCTGCCGACACTCCCGACTGAGGCGCCCGTCGGCCAGAGCTGGGCCAGGTGCGGTCCACCGCGTTTGGTGATGGTGTCCCGCAGGCAGGCCATATCTGCTGGGAGAGTTGATAGGTGCGGCTGTTACGGGGCCGGACGGCTTGGTGTGCAGCCGGACGACGACATTCCTTTTGCAGTTCGCTGAGTCTGTATGCGGCGTATCACCCCTTAATGGTGGGTGGCGCGAGGTGGCGCTTGTCGAAGGTCCATCGAGAGCGCATACGAGTGTGGCGTACGCCCGGCACACTTCCGTAGCAGACGGAGCGTCATGCCTCCGTTGCTAGCTGTTCCGCCTGGAGGCGTGTACCTCACCGGTGTTCACTTCGAGGAACCGTTTGGGTGGGCCGCTCTGTGTACCAGCGACTTTCGTTAGGAGGCGTCGCGCGCACGTTTGACGTGTGCCAATACCACGATGTCCACATCCCTCATTCATGACGTCAGTGCCCAGTACGTGGCTTCGGTGCTGTTCGCTCTAACAGTGCTTGCTGCTGGCGGGCTGCGGGCGGTCTGGACGCGTAGGAGCCGTCGTCACGGCCAGGAAACGACTGCTGCTTTGGATGGCGGGCCTGGGGAGCCGGCCGTATCTGAAGGCGACCTCGACGTGACCAGGACGACGCAGGTTCCGGGAACGTCGTCTGAAGGACGACGCCAGGTGTCGTCATGAGGACGACAGGAAACTCCGGCGGCCGTAAGAACACTGACAAGGAGCACAACCGAGCTCGTGCTTGGGCCTTGCTGACTGAGAAGCCGTCGGGCGCCCGCCGACTCGCGTCCTACAACAGCAGTTCACCGGCTCGCCTGGTGGACATTGCTCGCAACTATGACCGCATCTGTCGGCGGGCCGAGGGGCTCTTGCACCCTGACGCCACGGAAACCGAGGTCCTGGCCGCGCTACTGGCCATCCGCATTCTCCGGGAGAAGCTGGACCATGACGAGCTGAAACTCACCACCCTGGCGCGCACAAAGCGGATCACATGGGCACGCATCGCTGAATGGCAGGAGTTGAGCGGGCGCCAAGCAGCCGAGCGACGGCACCTCCAGCTCGGACGTGCCTATACCCACCCCGACGGCACCGTGCCCGCCACACAGAGCGAGCGGGTGGAGTACGCACGCGGCCTCCGCAGCCGCCGAGCCGAACGGCAGTGGGCACTGAACAATGCTGCGCGGATCCGCCGCGTGGCCGCGCAACTGGCAGCCATCGACAACCTGCAACAGCGGGTGGACGGCTCACACGAGGCCCAGATCATGCATGCCATCCGCCATGGTAAGGACGCGCCGCCGCAGGAACCGCCGCAGGAACCGCTCGTGTGGCCCAAAGCCCTGCGGGAGTGCGTAGACGAGGACGAGCGCTTCCGCAGGACGCCCCCGCTCCTGGTCGACGACGGACTCCACGACCCCGACTATCAGCGCCAGCAGCAAGAGGCCGACATCGTGCACCGCCTGTTGGGCCTGATCGGCTACGCCGCAAACCCGAGAAACATCGACCTGACTGACCTCCCAGACCTGGCCGATGCGACCTTCGACATCTACAACGACTGCCAGCAGGCCGCAAAGGGTCGTCGTGGAGCCAGCAGACGGTCAGGCCACGCCTGACCGAGCAGAACGCACTCATCGCCGCCGCCCGTCATCAAGGGTGCCGCAGAAACGCCACACGGCCGGGTGACGGGGCAGCAGCCGGGACAGGGAGCTCCCAGAGCTCGATGGCTGGCGGCCGGCATCGGGCGGCACAGACGGTCTCTGCCCTTGTTTTGTTGCTGGTATCGGGATGTTTCCAAACGTTGGAAAGCTACACACCCAAGAAATCTTGCCGATATGGATAACTTTCCACAGGTTGGAAACTTTCGGAAATCGGCAAGTTCTCTTGGAGTTGCTTGACTTGCCGTGGCAGGATCGGTGCGTGGACGACCTTACGACCGTTGCTGAAGCTGCCACCGTCCTCGAGCTGGGGACCGCAGCACTGCGGGACATGCTCGGTGAGGACTGGGAGGTCACTGTCCAGCCCGAGCAAGCGCCTGCGCCGCACACAGGGGATCCGGGCTGGGATGCGGTCGTCCGTCTCGCCTCGCGACACGACAGCATGTTCACCGAACTCCTGGTCGATGTGCGTACCCGCATCACTCCGAAGGATGCCGCCGGGCACATCGCCTCGACGGCCATGTTGGTGCGCCGGGTGAACCACAACACGCGCCTGATGGTGTTCGCGCCATGGATCAGCCCGCGGACACAGGAAGAGCTGCGGCGCCGGGAGATCGACTACCTTGATCTGACGGGCAACGTGTCCTTGCGTGTCACCCGGCCGGCCATCATCGTCCACACGCAGGGCGCGGAGCGGGCCCCTGCCAGCCACCGGCCTTCCAGCAGCAAGCCCATGCTGACCGGGCCGCGAGCTGGCCGGCTCGTGCGCCTGCTCGCGGACGTGAAGCCCCCGTACCGGGCCACCGACCTCGCCAAGAGTGCTGGCCTGAGCGTTCCCTACGTGTCCAAGCTGTTGGACTCTCTTGAGGACCAGCTGCTCATCGAACGCGACGGCAAGGTCGTCGTGCACGTCGACTGGCAACAGTTGCTCCGCACTCGCGCAAGCAGCCTGGACCTGATGCATCACACGCACCCGCTCGGCATGATCGCGCCGATGGGTATCCCGGCGGTCATCGACCGCCTGGTCAAGCTCGACGGCTACGTTGCGGACTACGAGGTACTCGTCACTGGGTCGTACGCGGCCCGCACTGTTGCCCCGGTCGCCGTCGGCGGACAGCTCATGCTCTACACGGCCCCTGACGACGCAGTAAGCGTGCGTATCGCCAAGCACCTCGGCCTGATGCCTGTGTCCGAAGGAGCAGACGTCCTGCTCCTTGCTCCTTGGGACCTGAGCGTGAGCCATCGCCCCGTCAGGTTCGACCGGTACTGGCAGGTCGGCCTCAGCCAGCTCGCCCTGGACTGCCTGTCCGGACCGGGACGCATGCCGGCAGAGGGCGAGAAGGTGCTCGAGTACATGGCCGAGAAGGAAGGAACGTGGCGCCTGAACGAGCTCAAGGAAGCAGGCCGTCACAGAACGTCGCATTCCGGCGCAGGAGACCCGTCGCTGTTCTAGGATCGCCCCACGATCAAGGGGGCGGTATGTCTCAGGCACCAGCCGGCGTCGACGAGGACGAACTCAACCAGGCCGCACGCAGCGCCCTGCTGGACGCCCTGGTCGCCCTGGAGAACCACCGTGACGCCACGACTGTCGTGGGCGCCCAGGCCGTCTACCTCCGCACCCAGAACGCCACCATCCGCAGCGCTCCCTACACCGCCGACGGCGACATCAGCATCGATCCGCAGCGCCTGGGGGAAAACCCGCTCATCGAGCAGGCCATGCGCGGCGCCGGATTCTCCCTCAGAGACCACCAGTCCGGTCTGTGGGAGAGGCCCCAGCAGGTCGGCGCCCTCACCGTCCCGGTTGAGGTCGACCTGCTTGTTCCGCACCAGCTGGCACCGCGCCCCAACACCAAACGGCGCACGGAACTACCACCCCACAACGAATGGGCAACCAAGAAAGTCGCCGGCCTCGAAGTTGCTGCCGTGGACCGCTCAATCATGACCGTCACCAGCCTCACCCCCGGTGACGCCCGGCAGGTCGACGCCTACGTCGCCGGACCTGCTGCGCTGCTCGTCGCCAAAGCCATCAAGATCGACGAACGGATCAAGGACGCCGCGAAACGGCCGGACCGGCTCAGCAACAAAGACGCAGGCGACGTCTACCGCATCATGACCACCGCCTTGGCCGACGACCTCGCCCAGAGGTTCGCGGAACTGAGCACTGACCCCCGGGTCGGCGACACCGCACAACAGGGCCTGAAACTTCTGCGAACCCTCTTCGGCGCGGCCGCCACGCCTGGAACGAACCTCGCCGTCCAGGCGCTCGCCGGTGATGTACCCGCGGACCGAATCCGCGGCCTCATGCCTGCCTTCGTTGATGCTCTCAGCCCGTGAACGGCTGACCGATACGTCCATCGCGGCGAAGACGACACCGCGGCCGTTGCACCTTCTGCGAAGAACGGAGCTCGATCCCGACAGACGACCTCGATTCCAGGGCGCTTCGCCAGCCACTTGGCCAGGGTGGACGCCTCCCGGCTCTACGGGACCGCCGGGCGCTCGGAGGAGATCCTGGGTGTGAACATCGAGGATCTGGACTTCGCCGGTCGCCGCTGCCTGGTAAGGCCAAGGGGGCGAAGTCGAAGTCCCGCCGCTGAGGCCAGGTCCGCGAGGACTTCGTGCTGGAGAAGGTGTACTGGGACGCCTGCACCGCCCGGCTCCTGCCCCGGCTGCTCAAGGGCCGCACCCGCGGGCCGGTGTTCGTCACCCACCGTCGCCCCGGCCCGGGGGAAGGTCGTCAGCCCATGTGACATCTGCCCGGACACCGGCTTCGCCCGGCTGTCGTACGGGCAGGCCCGCGCGCTGCTGGACCACCACACTGCGGTGCGCGGAGCGGGCGCGGGCTGAGACCTGCACGAGTGCCCATTCCGCTCTGACCCATCTCGGTGAGCAAGGCGAGCCTGCTGATGCTGATGGCGAAGTCTCGGCACAAGAAGCCGGAGAATGTCCGCCGCTACTTCAAGCCCTCCCTGGAGGCGATCGCCGAGCTCACGAGCGTGTCTGCTCCGGGCAGCAGCAGGTGAACGTTAGTTCTCGCTCGGGTCCGGGCGAGGCTGTGTGCCTGTCTCATGCGCCGTATCGGCGTTGCCGGGCCGAATAGCTGCGCAGGGCCCGCAGAAAGTCGATCTCTCGGAAGGCGGGCCAGTAGGCCTCGCAGAAGTACAGCTCTGAGTAGGCGCTCTGCCACAGCAGGAAGTTCGACATGCGCTGTTCTCCGCTGGTGCGGATGACGAGGTCTGGGTCAGGTTGTCCTGCCGTGTAGAGGTGACGGGTGATGTCGTCCATCGTCAGGCGTGCTGCGAGGTCTTCGAGGGTGGTTCCGGCGGCTGCCTGTTCGTGGAGCAGTTCGCGCATGGCGTCGATGACTTCCTGCCTTCCGCCGTAGCCGATGGCAAGGGTCACTTGTGATCCGGTGGTGCAGCCGCGGGTCGCCTCCACCGCTTCCTTGAGGGCGTGGGCCGTGGAGTCAGGCAGGGCGTCGAGGGTTCCTGCTATGCGCACCTGCCAGCGGGCGTCAGGACGAGCGAGATGAACTGCCACCACCTGCTCAATCACCTGCATGAGAAAGGACACCTCGGTGTCGCCGCGGCGCTGCAAGTTCTCCGTGGAGCAGACGAAGACGGTCACGTGCTTGATGCCGGCCGTCTCGCACCAGGACAGCACGTTCTCCACGTGTTCGGCACCGTATCGATGGCCGATGCTTGGGTTGGCCATGCCCATCTGGCGGGCCCATCTGCGGTTCCCGTCCATGATCAGGCCGATGTGCTTGGGCAGCGGCCCCTCTGCCGTCTGCCGCCGCAGCCGACGGGCGTACAGGGCGTAGAAGAGATCAGCGGTGCGCATCGGGAGGCCTTTCGCATGGTGTCCAGGGCAAAGACGGAAGTTCTTGGGGCGCTGCAAAGGTCGGTTCGTCGCGGTCTCCGGCGTCGCCTGTGATACCGGCCCGGAGGAACCAGGGCGGGCACTCGCGCAGTCGGCGTCCGTCGTTTCACCGCTACGGAATACTACGCGGCGTGTACTACGCGCTGTGTAGCATCATGGGAACGCATTCCGGAGGCCGACCACAGCGGGAGAAGTCATGCGCACCCACGACGCCCAGATGCTCGTGCTGTGCGCACTGGCCGACGGGCCGCTGCACGGGTACGCCATCAACGCGGCCATCGAGCAGGTCTCCGGTCACCGCCTCGGGCCCGGGAGTCTGTATGGAGCCTTGGCCCGTCTGGAGGCGAAGCAGCTGGTGAAGCCCCTGGAGGAAAAGGGCCGCCAACGCCCGTTCTGCCTCACGCCCGCGGGGCGGGAGCTGCTTGAGCGAGAGGCGCACTCCATGGCCCGCCTGTCTGTGCGTGTATTCGAAAGCGCTGTTCCTGACGAGGTCGGCTACCTCGACCAACTGGCCGCGACGGACGCGGCGCGTTCTTACAAGAGCGTCATGCTCGATGCACTGGATGCCCGGCCCGGTGAGACTGCACTTGATCTGGGCTGCGGACCGGGCACAGATCTCAGCACTCTCGCCAAGGCGGTCAGCCCGTCGGGCAGGGTGATCGGCATCGACTCCAGCCAGGAGATGGTTGAGCAAGCACGCAGGCGTACGGAGAATCTGCCCGCGGTCGAGGTAGAGCTGGGCGACATCCACACTCTCCCGCACGAGGATGGCAGCATCGACCGTGCCCGGACCGACCGCGTGCTCCAGCACGTGGCGGACCCGGCCCAGGCACTTGCAGAGGCCCGGCGTGTCCTGCGCCCAGGCGGCAGACTCGTCATGGGCGAACCCGACTGGGATTCGCTGACCATCGACTACCCCGACCTCGAGATCTCGCGTGCCTACACCCGCCACGTGACGGACAAGGTCGTACGCAACGGGGTCATCGGTCGTCAGCTGGCCCGGCTCGCGCTGGATGCGGGATTCGCCGTGCCGACCGTCGTCCCGATCACCTCGGTCTTTCGTGATGTTCAGGCCGCCGACCAGGTCCTCGGCCTTCAGCGCAATACCGAGCGCGCCGTGTCAGCGGGCTACCTGCCCGCCCTGGCATCGCAGAGGTGGCTTCACCATCTCGCTACGGGGCCCTTCTTCGCCACAGTGACGTTGTACGTCGTCGTAGCGGAAGCCACCTCGTAGTCGTGGGTGCTGGCCGACCGCCTCCACTGCGGACGGGACTGCTGCCCGGGCCTTCGACACGCGCTCGGTCTCCAACGGGTTCGATATGCCCTCAGTCAGTTGGAGTTCGCCCTCGTGGTTCAGTCGTGCGGTCCGATAAGTCAGCCCTCTGGGACGTCCGGCTTGGTGGGCATAACCGACACATGAATCGAATAGTGCAAGGTCGGAACACTGCCTCTTCGCCAGTAGATCCGCGCGACCACTGAGGCCATCGTCGGCGCTGTCACCGGCCCTCTCTCCGCCCCCGGCACGCTCCTACTCGGACGCCACGACCGCATGGGCGCGCTGCGCTACACCGGCCGGACTGTCCCGCTCGCCCGCTCTGCGGCCGACGTGCTCGCGGAGGTGCCAGCGCCGGCGGTGGGCGGGTATCCGTGGACCGGCCGCACCCCACCCGGCGGTGAAGGTGGAGGTGGCAGTGGACGTCGCCCGCGACGGGGCCGGCCGGTGGCGTCACCCCGTACGCCTTCACCGATCACGCCCTGACCTGTCCCCAGAGGCGGTGCCGCTGTTCGGCACGTAACCTCGCCCCCTCTGTGCAGGTGATCTCTGACTGTTGCGTCTTGCCAGTGCAACCGGCTGTGCAGCGATGACGCGGGATGCGTACTGTGCACCGCGACGGCAGTCTGCACAATCCGGCCGCAGGGGCTGCGCAACGCTGTGACCTGCGATGGTCGGGTCCATGGTCGGGGCTGTGCAGTCCATGGTCGGGGGAACACAGGCGATGGCCCGCGCAATGGCATTACCTAACCTGATGAAGATCAATGAGGGCTGGGATGCGTAGCTGCCAGCCTTCTTCGTGCCGTCCCCGTCGGAATGTCCGCATGCGCAGGCTCTTCTTCTTGGGTACCGCCCCTGGTCCTGTCAGCCGGGGGGCGGTACCCAGGGGGCTGATCGGCGTCGGCGACAGGTGAGCCGGTGAGCCCCGCCCGTTCAGATTGATCAACAGTGCATCCCTATGCCAGTAGGCGACGGCCGAATGGGTCCAGCAGTGCCGTTTGCCTACCAGCAGGGGCTTTGCCCGGCTCGGCGCTCGGGGGTGGTGGGCGGGGTGGTCAGCCGCGTGAGTGCGTCCAGCTGACCCGCTGTTCGGGGTTCTGGACGGGCCGCCAGATAGGTGCTGAGGGGCCGTGCTGGAGCAGGTCGGTCATCGCTGCCGCCAGGACGGGAACTTCGCGAAGGAAGCCGGTCAGCGCCAGGTCGCGGGCGGCCGCGCCCAGTGCCTGGAGGCGGGTGTGGATGCCAGTGGGACCGGTGCCGTCGAGGATGAACAGCAGTCGTGGGAACAGCGGGTACTGCCGCCGCCAGGTCTCTTCCTGGACGGCCAGGGGCCGGCGGGCGCCGGGCGGGGGTGCGGGCACGTACTGGTGGAGGCGGGCGTAGGCGCCGAGTTTGGCGGCGAGGCGCTCAGGACCCATGGTGGCCCGGTCGACCTCGACGAAGGCCCGCAGCATCAATCCGCCGTCCTCGCCGCTGCCCGTCCTGCGGGTGCCGCGGCTTCGGTAGTACAGGAGGGCGTCGGGGATGACGGCCTCGCCGCCACCGAGGGGGTGGTGGACCTCGGGGATCCAGTCGAGGGGCTGGCACAGGTCGCCGCGGCGCCGGGCGTCCTGCAGGAACGCCAGCCCAGTCTCCGTGACCGCGAGCCCGTGCCCGACACCCAGCCGCACCGCCGTCCGGTCGTGCGCACCCCGCGGCGGCCGCCGCCCGCGCAGCTCGGGCCATTCCGACGCCACCTGCGCCCCGTACCGGGTGGCGAACCACACGCGAGTACGGCCGGCCTGAGGCAGCGTCACCCGGTCGATGAGGCCCTCCCCGCGTAACTTCATCAGCCGGCGCCGTGTCTGCTCGATCCGCACATCGGGCGACAGGATGAGGTGCATCTGCTCAGTGGTCGCCATCCGGTACTGCGCGAGCACCGCAACCGCCAGCCGGTCCCGGCTGCCCGTGTCGACGTCCGCCATGACGTACTCCCTCGTACAGCGGCACCCACCCCTTTGTCCGGGTGCCGCGCGTACGAGGCAGGGCATCAGCCAGCCCCGACCACAACACCGACCACCAGGGCTCGACCATGGTCACGATGCGACAACACCGCCCCCGACCAGGCCCACAACCCCGCCGACAACTGTTCCCACCCCACCGGCGGCTGACCAGCGAACCAGCAGGTCACCACGCTGGTACCGGCCTGTTCCTGGTCATGGCAACCGTCTACGTTCGGGCCGCAACTGGGTGGCCCGGCCGGCGGCCGCGCCGGCCGGGGCAAGCTGCACGGCGACGAAGAGGAAACACGGGTTGGTTTCCATTTCGCGAGCAACGGTCGCTCTCGCCGAGCCGTTGTGTCAGTGCCGTCACCTAGAGTGGATCGCTGATCAGACTGGCAGAACAGAGGGTGGGGCGCATGAGCGGATTGGTGCAGGCTGATGGGCGCTACCTCTACGAACGGCTGCATGAGAAGACGTTCCAGCAGCTGTGCAATGCACTGCTGGCCCACGTCTTCCCCGACACACGCTGCTACCCGGTCGGGCATTCCGACGGAGGCCGCGACGCCACCCGTGAGGTGGGCGGCAAGCTCGTCATCTACCAGGTGAAGTGGACCAGCAAGCCGCAGCAGAAGCCGGTGACCTGGCTTAACGAAGCCATCGCTGGCGAAGCCGACAACATCCGCCGACTTGTTAGCGAAGGCGCTAAGGCCTACTACCTTCTGACCTCAGTGACCGGAACAGCCGTGCCGAAGCGCGGATCGATGGATACCCTGGACAAGGAGCTGGCCAAGCACGAGGCCCATTTCGGGATACCCATCCGCATCTGGTGGCGCGCCGACATCGATGCGCGCGTGGATGCGGCCCCTGACGGGCTCAAGTGGGCCTACTCCGATATGCTTGCTGGCCACGACCTGGTCCGGTACCTCATCAACGGGGCGGAAGCAGCAGCGCATGACCACGCTCTGCGGAAGCTGGCCATGAACGTGATCGCTACCCAGTGGGAGGACGACTCGAAGGTCAAGTTCAAGCAGGCGGAACTCACCTCACACCGCCTGGAAGACCTTTTCATTGACGTTGAGGCTGTCCGTCTGGCCACACCCAGCGCCGTGCCCAAGCACCGCGTCTTTGAGCAGACCGAAATGGCCAATTTGGGCGGAGCAGCCAGCTACCTGCTGAGCACACGACAGCCTTTCACCCTGATCAGAGGCGAGCCTGGGCAAGGCAAGTCCACCCTTGGCCAGTATGTATGCCAGCTTCACCGTGCCGCCTATCTCGGACACACGGCCGCGGCCGGGGTCCCGGTTGACGGCGTGCCGGCCAGCGACCCACGGCTGCCCCTGCGGGTTGACCTGCATGACTACGCGGCCTGGCTCGCAGGAATCGACCCCTTCGACACCGTGGTCCAAAAGCCCCGCAAGGCGCTGCGTCGTCAGGGGACCGTGGAGGAGTTCCTTGCCCACGTTCTCACCTCCCACAGCGGCGGCCTGTCGGCAACAGCGGCTACCGTCGCCGACATTCTCGAGCGGTTGCCGGTACTCGTCGTTCTGGACGGCTTGGACGAAGTCGCACGCGCTGAAACGCGCCAGCGCGTTGTCGATGAGATCGACCGTTTCACCGCCCGGCTTCACAACACCTACAAACCACAGGTGATCGTCACCACCCGCCCCAATGTCGGCGGCTTAGCCGAGCCCACGCCAGATCGTTTCGAAACGATCGCCCTGGACCGGCTCAGCGATGACCTGCGCACCGCCTACCTGCACAAATGGGCAAGCGCACGGTCCATCCCGGAGAAGGAGCGTCGCAGCCTAGAACGCATCTTTCACCAGCGGTCGGCTGAACCTCACATCGCTCAGCTTGCCAACAACCCGATGCAGCTGACGATCCTGCTGTACCTGATGCACAAGCGCGGCAACTCTGTCCCCGCCAATCGAACCGACCTCTACACCTCCTACATGGAGACGTTTCTTGATCGGGAAGCCGCTAAGACTCCAGCGGTCGACGAGCACCGCACCGATCTGGAAGAAGTGACCGCCTTCCTCGGCTGGAGGCTCCAGGCCGATGCGGAGAAGGAAAGCAGCAACGGTCAGTTACCCATTCGGGAGCTGAAGCGCCTGATCCTCAACTATCTATTCAGCGTCGAGAAGCACGTCACGCTTGTCGACGATCTGTTCACCGGCGTCACCGACCGAGTGTGGGCACTGACGAGCAAAGCGCAAGGAACCTTCGAGTTCGACGTACAACCTCTGCGCGAGTACTTTGCGGCGCGCTACATGTATGAGTTTGCTGGCGCAGACCAGCGGACCTTCGACCGCTCCGAGATCCTGCGGCACCTCGTTCGCCGCAGCTACTGGCTCAACACAAGCCGCTTCTTCGCTGGCTTTTCCCGGCCCAACGAGCTCGCTGGGCTGGTAGAGGCCCTCGAAGAGGAGCGTGACGCAGGTGCTCGACCGCGGCAACTGCGACTGTCCGCCTGGGTGCTCCTTGCCGACGGCGTGTTCAGCGGCCGCTCCAGGACTCAGCACAGGGCCGCGGACATGTTCCTGGACGATCTTAGCGTCCGCTTCATCCACCGGGCGCTGACGACACAGGACGACCTGCCCGTCCCGACGCGCGACCGCGGCGCACAGTATCTGGCTGACAAGCTTCTCGAGCTTGTCAGCCACAACCCTGTATCGCGTGCCACCCCAGAGCGACTGGATCTGGCCCTATATCTCCTCGATGACGCAGACGCCTTCCATGAGTGGTGGCATCCGCACATGGAACGTGCCATCGGCAGTAGTTGGGAGGCCGAATGGCTGCGCATGGGGACTGCATACCACAGTGCCAGTCGGCTCACGCGGTCAGAGATCGCAAATCTCACCCTTGCCGACGAAACCGCGGCCGCTGCAGCCCTGGACGCCGGCTTGTCACCTGATCGGGGATCTCGCCAAGAACTCCTGATGATCCAAGCTGTGCTCAATGGGCACGCATCCGAATTGCCCTGTTCCGCTAATACATATGCGGCGAACTTGATGCGGGTGCTCCGTCCGCAGAACTTTCTCAGGATGGCGGACGGCGCTGATGTAGTAAACCTCGATCTTGTTGGTCACTTCCTCCCAGATACTCCTGCCAAGCAGCGTCAAACAGCGCTTACACGACTGAAGGACCGCGATCCGCGCTTCGCCGACCTGCAGACCGCGTTAACATTCCGTAAGGGCCAGAGGCGCACCACCTCTCCGTGGAGTAACACCGCCCGCGCTCTCACCGCCATCCTGGGCCCGTCCTGGCTGGCGGCAGAGATCACGGTGATCGGCGCTGCAGCTATCGACTACACCACTGGCGGGGACCTCACCCCGGGCTCTCAACCTCTGGGACCGGCCATCGATCACGGTCGTCTCCTGGCCGAACTCCGGCGCAACCGCACCGATGTCTCCTGGTGGAGTGAACAGTACGACGCCCACGCTGACCCACTCTCGCGCGCAACGTGGGTACTTGGCCTGCTCGCGGTCGCAGAGCTGCGCGTAGTCATGCAACAACTGCCACGCGTGGATGAAACCCTCAATGCTCTACCAGAGAACATGCGACGGGCTCTGCTCATGAGCTCTAGCCGGCTGGGTGCCACCATCGCCCGGTCTCTAAGCCTCGACGTGGTCTCCGCGGCGGCCGCCCTCTCCCCGCACACGGCACTGGCAGTAGCCCAGTACGTGTGCCAGCCTCACGGTGAGATCACGGAGCAGGACCTGCCCTGTCTGCCCATCGAGACACTGACAGTTATGGCTCAGTACTCGACAGCCGCCTGGCCAGCGCAGCTGGTCCTCTCGGCGCGCATGTACCGCGATCCCGAAGGCTTCGATTTCAGCGCGCTTACGGCGCTCGGCCCTGGCAGCAAAGCATGCGCAAGCCCGCCCGCCCTCACCGAGAACGACGCTGCTGCGATCCTCGACTCCCCGTTCGAATATCCGATGTCGGCCGTGACCGCAGCGGACAGGCGTGTCGGGGGTGACACCGCAACGTATCTAGCGGATGTGGCTGCTCAGGCCGGGTGGTTCCAGGCTTGACACTCGACCTACGAGGGCTCCGGATAGACCTCCGGCATCGAGTGTCCCGTACCAGTGCGCCGCTGGTGCCGCTGGGCGTTGTACACCATGTCGGCTTTGATATCGCCGCCACGAGATTGAGCGCCGCACTCGCACTGCCAGTGCCAATTCATCTCATTGCGGCAACCGTTGTCCTAGACATCCGACCGCGACGCAGCATCTTGGAGCGCGCGCCCAATGATCAACGCCGCACCCATGACCACTGCGGCCGTGATGCGGCCGACTCATCTTGAGATCTCCATGGGTGGAACCGTAGCGCCTCGCTGCCCTACACACATGAAAGCCCCGGAGCTGGTGCAAGGCTCCGTCCCGTCCCACCCCCTTGTCCGGGTGCCGCGGGTACGAGGCAGGGCATCAGCCGGCCCCGACCAGTACGCCGACCACCAGAGCCCGACCACGGTCACGATGCGATAACGCCGCCCCCGACCAGGCCCCCAACCCCACCGACAACCCCGCCGACAACTGTTCCCCGGCGGCAAGGCCTCGCGTACCGAACCAGCAGGTCACCACACCTGTGCTGGCATGGTCGGCAGCCCGACATCCCCCTCTGCACACCCCTGCGCTGGTCCTGGACCGGAAAGAAGAAAGGGAAGGGAGGGACGGGCGGGCGGTGGTGCGGTGTGCGGCCGGGGGATCGGGCGGGCGTGAATTTTGTTGCGCGTCGGCCGGGGCCTCCGCGTTCCGGCGCTGTACGAGGTGGCGCACCAGCAGGCGCCGGCCGGGGCGCGGCTGCGCGGGATGTCAGAGCGAGGGCTGCAGCACGGGCTCGGCGCCGTCTTGGCCGTCGTCCTGGCCGCCCGGGTCCTGGCCGTGCTCGTCCTCGTACTGGGCGCGGGCCTCGGTCATGGCGCGTTGCCAGCTGCGCTCACTGCCGCCGTGCTCGCGTGCCAGTCGTGCGGCCATGCCGCGCCGGTACCCGCCGGCCTGCCGGAGCTCGGCGAGGACGATCGCGACGGCACGGTCCCGCTGCGCGCGGCCGTGCCCGCCGCCTTGGTTGCCGCGCCCGTCTCCTGGGCGCCGTCCAGCGGCCCGGAGACGGCCGGTACCGACGTCCTCCCGCCAGGCGCTCCACCACGCTTCCACGGCCTCCTGGTCGTAGAAGTGAGTGCGGTCCACCGTGCACGCCACCTCCGGGAACCGCCGCTCCTCGGGGTACCGATCACGCTGGATGTACCAGCGGTGCACGGTGGCGGCCGACGCCCCGGTGAACTCCATGACCCACGCCCGGCTCACCACCCACCGGCCGCCCTCAATCCGACGCGGCGCGCCCACCTCGCCCATCACCGACACTCCCTCGCCCTGTGCGCAGCGCAGCATCATGACCACCAACTCCCGTAGACTAGAACAGTTCCACCAGAGAACAGCTGGCGGAGAATGCCGGAGAGGGTTTGCCGACCCGCTTGCATCCACATTCTCCGCCAGTTCTCATTTCCTCAGCAATTTACCAAAAAGTCGAGCCACCGGAAAAGCAATTCGAGCAGGGCGCAGCAATGTACCCATGAGCAGTAATTTGCTTTTCTCTTTCTTCCTCCTCCCCCGCGGAGCGGGTGTCCCGGGGCGCTGCGCGCCCTGGGGAAGTGAAAAGCGGGTGGCTGCGCCACCCGCAGGAGGTGTGGGCGGTCCGCTGCGCTCCCCGCCCAACTGGGGCACGGTCCGCTGCGCTCCCCTCCCCAGGTTGACCGCCGGGGAGGGGAGCTGTGTGCGGCACGGGATGCCGGGTCGCCATCCACGTACACACCGTGCCGCGCCCCGGGCGGGCCAGCGGGGCGGGAGGCGGGCCCCGGGGAGCCACCCCGGGGCCCGCAGGGCTTACAGGACGGTGTAGGCGACCGGCGGGAACACTGCCTCGCACCCGTCGTCCTCGGGGGCGTGGAGCCCGAAGGCGTCCACGTAGACGCCCGGCTCACGGCCGTCCAGCAGCTCGGCCGCCTCAGCGGCCGGGCACTCGCTCAGCTCCCCCCAGCACAGGTGCCAGGCCCGCACGGTGGCCTACCCCTCGCTGTCGGTGGAGCGCAGGTACATCACCCCCGAGCACAGCGTCTGAGCCAGACCGCACGTCAGCAGGAAGACGAAGTTGTCCAGCCACTTCGGCTCCGCGCCGACCAGGTCGTCAGCGCCGCCGTCACCCTCCACCGTGACCGGCAGAGTCGCACTCAGCGGACGCTCCTGCCCCTCCATGTCCACCCCGAGCCGCACCACGTGCTCACCCGGCGCCAGCCGCGCCATGAGGGTCGCCAGGACCGCGTGCGCTTCCTCGCGCGCCTCGGCGATGACGTCCAGAGAAACCTGGCTTGAGCTGCATTCTGTTTTCCCTTCGTTTCACCAGAGAATTCACTGAGGGGAAGGGTTGCCGCCCTTCCCGACACCGTAATTCTAATCAACAGCAGGCCCGATGAAACCCAAAAACACCCACAACTCGAAGAGAACTTCTCGGCGCAGGGACACAGGTGATCCACGCAGGGCGGGGGCGTGGACCGGCTCCAGAGTTGATCCAGGTTCCAATGTGAAGCACGGATGTGGCCCGGTTCTGCCAAAGCTACATGCTGCATCACCTGATGCAGACTCACCAACCCAGGCCACCCCTCCCCCTTGCTGCCCGGGCCGAAGGCCCGTTGGCCGCCCCGCGCAGCGGGGCCGGCCTCCTGGGCGCGCAGCGCCCCGGGTGGCTGGAGCGCAGCGAAAGCCACCTCGCGGGGACGTAGTCCCCGCAGCTCCGGGAGCGCAGCGAACGGAGCGTCACCCGCCTTGCGCA
>NZ_JFCB01000044.1 GCF_000725125.1 Streptomyces toyocaensis
ATCTTTCCGATCCGATTTCCTCGGTGCTTTCCAGGTCCACGCTTTCGCGTTTTCCTTTCCGGCGGATCCGACTTTATCAGAGATTCTGAGTCGGTTTTCCCGCCCCTCTCCGGACACTGCGTCCGGCACGTGAAGTGTCGGGGTGCCCGATCGGGGGAGCTGTAAACGTACTGGAGCGGGGCGCCTCGATGCAAATCGAGGCGCCCCGCTCCTGGTTCGCTCGTCGGCGGTGCCCGACGGGCCGTCAGACCTCGACCACCACGGGCAGGATCATCGGCCGGCGCCGGTAGGTGTCGGAGACCCACTTGCCCAGCGTGCGGCGGATGAGCTGCTGCATCTGGTGGGGCTCGACGACTCCGTCCTGGGCGGAGCGCTCCAGGACCTCCGTGATCTTCGGGATCACGTCGCCGAAGGCGGAGTCCTCGATGCCGGAGCCCCGGGCCTGGACATGGGGTCCACCCGTGATCTTGCCGGTGGACGAGTCCATGACGACGAAGACCGAGATGATGCCCTCGTCGCCGAGGATCTTGCGGTCCTTGAGGGCCGGCTCACCGACGTCACCGACGGAGAGCCCGTCGACGTAGACGTAGCCCGCCTGGACCTTGCCGGCGATCTTGGCCTTGCCCTCGACGAGGTCGACGGCGACGCCGTCCTCGGCGATGACGATGCGGTCGTGCGGGACGCCGGTCAGGGCTCCCAGTTCGGCGTTGGCGCGCAGGTGACGCCATTCGCCGTGCACCGGCATCAGGTTCTTCGGGCGGCAGATGTTGTAGAAGTACAGCAGCTCGCCCGCGGAGGCGTGCCCGGAGACGTGCACCTTGGCGTTGCCCTTGTGGACGACGTTGGCACCCCAGCGGGTCAGGCCGTTGATCACGCGGTACACCGCGTTCTCGTTGCCGGGGATGAGCGACGACGCCAGGATCACCGTGTCGCCGTCGACGATGCGGATCTGGTGGTCCCGGTTGGCCATGCGCGACAACGCCGCCATCGGTTCGCCCTGGGAGCCCGTGCAGACCAGGACGACTTCGCTGTCCGGCAGGTCGTCCAGGCTCCTGACGTCCACGACCAGGCCCGGCGGGACCCTGAGGTAGCCCAGGTCGCGGGCGATGCCCATGTTGCGGACCATGGAGCGGCCGACGAAGGCGACCCGGCGGCCGTACTCGTGCGCCGCGTCCAGGATCTGCTGGATGCGGTGGACGTGGCTGGCGAAGCTGGCCACGATGATCCGCTTGCGGGCACCGGCGAAGACCTGGCGCAGGACGCCCGAGATGTCGCGCTCGGGCGGGACGAAGCCCGGAACCTCGGCGTTCGTGGAGTCGGCCAGCAGGAGGTCGATGCCTTCCTCGCTGAGCCGGGCGAACGCGTGCAGGTCCGTGAGGCGGTTGTCCAGCGGGAGCTGGTCCATCTTGAAGTCACCGGTGTGGACCACCATGCCGGCGGGGGTCCGGATGGCCACGGCGAGGGCGTCGGGAATGGAGTGGTTGACCGCGACGAACTCGCAGTCGAAGGGGCCGATGCGCTCGCGCTGTCCTTCCGCCACCTGGAGGGTGTACGGGCGGATGCGGTGCTCCTGGAGCTTCGCCTCGATGAGGGCCAGCGTGAGCTTGGAGCCGATCAGCGGGATGTCCGGCTTCTCGCGGAGGAGGAAGGGGACGCCGCCGATGTGGTCCTCGTGGCCGTGGGTGAGGACGATGCCCTCGATGTCGTCGAGGCGGTCCCTGATGGACGAGAAGTCCGGCAGGATCAGGTCGATTCCGGGCTGCTCCTCCTCCGGGAAGAGCACTCCGCAGTCGACGATCAGCAGGCGGCCTCCGTACTCGAAGACCGTCATGTTGCGGCCGATCTCGCCGAGGCCGCCGAGCGGGGTGACGCGCAGGCCGCCCTCGGGGAGCGGCGGGGGCGGGCCGAGTTCAGGATGCGGATGACTCAAAAGACTCTCCTCACCACACGCGCCACGTACCGGTGGGGCACGTGGCGCGCATGACGTTCGTGCAGAAGCAGTTGTCGTATGGGGTGCGGGCACCGGTGGCCCGCGTATTCAGTTGTGAGGTATGTCTGCGCGAGCGGGCGCGCGAAGTCTGATTAGTGGAGTTGTACCCCGCCGGCGGCAAGATCGATCTTGAGCTGCTCGATCTCTTCGGGCGTGCACTCCGCCATGGGGGCGCGCAGGGGTCCGGCGGGGAGGCCCATGAGGGCGAGCGCCGCCTTGGTGGTCATCACGCCCTGGGTGCGGAACATGCCCGTGTAGACGGGGAGCAGCTTCTGGTGGATCTCGGTTGCCTTCTGGACGTCTCCGGAGGTGTACGCCTCGACCAGGGCGCGCAGCTCGGGGGTGACGAGGTGGCCGACGACCGAGACGAAGCCGACCGCTCCGATGGAGAGCAGAGGCAGGTTGAGCATGTCGTCGCCGGAGTACCAGGCGAGGCCGGAGCGGGCGATGGCCCAGCCCGCCCGGCCGAGGTCGCCCTTGGCGTCCTTGTTGGCGACGATGCGCGGGTGATCGGCGAGGCGGACGATCGTCTCCGTGCTGATCGGGACACCGCTGCGGCCGGGGATGTCGTAGAGCATGACCGGCAGCTCGGCGGCGTCGGCGACGGCCGTGAAGTGCCGGTACAGGCCCTCCTGCGGAGGCTTGTTGTAGTACGGGGTGACGACCAGCAGGCCGTGGGCGCCGGCGCGCTCCGCGGCGCGCGCCAGTTCGATGCTGTGGTGCGTGTCGTTGGTGCCGACTCCGGCCACGACGTGGGCCCGGTCGCCGACGGCCTCCACGATCGCCCGTACGAGATCCGATTTCTCCGCGTCGCTGGTGGTGGGGGACTCGCCGGTGGTCCCGTTGATGATCAGGCCGTCGTTGCCTGCGTCCACCAGGTGGGTGGCGAGCCGCTGAGCGCCGTCGAGGTCGAGTGCGCCGTCCGCCGTGAAGGGCGTGACCATGGCGGTGAGGACCCGCCCGAAGGGGGTCTGCGGAGTGGAGGTCGGAGCCATGGGTTACACGCTACTCGTTGCTCAGGTCGGGGTCTTCCCTCGGGGGAGCCGACAAGGTGGGGCAAAGGGGGAGCCCGGCACTGCCTGCTCGGGGGTTCAGGCAGTACCGGGCTCGTTTGATCAGGCTAGATGAACTTCATGAAATGCCGCAATACGGACACTTCATGCGGCTGATCCGCACATGTGTGCTCGCTGGTGAGAACGAGGCCCGTTACGGGGCCACGCGTCCGTTGGCGTTGAACGCGCTGTAGGTGA
Source organism: Streptomyces toyocaensis (assembly GCF_000725125.1). Lineage (GTDB taxonomy): Bacteria > Actinomycetota > Actinomycetes > Streptomycetales > Streptomycetaceae > Streptomyces > Streptomyces toyocaensis. The sequence goes on from NZ_JFCB01000044.1 coordinate 3,241, forward strand.
GCGGCATGAGCCGGGCCCACTCCGCCTCCATCTTCTCGCCGACCATCTCGATCTCCCGCTGCGGGAAGGAGGGGACCTTGGCCAGCTCGTGCTGGGTGCGCAGCCCGAGGAAGTGCATCAGCGAGCGGGCGTTGCAGGTGGCGTACATGGAGGAGTACAGGCCGACCGGGAGCGCCGCGCGGGCGACCTCGCGGGCCACGCCCTCGGCCAGCAGCTTCTGGTAGGCCTCGTACGCCTGGTGGTAGGACTCGCCCAGCACGTGTCGGACGGTCGCGTGCTGTGCCGGGGTGCCTTCGACGAAGACGTACTTGCCCGGACGGCCCTCCTGCACGAGCTTGCGCGAGGTGTCGGGGACGTAGAAGACGGGCTGCAGCTCGCGGTATCGCCCGGACTCCTCGTTGTACGACCAGCCGACCCGGTGGCGCATGAACTCGCGGAACACGAAGATCGGCGCGCTGACCAGGAACGTCATCGAGTTGTGCTCGAAGGGACTGCCGTGCCGGTCCCGCATCAGGTAGTTGATCAGGCCCTTGGAGCGCTCCGGATCCTTCTGCAGCTCCTCGATGGACTGCTCCCCCAGCGTCGAGACGCGGGCGGCGAACAGGACGTCGGAGTCCGAGGCGCTGGACTTCACGAGCTCGACTGTGACGTCACTCCGCAAGGTGACGTCGGTGCGCGTTGACGGCTTGGGATCGTCGGCGGAGGTCAAGGGGGTCCTTCCCATCGCGGCTGCTGTGCGGCGCCCACTCTACGGGGCACGCGCGGCGGTGAGGGAAGTGCCCTGCCGTGACGGGATTGGCCGACGTGGGCACCATATGGGGCATCCGTTCGTCTGTGTTGGTGACAGTGATGCGTTCGATCCCGAAGGGAGACACACCCCAGATGTCCGGTCGACGCGAAACCGTGCCGTTCGCCTTCGTCACAGAGGCCGACAGGTTCCGCAGCAACGTCACCCCACCGCCCCGTGAGCGGGCCTCCGTCGGCCAGTTGGCCGGGCGATGGCTGCTGGGACTCACCCTCGTCGCCGGTCTGGTGGGTTCCCTGGTCATAGGGACGCCCTCGCTCTCCACCGCCCCCTCCGGCACGGAGACACAGCAGTCACGGGCCTCGGACGGGCGCTGAGCCGCCACGACCGGCGCCATCCGGCCCTCGAGGGTGGTGACCGGAGACACGGATCGATAACCTCACCGGGCACTGCCCACGCATGGATCGAGTGAGGACCAGCCGTGCCCCTGCCCTTCCTGACGGCCGACCGCGCCTTCGACACGGCGGACGAAGTCGCCCTGCCGTACGACGACCGGGACCGCTGGCGGCGCCCGTACCGGCCCGGCCCCTGGCGGGTGGGGGCCTCGGCGCTCATGCTGCTGCTCGCCTCGTTCGTGCTGTTCGCCGGGGTCATCATCGCGGCGACGGGAACGCCGGCGTCCGCCGGGACGGTCTTCGGCATCGCGCTGGCCGTCGTCGCCTGCGCGCTGCGCATGCTGCGCATGGGCGTGTGGGTGAGCGCCCGGGGCCTGCGCCACGTGGCCTTCGTCAGCACGCGTACGACGTCCTGGGAGAAGGTCGTCTCGGTGCGCACGGTGCAGCAGCCGGTGCGCTGGCTGGGGCTGCCGCGGACGGTGCAGGGGCAGGCGCTGATTCTCGCCCGGCGGGGGCGTTCGGGGGAGGTGCCGCCGCTGCTGACCTCGCACAACGCGGACTTCCTGGGGCGGGACCAGCTCGCCTTCGACCGTGCGGCCGACACCGTGGAGGCGTGGGCCGCCGAGTACCGCGGCGGCTGAGCGCCCACTCCCCCGCGCGTTCAGGACGAGGTCTTGTGCAGCGCGATCGCCCGCTGCATGGCCTTACGGGCGCGCGGGGTGTCGCGGGCGTCGTGGTAGGCGACGGCGAGCCGGAACCAGCTGCGCCAGTCGTCGGGGGCGTCCTCCGTCTCGGCCTTGCGCCGGGCGAAGACCTGGTCGGCCGAGTCCCGGTCGACCCGGCCGCTGGGCAGACGCTTCAGCTCGTCGACGGGCAGGCCGCCCTCCGCGTCGAGTTCGGCGGCGAGCCGGTTGGCGTCGCGGACGAACTCGGTGTTCTTCCACAGGAACCACACGCCGATGACCGGCAGGATCAGCACCGCGGCACCGAAGGTGACGGTGAGGGGCGTGCCCGCCTGGATGAGCAGCACGCCGCGGCTGCCGACGAGGACGAAGTAGACGACCAGGACGGCGGCCGTGATGGCGTAGGAGATCTTCGCGCGCATGGGTCGGCTCGGGCTCAGTTCAGGTCGAGGAAGTGTTCCAGGCCGAAGGTCAGGCCGGGAGTGGTCACCACGCGGCGGACGCCGAGCAGGATGCCCGGCATGAAGCTGCTGTGGTGCAGGGAGTCGTGGCGGACGGTGAGGGTCTCGCCCTCGCCGCCGAGCAGGACCTCCTGGTGGGCGAGGAGTCCGCGCAGCCGGATCGCGTGCACCGGGATCCCGTCGACGTCGGCGCCGCGCGCACCGTCGAGGGCGGTGGTCGTGGCGTCCGGCGCGGGCGCGCTGCCGGCCTGCCGGCGGGCCTCGGCGATGAGCTGGGCGGTGCGCGTGGCGGTGCCGCTGGGGGCGTCCACCTTGTTCGGGTGGTGCAGCTCGACGACCTCGACGGACTCGAAGTACGGGGCGGCGATCTGCGCGAACATCATGGTGAGTACGGCGCCGATGGAGAAGTTCGGCGCGATGAGCACGCCCGTCCCCGGAGACCGGTCGAGCCACCCCTTGAGCTGCGCGAGGCGGTCGTCGGTCCAGCCGGTGGTGCCGACGACGGCGTGGATGCCGTGGCGTACGCAGAAGTCGAGGTTTCCCATGACCGAGGCGGGGGTGGTCAGCTCGACGGCGACCTGAGCGCCCCGCTCGGCCAGGGTCTCCAGCTTGTCGTCCCGGCCCAGGGCGGCCACCAGCTCCATGTCGTCGGCGGCCTCGACCGCCCGTACCGCCTCGGACCCGATCCGGCCCTTGGCTCCGAGGACCGCCACGCGCAGCTTGCTCATGTTCGTTGTTCCTTACGGGTGATCGTCAGGCGACGGCGTCGTGCAGTCGGGACGCCTGCTTGTCCTTGAGCGGGCCGATGACCGACAGGGAGGGCCGCCGTCCCAGGACGTCGCGGGCGACCGAGCGGACGTCGTCCGGGGTGACCGAGGCTATCCGGGCCAGCATGTCGTCGACGGACATCTGCTCGCCCCAGCACAGTTCGCTCTTGCCGATTCGGTTCATCAGCGCGCCCGTGTCCTCCAGGCCGAGGACCGTGGAACCCCGGAGCTGGCCGATGGCGCGCTCGATCTCGTCGTCGGGCAGCCCGTGCTCGGCGACCCGGTCGAGTTCGTCGCGGCAGATCTTCAGCACGTCGTGCACCTGCGAGGGCCTGCAGCCCGCGTACACGCCGAACAGGCCGCAGTCGGCGAAGCCCGAGGTGTACGAGTACACGCTGTAGGCCAGGCCGCGCTTCTCGCGGACCTCCTGGAACAGACGGGAGGACATGCCGCCGCCGAGGGCGGTGTTGAGCACGCCGAGAGCCCAGCGGCGCTCGTCGGTGCGGGCCAGGCCCGGCATGCCGAGGACGACGTGCGCCTGCTCGGTCTTCCGGCCGATGAGCTCGACACGGCCGGCGGTGCGCAGGGCGCGCCGGCCGCCGCGCGGGGCGATCGGCTCGACGTCGTGGTTCTTCAGCGCGCCGGCCTTCTCGAAGGCGGCACGGACCTGGCGCACGACCGTGTTGTGGTCGACGTTGCCGGCGCAGGCGACCACGAGGTGGGTCGGGTCGTAGTGCTTCTTGTAGAAGCGGCGGATGCGGTCGGCGGTGAGGGCGTTGACCGTGTCGACCGTGCCGAGGACCGGGCGGCCGAGGGGGTTGTCGCCGAACATGGTGTGTGCGAACAGGTCGTGCACACAGTCGCCCGGGTCGTCCTCGGTCATGGCGATCTCTTCGAGGATGGCGCCGCGCTCGACGTCGACGTCCTCCTGGCGGATCACCGAGCCGGTGAGCATGTCGCACACCACGTCGATGGCGAGCGGCAGGTCGGCGTCGAGCACGCGCGCGTAGTAGCACGTGTACTCCTTGGCCGTGAACGCGTTCATCTCGCCGCCGACGGCGTCGAGGGCGGAGGAGATGTCCAGGGCGGACCGGCGGGAGGTGCCCTTGAAGAGCAGGTGCTCCAGGTAGTGGGTGGCGCCGTTCAGGGCCGGGGTCTCGTCGCGGGAGCCGACGTGCGCCCAGATGCCGAAGGTCGCCGAGCGGACCGAGGGCAGCGTCTCGGTGACGATGCGCAGGCCGCCGGGGAGGGTGGTCCTGCGGACCGTACCGATGCCGTTCTCCCCCTTGATCAGGGTTTGGGTACGGGCGACGGCCCGCGCCTCCGAGGAGGTGCGGGCCGTCGCCTTGGCGCTACGGGACGTCACTTGTCGGCGTCGTCCTTCTTCGTCTCGTCGCCCTCTTCGCCCTCGATCACGGGGATGAGGGAGAGCTTGCCGCGGGAGTCGATCTCGGCGATCTCGACCTGGACCTTCTGACCCACGCCGAGGACGTCCTCGACGTTCTCCACGCGCTTGCCGCCGGCCAGCTTGCGGATCTGCGAGATGTGCAGCAGACCGTCCTTGCCGGGGAGCAGGGAGACGAACGCGCCGAAGGTGGTCGTCTTCACGACCGTGCCCAGGTAGCGCTCGCCGACCTCGGGCATGGTCGGGTTGGCGATGCCGTTGATCGTGGTGCGGGCGGCCTCGGCGGACGGTCCGTCGACCGCGCCGATGTAGATCGTGCCGTCGTCCTCGATCGTGATGTCGGCGCCGGTGTCCTCCTGGATCTGGTTGATCATCTTGCCCTTGGGGCCGATGACCTCGCCGATCTTGTCCACGGGGATCTTCACGGTGATGATCCGCGGGGCGTTGGGGGACATCTCGTCCGGCGTGTCGATCGCTTCCATCATCACGTCGAGGATGTGGAGGCGGGCGTCACGGGCCTGCTTGAGGGCGGCGGCCAGGACGGAGGCCGGGATGCCGTCCAGCTTGGTGTCGAGCTGGAGGGCGGTCACGAACTCCTTGGTGCCGGCGACCTTGAAGTCCATGTCGCCGAAGGCGTCCTCCGCACCGAGGATGTCGGTGAGGGTGACGTAGTGGGTCTCGCCCTCGATCTCCTGCGAGATCAGGCCCATGGCGATACCGGCGACGGGGGCCTTCAGCGGCACACCGGCGTTCAGCAGCGACATGGTGGAGGCGCAGACGGAGCCCATGGAGGTCGAACCGTTGGAGCTCAGCGCCTCGGAGACCTGGCGGATCGCGTAGGGGAACTCCTCGCGGGTCGGCAGAACCGGGATCAGGGCGCGCTCGGCGAGGGCGCCGTGACCGATCTCGCGGCGCTTCGGGGAGCCGACGCGGCCGGTCTCGCCGGTGGAGTACGGCGGGAAGTTGTAGTTGTGCATGTAGCGCTTGCGGGTCACCGGCGAGAGGGTGTCCAGCTGCTGCTCCATGCGGAGCATGTTGAGGGTGGTGACGCCCAGGATCTGGGTCTCGCCACGCTCGAACACGGCGGAGCCGTGCACGCGCGGGATGGCCTCGACCTCGGCGGCCAGGGTGCGGATGTCGGTGACACCGCGGCCGTCGATGCGCTTCTTCTCCCTGATGACGCGCTCACGGACCAGGGACTTGGTCAGCGAACGGTACGCGGCGGAGATCTCCTTCTCGCGGCCCTCGAACTCCGGCAGGAGCTTCTCGGCGGCGAGCTGCTTGACGCGGTCCAGCTCGGCCTCGCGCTCCTGCTTGCCGCCGATGGTGAGCGCCTGGGCGAGCTCGGGCTTGACGGCCGCGGTCAGCGCCTCCAGCACGTCGTCCTGGTAGTCCAGGAAGATCGGGAACTCGCCGGTCGGCTTGGCGGCCTTCGAGGCGAGGTCGGCCTGGGCCTTGCAGAGCACCTTGATGAAGGGCTTCGCGGCCTCCAGACCAGCGGCGACGACCTCCTCGGTGGGCGCCTCGGCGCCGCCCTTGACGAGCTGGATGGTCTTCTCGGTGGCCTCGGCCTCGACCATCATGATCGCGACGTCGCCGTCCTCCAGGGTGCGGCCCGCGACGACCATGTCGAAGACGGCGTCCTCGAGCTCGGAGTGCGTCGGGAAGGCCACCCACTGGTTGTTGATCAGCGCGACGCGGACGCCGCCGATCGGGCCCGAGAAGGGCAGACCGGCCAGCTGCGTGGACGCGGAGGCGGCGTTGATCGCCACGACGTCGTACAGGTGGTCGGGGTTGAGCGCCATGATCGTGGCGACGACCTGGATCTCGTTGCGCAGGCCCTTCTTGAAGGACGGGCGCAGCGGGCGGTCGATGAGGCGGCAGGTGAGGATGGCGTCCTCGGAGGGCCGGCCCTCACGGCGGAAGAAGGAGCCGGGGATCTTGCCCGCGGCGTACATCCGCTCCTCGACGTCCACCGTCAGGGGGAAGAAGTCGAGCTGGTCCTTGGGGTTCTTGGACGCGGTGGTGGCCGACAGCACCATGGTGTCGTCGTCCAGGTACGCCACGGCGGAGCCGGCGGCCTGCTTGGCCAGGCGGCCCGTCTCGAAGCGGATGGTGCGGGTGCCGAAGGAGCCGTTGTCGATGACGGCCTCGGCGTAGTGGGTCTCGTTCTCCACTAGCGTTTTCTCCGTTACTTGTCGTCTTTCGTCCCTGCCCGCCCGTGTGGCGGGGGGACGGTGGCGGAGAAGCGCTCCACTGGTGCGGGCCGGTCTTCGATCGAAGCACCCGGGGTTCACTCTCCCGGGGGCCACTACCGAGGACCGGCGGCGGCGAGGTGCGCTTCTCCTCGTGCTGGTGACGTCCGATGACGTCGGTCGGTGGTGCCCGTGGGACCGCATACCCGATGCGGCCTCGGTCATCACACTGAGTCGTCCCTCTTGCGTTGTGCTACCACACTACAAAGGCGCGGTGACAGTCCGCACGTACAGCAAAGGGAGCGGCCCCCTTGTCCGAGGGACCGCTCCCTTCACGGCGTCCTACTTGGCGCCCGCCGCACCGCGGCGGATGCCGAGGCGGTCGACCAGCGCACGGAAGCGCTGGATGTCCTTCTTGGCGAGGTACTGCAGCAGCCGGCGGCGCTGACCGACGAGGATCAGCAGACCACGGCGGGAGTGGTGGTCGTGCTTGTGGGTCTTGAGGTGCTCCGTCAGGTCGGAGATCCGACGGGACAGCAGAGCGACCTGGACCTCGGGGGAGCCGGTGTCACCCTCCTTGGTACCGAACTCGGAGATGATCTGCTTCTTCACTGCGGCGTCGAGCGACACGCGTACTCCTCATAGTCTGTGAGTGGCCACCGAGTGCCCCCGGTCTGCGTCTCGGGGGGTCTTCCATGACTCGGAAGGCGGGGATCCGCTGGGCGCGGCCTCCAGAGCGAGAACCCGCTCCGGGGGTGCGTACACGAACGGCCGTCACTCAGGGTACCAGGGCGTCGACCGGCCCCGACCCGGCCCCCTGCCCGCCGGGCAGTGCCGCCTCAGCCCGTCATGGCGCGTACGGCGGTGAGGACGCCCAGCGCCGCCAGGCACAGCGGCACCAGCGTGAGCAGGACGGCCGACTCGGTGAGGTCGAGGAAGCGGCCCCAGAAGGGCGAGAGTCCCTTGCGGGGGACGACCAGGCCGATGGCGGTGATCAGCACGGCCCCGGCCGTCACGGCCGCCGACAGCCAGAGCGTACGCAGGTCGAGTGCTCCGCGGTCGCCGTGCAGCACGAACTCGGTCAGGGCCTCGGCCGGCGGGTTCAGCGCCAGTCCCAGCACCAGGACCGTGACGGCGCCGATGCCGGCGACCAGGGCGCAGGTCACCTGGGAGGTGTAGCGGAACAGACGGGCACGGATCAGCATCGACAAGCCGGCGGCGAGCGCCAGCAGCCGGCCCCACACGTCGTCCGAGAAGCCCAGGACCGCGGCGGACGCCACGACGACGGCCGACGTGCCGCCCACCAGGCCCAGCAGCAGTTCGTGACCGCGCCGCGCCTGGGCGGCGATGCGCTCGGCGTCGAGAGCCCCGGCGTCCGGTGCGTGGGACGGGTCGGGATCGAACTCGTCGTCGAGAGCGGACCGCGGGGCGGCGTAGCCGATGGGCAGCCGCGCGAAGCGCGCCGACAGTCCGGGCAGGAACGCGACCAGGCCGACCGCGCACGGCGCGCAGACGGCGGCGGCATCGCTCGCGGAGGTCTCGGAGACGATGACGCCGAACGTGGCCAGGGTGCCCACGGCCGCGACGAACGTGGCGGCCACGAAGGGCGCGTCCGACCCGGGGGCGAGCGCGAGAAGCGTCACGGACGCCACCAGCACGGCCGCGCAGCCCAGCATGAACTGCAGCCTGCCGGGCCCCTGTCCGTCCGGGGCGGCGATGATCCCGGACCCGGCGGCAAGGAGCAGGGGCAGGGCGCCCAGCCCCAGGGCGGCCGCCGATGTCCGGTCGTCGTAGACCCGTGCGCGGACGCCCGCGAACGCGGTGAGCAGCAGGCCGAGACCTCCCGCGACGACGCCGGGCAGGCCGTGCATGTCGTGCCGCACGGGATCGGCGGACCACAGGACGAACGCGAGCAGCAGCAGGAGCAGGGCGCCTCCGGTCAGCCCCGACACACGCAACAGGTCGTCGCTCCACAGGTGCCGGTCACGGACGACGGCGGAGGCGACCGCGTCCGGCACGTCGTCGTGGACGGCCGGCGGCAGCGACCGGGCGAAGGGCCGCAGGCTGAGGACGTCCCCGTCGAGGATCCGCTCGTCGGCGAGCGTGCGGGCGCTCTCCAGGACCCTGCCGTCGCGCCGAACCAGGTGGTACCCCGTCGGTGTGCCGGCCGGCTGGGTCTGGCCGGTCAGCCGCAGGATCTCCGGATAGATGTCGGCCACGGGGATGTCCACCGGGAGCGCCACGTCGATGCGGCTGTCGGGCGCCACCACCGTGATCCGGCAGAACCCCGTCGCCGTGGTCGTACTCATCTTCACTGCCCCCCTGCTTCGCGGATGCGTACGCTGCGGGGCGCAACCCTACCGACAGGCGGTGTCGGTGACGGCACGTAGGATCGCCGCAGTGTGGAGGACGACCGTCACCACGGGGGTGCGGTGCGCAAACCGATCGTCCGCACAGGGGGACTGATGCCTCGGTGAGCCAGATCGTCGTCAAGCGCCCACCACGTACCCTGCCGCCCGAAGTGCCCTCCGTCGAGCTGCAGTTGGAGACGCCTCCCGAACTGCCGCGCGGGCAGCAGGAAGGCATGCTGATGCAGGTGCTGCCGACGCTCGGCATGGGGTCGTCGGTGGTGTTCTACTTCGCCTCCCCCAACGCCCATCCGTTCATGCGGATCATGGGCGTGGTCATGCTGGTGTCGACGGCGGCGATGGTGGTCGCCCAGATCGTCCGCCACCGGCGCGGTACACAGGGGCAAATGGCCGATGTGCGCCGGGACTACCTCCGTTACCTCGCGCAGACCCGCCGCAAGGTCCGTGGGACGGCGGGCCGCCAGCGGGACGCACAGCTGTATCTGCACCCCGCTCCCGAGCAGCTGTGGGCGGTGGTCGCCGAAGGCAGCCGGGTGTGGGAACGACGCGTCGGGGACGCCGACTTCGGGCAGGTGCGACTCGGCCTCGGCCCGCAGCAGCTTGCGACACCACTGTCCGCTCCGCACACCGCGCCGGTCGACGAGCTGGAGCCGTTGTGCGCGGGCGCCATGCAGCGCTTCCTTTCCGTGCACGGCCAGTTGGACGGCCTGCCGGTCGCCGTCTCGCTGCGCGCCTTCTACCACGTGACGGTCTCCGGCGATCCGGAGCACGCCTGGGCGGCCGCCCGCGCGCTGGTCGCCCAGGCCGCCACGCTGCACTCCCCCGAGGACCTCGTGCTCGCCGTCGTGACGGCGCCGGGCGCCGTGGACCGGTGGGACTGGACGAAGTGGCTTCCGCACTGCCAGGTACCGGGGGTGTTCGACGGGGCCGGCACGCGCCGCCTCTTCGGGGACGACCTCGGCGAGCTGGAACAGCTGCTGGCGGACCAGCTGGACGGCCGGCCCCGCTTCAGCAGGGAGGGCAGGCCGCTGCTGGACCAGCCGCACCTGCTGATCGTCCTCGACGGCGGAATGGTCCCCCCGACCTCCGCCTTCGCGGCCGCGGAGGGGCTGCAGGGCGTGACGATCGTGGAGGTCGTCGCCGGTGAGCTGGACCAGCCCCGCGGTGACCTGTCGGTCGTCGTACGCCCTGAACGGCTGTGGCTCGACTCGGGTGCCGGGATCGCGTACGAGGGTGAGCCCGACGGACTGTCCCTGCCCGCCGCCGAGGCACTCGCGCGGCAGCTGGCGCCGCTGCGCCTGGGCGGCGGGGACGACGACGAACCGCTGCTCGCCAACCTGGACTTCACCGAGCTCCTCGGGCTGGGGGACGCGGCGGCCGTGGACGTGGCGCGGACCTGGCGGCCGCGGTCGGCACCGGAGCGCTTGCGGGTGCCGATCGGCGTCGGCGAGGACGGCCGGCCCGTGATGCTGGACCTCAAGGAGGCCGCGCAGGACGGCATGGGCCCGCACGGCCTGTGCGTGGGCGCGACCGGCTCCGGGAAGTCGGAGCTGCTGCGCACGCTGGTGCTGGGCCTCGCGGTCACCCACTCCTCGGAGACGCTGAACTTCGTTCTGGCGGACTTCAAGGGCGGCGCGACCTTCGCGGGCATGTCGCGGATGCCGCACGTCGCCGCCGTGATCACCAACCTCGCCGACGACCTGACCCTCGTCGACCGCATGGGTGACGCGATCCGCGGCGAACTGCAGCGCCGACAGGAGCTGCTGCGCGCCGCGGGCAACTTCGCGGGCATCCACGACTACGAGAGGGCGCGTGCCGCTGGCGCTCCGCTGGAGCCCCTGGCCTCACTCGTGATCGTGATCGACGAGTTCAGCGAACTCCTCACCGCGAAACCCGATTTCATCGACATGTTCATCCAGATCGGACGCATCGGCCGTTCGCTGGGTGTGCATCTGCTGCTCGCCTCCCAGCGGCTGGAGGAGGGAAGGCTGCGCGGCCTCGACACCTATCTGTCGTACCGCATCGGCCTGCGGACGTTCTCGGCGGCCGAGTCCCGCGCCGCCATCGGCGTGCCGGACGCCTACCACCTGCCCTCCGTTCCCGGCTCCGGGTACCTGAAGTGCGGGACGGACGAGATGGTGCGGTTCAAGGCGGCGTACGTGTCGGGGCCGTACCGCGCGGGCGACCCGGACGCCGGACGCGGGAGCAGGATGCCCGTCGAGCGCCGGCCCGCGCTGTTCACCGCGGCCCCGGTACCCGTGTCGTACGCGGCTTCGGACCCGGACCGGGCCCGGGCGCCCGGGCGGCGGCAGGAGGACGACGCGCTGGCCGACACCGTCCTGGACGTCGTCGTGCAGCGACTGGAGGGGCAGGGGGTGCCCGCGCACCAGGTGTGGCTGCCGCCGCTGGACCGGGCACCGTCGCTGGACGGGCTGCTGCCCGCCCTGACCGTCTCCGCCGAGCGAGGGGTCCACCCGGCGGACCACCCCGTACCGGGCAGCCTGACAGTCCCGCTCGGTCTGATCGACAAGCCCTTCGAGCAGAAGCGGGAGATCCTCTTCCAGAACTTCTCCGCCGCGGCGGGCCACATGCTGGTGGTCGGTGGCCCCCAGTCGGGCAAGTCGACCCTGCTGCGCACCCTGATCACCGCCTTCGCGCTCACGCACACGCCCCATGAGGTCCAGTTCTACGGGCTGGACTTCGGCGGTGGCGGCCTGTCCGCGGTGGCCGATCTGCCGCACGTGGGCGGCGTCGCCTCGCGTCTCGACCCGGAGCGGGTGCGGCGTACGGTCGCCGAGGTCGCCGGCGTCCTCAACCGCCGCGAGCAGTTCTTCCGCGCCCACGGCATCGACTCGGTCGCCACCTACCGCCGGCGCCGCGCGGCGGGCGACCTGCCCGGCGAGCCGTGGGGCGACGTCTTCCTCGTCATCGACGGCTGGGGCACCTTCCGCAACGACTACGAGGGCCTCGAGGGCGTCGTCAACGACATCGCCGCCCGGGGCCTCGGCCACGGCGTCCACGTGGTGCTGTCCGCCTCGCGCTACATGGAGGTGCGCGCGGTTCTCAAGGACCAGATCCTCGGCCGCCTGGAGCTGCGGCTCGGCGACGCCATGGACTCCGAGTTCGACCGCAAGGTCGCCCTGAACGTGCCGACCGGGGTGCCGGGCCGTGGGCAGGTTCCCGCCAAGCTGCACTTCATGACGGCGCTGCCGCGGATCGACTCGGCCTCCACAGCGGACGACCTGTCCGACGCCACCGCCCAGCTGGTCCGGACGGTCAAGGACAACTGGCAGGGCCCGTCGGCCCCGACCGTGCGTCTGCTGCCCCGCAAGCTGCCCGCCGACCAGCTGCCCAAGGGCTTCGAGTTCCCGCAGCACGGCATCGCGATCGGCATCGACGAGGCCGGCCTCGAGCCGGTGTTCATCGACTTCGACACCGATCCCTTCTTCCTCGTCTTCGGCGAGAGCGAGTCCGGCAAGACGAACCTGCTGCGCCTGATCGCCAAGCAGATCGCCGAGCGCTACACCCCCGCCGAGGCACGCATCGTGGTCGGCGACTACCGGCGCACCATGCTGGAGGCGGTGCCGGAGAGCCACCTGCTGGAGTACGCCCCGATGGCGTCGGCGATGCAGGTGCACATGGACGCCGTACGGCAGTTCATGGAGAGGCGCGCGCCCAAGCCCGACATCACGCCGCAGCAGCTGCGCGATCGCAGCTGGTGGAGTGGTCCGCAACTGTTCATCATCGTCGACGACCACGAACTGGTCGCCACCAACTCCGGCAATCCGCTGTCACCGTTGGTGGAGCATCTGCCCTTCGCCCGTGACGTGGGCGTGAAGTTCATCATCGCGCGGAACTCGGCCGGCGCGTCCCGCGCGATGTTCGAGTCGTTCATGCAGCGTCTGAAGGAACTGGGCGCCCAGGGCGTGGTCCTTTCGGGCGACCCGAGCGAGGGCGACATCCTGGGCCATGTGCGCGCCCGGCCCATGCCCCCGGGGCGTGGCGTGTTCGTGTCGCGCAAGCGCGGTACGCCACTGATTCAGGTGGGCTTGCTTCCGCAACGGCATTAGGGTGATCGACTGATACGGGGACGTACGGGGAGAACGGGGAGGCTGCTGAGGTGAGTTCGAACGGGGGCGGCGGTACGGGCAGCGTGCCGGACACGGGGAAGGCGTTCGACACGTTGTCCGGTGTGAACCCGGCGATGGCGCTGGACATCCAGCACAGCGCCATGAAGGGCTTCAAGAAGCGCGTCGACGAACTGCTTCGGGAGCTGGACGACTCCGAGGCCGCCCCGGCCAAGGTCGGCCGGGACCGCCTGTCCCGCGCCCAGCTGGGCTCCGCGGAGTTCAAGGAAGCACAGTTCCTCTACGACTCGTACGCCGTCGTCCACGACGAGCTGGAGAAACTCTCCAAGGCCCTGGGCGCGCAGATCGAGGGCATGGGCCTGGCGGTACAGGCGTCCCGGGTGGGCTACGAGAACCTGGACGCCGACATCAAGGCGCGGATGAGGGCGGTCAACGCGGAGGCGGAGAAGTACTACGTCGTGGAGCGGGATCCGTATGTGGAGCGACCGGTCCCTACTGCCGACGAATCCGGGCCCACCGGTGAAGAGGGGACCTACTGATGGCCGAGCAGTCAGGCCGCGGAACGCCGAAACTCGCTCGCACGGACTTCGAGTCCATGACGCACGAGCAGTTGGCCGCACTCCTCGACTCGGCGAGTTCGGAAGGTGCCTCCCACCTCGCCACGAAGCTCGCCAAGGCCTCGTCGACGATCACCGGGATCGGCGACGACCTCATGACGTACGTCAAGGGGCTCGAGTGGCAGGGTGAGGGCGGCGACGCCTTCCGCGACTGGGGAGGGCAGAGCGCCGCCGCGACGCTCCGTCTGGGCCAGTACGCCGAGGTGGCGTCCCGCTGGATGGCCACGGTCGCCCAGGCGGTGGCCGAGGCCAAGGCGGCGATGCCGGCCACGTCCGAGACGACCCAGGCCAAGGCGGACCTCGCCGACGCGCGGAAGACCATCGCGGCGGCACAGGACCCGGGCGCTCGTAACGACCCGGACGCCCGCAAGCTGGCCCAGACGGCTCAGTCCGACGCGACGGCGGCACAGCAGCGGGTGGAGGCGGCGCGGGCGGAGGCGATCCAGCAGTTGCGGAAGCTGGCGCAGACGTACGAGTACTCGGCGCAGCAGGTGAACAGCGTGCCGCCGCCCACGTTTGCGCCGCCGGCCGCTCACATGACTCCCGCCGTTTGGTATACCCCGCAGGAGTACGTCGCTCCTGACACGGGCGGTTCCGGTCCGACGACCACGGTGAACCCCGGCCCCGCCGTCAACGGTGACAGGAGCGAAACACTCAACCCGGCGCAGCCCACCACGGCTCCTGGTCCTTCGCCCCTCGCCGCCCCGGCCGGCAGTGAGCAGGCTGCTCCACCACCGCCTGCTGCCATGAACATCGACGGAGTCACCTCCCTACCGGAGACACGGAATACGGCACCTCTCAACACAACTGTGCCGCCGAGCAGCAACGCACCACGCCCTGAGAGCCCGCACCCTGTGCAACCCCTCGTCGTCCAGCCGACCAGGAACGGCCGTGGTGGGTTGCCTGGCCCGCTTGGGCCTCCACCGACTTCAGCACAGGTTCGCCTCCCACTGCTTCCAGGACAGGCTGGCGGCAGTGGCGGTGTCCCCCGTCCTGCGCGTGAAACCGGCATCATCGGTGGCCGCCCGGTGACCCCCACTACCGCTCGGCCCCCAACTGGGCTTCCGCGAGGAACGGTCATTGGCGGCGACTCAGGGCAGGGGCGCATGCCGCTTGGGCGCGCATCCTCTCCCGGCATCCCCATGGGAGCCGCCCCTGTGACGGGGCAGAACGCAGCGCATGGATCCCGACGTCTCGCCTCGGAGACCGGTGGTGTAGTTGGTAGAGGGCTGGCTCAACCAGGCCGTACCGGTCCACGGTCGTTCACGCCCGGTGGCGCAGGCCTGATCCGCCCCCCGGGCGCCGCGGACCCGAACCAGGGTTCGGCAACCGGTCGCGCTGGAGGCACTGTGCACCCGGCCCACCAGTCGGTCTCCCGTCGAGACAACCAGAAGGATCAGAGTCAGCGACGGCCGAACCGCCTCGAGGAAGAGGAGGAGACCTGGGTCGGCAGTCGCCGCCGTTCGATTCCTCCAGTCGTCGACTGAGCCGTCGGATCACCTCGTTTCCAGGAAGGCACATGTACACCAGCAGCAGGCGCACGCGGCGGCCCTTCTCAATGGCAACGGCTGCCCTCAGCCTGCTGCTGGTCGGTGTTGCCGCCACCCCCGCCCACGCCGAGTCGGTACGTGACATGCAGTGGCACCTCAAGGCCATGCGCGCCGACGAAATGTGGAAGGTCAGCAAGGGCCGGGGGATCACCGTGGCAGTCATCGACTCCGGCGTCGACGACACCCTCGCCGACCTGCAGGGGCAGGTCTTGAGCGGGAAGGACTTCTCGAAGCAGCGCGGTGACGAGCACACCGACATCGACAACCACGGAACGGGCATGGCTGCGCTCATCGCGGCCACCGGAAGCCGTGGGTCCCTTCACGGCTCCTACGGCTTGGCGCCGGAAGCCAAAATCCTCCCTGTCCGGATGCGTTACAGCACAGAGGATTACGGGCAAGTCGACAGCCATGCGGCGTTCTCGGGCGCGATGACCAAGGCGATTCGCTATGCGGCGGACTCCGAGGCCCGCATCATCAACATCTCCATGGGCGCCGCGAACGCTCCGGGCAAGCAGAACGCCGGAACGCCGGAACTTGCCTCGGCCGTTCGGTACGCCATCGACAAGGGCAAGTTGATCTTCGCCGCCGTAGGAAACAGCGGAGACAAAGCCAATTTCAAGGTCTATCCGGCAGCCGCGCCTGGCGTCGTGGGCGTGGGAGCAACCGACAAGAAGGGCAGGGCTCTGGAACAGTCCCAGCGCGGCCCACAAGTAGACCTCGCAGCCCCCGGTGGTGACATCGTCAATGCCTGCTCGGGAGGAACCCAGGTCTGCACGGGGAGCGGCACGAGTAGTGCCTCAGCCCTGGCGTCAGCCTCCGCCGCGCTCATCTGGGCCCAGCACCCCGACTGGACCAACCACCAGGTGCTCCGGGTCATGCTGAACACCGCAGGAAAAGCCAAGAACGGCGCGGAGCGCACAGACTCCATCGGCTACGGCATCGTCCGTCCCCGCATCGCGTTGAAGGATCCTGGCAACCCCGGCCCAGCGGACGAGTACCCGCTACCCGACCTGGCAGTTGCCTCAGAACCTCCGTCGGCCGCAACCTCAGCATCCGCAGGCGCGGGAGGCGACGACGACGCAGTCGACAAGCCGAAGCCCGCGACTGCCGCTTCGGCCGACGATGACGGCATCAACGGTGCGTGGATAGCTATGGGCGTCGCAGCTGCTGCGCTTCTCGCAGCAGGCGTCGCTGTCCCCACCCTCCGCGCCCGCCGCCGACGCTCGACCCAGGTACCGGCGGCACCTCCCTTCCCACCGCCTCACTCCCCCTACGGCCCGCCACCCGGGTCCGGAACCGGGCAAGGCCCACAGCGCTGAGGCCACCGATTCCCAGCACAAAGGAACCGACGTGTCATTCGACGAGATGTGGGGCCAGGCCCGAGAAAGCGCCCTCGCACGGCAACAGAGCAGCACGTGCCTGAACCAGCTCGCCCCGTCTGGGGGCGGCTCAGCAGGAGGCGCAGCACCGCGACGCTTATGGAGTCGCCTGCGAAGCGGGGGATGACGGACAGGGGCTCATCTGTCACCGTCACATTCCAGGCGCCATCGAGGTTGATCTTCATCGTGGAATCACCCCTGCTGTCTGAGTTCCGACTTCCGCCTGAGTAACCCGCCCATCACAACGCATAGCAAGCCGCGATCGACATATTGGCCCCGAGGCTGCTTCCCCTCTGCCACCACCCTGTCATCCACCTCTCGCCCAACTTTCCCTGCCTGCCGTTGGGCTGCAAACACAATCAGAGTCTGCCGGCTGGATCAGCCGTCGTGCGATGAGGGTCTTACAGGATGTCCGACAGCGCTTCTCTGAATCGACTCACGTCATGTTGAACGTACGGCGACAGATCGGTGAGCATCCTCACCGTCTCGTCGAGGTGGCGGGCGAGTTCAGGGGCAGACCTCCACGCTTCTTCTTTCCTGGTTACCACTGCTGAGAGCAGGTCGTCGTCGAACCAACCGCTCGTCTCCTCTTCCCTTGCCGTTTCTCGCAGAAAATCCAGGGCCACAGGCAAGAGCCAACGCAGACCGACGTCCTGCCCCACGAGGCGACGCAGGTTCTCGACCGTCAGATCTTTGATCGGCTTCTTTCGCAGCTCGTAAACACTGCGTACCAGCGGTGTGGTGTCCGTTGGCGGATCCGGCCAACGGACCTCCTCAAGTTCTTCGACCGACTTGCCCCTGTCGACAAACCCTGCCAGCACTTTCTGCCTCCGCTTTCTTACTTACGATGCCCGATGGAATGTAGGAATCCATTCAGGCGATCCAGCTCGTCAATCACTTCTTTGCGCTTCGTGATCAGCACTTCCAAACCTCTGTCCGTCAACCCATCCGGCAGAGCTTCTAGCTCTCTTTCCAAAACTCGGCGCACCTTGTCCAGAGCACTTCTCGCCTGCTTTAGTTCGGCGATGTGATCGAAAGGCGTCCCGTCCGGCTTGCGAGCTACGACCTCACCATTCGCTTCTCTTCTGGCCGCATCGTAGTGATTGTGATTCGGCTGCGAATTGATGTCACCCAGGGGGTCTGCCCTCGTATTCTCGAATTTTTCGATAGCTCGCTGAGCGGCTGGAGTCAGCCCCAACTCACGGCAGCTTTCCACCGGGGCAAGCCCCAGCGGATCACTCCACGTAAGCGGATTGTAAACGTATGTGGTCGGATGCGGAGCCGGCTGCAAACCAAGCGGATCAGGCGTGAGATATCGCGCCGTTTCCGGGTCGTAGTGGCGGAAGTAGTTGTAGTGGAGCCCTGTTTCCGGGTCGTAGTACTGGCCGGGGAAGCGGAGGGGGGTGTAGGCCGTGCTGGAGGTTGGCCAGGCGGTGGTGCCCCAGAGGGTGCTGCGGGTGCGCCAGGCTATGTCGCCCTGCTCGTCGATGAGTTCGGTGGGGGTGCCGACCAGGTCGGTGACGATGGCGAAGAAGCGGGAGTCGATCTCGTGCTGGGGGGCGTTCGCGGCGGTGATGCGTTCCGACTGGGTGATGGGGTGGAGGCCCCGGTGGTTCCAGGTCAGGGTGACCGGGTTCGGGAGGGACGGGGATGTTGTCGTCTGTTCGCAGAGGGTCGTGCCGTCCCAGGTGAAGAGGATCTGCTCGGTGGCCGTTTCGCCGTCGTCGGCCAGGCGGAGTTTGGCCGTTCTGCGGCCCAGGGGGTCGTAGGTGTAGCGCCAGCGGGTGCCGTCGGGGGTGGTGACCGCGGTCAGGCGGTCTTCCGCGTCCCAGGTGTAGTGCCAGGTGTCCGGCTTGTGGGAGAGGCGGGGTTTCTGGCGGAGGGTGGTGCGGCCCAGGGCGTCGTGCTCGTAGCGGACGCGGCCGGCCCGGGTGATGCGGGTGCCCGCATAAGCGCGGGAACCGGTTGCTTCGCCGCCCGGATGCGACGTCGGCCACGACGCGGAGGTCTGGTTGCCGGCCTCGTCGTAGGCGTAGCGCTCCGTCCAGTTCGCGGCGTGCACGGCCGTCACGCGGCCCATCGGGTCCAGGTCGAAGCGGCGCGTGCCGGAGAGCTGGTCCTCGATGCCGATCAGGTTGCCGTCGGCGCGGTAGGTGTACGCGCGGTGTTGCAGCGGACGGTTTGCCGTGCCCGTTACCGATTGGGTGGTCAGGCGGCCCAAGGGGTCGTAGGTGTGGTCCAGGGTGAGCGTTTCGCCTATGCGGCGGGTCAGCTCGCGGTCGGCTGGGTCGTAGGTGAAGGCGATGGTGCGGCCCGAGGCCGTCATCTCGGTGCTGCGGCCGGTCGCGTCGTAGGTCCAGGTGGTGGTCGCGCCGGTGGGGGTCGTGCGGGCCGTGCGGCGGCCGAACTCGTCGTAGGTGTAGGTGAGGGTGCGACCGTCGACCGTTTCGGAGAGGACTCGGCCGTGCGTGTCCCGGTCGATCGTCAGGGTTGTGCCGTCGGGGCCGGTGGCCTCGATCAGTTGGCCGGTCGGGTCGTATGTGTAGGTGGTTACTCCGTCGGGTGTGTGTTTGGTGGTCACCTGGCCGAGCGCGTTACGTTCGTAGGAGAGGGTGTGGCCCAGCACGTTTCTGCGGGACGTCAGGCGGCCGGCCTCGTCGTAGGTGTAGGTGAGGGTGCGGCCGTCGAAATCGGTCTCCGTGGCCAGGCGGCCGGCGGGGTCGTAGGTGTAGGTCCAGGTCAGGCCTTGAGGGTTGGTGACCTTGGTGAGGTTCAGTTCTGTGTCGTGGTCGAACTCGTAGCGCACTCCGTCCGGGCCCGTGCGGGCCGTCAGCAGGTCGAAGTGCGTGTATGCGAAGTGTGTGACTCCGCCTAGTCGGTCGGTGTGGGTGGTGCAGTTGCCCTCGCCGTCGTAGGTCCAGGACTCGGTCGTGCCGTCGGCGGCGGTGCGGCGGGCCAGGCGGCCCTCCACCGTCCACTCGAGGCGGGTCGTCGCGCCCGTGGGGTCCGTGATCGTGACGGGGCGGCCGAAGGCGTCGCGTTCGTAGGACGTCGTCGCGCCGAGGGTGTCCGTGATGCGTAGGGGGAGGCCCGCGTCGTCGCAGTGGATCGTGGTCGTGTGGCCCAGGGGGTCGACCACGGCCGTCAGGCGGCCCTGCTCGTCGTGAGTGAAACGGGTGGTGTGGCCCGTCGGTGCCGTCAGTGAGGTTCTGTTGCCGTGGCCGTCGTACGTCTGGTGGGTGGTGGTGCCGTTCGGGTGCCGGACCGTTGTGGGGAGGCGGAGGTCGTTGTAGTCGGCCTGGGACTCGCGGCCGTCGGGGTGCACGACCGAGGTGAGGTTGCCTGCTGCGTCGTAGGTGAAGCGGGTGGTGTGGCCCAGGGGGTCGGTGCGGGACAGCAGGCGGTTGTAACGGTCCCGGTCGAAGCGGGTCACCGCACCCACCGGGTCGACCTCGGCCACCACCTGGCACAGTTCGTTGACGAAGTAACGGTAGACGTGTCCGTTGCCCGTGGTGGCTGTGGTGGTGCGCAGGCCCGTCTCGGGGTCCCGGTCGGTGTAGGCGATCCGCAGGCTCACGTGGCCTTCGGTGCCGCCCTCGGCGATGCAGCGGTCGCGGTCGTCGTACGCGTAGGCGTAGCTGCGGTCGTTGGTGTCGGTCCAGGAGGTGATGCGGCCCGCTTCGTCGTAGGTGAAGCGGAGCGGCAGGCCGGAGGAGTTCACCACCTCGGTGAGGTCGCCCGCCGTCGAGTAGCCGTAGCGGATCAGTTGCTGGTCGCTGCCGTCGGGGGCCCCACCGACCAGGTGAAGGGCGGTGATCCGGTGGTCTTCGGCAGTGATCCGGATGCGGTAGCCGCCGCTGTGGGAAAGGGCGGTGGGGGTGCCGTCCGTGTCGTGCTCGAAGGTGATGCGGTTGCCGTTGCGGTCGTCGATCCGGTCCAGGAGGGCGTGGTCGTCGGCATGCCGGGTGAAGTGCCAGGTGCGGCCGAGCGCGGGGGCCGTGATCGTGTAGCCCTCGGGCTCGGAGCGCAGCTCCCAGCGTGGTCCTTCCGTCGGCAGGCTTGTACCGTCCGGCGCCGGGTGGGGGAAGGCCAGGATCAGACCGTCCTCGTGGACGAAGACGATGCGGTCCGGCTCGATCTCGAGCCGCTGGTCGACGGTGGAGGACCAGGAGGGGCCGAGCCAGCGGCCGGCGCGGTAGCCGGACTCCGCCCGGCGTTTGAACACCAGGGGAAGTGTTCCGGGGAGGGTCACGTCGGTCTGCGGCAAGTACATCTTGCCGGTGGCCAGGTCCACCGGGTCGTCAGGGCTGTGCTGGGTGGCGTGGCTGTCGCTGTGGGTGCCGGGGTCGCTCCCGTCCAGGTGGGAGCCGGCCGTGCCCAGGCCCGTCGGGCTGCCGAGGGCGTTGCGGCCGTCCATGTAGCGGGCCAGGCTTCCCGCGCCCTTGTAGGCCGCTCCGCCGGCCAGGCTGGGCACCGCGTAGCCCAGCATGCGCGCGGGGTCCTTCTGGAATTCGTCCCAGGTGTGGGAGGCGCCCTGGTAGACGTCCTTCGAGAAGCCGACCGGGTTCCTGACCGCGCCGACGCCGCCGTCGATGACCATCGCTGCGTCGTGCACGTAGGCCTTCGGTTCGGTGAGCAGTCGGCCCGGGTTGACTGCGAGGCCGAACTCGACGAGGTCGTTCCAGCCCTCCTTCACGCCGTCGGTCATG
Source organism: Streptomyces toyocaensis (assembly GCF_000725125.1). Classification (GTDB taxonomy): domain Bacteria; phylum Actinomycetota; class Actinomycetes; order Streptomycetales; family Streptomycetaceae; genus Streptomyces; species Streptomyces toyocaensis. The sequence continues at coordinate 24,604 of NZ_JFCB01000044.1, forward strand.
CGCTGCCAGCCGCTCGGCCGTTTGGGGGCCTTCTCGGCGGCCTTGTGCAGCGTCCGCTTCGCGACGGCGGCCGCGTCCGCGACGTCGCCCTGAGCGGTGTTGATCCGCTCGATCAGTTCCGCCATGGCGGTCCTGCCCGGGTCGGTCTCGGGGGGCCGGGTGGGCAGCGTGGCCGCGTCGGTCTTGATCGCCGCGTTGTAGTCGTCCACGGCCTTGGTGTACTGGCGGGAGAGGTCGCGGGCGACGGGCGCCTCGTGGTCGAGGATCTGCTGGGTGAGGCGCTGGGCCCCGTCGAGCACTTCGCGGTAGGCGAGTACGGCGGCGCCCGCCTCCACGAAGGCGTCCATCGCCCCGTCGAGGTCCTTGGGCAGCTTCTTGACCGTCTTGCGGAACTCCTCGGCGGCCTCGCCCTGCCAGGGGTCGGTGTTGAGCTTGCGCAGTTGCTCCGCGCCCTCGCCGAAGTGTGCCGCCGCGCCGCCGAGTTTCTTGATCAGCCGGTCGAGCTCCGCGGGTTTGCCCGGGACCCAGTCCTGGACCGTGTCGTCGGGGCCGATCCATATACGGCGGAAGAGGAACCGTTTCTCCGACATGCTGGGTGTTCCCGCTCCTGCCGCTACTTCTGGGGTCCGTCAGGGGTTTGGTCCTGGCCGTCGCGCTCCACCGGCACCAGGCGGGCCTGAACCTCGCCCTTCTCGGCGAGTCCATGCTCCTCGAGGAACGCGGTGACGGGGTGGTCGTCCTTGAACTGTTCCTGCCGCTCGAGCATCAGGACCTTGTACCGGTTCTTGGTCTCCGTGACCAGGAAGTCGTTGATCGTGGCGCTCAGCGCGGTGACGATCAGGTCGGCGTCGTCGGCGATGCAGCCCAGGCCGTGGCACCACTTGTCGAGGAAGTCGTTGACCGCCTCGGTGACTTCGCCGGCTCCGGTGTTCTCCTCGGTGACCTGGAAGACGTTGTCGAAGCGCTGGTCCGCCCGTTCCTCGGAGATCTTCCGGGCGGCGGACGTCGACTCCTCCAGCGGCCGTGCGATCGACTGGAGGAACTGCACTTCCCACTTGAACTCGCCGCCGTCCGCGCCCCTGGGGATGAGCCATGCCTGTGTGTCGCTCATGCCGCGCTGCCCCGGGGTCGGTACGAGATGTGCAGCACGGGTTCTGTGACGGTGGCGGCCGAGGCGAGGCGCACGGTGTGCTCGGCGGCCGGGTCCAGCCAGACGTCGAGTCCGGGTGGCAGGAGGTCCAGGAGGTCGGCGCCCGTCGTCGAGAACCAGGCCCCGCCGTCTGTGAAGAGCTGGAACTGTTCCAGTGAGGTGAACACCGGTACCAGTCGGGCCGGGGAGGGGGTGGCGGGGTCGGCGGTGGGCGTGGCCAGGTCGAGGATGCGGGAGCGCGGCGGCGCGTCGCCGACCGGGGACTGTGGCGCAGTCATCGTCAAGAAGCCCGGTTCTTCCGGTCGTTCGCAATAGACGCGGGCTCGGAGGAACGCGTCGAAGACGTCCTGCGGGGACGCCTCACCGCTCTTCGCCCGTCGAACCGTCCCCGCCAGGCCCACCGTGTCGTCCGGCGGCTGCCGTACTCCCTCCGACTTCGCCGTGGTGGCATCACTGGTTGTTGTCATGTCGGCGCCGCCCCCGTTCGCACGCGTGTGCTCAAAGATCACATACGTCGTTCGCGGTGCGCAACGCGCCTTTGCCGTACGGGGCGTGGCGAAGCGCACATGCGAAGAGGAGGCGGGCCGGGGCCGGCCGCCTCCTCTTCCTCCGGCACAGTGCCGTCCGGCTCAGCCCATCAGCATGCGGAAGCGGGCCGCGTTGCCGTGGTCGGTGTCCTTGTAGCCGATGACCGACTCGTCCAGGAGCTGGGCGATGCGGGCCAGCTTCTGGCACATCTGGTCCATCTCCGAGCTGCTGCTGCGCTGGATCTCGGTGTAGGCGGTCTTCGCCTCGCCCTCCCAGGTATCGGCGACGGCCTTGACCTTGCGCATGAGGGTGTCGAGCTGCTCGCTCATCTCCTTGGCCGTCTTGCGCACGTCCTGGGCGGCCTGGGTGACGGTGTCGAAGTTGACGGCGGTGCGGTCGTAGTTGACGCTCACGGTGCGTTTCTCCCGGGTGGCGGCGGTGTCGGTCAGGCGAGGTCGGTGATGCGGCTGGTGACCTGGTAGGAGTTGTCCACCCGGCGGATCTCCGAGACGCGCTCCTGCTCGTGGGCGTTGAACCCCTTGACGCTCATCCGCATGACGTCCTCCAGGTCGACGAGGTCGTCCTGGAGCTTCTTCAGGTGCTGGTTGACACCACGCTGGACGGTGTCGAACTCCTTGCCCGCGGCGCCCTGCCAGCCCGCCTGGATCATGTCGACGACGGTGTTGAGGGACGTGACCCTGCTGCTGACGTCCTGGTGGAAGTCACGGATCTTGTCGGCGAGATCGGTCAGGTCCGAGTCGCTGTAGTCGACGCTCATGGTCTCTTGCCCCTCCTCATGAGTGCTGGACGGATGTCCAGGTGCTTGGCGGGCAAGAACCGCTGCCTCCCTGCGCGACGCGTGGTCGCAGCGCCGCGCCGCCCCCGTGCGGTACCACAACCGTGGCACCCGCAGCCACTTTAGTCACTTGGTGTGGGTGTTCCAACTGCAAAGCGGCCACAGGCCAGTTCCGGGCGGGTACTGTCCGCGGAAAGCACGTGATCCGGTCATCGGACGGACACCGCCCGTGGGGGTGCCCAGTACTGTGACCGTCGATCGTCCGTACGTCACGAAAGGACACCGCTCCGCCATGGCTGATCTGCCGGACCGGGAACGCGAGACGCCCGAGGAAATGAAGGCGCGCAAGGAGCGCGAGCGGGACGAGCTGTACGCGCTGGACATCTCCGGCGTCGAGTGGCACTCCGCTCCGGGCACGGAGGAGCACGAGGAGCGGGTGGAGATCGCCTATCTGCCCGCCGGCGCGGTGGCCATGCGGTCGTCCCTCGACCCGGGAACGGTGCTGCGCTACACGGAGGCGGAGTGGCGCGCCTTCGTCCTGGGGGCGCGGGACGGGGAGTTCGACCTGGAGCCGGCGCCGGGGGACGCGACCGCCGCCGAGTGATCGGGGGCGGGCGTCACGCCCGCCGCTCTCCCCGGCGGCGGCGCAGGTCGCGCAGCACCACCGCGGTGCCGGCGATGACCGTCACCAGGACCGCGGTGACGCCCAGCACGCGGATCGCGAGGCGTTCGCTCCGTTCCGCCGGGGTCTCCGCCAGGGAGAACGGGGCGACGTCGGGAGCCTGGACCCTGGTCACACCGGGGTCGGGGGTGGGGGTCGAAGGAGGGTCGGCGAGGCCGGACTCCTGGACGGCGCGGACCGGGTCGACCACGCCCCAGCCGACGAAGTTGTCGTGGCCGTTGACCGAACGCTCCGCCGTCTGCTCGATCCGCGTGACGATCTGGGCCGCGGTCCAGTGCGGGTACTTCTCCTTGAGCAGGGCGGCCACTCCCGCGACGAAGGGGGCCGAGAAGCTGGTGCCGCTGTCCGTGCACTGGCCGCCGCCCGGGACCGTGGAGACGATGTCGACTCCGGGCGCGGCCACTCCGACGAAGTCACCCGGCTGTGAGAAGGCGGCCCGTTCGTTGTTCCGATCGGAGGAGGCCACGGCCAGTACGCCGTCGAAGGCCGCGGGGTAGGTGTTCTTGACCTTGCCGTCCAGACCGTCGTTGCCCGCGGAGGCGACCACGACGACGTTCCGCGCGATCGCCTTGCGGACCGCTTCGGCCAGGGCGGAGGTGGCGGACAGGGGCTTGGTGGTGTCCTGGGAGATGTTGACGACGTCGGCGCCCCGGGCCACGGCGTGGTCGATGGCCCGGGCCATGGTGCCGGAGTCGCCGCTGCTGTCGGCGTCGTTCTGGCGGATGGGGATGACGGTGGCGTTCGGGGCCAGGCCGACGAACCCGGTCCCTTCGCGGGGCCGGGCGGCGATGATGCCGGCGACCTTGGTGCCGTGTCCCACCTCGTCGTTGGTGGGGTCGCCCCCGCTCTTGCCCCCGGTGAGCAGGTCCAGCCCTGCCGCCTTGTCGACGGCGGCCGTAAGCTGCGGGTTCTTGTCGTCGACGCCGGTGTCGACGACGGCCACGCGCACGCCCTTGCCCTTGTCGGTGCCCTGCCAGAGTTCGTCCAGCAGGACGCGCTGCAGTGACCAGGGACGTGCCTTGAACTGCTGTGTGCTGGGGTAGGTGCACTCACCGCTGCCGTCGAGGCGCACGCGCTCCTGGGGGCGTCCCGGCGCGTCGTGGGCGGGCACGGGGGGCCGGCCGCCGAGTGCGGTCAGGAGTACGGCGGTCGCCAGCAGGGCGGCCTTGGTCGGCGACACCGGTGCGGTCCCTTTCTTGTCCGTCGTCCATGGTCCGTGCGTGCGAGGGGGGCGGGGGTGCGCCCGGGGCCGCAGGCTCACGAACCCTGGGGCTGCCGTGCGCTGTTGGTGTCGAGGCGAGGTCCCTTGGCGAGGAACTCGGACCAGGCCAGCGGGATTCTCGTGGGCCGGACGTTCTGGTAACCCAGCTTGACCTGGGCCTCGCTGGGTTCGGGGCCGGCGTCCGCCTCCGTGCCGGCGTCGTCGGCACCGATGTCGGAGGTCTCGCTGTCGCTGTCCCCGTTCGCCTGGACGGCGTACCGCAGTCCGGTGTCCGTCACGAGGAAGAGGGAACCGGCGTCGGACGCGGTGCCCTGGATCTGGGTGTAGAGCTGGCCCGATCCGGGGGTGACGTAGGTGCTCGTACCGCCGGGCGTGATCTCGACCGGGTAGCCGCTGCCCGCCCAGGTGCTGAGGACCGTCGAGTTGTCCTTGCCCACGTCGCGCAGGACGCTGCACACCGTGTCCCGTCCGCCGTCGGCGGAGTTGACCTGGTGGGCCCGCCGGTCGGGCCAGTCGGTGGGCTGGCCGGCGAACGGCTCGGTGTCCGCGGTGAAGTCCTGCAGGCCCACGGTGCGGGCCTTGCCGTTCATGTCGAGCACGGCCGTCTGCGGTGAGGAGATCAGGAGCCAGGCGGTGAACTCGGTGACCGGCCGCACCTCACCGGGGAGGACGACGTAGTACTGGGTTCCCTCGCCGGTCTCCGTCCTGAGGACCGTGCCGACCTTGTTCTCGTCCGGCGACAGCTGCCCCGGGACGCCCGCGGGCTCGCCGACGCCGACCGGGAGCCGCGGGAAGCGGATCGGGGCGCCCTCGTGGAGGGTGGCGAGCCATTCCTTGCTGACGGTCTGGGGCTTGCGGGAGCCGACGAGCGCGACGGTCAGCGGGTCGTTCTCCGCCCCGGTGACGGCGTACGTGGTTCCGCGGGCGTCGACCAGGTGACGCTCACCGGTGCGCGTCTTCACGTACAGGATGTCACCGCCGGAGAGCCGGCCGGAGCCTTCGGTCTTCGTCCGGTCGTTGCCGGCGAGCACGAACGTGGCTTCCTGAACCGTGCCGTTGCCGTCCCCGCCGCCGGGCTGTGCGCAGACCGCCCACCGTTTGGCCCGGCCCGCCTCGTCCGCGGAGGGCAGGCGGTCCGGGGCGTAGGGAATGCCGAGGATGGGTCCGCGCGGCAGCTTGCCGGAGTCGAGGATCTTGTCGTCGACCTGGACGACCTTGTAACCGGCGTCCTTCATCAGCAGGCGTGCGGAGGCGAGGTTGAGCACCGGGTGCAGGCGGGTGGCGCCGTCCGTCCTCAGGACGACGTAACGGGTCGTCGACTGCTTGCCGACGATCACCCGCGTTCCCGGTTCGTCCCAGCCGGGCGGGGCGGTGGGCTTGAACATGCCCCAGGCGCCGAAGACTCCCAGCACCAGCACCCCGACGATCAGACTCGGTAAGACGGCCCTCAGCGGCCGGGGGGCTCCCTCCTCCGATCCCGACGGCGAAGGCTGGAGGAAGGCGGCAAGCATGCGCCGCTTCGCGAACGTGTAGGCGTTGAGTTCGTCCCGCCGTGATGCCATGAGTGACCGCAGCTCCCCGTTACCGCCCCCGGGGATCCGAATCCCGGGCCGTCCGTTGTCGGACCGGCCCCCTACTATGCCTGGTGATCGTCGGTGCGCGCGGAGCAGGTAGGGTACGGGCTCTTTGCGAGCCGCAGCAGTGCAGTTGCTCGGGCTGTTGTGACCAGAGCGGGGGATGCGGTGAGGGCTTCGGGGACGCGGGTGCGTGGCCCGGCGGGGGTGGCAGGGGCGTCGGCGGGCGAGCCCGGAGAGACGGGGAGGCCACCGGCGGGCGGGCGGTCCTCTCCGAGACCGCCGCACCTCAGGGCGCGTCCGGGACACGGTGGTTCGTTCCGGCTGCAACGACTTGTGCTGATGGAGATCGCCGCGGCCGCCCTGCTCGTCGGATGGGTGACCGGTCCGGTCGCGCTGGTGCCGGCCGCGGCCGTCGCCGCCGTGCTGCTGGCGCTCGCCCTGGTCCGGCGCCGTGGACGCTCGCTGCCCGAATGGCTCGCCACGGCACGGGCGTTGCGGGCGCGGCAGAAGCGAACCGTGGCTCTCGAGGTGCCGCCGGGGACCGAGCCGGGGCTGGTGCCGGTGCTCGAGTGCGCCCCGGCCCTGCGGACCCACTCGCACGGGGTGCGGGACCGGCGTCCGGTGGGGATCGTCGGGGACGGCACCTTCGTCACCGCGGTCGTGCACGTGGAGGCCGACTCCACCGCGCTGCGCGCCGAGCGGAGCCGGCAGCCGCTTCCACTGCGTCTGGTGCGTGAGGCCCTGGAGGTGGACGGCATCCGGCTGGAGTCGGCGCAGATCGTGCTGCACACCCAGCCCGCTCCCGCGCTGCATCTGCCCCGCCAGTCCGTGGCGGTCGCCAACTACGCGCCGCTGCAGGAACAGGTCGAGGCCCCGGCGGTGCGCATCACATGGATCGCCCTGAGGCTGGACCCCGAGTTGTGCCCCGAGGCCGTGGCCGCACGCGGTGGCGGGGAGACCGGGGCACGCAAGTGCGTCGCCCGCGCGGCTCGTCATCTCGCCAGCCGGCTGACCGGTGCCGGTTTCCGGGCGACCGTTCTGGACGAGGAGGAACTGGTCGCCGCCCTCGCCACGTCGGCGTGTGCCAATCCGCTGGTGACGGCGGAGGCCGGGCGGTCCGAGGCGAGGGAGCGGCGGACCGAGGAGTCCGGCCGCAGCTGGCGCTGCGACAACCGCAGACACACGACGTACTGGGTGCGCCGGTGGCCCGGAACCGGTGGCGGCGACGGCCCCTCGCTCCCCCAGTTCGTCGCACGGGTCACCGCCGTCCCGGCGCTCGCCACCACCTTCAGCCTCACACTCGCGCGCGGGGAGGGGCAGGCGGTGTCACTGTGCGGGCACCTCAGGGTGACCGGACGCAGTGACGACGAACTGGTGGCGGCCCGCCGCGCGTTGGAGGAATCCGCGCGGGAGGCCGGGGCGGGCCTGGCGCGCCTGGACAGGGAGCAGCTCCCCGCCATGCTGGCCACGCTGCCCCTGGGAGGTGCGCGGTGACGACGTCCACGACAGGGACGGCCGACGGCGCCCGGGCGCACGGTCCCGCCGAAGGGGACGAGCGGTCCGCGACCCGGCGGACGCCGGTCAGTCGGCTGCTCAGCGGCTTCGGCCTCGTCGGCCCCCGGCACGGGCGGCACACGCTGCCCGTGGACCAGGTGGACGCGCTCGCGCTGCCGATCGGCGACGACGGCGTCATCGCCGGTGTGGACGCCGACGGCCGGCCAGCGGTGCTCGGGCTCAACCGGCCGACACCGTACGACGTCGTCCTGATCGGCGGGCTGTGGACGGCGCAGGTGCTGGCGCTGCGGGCGGCGGCGACGGGAGCGCGGGTCGCGGTGGAGACGGGACGACCGCAGTCCTGGCTGCGGATGGTCCACGCCATGGGGGGCGGGCAGAACGGGCTCGCGGTGTACGACGTGGGACGGGTGCCCCCGCAGGGCGCGTCCGCGGGGACGCCCGTGCTGGTCGTGCGGGACTGCGGCATGCGACCGCCCCGGGGGCGGGTCGTCTCGGGGCCCTGGCAGTCGCTGCTGACGCTGCTGCCGTACTTGAGTCCTGTCGCTCCCGGGCTCCTCCGGCGGGCTCGGCTGGCGGGCGTCCAGCGGGTCTCCCCGGACGAAGCGGCCGAACTGGGCCGCACCCTGAGCCTGTCACGGGACGAGGTGGAGTCACTGCCCACCCTCGCTGACGGTGTGACGCTCTGGTGCGCCGACGGCGACCGGCAGTACGTGACGACCCGGCCCACCGATGCCGAGACCGGACTGCTGGGCGTGCCACGAAGGATGGACTGAGCGGGACGTAAGGCACCGAGCGAGACGCCGTCATCTCACCCTGCCTTCACTTCATGCCCACATGAGTGCCACTCTTGTCCGGTTTGCCTGCGGATGTCGGTCGACCGGCCGTCAGTTGTGTTCCGTCGTACGCCCCGAAGGAGTGAGGGTGGTGGCCGGACGGGCCTGCCGATGCGGGGCGGGTGGTGATTAGGCTGGGAGTGGGCGTGACGTCGGAACCCGTGAACCGGGCGGCGGCGTCCCGGGTGAGGGCGGGGGAAACCGGTGGAGCCGGAGGATCTCGCACGACCTCGAGCGGCTTCGGACCACTGCGAAGCACTTCGGACGACAAGCCGGTCGCCCCAGCGTGGCATGAGGGTGCACGACCAATCAGGAGGAACTGTGAGCAGCGATCGGGACGGGACGCGCGGGGGCTGGGCGACACCCGGCGATGACCAGCCCGACGCGGAGTCCGCCATCGAGACGACGGGCGAGTTCACCATCGACTACGCGCCGCCGGCCTGGTACACGCAGAACGCTTCGGGGAGTTCGGACTCGGGGGCGTCGTCCTCCTCCTCCGGCTCCTCCCATTCTCCCGGTTCGGCCGGTCCTTCGGCTTCGGCCGTTTCCGGCCCCTCGCCCGCCCCTTCTTCCCCGCCCGCTTCGGCTCCTCCCGCCGGCGGGCCCGTTCCGCCACTGCCCGGGCTGACTCCGCCGCCGCACGCGGTGGGGGCGTCCTCCGTTCCGGCGCCCGGCCCCTTCACGCCGCCTCCGCCCCCTTCCGGGCCGCCGGTGGCCGTGCCGCGGCTTCCGGTGGGAAGCGGGTTCGAGCCGCAGCGCCCTGAAGCGGCAGCGGCAGCGGAGGAGGAGCGCTCGGACACCGGTGCGGCGTCACCGGCGGCCGTGCCGAACATTCCGGTCGGAGGGTTCCAGTCGCAGTGGTCCACGCAAGAGACCCAGTCGGAGAAGCAGGCGCCGCCGGAACAGACCGGCGGGCAGAGCGACAACGGTGATCTTGAGAGCGGGGCCACGATTCGCTTCTCCGCCGCCGCGTTGAAGCGGGAGATCGCGGAGCGCGAGGCGGAGACCGAGACCATGGGCGCGGCCGCGGCCGAGGCTGACGCCGACGACGGGGGCGGCGAGAGCGCCGCCGGTGCCTCCGGGGACGCGTCGGACTCACCGGACGCGGCCGGTGACGAGGGCGTTTCCGGTGCGTCCGGCGAGGGTGAGCTCGGCGGATCCTCCAGCTCCGTGGACGAGGCCGCCGAGGACGACATCCTGGCTGCGGACGGGGACACCGAGGAGGCCGTGTCCTCACCGGCCGAGGCGGAAGAGGCCGCCGTTCCGGCGGCAACGGACGCCGAGCCCGAGCACGCGGCGCCCGACGAGGACGCACCGGCGGCTGTCGAGCCCGGGGACGCCGAGCCGGTGAACGACGCGGTGCCCGCGGACGAGGCTCCCGTCGACGCGGACGACGAGGACGAGGCGCCGCAGGACGCCGGCCCGGTGCCGTCGGACGCCCCGCCCGCCTGGACTCCCCAGGCACCGCAGGTACCCCCGGCCGCGTCGGCCTACCCGGCCGCCCCCGCACCCGCGAGCGAGTGGCCCGTACAGCCGCCGCAGGCGGCCCCTGCTCAGCCTCAGCCGGCGGCGGCGCAGGCCCAGCCTGCCGTGCCTGCTCAGCAGCCGCCGTTCCAGCCGCAGGCCCCGCAGCCCGCGCCCGCCGCGTGGAACGCCCCGCCCGCGCCCCCCGCCCAGCCCGCGCAGCAGCCCGCTCCGCAGGCGGGGTACGGCTTCCCCCAGCCCGGCCCGGCGGCACAGCAGCCCGCCCCGGCGCCCGCCCCGCAGGCCGGATACGGGTTCCCGCAGCAGGGCACCCCGGCGCCCACCGCACCGCCGCAGCCCGGCTACGGCTTCCCCCAGCCCGGCCCTGCGGCACAGCAGCCGCCCGCGCCGCAGCATCCGGAAACTCCCCCTACGCCCGGCCCGCAGGCCGGACAGGGCCTTCCGCAGCAGGGCACCCCGGCGCCCGCGGCCCAGCCGCCCGCCGGATACGGGTTCCCGCAGCAGGGCACCCCGGCGCCCACTGCACCGCCGCAGCCCGGCTACGGCTTCCCCCAGCCCGGCCCGGCGGCACAGCAGCCCGCCCAAGTGCCCGCCCCGCAGGCCGGATACGGCTTCCCGCAGCAGGGCACCCCGGCGCCCGCGGCCCAGCCGCCCGCCGAGACCCCGGCCGCCCCGGCCGCCCCGGCCGCCGGATACGGGTTCCCGCCCGCCGGGGCCGTCCCGACACCCCCGGGCCAGCAGCCGTCCGCGCAGCAGCCCGAGGCCCAGTCCGGCGGTCACGGTTCGGCGCAGCCGCAGCACCCGGGGATTCCGCAGCAGGCCCAGCCCCCACACGCCGGGCAGGGACCGCAGCAGCCCGTCGATCCCCGCGCCGGGGCCGCCTGGCCGCAGCCCATCCAGCACGACCAGCGCCAGCCGACCAACCCCGGTGCCGCACCGCTCGGTTACACCGCGGCGGTGGAGCTGTCGTCGGACCGGCTCCTGAACAGCAAGAAGCAGAAGGCGAAGAGCAGCCGTCCCGCGACCGGCGGTTCGCGTTTCAAGCTGGGCGGGAAGAAGGAAGAGGCCGAGCGGCAGCGGAAGCTGGAGCTCATCCGCACGCCGGTGCTGTCCTGCTACCGCATCGCGGTCATCAGCCTCAAGGGCGGCGTCGGCAAGACGACCACCACCACCGCGCTCGGCTCCACCCTCGCCACCGAGCGGCAGGACAAGATCCTCGCGATCGACGCCAACCCGGACGCCGGTACGCTCGGCCGCCGTGTGCGGCGCGAGACCGGGGCCACCATCCGTGACCTCGTCCAGGCGATCCCGTACCTCAACTCGTACATGGACATCCGGCGGTTCACCTCGCAGGCGTCCTCCGGTCTGGAGATCATCGCCAATGACGTCGACCCGGCCGTGTCCACGACGTTCAACGACGAGGACTACCGGCGCGCGATCGACGTGCTCGGCAAGCAGTACCCGATCATCCTCACCGACTCCGGTACGGGTCTGCTCTACAGCGCGATGCGCGGGGTCCTGGACCTCGCCGACCAGCTCATCATCATCTCCACGCCGTCCGTGGACGGTGCGAGCAGCGCCAGCACGACGCTGGACTGGCTGTCCGCGCACGGGTACGCGGACCTCGTCTCGCGGTCCCTCACCGTCATCTCGGGGGTGCGCGAGACCGGCAAGATGATCAAGGTGGACGACATCGTGGCCCACTTCCGGACCCGGTGCCGTGGGGTGCTCGTCGTACCGTTCGACGAGCACCTCGCCGCCGGTGCCGAGGTCGACCTGGACATGATGCGGCCGAAGGTGCGGGAGGCGTACTTCAACCTCGCGGCACTGGTCGCCGAGGACTTCGTCCGGCACCAGCAGTCGCACGGTCTGTGGACGTCCGACGGCAACCCGCCGCCGGTGGCCGCCCCGCCGCTGCCGGGCCAGCCGGTTCCCGGCCAGCCCCCGGTGCCTGGTCAGTCCGCGCCGGGTCAGCCGACGCCGTATCCGTATCCGTATCCCCAGCAGCAAGCCCAGCAGCAAGCCCAGCAGCAGCCCCAGCCTCAGCAGCCGCAGCCCGGGCAGCACCACGCCCACCCGGGGCAGCCCCCCGTGCAGCCGGGACAGCCCTACCCGCAGGCCCCGGGCCGGCCCTGGCCTCCCCAGCCCGGCGGGCCCGGCCAGCAGTAGGACCTGACCCGCGGAACACGAGAGCGGCCCCTCGCCAGGGGCCGCTCTCCGTGTGCGGACCGGCTACGGCTTCTCCGCCGCGGCCACCAGCTCCTTGCAGCGCTTGACGTCCTCGGCCATCTGCTCCAGCAGCGCCTCGATCGTGTCGAACCTGGCCTGCCCGCGCACGAAGGCCAGGAAGTCGACCGCGACGTGGAGCCCGTACAGGTCGAGGCCGACGCGGTCGATGGCGTACGCCTCGACCGTGCGCTCGGTGCCGTCGAACTGCGGGTTGGTGCCGACGGAGATCGCGGCCGGCATCGCCTCGCCCTGGGCGTGCAGCCAGCCGGCGTAGACGCCGTCGGCGGGGATCGCGGTGTGCGGGAGTGTCTCCACGTTGGCCGTGGGGAAGCCCAGGTCGCGGCCGCGCTGGGCACCGCGCACGACGACGCCCTCCACCCGGTGCGGACGGCCCAGGATCTCGGCGGCGCCCTCGACCTCGCCCTCGGCGACGAGACGGCGGGTGAGCGTCGAGGAGAACGGCTCGCCGCCGCCCGCCTCACCGGTCACGTACAGGTCGACGACCTCGACGTCGAAGTCGTAGACCTCGCCCTGCTCGGCGAGGAACGCCACGGTGCCCGCGGCCTTGTGGCCGAAGCGGAAGTTGGGGCCCTCGACGACCGCCTTGGCGTGCAGCTTGTCGACCAGGACCTTCACCACGAAGTCGGCCGCGGACAGCTTCGAGAATTCGGTGGTGAACGGCAGGATCAGGACCGCGTCCACCCCGAGGCCCGCCATGAGTTCCGCACGCCGGTGGTGCGGTGCGAGCAGCGGGGGGTGGCTGCCGGGGCGGACGACCTCGCTGGGGTGCGGGTCGAAGGTGACGACGACCGCCGGGACGCCCAGCTCCCGGGCGCGGTCCACGGCGTGCCGGATGATCAGCTGGTGTCCGCGGTGCACTCCGTCGTAGGAGCCGATGGTGACGACGCTGCGCCCCCAGTCCTGGGGGATGTCCTCCAAGCCACGCCAGCGCTGCACTGTGCCTGCTCCTTGTCGAAACCTTGTCGAACGAACCCGGGTCCGTGGACTTCTCTGCGCAGCTCTAAGGGTGCCATGCCGCACTTCGGCGGTCGGCATCGGCATGGTGGCTGTGTGACCGGGTGCACGTACGGGCCGGAGTCACGCGGGGACGCCGGGGCCCGCCAGGCTCTCGATCGTCCGGCGGGCGTCGGCCCCCACGAGGCCGGCCCATTCGCGCGGGACGCCGGCCAGCCAGCCGGCGACGACGGTGGCGAAGCCCGGGACGTGCCGGCACAGGTCGGTCAGGCAGCGGTCGAAGCGGGCGGCGCCGCCCGGGGTGCGGCCGAGGAGCAGCCCGGTGCGGTGGAAGAGGACCCGCGGCTCGGGGCCGGGGTTGCGGGCGGCGGCCCGCAGCACCGCCTCCAGGACGGCGGGGTCCCGCTCGCGGGCCAGCAGGGCGTCCAGCAGTTCTCGGCGCAGCGGGCGGGCGACGGGGGTGCCGGGAGCGGCGAGGACACCGGCGAGGACCACACGGAGCGGCTGCGGGCCGTCGTCCAGCAGGCCGGTGAGCAGGTCCCGCACCGCGGCACGGTCGGCGGGGCCGCCCTCGTCCAGGCGGCGGTCGGCGTACGCGGCCACGTGCCCGGTCAGCTCGGGCCTGCGTTCCACGGTCTCCCGGACGACCGCGGCGACCCGCCGGGCCATGGCGGGGGTGGCGGCGTCGGCGAGGGCGCTGAGGGTGTCGGCCGGGTCCGCCGCCCGCGCCAGTCTCGTGCGGAAGGCGGCGAGCACCGGCTCCGGGTGGGTCGCGAAGGCGTCGGTCAGCACGCTCGGCGGCAGGTGGGGGTCGCCGTCCGCGAAATGGGCCAGGGCGCGCGGGAGGTGCCGGTCCCTGCTGTCGGGGTCGCGGACGAGCAGGGCGAGCGCGCCGCCGTGCAGCTCGCGGTCGGCGCCGCGGACGAGCACGGCGAGCGCCGCGTACCTCAGCAGGGTGCGGTCGGTGCCCTCGCGCGCGTGCGGCGCGACCCGCAGGCCGTGGGCGACCGCCGCGGCGCGGCGTGCGGGACGGTCGTCCTTCGCCCAGCGGTCGACGGCCCGGCACATCGCGGCGGGCTCCTCCTCCGTCAGCACGGTGAGCAGTTGGCCGGCTCGTCGGTGCCCGCTGTCCACGAGGGCGTCGGTCAGCGCGTCCAGGGCCCCGTGCCGATGGGTGTGCAGCAGGGCCTGCGCGGCCGTCGCGACGGTGGCGTGCGGGGTGGCGGGCAGCGGCCGCTCGTCCTCGAACCAGCGGACCAGGTACGGCAGTACGGCGACGGTGTCGGCGGCGAGCAGACGGGCGGCGGCGTCGAGGAAGCGAGGGCCGCTCTCGCACGGAGGGCCGTCGGCGTGCACCAGCCGCCGCAGCAGGGCACACCGTGCCTGGAGCGGCAGCCGGAGCGCTGTCCAGAAGGCGGGGCCCAGTTCGGGCGGCACGGCCCGTCGCTGTTCCCGCCACGCCACGACGCGGTCGGCCAGCAGGCGCAGCACGTCCCTGTACGGGGTCGCGTCGGGCACGCGCGCGAGGACCCCGGTGAGCAGGCGGGCGGCCCACCACGAGCCGGTGTCGGCGTCGAGGGCGTGAGCAAGGTCCGCCAGGCGTGAGGCGAGACGGCCGGTGCCGTGCCGGCGGGCGAGGAGCAGCAGGGCCTGGACGACGGAACCGGCGCGGTGGTGGGGCACCGCGCCGGGGCCCCGGGGGGCGCGGTGGTCGTGGACCAGGGCGCTCAGGGCGCCGTCCAGGTCGAGGTGGATTCCGTGCAGCCAGTCGGCGAGCTCGTCGTGCGCGAACCGGTAGCCGGTCCCGGCCGGGACGAGGAGGCCCTCGGCGAGTACGGCCGCGGCCCAGCCGGTGACCCCGCCGAACCGGTCCGGGGCGGGCCCCGCCGGGAACACGGCCTCGAACGCGTCCGCGTCCAGCGCGCCGTGCCCGCTGCCGAGACCGCGACGGGCGGCCTCGTGCACCTGTCCGGCCACCTTGGCCGCCAGCCGGCGTACGGCGGTGCCGCGCAGTCCGTTCCCGGCGGCGAGACGGGTGGCGATGCGCAGGCACATCAGGTCCAGGTGGGCCGAGAGCACGTCGTCACGGTCGACCGGGACGTCGGGTGCCGCGTCGGCGAGGGCGGCTCGGATCCCGGAGAACAGCCGCAGGGTGAGGGGGTGGCCGGCGTCGGCGTCGGCCACCGCTCCCTCGGGGATGCCGTGACGGGCACGGGCTTCCCTCGCTTCCCCGGGGGTGAGGCCGTCGAGGACCACGCACGGTGGGAGCCCTTCGGGGCGGGGCCCGCCGGCGTGCAGTGCCTCCGTCGGGAACCCGGCCTCCTCCCAGTACTCGGCGCGGCACGCCACCACCAGCCGGGCTCCCGTCGCCGCCAGCCATCGCGTGGTTCCGGCCGTCCACTCGGCGCGGCGGTGGAAGAGGCCGGGCGGCATCTGCTCGGGGTCGTCGAGGAGCACCAGGAGGGGGTGGCCGGCGGTGGCGGCGAGCCCGGCCAGGCGGTCCGGGCCCACTTCGCCGAGGGCGTCCGGGGCGGCCGGGAACGGAACCCGGGACGCGGCGACGGCCGTGGCGGCCCGGTCCAGGGCGCGGCGGGCGGCCTCGGCGACCGAGCGGTCGTCCTCGCGCAGATCGGCGCCGCGCAGCCACAGCGTGGGCCGCCCGGCCCGGTGCCGGCGTGCGGCGAGCCCCACAAGCTCGGTGGTGCGGCCACTGCCGGGCGGCCCGACGAGGCCCAGCACGGCGGCCTCGCCCTGCTCGAACGCGGCGAACTCCGCGACCACGGCGGCCCGTTCGACGGGTTCCACGGCCCCCGGCAGCCCGCTGCGCCCTGCCGGGAGCGGCGTGAACGCCCGGACAGGGGCCGTGAGTTCTGCCGGCGCGGCGGTGGACCACGCCGAGGAGCCCGCGGGGTCGGACGCGGCGGCAGTGGGCGGCGCCGGGGTGGCCGCCTGTGCCGCGGGCGTCCCGGTGAGTCCTGAGAAGGCCGTGGCATGCCCCGCCGAGGGGCCCGCGAGCACGGACGGGGCGTCGGTCGGCTCCGCCCGGGCCGCCGTACGCCCCGCCGTGGCTGCCGCGAGCCCCGGCGAGGACGCGGCATACCCGGCCGGACGCCCCGCAGGTCCCTCCGAAGCAGCCGCATACCCGGCCGGCAGCCCCGCAGACCCCACCGAAGCAGCCGCATACCCGGCCGGCAGCCCCGCAGGTCCCTCCGGAGGGGCCGGGGGCACGGTCACGGCGGCCGTGGGTGACGTCGACGGGCCGGGGAGGCCGGGTGAGGCGTCCGCCCGTCCCGCCGAGACGGCGACGGGGCCCGTGGGGAGTGCCGTGAGCCCCGCCGATGTCGCCGTGAGCCCCGCCGATGTCGCCGTGAGCTCCACCAGCGCCGCGAGGTTGAGGTCCCTGCCGTACGCGGGGACCGTCGCCTCGTTCTCGGCGAGCAGTCCGGCGAGGGCGGGGGCCGCCGAGGGGAGCAGCACGGCGAAGCCGACGTCGCTGTCGGCCGACCGGAGCGCGGTACCGAGAACGCCGAGCACCGTGCCGGTGCGGGCGTCGAGCACGGGGCCGCCGGCCGCGCCGCCGCCGAGACGCAGCGCGTCCCGGCCCGCGGTGCCGACCGCCAGCTCCAGGGCGGTGTCCAGGGAGTACGGGCGGTCGGTCGCGGTGTAGGTCACGGCCGTCGTCCCCAGCACCCTGGCCTCACGCCATCCCCCTGCGGCGATCCGCACGTAGGTGCCGGTCCCCACACCCTGCCGTGCGGAGACGGGCAGAGGCGCCACACCGAGCCCTTCGCCGCGCACCAGGGCCAGATCCAAATCGGGCAGCGGCGTCACGGCGTCGGCGGTCACCACACGGTGACGGTCCCCGGCCGCGTGCAGCACGAGCCGGGGCAGGCCGTCGACGGCCTCGTGGCTCGTGATCACCGTGCCGCGGTGGTCGGCCACGAATCCGGTACCGCGCGGGCGGCCCGCGAGATCGGTGAGGCGGACGAGGCCGTCGGCGACGGTCTGGTCCCGCTCGTGGCGGGATCCGTTGTGTGACGGCATCCTCGAGCCTCCCGCCGTACCTCCGTGCCCCTCATCCGCGACAGTAGGGCCGGAATGATCAGCGAGACAGGTCGGCCGGCGAACGCGCCCCCTTCCGCTCCCCCCGTTCACTCCGAGCGCCCGCACCTACGGGTGAACAGTCAGGGGTGGATGGATACACCCTAGGGGTGGGGGAACCGAGGGGGGCCGTGGAGCGGCGGCATGGGCATCCCCGTGACGCCGCTCCACGGACGGGCCCGCGGTCCCGTTCCCCCCGCCGTCCCTTCGATCCGCCGCCCGGGCGAGCGGTCGCTCCGTCAGCCGAAGACGGCCAGGCTCTTGGCCTTGCCCCGGTGCTCCTCGACGAGCGCGATGAACCGCCCCCCGGGGGCGAAGACGGCCACGGCTCCGGAGCCCGCGTACTCCTCGGGCATGTCCAGCCGCACGCCGTTGGTGAGCAGTCCGGCCCGGCGTTCGTCGACGTCCCAGCGGGGGAACGCGGCGGCGGCCGCCTCTGCGATCGGCATCACCGTCAGCTCCTTCTGGAGCTCGTCCAGCGTCCTCGCGGAGTCCAGCTTGTACGGGCCGACGCGGGTACGGCGCAGTGCGGTGAGGTGGCCGCCCACGCCCAGGCCGGCGCCCAGGTCACGGGCGAGGGCGCGGATGTAGGTGCCGGAGGAGCAGACGACCGACACCACGAGGTCGAGCACGGGGGTTCCGTCCTCGGCGACCGCCTCCCGCACGTCGTACACGGAGAACGACGAGACGGTGACCGGCCGGGCCGGGATGTCGAACTCCTCGCCGTCCCGGGCGCGCTTGTAGGAGCGCACTCCGTTGATCTTGATGGCGCTGACCTTGGACGGCACCTGCATGATGTCGCCGGTCAGCTTGGCGACACCGGCGTCGACGGCCTCGCGGGTGACCCGGGAGGCGTCGGTGGAGGAGGTGATGTCTCCCTCGGCGTCGTCGGTGAGCGTGTTCTGCCCGAGCCGGACGGTGCCGAGGTACTCCTTCTCGGTCAGCGCCAGGTGGCCGAGGAGCTTGGTCGCCTTCTCGACGCCGAGGACGAGGACGCCCGTCGCCATCGGGTCGAGGGTGCCCGCGTGACCGACGCGCCGGGTGCGGGCGATGCCGCGCATCTTGGCGACCACGTCGTGCGAAGTGAAGCCCGACGGCTTGTCGACGATGACAAGGCCGTCGGGCGTGGTGTGCTTCTGGGTCATTCGGCGGTGTCGTCCGTCTCGTCGTCTTCCGGCTTGCGGTACGGGTCCGCTCCGCCGGCGTACGCGGCGCCCGCGGACGCCTCGCGCACCTTCGCGTCGGACTGACGCGCCTTGTCGAGGAGGTCCTCGATGGTGCGCGCGGTGTCCGGCAGCGCGTCCATGACGAAGGTCAGGGTCGGCGTGAACTTCACCCCCGCCGCCCGGCCCACCTCGGAGCGCAGGACGCCCTTGGCGCTCTCCAGGCCCGCCGCGGCGGCCTTCCGCTCCTCGTCGTCCCCGTACACGGTGTAGAAGACGGTCGCCTCCCTGAGGTCACCCGTGACCCGGGTGTCCGTGATGGTGACGTGCGAGCCGAGCCGCGGGTCCTTGATCCCGCGCTGCAGCTTCTGGGCCACCACCTCTCGGATGAGGTCCGCCAGCCTTTTCGCCCGCGCGTTGTCGGCCACTGGTCCGTCTCCCGTTCTTTCCTGTCTGCGTTCTGTAGCTGTGGTCGTCAGTCGTCTTCACCGTGGAAGCGCCGCCTGACGGACAGCAGCTCCACCTCGGGGCGACCGGCGACCAGCCGCTCGCACCGGTCCAGTACGTCACTCAGGTGCCCCGCGTCGCCGGACACCATGGCAAGGCCGATGACCGCCCTGCGATAGAGATCCATGTGATCCACCTCGGCCGCGCTCACCGCGTACTTGCGCTGCAGATCGGCGACGATCGGGCGGACGACGGAGCGCTTCTCCTTCAGCGACCGTACGTCGCCGAGGAGGAGGTCGAAGGACAGCGTCCCCACATACATGTGTGAAACCGGTTCACCCGCCGGTACGGGATCGATGGCCCCGCCACCGACTCGGGCAGGGACACCAGAACCGTACAACGAAGGGGGCGCGGCGATCGACGGATATTGCGCCCGCCGGACCGCGCCACCGGCCCCGTACACACGAGCCGGCCGGTGGGACCACGGTCCCACCGGCCGGTACTCACCGTGGGGTGTTACACCCGCGGCTTCTCGCGCATCTCGTACGTCGCGATGACGTCGTCCACCTTGATGTCGTTGAAGTTTCCGAGGTTGATACCGCCCTCGTAGCCTTCGCGGATCTCGGTGACGTCGTCCTTGAAGCGACGCAGACCCTCGATGTTGAGGTTCTCCGCGATGACCTTGCCGTCGCGGATGAGGCGTGCCTTGGTGTTGCGGCGCACCTCGCCGGAGCGGATGAGAACACCCGCGATGTTGCCCAGCTTGGACGAGCGGAAGACCTCGCGGATCTCCGCAGTGCCGAGCTCGACCTCTTCGTACTCCGGCTTGAGCATGCCCTTGAGGGCCGCCTCGATCTCCTCGATCGCCTGGTAGATGACCGAGTAGTAGCGGACGTCCACGCCCTCGCGCTCGGCCATCTGCGCGGCACGCCCGGCGGCGCGCACGTTGAAGCCGATCACGATGGCGTCGGAGCCCATCGCCAGGTCGATGTCGGACTCCGTGACCGCACCGACGCCGCGGTGCAGGACACGGATGTCGACCTCTTCGCCGACGTCCAGCTGGAGCAGCGAGGACTCGAGGGCCTCGACCGAACCGGAGGCGTCACCCTTGATGATCAGGTTCAGCTGCTGGATCTCACCGGCCTTGAGCACCTTGTCCAGGTCCTCCAGCGACACGCGGCGCGTGCGCTTGGCGAACGCGGCGTTGCGCTCACGGGCGGCGCGCTTCTCGGCGATCTGACGGGCCGTACGGTCCTCGTCCACGACGATGAAGTTGTCGCCCGCACCCGGGACGTTGGTCAGGCCCAGGACCTGGACCGGCGTCGACGGGCCCGCCTCGGCGACGTTGTTGCCGTTGTCGTCGAGCATGGCGCGCACGCGGCCGTAGGCGTCGCCCACCACCATCGTGTCGCCGACCCGCAGCGTGCCTCGCTGGACGAGCACGGTCGCCACGGCACCGCGGCCGCGGTCGAGCCGGGACTCGATCGAGATGCCCTGCGCGTCCTGCGTGGGGTTGGCCCGCAGGTCGAGCGAGGCGTCGGCGGTGAGGACGACGGCCTCGAGGAGGCTGTCGATGTGCAGACCCTGCTTGGCGGAGATGTCGACGAACATGGTGTCGCCGCCGTACTCCTCGGCCACCAGGCCGTACTCGGTCAGCTGACCGCGCACCTTGGTCGGGTCGGCACCCTCGACGTCGATCTTGTTGACCGCGACGACGATCGGCACGTCGGCCGCCTTCGCGTGGTTGAGCGCCTCGACCGTCTGCGGCATGACGCCGTCGTTGGCCGCGACGACCAGGATCGCGATGTCGGTCGAGCGCGCACCACGGGCACGCATGGCGGTGAACGCCTCGTGACCCGGGGTGTCGATGAAGGTGATCTTGCGCTCTTCTTCGTTGACCTCGGTCGCGACCTGGTAGGCACCGATGTGCTGGGTGATGCCGCCGGCCTCGCCCGCGATGACGTTGGTCTTGCGGATGGCGTCGAGCAGCCGGGTCTTGCCGTGGTCGACGTGACCCATGACGGTGACGACCGGCGGGCGGACCACCAGGTCCTCCTCGTCGCCCTCGTCCTCGCCGAACTCCAGGTCGAAGGACTCGAGCAGCTCGCGGTCCTCCTCCTCCGGGCTGACGATCTGAACCGTGTAGTTCATCTCGCCGGCGAGGAGCTGGAGCGTCTCGTCGGAGACGGACTGGGTCGCGGTGACCATCTCGCCGAGGTTCATCATGACCGCGACGAGCGACGCCGGGTTGGCGTTGATCTTCTCCGCGAAGTCGGTGAGCGAGGCACCGCGCGACAGGCGAATGGTCTCGCCGTTGCCGCGAGGCAGCATCACACCGCCGACCGACGGGGCCTGCATGGCCTCGTACTCCTGGCGCCTCTGCCGCTTCGACTTGCGGCCGCGACGCGCGGGACCGCCGGGACGGCCGAAGGCGCCCTGCGTGCCACCGCGGCCACCGGGACCGCCGGGACGGCCACCGAAGCCGGGACGGCCACCGCCGCCGCCGAAGCCACCACCGCCGCCGGGACGACCGGCGAAACCGCCACCGCCACCGGGACGACCGGCACCGCCACCGCCACCGGGACGACCGGCGAAACCGCCACCGCCGCCGGGACGACCGCCACCGCCACCACCGGGACGGCCCGCACCGCCCGGACCGCGGCCACCGGGGCCGGGGCGCGGGCCGGCAGCGGGACGCTGCGGCATCATGCCGGGGTTGGGACGCGGACCGCCGGGGCCGCCGCCGGGACGGGGACCGCCCTGCGGACGCGGCATCGAGCCCGGAGTCGGGCGCTGCCCGCCCGGAGCCTGCGGACGCGGACCGCCGCCCTGGCCACCGGGGGCCTGGGGACGCGGACCGGCACCGGGGGCACCGGGACCGCCGGGACGCTGGCCCTGCGGGCGCGGGGCCTGCGGGCGGGCCATGCCGGTGGAGCCACCGGAGGTGAAGGGATTGTTACCGGGACGGGGACCGGCCGGGCGACCGCCCGGACGAGCACCGCCACCGGGGCGCTGACCCTGGCCTGCCGGACGGCCCTGGCCGCCCTGTCCCCTGGCCGGGACCGGCGGGACGACCGCCGGGCTTGGGTGCGCCGGGACGCGCACCGCCGGGCTTCGGCCCGGACGGAGCCGGGGCCGCCGCCGCGGGCGGGGCCTGGAATTCCGGGGCCGCCGGAGCCGGACGCGGCGCGGGCCGCGG
>NZ_JFCB01000045.1 GCF_000725125.1 Streptomyces toyocaensis
GCCCTGCTCGCCGCCGGCATCCGGCCCTCCGTGACCCGCCGGGCCCTGGCAGACCTCGTGGTCCGCGCGGAAACCGCCCTCGCCGCGCCGGCCGGCGCCGACCCCACGCGCCTGCGCACCTGGTCCCGCGCCCTGCGCGGCACCGGTGCCGTCCCGCGCCCCGACGGCCCCGGCACGGACGTCGCCGGTGCACGTCCCGGGGCGGCCGGCGAGCGCACCGCCCCGCCGCCCCCGCGGGACCGGTTCGGACCGCTCGTCCCGATCGTCGTCCGCACCGCGCTCGGCTGCGCGCTCGCCGGCTTCGCGTCCCTCGCCCTCGGCATCGGCCGCCCCTACTGGGCCCTGGTCACAGCGGCCGCGCTCCACCAGGCCGGCCTCACCCGCACCTGGAGCCGCACCGTGCAGCGCGTCGTCGGCAATCTCGCCGGCGTCCTGCTCTTCGCCGCCGTCGCCCCCGTCGCCCACCTCGGTCCGCTCGCGCTCGTGCTGTGCTGCCTGCTGTTCAGCTTCGGCGCCGAAGCGCTCATCGGCCGCAACTACTGGCTCGGCACCGTCTGCGTCACCCCGCTGGCCCTGCTCGTCACCGAGTTCGCCGGCCACCAGCGGACCGGTGACCTGGTCACCGAGCGCACCGTGGACACCCTGGTCGGCGCCCTGGCCGGGTTCGCCGCCGCCCTGGCCGTCACCAACCGGAGCGCGGGTGACCGGGTCCTGCGCCGCCTCGGCGCCGCGGACCGGGCCCGCGAGGGCGCCGAACGCGTCCTGGCCGACCCGCGGCCCGCGCCCGCGGCCCTGGAGAGCGCCCGCCGCGACCTCGCCGCCGCCCTGGCCGACCTGCGGACCGCCGCCGACGCCGCGGCGGGCGAGTGGTGGCGGCGGACCCCGGCCCAGGAGCGGGTCGCGCTCGCCGAGCAGGCGGGACACCGTACGCTCGCGGCGACGGTACGACGCCGGGTACTGCTCCCGGACCCCGGCACGGGCACGCACACGGAGGACGTACGGCCATGACGGCGACCGAAGGACCATCGGCGACCGGCCCCGAGGAGATGACGGCCGGCGGCGGGTACCTGCCCGGACGGCGAGGCGACACCGTAGCCGCGGTCGTCCGGCAGTGGCAGGCCGTCCATCCCGGCCTGGACACCGGCCCCATGGAGGTCATCGGCCGCATCAACCGCTGTGCCGCCCTGCTCCAGCAGGCGGAGGACGCCCCGCTGCGCCGGGCCGGGCTCTCCCGAGCCGAGTTCGACCTGCTCGGCGCGCTGCGCCGCACCGGCCACGAGCTGACCCCCAGCGAGCTGGCCCGCGAGACCTTCTCCTCGGGAGCCGCCGTCACCAAGCGCCTCAAACAGCTCACCGAACGGGGACTCGTCGAACGCCGCAGCGACACCCGCGACCGCAGGGTCGCGCACGTCCGCCTCACCGACGCCGGACGCGACACGGTCGACGGCATCCTGCCCGCCCAGCTCGCCTACGAGACGGCGGTGCTGTCCGGCCTGGACGGCCCGGAGCTCGGCGAGCTCGCCGCCCTGCTCGGCGTGCTGCTCGGGCAGCTGGAGGGCCGCCTGGGCGCGCTGCGCGCGTGACGGCGCGCCGCGCCGCCGGCGCTCACCGTTCGCCGGCCGGCCCGGTTCACGCCGGACATCGCGCGCCCCGCGGGTCCCGGAGCCCCGCCACGCACAGACCCCACAGAGGCGAGAGGGACTTCATCAGCACCGTGCCCTCCACCGCCGTGGCCGTCACCGCCGCGGAGTCCACGCCGTCGACCGGAAGTACGGCAGCCAGTGCGCGGGCACCTCGTGCGGGAACGTCTCGTCCACCGTCACCATGCCGTCGGACTCCGCGCCGTCCGTGATCCACCGGGGGCGCGGCCGCGACGGGCCGGCCCTCCGGCCGCACACGGTGGTGCAGCAGGCCACGGCCTCCCGCGGCGCGCGGGTCAGCGGTACCACCGGGCCCAGCACCCCGGCCACGCCGAACAGCCGGCGCCCTGTTCCGGCGCGGGGCGCCGGCCGGTGTGCCTCACCGTCGGGCGCACCGTGGGGGAGTGCGGCACCCGCTTCACGGCCTGCGCGGACGGCTGCGCCCGCGGCTTCATCGAGGTCGACACGGCACTGGCCCGCCCCGAACGCCTCACGCGGGCCGGCGGCCTCGCGGACATCGGCAACCTGCACGTCGAGCCCTCGGCATACGGCACCGGGCTCGAGCAGCGGCTCCTCGCCCATGCCGCCGACTGGCTCCGGCTGTGCGGTGTCGACCGGCTGGTCGCCTACGAACCGGAGACCGACCGGAACGCGCTCGGCCGTCTCGCCCGCGCCGGCTTCCGCGAACTGACCCGCACCGACCGGGGCTGGGAGCACCGACCCGGCTGATCGGCGGCCGTCAGATTCCCGGCCGGTACCGCAGCGGATGCCCGGCCGGGACCTCGACGAGGACGACGGGCGTCCCGTCCGGATCCGCGATCCACATCTCGACCAGTCCCCATGGCTCCTGCACCGGGGGGCGGACGACGGGGACGCCCTCGGCCACCAGTTCCTCGTGCGCGGCCGCGACGTCCTCGACCTGGAGCCACAGCCGTACATCCGGCGACGCCGCCGCGGAGGAGCCCGAACGGCCCGACAGTTCCAGGAACCCGCCGCCGAGGAAGTAGACGGTGCCGCGCTCCGGGCCCGTGCCGAACTCGCGGAAGACGGCGAGGCCCAGCTGCTCGCCGTAGAAGGCGCGGGAGCGGTCCGGATCGGTGGGGCGGAGCAGGATGCGGCTGCCCAGTACATGCACCATGCGGCCGAGCGTAA
Organism: Streptomyces toyocaensis; assembly: GCF_000725125.1. Classification (GTDB taxonomy): domain Bacteria; phylum Actinomycetota; class Actinomycetes; order Streptomycetales; family Streptomycetaceae; genus Streptomyces; species Streptomyces toyocaensis. The sequence continues at coordinate 2,793 of NZ_JFCB01000045.1, forward strand.
CGCCCGGGTTAGTCTCGTCCCCGTCCGCACCACGCCGAAGCCGGCGCACACGAACCCGGAGACGTGCCCATGGAATCCGCCACCGACGCCGCACTGACCTTCCGCGACGCCACCGACGCCGACGTGGACGCCCTCGTCGCGTTGATCGAGTCGGCGTACCGGGGGGATTCCAGCCGGGCCGGATGGACCACCGAGGCGGACATCCTCCAAGGTCAGCGCACCGACCCGGAGGGCGTGCTGGAGGTCATCACCTCGCCGGACAGCCGGCTGCTCACGGTGGAGCGCGAGGGCCGGATCGTCGCCTGCTGCCAGCTCGAACACCGTGGCACCTACGCGTACTTCGGGATGTTCGCGGTGAGCCCCGCCCTCCAGGGTGCCGGACTCGGCAGGACGATCATCGCGGAGGCGGAGCGGCGGGCCCGCGAGATCTGGGGCGTGGAGGAGATGCACATGACGGTCATCTCCGTGCGCGAGGACCTGATCGCCTGGTACGAGCGGCGAGGCTACCGCCGTACGGGGAGGATGACGCCCTTCCCGTACGGCGACGAGCGCTTCGGCATCCCGCAGCGCGACGACCTGCAGTTCGAGCTGTTGGTCAAGGAGCTGACCCGGGCGTCGTGAGGCGCCGGGCCCCTCACGCGGTGAAGCGGCCGGTGCGTTTGATCTCCGGGTAGTCGGTGGTCGCCCCGTCGAGCTGCAGCGCCCTGACCAGCCTCAGGTGGTCCTGGGTGTTGACCACCCAGCCGACGACGGCCAGATCCGCCTTGCGTGCCCGCTCCACGATCTCCAGGGTGAGCCGGCGGATGTCGAGGCAGACGGTCGAGGCCCCGGCGGCGACCGCGCGGTCCACCACGTCGGTGCCGTACCTTCCGGCGACGAGTGCCGTCCGCACCCCGGGCACCAGCCGGGCGATCTCGGTGACCGCCTCGTCGTGGAACGACGCGACCTCCACCCGCCCGGCCAGGTCCCGCTCGTTCATCACCTCGGCCAGCGCGCGTGCCGCCCGCACGTCCTTGATCTCGGCCTGGAGCGGGGACCGGACGGCGTCCAGGACCTCCTCGAAGAGCGGGACGCGCTCGCCGCGCCCGGCGTCCAGGGCGCGCAGCTCGGCGAGTGTCTTGTCGGCGACGGCGCCCGTGCCGTCCGTCGTACGGTCCACTTCGGCGTCGTGCATGACGACGAGCGCGCCGTCCTTGCTCAGGTGCAGATCGAGTTCGATGACGTCGAGGCCCGCTTCCTGGGCGGCGACGAAGGACCGGAGGGTGTTCTCGGGCTCGACACCCATGACTCCGCGGTGACCGATGGTGAGGAAGTTCAAGACTCGACTCGCTTCCGTCGACGGCGGCGGGGGGCCGCGTCCCTACGGCCCTCCTGGACCGTATCGCCTGTGCCCGCCGCGTCCAGAGGCCGAACGCCGATCGCACACAGCGTCGTTTACCCCGGTGTTCAACAGGAAAAAATGCGGTGAGGCCTGGGGTGAGGCAGGATATTTTCCGGAGGAGCCCCTTGCTGGGAGAAACCGCCTGTGTATACGGTCTCCTTACGCGAGGTTTTTTTGTGGAGGATGGGACATGACGGAAATTCTTGTGCAGCTGGGCTCGGAGGGGAAGGTTCCTTCGGTGTCCAGGGTGGTTGAGCACCCGGCTTGGCCCGTGCTCAAGGATGCCGTGGAGCGGATCCGGCCCTGGCAGTCCAAGGACGGCTCGATCGACTTCGACGCCGACGCGGCCCCGGACCGCGCCGCGGCCGAGAGCGCGGTGCGGACCGTGATCGGCGCCGTCGAAGAGCTCTCCCCGCTGCTCCCGCACGACCGCGTCTACCACGAGGCGCTGGCCAAGGACCTGGGCCGCTGGGCCGACGGCGGCTTCGAGGTGCCCGACTTCCTCGACTCGCTGCTGGCCTTCCAGCCGGCCGCGAACCGCGAGGACGGCCTCCAGCACCTCGTCGTCTTCCCGATGTACACGCAGAACGGCAACCCCGACCGCAACCTCGAGGCGGTCGTGCTGCGCATGGTCTGGCCCGACTGGCTGGCCGAGCTGGAGCGCACCCGCTACGACAACCCGCTGTTCTGCGGCATCACCTTCGAGGACTTCACCGCGGGCTACGACACCAACTCCGCGGTCCTCTTCCCCGAGACCATCGCCGTGCGGGAGGCCCCCGAGCGCTTCACCTGGGGCGGCATCTTCTGCGACCGCGAGGCCGCGCGCTTCCGCCGTGTCACCGAGGCCGCCGTCGACATCCTGGGCCTCCGGCTGCCCGAGGACGTCGCCGCCATGGTGCACGACCAGAAGCGGTGTGAAGAGGCGTTCGTGCTCTGGGACATGGTTCACGACCGCACCCACAGCCACGGCGACCTGCCGTTCGACCCGTTCATGATCAAGCAGCGGCAGCCGTTCTGGATGTACGGCCTGGAGGAGCTGCGCTGCGACCTCACCGCCTTCAAGGAGGCGGTGAAGCTCGCCGGTGAGGGTGTCCCGCAGGCCCGTGACGTGCAGGTCGCGGTGCTCTTCGACCGGATGTTCCGCTTCCCCGTCACCGGCGAGCGGACGCGGAACTACGACGGGCTCGGCGGCCAGCTCCTCTTCGCCTACCTGCACAGGCACGACGTCGTCCGCTGGACCGACAACAAGCTCTCCATCGACTGGGAGCGCGCGCCGCAGGTCACCAACCAGCTGTGCGCCGAGATCGAGACGCTGTACCGGGACGGCATCGACCGCCCCAAGCTGGTGCACTGGTTCGCGGGGTACGAGCTGGTCTCCACCTACCTCTCCCCGCACCCGGGCTCCAAGTGGGCCAAGGGCCCCGACGCCCTCGACCTGACGCTGCCGCCGCGGAAACTCGTCGATGACGTGCTTCCGGACGAGTTTCCGCTGAGCATGTTCTATGAGGCACTGTCCAAGAAGCTGAAGAACGTGATCGCCTCCACCAAGGGCATCACGGCGGACGGCGCCGAGCGGGTCGCCGCGTGAGCGATCTCGTCCACAACACTGCTCAGGAGGCGAGGATCATGGGGAACGGGGCGCTCGACGGTGCGGTGATCGCGGTGGCCGGCGCGGGAGGGCCCGCGGGACGTGCGGCACTGCTCAGGCTGGCCGAGGCCGGGGCGACGGTCATCGGCTCCGACAACGACCCGGAGCGGCTGGCGGAGGCGGTCGACGCGGCGCGCTACGCGCACGGCGGCGCCACCGTCACCGGTGACACGGTCGACCTGCTCGACCTGGACTCGACCCGTGACTGGGCCGCCCGGGTCGAGAAGGAGTTCGGCCGCGTCGACGGGCTGGTCCACCTCGTCGGTGGCTGGCGCGGCAGCGAGACCTTCACCAAGACCAGCCTGGACGACTGGGACTTCCTTGAGCTGCTGCTGGTGCGCACGGTGCAGCACACCACCCTCGCCTTCCACGAGGCGCTCCAGCGCAGCGACCGCGGCCGGTACCTCCTGATCAGCGCGGCCGGCGCGAGCAGGCCCACAGCGGGCAACGCCGCGTACGCCGCCGCCAAGGCGGCCGCCGAGGCGTGGACGCTGGCCATGGCCGACTACTTCCGCAAGGCCGGGGGCGAGCAGGGGCCGACGTCGGCGGCTGCGATCCTGGTGGTGAAGGCGTTGGTGCACGACGCGATGCGCGCCGACCGCCCCAACGCGAAGTTCGCGGGTTTCACGGACGTCAAGGACCTGGCCGAGGCCATCGCCGGAGTCTGGGAGAAGCCCGCCGCGGAAGTGAACGGAAACCGTCTGTGGCTGACCGAGAAGCCGTGAACCCACCGAGGACCGACGCGCGTCGTCATCACGACCCGGACGTCCGCGGTTTCGCCAGCGACAACTACGCCGGGGTCCACCCGGAGGTGCTCGCCGCCCTGGCCGTGGCCAACGGCGGGCACCAGGTCGCTTACGGCGAGGACGCGTACACCGACAACCTCCAGCAGGTCGTACGCAGCCACTTCGGCCCCACGGCCGAGGCCTTCCCGGTCTTCAACGGCACCGGCGCCAACGTCGTCGCGCTCCAGGCGGTCACCGACCGCTGGGGCGCGGTGATCTGCGCCGAGAGCGCCCACATCAACGTGGACGAGGGCGGGGCGCCGGAGCGGGTCGGCGGCATCAAGCTGCTCACCGTGCCCACCCCGGACGGCAAGCTCACCCCCGAGCTGATCGACCGGCAGGCCTACGGCTGGGACGACGAGCACCGCGCGATGCCGCAGGTGGTCTCGCTGGCCCAGGCCACCGAGCTGGGCACGGTCTACACGCCCGACGAGATCCGTGCCATCTGCGAGCACGCCCACGCCCGCGGCATGAAGGTGCACGTCGACGGCTCCCGGCTGGCCAACGCCGCCGCCACGCTGGACGTGCCGATGCGCACCTTCACCAACGCGGTCGGCGTCGACCTGCTCTCGCTGGGCGGCACCAAGAACGGCGCCCTGTTCGGCGAGGCGGTCGTGGTGCTGAACCCGGACGGCATCCGGCACCTGAAGCACCTGCGCAAGCTGTCCATGCAGCTCGCGTCCAAGATGCGCTTCGTCTCGGTGCAGTTGGAAGCCCTCCTGGCCCGGGACCTGTGGCTGCGCAACGCCCGGCACGCCAACGAGATGGCCCAGCGCCTGGCCGAGGGCGTGCGCGCCGTGCACGGTGTGGAGATCCTCTACCCGGTGCAGGCCAACGCCGTCTTCGCGCGGCTGCCGCACGAGGTGAGCGAGCGCCTGCAGAAGCGGTTCCGCTTCTACTTCTGGGACGAGGCGGCGGGCGACGTCCGCTGGATGTGCGCCTTCGACACCACCGAGGACGACGTGGACACGTTCGTGGCGGCGCTCAAGGAGGAGATGGCCCGCTCATAACTGCATAGGTATGCGGTCGACCGAAAATGCATTGACTGTCGGTCGGCCGCCTGCCTATGCTCTGGCGCCATGCAGCTGATCCAGGAGAACCCGGACCTCTCCGCCTACTTGGCCGCCGACGAGGCGATCGACCATGACCATCCACTGGTCCGCCGGACGGCCGGGCGTCTCGCCGCCGACGTGGCGGACTCGTATGAGTATGCGCGGGCGGCGTTCGAGTTCGTGCGCGACGTCATTGCGCACTCCCAGGACTCCGGCGATCTCCGCGTCACCTGGCGGGCCTCCGACGTGCTGGAGCACCGCACGGGCGTCTGCTACGCCAAGGCGCACGCGCTCGCCGCGCTGCTGCGCGCCGAGGACATCCCGACCGCGCTCTGCTACCAGAACCTCGGCGTCGTCCACGGCCTGGTCGCCGTGCGGTTCCACGGTGCCTGGCACCGGCAGGACCCCCGGGGCAACAAGCCGGGAGTGGATGCGCAATTCTCCCTGGACGGTGAGCGGCTGGCCTTCACGCCCGACCCGGCGTCCAACGAGATGGACCATCCGGTGCTGTACGCTGCACCGCATCCGGTCGTCCTGAGCGCCCTCAGAGCCGCGTCCGACCGGCCGCACCTGTGGCCGACGCTCCCCACTGCACTCCGAACCCAAGGCGGGTCATGACTCTCACGCCGACCGTGTCCGACGAGGTGCGGGCCCTCGCGCCCGGCTTCACCCATGTCACCGTCGAGGCGCGCGACCTGGTCAACGGGCCGAGTACGGAGGCGAGTTCCGCGCTGCTCGACGACGCGGCCCGCCGGCTCGCCGGGCGCCTGCGGGGAAGGGCCCCGCACGAGGACCCGCACATGACCGCCTGGCGCGAGGTCTACGCGGCGTTCGGCTCCAAGCCGTCCCGCACCCGCAACTCGGCGGAGGCGCTGGCCAGGCGGGCCCTGTCGGAGGCGGGACTGCCCCGGATCAACCTGCTCGTCGACCTCTACAACGCCATCAGCGTCGGCCACCTCGTCCCCGTGGGCGGCGAGGACATGGACCGTATCCGGGGTGGTCTGCGCCTCGTGCGGGCCACCGGCGAGGAGGACTTCCTGACCGTCGCCGGGGGAGACGAGACCGTCGAGCACCCCGATCCCGGCGAGGTGGTGTGGCGCGACGACACCGGCGTGACCTGCCGCCGATGGAACTGGCGCCAGGGCCCGCGCACCCGGCTCACCGAGGAGACCACCTCGGGCGTCTTCCTGCTGGAGAGCATGGCCCCGATGCCGGTCCCCGAGGTGGAGGCGGCGGCCGCCGAGCTGGCCGGCCTGGTGGAGAAGTTCAGCCCCGGGGCACGCGTCACCGTCCACCCCGCCGCCTGAACGGCCCCGGCCGGCCCCGCCGCCGACGTCCGCGAAACCGTGCGGGCAGCGCCCGAGGAGTCCGTGGCGAGGAGGGCCGGGGCGGCGGGTGTCAGAGCGCCTCGGCCTGACGGACCTGTTCCGGGGTCGGGGCCGTACCGCCGAGATGGGCGGGCATCCACCAGGTGTCGTCCGGGCCCTTGGGCCGTACCGGGTACGCCCGCTGCGCCGCCTCCAGCAGCTCCTGCACGCGCTCGCGCAGCTGACGGGTGATCGCACCGGCGTACTTGTCCTTGGACGCCTCGATCGCCTCGCCCACGCGGATGGTGACGGGCGTGTGGCTGCGCTTGAAGTTGCGCGGGTGGCCCTTGGTCCACAGCCGCTGCGTGCCCCACACCGCCATCGGGATCAGCGGCACGCCCGCTTCCTGCGCCATGCGCGCGGCACCCGACTTGAAGCTCTTCAGCGTGAACGACTGCGAGATCGTCGCCTCCGGGAAGACGCCGACGATCTCTCCCGACCGCAGCGACCGCAGCGCGTGCTCGTAGGCCGCCTCGCCCCGCGCGCGGTCCACCGGGATGTGCTTCATGCCGCGCATCAGAGGACCGGAGACGCGGTGACGGAAGACCGACTCCTTCGCCATGAAACGCACGAGCCGCTTCTGGGGGAGCGCCGCAAGGCCGTTGAAGACGAAGTCCAGGTAGCTGATGTGGTTGCTCACCAGCACGGCGCCGCCCGAGCGCGGGATGTTCTCCGAACCCTGGCAGTCGATCTTGAGATCCCACGCCTTGAACAGGGTGCGGGCGAAGCCGACGACGGGCCGGTAGACGAGTTCTGCCATGGGCGGGTAGGAACCCTTCCTTCTCTGCCTGGGTGAAGGCTCCCAGTCGAGGTTACGCAGCCGTAGGTTTTACGGCTTGTCGCAGATGGTGCCCGAAGAACGGCCCGTGAACCAGCCCTGACGCCCGCGGGTGGCGAGATTCTTGTCACGTCGATCCCTGATCGACCTCGGTGCTCGCCCGGACGCCGGGGAATTTCCGCGGTCGCCGGAACGCTTGGGCCGGGTGACGGCGGACCGTGGCGGGAGAGGTCGAGTGCGGGATCGGGACCAAGTGGCGGGATCCGGGGCGAAGGCGGCCTGGGCGGAGCTGGAGGCCGAACTGGGGGAGCGGGCGACGCTCGTGCAGTTCTCCAGCGCCTTCTGCGCGCCCTGCCGAGCGACCCGGAGGGTGCTCGGCGAGGTGGCCCGCCTGGTGCCGGGCGTGACTCATGTCGAGATCGACGCCGAGGCCCGTCTGGATCTCGTACGCCGGCTGGAGATCGTCAGAACCCCGACGGTGCTGGTCCTCGACGCCGAAGGCCGGATCGTGCGGCGCGCGACCGGACAGCCGCGCAAGGCGGACGTGATCGCCGCCCTCGGGGAGGCGCTGTGAGGACTGCCCGGACCGCGGTGAGGCATCTCCCACATCGCCTGACCGACTTGACTGTGCATGCCACCCGTCGTCAGCCTGACTCCATGTCCTCGGAACTCCTTCGTCTCAGGCGGGTACCCGGCCGCGCGGCGGCCGCCCGCGCCGCGCGCGTGCGCCGACCGGGCCGGTGAGCAGCCGCGAACCCGCTCGTCACCTCTCGCAGAAGGACAGTTTCATGACGGCCCCGTCCGACCTCGGCACCGCCCGGCCCGCCTCGCCCGACCTGTTGCGCTCCGTCTTCCGCAGGCATGCGGCGGGCGTCGCGGTGATCACGGCGCGCGGCAGCCGGGGCCCGGTCGGCTTCACCGCCACCTCGCTCGCCTCCGTCTCCGCCGAGCCCCCGATGCTGTCCTTCGGAGTCGGTACCGGCGGTTCCAGCTGGCCGGTGATCGCGGCGAGCGACCACGTCGGCGTGCACGTCCTCGGGGAGCACCAGCGGGAACTGGCGGCGACCTTCGCGCGCAGCGGCGCGGACCGCTTCGGCCCGGCCACCGCCTGGCGGGACGGGCCCGAGGGGGTTCCTGTGCTGGACGACGTGCCCGCCTGGATGGTGTGCAAGGTGGTGGCGCGGGTGCCCGCGGGCGACCACCGGATCGTGGTCGCCGAGGTCCTGCTGGGCGACGCGACAGGACACGGCCGCCCGCTCCTCTACCACCAGGGACGTTTCAACGGTCTGCGCGACTGAGCCGGGTCCTTCCTGGTCGCGGACCCGTCGAGTTCCGGTTACGCTGCGTTGCGAAGGTCACAGTTCAAAGCGCTTGCTTAGCGGGAATGAACTGGGTGTACTGACGAGTAATATTTCGTTCGGAGCGTGGGTCGCCCCGACCGGGATCGCCCGCTTCAGGCGCCTATGCTGCCTGGAGGCAGGCAGCCAGAAATGACGATGCAGTAGGAGAGCCGGCGTGAGCTTGAGGATCGTTGTCACTGTGAAGTACGTGCCCGACGCCACTGGCGACCGGCACTTCGCCGATGACCTGACCGTCGACCGTGACGATGTGGACGGTCTGCTCTCCGAGCTGGACGAGTACGCGGTCGAGCAGGCGCTGCAGATCTCGGAGAACTCCGACGACGACGTGGAGATCACCGTGCTGACGGTGGGTCCCGAGGACGCCAAGGACGCGCTGCGCAAGGCGCTGTCCATGGGCGCCGACAAGGCGATCCACGTCGAGGACGACGACCTGCACGGTACCGACGCCATTGGCACCTCCCTGGTCCTGGCCAAGGCGATCGAGAAGGCCGGCTACGACCTGGTCGTCTCCGGCATGGCCTCCACCGACGGCACCATGGGCGTCGTGCCGGCGCTGCTCGCGGAGCGTCTGGGCGTGCCGCAGGTGACCCTGCTGTCCGAGGTGTCCGTCGAGGGCGGCACGGTCAAGGGCCGCCGTGACGGCGACGCCGCCTCCGAGCAGCTCGAGGCCTCCCTCCCCGCGGTCGTGTCGGTCACCGACCAGTCGGGCGAGGCCCGTTACCCGTCCTTCAAGGGCATCATGGCGGCGAAGAAGAAGCCGGTTCAGTCCTGGGACCTGTCCGACCTCGACATCGACGAGGACGAAGTCGGTCTGGACAACGCCTGGACCACGGTCGACGCCGCGACCGAGCGTCCGGCCCGCACCGCGGGCACGATCGTCAAGGACGAGGGCGAGGGCGGCAAGCAGCTCGCCGCCTTCCTCGCGGAGCGCAAGTTCGTCTGACACGGCCTCACGAGCCGGAAGTTCGTCCGAGCCGAGGCTCACCTCGCGTTCCCGCCCCCTCACACTTCGCAAGCAGGAGAGAAGAAGTCCCATGGCTGAAGTTCTCGTCTACGTCGACCACGTGGACGGTGCCGTCCGCAAGCCGACCCTGGAGCTGCTGACCCTGGCCCGCCGCATCGGCGAACCCGTCGCCGTCGCGCTGGGCAACGGTGCCGCCGACACCGTCGCCGCGCTCGCCGAGCACGGCGCGGTGAAGGTCCTCACCCACGAGGCCTCCGAGTACGCCGACTACCTGGTCGTGCCGAAGGTGGACGCCCTCCAGGCCGCCCACGAGGCCGTGTCCCCGGCCGCCGTCCTGGTGCCCTCCTCCGCCGAGGGCAAGGAGATCGCGGCGCGTCTGGCGCTGCGCATCGGCTCCGGCGTCATCACCGACGCCGTCGACCTGGAGGCCGGCGACGAGGGCCCGGTGGCCGCGCAGTCGGTGTTCGCCGCCTCCTACACCACCAAGTCCCGCGTCTCCAAGGGCACCCCGGTCATCACGGTGAAGCCGAACTCGGCCGCCGTCGAGGCCGCCCCGGCCGCGGGCAGCGTCGAGGCCCTGTCGGTGACCTTCTCCGCCGCGGCGACCGGCACCAAGGTGACCGGCCGTACGCCGCGTGAGTCGACCGGCCGTCCGGAGCTGACCGAGGCCGCGATCGTGGTCTCCGGCGGCCGTGGTGTCAACGGCGCGGAGAACTTCGCGATCATCGAGGCGCTCGCCGACTCGCTCGGCGCGGCCGTCGGTGCCTCGCGTGCCGCCGTCGACGCCGGCTGGTACCCGCACACCAACCAGGTCGGCCAGACCGGCAAGTCGGTCTCGCCGCAGCTGTACATCGCCTCCGGCATCTCCGGCGCGATCCAGCACCGGGCCGGTATGCAGACCTCGAAGACCATCGTGGCCGTCAACAAGGACGCCGAGGCCCCGATCTTCGACCTGGTCGACTACGGCGTCGTCGGCGACCTGTTCGACGTCGTCCCGCAGCTGACCGAGGAGATCAAGACCCGCAAGGGCTGATTCCCTCCCGGCATGTCCGAGGCCCCCGCGACCGCACCGGTCGCGGGGGCCTCGCCGCGTCACCGCTCCGGTGCCGCTCCCGCTCCCGCACCGCAAGGTGTTGACTCGACGGTGTTGACCGGCCGGAAGACCGCCGGTTAACGTCCTTCTACAAAATGTTGATTCCGTATCGCGAAAGCATGCGAGGGTGTGGAATGGGTCAGGGGCAGCAGGAGCGGGTGGTGACGAGTCTCGCGGACGCCGTCACCGAGGAGATCGGGGCCCGCCTCGCCCCGGTCGACGCCGAACTGGAGCGCCGCTACCCCGGAGACCCCGGCACCCGCCAGCCCGTCCACACCGTCTACGTCCCCGCCGACGCCTTCGCCGCCGGCACCCCGCGCGCCTGGGGCGACCGGGCACTCGCCGCGCTCGACGAACACGCCCCTGACGCGGCGTCCTTCGCCGCCGTCCTCGGTCTGGACGGCGCACTGGCCGAGGACGTGTACGGCCGCGTCCGCGCCAAACTGGAACGCGAGCCGGTCGAGGACCTGCGCGTCGACTTCGAGGACGGCTACGGCGGCCGTCCCGACGCCGAGGAGGACGCGGACGCGGCCCGCGCGGCACGGCTCGTCGCCGAGGCGTACGCGGCGGGCACCGCGGCCCCGTACACGGGCATCCGGATGAAATGCATGGAAGCCGCCGTGCGCGACCGGGGCATCCGCACCCTCGACATCTTCCTCACCGGCCTGACGGAGGCCGGAGGCCTGCCCGACGGGCTGGTCCTCACCCTGCCCAAGGTCACCTGTCCCGAGCAGGTCACCGCCATGGTCCGGCTCCTGGAGGCCTTCGAGGAGGCGCGCTCCCTCGAGTCCGGCCGGATCGGCTTCGAGATCCAGATCGAGACCAGCCAGGCCATCCTCGCCGCCGACGGCACCGCGGCCGTCGCCCGTATGATCCAGGCCGCCGAGGGCCGCGCCACCGGCCTGCACTACGGAACCTTCGACTACAGCGCCTGCCTCGGCGTCTCCGCCGCCCACCAGGCGAGCGACCACCCGGCCGCCGACCACGCCAAGGCCGTCATGCAGGTGGCCGCCGCGGGCACCGGCGTGCGTGTGTCGGACGGCTCCACCAACGTCCTGCCCGTCGGCCCCACCGAGAAGGTCCACGACGCCTGGCGCCTGCACTACGGCCTCACCCGCCGGGCCCTGGCCCGCGCCTACTACCAGGGCTGGGACATGCATCCCGGACACCTTCCGACCCGGTACGCGGCCGTCTTCGCCTTCTACCGCGAGGGCTTCCGGCAGGCCGCCGCCCGCCTGACCCGGTACGCCGACCGCGTCGGCGGCGACGTCATGGACGAACCCGCCACCGCCAAGGCCCTGGCCGGCCACCTGATCCGGGGGCTGGACTGCGGTGCCCTGGACACCTCCGAGGTCGCGCGGGCCACCGGGCTGACCCGGTCGGACCTGGAGGGCTTCGCCGCACCCCGGCGGGGCGGCCCGGCCGACTCCGCCCGGTAGTCCGGGGCGGGAAGCGCCCATGTGCGGGGTGCCGCTGCCGACGAGTGACCTGGGCCGGCGGCACAAACCGTCCTCGTCTGGCGTCTGGCGTCTGGCGTCTGGCGCCTGGTGACGATGGCGCGGCGGGGCCGTCCTCTTCCACGCCCCCTTCCCCCATGCCCACGCCGTCCATCGCGTGTCCGTCGCCGCGGCCCTGCGGGTGTCCGCGCTCGGGATATGACGCCGGCCGAACGGAAGAGGTCCGTGGGCGGACTCGCCGAAGGCGTGGGAACCACCCCGGCCAACGTGGCGGTGCCCAGGAGCGGCCGAGCCGGCACGGTGGGCCGCACGACCCCGGCCGCCCTCCGTGAGGTGCTCGATGGCGGCCCGGCGACCTGCTGCGCCGGGTGCCCGAGGACGCCCCGGCCGCGCCGGCGGTCCGCGCCGCCCCAGCCGGACGCAGGGGTGCCCTCAGCGAGGCACCGGTACCGGGCTCGCCTACTGGGGGGACTCCACGTACCGCTCCAGGCCGCAGACGGTCACCATCCCCTTCTCCGCGAACAGCCGTGTGCCCCGCGCGCACAGTCTCCGGTCGGCGCGGGCCCGTGCGCAGAACTCCTCGGGGGAGGCACCGAACAGCTCCCGCAGACCGGGTACGTTCGCGAGCAGGTCGGTGAGCAGCGGCCGCTGGCCCGGATGGGCGCGGGGGACACCGGAACCGTCGTGCAGCACGCCGTGACGGTTGACGTACGCGTGCGCGCCGGGCAGCACCGAGCCGTCGGCGAGCTCGATCCGCACGTCGGGCGCGGGCAGCCACGCGCGCAGGAAATTGCCGTCCGGGCGCGGAACGCCCTCGCTCGCGTCGATCACCGCGGCCTGCCGGGCGTCGAGCCAGAGCACGAACAGCTCCCGCACCGTCCCCGGCGCGGCGACCGGCGAGTGGGACACGTAGCCCATGCGGCTGACGTGCGCCGAGACACCGATGCCGACGCCCGTCACCCGGGCGCGCACCATCGGCAGCGCCGTGACGATCCCGGACCCGGCCATCTTGTGCCGCAGTTGCCCGGGGCAGGCGTTGGAACCGACGGCGAGCACCGGTACGCGGTCCTCGTACACCAGGCGGTCCAGCGGCAGCAGCCGGTGCCCGTCGAGCAGCCCCGACTCCCGCGGCCAGGCCCCCGGATACAGCAGCGGATGCGTGCGCGGTGCCTCGTCCAGCCCGAGCGCCCGCAGCGTGCGGTCCTCCTCCACCGGCACCGCGCGCTCAGTCCGCGGGCGGCAGTTCGCCGGAGCCGCGGGTGATCAGCCGGGTGGGCAGCTCGATGCGCTCCGGGGTGAGCAGGGTGCCGTCCAGCTGACGGAACAGCCGCTCGGCCGCGGTCCGGCCGAGCGCCGCCGCGTCCTGCGCGACGACGGTGACGCCCGGCTGGAGCAGATCGGCGAGCTCGATGTCGTCGAAACCGACCAGGGCGACCGGGCGGGTCTGCCCGGCCAGCACCCGGATCACGGTGACCGTCACCCGGTTGTTGCCCGTGAAGATCGCGGTGACCGGCTCGGGGCCGGAGAGCATCTCCCGGGCCGCCCGGCGCACCCGCTCGGGGTCGGTGACGCCCAGCGACATCCAGGAGTCCGCCACCGGTATGCCCGCGTCCTCCAGGGCGGTCCGGTACCCGCGCAGCCGCTCGGCCGCGGTGTGGATGCGGGGCATGTCGCCGATGAAGCCGATCCGGCGGTGTCCGTGCGCGATCAGGTGGCGGACGCCGTCGCGGGCCCCGCCGAAGTTGTCCGACACCACGACGTCCGCGTCGATGTGCCCGGCCGGGCGGTCCACGAACACGGTGGCGACGCCCGCCTTGATCTCCGGCTCCAGGTAACGGTGGTCGTCGCCGGCCGGGATCACCACCAGTCCGTCCACCCGCCGGGCGCACAGTGCCAGCACCAGTTCCTGCTCACGGTCGGGGTCCTCCGCGCTCGAGCCGTTGATCAGCAGCGCGCCGTGGGCGCGGGCCACCTCCTCCACCGCCCGGCTCAGCGGCCCGTAGAACGGGTCCGCCAGATCCTCCAGCACCAGGCCGATGCTGGCGGTGCGGCCCTTGCGCAGCACCCGGGCACTGTCGTTGCGGCGGAAGCCGAGTGCCTCGATCGCCTCCTGGACGCGGCGCTCGGTCTCGGCGGTGACCCCGGGTTCGCCGTTGACGACCCGGGAGACCGTCTTGAGTCCGACCCCGGCGCGGGCCGCCACGTCCTTCATGGTGGGGCGGTTGCCGTAACGGGTCCCGGGGAGGCGGTCGGTGCGGCGGGTCGTCTCCGGCACGGTGCGGTGTCCTGTCCTGTCGGCCACGGGGATGCGTAGGTCCATGGGGTTGTATGAGGATGTGGCGTCGAGCATAGAGCCTGGACAACGTTGTCACCCTCGTAGACACTGTCCCTCGCACACTCCGGCCCGTACATCGCCGCACGACGGGGCCGCCGCCCGTGCTCCATGTGCTGGCTCCTGGTCGCGCATGGTCGTTCTCAGCGCTCTCAGAAGTTTTTCCATGTTCGACGGGGAGATCCGACACTGATGTACACCGACCTCGTGGCCGCGCTCGACATCGGCGGCACCAAGATCGCCGGCGCTCTGGTGGACCGCCGGGGAGGGATCCTTCTCCGCGCCCAGCGGCCGACGCCCGCGCGCGAGGACGGTGAGACCGTGATGCGTGCGGTCGAGGCGGTGATCGGCGAGCTCACCGTGTCCCCGCTCTGGCGGCGCGCCGGCGCCGTGGGCATCGGCAGCGCCGGCCCCGTGGACGCCTCCGCCGGCACGGTGAGCCCGGTGAACGTGCCGGGCTGGCGTGACTACCCGCTGGTCGCCCGGGTCCGGGACGCGGTCGGCGGGCTGCCGGTGGAGCTGATCGGCGACGGCGTCGCGATCACGGCCGCCGAACACTGGCAGGGTGCGGCCCGCGGACACGACAACGCGCTGTGCATGGTCGTCTCGACGGGGGTCGGCGGCGGCCTGGTGCTGGGGGGCCGGCTCCACCCGGGGCCCACCGGCAACGCCGGCCACATCGGCCACATCAGTGTGGAGCTCGACGGGGACCTGTGCCCCTGCGGCTCGCGGGGCTGCGTGGAGCGGATCGCGAGCGGGCCCAACATCGCCCGCCGCGCCCTGGAGAACGGCTGGCGGCCCGGCGTGGACGGGGACACCTCCGCCGCCGCGGTGGCGGCGGCGGCCCGCACCGGGGACTCCGTGGCCGTGGCCTCCTTCGAACGGGCGGCCAGGGCGCTGGCCGCCGGTATCGCGGCCACCGCGACCCTCGTGGAGATCGACATAGCGGTGATCGGCGGGGGCGTGGGCAAGGCGGGTGAGGTCCTCTTCGCCCCCCTGCGCCGGGCCCTCACCGACTACGCCACCCTGTCCTTCGTCCAGCGTCTCGCGGTGGCCCCGGCGCAGATGGGCACCGACGCGGGCCTGGTGGGCGCCGCCGCGGCGGCCCTGGCCGGCAGGACGGACCAGGCGGTCGCCGGGGTGTGAGGGCGCGGGACGGCCGGCGGGGAGCCGGGTCCGCGATCCTCCGGCACCCTTTCCGAAAAGGTGCGTGACCCCGGGGCGGTCTCCGTAGTTGAGCCGGATATGAAGAAGCGCAGCATGCTCGCCATCGCCTCCCTCGCCACCGGATTCGTCGTCGCGGCCGTCACCCCGTCGCACGCGCTGGGTGAGAGCGTCGGCGGGCTCGACGTCGACGACACCCTCAGCACCCTCGACCGGACCGTCGCCGAGGGCAACACCCTGGCCCTGGACGTCGACCGGGACGACGACTGACGCGTCCCACGACGGAGCCGCGCGGCGCCGGTGCACTCGACGGGAGGGGCACCGGCGCCGCTCTCATGCGGTCTCAACGGGAGCCGGTTTCCGTGGCAGGGTGGAGCGGGCAAGCCACAGGGGGCCAACAGAAGAGGGGGAACCGTGATCGTCTGGATCAACGGCGCGTTCGGCGCGGGGAAGACCACCACCGCGCGTGAACTGATCGAGCTGATCCCGAACAGCACGCTCCTCGACCCCGAGGTCATCGGCGGAGCACTGGAGAAGCTGCTCCCGCCCAAGCGCCTCGCCGAGGTCGGCGACTTCCAGGACGTCCCGATCTGGCGACGACTCGTGATCGACACGGCGGCCGCGATGCTCGCCGAGCTCGGCGGAACGCTCGTGGTCCCCATGACCCTGCTGCGCCAGGAGTACCGCGACGAGATCTTCGGCGGGCTCGCCGCCCGCCGGATTCCGGTCAGGCACGTCCTCCTCGCTCCGGCGGAAACGATCCTGCGCCAACGCATAGCCGCCCGTGAGGTCCCGGCGAGCCTTCCCGACGGGGAGATACGCGTCAGGCAGTGGGCGTACGATCACATCGAGCCGTACAAAGCGGCCCTCGCCGCCTGGCTCACCGCGGACGCCTACCCGGTCGACAGCACGGCCCTCACCCCGTACGACACCGCGCTGCGGATCGCGGAGGCGGTGGGCGGCGGGGCGGTTCCCCCCTGTGACATCGTGCAGACGCCCGAGCCCACCGCGGAGACGGTCGCCGCCGGGGTCCTGCTCTTCGACGAGCAGGACCGCGTGCTGCTCGTCGACCCGACCTACAAGGCGGGCTGGGAGTTCCCGGGCGGAGTCGTCGAACGCGGTGAGGCCCCCGCGCGTGCGGGGATGCGCGAGGTGGCCGAGGAGACGGGGATCCGCCTCGACGACGTACCGGCGCTCCTCGTCGTCGACTGGGAGCCGCCCGCGCCGCCCGGGTACGGCGGCCTGCGGCTGCTCTTCAACGGCGGGCGGCTCGACTCCGCGCAGGCAGGGGAGCTGCTCCTGCCCGGACCGGAACTGCGCGGCTGGCGCTTCGTCTCCGAGGCCGAGGCCGCCGAACTGCTGCCACCGGTCCGCTACGAACGGCTGCGCGGGGCGCTGCGGGCACGGGAACGCGGCAAGGCCGTCTACCTGGAGGCCGGAGTGCCGGTGGGGTGAATCCCGCGGCTCAGTCACGCGGAACCGGGTCCTCCTCGACGGCCTCCGCCGCGCCCGCGCGTACGGCCGCCGCGCGCAGCGACCGGGCCGCGCGCTCGGTCACCGGCTCGCCGTGCCCGAAGCAGGCCACCTCCGCGCCGAGAGCGGCCAGCCGGTGGCACGCGGCGAGGACCCGGCGACCGTCGAGGTTGAACACGCCCGGCATCACGGTGCCGTCCACGGGCGAGGCGGCCACCGTGTCACCGGTGAACAGCACGCCGTACCGGGGCAGATGCAGCGCGACACTGCCCCACGTGTGTCCCGGTACGTGCACGACGCACGCCCCGCCGCCCACGTCGAGGACGTCCCCGTCCGCCAACTCCGTGACGCGCGAGGGACGTGCGAAGCCCCCCGGGGGCAGCAGCCGCGCCGCCCGCTCGTGCAGCGGCCGCTCCCACTCCTCGAACACCGGTGGCGGACCCGGCACTTCACCACGCACGTGCGGCGCGTCCAGCCGGTGGGCCAGGACCTCGGCACCGGTCAGCGCCGCCACCTCGGCCGCCCCACCCGCGTGGTCCTCGTGGAAGTGGGTGAGCACGACCCGGCGTACGTCCCGGGGGTGCCGGCCGAGCGCGGTCACGGCCTCGGTGATCGCCGCCCCGGAGCCCGCAGGCCCGGCATCGATCAGCGTCAGCTCGTCCCCGTGCCCTGCCCGGCCGTCTCGCCAGAGGTAGGCCTGCCCGACCGGGAAGCGCAGGAGGTGGAGGCGGGGGAGGAGTTCGATGACGTCCATGGGCCTACCGTAGGGCCAAGTCCCCGTCCGGTCGGGGGGACTTGGCTCTCGGCAGAGCGGGGAACCGCCGCTGTCAGTTCGTGCCGGACGCGTAGCCGCGCAGGAACAGCGCCTCGGCGACCGACAGCCGCTCCAGTTCGTCCGGGGACACGCTCTCGTCCACCGCGTGGATCCGGGCCTCCGGCTCGCTCAGACCGATGAGCAGGATCTCCGCCTTCGGGTACAGGGCGGCGAGGGTGTTGCACAGCGGGATCGAGCCGCCCTGGCCGGCGTAGCTCATCTCCTGCCCCGGGTAGGCGGCCGCCATCGCGTCGGCCATGGCCCGGTAGGCCGGGCTGGTCGTGTCCGCGCGGAACGCCTGTCCCTGACCGACCTGCTCGGTGCTCACCCGCGCTCCCCACGGTGTGTGGGCCTCCAGGTGCGCACGCAGCAGTCCGGTCGCCTCGGCCGCGTCGACGCCCGGCGGCACGCGCAGGCTGATCAGCGCGCGGGCGCTCGCGTGCACGGACGGCGTGGCGCCGACCACCGGCGGGCAGTCGATGCCGAGCACGGTGACCGCGGGGCGCGCCCAGATGCGGTCGGCGACCGTGCCCGAACCGATCAGCTCCACCCCGTCGAGGACCTTCGCGTCCTTGCGGAACTGCTCGTCGTCGTAGTGCAGTCCGTCCCAGGCGCCGTCGCCGGCCAGCCCGTCGACGGTCGTGCTGCCGTCCTCGGCGCGGAGCGAGTCCAGTACGCGCACGAGCGCGGCCAGCGAGTCCGGAGCGGCTCCGCCGAACTGGCCGGAGTGGAGGTTCCCCTCGAGGGTGTCGATCTGCACCCGGACGAGCGTCATGCCGCGGAGCGTGGAGGTGACCGTCGGCAGACCGGCGCGGAAGTTGCCCGCGTCGCCGATCACGACGGCGTCGGCCGTCAGCAGGTCGGGGTGCTCCTCGGCGTACCGCTCCAGGCCGCCGGTGCCCTGCTCCTCGGAGCCCTCGACGATCACCTTCACGTGCACGGGGACGCCGCCGTCGGCCTTCAGCGCGCGCAGCGCCAGCAGGTGCATGATCACGCCGCCCTTGCAGTCGGCGGTCCCGCGTCCGTACCAGCGGCCGTCCCGCTCGGTCAGCTCGAAGGGCGGCGTGGTCCAGCCGGACTCGTCCAGCGGCGGCTGCACGTCGTAGTGCGCGTAGAGCAGTACCGTCCTGGCGCCCTCCGGGCCGGGGAGGTAGCCGTACACCGACTGCGTGCCGTCCGGGGTGTCCAGCAGGGCCACGTCCTGGAAGCCCTCGGCGGTCAGCGCGTCGGCGATCCAGCGGGCGGCGCCCTCGCTCTCGCCGCGCGGGAACTGGCCGAAGTCCGCCACCGACTTGAAGGCCACCAGCTCGGTGAGCTCCTCCTTCGCCCTGGGCATCAGCGAGGCGACGGTCGCGGCGACGGGATTCGACGACATGGGCACGCTCCTTGTGGGTGCGACGTTGTACTTCTGCGTACTTCTCCGTACGAGAAGATCGTGCGGTGTGCGTGAGGCCCCGTGTACGGGGCACTTACGCCGCCGATCCTCCCACAGTGGCCCCAGTCGATCGCCGCCGTAGGATGCGGGGGGACAGAGTGGCAGGCGGCTGGATCGGGAGCAGTAGACCATCGTGAGCAGCGAGAACTCTTCGGCGGACGACGTGCGGCAGGTGTGGGACGTCGTCGTGGTGGGCGCGGGACCCGCGGGGGCCTCGGCCGCCTACGCGGCGGCGGTCGCGGGGCGGCGCGTGCTGTTGCTGGAGAAGGCGGAGCTGCCGCGCTACAAAACGTGCGGCGGCGGCATCATCGGTCCCTCGCGCGACTCGCTCCCGCCGGGCTTCGAGCTGCCGCTGAAGGACCGGGTGCACGCGGTGACGTTCTCCAGCAACGGCCGCTTCAGCCGCACCCGTCGCTCCCGCCAGATGTTGTTCGGGCTGATCAACCGGCCCGAGTTCGACCAGCAGCTCGTGGAGCACGCGCAGAAGGCCGGCGCCGAACTGCGCACCGGAGTGGCGGTGCAACGGGTCGAGCAACACGGCTCGGCCGTACCGGACCGGCGCACGGTCGCCGTCGTCCTGCAGGGCGGCGAGACGGTCCTGGCACGGGCCGTGGTCGGCGCGGACGGCAGCGCGGGCCGCATAGGAGCGCACGTCGGGGTCAAGGTCGACCAGGTCGATCTGGGCCTGGAGGCGGAGATCCCGGTACCGGAGACGGTCGCGGAGGACTGGAAGGGACGGGTGCTCATCGACTGGGGCCCCATGCCCGGCAGTTACGGATGGGTCTTCCCCAAGGGCGACACGCTGACTGT
This sequence comes from Streptomyces toyocaensis, assembly GCF_000725125.1. GTDB lineage: Bacteria > Actinomycetota > Actinomycetes > Streptomycetales > Streptomycetaceae > Streptomyces > Streptomyces toyocaensis. The sequence goes on from NZ_JFCB01000045.1 coordinate 22,707, forward strand.
CGGCGTGATCTCACGGCGCGGTGAAGGCGCCGCCACCAAGCGGTACTTGGAGGACTTCATCGGGCGGCTCGGCCTCGCCGGCTTCGAACCGAGCATCTCCTCCGGCCACTTGACCCGCTGCCGCGCCGACGACTCGCCGCTGTCGCGCGGCCGGGTGCTGGTCTGCGGGGACGCGGCCGGACTGCTGGAGCCGTGGACCCGTGAGGGCATCTCCTTCGCGCTGCGGTCGGGACGGCTCGCGGGGGAGTGGGCGGTGCGCGTCGCCGAGGCGCACGATGCCGTGGACGCGCGCCGCCAGGCGCTGAACTACGCCTTCGCCGTCAAGGCGGGCCTCGGCGTGGAGATGAGCGTCGGCAAGCGGATGCTGGCGGCCTTCGAGCGGCGGCCAGGGGTGTTCCACGCCGTTCTCACCGGCTTCCGCCCGGCCTGGAAGGCGTTCAAGGACATCACGCGGGGCTCCACGTCGCTCGGCGAACTGGTCCGCACCCACCCGATGGCCCACCGCGCCCTGCTCGCGCTGGACCGGCGACCCGCGGGGGACGACGTCAGCTCCTGACCGTGATCCGGAAGACCGGGTGGTCGGGGGCGATGCGGCGCAGTTCGTCGTCGGAGGAGGCGGGGCCGACCCCCTTGAAGAAGACCCCGACCTCCGCCTTCCACCGCCCGAGGTAGGCGCGCAGCAGCGGCGGCTTGTCGTCGTCGGCGACCTCGGTGGCGGTGAAGGCCTCGACGCTCCTGCCGAGGCGCAGCTCGCCGCCGCCGGCCGCGCGCATGTTGTGGGTCCACTGGACGTGGCCGCGCGGTGCCACGAGGTACCGCTCGCCGTCGACGATGAGGAGGTTGACCGGGGTCGTCCGCCACTGGCCGCTCCTGCGGCCGCGGACGGCGAGGACGCGGGAGCCCCAGACGCTCAGTCCGCGGCCGGTCAGCCAGGCGACGAGCCGGTTGAGGACGTTGACGGTGAACCAGCCGGGCTTCTGGACGTGCGTGGACATGGGGCCCCCGTAGGTGTGGATGTTCGGCGCTCGCATGGGTGAGCACCGGTTCACTGCGAGATCAACGCTCACATTTGTGAGCAGTGCTCTCGCTCGTGGTGCCAGTCTGCCCGAGGTGGGCGTTCTGAAGCAAGAGCAGTGCTCGCGTTTGTTGGCGCTGCTCGCAAACGTGTTCGTCGCTCGCGTTTGTGTGCGGTGCTCTGCTCCGTGGAACACTTCCTCCCATGAGCAGCACACACGGCGCCCGTGCCCGGGCCAGGATCGAAGTGACGGCGGCCATCAAGGAAGAGGCCCGCAGACAACTGGCGGAGGAAGGTGCCGTCAAGCTCTCCCTGCGGGCCGTCGCCCGCGAGCTCGGCATGGCCTCCTCCGCGCTCTACCGCTACTTCCCGAGCCGCGACGACCTGCTCACCGCCCTCATCATCGACGCCTACGAGTCCCTCGGCGAGGCGGCCGAAGCGGCCCGTGACGCGGCCGCCGGCGTCGGGCCCGTGCACCGCTGGACCGCCGTGTGCGAGGGCGTGCGCGCCTGGGCGCTCGGGCATCCGCACGAGTACGCGCTCATCTACGGCACGCCGGTGCCCGGCTACAGCGCGCCCGACACGACCGTCCCGGCCGCCGGACGCGCCGCCGCCGTCTTCATCGGCATCCTGCGTGACGCGGAGCGGGGCCTCGGCCTCGCCCAACCCCCGCTGCCGTCCGAGCTGAGGCCCGAGGCCGTGCGGATGGCCGCCGACATCGCCCCCGATCTGCCGCCCGAGGTGGTGGCGACCATGGTCGCCGCCTGGGCCCAGCTGTTCGGACTGATCGGGTTCGAGCTCTTCGGCCAGTTCAACCGGGTCGTGGAGGACCGCGACACGTTCTTCCGCCACGCGGCCGGGCAACTGGCGCACACGGTGGGTCTGGTCTTTCCGCAGCCGGGTCCCGCGACCCGCCCGGGCGCACCCGCCGTCCGGTCGTAGAGGGCCGGGCGGCCGGGCGTACTCCACGGGGAGTACGTCTGATCGCCACGCCCGGCTGACGCCGCCCGGGGCCCGCGGCGTCTAGCGTGGCGGACATGGACGAGCAGCGTGGACGCGCCGGCGGACCGCCGGGCCGGTGGCGCCGCGGACGGCCGCCCCGGTCGTGGTGGCACGGCCCGCCCGGGTGGAGCCGCTGGGCCGACGCACGCGACGACGCCCGCGGGGGCGACGAGGCCGGCGGGGACGACGTCGGGGGTGCCGGGAGCCCGCGCCCCCGGTGGCCCTGGCCGTCCACGGTGCTGCTCACGGCGTTCGTGCTGGTCGGTACCACCTTCGCGGCCCACGCCCAGGAGGGCGAGCGGGTCGCCCTCGACCCCTTCGGGTGGGTCCTGCTGGTCGTGGCGGGCGCGGGCCTGTTGTGGCGGACGCGCCATCCCGTCCTCGTGGTGTGCGGCACCGTGGCGGCCGTCCTGCTCTACGCGGCGGCCGGCTACCCCTACGGGCCGGTGTTCCTCACCGTCGTCGTGGCCTGCTTCGGCGCCGTCGTCTCGGGACACCGGCGAGCGGCCTGGCTCGCGATGGCGGCGCTCTGGACGGGACACGTGCTGATCGCCCACGTCCTGTACCGCCGGCTGCCGCCGTCCGGTGACGGGGCCGCCTCGTGGAACCAGGCGATCGTGATCGCCACCTGGCTGGTGGCGCTCGTGGCCGTCTCGGAGCTGGCCCGGATCCGCCGTGAGCAAGGGGCGCGGGAGCGGGCCGAGCGGGCTCAGGCGGCGCGGCGGCGAGCTGACGAGGAGCGGCTGCGGATCGCCCGGGAACTGCACGACGTGCTCGCGCACAGCATCTCCGTCATCAACGTGCAGGCGGGCGTCGGCCTCGCGCTGCTGGACAGCGACCCGGAGCAGGCGCGCACCGCGCTGACCACGATCAAGGGCAAGAGCAAGGAGGCGCTCGGGGAGGTGCGTCAGGTGCTCGACACGCTCCGTGCGCCCGGCGCCGCGCCGCCCCGCGCTCCCGCACCCGGTCTGGACCGTCTGCTGGAACTGGTCGAGCAGGCCGCGAGCGCGGGACTCACCGTCACGGTCCGGGGGGAGCCACCGCGGCTGCCGCCCGGCGCGGACCTGGCCGCGTTCCGGATCGTCCAGGAGGCCCTCACCAATGTCGTACGGCACTCGGCTTCACGGGAGGCGCGCGTGTACCTGGACCAGGACGAGGGGCGGCTGCGGCTGCGCGTCGACGACGACGGGCCCGCCACCGGGGCGGACGCGGGAGGCAGCGGGAACGGTCTCGCCGGGATGCGGGAGCGGGCCGCCGCGCTGGACGGCACCATCGAGGCGGGCCCGCGCCCCGGCGGCGGGTTCCGGGTGCTGGCCGTACTTCCGATCGAGCCGGAGGAGGACCGGTGATCCGCGTACTGCTCGCCGACGACCAGGCACTGGTCCGGGCGGGTTTCCGCGCGCTGCTGGACGCGCAGCCGGACATCGAGGTGACGGGGGAGGCGTCCGACGGCGAGGAGGCCGTGCGCCTGATCCGCGAACTGCGGCCCGAGGTGGTGCTGATGGACATCCGCATGCCCGCGCTCGACGGCCTCGCCGCCACCCGCCGCGTGACGCGCGACGCGGAACTGGGGGACGTGAAGGTGGTCATGCTCACCACCTTCGAGCTGGACGAGTACGTCTTCGAGGCGATCCGCTCGGGAGCCTCGGGTTTCCTGGTCAAGGACACGGAGCCGGAGGAACTGCTGCGCGCGGTGCGGGCGGTGGTCGGCGGTGACGCGCTGCTGTCGCCCGGGGTGACCCGGCGGCTGATCGCCGAGTTCGCGGCCCGTTCCAAGGAACCCGCCGCCGCCCATGCCCTGGCCGGGCTCACCGAGCGGGAGCGGGAGGTCATGGCACTGGTCGGGATCGGCCTGTCCAACGAGGAGATCGCCCGCCGCCTGGTCGTCAGCCCGCTCACCGCAAAGACCCATGTCAGCCGCGCCATGGTGAAACTGGGTGCCCGCGACCGGGCCCAACTGGTCGTCCTGGCCTATGAGTCGGGGCTGGTGCGGCCGGGCTGGCTCGGCTGAACCCGTCGGAAGCGGACCAGTACGGCGACCGTGCGGACGACGAACAGGTCCGCGGCGAGCACCCGTCCGCCGCGGACCGAGGCCGCCTCGACGACGTCCGGCAGTTCGAAGAGCAGCGCCGGCCCCGCGACGGCGCCCAGGACCACGGCCGCCGCGAAGAACGCGCTGCACAGCGCGTATCCGGTCTCGACGGTGACCGCGTCTCGCTCGGCCTGGGTCCGGTGTCCCCCGCGTCCCGTCACACCCGCCCCCCGCGTTCACTCGATGCCACTGCCTCCTGGAGTCACACAGGCGTGCGCCCGGCGGGCAAGCAACCCGCCGGGCGCACGGACGGGCCACGGGCCGTCCTCGCCCGGGTCCGCGGACCTACGGCAGCGGGGTCCCGCCCGTCGCGTTGACGATCTCCGCGGTGATGTACGACGCCTCCTGGGAGGCGAGGAAGACGTACGCCGGGGCCATCTCGGACGGCTGGGCCGGCCGTCCGATGGGCGCCTGTTTGCCGAACTCCGTGGTGTCCGGCAGCGTCGCCGGGATCAGCGGCGTCCACACGGGGCCCGGTGCGACGGCGTTGACCCGGATCCCCCGGTCGATGACCATCTGCGCCAGCCCCTGGGTGAACGTGACGATGGCACCCTTCGTGGTCGCGTAGTCCAGCAGGTGCGGACTGGGCTTGTACGCCTGCACGGAAGCCGAGTTGATGATGCTGCCGCCCTCCCGCATGTGCGGCAGGGCCATCTTGCACAGCCAGAACATGCCGTACAGATTGGTCCGCAGCACGCGGTCGAACTGCTCGGTGGAGATCGCCTCGATCCCGTCGGGCTGCGACATCTGGTACGCCGCGTTGTTCACCAGGATGTCGATCCGGCCGAACTCCGACACCGCGCGGTCGATCAGCGCCCGGCAGTTCTCCTCCTCGCGTACGTCGCAGGCGACGGGCACGGCGCGCCGGCCGGCCTCCTCCACCCACCGCGCCGTCTCGGCGGCGTCGTCCTTCTCGCTCTCCAGGTAGGTGAAGACCACGTCGGCGCCCTCCCGGGCGAACGCGAGGGCTACCGCCCGGCCGATTCCCGAGTCCCCACCGGTGATCACGGCCGTGCGGTCCGTCAGCCGGCCACTGCCCCGGTAGGAGTCCTCGCCGTGGTCCGGCGGCGGGTCCATGGGGCCGGTCCAGCCGGGATGCGGCTGGTCCTGGGAGGGGAAGTCGGGGGTCGGATGCTGATCGACGGGGTTGCGCTGTTCGGTCACGATCTCTCCCTTGTCCGTGGTGGGGGGCGGTCACGCGGTCGGCGCCGCCGGCGGCGATGACCGGCGGGCGCCGACGCCCGGGTACCCCGGCACCGCACGTCCGATCCGGTTCACCGCGCGGCCACCCGGACGGCCGGGGCCCTCACGGCATCAGCCGTGCGTGTGGCGGGTCGCGAAGCCGATGACGGTGGCCACCGCGGCCAGCACCGCCACGCTGGTCAGTGCTGCCGGGAGGCTGAACCAGTCCGCCATGAAGCCGATCGCGGGCGGGCCGAGGAGCATGCCGCCGTAGCCCAGCGTGGAAGCGGTCGCCACACCGCTGGGGCCCGCGAGGGCGCCCGCCCGTTCGACGGCCACCGGGAAGAGGTTGGCGAGACCGAGGCCGGTGACGGCGTAGCCGAGCAGGGCCGCCCACAGGGACGGGGCGAGCGCCCCGAGCAGCATCCCGGCCGCCGCGGTGGAGCCGCCCGCGAGGACGGTACGCGTCCGGCCCAGCCGTTCGAGGAGCGTCGTACCGCTGAGCCGCCCGATCGTCATGGCGAGAGCGAAGAGGGAGTAACCCACCGCGGCCGCGCCGGGCGAGGCGTCGAGGTCCTCCTCGAGATGGAGCGCCCCCCAGTCGGCCAGTGCCCCTTCGCCGTAAGCGGTGCACAGCGCGATGAGCCCGAAGACGATCACAAGAGCGCGGGTGCGCCGGTCCGTCCGGCGCGGGGCCGACCGCTCGGGCCGTCCGCCGTCCGCCGGGGTGAGCGGCTCGCACCGCATCAGGGCCCGTCCCGCGACCGCGGTCACCAGCAGCCCGGCGACGGCGAGTCCCCACAGGTGCCGGGCCGGCGACAGCGAACCGGCGACCAGCGCGCCCAGCCCGGCCCCGATCATGCCGCCGAGGCTGAACGCGGCGTGGAAGCTGGGCATGACGGGCCGCCCCAGCGCGGCCACCAGATCGACGGCGGCGCTGTTGAAGGCGACGTTGATCCCCCCGTAGGCCGCGCCGAACAGCAGGAGCACGGCGCCGAGCGCGGCGGCGGAGTGGGTCAGTGGAGGCAGGCCCACGCTGAGACAGAGGACCACCGCGCAGACCACGGTGACGAGGTGGTTGCCGTACCGGCGGCAGAGCCGGCCGGTGAGCGTCATGGTGACGACGGCCCCGGCGGAGACGCCGAGCAGGGCGAGGCCCAGGGTGCTCGGGGAGGCACCGGTCTGCTCCTTGATGGCCGGGATGCGTACGACCCAGCCGGCGAAGACGAAGCCGTCGAGGGCGAAGAAGGCGGTCAGGGCGAGACGGAGGCGGACGAGGTCGGTACCCGGCACAGCGCTGTGCGTACGGGTTTTGTTTATTAGCGGCACAAAAGGCAGGCTAGGTGGCGATCGGACCGGGGGCAAGGGAGTCGCGGGGTGGGCGGGGGCGGCGGGCGCACGGTCCGGTGCCGCCGCGAGGGTGGAGGGATTAACCCGTGTGAACGTCCCGGATGGTGGGACCGGGTGGCATGACTGAGCGTGGATCATGCCGGAGATCGGGACGTCCGTGCTGACGAGAAGTCAGCTGCCCGGCCTCCAGCGGAAGGACTCTCAAATGCGCTCTGCCCGCATGGTGCTCGCCACTGCGACGGCCACGGCGGCCCTCGCCATCGCCGCGCCGGTGGCCTACGCCGACCACGCCGGGGACGGTAACGACGCCTCTTCCTACAGCAAGGAGCAGGACAAGGAGAGCAAGAGCGACAAGGAAGACAAGTACGGCAAGCCGCACGGCGGGATGCACACCGGCGGTGGCGCCCTGGCCGCCGTGGGCGAGAAGGACTGGGAGAAGGAGGGCAAGGAGGACAAGAAGGAGGAGGAGTACGGCAAGCCGCACGGCGGGATGCACACCGGCGGTGGTGCCCTGGCCGCCGTGGGCGAGAAGGACTGGGAGAAGGAGGGCAAGGAGGACAAGAAGGAGGAGGAGTACGGCAAGCCGCACGGTGGGATGCACACCGGCGGTGGTGCCCTGGCCGCCGTGGGCGAGAAGGACTGGGAGAAGGAGGGCAAGGAGGACAAGAAGGAGGAGGAGTACGGCAAGCCGCACGGTGGGATGCACACCGGCGGTGGCGCCCTGGCCGCCGTGAACGAGGAGGACTGGGGGACCGCCAAGGACCCGAAGTACGACCCCGAGACCTACAAGGACAAGGGCGAGTCGCACAGCGAGGACTCCTACGGCGGCAAGCAGGACAAGGAGTGGAAGCACGAGAAGCCGCGCGGCGGCATGCACACCGGCGGCGGCGGGCTCGCCGAGCCCGGTGTCACCGCGGGCGGTCTGGCCGCACTCGCGGTCCTCGGCACCGGTGCCTACGCGCTGCGCCGCAAGAAGGCCACCGGGAACGTGGCCTGAGCCATGCCCGGCGTCATAGCGGCCGGGGCCGTCGCACGCGCCGCGCGCGTCATGACGGCCCCGCTCGCTCTTCCGTGTGCCTTGCCCCCTGCCGTGCCCGAATGAGGTGGTTCCCCCGATGCCGGCCAGTCCTCCCACCCCCCTCGAACCCGATCCGGCGTCGCCGGCGAGGCGCAGACTGCGCGCCATAATGACGGCGGTCTTCTGGAGCGGGGCCGGCCTGGTGCTGGCCGCGACGCTGATGGGCGGCGGCGAGGATCCCCCCGACGACGCACACGCCCCCCGCACGTCCCCCGCCGTCTCCGCGGCGCCGTCCGGCTCCACCGACCCGGCCGCGGGTGAGCCCGCTCCCCGCGCGTCGGCCGACAGGTATCTGCCGCGGTCCGAGCCGACCCGGCTGCTCATCCCCGGCATCGGCGTCGACGCGCCGTTCACCGACCTCGCCATCGGCGCCAAGGGGCAGCTCGAGCCGCCTCCGGCCCACGACACCAACCTGGTCGGCTGGTACGCCAAGGGTGCCTCTCCGGGAGAACGCGGTACGGCCATCATCGCCGGCCACGTGGACACGAAGACGTCTCCGGCCGTGTTCGCGCGGCTCAGCGAACTGGAGAAGGGGGACCGCTTCCGGGTGCTGCGCGCCGACGGCAGCAAGGCCACGTTCGTGGTGGACGAGACGGAGTCCTTCGACAAGGACGACTTCCCCGACGAGCGTGTGTACGCCGACGCGCCGGACGCGCAGGTCCGGCTCATCACCTGCGCCGGCGACTACGACCGCGCCGCAAAGGACTACACGGAGAACCTGGTGGTCTTCGCCCACCTCGTCTGAGCCCGCGGGAGTGGCTGCCCGGAAGGGGGGGCCTTCCGGGCAGCGGCCCCTCAGGCCGCGGAACAGTCCGCGCCGTTGAGGCCGAACGCCGTGGGGCTGGAGGGCGCGCCGGACCGCGTGCCGGTGAAGCCGAGCGTCGCCGCGCCGGACGCGGGGATCGACGCCGTGCAGGAGGCGGAGGTGACCGTGTCCTCGGCACCGCTCCGGGCCGGGGTTCCGCCCCACATGGGGGTGATCCGCCGGCCGGAGGGGGAACGCCCGGCGCAGCGTCCATCCGTCGACCGCCGGACCGCCGGTGTTGCGCACGGTCGGCTGGAGGGCGCTGAGGAGTCGGGCGCGCCGGCCACTGCGGGCGAACACCCCCGCCCCTCGGTCAGGAGGTGGCCGGAAACACGAACCGCACGTCGGTGAGGTGTTCCGACAGTTCCCACAGGCGGCGGCCGGTCCGGGGATCGGCCGCCGCGGTGGACAACTGCACCTGCGTCGGACCGCCGCGCAGCTCGGCGAAGCCGTCGGGTCCGATGAACTCGCCGCCCGCCACGTCCGGCGCGGTGGCCGCGTACAACTGGGGCAGTGCGCCCTGCTCCGGGGGCTGGGCGAGCGGGGCGAGGATGCGGCCGAACAGCACCTTCACCAGGCCGACCGGTGCGCTTGTCTGGAGGTTGGTGGACGTGTAGCCGGGGTGGGCGAGCACGCTGCGCACCGAGCTGCCGGCAGCGGTCAGCCTCCGGTGGAGTTCCCGTCCGAAGACGGCGTTGGCGAACTTCGACTGGTTGTAGAACCCCATGGGCGAGTAGGCACGCTCGCCGGAAAGGTCGTCGAAGTGGAGGTGCCCCAGCCGGTGGTTGGCCGAACTCACCGTGACCACGCGGGGGTCGTTGCCGTCGGTCAGCAGGTCGAGCAACAGACCCGTGAGCGCGAAGTGGCCGAGGTGGTTGCAGGCGAGCTGCAACTCGTGGCCCTGCGCGCTCAGTGAGCGGGGCGGCGCCATCACACCGGCGTTGTTGACCAGCACGTCCAGCCGCGGATGGTCGGCGCGCAGCCGATCGGCGAACGCGTGGACCGAATCGAGGTCGGCCAGGTCGAGACGGCGCACCTCGAGGTCGGCGCCGGGCTGCTCAGCGGTGATCTCTGCGGCGGCCCGGTGGCCCTTCGCCTCGTCCCGGACCGCGAGGATCACGTGCCCGCCCTTGCGGGCGAGTGCCCGGGTGGTCGCCAGGCCGAGGCCGCTGTTGGCCCCGGTGACGACACACACCCGCTCGGCCTGGTCCGGGATCTGATCGGCGGTCCAGCGCAGCTTCTTCGTCATGCGGCACACACTGCCGCGCATGGCACTTGGTGTCAACAAGTCACCGAGCGCCATGGATGGCATGGCGGTATGATCAGCTGGTGAGTTCCCGTCCTGAAGTGACCATGGCCCAGCGCAAACGCCGGCTCGTCTCCGACGAGCTGAGTGAAGCGGCGCTGCAGCTACTGGCATCGAAGGGGTTCGACGCGGTCACCATCGACGAGATCGCGACCACCGCCGGCGTGTCCAAGCGCACGTTCTTCCGGTACTTCGCTTCCAAGGAGGACGTGGTCGTCCAGTTCCTGGCCGACATGGGCGTCGGCGTGCGCGCCGAGCTGGCGGCTCGCCCCCTCGGGGAACAGCCTTCCGTGGCACTGCGGCACGCTGTCCGGGTCCCCATGGCCGCCTGTGCCGGCCATTCCGACAAGGCACTGCGCGTGGTTCAGTTGATTCTGCGCACCCCCGCCCTGCGCGCACGCTTCCTGGAGCGCCAGGACCAGTGGCGCGACGACCTGGCAGCAGAAGTGGCGCAGCGACTGGGGCTCGACCCCGGGACCGATCTGTACCCGCGGCTGGCCGCCGGGATGGCGCTCACCGCCTTCGACACCGTGCTGCAGCGGTGGAGCGACAGCGATGGTGCCGAGGACCCCGCCGACCTGACCGACCGGGCCTTCGCCACCATCGCTCCGGCGTTGGACGCCGTTGAGTGAGCCGCTCGCAGCCGTCGGGAGAGGGTGCCGGTGACGGCTCGCGTCGGCCGCTCGGGCGGCGGCGGCCCGGCGTGCGCGCTCTCCCCCGGCACCTCAGGATTCCGACGGTGCACGGGTGGGAGTGACGGCACCCCGCCGGTGCCGGGCTGCGCCACCCCCGGCCGGCACCCACGCGGGGGACCGCCTCCGCGCCGAGGGGCGTGAACACGCCCTGAACCCGGCGCCGATGACGAAGGAAGCGTCGGCCCCGAGGGGCCGTGGGGCGGCTCAGCGCCGGCGGAGCCCGCGCGCGTACGACGCGGGAAGACGGGCCGACGCCACGGCCAACGCCGTCGCGGCACTGGCGATGCCGAGCACCGCCCCGGCGGCCACGTCGCCCGGGTAGTGCACACCCGTATGGATACGCGAGTAGCCCACCGCTCCCGCCAACGCCCCCAAGGGCACCGACGCCGCGGGCAGCACCGTTCCCACCGCCGTGGCGAACGCGACCGCCGACGCGGTGTGCCCGGAAGGGAACGACGCCGACGTGGGCATCGGCACGTGGCGGTCCACGGTCACTCGCGCCGCCTCCCGGTCCGGCCGGTCCCTGCGCACCAGGCGCTTGCCCAGCAGGTTGGCCGAAGCCGACGCCACGGCGATCGCTCCCACCCCGGCGAGCGCCGCCCGGCGCGGCCGTGAGCCGGCCAGGGTGAGCGCTCCCGCGATGGTGAACGAGATCTTGGAGTGGTCGGCCGCGTGGGAGAGACGGCGCAGTGCCCGGTCGAGGGTCGGCGTCGGGGTGGCGGCGACCGCGGCGTACAGGGCGCCGTCCACGGCCCTGAGGTCGCCGAGTACCGCGGAGGCGACCCTGCGCAGTCCGTCGGCGGGCGGTACGGGCCTGGTGAGCGGACGGGTGACGTCCTGGTCGGTGGTGGGCGGCTCGCTCATCTGTCTCTCCCGCGGTGGCGTCCTTCGGTGGCGTACCCGCACCATGGGGCGGGAATCACCCAGTGCCCACGGTACGCATGATCCATCCGGGGAGCCCGCCCGCCCCGGCGGTTCAGGCGGCCCGGAACGTGCGCAGGCGCAGCGAGTTGCCGACCACGAAGACCGACGAGAACGCCATGGCCGCCCCCGCGATCATCGGGTTCAGCAGGCCGGCAGCCGCGAGCGGCAGTGCGGCGACGTTGTAGGCGAACGCCCAGAACAGGTTGGACCGGATGGTGCCGAGGGTGCGGCGGGCGAGGCGGATGGCGTCCGCCGCGGCCCGCAGGTCCCCCCGGACCAGCGTCAGGTCGCCGGCCTCGATGGCCGCGTCCGTTCCGGTGCCCATGGCCAGACCGAGGTCCGCCTGCGCGAGCGCGGCCGCGTCGTTGACCCCGTCGCCGACCATCGCGACCGAACGGCCCTCGGACTGGAGCCGCTTGACGACGTCCACCTTGTCCTGCGGCAGCACCTCGGCGATGACGTCCTCCGGTGCGATACCGACCTCCCGGGCGACCGAGCGGGCCACCGCCTCGTTGTCGCCGGTCAGCAGGACCGGCCGCAGACCGAGCGCGCGCAGCCGGCGGACGGCCTCGGGGCTGGTCTCCTTCACGGCGTCGGCGATCTCCAGTACCGCGCGCGCCTCACCGTCCCAGGCGACCAGGACGGCGGTGTGTCCCGCCTCTTCCACCGTGTCCCTGGCCCGGGCCAGGTCCCCGGGGAGGACCAGGGACCACTCCCGCAGGAGCCCGTCGCGGCCGGCGAGGACCGCGTGGCCGTCGACGACGCCCTGGACACCGAGCCCGGGGACGTTCGCGAAGTCCTCCGGTGTGGGCAGCGGCCCGCCCAGCCTCTCCCGCGCGCCGTCGGTGACCGCCCGCGCGATGGGGTGCTCGGAGGAGTGTTCCAACGCGCCCGCGAGCCGGAGTACGTCCTTCTCGTCGGTGCCGTCCGCGGTGTGTACGGACAGCAGGGTCATCCGGCCGGTGGTCACGGTGCCGGTCTTGTCGAGGACCACGGTGTCGACGCGGCGGGTGGACTCCAGGACTTCGGGGCCCTTGATGAGGATGCCGAGCTGGGCGCCGCGCCCGGTGCCGACCATCAGGGCGGTGGGGGTGGCCAGGCCGAGGGCGCACGGGCAGGCGATGATCAGGACGGCCACGGCGGCGGTGAACGCGGCCGTCAGTCCGGCGCCGTTGCCGAGCCAGAAGCCCAGGGTGCCCAGGGCCAGGGCGATGACGACGGGCACGAAGACGGCGGAGATCCGGTCCGCGAGCCGCTGCGCGGCGGCCTTTCCGTTCTGCGCGTCCTCCACCAGCTTGGCCATCCGGGCCAGTTGGGTGTCCGCGCCGACCCGTGTGGCCGTCACGACGAGACGCCCGCCGACGTTGAGGGTGGCTCCGGTGACCGGGTCCCCTGCGGCGACCTCCACCGGCACCGACTCGCCGGTGAGCATCGAGGCGTCCACCGCGGAGGAGCCCTCGGCGACGGTTCCGTCGGTCGCGATCTTCTCGCCGGGGCGCACCAGGAAGCGGTCGCCGACCCTCAGTTCGGCGACGGGAACCGTCTTCTCGGGTCCGTCGGCGGGCAGCACGGTGACGTCCTTCGCGCCCAGCTCCAGCAGGGCCCGGAGCGCCGCTCCGGCCTTCCGCTTGGCGCGTGCCTCGAAGTAGCGGCCGGCGAGGATGAAGGCGGTCACCCCGGCGGCGGCCTCCAGGTAGATGTTCCCGGCGCCGTCGCCGCGGGCGATGGTCAGTTCGAAGGGGTGGGTCATACCGGGCGTGCCGGCCGTGCCGAGGAAGAGGGCCCACAGGGACCACAGGAACGCGGCCGAGGTGCCCACCGAGATGAGCGTGTCCATGGTGGCGGCACCGTGCCGCGCGTTGGTGAACGCCGCCCGGTGGAAGGGCCACGCCGCGTACGTCACGACGGGCGCCGCCAGGGTGAGGGACAGCCACTGCCAGTACTCGAACTGCAGCGCCGGGACCATCGCCATCGCCACGACGGGCACCGCCAGGGCCACCGCCGTGATCAACCGCTGTCTGAGGGGCCGGAGCAGGTCGGGTTCGTCGTCCTCCCGGGCCGGCTCGTCCGGCGGGGTCGGCTCCTGGGCCGTGTAGCCGGTGGCCTCGACGGTGGTGATCAGATCACGGACGGTCACGTCTCCGCCGTAGCTGACCCGCGCCTTCTCGGTGGCGTAGTTGACGGTGGCGGTGACCCCTTCCATCCGGTTGAGCTTCTTCTCGATGCGGGCGGCGCAGGAGGCGCAGGTCATCCCGCCGATCGCGAGTTCCACCTCGGCATCGGTACCTGCCGTACGGACGGTCATGCTGCACTCCTGGGGCTGATACGGGGCGGGGGTACCCGCCGTGGATCTCCATGTATACCCCCCATGGGTATCTGAGGCAAGGGGTGAAACGGCTTGACTTGGTACCCCCTAGGGGTATGGTGAGCAGTATCGATCGGCTCGGCGTGAGCCGCGGACCCTGTTTGTCGAGGAGAGACGGTCATGAACACCGGACTGAAGATCACGGCGTTCGCCGCCGCCCTGGCCGCCACCTTCGGCACGGCCTACGGCGTCGGCGAGGTACTCGACCCGGTCGTCGCGGACCGTGCCCCGGCACATGACGAGCAGCACGAACCCTCCGCACCGGCGGCGACGGGGGGCGGCGGACACGAGACCGCTCCGGCCGGCGGGCTGCAGATCGCCGAGGGCGGTTACACCCTCGACCTGGAGACTCCGCGCGTCACCGCCGGGGACCGTGCCGACCTGCGCTTCACCGTCCGGGACGACCAGGGGCGCGCCGTGACCGAGTACCGCCGCGAGCACGACAAGGAACTCCACCTCATCGTCGCCTCACGCGATCTGCTCACCTACCGCCATCTCCACCCCGCCCGCGCGGCCGACGGCACCTGGAGCACCCCCGTCGACCTGCCCCGGGCCGGCGGATACCGGGTTTTCGCCGACTTCACGCCGGCGGAGCGGGGCGCGGAGAACCTCACCCTGGGCGCGGACCTCGCCGCCTCCGGTTCCTACCGGCCGCAGGAACTGCCCCCGGCCCGTGCCACGGCACGCGTCGACGGCTACGAGGTCGAGCTGACCGGCTCGCTGCGGCCCGGCCGGTCGAGTGATCTGCGGCTCAGCGTCTCGCGTGACGGCAAACCCGTCACCGACCTCCAGCCCTACCTCGGCGCCTACGGCCACCTCGTCGCCCTGCGCTCCGGAGACCTCGCCTACCTGCACGTCCACCCCCACGGCGAACCCGGCGACGGCACGACCGAGCCCGGCCCGGAGGTCTCCTTCGCGGCGACCGCCCCCACCGGCGGCAGCTACCGGCTGTTCCTCGACTTCAAGCACGACGGCGTCGTCCGCACCGCGGCCTTCACCGTGCACACCGGAGAGGCCGGGGCACCCCCGAGCGGCACCCCGGAACACTCCGACGGCCACGGACACTGAGCCTCAGCCCAGTGCGCGGTCCAGATTGAACGCGGCGCTGATCAGGGAGAGGTGGGTGAACGCCTGCGGGAAGTTGCCCTGCTGCTCCCCGGTGTGGCTGATCTCCTCGGCGTACAGGCCGAGGTGGTTGCCGTACGTCAGCATCTTCTCGAAGGCAAGGGCCGCCTCGTCGAGCCGTCCGGCCCTGGTCAGCGCCTCGACGTACCAGAAGGAGCACATGGAGAACGTTCCCTCGTCGCCGCGCAGTCCGTCGGGACTCACCCGCGGGTCGTAGCGGTAGACCAAGGAGTCCGACACCAGGTCCTCGGTGAGCGAGTCGAGCGTCGACAGCCACTTGGGGTCGGTCGGCGCGATGAACTTCGCCAGCGGCATCATCAGCACCGCCGCGTCCAGCACGTCGCCGTCCTCGTGCTGCACGAACGCCCGGCGTGACGCGGACCAGCCACGCTCCATGATCCACCGGTAGATGGTGTCCCTGCTCGCCCGCCAGCGGGGGAGGTCGGCGGGCAGTCCGCGCTGACGGGCCATCCTGATGGCCCGCTCGATCGCCACCCAGCACATCAGGCGCGAGTACAGGAAGTTCTTGCGGCCGCCACGCGTCTCCCAGACGCCCTCGTCGGGCTGGTCCCAGTGCGCGCACACCCAGTCCGTCAGCGCCGTCACGTGGTCCCACTGCTCGCTGGAGACGGGCTCGGCCCACTTGTTGTACAGATAGATCGAGTCGATCAGCGCCCCGTAGATGTCGAGCTGCAGCTGACCGGCCGCGGCGTTGCCGATCCGCACCGGTGCCGAGCCCTGATGGCCCTCGAGGTGACCGAGTTCGACCTCGGGAAGGTCGGTGCGGCCGTCGATGCCGTACATGATCTGCAAGGGGCCGGACGGGGTGCCGTCACCAGGGCTGACGTGCCGGGACACGAACCCCATGAACGCCGCGGCCTCCTCGGAGAACCCCAGGCGCAGCAGCGCGTACACGCAGAACGCGGCGTCGCGCACCCACACGTAGCGGTAGTCCCAGTTGCGTTCCCCGCCGATCTCCTCGGGAAGGCTGGTCGTCGGTGCCGCCACGATCGCGCCGGTCGGCTCGTAGGTGAGCAGCTTCAGTGTGAGCGCGGAGCGGTGCACCATCTCCCGCCAGCGGCCCCGGTAGCGGGAGGAGGACAGCCAGCGCCTCCAGTACGCCACCGTCGCGGCGAACTGCCGTTCCGCCTCCCCGCACTCGCACCGGCTGGGAGCCACGTCTCCGCCGACCCGGTCCAGGGCGAACACCGCCGTGTCGCCCTCCTTCAGCTTGAAGTCGGCCCGTACGTCCGCCTCGTCCGCCTCCAGGGGGACGGTCGCGGTGAGGGCGAGGGAGAGGTCGGGGGAATCGAAGACCGCGATGTCCCCGGTCAGCCGCACGGTGTGCGGCTGGGAGCCGTAGCCGAACCGCGGGGCCACCCGCGTCCGGAAGGGCACGGAACCGCGGACGCACAGCACCCGCCGGATCAGCCGGTGCCGCCGCTCCTCGACCGGATCGTCGACGACGGGCATGAAGTCCTGCACCTCGCCGACACCCTCCTCGGTGAAGAAGCGGGTGATCAGGACATTGGTGTCCGGGAAGTAGAACTGCTTGGTGCTGGCCGGCAGGGCCGCCGCCAGCTCGAAGCTGCCGCCCCGCTCGGCGTCCAGGACGGCGGCGAACACGCTCGGCGCGTCGAAGGCCGTGCAGCAGTACCAGTCGATCGTGCCGTCGGTCCCCACCAGTGCCACACTGCGCAGATCGCCGATCAGCCCGTGATCGGCGATCGGCACGTACCGCGGTGTCCCGGAGGCGTCCCGGTTCTTGGCCCTTCCGTCCATCGCAGCCTCCCTGGCGGCGCACGTCGTCCCGTATGCACCGCTCTGTCCAGCCTAGGCCCGTCCGGCGGATCGAGCGGGACGAACGGGGTGCGGGAGGCGGGCGGAGGCGGGCTCACACCACGGTCACCCGCAGCCCGGCCTCCTCGAAGCGGCGCACGGCCTCCGGGTCCGCCGCGGAGTCCGTGACCAGGGCGTCCACCGCCTCCGCCGCACAGATCCGGGCGAACGCCCGCCGGCCCAGCTTGCTGGAGTCGGCGGCCACGACCACCCGCTCGGCCCGCTCGCACAGCAGCCGGTTGACCGCGGCCTCCGCCTCGTCGTGGGCCGCGGCCCCGTGCGCGGCGTCGAAGGCGACGACACCGAGCACCGCCATGTCCAGGGTGATCTGTCCCAGCACACCGTCCGCGAGCGGCCCGACCAGCTCGTACGACTGGGCCCGCGCCACCCCTCCGGTCAGCACGATCTTGAACTGTGGCCGCACGGCCAGCTCGCCCGCGATGTTCAGCGCGTTCGTCACCACGGTCAGCGAGGGTGACCCGGACGCGAGATCACCGCGCACGGCCAACGCCCGCGCCACCTCCGTGGTCGTCGTCCCCCCGGTCAGCCCCACCGCCTCGCCCGGAGCGACGAGATCGGCCACCGCCTTCGCGATGCGCTGCTTCTCGGACGCGTGCCGTGCCGTCTTGTAGCGCAGCGGCAGCTCGTAGGACACCCCGTGCACCACTGCGCCGCCCCGGGTGCGCACCAGCATCTGCTGCTCGGCGAGCCGGTCGAAGTCGCGCCTGATCGTCGCGGCCGACACCGCCAGCTCGCCGGCCGCCTCGTCGACGTCCAGCCGTCCGCGCTCGACGAGCAGCTCCAGCAGCGTCTTCCAGCGGGCGTCCCGTGACATCCGCCCCTCCCGTTCCGGCCGTTCTCCGCGTCTGCGGCGACCCTAACCCACCCGGCTGAGCGCAGCATGCTTGATTCTGCTCGAAAGGTCGCTCTATCTTGCAGGAAAAATCATCTAGCTTCAGGGGTGCGGCAATGACGCATGTCGAGGACGAACTCACCAGCCAGCCGGAGTGCTGGCAGCGCGCCGCCGAACAGGCCCCGGCGCATGCCCCGGTGCTCCCGGCTCCCGGCGAGCGGGTCGCGGTGACCGGCTGCGGCACGTCGTACTTCATGGCGCAGGCCGTCGCCGCCCTGCGTGAGGGCGCGGGGCAGGGCGAGACCGACGCGTTCGCCGCCTCCGAGTTCCCGCACCACCGCGCCTACGACCGGGTCGTCGCCCTCACCCGCTCCGGCACCACCACCGAGGTCCTCCACCTGCTCGACCGGTTGAAGGGGCGCACGCCCACCACCGCGCTCACCGCCGACCCGGCCGGCCCGGTGGTGTCGCTCGCCGACGAGACCGTCGTGCTCGGCCACGCGGACGAACGCTCCGTCGTGCAGACCCGGTTCGCCACCACGGCCCTCACCCTGCTCCGTGCCCACCTGGGCCTGCACACCGGCCGGGTCGTCGAGGACGCGCGCACGGCCCTCGCCGCCCCTCTGCCCGAAGGGCTCATGGACTGCACGCAGTTCACCTTCCTCGGCCGCGGCTGGACCGTCGGTCTGGCCAACGAGGCCGGGCTGAAGATGCGCGAGGCCGCACTCGCCTGGACGGAGGCCTACCCGGCGATGGAGTACCGGCACGGCCCCATCAGCGTCACCACCTCCGGCACCGCCACCTGGATGCTCGGCGACGCCCCCAAGGGACTGGCCGGACAGGTGAGGGACACCGGAGGGCTGTGGATCGAGGGCACCCTCGACCCGCTCGCCGAACTCGTCCGCGTCCAGCGGCTGGCCGTCGCCGTCGCCGCGGCCCGCGGCCTGGACCCCGACCGGCCCCGCCACCTCACCCGCTCGGTCGTCCTCGCGCCCTGAACCGCCGGAAAGGACGACCCGTGCCCCTCACCACCACCGGCGAACTCGTCGGCCGTGCCACCGCGCGGCGCTCGGCGGTCGCCTCGTTCAACATCATCACCCTCGAACACATCGAGGCCGTCGTCACCGGCGCCGAGTCCGTGAACGCCGCCGTCGTCCTCCAGGTCAGCGAGAACGCCGTCACGTACCGCCACGGCCGGCTCCTCCCGCTCGCCCGCGCCGCCGTCACCGCCGCCGAGCAGGCCGCCGTGCCCGTCGCGCTGCACCTCGACCACGTCCGCAGCGACACCCTGCTGCGCCAGGCCGCCGACGCCGGCTTCGGCTCCGTGATGTACGACGCCGCCCGGCTGCCCTACGCCGAAAACCTCGCCGCGACGCGGGCGGCAGTGGACTGGGCCCACGCCCAAGGGCTGTGGGTGGAGGCCGAGTTGGGCGAGATCGGCGGCAAGGCCGGCCGGCCCGCCCTGGACGCCCACGCCCCCGGCGCCCGCACCGACCCCGACCAGGCCCGCGCCTTCGTCGCCGACTCCGGTGTGGACGCCCTGGCCGTCGCCATCGGCACCACACACGCCATGACCACCCGCACCGCCACCCTCGACCACGGCCTCCTCGAACGGCTGGCCGCCACCCTCGACGTCCCCCTCGTCCTGCACGGCTCCTCGGGCCTGCCCGACGGCGAACTCGCCGCTGCGGTCAGGGGCGGCATCGCCAAGGTCAACGTCGGAACCGCCCTGAACCTCGCCATGACGGGCGCGATCAGGGCGTACCTCACCGCCCACCCCGAGGCGGCCGACTCCCGCGGCTACCTCACGGCCGGCCGGGAGGCGATGTCCCGCACGGTGGCGACGATCATCGGGACCCTGACCAGCGCCGCACGCGCGCCCCGGGTGAACGCCCCGTGACCCGGTGGGACGGTCCCGGGCGAACCCGTCCGCCGCCCCTGATGACGGGACTCAGCGCTTCACGGCCCTCAGCACCACGAACTTCGGGTCGCTCGCCACCACTTCGCTGTTTCCGAACAGGCGCCGCAGCTTCACGTGGTACCCCAGGTGCCGGTTGCCGACCACCCACAGCTCGCCGCCCGGGCGCAGGGCACGCCGGGCGCCGGTGAACATGCGCCGGGAGGTGGCGTCGGTCGTCGCCTGGTGGGAGTGGAAGGGCGGGTTGTTGAGGACGAGGTCGACGCTGCCGTCCGGTACCCCCGACAGGCCGTCGCCGACCCGGAACTCGGCGTGCCCGGACACGTCGTTCGCCCGGTACGTGGCCTCCGCCGACGCCACCGCCTGGAAGGACTCGTCCACGAACAGCACCTCGGCCCGCGGATCGGCCAGCGCCATCGCCGTACCGACGACGCCGTTCCCGCAGCCCAGGTCCACCACCCGGCCGCCCTCGCGGGCGGCGGGCAGGTGCCGGAGGAAGAAGCGGGTACCGATGTCGAGGCGGTCGGCGCAGAAGACCCCGGCGTGGTTGACGACCGTCCGGCCCGAGACCGGGCCGATGCCGACGGGCAGCGTGTAGCGGTACGGCCACGGGTTCGCGGGGCGGACCCGCGCCGGATCAGGTTCGCAGAAGATCAGCCGCGCCTTCTTCTCCGCGAGCGAGGTCCTGGTCGGGCCGAGGATCCGCTCGAACAGGTTCAGCGTCGAGGTGTGGATCTCCT
The DNA here is from genome assembly GCF_000725125.1 of Streptomyces toyocaensis. GTDB lineage: Bacteria > Actinomycetota > Actinomycetes > Streptomycetales > Streptomycetaceae > Streptomyces > Streptomyces toyocaensis. Next base: position 42,996 of record NZ_JFCB01000045.1, read on the forward strand.
TCACCATGCCCGTGCCGACGACCACCGTGCCCCCGTGCACCGCCGGAGCCAGCCGCAGCAGCTGGTCCTCCAGCAGCGCGAGGCTCTTCGGCACGCGGACGAGCAGGACGTCGATCCGGGCGGGCGGGGGGTCCTGCGTGGTGAGCAGCCGGACCGCGCCGGGCTCCACGCCGTTGCGCGCCAGGTTCAGCCGCGTCGCCTCCTGCCCGAGCCAGGAGTCGGTGACCTGCGTGGGCCGGTGCGCGGCGAGCGCCGTCACCAGCGCCCCCCAGCGGTCGCCGACGGCCACTACCGTGCCGGACAGCGGAACCCGCCGGTCGGCGAGATGCCTGAGGAGATACTCGTCGGAGGCGTCCCAGGCGCGCAGCCTGTCCCGCGGATCCTCGGGGAACCGGGCCAGCACCGGCTCGCCCCACGGAGTCGTCATACGGTCGTTCATCGTCCGACCAGGCTAGCCGAGCCGCAGCTCAGCACGTATGGGGGAGGATGGGAGGCATGGACACCGAGCTGTTCCCGAGGGAGCGGAGCGAGATCGCGCCGGGCGCGGTGCACCTGCCGGACTGGCTGGACGCGCGGGAGCAGCGCGAACTGCTCGACCACTGCCGCGCGTGGTCCCGCCCGCCCGCCGGACTGCGTACCGTGCGCACGCCCGGAGGCGGCACCATGACCGCCCGGCAGGTGTGCCTCGGATGGCACTGGTATCCGTACGGTTACGCGCGCACCGTCGTGGACGGCGACGGTGCGCCGGTGAAACCCTTCCCCCGGCGGCTCGGCGAACTGGGCCGCCGCGCGCTGACCGACGCGTTCGGCGCGCACGCCGCACGGGAGGCCGCGTACGACATCGCGCTGGTCAACTTCTACGACGCCGACGCCCGCATGGGGATGCACCGGGACAGCGACGAGACGTCACACGCGCCCGTGGTGTCGCTGAGCCTCGGCGACAGCTGCGTCTTCCGCTTCGGCAACACCGTGTCCCGGACCCGCCCGTACACGGACGTGGAGCTGCGCAGCGGCGACCTGTTCGTCTTCGGCG
>NZ_JFCB01000046.1 GCF_000725125.1 Streptomyces toyocaensis
GGAACGTGTACGTGCAGGGGCTGAAGGTGAACGGCGAGCGGTGGACGTCCACGTCGCTGCCGCACTCGCTGGTCGCCCGTGGCGGGGTCCTGGAGTTCGACATGGGCCCGCGTCCGTCCGCGTGGGGCACCGGCAAGAACGCGGCACCCGTGTCGATCACCCAGGACGACGAGGTGCCCACGCCGCGCGAGGACGCCCTGAAGGGCGAGGGCGAGCTGTTCGACGACACGTCGGCGACCGGGGCCACGGTATCCACCGTGGACCTGCCCGTCGCCGACGGCACCGAGGCCGTGCAGTACACGCTGACCTCCGCGGACCACACCGAGGCGCCCACGGGCTGGGTGCTGCAGGGCTCGGCCGACGGGGAGACGTGGACTGACCTGGACCGGCGGACGGACGAGTCCTTCCGCTGGGACCGCCAGACGCGCGCCTTCTCGATCGGCACGCCGAAGGCCTACGGCCACTACCGGCTGGTGCTGACCGCCGAGGGGGCGCTGTCGGAGGTGGAGTTGCTGGGCTGACGCCGGCTCACGGGGCGGGTCCGGGCATCGCCCGGACCCGCCCTTCGCACGGGCGGGGTGGGAGCGCCGCCGACGGCGGGTTCCGGTCCACCGAAGCTTGGGAGCGCTCCCACGCCACCCGTGGTAGGGAAGGTAACGTCCCCCGCCGCCGTTGTAAACGGTAGTGGCAGGGCCGGGTCGGGCCGGACGGCCGCCTCACGGCGGGAGCCGGTGCCTCACGGCGGGAGCCGGTGCCTCACGGCGGGAGCCGGTGCCTCACCTCGGCCGCGGCTGCCGCTCCCTCGAAGAGCTCGACCGTCGACAGCAGGGCGATCTCCCCGCCCTCCTGCCGCAGCGCGGTGCGCACGATCGCGACCACGTCCTCGCGCTGCCGCACGCCCCGCAGATCGATCCGCCGGGCGAGGAACTGCCCCAGCGCGGTGGCGAACTGCTGCCGTCCGGGCGCGTCCTCCATGCACGGCAGGCCGGCGAGCGCCTCGGTGAGCGGCAGGAGCGCCGCGAGCGTGGGCGGGGGCCCCGCGGGGGCAGGGGCGGGCCGCGGCGGGGGCGCGGGGGCCGGCGCCTCGTTCCCGGGGGCGTGAGGCAGCGCCTGCCGGACCGACCTCGCCACCACGACCCGGTGCTCCACCTCGGCCCACATCTGCGGACGCTGCCCGGCACCGGAGTCCCGCAGTTCCTCGTACACGTAGTCGTAGAGCTCGTGCACGCCGATCAGGCCGTCCCGGTCGCGGTCCGCCTCGCCGGTGCGCAGGCCCTTCACGAGGGATCCGGTGAACCGGGAGGGCTCGGGGCTCAGTTCGGTGATCCGCTCGCCCTCCCAGGCGTACTCGGTGCGGTTGGTCGCGGTGAGCACCGCCCGTCCGTGTCCGGCCAGTTCGTCCCCGACGTGGACGGTGGTGTCGCCCTTCCCGCCGGCCAGGAAGGCACCGCTGTAGCAGCAGTCCAGGAGCAGGACGATGGACCGGGCCCGGCAGGCGCGCATCTGCTGGTGCACGAACAGGGCGGGGACGGAGGTGGAGGCGAGCAGCCGCCGGTCGGTGTCCCCGGCGGCGAAGTGGAGTTCGCCGTTGTTGTTCTTCAGACCGTGGCACGAGAGGTGCAGCAGGAGCAGGTCGTCCCTGCGGCGGTCGAGGAAGAAGCGCTCGATGGCCCGGGTCACCTCGTGGTGGCGGCCGTCGAGGACCGTGGTCACCTCGAAGCCGCCGATCCGGGGGTCCCGCAGCACGTCCGCGAGCTCCTCGGCGTCGCGGGCGGGCGAGCGCAGCCGTCCCAGGTCCTCGTTCTCGTACCGGCCCGTCGCGACGAGCAGTGCGTAACGACCTGCGGACACGTCCTACGCCCCTCAGTCCCCCTGCCCGGTGCCGGTGTCCGGCTCCGGGGCGCGCGCGGCCAGGAACGCCTCGATCAGCCGCTGCTGGTCGGCGGAGGAGACGGCCTCCAGCTCCAGGCTGTCCTCGCCCAGGGTGATGCTCACCGTGCGCACCGGGCGGTTCTCGATCCAGGTCCGCACCAGGTCGAGCGCCGCGCGCAGCGCGAAGGGAGCGGCGGTCACGGCGAGCGCGCCGACGGCGAACGCGTCGACCGGCTTGGCCCCGGCGGGCACGTCCCCGGAGCGGATCGGTTCGACGTCGTCGACGTCCAGTTCGAGCAGCCGCTCGCGCAACTGGAGTGTCAGCTCGTCGAGTTCTTCCTGGTCGGCGTCCCGGCCGCCGGCCAGGACAAGATGCATGCGCTCCGTGCGGCCCACCGCCACCCCCGTCATCCGCTGAGCTGTCAGCGTACAACGGGGGCGACGACGGGGGCCGCATCCCCGGTGCGGAGATGCGGCCCTCAACTGTCCTGCGTGGTCGCCTACTTGCGGATCAGGCTGCGCAGCACGTACTGCAGGATGCCGCCGTTGCGGTAGTAGTCGGCCTCACCGGGGGTGTCGATGCGGACGACCGCGTCGAACTCGACGCCCGTGTCGGTGGTGACCTTCACCGTGCGGGGGGTGGTGCCCTCGTTGAGCGCGGTGACTCCGGAGACGGAGAAGGTCTCCTCGCCGGTCAGGCCCAGGGACTCGGCGGTGTGGCCCTCCGGGAACTGCAGCGGCAGGACGCCCATGCCGATGAGGTTCGAGCGGTGGATGCGCTCGTAGGACTCGGCGATGACGGCCTTGACGCCGAGCAGCGCGGTGCCCTTGGCGGCCCAGTCGCGGGACGAGCCGGAGCCGTACTCCTTGCCGGCCAGGACGACGAGCGGGACGCCCTGCTCGATGTAGTTGCGGGAGGCGTCGTAGATGAACGACACCGGACCGCCGTCCTGGGTGAAGTCGCGGGTGTAACCGCCCTCGGTGCCCGGCGCGATCTGGTTGCGCAGGCGGATGTTGGCGAACGTACCGCGGATCATGACCTCGTGGTTGCCGCGGCGCGAGCCGTAGCTGTTGAAGTCGCGGCGCTCGATGCCGTGCTCCGTGAGGTACTGGCCGGCCGGGGTGTCGGCCTTGATGGCACCGGCCGGGGAGATGTGGTCGGTGGTGACCGAGTCGCCCAGCTTGGCCAGCACCCGCGCGCCGGAGATGTCCTCGACCGGGGCCGGCTCCATGCCCATGCCCTCGAAGTACGGGGGCTTGCGGACGTAGGTGGACTCGGCGTCCCACTCGAAGGTGTCGCCGGTCGGGATGGGCAGCGCCTGCCACTGGGCGTCACCGGCGAAGACGTCGGAGTAGGACTTGGAGAACATGTCCTCGCCGATGGCGTTCGCCACGACCTCGTTGACCTCGGCCTCGGAGGGCCAGATGTCCTTCAGGAAGACCGGGTTGTTGTCCTGGTCGTACCCGAGGGCCTCGCGGGTGATGTCCACCGTCATGGAACCGGCGATCGCGTAGGCGACGACCAGCGGCGGGGACGCCAGGTAGTTCATCTTGACGTCGGGGTTGATCCGGCCCTCGAAGTTGCGGTTGCCGGAGAGCACCGAGGTGACGGCGAGGTCGTGCTCGTTGACCGCCTGGGAGACCTCGTCCGGCAGCGGGCCGGAGTTGCCGATGCAGGTGGTGCAGCCGTAGCCGACGAGGTTGAAGCCGACCTTGTCGAGGTACGGGGTCAGGCCCGCCTTCTCGAAGTAGTCGGTGACGACCTTGGAGCCCGGGGCGAGGGTGGTCTTGACCCACGGCTTGCGGGTCAGGCCCTTCTCCACCGCCTTCTTGGCCACCAGCGCGGCGGCGACCATGACGTACGGGTTGGAGGTGTTGGTGCAGGAGGTGATGGCCGCGACCGTCACCGCGCCGTGGTCGAGCGTGTAGGTCGTGCCGTCGGGAGCGGTGACCTCGACCGGGTGGGAGGGGGCGCCGTTGGAGATGGCCGGGGCGTCGGAGGCCGGGAAGGACTCCTTGCTCGCCTCGTCGACGTCGCCGCCGTCCTTGACGTAGTTGCGCACGTCCTGGGCGAACTGGGCCTTGGCGTCGGCGAGGACGATGCGGTCCTGCGGGCGCTTCGGGCCGGCGATCGACGGGACGACCGTGGAGAGGTCCAGCTCGAGCTTCTCGGAGAAGTCCGGCTCGGCCTTCGGGTCCAGCCAGAGGCCCTGCTCCTTGGCGTACGCCTCGACGAGGGCGACCTGCTGCGGGGAACGGCCGGTCAGACGCAGGTAGTTGAGCGTCTCGTCATCGATCGGGAAGATCGCGGCGGTGGAGCCGAACTCCGGCGACATGTTGCCGATGGTGGCGCGGTTGGCCAGGGAGGTGGCGGCGACGCCCTCGCCGTAGAACTCGACGAACTTGCCGACGACGCCGTGCTTGCGCAGCATCTCGGTGATGGTCAGCACCAGGTCGGTGGCGGTGGTGCCGGGCTTCAGCTCACCGGTCAGCTTGAAGCCGACCACGCGCGGGATCAGCATGGAGACCGGCTGGCCGAGCATGGCGGCCTCGGCCTCGATGCCGCCGACGCCCCAGCCGAGGACGCCGAGGCCGTTGACCATGGTGGTGTGCGAGTCGGTGCCGACCAGGGTGTCGGGGTAGGCCTTGCCGTCGCGGACCATGACGACGCGGGCCAGGTGCTCGATGTTCACCTGGTGGACGATGCCGGTGCCCGGCGGGACGACCTTGAACTCGTCGAACGCGGTCTGGCCCCAGCGCAGGAACTGGTAGCGCTCGCGGTTGCGGCCGTACTCCAGGTCGACGTTCTGCTTGAAGGCGTCGTTGGTGCCGAACTTGTCGGCGATGACGGAGTGGTCGATGACCAGCTCGGCCGGGGCCAGCGGATTGATCTTCGCCGGGTCACCGCCGAGCTCCTTGACGGCCTCGCGCATGGTGGCGAGGTCCACGACGCAGGGCACGCCGGTGAAGTCCTGCATGATCACGCGCGCCGGCGTGAACTGGATCTCCTGCGACGGCTGCGCCTGGGAGTCCCAGCCACCCAGGGCACGGATGTGGTCGGCGGTGATGTTGGCGCCGTCCTCGGTGCGGAGCAGGTTCTCCAGCAGCACCTTCAGGCTGTAGGGAAGGCGCGCGGAGCCCTCGACCTTGTCCAGCCGGAAGATCTCGTACGACTCGTCGCCCACCTGCAGCGTGCTGCGGGCGTCGAAGCTGTTCGCCGACACGACAGTCTCCTTCATTGATGTGCGCGTACCACCGCATCCTGCCGCCACGCCGCCCTGGCCGGTCCGCTGAGGTAAGGCTAAGTAAGGTAACCCTCACCAGGGTGGCGGCTGCGGTGCTCCTCGGCAGATATCTCGATGTCGAGATAACTCTAGTACACCGGGCCCGAATGGTCATGCCCGGACCCCGGCGCGCCCTCCTCCCTCCCTCCACCCTCCCGCCGAGCCGGCCCGGATGCCATCAGGACGCCCGAGCGGGGTAAGCGACCAAGACGGAGTCAGTCGAAGACACGACCGAGAGGAAGGCAGCGATGCCGCTCACGTTCCGCAAGAGCTTCCGGATCCTTCCTGGAGTACGGCTGAACATCAACAAGCGTTCGTGGTCCATCACCACGGGTGGCAAGAACGGCCCCCGCCACACACGGAGCAGCACGGGGCGTCGTACGACATCGATGGATTTGCCCGGACCTTTCGGATGGCGCCGGACCACCCGGACCCGTCGCAGCGGCGGACACTGACGTCACGTCACCCGAATGGACCCCCCAAGAGGTGCCATCTCATATCTGAGATAGCCTCAGCCCCATGGCAGACGACTACCTCGTACGCATCGGCAAGCTCATCCGTGACGCCCGGCAGCACCGCGGCTGGACGCAGACGCAGCTCGCCGAGGCGCTCGGCACCAGCCAGAGCGCCGTCAACCGCATCGAGCGCGGCAACCAGAACATCAGCCTTGAGATGATCGCCCGTATCGGCGAAGCACTGGACAGTGAGATCGTCTCCCTGGGCTACGCCGGACCGATGCACTTGCGCGTGGTCGGCGGCCGCAGGCTCTCCGGCGCCATCGACGTGAAGACGAGCAAGAACGCGTGCGTGGCACTGCTGTGCGCCTCGCTGCTCAACAGCGGGCGCACGGTGCTGCGCCGCGTCGCCCGTATCGAGGAGGTCTACCGCCTGCTCGAGGTGCTGCACTCCATCGGCGTGCGCACCCGCTGGATCAACGACGGTGTCGACCTGGAGATCGTGCCCCCGGCCGAGCTGGACCTGGCCGCCATCGACGCGGACGCCGCCCGCCGCACCCGCTCCATCATCATGTTCCTCGGTCCGCTGCTGCACCGCCTGGACCGCTTCATGCTGCCGTACGCCGGCGGCTGCGACCTCGGCACGCGCACCGTCGAGCCGCACATGATCGCGCTGCGCCGGTTCGGCCTGGACATCGCCGCGACCGAGGGCCAGTACCACGCGGTGGTCGACCGCTCCGTCGCCCCCGGCCGCCCGATCGTGCTGACCGAACGCGGCGACACGGTCACCGAGAACGCGCTGCTCGCCGCCGCCCGGCACGACGGCACCACCGTCATCCGCAACGCCTCCTCCAACTACATGGTCCAGGACCTGTGCTTCTTCCTGGAGGCGCTGGGTGTCAAGGTCGACGGCATCGGCACCACCACCCTGACCGTGCACGGCGTGCCCACGATCGACGTCGACGTCGACTACTCCCCCTCCGAGGACCCGGTCGAGGCGATGAGCCTGGTGGCCGCGGCCGTGGTGACGGAGTCCGAACTGACGGTCCGTCGCGTCCCCATCGAGTTCCTGGAGATCGAGCTGGCGGTCCTGGAGGAGATGGGACTCGACCACGACCGCACGCCCGAGTACTTCGCCGACAACGGCCGCACACGCCTGGTGGACCTCACCGTCCGGCCCTCCAAGCTGGAGGCGCCGATCGACAAGATCCACCCGATGCCGTTCCCGGGCCTGAACATCGACAACGTGCCGTTCTTCGCGGCGATCGCGGCGGTGGCCCAGGGCCAGACCCTCATCCACGACTGGGTCTACGACAACCGCGCCATCTACCTGACCGACCTCAACCGCCTCGGCGGCCGCCTCCAGCTCCTCGACCCGCACCGCGTCCTGGTCGAGGGACCGACCCGCTGGCGCGCCGCGGAGATGATGTGCCCGCCGGCCCTGCGCCCGGCGGTGGTCGTCCTGCTGGCGATGATGGCGGCGGAGGGCACGTCCGTCCTGCGCAACGTGTACGTCATCAACCGCGGTTACGAGGACCTGGCGGAGCGGCTGAACTCGATCGGGGCTCAGATCGAGATCTTCCGGGACATCTGACCGGCGGGGTGTTGTGCCCCTTGGAGGCAAGGGGCACAACACCGCAACATGCCATCTGATCTGGTGCACAAGTCAGCTCCAGCTGCACGTGGTCTTGCATCGGTCAGCGTGACCTTGCATGCGAACCTTGACGCCTTGGAGGCTCTGGAGCTTCTGATGTGACGAGGTGAGGTCTTTCCAGTTCTTCTTCGTGTCGATGTAGAGGGACCCCCTGTCCTCCCAGGGGATCGGGCTATGAGAATTGCCTGCGGGATCCAAAAAGGCGCCCCTACGGTTCTGGCCGGTCTTCTGGTCCGGGCCCGGCGACGGTGGCGTCGGCTTTGCTTCGGCGGGGCCACAGGAGGAATACGGCCGCCGTCCCGACGAAGGTGAGGACGGCCGCGACCGCCATCGTGTCGGCGACACCGGATGAGAACGCCGAGACGGCTGCCTGCTGCACGGTGCGCCCGAGGTCGGGCGGCAGTGAGGCGATCGCTTCCCGGAAGGACGAGGAGTTCACCAATGCCTGGCGGAACTGGGAGATGTCCGCCGGAGTCAGCCCCGACGCCTCGACGACAGAGGCCGCGTCTCTCGTCGTGAGTTCTCTGGCGACCGCGGTGAGGACGGCGACCCCGAGGGCGCCACCGAGCATGCTGGACATCTTGAACACACCGGCAGCGGTGCCCGCAAGGTCGATCGGGACCTCTCCGACGGTCGTATTGGCCACCGGGGTGCTCACCAACCCCAGACCGAGCCCGACGACGATGAGTGCGACAGCGAGGTACTCCGTCGAACTGCGCGTACCGAGAGAACCGAGCAGAGTCAGGCCGGCGCTGGCCACGACGAGCCCCACCACCGCGGGAAGCCGTCCGCCCCGCCGGATCGCCAGCCTGCCGCCGAGCGGAATGAAGAGGAAGACCCCGACGGTGGCGGGCAGCATCAGCACCCCGGACTCCACCGCGCTGTAGCCGCGTGCGTTCTCCAGCCAGAGCACGAGGAGGAAGCTCATCCCGGCGAAGGTGAAGTTCATCGTGAGATTGGCCGCGAGCGCGCCGTTGTAGGCCCGGATCTTGAACAGCTTCAGGTCCACGAGCGGCTGGCTCACATGGCGTTCGACGAACCACCACACGACCGACAGCACCACGGTTGCCACGAACAGCGCCACGATCAGCGGGCTGCCCCATCCCAGGCTCGGCCCTTCGGTGAGCGCGTACAACAGTGCGAAGACCGCAAGGACGATGGATGCCAGCCCCAGCCAATCGATCGTGTGACCGGCCTTCTCGTCGCGGGACTCCGGAGTCGTGACCCGGACGACCACGAGAGTGATCGCAGCGAGCGGCAGGTTGATCCAGAACAGCCAGCGCCAGCCGAGGCCGTCCGTGATGACCCCGCTGAGCGCGGGCCCGACGGACAGCCCGCCCCAGGCCACCGCCTGCCAGACACTGAACGCGGTGGTTTCCGCCTTTCCGGAGAACTCGGGCGGGATGAGCGCGAGCGAGGCCGGCAGAATCAGCGCAGCGCCGATGCCCATGAGACCACGGCCGAGGACCAGCCATCCGATGTCGGGCGCGAGCGCGGCAGGCACGGAGAAGGCAGCAAGCAGCACCGTGCCCACCTGAAGCATCCGGCGGCGGCCGAAGAGATCACCGAACTTGCCGGCGGTGATCACGAGGGCACCGGTGACGAGGCTGAAGGCGTTGTTCGCCCACTGCAAGCTCGACAGGTCGCCGCTGAACTCGTCGGCGATCTGCGGGATCGCCACACCGAGGTTGCCGAACGCAAGCCAGACCATCCCTGCAGCCGTGCAGATCGCAATCAGTGAGACCCACCGGTGCGCGACGGCGGGGCTGCTGGAAGGGGATTCGCTCATGGCGATGCTCCGGCTTCGTGCCCTCTCCGTCGGCTGTCCGTGTTTCCCCGCATGCGCACGGAGAGTAACAACCCCGTCGGGTGGCAGCGCGCCTGACGCGCCGCCCGGCGATCAACTCGCCAGAACGCGGTCGCGCATGCTGCCGATGCGCTCCTACGGGAGCTCCGCCGTGCCCTGGCGCGCGGCGGAGCGGATCTCTCTGTACGCCTGGAGATCACAGCCGCAGAGGGCCGCTGCAGGACTGCGGTGCGGCGACGGCTGAAAAGTGGTTCTGGATCACTTTCCGTGCCAGCGCGACCGCGTACCGGACGCGGCCCTCGGCGATGAGCCGCTCGATCAGCTCCTGTACCTTCGCCCGCCGGGCTCGTCCGACAGGCCGCTCGGCACAGGAGCGCAGGTCAGCGGCCATTGCACACCCATCACAGCAGGTCGCGGCGCTCACGGGTCTCTCCCGGGACATCCGAAGGTCCGCAGGAGCCAACCCTCACCCCCTTCCTGACCTGCGTGTACGCGAGCCGGGAGCGGGCTTGCGGGTGCCCTTCGGCCCGCGACCCCGCCGATGAGAAGGCCCGGCGGTACGCCCGGCGGGCCCGTTCGCTGCGGGCGCCGGGCGACCGTTGTTTACTGGCTATGAGCGGTGACCGGCAGGTAGTGCTCCCCCGCGGCTGATCAGCGTGATGTCACCGCCTCGAAAGGAGGCACGATCATGACGCAGCCCCGTTCCGACGCATCCGATGCCACGCCCGGACCGGAGGACCGGTTGAGCCAACTGGAGGCACAGGTCGCGACCCTCGCCGAGGCCGTCCGGGTCCTCGCCCGTGGCCTCGAGGACATCCCGTCGCAGGACGTTTCCCCCGAGGAAGCGGCACGCGGCGCACGACTCGCCCACGAACTTCTGCTGTCCCAGGGGCTGTAGCCGCTCGGCCGCGGTGCACCGTGCGGGCCGGACGCCGGTCGTGGCCGGCGTCCGGCCCGGCCCGGCAGCCGCACGGCGCTCGCCCGGGTCGCCGACACCCTCGCCTCCGATCGGTCGGTGTGCGGGGGCAGCGGTCCGAAGGCGAAGGAGGCGCGGTGGCACCGGCGCGGTGGCGCGCCGGCAGGCACAGAGCGGATCGGCCCGTCGCCGCAGGGGGGGCGCCGCATCCGACGCCCGGACGGGACCGCTGCGCCGGCCTCCGCGTCCGAGGCCGGCCGCGCCTCCGACGCGAGGACACCCTCGTACACGTCGGCCCGCTCGGGCATCCCTACGGGGTGCGGACGATGCCGGGCGGGGTCGCCACCTTCGCTACCCGTTGCCCCGCGCAGAGCCCGGAGGCTCCGGCGCGCGGACCGACGCGGAAGCGCGACGCACGCGGTCTCTTCCACCGGCGTGATTCCCGGCATGGCCCCCCAGGCACCGAGCCCGGCGCGTGGTCGGGAGGCGGGCGGGCGGCCGGCCGGCCGGATCCGAGCGGCGTCCTGCCCGCCGTGCGGCCACGGGTCACGGGCCGGGGCGCTGCTCGTCGGTGTTCATCAGCCAGGTCACCGTTCGGCTGACGTCCGAGAGCGACACGATTCCGGCGAGCCTGCCGTGGTCCAGGACCAGGACCCGGTTCTCGGCTCCCGGCTCCATGCGCGGCAGCAGATCCGCCAGCGGGCTGTCCGGCTCGGCGACGGTGGTCCGCGACAGCGGCACCATGACGTCCCGCACCGTCACGGTGTGCGCCGCGGCCTGCGGCACCTTGTGGGCGCTGTCGAGGGTCACCAGCCCGGCGGGCGCCCCGTCCTCGGTCACCGGGAACGCCGAGTGCCGGTAGCGGTAACGCGTACCGGTGAGGAAGTCCGCGACCGTCGTGGCCGCGGGAACCGTGAGCGGGTCGGGCGTCATGGCGTCCCGCACGGGGACACCGGCGAGCACGCCGCGCAGCTGGGCCTGCCGGCCCTCGGCGGTGGCGGCCGTGATGAGGAACCAGCCGATCAGCGCCAGCCACAGACCGCCGAACGTGCCGGTCCTCAGGAACGCGACCATGCCGAGGACGACCAGCAGCCACCCGAAGACCCGCCCCGCCGCGGTCGCGCCGGCGGTCGCCCGCAGGCGGTCTCCCGTGCGCCACCACAGAAACGCGCGCAACAGCCTGCCGCCGTCGAGCGGGGCGGCGGGCAGCGCGTTGAAGACGGCGAGCAGCACATTGATGCCCGCGAGCCAGGCGGCCATCTCCACCACGACCCCGGACACGGACGCCAGGTCGAGCAGCCAGGCGGCGAGGGTGAACACTCCGCCCAGGAGCAGGCTGACGAGGGGGCCGACACCGGCGATCCTCAGCTCCCTGCCGGGGCTGGACGCCTCGGACCTGAGCCGGGCCGCTCCGCCCAGCAGCCACAGCACGATGTCGTCCACCTCGACCCCGTTGCGCCGGGCCACGACGGCGTGCGCCAGCTCGTGCGCGAGGAGGGAGGCGAAGAAGATCACGGCGGTACACAGGCCGGCCGCCCAGTACACCGCCCAGGCACGCCCCGGGTACGTCTCCGGGAGGCGTCCCTCGGCCAGGCCGAACGCGATGATGCCGAAGATGAACAGGACGCTCCAGTGCACGCCGACCCGGACCCCGGCGATCCGGCCCAGAACGAACGTCGCACGCACAGCGCTCTCCCTGCTTCCCCGGTCGACCGGCGGACAGCCGTTCTCCCAGTACACCCTCGGCCCGACGGGTCCGCGCGCTGGAGGACGTGAGGACGTGGGGCGGTCCGGTCCCGCGCTGGCACGCCGCACACGCCGGTTCCTAGACTGGGAGACGTGGTCCGGCCCAACGACGAGGTCGAGGCGCTCCTTCAGGAGTACGCGGACCTCATCGCCATCACCGGAGGCGAAGCGTTCAAGGCGCGCGCCTACGAGAAGGCCGCGCGTGCGATCGGTGGCTACCCCGCCGACGTCTCCCACCTGGACGCCGCGGGTCTGAAGGAGATCCCGGGCGTGGGCACCTCGATCGCCGAGAAGGTCGTCGAGTACCTGCGCACCGGTCATGTCACGGTCGTCGACGAGAGGCGGGCCCGGATCCCCGCGGGGGTGCGGCAGCTCATCACCATCCCGACCCTCGGCCCCAAGAAAGCGATGGCGCTCTACGAGAACCTGCACATCTCCTCGGTGAACGAGCTGGCCGACGCCATCACGGCGGAGAAGCTCCGCGATCTGAGGGGGTTCGGGGAGAAGACCGAGGAGAACATCCTGCACGGCATCGCCCTCATGCGGCAGTCGAGAGGGCGGATTCTGCTGAGCACGGCCATGGAGGCCGCCGAGGACGTCGTCGCCGAGCTCTCCCGGATCCCCGGCTGTGAGCACTGCGCCTACGCCGGCTCGCTGCGCCGCATGAAGGAGACCGTCGGCGATATCGACGTCCTCGTCGCCGCCCGCCGGTCGGCCCCGTTCATGGACGCCCTCACCGAACTGCCCTCCACTGCCGAGGTCATCGTCCACGGCGGGAAGAAGACCTCGGTCCGGACTGCCGAGGGTGTTCAGGTGGACCTGCGTGTCGTGCGACCGGACGCGTGGGGCGCCGGGATGCAGTACTTCACCGGCTCCAAGGCGCACAACATCCGCACCCGCACGATCGCGGTCCACCTGGGGCTGAAGCTCTCCGAGTACGGCCTGTTCGACGCCGACGGCGGCGAACGGGTCGCCTCCCGCTCCGAGGACGAGGTGTACGCCAGACTCGGCCTGCCGTGGATCCCGCCCACCCTGCGTGAGGACCGGGGGGAGATCGAAGCCGGCCTGCGCGGCGAGCTGCCCCGGGTGGTGACCGAGCGGGACATCCGCGGTGATCTGCACACCCACACCGACCTCACCGACGGCCTGACCCCGCTGGAGGAGATGGTGGCGGCGGCCGCCGGGCGCGGCTACGCCTACTACGCGGTCACCGACCACGCGCCGAACCTGTACATGCAGCGCATGACCGACGAGAAGATCCTCGCCCAGCGCGAGCGGGTGCGGTCACTGGACGGCCGGCACCACGGAATGCGACTGCTGCACGGCACCGAACTCAACATCGGTCCCGGAGGGGAGGTGGACTGGCCCGACGCGTTCCTCCAGGGCTTCGACCTCTGCGTGGCCGCGGTGCACTCCCACTTCAACGTCGGCCGCAGGGCGATGACCCGGCGGCTCGTCCGCGCCTGCGAGAACCCCCGCGTCAACGTCATCGGTCACCCCACCACCCGGCTGCTCGGCAAACGGCCCGGTGTCGACGCCGACCTCGACGAGGTCTTCGCCGCCTGCGCCCGCACCGGCACGGCCCTGGAGATCAACGCCCAGCCCGACCGCCTCGACCTGGGTGACGAGGACATCCTCCGGGCCAAGGACCACGGGGCGAGGTTCGCCGTCGACACCGACGCCCACTCGATCCCCCAGCTCGCATACCTGCGCTACGGGGTCGGCACGGCGCAGCGTGGCTGGCTCACCCCGGACGACGTGATCAACACGTGGCCGCTCCGGCGACTGCGCCGGTTCCTGCGCAAGGACCGGACGGACTGAGGCTACGCCCCTTCGCGCCACATCCTGGAGTCACCGCCGCGCCACTCGACCAGGTGGGGATCTTCGAGTCCCTCGTGCGCCTCCGGCAGACCGTGACGGCGCAGAAGCTCCAGGACGTCGAGCAGGTGATGGGCCGTACCCACCTGCTCCCCGCGGATCGTCACGTGCCGTCCGCCGTCCGGTCCCGGCGGATGCACGACCACGGGTGCACGTTGAGTCACCGTTCCATCGTCGCCCCGGCCACGACCTGCCGCAATCCGGGTGACGCCGCAGGATGCCCCGTCGGCCGGCCGCGTGTCGCGGCGTCCGGCGTTCGAGGTTGTACTGGGGACAGGGACGCCGCCGAGCGAGGGGAGCAGCCGTGTCGCCGTCCGACGTTTCCCGCACCGCGAAACCCGGGACGGTCTTCGACCGGGACGCCGAGTGGGACGCGCTCGTCGAGTTCGCCCGTGACGACCGGCCCGATGCGGGGCTCGGTGTCGTGTCGGGACGACTGCGACAGGGAAAGACACACCTTCTGAACGCACTCACCGCCACCCTGGGAGGCTTCCGTTTCGGGGCGCAGCCGGCGGCCCGGGACGAGTCCCTGCGCCGCCTCGGTGACGAGCTCGCCCGGTACACGGGGGAAACGCCGCCCGGTCACCGGCTCCGCTGGGAGGACGCCGTCGACGCGCTGCTCGCGCTGGGTGAGCGAGGGCGGCCCGTGCCGGTCGTCCTCGACGAGTTCCCCGACCTGGTACGGCAGAGCCCCGAGCTCCCCTCCGCCCTGCACGGCGCCTACCGGCGGCTGCGCGAGAGCGGGCGGGCCAACGGCACCCGCCTGCTGCTCAGCGGCAGTTCCCTGCCCATGATGCACCGGCTGTTCGGCGCGGCCGCGCCACTGCACGGACTGGCCGAGCTGGAACTCGCCCTCCGTCCGCTCGACTTCCGGCAGGCCGCACGGTTCTGGGGCATCGACGACCCCCGTCTCGCCCTGCTGGTCCACGCCGTCGTGGGGGGCACCCCCGCCTACCGGGCCTACGTCGCGGACGACACCCCCAGCGGGCCGGGCGACTTCGACGCCTGGGTGTGCAGAACCGTCCTGAACCCACGGACTCCCCTGTTCCTGGAGCCGCATCACCTGCTGCTGGAGGACACCGACCACGGGGACCGCGCGCTGTGCCACTCCGCGCTCTCCGCCATCGCCACGGGCTGCCGGACCCCGGGCACGATCGCCGAGTGTCTCGGCACGCCGCTCACCGACGCCTCACACTGTCTGACGCTCCTGCGGGCGAACGGTCTGCTGCACGGCGAACCCGACGCCTTCCGGCCGAACCTGGTCCGGCTGCGCATCGCGGAGCCGCTGCTCGCCTTCGAACACGCGGCCGTCCGGCCCTGGCGTTCGGCGCTGGAACAGCGGGACGCCGACGAGGTCTGGCGGCGCGCCCGTCCCGTCTTCGACTCCGCGGTGGCCGGCCCCCACTTCGCCCAGATCTGCCGGGACTGGGTGGTGGACCACGCCGGCGAGGCCGTGTTCGGCGCGCACCCCGCGACGGCGGCTCACGGCTCACTGTCCGATCCCGGACACCACGCCGGTCGCGAGCTGGAGGCGGACGTGGTGGTACGCGGCCGGGCGGGCGCCCGCTCCGGGCCTCTGCTGTCGGTGGGGCTGGCGCGCTGGGACGAGGTCATGGACCTGCGGCACCTGGGGCACGTCCGCCGGCTCCTCACACGGCTCGCCGCCGACGGCGAGGACGTCACCCGCGCCCGCCCCGCCTGCTACAGCGGCGTCGGCTTCACCGCCGCCCTCCGTGCGGCCGAAGCCGGCGGAGAGGTGGTGCTCGTCGGCCTCGACCGGCTGTACCGGGGGTGACCGGCGCGGTGGCGGCAGCGAGGACACACTTCCGGTCAGCCAGTGCCCGTTCACCGTCCGGACGGCTCCGGATTGGGCGCGGGAACAGATCTGCGCGCGGGGCGGCAGGTTCCGCTCCGGCGTCTGATTGACTCCGCGCCCACCCCCACACCCGTACGCGCACCCCTTGCCGGGTGCCGGACCGACGTGAGCGGAGCCACCCACATGTCCCTCGGACCGCGGCCCTGGCACGGGCCGCCGCACCACGACACGCCCGTAGCCGGCGCGCGCCGCCCGGCGGAGCACGAGCAGCACGACGACGGGGAGGCGGCACGACTGGCCGTCGGGCTGCGGCTCGGCGTCCGGATCGCGGTCACCTGGCTGCTCTACGTGCTGCCCGCGGCCCTCGTGCCTGCCGTGTACGGCACGCGGATCGCCGGGCCGGTGAGCCTCGGCCTGCTCCTGGCCGTGGTGCCCTGCGCCGTCGCGGTGCACGCGCTGGTGGCGTACGGGCGGCGGGTCGACCGGCTCGGCCGGTCCGCACCGCGGCCGGGCGTCCGGAGGTGGTCGTGACCACGCTCCTCGATCCCTCGTCCCGCTCCCTCGTCTTCGCCGTGTTCTCGGTCTTCGTGGTGATCTGCCTGATGCTGTGCATCGTCACGGGCGCGGACGAGGACGACCGGGCTCTCGTCCGGTCCGACAGCCGCCGGCTGCGTTCCTGGCAGCAGGGCATCGCGATGGGCGGCGACACCACGACGGTCGCGACGGTCACCGTCCTGGTGGGCATGGTCGCCACGTCCGGCTTCGACGGCCTCGGCGTCATGCTGGGCAGCCTGATCGGGGTCGTGCTGCTCCTCGTACTGATCGTCGAACCGCTGCGCGCGCACGCCTCGCTGACGGCCGCGGACCTGCTGGACGCGCGCGGCAGCGGCGGGCCCGCCGTACGCGTCTCGTGGGGCGCGGTGACCCTGCTGGTCTGTTTTCCTCTGCTGGTCGTGCAGTTGGTGGTGGTCGGCAACGTCGCCGCCGCGCTGATCGGGCAGCCCGGCGCGCGCACCGGCTGCATCGTGGTGATCGGCTGCGTGATGACGGCGCTGGCCGTCAGCGGCGGCATCCGGGGCACCGGGGTGGTGATGATCGTGAAGTCGGCGATCGCCCTGCCGGTGCTGCTGGTCGCCGCGGTGCTCGTGCTCCACCGCTTCGGGTGGGACCCCGGGCGGCTGCTCGACGCCGCCGCGCGCGGCTCCCGGACGGGTGAGGCGTACCTGCGTCCGGGCGGCTACACCGGTGAGGGGTGGGTGGGGGCCGTGAACCGGATCGGGCAGACCTTCGGGATGTCGATGGCCACACTGGCGATGCCCGCCGTGCTGATGCGGGCGATCTCGACGAAGAGCCCGCGCGGCGCCCGGACCGTCGGCCGCTGGATGCTCGGTGAACTGACGTTGCTGTACGGCGCGCTCGCCGTCGTCGGCGTCGGCGCGGCGGCCCTCGTCGGCGAGGCGCTGCGCGAGGCCGGTCCGGTGGCGCAGGTGTTCACGCCGCTGGTGCTCGGGCGGGCGCTCGACGGCGGCGGCATCCTGGTCGCCGCCCTGGCCTGCGTCCTGTTCCTCACCGCGCTCGCGGCCGTGGTGGACGTGACTCTCGCCGCCGGCATCGCCCTGGGCCGGGACGTGCTGGGTGCGTCCGGCAGACGCCCGGAGGGCGCGGCGGAGGGTGCCGCGCCCCGGTGGTCGGCGGCGCTGACGGGGGCGGTCGCCGCGGTCGTGGCCGTCGTCGCCGCCGACTGGAACCTGGTGGTCGTCTCGACGCTCTGGCTCGCCGTCTGCGGGGCGGCCCTCGCGCCCGTCCTGCTGTACGCCCTGTACTGGCCCGGGTTCACCGCCCGCGGCGCGCTGTGGTGCCTGTGGGGGGCGACGGCGCTGAGCGTCGCGGCGCTCGCGCTGTCCCCGTACGCGTCCGGCACCCCCGAGTCGATCTTCCCGGGGCACGACTTCAGGGTCTGGGACGTGACGATCCCGGGCCTGGTGACGGTGCCGGCCGGATTCCTGCTGGGCTGGCTGGGCAGCGTCACGGACCCGCGCGGGGCCGGGGGGCGGCGTGCCGGGGCCGGAGCACCGCAGGGAACTGGGCACCGGATGAACCGTCCGCGTGCCGCCCACCGATGATTTCCGGTGGGTGGCACGGTCATATCCGGTACACGCACCCGGATTCGGAGGACACCATGCCCAGGAAGATCACCGCCAGCCTGTTCATCTCGCTCGACGGCGTCGTCGAGGCGCCCGACCAGTGGCACTTCCCGTACTTCAACGACGAGATGGGGGTGGCCGTCGACGCGAGCCTGAGGACGGCGGACGTCATGCTCTTTGGACGCGTGACGTACGACAGTTTCGCCGGTGCCTGGCCGGAGCGGGAGGCGGCGGGCGGCGAGGAGGCGGGCTTCGCCAAGAGGCTCGGCGACCTGCGCAAGATCGTCTTTTCACGTCGGCGGCTCGACCTGGATTGGCGGAACACCGAGCAGGCCCGGGGTGACGTCGCCGAGGTCGCCGCCGCGCTGAAGAGCGAGCCGGGCGGTGACATCGCGCTGAGCGGCTCGGTCTCCGTCGTCCGGCAGCTCCTGGCCGCCGGCCTCCTCGACGAACTGCACCTCCTCGTCCACCCCGTCGCCGTGCGCAAGGGCATGCGCCTGTTCGACGAGGGCGAGCCGTCGATCCCGCTGAGGCTGCTGCGCTCGCAGACGTTCACCACGGGCGTGCTGAACCTCGTGTACGGACCCGACACCGCGCCCCCGACGGGCGGGTACGAGGAGGCCGTCGCCGCGCTCGGGGAGTGAGGGCGCACGACGCCGTCAATTCATCAACCGCGCGGCCCTCGGCCACGGCCCCACGAGCGAGACCAAGGGCTCCCGAACGCGGTGAGGGCGTGCCGTCCGCCGCTTCAGCGAACGGCACGCCCTCACGTCGCTCAGCGCTCCGACGCGAACCGTACGAACTGCCCCCAGCCTTCGCGGCCGACGGCGAAGGCCGGGCGGGTCACGTCCTTGGAGTCCCGTACGTGGATGGCCTGCTCGGTGACGGCGACCTCCACACAGTCGTCGCCCGAGCTACCGCTGTAGCTCGACTTGAACCAGGCGAGTTCCGTCGTGCTCATGCCTCTCCTCGCAGTCGCTCCAGCAAGGCCCGGGAATCTTCGGGGTGCAGGGCCTGCGACCGCAGTGTGTCATAGCGCTGCTGGAGGACTCTCACCTCTTTCGAGTCGCCAATCAGCCGTCCGCTCTCTTGGCCCTCCGAGTATGCGAGTCGACGCCCTTCTGGGGTCTCCAACAGGCGCAGAGGCCCGTCCATGCACGAGTGGTACTCGGCTTCCAGCGGCATGATCTGCAACGTCACGTTGCGAGGCGACGTGTGCTCCAGAACGTGGTCCAGTTGCTCGCGCCGTACCTCGGCGCCGCCCAGCCTCCGTCGCAGGACCGCTTCCTCAACGATGAAGTGGAACGGAACCGTCGGACGCTCGTGCAGCATCCGTTGCCGCTCCATCCTCGCCTCGACCTGAGCCTCCAACTGCTCATCCGTCAGCAGCGGAATCCGGTTCTCGAAGAGGGCCCGCGCATAGCCCTCCGACTGCAACAACCCCGGTACCAACCGGCACTCGTACGTGCACAGGCTCACCGCCTCCCGCTCCAGCCGAGCCCACCGCCGGAACCACGCAGCCAGCCCCGCCTCCCCCCGCGTGAGATGCCGCGCGGCCTTCCGCAGCGCGCCGGTGTTACCCAGGGCCTCCTCCGCCCGCTCCACGAACGCCTCGTCCGGCATCCGCCGCCCCAACTCCACCGACTCAACCGTGTGTTTGGAGTACTGCACCCGAGCGCCGAGGTCCGCCCGGCTCAGCCCCGCGTGCTCACGCAGCGCCTGGACGACCGCCCCGAACGTCCGCAAGCTGTCCGACGGATGCGGCTCCCGCTCCCACTCCCCCGCCGGAATCGCCCGCGCACCGCCGGCGCCCCCGGCCGCCGCCTCCCCCTCAACCCCGACCACGTCCATCCGCCACCCCTTTCCTCACTCCTCCGCACCGCACCGCGACGGCCGTCTCTCACGCCGCCCGTGTCCACCCCAAGACTGACGGATCATCAGACGTACCGTCCACTCTTCGTGTCCGTACGCTGACTCACCGTACGGGGTGCCACACTCGTCCCAGCCCCCGTCCGACCGCCACTCTGAGGTCACGGAGATCCGGGACAGGCGGCCCGTGTCCGCCGCTCACCTGCGGAAACACCCAGGCGGCCCGCCCCATCCGTGCACTCCCGCCCACCACGGGCGGCGGCGGCCGGGCCCGGCCGCGTCAGACGAGCTGGAAGGTGCAGTCATGCAGAACGGAACCAACCTCTACGCGCTCGACATCAGCGGAGCCTCCTTCACGAAGGCGTGCGGCGGCCCCTGCACCGAGGGGTGCGTGACCCTGGCCCGGATCGGCGAGAACGCCTGGGCCCTGGGCGACAGCAAGCGGCCGGGCGCGCAGCCGCTGCGCTTCACCACCGGGGAGCTGGACGCGGCCGGTATCGACCCGGCGCGCTTCGGCCTCGGCGCCTGACCCTCCCCTCCCCCTCCCTTCCCACCGCCGGCCGGACCGGGCCCTCCCGCGTCCGGCCGGCGCTTCTCGAAGCGGGAACAGCCCATGCACCACCACGCCTACCTCTGGACCGGCCCGAAGGTGCGCTTCGACGACGAGGCACTGCGGCGGCCCCCGCACCCCGACCCGCCCCCGGCCGGAAGCAGGCCGGAACTGATCGAGCGCTACCGCCTGGTGGCCGCGGAGTTCCGCACGTCGGACCTCCCGCCGCTGGAGACGGCGTACTGGCTCGTCAAGCCCCGCTCGCTGGTGCGGGGCTCCTGGGAGGAGGCCAAGGAGGCGGCGGCCTGGCTGGGTGAGCGGCTGGCCGAGTACGCCCCGCGGTTCGCGGCGGAGCACGACCGGGACACCGCACGCCTGGCCCGGCTGGTGGACGCCGCCGCCGAACGCCTGCGCGCGGGCGCCGACATCTCGTACGGCCGCTACCTCGAACGCCCCTCGTACCTCACCCTGGCCCTGGTCACGTGCTCCCCCAACCGCGCGCTCCCCGAACTGCCCTGCCCGTGCGCGTAGTCGAGCCGGGGTCTTCCCGTACCGCGCGGGCGCCCCGGCTTCCGCGAGCGAGCCGAGCCGGGAGTCGAGGGGCCACCGGACGGTGGGCACACGGGAGGGTGCGACAGGCCCGGCAGTTCACTGGATGAGGTCGGTGTGCGGATGCTCGGGAGAGGCCGGGCAGACGTAGAGCTGCATGTTGTCCGTGCTGCCCACTTCGACCTTCGTCGGCTGCGCGGGGGACTGGCCGGCACGGTGACCGGCGGCGTAGGCGGCGTCCCTGTCCTCGTACGGCGCCCAGCCGCGTCGCTCACCACCGTCCCATTCGAAGGAGGCGATGGTCAGCAGCGGGACCATCCGGGCGTCGCAGACAGCGCAGTACCGGTGGTACGGGTCGGTGCGGCCCCACGGCGGCCAGCCTCCGACCTTCCAGCCGGGAGCGTCCGCCAGATTGCCGTCGTAGAACTCCGCCGGATCCTCCGCGTACGAGCTGTCCACGTCCACACCGGCCGCCTGCCATCTGCTCCAGTCCGCCACCGCCTGCCTCAACTCCGGACTCAGATCCAGGCTGTTGGGGTACTCGGTGACCGCTTCCGGTGCCAGCAGACACGGCTCCGGCACATAGCCCGGGTAGTTGGCCTCGTACGGTTCCGGTGGCGTGGCGAGGACATCGACGACCGAGGCGGCGGACCGCCAGAACACCGCGGTCGCGGGCTTCCAGTCCGGCTCGTGGTCGTAGGGACACCAGAGGACCTGGAGCAGATCGGCCTCTCCGGGCGGCCGCAGCAGGGGTACGTCGCGCAGGTACAGCTGAGCCACGGGCAACAGGGGGACCGGACACTCCGCGGGCCGGGGAGGACCGGCGTCGAACCGCTTCGCGTGCCTCGCGGCATCCCGTTCCCTGATCGCCTCCTCCTCGGGCGTGAACTCCGGACCATCGGGATCACGGTGTAGCCGGGCCAGTCTGCGCCTCGTCAGCCGTACTTCTGCTGGCGACTGGCGGAACCCGCTGTCCGGGTGCTCGCCCTCGCAGTGCGGCCACGGTTCCTCGGCCGGCCACAGCAACGGTCCCCCGACCGAGCTGTCCCCGACCGAAGGCGAACCGGGACGAGGGTGCAGCCGGATCGCGGGACGCGCCAGTGGAGCCAGTTCGGGAAAGACCGCGGTCACGTCGACAGGCCGCGGCGGAGTCGTACGTACGAAAACCATGCCGGTGATCCTGTCATCCGCCACCGACAGTCCCCCGCCACCTCGATCGGCGGTGAAACGGCCGATGTCGTACTCGGCGGCGACGGCCACGGTTCCCGGAAACCCCTCGCCCGCCTTCCACTCGCCGGCGTCAAGACGTCGCCGCAGGTCGTACGGCTCCCGCGGGCTCAGGCGCCCACGGTCCCGTCGACACCTTCCCGCAGGAAGTCCGCGTGCCCGTTGTGGCGGCCGTACTCCAGGAGCACGTGCACCATCACCATCCGCAGCGACACCTCCTCGCCCCATCGCGGCTGATACCCGGCCCGGTCCAGGGAGTCCGCCTCCCGCTCGATGCGGCGCGAGTGCTCCACCTCGGCCTCCCAGGCCGCGAACGCCTCGTCCCTGGTCGACGCGCTCGCGTCGTACGCCGCCTGGAAGTCGATCTCGTCGGACCAGACCATGGGTGCGTCGTGGTCCTCGAACACCCGGCGGAACCACGCACGCTCCACCTCCGCCATGTGCCGCACCAGCCCGAGCAGCGAGAGCGTGGACGGCGGCATCGACCGCCGCCGCAGCTCCTCGTCGGTGAGCCCTTCGCACTTCATGGCGAGGGTCGCGCGATGGTAGTCGAGGAAGGCTCGCAGCATGTCGCGTTCGCTGCCGAACCTGGGCGGGCCTGTGCGGTGGTCGCCGGTCACTGGTCGTACCTCTCGTCCGTGCCTGCGTCGAGGTGCCAGTATTCACTTCCGTCGGCCGTCCCCCCACGCGGACCGTCGACCGGACCTGACTGTTCCCACGGAGGCCGCCGAACGCGGGAACCTTCTGCCGCCTTCCCGCGTTCCTCTCACAGCGTCGCGGGAATCCGGCGTACCGCCCGCCTCCCCCTCCGTACGCCTGCTCTCCGTACGGGGCGCGGCACTCGCCCCCGCCCGCACCGGACCGCCACTCTGACGCCATGAACCACGCGACACCCCAAGTGAGCGCCCCCGCCGGCACCTTCACCCAGCTGCTGTCGTCCACACGGCGCGGCGCCCGTCTCGCCCGGCTCCTCGCGGTGACCGAACTGCGCTCCCGGGGCGCCTCGCAGGACCTCACGGAGCGTGCCGAACTCGTCGTCGCGGAGCTCGCCGCCAACGCCGTCCTGCACGGGCGCGTGCCCGGCCGCTGTTTCCGGCTCACGCTCACCGTGGACCCGTCGGCCGGCCGCCTTCGCATCGAGGTCAGCGACGCCCGCGGAGACCTCCGCCCGCTCCCCCGCCCCACGGACACCGCGTCCGACCCACTCAGCACCACCGGACGCGGCCTGACCCTCGTCACCGCCCTCGCCGACCACTGGGACTGCGTCCCCTACCCGCCCAGCGGCAAGACCGTCCGGGCGGAGCTGTCAGCAAGCTGCGTTGCGGCTCCGACGCCACCCGTCCTTGAGGACTGTCCCGTAACTGCTGGTCGTCACTGATGGCGCTTCATGAGAACGGCCACCCCCTGCTTGGACTGGCCTCAGCGTTGCTCGCCCTGATGGCCCACATGGACGAGGGCTGTGAGACGTCGCGGCGGCCGCGGATCTCACCACGTGGCAGCGGCCTGCACGCGAAATCCGCTGGTTTGCAGGCTCCTTGGGGTGATCGGATAGGCGCATGAGTCTTCCTCGTACCGGGGTGGCCGAGGTTGTCGTGCCACTCCTCGTCCGTGACCTGACGCCCACTGACCTGCCGGCCTGTACGTGGTCCGGCTCGACCGCCCATCTGATGCAGGTGGAAAGGGAGTTGGTGCGCGCGGCTGCGGGGGATGTGGACTATCTGGCGCTGTGCACCCCGGCCGATGTTCCGGTGGCGATCGGAGGCATCGACTACCAGGTCACGGCCAGCGCAGGCACACTCTGGCAGCTTGCGGTACTCCCGGCCCTGCAGTCGTGTGGTCTGGGCACCATGCTCATCCGGGCCGCGGAGGATCGCATCAGGTCACGCGGCCTGCACAGGGCCGAGCTCGCGGTGGAGGAGAGCAATCCGCGGGCCAGGGCCCTGTACGAGCGACTGGGCTACCTGGCCCACGGTCGTCGACCTGACGCCTGGGACGTCCAGGCGCCGGACGGCTCACTGCTCCGGTACGAGACCATGTGCACGCTGATGCACAAGGACTTGCCGTAGGGGGCGCCGCGTGGCGATGGAAGTGTGGGCATCGATCTTTTCACTCGCAGGCGTCGCCCTCGGCGGCGCCTTGACGGCGCTCTCCCAGCGCGCCACTCAGCGCTCCGCCGAGCGGCTGGAGGAACGCCGCCAGGCAGCGGCCACCAGCGAGGCCCGCCGAGCAGAGCAGATGCAGGCGATCAAGGACTTCATCGCCTGCGCCCAGGATGCCGAACGGGCGGCCTACAGCCGTCCCGAGGCTTGGGGCGATGACGAAGACTGGAACAGTACCGCTTCGGGTGTCATGACCAGGCTTTGGATCGCTGAACGGCACCTCGTGCTGCTCAGCGACGCGGACCTGCACGCCCCTGTGCACACATTCGGTCGGGCACTCAACCAGGCGGTGTGGCGAGAGACCGGCGACGTCGAGGTCAACGAGCACCTCGAGGAACACAAGATCGCCTCCATGGCCGCAGCACGCGCGAGCCTCGCATCCCCTTGAGTCCAACCAAATCGGTGGGACCCCTCCGTCAGGAGCCGCCAAGGCGAGCGGCCTCCGACGCCCGTCTCGAAACCCGCCGGTCGCCCTCACGGGTGACGATGAGCATGGTGACCCACTCCACGAGCGCATGGGGCAGGTCAAGTGCAGCAGGGCGGAGACCTCCACCCGCACCCCCGCCCCACGGCCGCCGGACCCGACCCGCTCCCCACCGGCGGACGCGGCCTGACCCTCGTCACCGCCCTCGCCGAGCACTGGGAGTGCGTCCCCTACCCGCCAAGCGGCAAGACCGTCCGGGCGGAACTGCTCGACGGCACTCCTTGATCACTCCGCCAACCAACCGTGCCGGCTTCCCCACCCGGCTTCGGTACTACGGCGTCAATCACACCGAACAAACCCCCACGGGATCAGTACAGGTGGGACATCTCGTCGAAGTCGCTGAACGGTGGTCTGGGCCTCCCGCTGACCTCACGGAACTCGTCCGGGTCGTAGTGAAGCCGGAAGGTGTGGGTGTGGCCGTCGTCGACCCAGTAGAGAGTGATGGCGGAGAGCAGGTCACGCGCCGTCCAACGGGTGCGGGACCGGATCCCCTCTTCCTGGTCGAGAATCCAGTCCTCGACGTGTTCCGGGAGGCTGAAGGTCAGCTTGTAGGCGCGCCCTTCGCGGGGTTCGAGAGACCAGAGGGGATGCCCTACCTTCCGCTCGCTCCTGCGCACGCGCACCGTGTGAGTGGGGTGTTCGCGCGCGTATCTGAAGAAGTGCTGGAGATCGTCGGAGACAAGCCCGAGGACGAAAGGAGCCGCGGGAAAGGCGAGGGCGAGTCCGAGCGACAGACACTGCAGGTCGGCCACCAGCGTGTCGAGCGGACGAGTCACCGAGGGGAAGCTGGGCACGGGGTCCTCGTGCATGCCCAGTAGGTGGCGGCGTACGTAGTTGCGGATCTCGTACACTGCGGGCCGCTGACTCGGAGGCATCGACTTGGTCGCGTCGTAGACCGACTTGGCAGCGTCCTTCACCAGCTCGCACAGTGGCTTGAAGTCAGACAGGGACAGATCGATGAGCGAGATCTGATGGGCCAGCGCGAACTCCTGCGCGTCCCGCGTGAACCCTGACGTGGAAAAGATCGCGTAACTGTAGTGGTAGCGCGTCCTCGGGCGCCGAGGGCCCGCGCCATTGCTCAGCGTGGTGACGACGCCTTCGTTCAAATCGTGCACGACACCGTGGCCGTTACGCACGACAGCGAGACCGACCGGCGAACTGGTGAACTTGGCCTCGGCGAACAGACGGATCGGGAGCGAGAACGGAGGGACGTACGGGAACTCCCCCAGAGTGTCCGCCTGGTGCCACGCCCCACGTCCCCGGACCACCAGCCCGTGTTTGCGCTTCTCCAGCACCTTCCACGGGGGCCTGGCCGTGTCGTCCGCCTCCGTCAGCAGACGGTATCCACTGGACCTCAGCAGCCAGGCGAGCACCTCTTCGAGCAGGTACCCCTGCAGCGTTCTCAACCCCACCATGGGGTGACCTTATGCGCCGCGCATCTGATTGCTCATCAGAATGTCGGAAGAACACTCACCAGCACGTGCTCTGGGCGAGGACGGCACCCATCGGGCGGGCTTTCCCTGTCAGGCCCACGTGATCACGTCGGAGCCGCGACCTCGCCCTCCTCTCCTCAGTTCTATGCCTCGGCGGGCAGCGCGGGGAACACCACCACCGAGCCGTCCCGATCGCGCGCGATCTCGATGGCCACGTCCGCCGGGCGGCCACCTGCCGAGCGCACTTCCCCCCCCGAAGCCCGCAGGGCGGCGATGTCAGTGAGGACTGCCACCATCGGCGCATGAACGACAACGGGTTCGACTGGGGTACGTTCCTGCGGCGTTGGCGGGACGAGTGGGTGCCGAGCGAGGACGAGGCGATGGAGCTGGCGGAGGGTGACGTGACCCTCGCCGAGCTGAGACTGGAGTCGCCGCCGGCGTCCGAGGCGGAGGTGGCCGACGCCGAGCGGCGTCTGGGCACCCGGCTGCCGCCGTCCTACCGGGCGTTCCTCCTGGCGAGCAACGGCTGGCGGCTGCACGACGATTCGATCTACCGGCTGGGCGCGGCACACGAGATCGGCTGGTTCGGGGATCCGTTCGGCATGACGCCGATGTACCGGGAGAGCCTGGACGAGCGGGCGACCGAGCAGCAGGTGCTGCTCGCCGGGATGTGGGAGCGCGCGCTGCAGCTGGAGACCGACTCCGACATGTCCTACGCGCTGCTGGACCCGGGTGACACCGACGAGGACGGCGAGTGGGCGCTGTACGTCTACCACGGCTGGAGCGGTGAGTACCCGGCCCGGTATCCGTCGTTCCATGCCTACATGCGGCGCCGGTACGAGTCCTTCCACGCCGACCGTGCGCAGCTCCCGGACTTCGTCAACGACACCACCCGCGCCCGGGACGCCGACGTCGCGCGGGCGCGGGAGGACGCGCTGAGCGGGAGGTGGGAGGCCGCACGGGACCTGCTCGCCGACGCGCAGCGCTACGGGCGGCCGGGAGCCTGGGGGATGCTGCGACAGCTCGACACGCTGTCGCAGGGCTACGGGTCCAGGAACGCGAGCTTCGGCGGGCTCGTCGCCGATCCGCGCTGTACGGACGAGCTGGTGCCCGTCCTGGCTCTCGCTCATGTGCGGGACAGCCGTCCCGGCGGTCCCGCCCGCCCTTTCGCACTGGGCGCCGAGACCGACGACGGCGTCCAGGCATCCGCCGACGAAATCCTCGCCCGGGTGCGCGACGGCTCCTATCGCTACACACCGGACGGCGCCTTCGGACGGGCGGTGGCCGAGGCGCGGGAGGCGGCGCGGTGGGGGGACACGGACACCGCGTGGCGGGTGATCCGCGCCGCGCTGCCGTCGTGGTCGCCGCCCGGGCCGGAGCTGCTGGCACCGCTCGGTCTGCTGGCCGACCCGGTCCTGGGGCCGGTGGTGACGCGAGAGCGGGGGCTGGAGCTGCTGGCCACGCCCCGGGCAGGCCGTACGGGCGCGGTGCCCGAGCCGGTGCCGGACCTGGATCCGCCGGGGCTGTGCTGGCTGGCGGGGCCCCAGCGGTGGAACGCCCCGCACGGCTCCTACCGATGTCTGTGGGTGGAGGGCACGGAGCCGGAGGCGTTGCCCGGCCTGGTCGGGGAGGACGGGGGTGCGGGCCTGACCGCTCCGCCCAGCCGTCCCGCCGGGTGGTTCCCCTACGACGTCAGGCAGCGCGACGACTCGGCGCCGTGGGAGGACCGGGCCGTGATGGCGGTGGGCCGGACGGGCTCCGGGTGGGCGTTCGGCTTCGACACGGCCCCGCGGACGTCGGAGCCCCGCACCTTCTTCGTCTCCCCGGCCGCCGGCGCCTCGCACGGCGGACGCGCGGTGGTGGTGTGGGTACGCCGCGGTCGCGACGACACCCCGGCGGTGTTCCACCTCTCGGTCGCCGAGCGGGGTGAGGAGCTGTACGCGTACACGCTGCGCGGCACGGACGTCGAACGCTCGGGGCAGGTGCCCGCGGCCCTCGATCCGGAGCGGGTCCTGAACGGGGTCGACGACGCCGACCGCGAGCGGTGCCTGCTGGCCGCGCTGGAGGGAGAGTTCGGACTCTCCCTGCCCCGGCACGCGCTGACCGAGGGAATCCTGCCGCACCTGACCACGCGGTCCTGGAACCGCGCACCTGGGGAGGGTGAGGCGTACGCGTACGTGACCGTCCGCGTCGGGAGCCGGTGACGCGGGGGCACGCGCGCGGGTGGGTGCCGGGCCGGCACCGGGCTCCGCGGCCCTCCGGCGGATCAGGTCCGCTCGGGCTCCCGCCCCCTGGTCGTGACCACGGTGCGGAGCATCGCCAGGAAGACCGTGGTCCAGGCGGTGAGGGCGACCCAGAGCCAGGCCTGGCCGATCCATTCCACGATGGGGAGGTCGTCGGCCCGGCCGAGGTACATGCCGGCGACGGCGTACATGCCGAGGGGGAAGACGATGCTCCACCAGGTGGGCTCGTAGGTGAGGGGCACCCGGTGGACGTGGTGGCGCCAGACGCCGACCGCGATCAGGACGGGGACGAGCCAGGTCGCGAAGCACCAGAAGACGACCGACATGCCCGCCACCAGACCCCGCACCGCGTCGACCATGGGGGCGCTCTCCATCTCCACGATGCGCGCGCCCGCGACCACGGTGATGGCGACCGCGCCCATGGAGACCCAGTAGGGCGGGTCGAGCTCGCGCGGTTCGAGGGGGTACAGCATCAGGCGGAGCGAGACGAAGATCGCGGACGCGGCGTAGAGGACGCAGCCGACCGACCAGGAGAAGACCGCGACGACGGCCAGCCCCTGGCGTGCGGCCTCGTAGTGGGGTTCCAGGGTCGCGGCGGCCACGGCGACCGACTGACTGGCGACCACCCAGACGAACCAGGTTCCGTTGGCGGCCGCCACGACCAGGCGTTCGCTGCGGCCGAGGACCGCCGCCCAGGGAATGGTGTAGCCGAGGACCAGCCAGGTGAGCGCGGCGGTCACGAGGAGGACGGCGGCGGGGACGAAGTGGCCCTGGCCTGCCAGGCCGACGGCGAAGACGTCGGTGCCCGCCACGAAGGTGAAGAAGAGGAACGCCTTACGGGTGTCGTGGGCGTCCGCGGCGAGTTCACGGCGGTGCGCGACGAAACGCCAGATGGTGAGGACCACCAGCAGGGCGTACTCGGCGCCGGTGAGCAGGAGCAGCGACTGGGCCGGCAGGGTCCAGCCGCGCAGTTGGCAGCCGACGGAGAGGATGCCGGTGGCCATGACGAGGGCGAAGTACCCGGGGGACAGACGCGCCGGTGTCAGTCCGGCGAGTCGGGAGGACGGGGGCGGGGACGTGGAGAGCACCCAGGCACCGTATGCGAACGGGGCTCCGCCGCCCGGGGACCTCCGGTCCTCCGTGCGCACGGACGCACACGGAGGCGCACGGACGCGCGCGGCCCGGAGGCGGGCCGGGCCGTCGGGCCGTACCGTCAGGCGGCCTCGTGGATGACGAGTTTGAACTCCGCCAGGACGATCTTGCGGGCCACCGTGTCGTCATGGGTGGCGCGGAGGGCCAGGGGGACGGCCGGGTCGACGAAGAGGCCCCACTGCTTCGTCCAGCACTGCATGCCGGGGCTGGGCGGCCGGTGTTCCGTCGCCGTGGTGTCGTTGGGCGACGGGGTGAGGCCGAGCGGGTCCCGGACGAACTGGTCCCGCAGTTCGTCGTACCCTCCCGCCTCCCACTGGATCATCGCGTACAGCGTGCCCCAGCCGGCCGTGCTGGGCCATATGAGCCCGGAGCGGTCGTCCGTGTCCCAGCTCGTGACCACGTAGCCGTCCGGCTGTTCGACCTGGTGCATGGCGAAGCGGTCGGTGGACTCGGCGGCCCCGAACGGGAACCTGATGACGGTGTAGGGGCTGTTCGCGGGGATGGACTGCGGGGTGTCCCGCTTCAGCGAGCAGACCTGGACCCCGGATGATGCGGTCGCATGGGTGGACATGCTTTCAGGTATGCCCGTCAGCGGTTGATTCGATGTCGCCGCCGCAGCACTGCGGACGCCCGGTCGTGCGGGGCAATCGGGGATCAATTCGGTTGTCGCGTACAACCGTTCGGGTCGAGGATCGGTCTTACGGGTGACCGCTCTGGTCGCATTCACGAGGAGACCGTCATTTCCGCCATACGCAAGACCCTGACCGCCACCGCCGTCGCCACCGCGGTCCTGGCCGGTTCCGCCGCCTGCGGCACCGTGGAGAACCTGTCCGCCGGGCAGAAGCTCGACCAGGCCTTCGACAGGCTCGGTGAGGAGCGTTCCCTCAGCTTCGAGCTGGACCTGGACACCGACGTCGCGTCGCTGAAGGCGCTGGACGCCGAGTTGGCCGAGCCGGGCGAGGAGATGCCCGACGAGGTCGCCGAACTGCTCAGCGACGCGCGGATCTCCGTCTCCGTCCAGTCGAAGAAGCCGCTGGAGAAGTCCGTCGAGACGGACATCAGCGCCATGGTGATGAAGTTCAGCGGCACCGACGGTGATCTCTTCGAGTACCGGCTGGTCGGCGACTGGACCTACCTCCGCGTCGACGCGGAGGCGCTCGGGAGGATGTCCGGCAGCCCCATGCCGTCGGCCGACGAACTGCCCGACAGCGCTGGTGCGTTCAAGAAACTCCTCGCCGGTGAGTGGCTCAAGGTGTCGACGAAGGAGCTGGAGGAGAACCGCGAGCGGATGTCGGGGGCGGAGGACGGCGGGGCCGGTGAGCCCTCGGCGGAGCCCACCCTCGACGCCAAGACACAGAAGAAGCTGGTGAAGGCGCTGCGCCAGGTCGTCGCCCAGGAGGTCGACTTCACGACGTCCGGCGGGTCGGACGGCACCGAGCACATCAAGGCCACGGCCCCCTTCCGCACGCTGATGACCGAGCTGTTCGACGAGCTGCGCCCGGTGCAGAAGGAACTGCCGGCGGGGGCCGAACTGCCGACGGCCAAGGACTTCGCGGGCGCTCCGAACGAGAAGGTCACGGCGGACTTCACCTTGAAGAACGGCGAGCTGACCGAGGTGTCCCTGGACCTGGCGAAGCTGGCGGAGACGGCGAAGGTCAAGAAGCTCGCGCTGGTGCTGCGCGTGGGCAGGGGTGAGAAGGCCACGGCTCCGGCGGGAGCCACCGAGGTGCACATGGACGAGATCATGGACAGCCTCCTGGGCGGCGCCGGGGCCGCGTTCGGGGACGAGGGGTTCGGCGAGGACGGGTTCGTGGAGGACTACCCGCAGGGCTGAGGGCCCGCCGTCAGCCGCGTCCCGGTCCGCGCACCGGACCGGGACGCCGTGCCCGGCCGGGCCGTGTCCTCGCCGGACGGCAGCGGACCGTCGCGAAGGGCGGCTCCGTTCAGCCGGGCGTCCGGACCGGCATCGGCGCACGCTTCGGCGTGACCGTGTCCCAGTGGACCGTGCGGTCGCACCACCGGTTCAGCAGGAGCCGGTCGTGGCCGACCGCCAGCAGGCCGGCTCCCGTCGCGGTGCGGTAGTCCTCGACGGCACGCACCAGCGCCGCCGTCGTCGACGCGTCCAGCATCGCCGTCATCTCGTCGCAGACGAGCCAGCGGGGGCGCAGCACCAGCGCGCGGGCCAGGCAGGCGCGCTGGAGCTGCCCGTCGCTCACCTCGTGGGGGCGGCGGGTGAGCAGGTCGGGGGTCAGGCCGACGGTGCCGGCGAGTTCGGCCACGCGCTCGGGGACCGAGGAGCGCCGGCCCGTCGCGCGCAGGGGTTCCGCGATCAGGTCGGTGAGGCGCAGGCGGGGGTCGGCGGAGAGTCGGGGCTGCTGGAAGACCACGCCGACGGCGGTGCGCTGGGCGCGGGGTGCGCGGTGGCGGTAGCGGTGTACGGGGGCGCCGTCGAGGACGACGTGCCCGGAGTCCGGGCGGTGGAGGAGGGCGGTGACCCTGGCGAGGGTGGACTTGCCGCAGCCGCTGGGGCCCAGCAGGCCCACGGCCTCGCCGGGGGCGACGGTGAGGGTCGCGTTCCGTACGACGGGGGCGCGGCGGTCGTAGCCGGCGGTGACGTCGCGCAGTTCAAGCACGGAGGTCCTCCGGGGTGGGGGCCGGAAGCGGATGGTGGCAGGCGACCGGGCCGGTGAAGGGCGGGAGCGCCGTGCAGGCGTCCGTGGCGCGGTCGCAGCGGGCGGCGAAGGCACAGCCGTCGGGGAGGCCGCCCAGTTCGGGGGGCAGTCCGGGGATCGGGGTGAAGGACCGGTCCGGGAGGGCCTCCAGCAGGCCCCGGCTGTAGGGGTGGCGGGGGCCCGGGGAGCCGAAGAAGGTGTCCGCCCCGGTCAGTTCGACGATGCGGCCCGCGTACATGACCGCGACCCGGTCGGCGATGCGCTCCGCCGCTGCCAGGTCGTGCGTGATCATCAGCAGGGCGCGGTCGGCGTCGATGTGGCGGCGCAGTTCGTCGACGGTGTGGTCGACCAGGTCGCGGTCCAGCCCGGTGGTGGGTTCGTCGGCCAGCAGCAGGGGTGCGTCGCCGATGAGGGCGAGGGCGGTGGCGGCCCGCTGGGCGAGGCCGCCGGAGAGCTCGTGGGGGTGCCGGTCGAGGTGGTCCCTCGGGAAACCGGCGCGTGCGGCGGCCCGTTCGGCCGCCGAGCGCAGAGCCGCGCGTCCCCGGACGCCGGTGAGCTGGGCGACCGTCTCCTCCATCTGGGATCGGATGGTGCGTACGGGGGTGAGGTGCGCGGCGGGGCTCTGCGGGATGAGGCCGACGCGGCGGCCCCGTACCGTGCGGGCGAGCGTGGGTTCACCGGCGGTCAGCAGGTCCAGCTCGCCGAGCAGCGCGCCGCCCGAGGTCTGCGCGTTGGCGGGCAGCAGCCCCAGCAGGGCGGAGGCCAGGACGGACTTGCCGCAGCCGCTCTCGCCGATCAGGACGAGGCACTCGCCGGGTGCCACGTCGAACCGCGCGTCGGTGACGGCGGCGATCCGGCGCCCGCCCGGCAGCAGGAAACGCACGGACAGTCCGCGGACCGACAGCACGGGAGGCCGCTCGGCCGGCGCGGCGTCGACCGCCGACGCGGCAGGCGGCTCGGGCGCGGCTTCGGCCGCCCGTGCGGGAGGTCGCTCGGTCACAGCATCAGCTCCGATCGGCGGCGGGGGTTGATCCGCTCGCGCCAGACGCCGGCGAGGCCGGCGACGGCGAGGGTGGGGATGATCAGGAACAGGCCGGGGAAGAGGGTCGGCCACCACTGCCCGGCGAGCAGCGAGCCGCGGGCATCCTGGATGAGGGTGCCGAGGCTCGCCGTGTGGGTGGGCAGGCCCAGCCCCAGGAACGACAGGGCCGACTCGTGCCACATGGCGTGCGGGACCATCAGGACCGCGGCGAGACCCGCCTGGGGCAGTACGGCGGGCAGCAGGTGGCGCACCGTCACCCGCCACCGGGAGGCGCCGCCGGAGACGGCCGCGTCGATGTAGGGGCGGGAGCGCAGCGAGAGGACCTCGGCGCGGACGATCCGGGCGGTGGACAGCCAGTGGGTGAGGGCGACGGAGACCACCACCGGCCAGACGCCGGGCCGGAACATGGCGACGACGAAGATGCCCAGCAGCAGGTGGGGGACGGAGGACAGGGTGTCGACCATGCGCATGACCATCCGGTCGGCCCAGCCGCCCAGCGCCCCGGCGGTGGCGCCGACGGCTGTGCCGATCAGGGTGGCGGTGAACGCGGCCACGACACCCACCAGCAGGGACACCCTGAGCCCGTGGACGCAGCGCAGGAGCAGGTCGCGGCCCATGTCGTCGGTGCCGAAGGGGTGGGTCGGACTGGGGGGCAGGAGTTCGGCCGCGAGGTCGACGGCCTGCTGGTCGAGCCGTACCAGCGGCGGTACCAGCAGGACCGCGAGGACCGCCACGGCGATCAGGGCGGCGGACACGCGCAGGCGGAGGGTGTGGGTGGAGCGGCGGGCGGCACCGTGCGTGCGCGACGCCGTCACCGCGGTGACGTCAGCCATGGGGGTCACATCTCATTCAGCTTCACCCTCGGGTCGATCAGGCCGTAGAGCAGGTCGGCGAGCAGGTTTCCGGCGAGGACGGCGGCGGTGGCGAGGGTGGTGAGCGCGGCCAGCAGCGGGAAGTCGACGGCGGTGGCCGCCTCCACGGTGGCCGCCGCGATGCCCGGCCAGCTGAAGACGCTCTCCACCAGCAGGGCACCGGTGATGAGTTCGGGGACGCGGGAGCCGATCAGGGTGAGCACGGGCAGCAGTCCGCAGCGCAGGGCGTGACCGAGCAGGACGGTGCGCTCGCTCAGGCCGCGGGCCCTGGCCCCGCGCACCGGGTCCTCGGCGAGGGCGTCGCCGACGCCCTGACGGACGTAGAGGGTGAACCACGGCAGCTGGGAGACGGCGAGAACACCGGCGGGCAGGATCAGGTGGCTCGTGACCTGTCCGGCGGTGACCCGGTCGCTGCCGGCGTCGGTGAGGCCGCCGGCCGGGAGGACGTCCAGTTGGAGGGCGAACAGCCAGACGGCGAGCAGGGCGATCCAGAAGACCGGGGCCGCCTCCAGGGAGTACGCGAGGGAGGTGACCGCGCGGTCGAGGAGGGAGCCGGGGCGGCGGGCGGCGAGCACGCCGAGCACGGTGCCGAGCAGGACGGCGACGGCGAACGCCACGGCGCACAGCAGCGCCGACCAGACCAGGCGTTCGCCGACGACCTCGGCCACGGGCTGCCGCATGACGGTGGACTGGCCGAAGTCACCGCCGAGCGCGGAGGTCAGCCAGTCCCACCAGCGGGCGGTGAACGGCCGGTCCACGCCGAGGTTCTCCCGCAGCCGGTCCAGGGTCTCCCGGTCGGCGCCGAGCGCGGCGGTGCCCGCGTAGGCCTTGACGGGGTCGAAGGGGGAGGCGGCGGCCACCGCGAACACGCCGAAGGTGACGATCAGGAGCACCGGCACGGCGTACAGGGCACGCCGTGCCGTGAGCCGTGCCATCGCTCCCCAGGGGCCGCCTGTCATGTCCGGGGCTGCCAGTCCTCGGCGTTCCACCACGGTCCGCCGGCGAAGCCGTGCTCGTGCGGTTCGGTCTGGGTGGTGAGGTCCTTCCAGCGGTCGGTGAGGACGTACAGGTGGTCGATGTGGGTGAGGAAGGTGTAGCCGGGGTCCTTGGCGAGTTCGCGCTGGAGGTCGTCGTAGGCGGCCTCGCGGGCCTCGGCGTCCTGGCTGCGCCGGCCGGTGTCGAGGGCCTCGTCCACGGCCGGGTTGTCGTAGCGGGCCATGTTGTTGAAGCCGTCGCCGGCGAGGGAGGAGTGCAGCAGGGTGTAGAGGCCGAAGTCGGGGTCGCCGGTACTGCCGAAGCCCGCGAGCACGGCGTCCTGCTTCATCCGGGGCTCGATGACCTCCCAGGTGGCGCTCTCCACCTCGACGTCGATGCCGGCCTTCTTGGCGTCGGAGGCGTAGGCGAGGGCGTGGTCCTGGCGGACCTTGTCGCCGGAGGGGTAGTACAGGGTGAAGCGGGCGCGGCGGCCGTCCTTGGCGCGGACGCCGTCCTGGCCGGCCCTCCAGCCGGCCCGGTCCAGGATGCGCCCCGCTTCGGCGAGGTCCTGGGAGCGTTCGACGTCCTTGGCGAACCAGGGGTCGTCGACCGGGAGCGGGCCGTAGGCGGGGCGGCCGGCGCCGTCGAGGATCCCCTCGACCATGGCTTCGCGGTCCACGGCGAGGTCCAGGGCCCGCCGGATCGCGGTGTCGCCGG
The DNA here is from genome assembly GCF_000725125.1 of Streptomyces toyocaensis. Taxonomy (GTDB): domain Bacteria; phylum Actinomycetota; class Actinomycetes; order Streptomycetales; family Streptomycetaceae; genus Streptomyces; species Streptomyces toyocaensis. The sequence goes on from NZ_JFCB01000046.1 coordinate 35,517, forward strand.
TGACCGGGTTCCCGGTGGGCAGGGTGACGGCGCGGACGTCGTAGGTCGTCGCCCGGTACGTCACCTTGTCCTCGTCGCCCTGGAAGGTGGCGGCGAGACGGGGGGGCAGGATGGCGCCGTCGAGGTCGCCGGAGCGCAGGCGGGTGGCGCGGACGTCGTCGTCGGCGATGATCGCCATGGTGAGCTTTTTCACCTTCGGGGCGCCGCCCCAGTAGTCCGGATTGGCCTTGAAGGTGAGCTTTTCTCCTTTGCTCCAGCCGGTGAGGACGTAGGGGCCGGTGCCGACCGGTTCGGTGTTGAAGGCGCCGGTGTTGGGGTCCTGTTTCCCGGCGATGTGCTCGGGGACGACGGGCAGCACCGTGCGGGCGGCGAACGCCGCGTAGGGGTGGTCCAGGGTGAAGACGACCTTGTCGTCGCCGACCGCGCTGACCTCCTTGATCGCGTCGAGTTCGCTCCGGGCGGGGTTGTTGGTCCTGTCGTCCAGCACGGTGCGGTACGTGAACACCACGTCGTCGGCGGTGAGCGGCTCGCCGTCGCTGAACGTCACGCCCTCGCGCAGGGTGTACGTGTACGTGCGGCCGCCGTCCGTCACCGCGGGGAGCGCCTTCGCGAGCGCGGGCTCGAGGCTCAGGTCGGCGTTCCGGGCGAGGAGTCCGTCGAAGATCTTGGAGTTGCCGTCCTTGCCGTAGCCGAGCAGGGGACTGAGCGTGTCCGGCTCGGAGGAGACCCCGATCACGACGGATTCGGCGGCCGCGCCGCCGTCCGCCCCGCCGTCACCCGGAGCCGAACAGGCGGCGACGGCACCGGCCGCCGCCAGCACGGCGGCGGCCCCCCGTATGCGTCGGGTCGTCATCGAACCTCACATCCTTGTTGCATGCTTGTCGCTGTTGCATATTAGACGCAGCAAGACCCCGCCCGGGACGGCGGCTCCTCGGTCCCCCGCCCCTGCGGGCGTCACCGCTCGTGTCAAGTGCGCAGGTGTGCGCCGCGCCGTGAGCCGCCGGGCGCCGTCCGCGCGCCCCCGTGACCGCTTGTCACCGGGCCGCTGCGGGCACTACTGTCACCACGCCTTGGTGACGGGAAATCGGTGCGATACCGGTGCGGCCCTCGCCACTGTGATCGGGAAGTCCGGCTCCGGCCCTCACGGGCAGCCACTGGGTTCGCAAGGACCCGGGAAGGCGGAGCACGGGCGGTGGTACCCGTCAGCCAGGAGACCGGCCAAGGCGCGTCAACCATCCACGAGGTGCTGGAGAGGGTCTGCTGAGCCATGCACATAGCCGAGGGTTTTCTGCCTCCGGCGCACGCGGTCGCCTGGGGCGTCGCGTCGGCGCCGTTCGTCGTCCACGGAGCCCGGTCGCTCACCCGTGAAGTGAGGGAACACCCCGAGAGCACCCTGCTGCTCGGCGCTTCGGGGGCCTTCGCGTTCGTCCTGTCCGCACTGAAACTGCCCTCGGTGACCGGGAGTTGCTCCCACCCCACCGGCACCGGACTCGGCGCCGTCCTGTTCCGGCCGCCGGTGATGGCGGTGCTGGGCACCATCACCCTGCTGTTCCAGGCGCTGCTGCTCGCCCACGGCGGGCTGACCACGCTGGGCGCCAACGTCTTCTCGATGGCGATCGTCGGCCCGTGGGCCGGGTACGGCGTCTACCGGCTGCTGCGCCGGTACGACGTGCCGCTGATGGTCTCGGTGTTCTCCGCCGCGTTCGTCGCCGACCTGTCGACGTACTGCGTGACGAGCGTGCAGCTGGCGCTCGCCTTTCCCGACCCGGGCAGCGGATTCCTGGGCGCGCTGGGCAAGTTCGGCTCCATCTTCGCCGTCACGCAGATCCCGCTGGCGGTGAGCGAGGGGCTGCTGACCGTGCTGGTGATGCGGATGCTCGTGCAGTCCAGCCGGGGGGAACTGACCCGGCTCGGGGTGCTCGTCACCTCGGCGACCGGTCGGAAGCGGGCGGAGTCGGCCGGGGCGGTGAGCCGATGAGCCGCAACGCGAGGATCAACGGCCTGCTGCTGCTCGCCGTGGCGGCGCTGGCGGTGCTGCCGCTGGTGCTCGGGCTCGGCGACCACAAGGAGGAGCCGTTCACCGGCGCCGACGGCGAGGCGGAGACCGCGATCACCGAGATCGACCCGGACTACGAGCCGTGGTTCTCGCCGCTGTACGAACCGCCTTCCGGGGAGATCGAGTCGGCGCTGTTCTCCCTGCAGGCGGCGATCGGCGCGGGCGCCCTGGCGTACTACTTCGGGCTGCGGCGCGGGCGGCGGCAGGGCGAGGAGCGCGCGTCGGCGCGGTCGCGGGACGCGGCGGGCGCTGCCGGCGGGGACGTCGCCGCGGGCGCGGACACCGGGGCCGGTGCGGGCGGCGACGGGGCCGCGTCCGGGTCGCGGGACTGATCCCGTGCTGCCGATCGACGCGGCGGCGCACGGCAGTCGCTGGCGCCGCCGTCATCCCGTGGACAAGGCCGTACTGGGCTTCGGCCTCACCGTGCTCGCGATCTCGTTGCCGCCCTGGCCGGGCGCGGCCCTGGTACTGGTGACCGCGCTCGCGGTGCTGCTGGGCCCGGCGGGCGTGCCGGGGCGGCGGCTGTGGCGGGCGTACCGGGTGCCGCTGGGCTTCTGCGTCACCGGAGCGCTCACGCTGCTGGTGCAGGTGGGCGGTCCTGAGGGGTTCGTGTCCCCGGCGGAGGACGGGCCGCTGCGCGCCGGGGAGTTGCTGCTGCGCACCTCGGCGGCCTCGCTGGGCGTGCTGCTGTTCGCGTTCACCACGCCGATGTCGGACCTGCTGCCGCGTCTGGTGCGCGCCGGGGTGCCCGCGCCGCTCGTGGACGTGGCGCTGGTGACGTACCGCATGAGCTTTCTGCTGCTCGACTCGGTGCACCGCGTCCGCCAGGCGCAGGCGGCCCGGCTCGGACACACCACCCGGGCGGCGACCTGGCGGTCCCTCGGCGGGCTGGGCGCGACCGCGTTCGTCCGGTCCTTCGACCGGGCGGCGCGGCTGCAGACCGGTCTCGCCGGACGCGGTTACGACGGCACCCTGCGCGTGCTGGTGCCCGAAGCCCGTGTCTCCGTGCGGTTCACGCTGTGGAGCGTGGCGCTCCTGGCGGCGCTGACCGTCCTCACCCTCGTACTGGAAAGGCCGTTGAAGTGAGCGAGTCCGTGCTGGTGGCCCTGCGGGGCGTGTCCTTCGCCTACGAGGACGGCCCGCCCGTGCTCACCGGCCTCGACTTCGAGGTGCGCGAGGGGCGCGCGCTGGCGCTGCTGGGGCGCAACGGCAGCGGCAAGACGACGCTGATGCGGCTGCTCAGCGGTGGACTGCGCCCTGTCCGGGGTGAGTTGGCCGTCGAGGGGCGGACCGTCCGGTACGACAGGAAGGGGCTGACGGCGCTGCGCACCACCGTGCAGTTGGTGGTGCAGGACCCCGACGACCAGTTGTTCGCCGCGTCCGTGGGTCAGGACGTGTCGTTCGGGCCACTGAACCTGGGCCTGTCCGACGCCCAGGTGCGCGCGCGGGTGGCGGAGGCGCTGGCGGCGCTCGACATCACCGCGCTCGCCGACCGGCCCACGCACCTGCTGTCCTACGGGCAGCGCAAGCGGACGGCGATCGCGGGCGCGGTCGCCATGCGCCCCCGTGTCCTGATCCTGGACGAGCCGACGGCGGGCCTGGACCCCGACGGCCAGGAGCGTCTGCTCACCACCCTCGACGGACTGCGCGGGACCGGCACCACGGTCGTCATGGCGACGCACGACGTGGACCTGGCCCTGCGCTGGGCCGACGACGCGGCCCTGCTCACCCCGTCGGGCGCGCACACCGGCCCCGCGGCCGTCATGCTGGCCCGCACGGACCTTCTCGCGGCGGCGGGACTGCGGCTGCCCTGGGGCGTCGCGGCGGCCCGGCTGCTGCGCGCCTGCGACCTGTTGCCCGACGCCGCGGCCGGCCCCCGCACGGCGGAGGAACTGGTGGCCGCCCTGGGCGGCGGATGACCGCGCCGGCGTGCGGGGCCACCGTCCGGCGGACGGTGGCCCCGCACGCGCACTCCCGTCAGGCCACGGAGCGGAAGGCCGGCAGGTATCCGCCGGACTGGCCGCTCGCCTTCGGGTGGTAGGAGTTGACGATGTTGAACCAGTCCACGCTGTGCAGCCAGGAGTCACCGGAGCAGATCTCGTGACCGGTGAACTCGTCCACCACCGACGAGAAGGAGAACCCGGCGTTGGCCGCCCGCTTCGCGAGGACCCCGTTCAGCACGTCCGAGGCGTTGTTGATCGCGCTGCGCTCGGTCTCGGTGAGGCCGGCGATGCAACTCCCCGACAGCTTGTAGAAGCGCGGGTATCCCAGGACGACGACGTGTGCCTGCGGGGACCGGGAGCGGATGCCGCTGTACAGCGAGTCCAGACTGCCGGGCAGCGTGGTCTGCATCTGCGAGACGGCGGTGTTGACGCGGGAGACGCAGGTGGCCTCGCTCTGCAGCACGCAGGTCTGCATGACGTCCGCGAACCCGACGTCGTTCCCGCCCGCGGTGACGCTGACCAGCGTGGTGGAGGAGCTGAGCGCGCCCAGTTGCCCGGAGGCCACGCTCGACGTGGTCGCGCCCGAGCAGGCGACGAATCTGAACGACGACGGGGCGTTGGCGTTCGCCCACAGCTGCGGGTACGCCTTGGTGCTGCGCAGGCAGCTACCGCTTTCGGAGGTGTAGCTTCCCGCGCCCACCCCGGAGGAGTAGGAGTCGCCGAGAGCGACGTAGTTGCCGCCTGCGGCCGAAGCCGGCTGAGCCAGACCGAGCACGGCCGCGGCACCCATCGCGAGGGTTGCCAGGTATGCCCCAAGAGAACGCACGGACACGGCAGTCCGCCCTTCGAATGTGAGGGTCAGGGGAGAGGTTCATGAAGCAACCAAGGTTGTAGCAGCCCTCTGTACCGCTCGGTAACACCCAGAAAAAAAGTCATCCGGTATGCCCGAATGATCGTTCGTCAGGGCGAGCTCCGCGCGTAGATAAACGTGCGACCCGTATCGATCGGGTGAACATCGGGCCGCTCGGGCCCATGCGTCGCTCGGGCCCGCGACCGCTAACTCCGGCCGGACGCACGGGTGATGGCCGACTCGACGGCCGCGACGCGGTCGCCGAGGAGGGTCAGGGCGGCGACCGCACGCGCCAGGGCGTCCTCGCCCGAGCCGCTCGCGCCTGTCGGGGCGTGCGTGCGGGCGTGGGCGGCCTTGAGCCCGGCCCAGCGGGCCGCCTGTGCGGGGGTGAGCGTGCCGCGCAGTTCGGCGAGCTTGAGCAGGTTCGCCTCGGCACCGGTGGTGAGGGTCTGGGCCTCGGCCGTGTAGTGGTCCTCGATGACGGCGGTCAGTTCGGAGCCGTTCATGACGGGCTGGATCCGCTGGGCGATCCTGTTCATGTTGCGGTAGGAGCCCTGGAGCCGGAACGGCGGCTCGGTGCGGGCGTCGTCGGACTGGGCGGCGGAGGCGATGTAGGCCGCGTTGACGGCGAGGACCGTACGACGGGCGGTGAGCAGATGGCGCAACACCGCGAGGACGCGCTCCAGTTCGGCGGGCGCGTAGGGATGACCGAGGCGGTCGGGGCGGGCCGTGGGGTCGTCGCCGGCGAGGCGGATCAGCACTTCCAGGTCGGCGCGGTCGCGGGAGGCGAGCGGGGTGAGCACCGGGTTGGCGGTGAGGGCGTTCTCCACGAAGCTGAGCGCGAAGACTTCCTCCTTGCCGGTGAGGACGTCGCCGAGGTTCCACACGTCGGCACGGTTGGCCAGCATGTCGGGGATCCGGAAAACCTCCCCGGACTCGGTGTAGGGGTTGCCGGACATGCAGACGGCGAACCGCTTGCCGCGCAGGTCGTAGGTCCGCGGCTCGCCCTCCCACACGCCTTCCACCCGGCGCGTGGCGTCGCACAGCGGGATGAACTTCTGCAGCAGTTCGGGCGAGGTGTGCTGGATGTCGTCGAGGCAGAGCAGGGTGTTGGTGCCGGCGGCCAGCGCGAAATTGATCTTCTCGACCTCCTGGCGTGCGGTGGCGTTCGGCGCGTCGGCCGGGTCCAGCGAGGTGACCGCGTGACCGAGCGCCGGGCCGCTGATCCGCACCATGACCAGGCCGAGCCGGTGGGCCACGTACTCCATGAGGGTCGTCTTGCCGTATCCGGGCGGGGAGAGGAGCAGCAGCAGTCCCCCGGTGCCGGTGGCGGCGGACCCGCCCGTGGTGCCGAGCTGTTTGGCGAGACTGTCGCCGACCAGCGGGAGGTAGACCTCGTCGACCAGCCGGTTGCGGACGAACGGCGCCATCACGCGGGGGCGGTGGTCGTCCAGGCGCAGCCGGGCGCGCTCGGCGGTCACCAGGGCGGTGCGGCGGCGCTGGAAGGCGCGGAAGGCGGGCACGTCGCGCGCCCTGAACTCCGCGGTGCGCTCCAGGAACTCGTCCAGGCGGAGGGTCAGACGGCGGCCGGTGATCCGGGGGTGGGTGGAGATCAGGCCCTCGACGGTGACGGTCAGCGGTGCGTCCGACGGGTGACGCGGCACGTCCGGGCAGAGTTCGGCGGCGACGGCCTCGGCGAGGTCGCCGGGGGTGACGTGGTCACCGGTGGCGGTGGTGTAGGCCGTCAGCCATGCCTCGACCAGCTGGCGGCGGTCGGTGAGGCCGGCCAGGGCGGGGAGGTCCTCGTCGTAGGCCTCGGTCGCGACCGTGCGGCGGAAGGTTTCGAGGAGGGTGCGGGTACGGCTGCTGATGACGAAGCCGTGGGGGCCGGTGGTCAGTTCGTCGAGGAGGTAGGCGGCGCAGGATTCGGGGCGGACGGTGGCGTTCTCGTCCCGCTCCCCCACGGCCCGGTCCCACTCCCGCACGGCGCGGGCGAGTTCGTGGCGCAGCGCGTCCAGCGCCGGCGGCGGGCCGAAGGCGTCGCGGACGCGGGCCAGGGAGCGGGCGCGGCGGGTGAGGTCCTCCCGCTCCCGGGCCGTGGTGCCGTGCGCCCAGTACAGCAGGGCGTGCGCGCGGGCCGCGGAGGCGTGGCGCAGGGTGCCGGCGCCCTCGTACAGGGGCAGTACGGCGGTGAGGATCGCGGTGGCGTCGTGGTCGTGGACTCCTCGCTCGTAACCCTCGTCGTACGCCTCCTCGGCGGCCTTGCGCACCAGCGCGGCGAGGTCGTCGGCGCCGGTCAGGGCGTCGGGTCCGTGCTCGTGAAGCAGTCGGGCGGCGAGGTGTTCGGCGCGGTGGACCGCGGGCGACTCGGACGGCAGGTGCCGGTCCCACAGGGGGCGGTCGGCGAGGAGGGCGGGGTCGGTGACGGGGGCGCGGTAGTCGGTACCGGTGAGGGCGAGGGCGAGGCCGTCGCCGTGCGGGACGACGGTCAGGTCGAAGGGCTGCGTGGAGACGGCGAAGCGGTGGGCGCCGAGACGGATGGTGCGTCCGCCGTCCGCGTAGAGGTCGGTGCGGTCGCGCAGGGCGCGGGCGGCGTCCTCGTGGGCGGAGCGCAGCCGGCCGTCGAGTTCCTCGGCCCGTACCCGGTCGCCCAGTGCGCGCAGCTCGTCGGCGGTGCGGCGGACCTTGGCCACGAGGGGGTCGGAGGCGAAGAAGGTGCTCACCGCGTCGGTGTCGGCGAGGGCGGCGGAGCGCCGGGCGATCGTCCCGAGGACGCGGTCGGCGGCGGAGGCGAGCTGTTCGGCGCGGCGGGCACGGGCGTCGGTGAGGCTCTGCTTGCGGGCGGAGAACGCCTCGTAGATCTCGGTGCGCCTGGCGGCGAGTTCGCCGAGGACGTCGTCGAACTCCGCGAAGCGTGACTCCAGGGCCTCCAGCTGGCTCAGGACCCGCGTCAGCTGGTCGTCGCACACCTCGGGGTCGTCCGCCGCCGCGAGGGCACCGGTGACCGTCTGGCCGAGCAGGGCGAGCTCGGCGGCGAACCCCGCGCGGGCCTCCCGGTCGAGGAGTCCGCGCCGACGGGCGTCGAGGGAGGCGCGGGCGCGGTTGACGCCGCCCATGGCGTCGGCGACCCGTTCGAGCACGGCCGTGCGGACGGTGGCGTCGGCGATGTCGAGTCCGGCGACCACCTCCGTCACCGTGCGCAGTCCGTCGGCGAGTTCGTCGAGACCGGCGGCGAGCGGGGCCGCCTCGGCGGTGGTGACGATCGCGTCGATGCCGGCGTGCAGCCGTTCGAGGCCCGCCTGGTGGGCGGCGAAGGCGTCCTCGCGGGCCAGGAAGGCGATCGCGCGCCGGCCGAACGAGGCGAGGTCCGTGCCGGCCGCGTCCGCCAGTGCGTCGATGCGGGCGAGGTCC
>NZ_JFCB01000047.1 GCF_000725125.1 Streptomyces toyocaensis
GGCGTCGACTTCGGCGCGTGCCCCGCCGCGCAGCAGCTCCCGGGCACCGTCCGGTGCGGCACCGTCCGGGTCCCGCTCGACTACGCCCGCCCGAACGGCCGGCAGATCGAGCTCACCGTCAGCCGCGCCCGCGCCACCGGCGAGGACCCGTCGGGCGGCAGGCGCACGGTGCGCCGGCAGGGAGCCCTGGTCCACAACCCGGGCGGCCCGGGCGCCACCGGCATGTACTTCCCGATGATGGGCGTGCTTCCCGAGTGGAAGCGCGTCGCGGCGGCCTACGACCTCGTCGGCTACGCCCCGCGCGGGGTGGGCCGTTCGGCCCCGCTGTCCTGCACGGACCCCGCCGCGTTCCACAAGGGCCCCACTCCGGCGCCGGTCCACCCCTCGGCGGCGTACAAGCGCGAGCGGGCCGGGCGGGCCAAGGCGTACGCGCGCGGCTGCGCCGAACGGGCCGGGGACTCCCTGCGGCACTACAACTCGCTCAACAACGCCCGTGACCTGGACGTCCTGCGCGCCGCGCTCGGCGAGAACCGGCTGACGTTCCTGGGGGCGTCGTACGGCACCTACGTCGGCGCGCTGTACGCCACGATGTTCCCCTCGCACGTGCGGCGGATGGTGTTCGACTCGGCCGTGAACCCGGACCCGGAGCAGATCTGGTACCGCAACAACCTCGACCAGTCGGCCGCGTTCGAGGACCGCTGGGCGGACTTCCGGGCCTGGGTCGCCCGGCACCACCACGTGTACGGGCTGGGCGACACCGCGCGCGAGGTGCAGGCCGCGTACGACAGGGCCCGGGCGCGGCTGACGAGGACGCCGGCGGGCGGGAAGGTCGGACCGGAACAACTGCAGGCGGCCCTGCTGAGGGCCGGGTACTACGACGACCACTGGCCGCAGAGCGCGCGGGCACTGTCGGCGTATCTGAAGGGCGACCCCGCGCCGCTGGTCGAGCAGGCACGGGAACACCCGGAGGCGGCGGCGGAGGCCGAGAACGCACGGGCGGTGTACCTCGCCGTGGAGTGCAACGACGCGCCCTGGCCGACGGACTGGGCGGTGTGGGACCGCGACAACACCCGGCTCGCGCGCCGGGCGCCGTTCGAGACCTGGAGCAATGTGTGGACGAATCTGCCCTGCGCCTACTGGAAGGCCCCCCGGCAGCGGCCGCTTGACGTGCGCGCGGGCCGCGGTGAGCTGCCGCCGACGCTGGTCCTGGCGGCGGAGCGGGACGCGGCCACCCCGTACGACGGCGCCCTTGAGCTGCACCGGCGGCTGGCCGGTTCGACGCTGGTGACCGAGCGGGACGCAGGCAGCCACGGCGTCGCGGGCGGGCCCAACGCCTGCGTGAACGGGCATCTGGAGGCGTATCTGCTCGAGGGCCGCGTTCCGGGGCGGCGCGCCTCGTGCGCGCCGCACCCGGAACCGGGGCCGGGGCCGCGGACGCGGCCGGTGGAGCGGCAGGCCGGGTAGACGGCGCCCGGCGGGCGGGGAAGGACCCGCCCGCCGGGCGGGTCCCGTCGCTCAGGCCAGGCCCGCCACCAGGTCCGCGACGTCCTTGCGGCGGCCCGTGTAGAACGGGACCTCCTCGCGGACGTGCATCCGGGCCTCCGAGCCGCGCAGGTGGCGCATGAGGTCGACGATGCGGTCGAGCTCGTCGGCCTCGAAGGCGAGGATCCACTCGTAGTCGCCGAGGGAGAACGACGCGACCGTGTTGGCGCGCACGTCGGGGTAGCCGCGGGCCATCTTGCCGTGGTCGGCGAGCATGCGCCGGCGGTCCTCGTCGGGCAGCAGGTACCAGTCGTAGGAGCGCACGAAGGGGTAGACGCTCACGTAGTTGCGGGGCGTCTCGTCGGCGAGGAACGCCGGGATGTGCGAGCGGTTGAACTCGGCGGGGCGGTGCAGCGCCATGTTCGACCAGACCGGCTCCAGGGCGCGGCCCAGCTTGGTGCGGCGGAAGAGGTTGTACGCCTCCTGGAGCTGGTCCGCGGTCTCGGCGTGCCACCAGATCATGAGGTCGGCGTCCGCGCGCAGACCCGAGACGTCGTAGGTGCCGCGGATCGTGACGTCCTTGGCGGCGAGCTGGTCGAACAGCTCCTGGACCTCCTCGGCGTACCCGGCGCGGTCCTCGGGCAGGACGTCCTTCAGCTTGAAGACCGACCAGAGGGTGTAGCGGATGACCTCGTTGAGGTCCTTGGCCAGCTTGCCCTTGTTCGGGATCCGGTCGGGGGCGGGGGTGGTGGCGTCGTCACTCATGTCCCTTATTCTCCTGCTCCTCCGTGGAGGCTCTGCACCGGGTGGGCGGTGAGCTCCTGCACACCGTGCAGGTCACCGTTGATCTGGTCGGCGGCGGCGTACGCGCTCGCGATGCACGCGGGGATGCCGACGCCGTCGTAGGCCGCGCCGCACACGGCGAGCCCGGGGAGGCCCGCGAGGTGCTCGCGGACGCGGGTCACGCGCGCGTGGTGGCCGACGGGGTACTGGGGCAGGCCGTCCTGCCAGCGGGTGACGCGCGTCGCGACCGGCGCGGCGGTCAGGCCGGTGGCCGCCTTCAGGTCGTGCCGGGAGACCTCCACGAGGTCGGCGTCGTCGCGGCGGAGGATCTCCGTCTCCCCCTGGCGTCCCACGGAGGTGCGCAGGACGACCAGGTCCGGGTTCTCCTCGGCGATCCATCCCCATTTGCGGGAGGCGAAGGTGGACGCCTTGATGGTGTGCCCGTCGACCGGCGGCACGAGGAATCCACTGCCCTCGGGCAGATCGGTCTCCGCGCGGCGGTAGGCGAGGGTGATCAGCGCCATGGAGGCGTACTCCACCGCGGCGAGTTCGGCGGCCGCTCCGGGGGCGTGAGCGCGCAGCAGGCCGGCGGCGGCCGGGGCGGGTACGGCGAGGACGACCCCGTCGGCGCGCAGCATCCGGTCGCCGGCGACGATCCGCCAGCCGTCATCGGGCTCGCGGCGCAGCTCCGTCACCGGCGCACCGGTCAGGATCTCGGCTCCGCGCGCCCGCACCGACTCCGCGACGGCGACGGGGAGGGTGCCCACTCCCCCGGCGATGCCCATGAACACCGGGCCGGTCTGCCGGGCGGCGGCGGCCCGCGCCTGGATCGCGCGGACGCCCTCGGTCAGGGAGGTGTGGGTGCGGGCGGCCTCGAAGAGCTGCGGGACCGCCGCGCGCATGGAGATGCGGTAGGCGTCGCCCGCGTACACCCCGCCCAGCAGGGGCTCCACGAGGCGGTCGACGACCTCGCGGCCGAGGCGCGCGGCCACGTACGCGCCGATCGCCACGTCGTCGCCGATCTCGGTGCGGGGCAGGTCGGCGTCGCGCTCGATCCGGGCGATCCCCTCGTCGGACAGCACACCCGCGAGGGCGGCGGCGGTGCCGGGGACGCCCATGACGTGGCCCTTGGGCATGGGGCGCAGGGCGCCGCGGGTCCACAGCGCGGCCGCGGCGGTGGCCGGCGGCTGAAGCCGGTCGGCGAGGCCCACGTCGCGGGCGAGGCCGAGCGCCTCGGGCCGGCGGGCCAGCAGAGACTCCGCGCCGAGGTCGACGCGGGCGCCGGCGATCTCTCCCGGCAGCAGCTTGCCGCCGACCCGGTCAGAGGCCTCCAGCACGGTGACCCGCGCCCCGCTCTCCAGCAGCCGGTGCGCGGCCGCCAGCCCGGCGATGCCGGCTCCGACGACGACGACGCGGCGTCCGCCGCCCGCATGTGATCCGCTCATGGTTCCACCCTCTCAAACGTCACCGCCGCTCCCGCCAGGGCCATGTGGCCCTGCCGAGTCCCTACCGTGACCGCATCGGGACCGCCGGACCCCAACGTCCGGTGCCCCTGCGGCGTCGAAGGATCGTCAGTCGTCACGACACCGGGGGAGCCCCACATGCGCACACGACGATCCGTACGACCCGCCCACGCCCTGGCCGGGGTCCTGCTGGCGGCGGCGCTCGCCACCGGCGGGTGCAGCGCCGCGGGCGGCGGCTCCGCCGGTTCCGGGGCCGCCGACAAGGCCGCCGCGCCCGCGCGGGAGGCGGCGGGCTCAGACGCGAAGCAGGGCGCTCCGGGCGGCTCGGCGGCGGACGGTCCGGCACGGACCACGCCGCCGAAGGTCACCGCGAACCACATCATCCGCACCGCCTCGCTGACCGTGCGGGTCAAGGACGTGTCCGAGGCGCTGGACGAGGCCCGCGCGACGACCGAGAACGCCGGCGGTTACGTCGGCGCCGAGACCACCCGCCGGGACGCGGAGGGCCACGAGCACACCCGCGTGGTGCTGCGCGTGCCCGTCGGCAGGTACGCCGACGTCCTCGCCGACCTGGAGGGGGCCGGCAAGCTCGTCGAACGCCGTGCGAAGGCGGAGGACGTCACCGACCAGGTGGTCGACGTGGAGAGCCGCATCGCGTCGCAGCGGGCCAGCGTGGCCCGGGTCCGCGAGCTGATGGACCGGGCGTCCAGGCTCAGCGACGTGGTCACCCTGGAGGGGGAACTGAGCACCCGTCAGGCGGAACTGGAGTCCCTGCTCGCCCGGCAGGAATCCCTGAAGGACCGCACGAGCCTGGCGACGATCACCCTCTCCCTGTCGGGGGCGCCGGCGGAGAAGGCGGCGCGGGACGACGATCCGGGCTTCGTGGACGCGCTCACGGGCGGCTGGGACGCGTTCTGGACGGTGCTGCGCTGGCTGGCGCTCGCGATCGGCGCGGTCCTGCCGTTCGCCGCGGTGGCGGCCCTGCTGGCGCTGCTGTGGCTGAAGGCCGTACGCCCCCTGCTGGCGCGGCGCCCGCGGGCGGTGCACCCGGGGCCCCCGGCCGGCGAGCCGGGAACCCCGAGGGACTGAACGGCCCGGGAACCCCGTGCGGTGCGTGCCCCGTAGCGTGGCCCCATGGACATGAGCGACGCGCGCGGTGCGAGGGAACGTCTGGTGGTGGTCGGCGGTGACGCCGCGGGGATGTCCGCGGCGTCGGCGGCCCGCCGGCTGAGGGGCCCGGACGAGCTGGAGATCGTGGCCCTGGAGCGCGGCCACTTCACCTCCTACTCGGCGTGCGGCATCCCCTACTGGGTGGGCGGCGACGTCACCGACCGGGACCGGCTGATCGCGCGCACCCCCGAGGAGCACCGCGCGCGGGACATCGACCTGCGGCTGCGTACGGAGGTCACGGAACTCGACCCCGCCCGGGGACGGGTGCGCGCGCGTGACCTGGCGTCGGGCACCGAGTCCTGGACGTCGTACGACCACCTGGTGATCGCGACCGGTGCGCGGCCCGTCCGCCCGGAGCTGCCCGGCATGGACGCCCCCGGGGTGCACGGCGTGCAGACCCTGGACGACGGGCAGGCGCTGCTGGACACGCTGGCCGCCACGCGCGGCCGTCGCGCGGTGGTGGTCGGCGCGGGGTACATCGGCGTGGAGATGGCCGAGGCGATGATCAAGCGCGGCTACGAGGTGACGGTCGTCAACCGCGGCAGGGAGCCCATGGCGACCCTCGACCCCGACATGGGCCGTCTGGTGCACCGGGCCATGGAGGGCATGGGCATCACCATGGTGAACGACGCCGAGGTGACCGGGCTGCTCACGGGCGACGACGGCAGGGTGCGGGCGGTCGTCACGGAGCAGGCCGAGTACCCGGCCGATGTCGTCGTCCTCGGGATCGGCGTGCGGCCCGAGACGACCCTCGCGCGGGCCGCCGGACTCCCCCTCGGGGAGCACGGCGGGCTGCTCACCGACCGGTCGATGCGGGTGCGCGGGCACGAGAACGTCTGGGCCGGCGGCGACTGCGTGGAGGTGCTGGACCTGGTCTCGGGGCAGCAGCGGCACGTCCCGCTCGGCACCCACGCCAACAAGCACGGCCAGATCATCGGCGCCAACGTCGGCGGGGGTTACGCCACCTTCCCGGGCGTGGTCGGTACGGCGGTCAGCAAGGTGTGCGACCTGGAGATCGCCCGCACGGGCCTGCGGGAGAAGGACGCCCGCCGCGTGGGTCTGCGGTTCGAGTCGGTCACCGTCGAGTCGACCAGCCGCGCGGGCTACTACCCGAACGCCGCACCCATGACGGTGAAGATGCTCGCCGAACTCCGCACCGGCCGTCTCCTCGGCGTCCAGATCGTCGGCCGCGAGGGCGCGGGCAAGCGGGTCGACATCGCGGCGGTCGCCCTCACGGCCGGTATGACGGTGGAGCAGATGACGGCCCTGGACCTGGGGTACGCGCCGCCGTTCTCCCCGGTCTGGGACCCGGTACTGGTGGCGGCACGCAAGGCGACGGCGAAGGTCGGGGCAGCCGTGTGAGGGGGCCGCGCGGCGCCACCGGAAGGGGCGCGAACTGCGCGCCGAGCCACCACGGACCGGCACCCCGCAGCGCGCCCGGCCCCCGGAGGGGCCCTGGCCGGCCCTCTCAGCGCGTCCCGTTGATCCTCTCGATGGCCTGCCGCGCCTGTTCCGCCGGGGGGCGTGACGGCAGCGAGGACACCGAGGCGCTCGACGGCACGGGCGGCGGCTGCTCCCCCGCCGGCCGCGCGTGCGCGGCGGCCTTCGCGGACCGCAGCCGGTGGCTCACCGCCTCGTCCAGCGTCACCGGCCGCTGCGTCTGGGAAGCGAGCCGCCCCGCCTCCTGGCCGAGCCGCGCGACGTCCTCCCAGGGCAGACGCACCACGAGCGTGAGCTCGGCCTCGCCGTCGGGCAGCGCGTGCATCGCGGGAGTCACTCGGTCGTTCATCGCCAGTTTCCTCACGTCGGCCCCGCGGCGCCTTCCCCGCGCCGCGGGCGGTTGACGAGTCATACGGGCCCCCGGGCGGCGGTGTTCAGCGGTCCCGCGGATTCGCCGGCCACCGCCCGGGCACATGGGGGGTGTGGTCATCCCGGTCCATGACGTGAACCCCGCGCGGCGCACCCCGTGGGTGACGTACGCGCTCCTCGCCGCCAACGTCGTCGTCTTCGTGGTCCTCACCCCGGGCGTCGTCGGTTCGCTGACCGGCGGGAGCAGCCTGGCGGAGCTGTGCCGGCTCGAGGCGTTCCTGGACCGCTACGCGGTGGTGCCGCGGGAGCTGATCCATCACCGTCTGCCGGGTCTCGTGCCCACGGGAGCCACCGGCGTGGGCCCGCAGGGCCCGGGGTGCGTGGTGGGTCCGCCCGGGTACGAGAAGTCCCCGGAGCTGAGCGTCCTCACGGCGATGTTCCTGCACGGCGGCTGGCTGCACCTGCTGGGCAACATGCTGTTCCTGTGGATCTTCGGCAACAACGTCGAGGACCGCATGGGGCACGTCCGCTTCCTGCTGTTCTACCTCGTCTGCGGCTACGCGGCCTCGTACGGCTTCGCCCTGCTCGACGCCGGCTCGGGCGAGCCGCTGATCGGTGCCTCCGGGGCCGTCGCCGGGGTGCTGGGCGCCTATCTGGTGCTGTATCCGAGGGCGCGGGTCTGGGTGCTGGTGCCGTTCCTGATCTTCCTGCCGCTGCGGCTGCCCGCCTGGATCGTGCTGGGCCTGTGGTTCGTGCTCCAGGCGTTCTACTCGGCCGGCCAGGGCGTGTCCGAGGCCGGCACCGTCGCCTACGCGGCCCACGTGGCCGGATTCGCGGTCGGCATGCTCCTCGCCTGGCCGCTCAAGGCCGGCACTCCCCCACCGCCGGAGCCACGCGGCGTCCTCCTCGGCCGGCGGGCCCGGTAAGGGCAGGAATCCGGCCCGCGCCGCGGGGGACGGCCCGCGCACCGGCCGCGCACGAGGCCCGCGTGTCCGTCCCCGACGTCTCCCACCGGCTCGGCCCGGCGCCCTCGCCCCGCTCACCGCGCGTCCCACCGCACGCCGCAGGCGGCCGGGGCGGCCGGGGCCCGGGTCGGGCGCGTACGGCGGTGGGTCAGCGCGCGGTCTGGGTGTGCACGTACTCCACGAGACGGGTCAGGGCGTCCGGGTCGGTGGACGGCATGACGCCGTGGCCGAGGTTGAAGATGTGGCCCTCCAGGCCGGCCGCCGTGTCCAGGACCTCCCGCGCCTTCGTCTCGACGGCCTCGCGGCCGGCGAACAGGACGGTCGGGTCGAGGTTGCCCTGGAGCGCCTTGCCGGGACCGACGCGGCGGGCGGCCTCGTCCATCGGGACGCGCCAGTCGACGCCGACGACGTCGGCTCCGGCCTCTCCCATGAGCCCAAGGAGCTCACCGGTGCCGACGCCGAAGTGGATGCGCGGGACGCCGTGCCCCGCGACCTTGCGGAACACCTTCGCCGAGGCGGGGAGCACCGAGCGCCGGTAGTCGGACGGGGCGAGGGCGCCGGCCCAGGAGTCGAAGAGCTGGACGGCCGCGGCGCCGGCCCGGATCTGGACCTCGAGGAACGCGGCCGTGATGTCGGCGAGGCGGTCGAGCAGGTCGGCCCAGAGCCCGGGGTCGCCGTACATCATCGCCTTGGCGTTCTCGTACGTGCGCGACGGGCCGCCCTCGACGAGGTAGCTGGCGAGGGTGAACGGGGCGCCCGCGAAGCCGATCAGCGGGGTGGAGCCGAGTTCACGGGTCAGCATCCCGATGGCCTCGGTGACGTAGGAGACGTCCTCGGGGGTGAGGTCGCGCAGCCGGGCCAGGTCGGCGCGGGTGCGGACCGGCTGCTCGACGACCGGGCCGACGCCGGGCTTGATGTCGAGGTCGATGCCGATGGCCTTGAGGGGGACGACGATGTCGCTGAAGTAGATCGCCGCGTCGACGTGGTGGCGGCGCACGGGCTGGAGCGTGATCTCGGTGACCAGCTCGGGCCGCATGCAGGAGTCGAGCATCCCGATGCCCTCGCGCACCTTGCGGTACTCCGGCAGTGAGCGCCCCGCCTGCCGCATGAACCACACCGGCGTGTGCGGCACCGGCTCGCGCCGGCACGCCTTGAGGAAGGCCGAATCCTCGACCGCGTCGCTCTTGACGGTGTCGGAGGTCGTGGTCGGCGTCTGGCCCGTCGGGCTTGCGTTGGCACTCACACCGGCCAGTCTCGCACGGCCGGGCAGCCGCCCCGGACCTCAGGTCACCGGTATACGCGGCGCGCGTGGGACACGATCAGGACACCCCCGGCCGGCGCGGGTGTCCCTCCCTGCGCCGGGACGCCGTTCCGCTTAATCTTCCCCGCATGGCTGCGGCTCAGGGACGACTGTCGGACGGCGCTGGCGGAATGGACGAACCGAACGAGACCGGAGGGGACCTCGGGCACGGGGGTGCGCCACCGCGGCCCTTCCGGGCCGCCGTCGACGCGCTGCGCGGCGCGCGTCTGCGGCCCCAGATCGAGGTGGATCCCGTACCCGCGCCGAAGCGCCTCGCTCCCTACGCGTACGCGCTGGAGGCGGCGGTCGTGGACGACGAGGAGGATCTGGCCGACGGCCGGCTGGTGCTGCTGCACGATCCGGCCGGGCACGACGCCTGGCGGGGCACCTTCCGCCTGGTGACGCTGGTGCGCGCGGAGCTGGAGCCGGAGATGGCGGCGGATCCGCTGCTGCCGGACGTGTGCTGGTCCTGGCTGACCGGCGCGCTCGCGGCGCGGGGCCTGGCGTACGGCGAGCCGAGCGGCACGGTGACGCGGGCGAGTTCCCACTACTTCGGCGGACTCTCGGCGCGGCCCGCGGCCTCGCAGATCGAGATCCGGGCCTCCTGGACGCCCCGGGAGGGGCCGGCCGGGGTGCCGGACGCGGGCGCCCACCTGATCGCGTGGTGCGATCTGCTGGCGCAGGTCGCGGGGCTGCCGCCGGCCGCTCCCGGGGACGCGTCGGTGGTGACGCTCCCGCAGCGGAGGGGACCGCAGTCGCGCTGAGTTTCCCGCCACGGGCCCCCGGCAATCATTCCTGCCCATCTCTTTGTCGATACGGCCACTTTCGGAAACGTTGTGACGCAGACCGAAACCGTTCGATCTTCGAATGATCGATCGCGCGTCCGAATTGCCCAGATTGTTACTCACTAGATCGTGATCATTTCCTAAAGGACACCAGGTTTGCTGCCGAAGACGTCTGTGACCTTGAAAGCACGGTTCCCCCCGGCTTCACCCCCCGCGAGCCGGCCCCGTCCCGCACCCCAGGAGGCCTGGTGTCCGTTCTCCTCGAGCAGCCCTCA
Source organism: Streptomyces toyocaensis (assembly GCF_000725125.1). Taxonomy (GTDB): domain Bacteria; phylum Actinomycetota; class Actinomycetes; order Streptomycetales; family Streptomycetaceae; genus Streptomyces; species Streptomyces toyocaensis. Next base: position 10,033 of record NZ_JFCB01000047.1, read on the forward strand.
AGCCTGGTCGCCTACCGCCCGAACAAGCCGACCGCCATGGTGGTCGTGGCCGACCCCCGCGTCCGTTCCACCGTCACCCGCCATCTGTGGGCGCTCGGAGTACGCGATGTCATCGAGGCCTCGTCCGTCGCGGAGGCTCGTCCCCGCATCGGCAACCCCCGCGACATCTGCGTCGCCGAAGTCCACCTGCCGGACGGTTCCGGCCTGACCCTCCTCTCCGAGACCCGCGCCGCGGGCTGGCCCAACGGCCTCGCCCTGTCCGCCGCCGACGACATCGGTGCCGTGCGCAACGCGCTGGCCGGCGGTGTGAAGGGGTACGTCGTCACCGGCACCCGCACCAACCTCGGGCTCCCCACCCGGCCCGGCGCCGCTCCCATCGGCGCCGCCGCCGCCCGTCTGCACCGCCGCCCCCCGGGTGCTCCGAGCCACCCGGGCGGCTACCGCGAACTGTCCGGCCGTGAGGTCGAGGTGCTGCGACTGGTTGCGGAGGGCCAGTCGAACAAGGCGATCGGCGTCTCCATGGGCCTGTCCGCCCTGACCGTCAAGAGCCACCTCGCCCGCATCGCCCGCAAGCTCGGCACGGGCGACCGCGCCGGCATGGTGGCCGTGGCCCTGCGCACCGGCATCATCCACTGACCCTTCCGCCGTCCCGACGACCGTTCCGCCCGCGCCCGTCGACACCGCTGTCGGCGGGCGCCCTCGCGCGTGCGGCCGTCCGGGGATCCGCCGAGGCCTGTTTTCGCTGGTCGGCCCTGCTCTGGCGCGTAGGGGCAGGTCAGGCGCCGGCCCGTACGGATACTCTTGACAGGTGACCGACGCCCACGACACCGCAGCAGACACTTCACTGCGAACCACCGGAGGCGCCCCTCCGGACGACGGCGGTTCTGCTGGGGAGGCGCCGACCCCCTTGCTCGAACCGCGCGAGGGCATTCCGCCCGTCATCGCGGACGAGGCCGCGCTCGCCGAGGCGATCACCGCCTTCGCCGCCGGCACCGGCCCCGTCGCCGTGGACGCCGAACGCGCCTCCGGCTACCGCTACGGCCAGCGCGCCTACCTCGTCCAGCTGCGCCGCGAGGGCGCGGGCACCGCACTGATCGACCCCGTCGCCTGCCCCGACCTGTCGGGTCTGGGCGCGGCGCTGTCCGGTGCCGAGTGGGTGCTGCACGCCGCCACGCAGGACCTGCCCTGTCTGCGCGAGATAGGCATGGTGCCCACCCTCCTCTTCGACACCGAGCTGGCCGGACGCCTGGCCGGATTCCCCCGGGTCGGGCTCGGCGCGATGGTCGAGAACGTGCTGGGCTTCGTACTGGAGAAGGGCCACTCCGCCGTCGACTGGTCCACCCGCCCGCTGCCCGAGCCCTGGCTGCGCTACGCCGCCCTCGACGTGGAGCTGCTGGTCGACCTGCGGGACTGTCTGGAGAAGGAGCTCGACCGGCAGGGCAAGCTCGACTGGGCCCGGCAGGAGTTCGACGCGATCGCCTCGGCGCCGCCGCCGGAGCCCCGCAAGGACCCCTGGCGGCGCACCTCCGGCATGCACAAGGTCCGCCGCCGCCGGCAGATGGCCGTCGTGCGGGAGCTGTGGCAGACCCGCGACCGGATCGCCCGGCGCCGTGACGTCTCCCCGGGCAAGGTGCTCTCCGACGCGGCCATCGTCGAGGCCGCTCTCGCCCTGCCGGCCGACGCGCACGCCCTGGCCGCGCTGAACGGCTTCGGCCAGCGTGTGGGACGGCGCCAGCTCGAGCAGTGGCAGGCGGCCGTCGACCGGGCGAGGGCGCTGAGCGAGGCACAGCTGCCCCAGCCCGGCCAGCCGGTGACCGGCCCCCCGCCGCCACGGGCGTGGGCGGACAAGGACCCGGAGGCCGCGGCGCGGCTGTCCGCCGCGCGGACGGGCGTGAGCGCGCTGGCCGAGCGACTGGGGATGCCGGCCGAGAACCTGATCACGCCGGACACGGTGCGGAGGGTGTGCTGGGAACCTCCGGCGGTGGTCAGCGGGGAGTCCGTGGCGGCCGCGCTGGCGGGCCACGGGGCTCGTACGTGGCAGATCGAGCAGGTCACCCCCGTGCTCGTCGCCGCGTTGTCCGGCTAGCCTCCGCTCGCTTCGTCGCCCCCTGATGAAGCCGTCGCAGATGAAGCGCCGGAGGAAGGGGAAGACGAGCTGGGTGGGCGGGACGACCGGTACGGCGCCCGCCGAGATGACCTCCCCCGTGCGCTCCGAAGGGACCCTCGAACCGGAACAGGGACGTCGAGATCACGCCAAGATCCTCGGAGGGCATGCAGAGGAAGGGTCTTCCCGTCCCGCCCCGGGGGCTGCGCGCCCCAGCCCCCGATCCAGCCCCTCCGGCGTTCGAGGAGCGGGTCCCTGGGGCGGGGCCCCGGGGAAGGGAAGGGGCGGCGGGGGCGGGAACCACTCAGCGGGTGCCGCCGTCCGTGTGATGTTCGCCGCTCCGGGGACCGGGACTGGGCAGTCACGTTACCCGCAAGTAGCATGACCCGTAAGCAAGCGCTCAGCATCCCGTACCTGGAGGAGAGCCATCGTGCCTCGTACCGTCAGGGACGTCGTCTTCGTCGACGGCGTCCGCACCCCGTTCGGCAAGGCGGGCCCGAAGGGCATCTACCACGAGACCCGTGCCGACGACCTCGTCGTGAAGGCGATCCGGGAACTGCTGCGCCGCAACCCCGGTCTCGACCCGAAGAAGATCGACGAGGTCGCCGTCGCCGCGACCACGCAGATCGGCGACCAGGGCCTGACCATCGGCCGCACGGCCGGCATCCTCGCGGGCCTGCCCACCTCGGTCCCGGGCTACTCCATCGACCGCATGTGCGCGGGCGCCCTGACCGCCGTCACCACGGTGGCCGGCTCCGTCGCCTTCGGCGCGTACGACGTCGCCATCGCGGGCGGTGTCGAGCACATGGGCCGCCACCCGATGGGCGAGGGCGTCGACCCCAACCCGCGGTTCGTCTCCGAGAAGCTGGTCGACGAGTCCGCCCTGTTCATGGGCATGACCGCGGAGAACCTGCACGACCGCTACCCGGGCATCACCAAGCAGCGCGCCGACGAGTACGCGGTGCGCTCCCAGGAGAAGGCCGCCAAGGCGTACGCCAACGGCAAGATCCAGGCCGACCTGGTGCCGATCTCGGTGCGCCGCACCAACGAAGAGGCCGGCGAGACCGGCTGGGGCCTGGTCACCGCCGACGAGCCGATGCGTCCGGGCACCACCCTGGAGAACCTGGCGACCCTCAAGACGCCGTTCCGCGTCCACGGCCGGGTCACCGCCGGTAACGCGGCCGGCCTGAACGACGGCGCCACCGCCTCGCTCATCGCCTCCGAGGACTTCGCCCGCGAGAACGGGCTCCCGGTGAAGATGCGCCTGGTCTCCTACTCCTTCGCCGGCGTGGAGCCGGAGGTCATGGGCTACGGCCCGATCCCGGCGACGGAGAAGGCGCTGGCCCAGGCGGGCCTGTCCATCTCCGACATCGGTCTGTTCGAGATCAACGAGGCCTTCGCCGTCCAGGTCCTCGCGTTCCTGGAGCACTACGGCATCGCCGACGACGACGCGCGCGTCAACCAGTACGGCGGCGCCATCGCGTTCGGCCACCCGCTGGCCTCCTCCGGCGTCCGTCTGATGACGCAGCTGGCCCGCCAGTTCGAGGAGCAGCCGCAGGTCCGCTACGGCCTCACCACCATGTGCGTCGGCTTCGGCATGGGCGCGACGGTCATCTGGGAGAACCCGCACTTCGAGGGGGACAAGTGAGCACCACCGCAGAGCTTCTGAAGGGTGCGGCCGAGCTGTTCCCCGGCGAGGTCGTCACCAGCGCGCACGTACGCCACTTCGACCTGCCGCTGGGTGCGGGGCGCTTCGCGCTCATCACCCTCGACAACGGTCACGACCACACCAAGCCGACCACCCTCGGCCCGCAGTCGCTGGCGAACATCGACGCCGCCATCGACCAGGTCGAGAAGGAGGCCGCGGACGGCGACATCGTCGGCGTCGGCGTCACCGGCAAGCCGTTCATCTTCGCCGTCGGCGCCGACCTCAAGGGCGTCGAGCTGCTGAAGCGGCACGAGGACGCGCTCGCCATCGGCAAGGGCGGCCACGACGTCTTCAAGCGGCTGTCGACGCTCGCCGTGCCGACCTTCGCGTACTACAACGGCGCCGCCATGGGCGGTGGCGTCGAGGTCGGTCTGCACTGCGCCTACCGCACGGTGTCCGCGGCCCTCCCGGCGTTCTCCCTGCCCGAGGTCTTCCTCGGTCTGGTCCCTGGCTGGGGCGGCTGCACCCTGCTGCCGAACCTGATCGGCGCCGACAAGGCCGTCTCGGTGATCATCGAGAACAGCCTCAACCAGAACAAGCAGCTCAAGGGTGAGCAGGTCTACGACCTCGGCATCGCGGACGCGATCTTCGAGGGCGCGGACTTCCTGGAGCAGTCGCTGATCTGGACCGCGTCCGTCCTCAAGGGCGAGATCACGATCGAGCGCCCGGTGATCGACCGCGGCGAGGCCTGGGACCAGGCCGTCGCGCGCGGCCGCTTCGTCGCCGACTCCAAGGTGCACGGCGCCGCCCCGGCCGCCTACCGCGCGCTGGACATCATCGCCGCCGCCAAGAACGGCGACCTCCAGCAGGGCTACGACGCCGAGGACCAGGCGCTCGCCGACCTGATCATGGGCGGTGAACTGCGCTCCGGCATCTACGCGTTCAACCTGGTGCAGAAGCGCGGCAAGCGTCCCGCGGGCGCCCCGGACAAGAGCCTGGCCCGCCCGGTCACCAAGGTCGGCGTCGTCGGCGCCGGCCTGATGGCCTCCCAGCTCGCGCTGCTGTTCCTGCGCCGCCTCGAGGTGCCGGTCGTGCTGACCGACATCGACCAGGAGCGCGTCGACAAGGGTGTGGGCTACGTCCACGCCGAGATCGACAAGCTGCTCGGCAAGGGCCGGATCAACCAGGACAAGGCCAACCGCCTCAAGGCTCTGGTCTCCGGTGTGCTGGACAAGGCCGAGGGCTTCTCGGACGCCGACTTCGTCATCGAGGCCGTCTTCGAGGAAATGGGCGTCAAGCAGCAGGTGTTCGCGGAGGTCGAGGCGGTCGCCCCGGCACACGCGATCCTCGCCACCAACACCTCCTCGCTCTCCGTGTCGGAGATGGCGTCGAAGCTGAAGCACCCCGAGCGGGTCGTGGGCTTCCACTTCTTCAACCCGGTCGCCGTCCTCCCGCTGCTCGAGATCGTCCGCGGCGAGCAGACCGACGACGCCTCGCTCGCCACGGCGTTCGGTGTCGCCAAGAAGCTGAAGAAGACCGCGGTGCTGACGAAGGACGCCCCGGCGTTCGTCGTGAACCGCATCCTGACCCGCTTCATGGGCGAGATCCAGAACGTCATCGACGAGGGCACCCCGGTCGAGGTCGCCGAGAGGGCCGTCGAGCCGCTCGGTCTGCCGATGTCGCCGCTGGTGCTGCTGGAGCTGGTCGGTCCCGCGATCGGTCTGCACGTGTCGGAAACCCTCAACCGGGCGTTCCCGGAGCGGTTCACGGTCTCCCCGAACCTCAAGAGGGTCGTGGAGGCGGGCAAGCGCGGCTTCTACGTCTACGACAGCGGCAAGCCCGAGCTGGACCCCGAGGTCGCCGCGCTGCTCCAGCAGGGCGACACCGTCCTGACCGAGGAGCAGGTGCGGGCCCGGGTGCTGGACGCGGTGGCGCAGGAGATCGGGCTCATGCTCGAGGAGGGTGTCGTCGCCGAGGCGCAGGACATCGACCTGTGCCTGATCACCGGCGCCGGCTGGCCGTTCCACCTGGGCGGCATCACGCCGTACCTGGACCGTGAGGGCGTCTCCGAGCGCGTCAACGGCAAGCGGTTCCTGGAGCCCGGGGTGGCCTCGGTCCCGGCGTGACGGCCGTACGCGGCTGAAGAGGGCCTCCGCGGTGTGCGGGGGCCCTTCTTCCTTCCCTCAGTGGATTCCGCCGTAGTAGACGTCCCTCGTCCCCATGGACGCGACGTCCATCACGGTGAAGGGAAGCTGCGTGACCGGGGACTCCGCTCCCGAGGCGTGCACGGCGAAGACGTCGACGACGTGCGCGCCCGGGCTCCAGGCCCAGCCCGACTCCCACGACCAGGTGCCGTTCGGGCCGACCGCGACGCCGCCCAGGAGCACACCGTTCTCCCGGAAACCGACCTGCGCGGCGTTCGTGGCGGACCCGGTGAAGACGACCCTGGCATCCATCACCTGCTCGTGGGCCACCGGTTCCAGCACCACCGGTGCCCCGGCGCTCTGCCCGACCGTCGACACCCCGAAGCCCCAGTCCGTGCCGGCCGTCCCGGGCGAGGGCGGGACTGCGCCCCCGGTGGGTGCCTCGACCGCCGTGAAGTTCACCTCGGTCCGCTCGGTCTGGTAGCCCGCCGCGTCCACCGCGTACACCTTCACCGGATGCCTGCCCGTGCTCCAGGCCCTTCCCAGTTCCCAGGACCAGGTGCCGTCGGCGCGCACGTCGGTCTGCCCCAGGTACTTGCCGTGCTCCCAGACCATCACCCGGACGGCACCGCCGGCGTGGCCCGTGAACCGCACGGCGTCCCTGCGCACCTCCTCCTGCACGGCGGGCGCGGTGATCACCGGCGGCGGGAACTCCGGGCCCCTGACCACCGACGTGGCGGAGAGGTACGACGTGATGGACCGCCGGTCACGGTCGGGTTCCTCGTACCCGTTGCGCACGTGGCCCAGGCGCGGCGCGATCCCGTCGATCAGGAAGTTGGCGATGCCCATCAGGACAGGGACGTTGCGCCCCGCCACCTGGGTGTGGTCGGCGATGTGCGGGGAGTCGCTGAAGATGAAGTTGAAGTTCTCGTAGTGCTGGAAGAGTCCCAGGAAGGGCTCCACCTGAAGGGGGTACTGGTCGTCCTGAGCCGCGGACACCAGGTAGATGTTGGCTGTGCGGTTGGCCCCCGCGCGCAGCAGGTCCGGGATGAGCGCGTCCACGATCCGCACGTTCTGCTCGGGCACGCCCTCGCCGAGCATGAACCGGGCGACGCCCGGATGCACGTCCCGGACGTACGTGCCGATCGAGAACTGCGGGGCGATGGCGACGATGTTGCGGAAGCCGTACTTCAGACCGAAGTAGAGGGCCGCGCTGCCGCCCTTCGAACCGCCCCACAGGGTGACGGACTCCGGGGTCAGGTCGAGAGCGTTCATCACCTTGGATATGAGGGTGACGACGGACTGTTCCAGGGAGAAGTCCATCTCCTTGCACAGGTAGTAGCTCCGGTTGTCCTCGAACTTGTCGCGGATCCAGAGGATGTTCGCCCGGAGCTTGTCGAACACGCCGTTGGACCAGCCGTAGTCACCGGGCGCGGCGAAGTTCGCGAAGACGACGACCAGGTGGCGGTTGCCCTTCTGCGCGTGGGCGAAGCGGTACTCGACCGGGAAGGTCCCGGACGCCTCGATACCCGTGAGCAGCTGCCGGCCCTTCGGGGGTGGTTTGGACATGGTGCGAACTCCACTCTCTGTTGTGTCTCGAAAGGCGGGCGACAGGTACCTCCGTGGCAGGTCGCGTACTCGGTACCCTGCAGATGTCGCACCGGCCGTGGCGCTCGTCGCCGGGAAGGACACGACGTCGTGTCCCGGGAGGGCCGGCCCCGGTCACGTCCGCGCCGTGACGTACCGTGCGACGGTGAACCGGACGTCGGTGCGCCGCTTTCCGATCGGAGATCATGTAGGGATGCCGCGCGCCGTCTCCCCGTCCCCGTCCTTCGCACGCAGGCGTCGCAGGGTCCGGTGCCTGGCCGTCTCGGCCGCGCTGCTGGGACTCGTGAGCACGGTGGCCGTCGTGCGGACGGCGGGCCCTTCCCGCTTCTCCATCCCGCCCCGGACACTGGGCACGGCGACCTGGAACATGTGCGGGGTACGGGAGTGGAACTGCGGGGGCACCGGGAGCCGTGCCGCGAAGAGACAGGAACTGCAGCGTCTCGCCACCCGGTTCGGAGCGGAGGTGATCCTGCTGCAGGAAGCCTGCGCCGCGGACGTGGAGGCGGTGCGCAGAGACCTGGGCCCCTCCTGGCACACCGCGTTCCACCCCTACACGTGGAGGGACCGCACCGGGCGTACGGGCACGGTGCGGTGCGGCACGGCGGGGCCCGCCGGTCGTGCCGTGCTCTCGGCGTACCCCCTGTCCGCCGTGCGCACGGTGCCTTCGCGGCAGCCCTCGGTCGGCGTGCGGCGCGGCATCCTCTGCGTATCGATCGCGGCGCAGGACGTCAGGGTGTGCGCCGCCCATCTCAGCCCGCCCCGCAGCGACCGGTCCGAGCCCGGCCGAGAGCTCCGCGACGACCAACTGAACGCGCTGGTGGGCGCGGTGCCCGGACGACGGACCGTCTACGGCGGAGACCTGAACGTGGGTCCGCCGGGAGGGAACAACCCCGACTCCTGGGTGTGGCCGGACCGGCCGTACCGCGTCCACCGGGAGTGCGACCAGGGGTCCGGCCGGCCGGGACCGGCGCGGGCGACCCATGTCTCGCGGCACAAGCTGGACTACCTCTTCACCGGACTGCCCGTGCTCGAGTGCCGGGTGCGCGACACCGGCGTCTCCGACCACCTGGCCCTGCTGATCCGGGTGGACACCGGCAGCGGCTGAGGCAGTACCGGGGGGAATGAGCGGGGGGCGGGTCATCGGATGCCCGGACCGGCCGGAACGGCCGGGCACGCCGACGGCAGGCCACCCGGCGAAGCCGTCGCCGTCACACGATCACTTCTTCGAATGTCTGCGCCGCGGCGGGCTGGGCGGGTACGGCGCCCATCAGCCCCGCGTGCGCGTGGTGGCCGGTGAACCACTGCGCCGTGCCCCGGTGAACGGGGGTCATCGGCCTTCCCGCGTGCTGGGTGTCGACGGTACCGACGGCCGGTGCGTGCGCCTGCCCGGGTTCGAGGTCCCCGCCCGCGACCAGCATCCGGTCGGCGAGCCGTGCGGCGGCGTAACCGTCGTCCAGGTCGCAGAACTCACGCTGGAACCAGCGGTACCGCTCGGCGTAGAGGTCCTGGATCCGGTCGATGTCGCGGACGGCCGTCACCAGTTCCTCGGACGTGTGGAGCAGGGGGCCCGGGGCGCTGCCCTCGAAGTCGAAGTAGAACCCGCGCAGGGTGTCGCGGTAGTGGTCCAGGTCGTAGGTGAAGAACAGGATGGGCCGGCCGGTGTTGACGTAGTCGAACATCAGGGAGGAGTAGTCGGTGATCATCACGTCGGTGATCAGCGAGAGGTCGGCCATGTCCGGGTAGTCGGAGACGTCGAAGACGAATCCGTCGCCGGCGCCCGGCACCGGGTCCACGACATTGGGGTGGCGGCGCACCATGAGGACGTGGTCGGACCCGAGCTGCGCGCGCGCGGCCTCCAGGTCGATACGGAAGTCCAGCTTGTACTTTCCGGGCGCGTAGAACTGGTCGTCGCGCCAGGTCGGGGCGTACAGCACCACCCGCTTGCCCTCCGGCACTCCGATCCTGTGGCGGATCTGCTGCTCCCGGACTTCCGTGCCGGACCGGCGCAGGATGTCGTTGCGCGGGTAGCCGCTCTCCACCATCTCGCCGGGGAAGCCGAAGGCGCGCTTGAGGATCGGGGTGGAGAAGCTGTTGGGGGACACCAGCATGTCCCAGTTCTGCACCTCCTTCTCGACGCGTTCCAGGTAGCGCTGGTCGGCGAAGTGGATGGACTCGATGTCGTGGCCGATCTTCTTCAGCGGTGTGCCGTGCCACGTCTGCACGACGACCTGGCCGTCCCGTTTCTCGAACCAGTCCGGGAGGTGGTTGTTGGCGACGACGTACCGGCTGGTGGCGAGGGCCTCGTACCACTCCGGTGACCACATGCGGACGGGCGTCGCGGTGGGCGGCACCTGAACCTGGTCGTCGCGTACCACCCACAGGTGTTCGAGGTCGACACGACGGCGCACGAGTTCCTCGTGCAGGGCGCGAGGGCTGTCGGAGTACTGGGTGCCCTTGAAGGCGTCGAAGAGCACGGCGTCGCGCACCGGCTCCCGACGTGCCGCGGGGTAGGCCTTCGTGCGCAGCAGCTTCTGCCGGTAGGGGCCGCGGGCGCGGTCGGGCATCGCCGAGTGGACGAGGAGCGACAGCCGGTCGTAGGCCTCGGCCTGTGTCTCGTAGCGGCGTTCGTCTCTCTCGTACTCCTGCGGGAACGCCTCGATGGCATCCTGTTCGATCTTCACCATCAGGTCTTCGAGGCGCTCCTCGCGCGCCACCGCGGAGAGGTCCTGGCGGCGCAGGAAGAAGTCCCACCGTCCGGCCGCGAGCGGGATGTCACCGGCCAGGGTCCGCATGGCGGCGGGGGCCAGCACGCAGCGGAACTCGTAGCCGTCCCAGATCAGGGGTACGGAACGCTCCGCGCCGTGCGCACGCGAACGGACCACCAGATGAGCGGCCCGGTACTGCTCCTGGGTCAGTCGGTCCGCCGCCAGGTAACGGCCCCGGATCTCCAACGAGCCGTCCTCCCGCCACGCGCACCGGGTCGCGGTGGGAAGGGTCGCGCGTTCGAAGAGCACGAGATAGCCGGATCCGTTGCGGTGGACGACGACCTCGCGGTCGCCCTCCCTGGTCTGCAGTGACGCCGGCATGCGGTAGTGCCCGTCCACCGTCTCCTCCGCCATGACCGGATACATGGTCATCTTGCGGCCCTCGACATGGAAGGTCGTCTTCCACCCGTTGCTGCCCATGCCCCAGGCCTGCGGGACGTCCACGCCCGCCCCGGTGAGGACGCGGGACTTCGGTACGAGGCTGCTCAGGGGCAGCTTGGCGGAGAACGTGCACCACCCGTCGCCGCCGGGCGTGAAGTGGACACGTGCGTCGTGCCGCCCGGCTCCGCTCATGCTGGTGACCCGGAGCTTGCCCCATTCCGGCACCTTGGGGCCGAGATAGACGCCACGCAGCTCCAGCTGGTCACCGACGAGACGGTGCTGGGTGATCCGGCAGCGCACGACCTCGACGCGCAGTTTGAGTTTGCCCTGCAGGAAGACCGGGAGGAGACGCGTGTTCTTGTCGACGTACCGGTAGGGCGGGTTGGCGGCGCTGCCCGCGCCGCCCCGGTCGATGCCCCGGTAGCGGAACAGCCCCCGGCTGAGGACACCGGCGGCCACGTCCCAGGTGCCCTCGACCCACTGGCCCTTGCGCTTCAGACGCGTGGTGTCGATCCGCGCCTCGAAGCCTGCCCAGTCGTAGCAATAACGATTTTGCTTCGAATCCTCGGTCGCCTGCGGCGCGTAGACGGTCTTCGCCGTGGTGATCGTCATGCGGCCCTGCTTCTTGTTCCGCAGGGCGATCGCCTTCACCGACATGTGTTTCTTGTGCACGTTGATGAACCGGACGTAGGCGGTCCCGGTGAGGATGAGCGTGTCGGACCCGGAGCCCCATCTGGCGCCGGACAGCGATCCGTGCAGGGAGAACTCCTTGTCCAGCCGGTAGGCCTTCTTGTCGAGGCCCACCTCCCGGTCGCCGAGGTAGGGGTAGTTGAGGTAGCGCCGGAACCGCCGCTGCACGGGCATGGGACCGCCACGACGTTCGAACTCGATGACGTCGAGGAGCTCGGCCAGCCGGCCCTCGCGCACCAGCAGCCACTTGACGCGGGCGTCCGCGGGCAGCTCGTCGATGATGGTGAGGTCGGTCTCGTCGAGGAACTCGTTGGCCCACTGCATGAAGGAGTACTGGTACTCCTCGTCGGCGTCCGGAAGTACCTTCAGGTGGAGCATGAGGTCGGACTTCAGGCACGTGAGATCGTACTTCCGCTTGGCGTCCGCGTACTCCTGGGAGTCCTGGTCGCCGAGGAAGCGGCTCACGGACCGCACGGCCGCGACCCGGTCGCGCAGGTTCGACAGTTCGGAGTGGCGCTGGGTGATGGAAGGTGCCGCTCCCCCCTCCCGGCGGCGCCAGAAGTAGACGATGTCCGTGATGACGTCGACCTTGGCAGCGCTGAAGTGGGCGTACATGTTGACCCACGAGTCCTCGTACATCACGCCTTCGGGGAACCTGATGGAGTGGTGGTCCCAGAAGGAGCGCCGGAAGAGCTTGTTCCAGACGGTGCGGTCGTAGATCAGCGCGTCGAACTTCGTGATGTGCGTGCCCCGCCGGTTCTTCTGCATCGGGCCCTTGTGCAGCGGTGACTGCCACTTCTTGGTGGAGTTCATCATCTGCACGTTGCCCGAGACGAAATCCGCCTCGGATTCCTCGAGGGTGCGCACCAGGAGCTCGTAGGCGTACTCGGGGATGACGTCGTCGCCGTCCACGAAGGCGAGGAACTCCGCCGCGGGATGGGTGTTGCGCAGACCGGTGTTGCGCGCGTGCCCCGGCCCGTGGGCGTGCTGGCGAACGAGGCGGAAGCGGCGGTCGGCAGCGCAGAAGTCGGCCGCGATTCGCACCGATCCGTCGGTGCATCCGTCGTCGACGAGGACGACCTCGAAATCACGGAACGACTGGCGCGCAATGGACTCCAGGCATTCGGCGAGATAGGCCTCGACGTCCTGAAAGGGCACGACGACACTCAGGCGCGGGTAAACCACCAACGTACTCCTACCAAGACATTTCGCCCACCAGGACCTCAGCAGTCCACACCGGACGCTCCACCCCAAATGCGGCGCACCGCGACGCCTGCCGCGATACCCCGCCAACACCCCCGGCCCCGCGAGAGCCCCCCTCCACACCGGCCACAGGTTCCACACATCTTAAGCCACCCTTATAGGTGGTCAAGATTGATTCATGTGGCATTCACCGCTCAGCCGTGCTATTCGCACCCACTCGGCACCGAGTCATGAGCCGCTGCCTATAGTTCTCCCACTGACGTGACCGCATCAGTGGGCCGGTCTTCCCCCCACCCGGGCCCTGCCACTCCGCCACGCGGAGCCCGTGAGGAGAGGAACCGAACACCATGACGCACAGCGCCACCAGGGAGTCAGGGCGTGCGCAGTCGGCGCCCGGCGACAGACGCCGCCGGGCGCAGCGCCCCCGCCGGCGTTGGGGACGCATCGTCCTGCTGTCGTTCCTGGCCGTCCTGCTCGCGGCAGGCGGCACGGGATACTGGCTCTACAGCGACCTGAACGGCAACATCGACGGAGTCGACCTGGACAAGGCCCTCGGCGAGGACCGTCCGGAGAAACTGCCGACATCCGGACAGAACGTGCTGGTCCTCGGCTCGGACTCACGCGGGGGCGCGAACGCCGGACTGGGCACCGGTAAGGTCTCGGGCGCCCGGTCGGACACCGCACTGGTGATGCACATCCCCGAAGGGCGCCGGCAGGCGGTCGCCGTGAGCATCCCGCGCGACACGCTCGTCACCCGCCCGGAGTGCGCCAAGGCGGACGGCTCGACCCTCCCGGAGGCCGAGCGCGTCATGTTCAACTCCGTGTACTCGACGGCCGGTCCGGCCTGCGTGGTCAAGACCGTGGAGAAGATGTCCGGCGTCCGCATGGACCACTACATGGAGATCGACTTCGCCGGCTTCAAGGGGCTGGTCGACGCCATCGGCGGTGTGACCGTAACCGTCGAGGAGCCCATCAAGGACACCTCCAGCGGCCTCGATCTGAGCGCCGGGACCCACAAGCTGGACGGCACCCAGTCCCTGGCGTTCGTGCGGACCCGGCACGGCGTCGGTGACGGCAGCGACCTGGGCCGCATAGGACTCCAGCAACAGTTCATGATCGCCCTGCTGAGCGAGGTGAAGCGACAGGACCTGTTCGGCAGTCCCACCAAGACGTACAAGATCGCCGACACGCTGACCTCGGCGCTGACCACCGACTCCGAGTTGGCCTCACTGACCAGTCTGGCCGAGTTCGCACGCAGCATGAACGGAGTCGACCCGGCGTCCATGGAAACGGTCATGCTGCCGGTGCAGTACGACAAGACCGATCCGAACCGGGTGGTGGCCGCACGTCCCCGGGCCGATCAGCTGTGGGAGGCGATTCGCTCCGACGCGGAGATCCCCGAGTCCGCGAAGAAGTCACCCGCGACGGGCGGCTGACCTCCGGCACGGCGGCGCCACGGCACCGGCCGCTCAACTCCCCAGCGTGTCCCAACGCGTGAGAGCGAGACCGTCGCCCTCCTCCTGGCGGGCGACCCTGGGTCTGCCGTCGGTGCCGATCAGGGCCATCACCACACGGCCGCGTCCGTCCAGGGCCAGGGCCGGAGCGCCCTGGCAGGACTCGGCCAGCGCGTACCACCAGAATCCGGCGTCCTCGTTCTCGGTGCCGCCCATGCCGAGCACGGCCGCGCCGTCCCGGTCGCGACAGGCGAGAACGACACAGTCGTAGCCGTCCAGCGACGTGCGGAGCACCGCGTACGGCCGCCCGGCCGGGGTGCCGCCCAGAGCGACCGGCCAGCCGCCCGCCCGCCAGGCCGCGGCCCCGCCGCTCTCCGCATCGGTCCAGAAGAACGTGGCACGGCCGGGCCCGGTCTCCAGGGCCGCGACCGTGCCCGGCACGGGCCGCAGCGAGAAGCCGCGGGGGCCCGTGAAGTCGCCGCCGGGAGCGGGCTGGCGCCAGACGAGCACGCCCGTCTCGGCAGCGGCGCAGACCTCGATCCGTCCGTCGGTGAGCGCGATCGCCGCGGGCCGGGCGCCGATACCGCCACCGCCCAGGTTCTCCCAGGCCCGCCAGGTGCCGTTCGGGGCCTCGCGCCGGAGCGCCAGACCTCCGTGCTCACCGCGGAGGAAGACGTGCACAGTGCCGTCCGGGGCGACCGTCGCGGACGGCGCAACGGGCGGACCGGCCTTTTCCGGGTCCCGGTGGGGGCTGCCGAGGGACCGCCAGTCGCTGAAGGCGAGTCCGGTCTGGTACTGGACGGCGTGCACGATGTCCACGTTCCGTCCGCCGTCGGGACCGGGACGCTCCCGGCGGCCGAGGAAGTGGACATAGGTGTTGGCTCCCTGGACCACCGTCAGATGCGTCAGTCCGGCCACCGGAACGAAGCGCGGCCCGCTCCACTCCGGGCCGCCGACGGTGGTCTCCGTCCAGCGCAGCAGGCCGCCCCCGGTGGGGGCGTACAGCGTCAGCCGACCGTCCTTGCCGCGGGTGAGCCATTCTCCGTCGGCCGCTCCGGTCGCGATCCCGTGACACTCCTCGGCGGCGCGCCCGCCTGTGACGGAGGCACCCCTGGGGCCTGCCGGCCTTCTCCGCATCGCCTGGTGCACCTTCCTGAAGCCCGCCGCATCACCGACACGGGACCCCGAAAACTCGGCACATCATATGCTGATCGTTCACCTCTTCCCCGGCCTCTGTCCCGTCGGTTCGGCCGCCGGACCGGACCCGGCCCACCGGGCACCGGCTCGCTCCCGCTCGGTCGGGGTGTGCGGCGAACGCGATGAGGCGGTTGGCGGAGCGCTCGGCCGGCACCGTGCGGTCGTGCCCCACCCGGTGTCGCGGCGCACGGCCGGGACGTCGGGGCCGGGACCGGCCGCGGCGACGGGGCAGCGGGGCGCCGGAGGCACGACTCCCCCACACCGTGCGGAGACCTCGGTTCCGTCCGCCCGCCGGAACGGCGGCGGCGCGGCCTCGCGTGGGACCCTGGCCGCATGAACGACACCGCCGCCCTGCTCGTGATCGTCGACGCCGCGAATGTCGTCGGGTCGGTGCCCGACGGATGGTGGCGGGACCGCCGGGGTGCCGCGGAGCGTCTCCGTGACCGGCTGGCCGCGGACGGCCTGCCCGGCCGTACCGGGCCGGTGGAGATCGTCCTGGTGGTGGAGGGGGCCGCCCGCGGGGTGGAGTCCGTCCCCGGTGTCCGGGTGGACCCGGCCCCGGGCAGCGGTGACGACCGCGTGGTCACGCTGGTGGCCGGGGCGGGGGACGGCCGGCCGGTCCTGGTGGTGACGGCGGACCGCGAGCTGCGCCGCAGGGTGACGTCCCTGGGCGCGGAGGTCACGGGCCCCCGCACGGTACGCCCCTGACGCCGGCTCCCACGGGGGCCCGGGCCTGCCCCGTGCCCCGTCGGACGGGGGCGAAGGGCCCTGGGCGTGGTCAGCGGGCGGGCGGGGCGGGGGTCTCCTCCGGTGTGCGGGCCATCCGGCTGTGGGTGCGGCTGTAGAGGAAGTAGACGACGATGCCGATCGCCATCCAGATGCCGAACCGGACCCAGGTCTCGGCGGGCAGGTTCAGCATCAGCCACAGGGACGCGGCGACCGACACGATCGGCAGGACGGGCACCCAGGGGGTGCGGAACGACCGGTGCAGGTCGGGCCGGGTCCTGCGGAGGATGATCACGCTGATCGCGACGATCACGAAGGCGAACAGGGTGCCGATGTTCACCAGCGCGGCGAGCTCGTTCAGCGGGGTGAAGCCCGCGAGGACCGCGATGAGGACACCGAGCAGGATGGTCGGCCGGTGCGGCGTCCTGAACCGGGGGTGGACCCGGGAGAAGAACCGGGGCAGCAGTCCGTCGCGGCTCATCGCGAAGAAGACGCGCGTCTGGCCGAGCAGCAGGATCATGCAGACGGTCGTCAGGCCGACGGCGGCGCCGAAGCTGATGAAGCCCGCGAACCAGGGATGCCCGGTGGCCTTGAAGGCGTCGGCGAGCGGGGCGTCCACGGACAGGTCCCGGTAGTTCTGCATGCCGGTGACGACGATCGACACCAGGACGTACAGCACGGTGCAGATGAACAGGGAGCCGAGGATGCCGCGGGGCATGTCGCGCTGCGGGTTCTTCGTCTCCTCGGCGGCCGTGGCGACGATGTCGAAACCGATGAACGCGAAGAACACCACCGAGGCGGCGGTGAAGATGCCCATCACCCCGAAGTTCGCCGGGGCCCAGCCGAACATCAGCTGGATGAGCGGCGAATTGAGGCTGTCACCCGCGGGTACCGGCTCCGAGCCCGGGATGAACGGGTCGTAGTTGTCGGCGGTGATGAAGAAGGCCCCCGCGACGATCACCACGAGGACGACGATCACCTTGATCGCCACGACGATCGAGGTGACGCGGGCGGACAGCTTCATGCCGAGGACGAGGATGCCGGTCAGCACCAGCACCAGGGCGGCGGCGAGGATGTCGAACCCGAAGACGTCGGAGCCCTCCCGGCTGCCCAGCGCGGCGGGCATCTGCCAGCCCGCGTTGTCCATGAGCGACTGGATGTAGCCCGACCAGCCGACGGCCACCACCGCCGTGCCGAGCGCGAACTCCAGGACCAGGTCCCAGCCGATGATCCACGCGGGCAGTTCCCCCAGGGAGGCGTAGGAGAACGTGTAGGCGGAACCCGCCACCGGGACGGTGGAGGCGAACTCGGCATAGCAGAGCGCGGCGAGCGCGCAGACGACACCGGCCACCACGAAGGCCAGGGCCGTGGCCGGCCCGGCGTTGTTCTTCGCGACCGTACCGGTGAGGACGAAGATGCCGGTGCCGATGATGACACCGACGCCGAAGACGGTCAGATCCAGCGCGGACAGCGATTTCTTGAGCGCGTGCTCGGGTTCCTCGGTGTCGCGGATGGACTGCTCCACCTTCTTCGTCCGGAAGAGGGGGCTTGTCACGGGTACCTCCCACGCTTGTCGTCCTCGACATGATCGAGAGGGGGCGTAGCTCGTATGCCCCGGCGCGGGCGCTTTCACGCAGACGGGCCGCGCGCGCCACTCCTCACAGTGGCACGCGCGGCCCGTCCGGGCGACGCGTGGACGTCCGTTCAGTCGCGGGCCGGCTCCACCGCGTCGACGGAGGACCGCTCGTACCGCCCGTCGAGCTTCGCCACCAGGCCGGTCACCTGACGGGCGATGTCGGGGGCGGTCAGGCCGATCTCGGCCATGACCTCGGCGCGGGAGGCGTGGTCGAGGAAGCGCGGCGGGATGCCGAAGTCGCGCAGCGGTACGTCCACCCCGGCGTCGCGCAGCGCCTGGGCGATCGTGGAGCCGACACCGCCGACGCGGGAGTTGTCCTCCACGGTGACGACGACGCGGTGCTTCTCGGCGAGCGGCGCCATCGCCTCGTCGACGGGCTTGACCCAGCGCGGGTCGACGACGGTGGTGGAGATGCCCTGCCGGTCGAGGAGGGAGGCGATCTCCAGGCACATCGGGGCCAGGGCGCCCACGGACACCAGCAGGACGTCGGGGGCGTCGGTGCCGGGCTCGCGCAGCACGTCCATGCCGCCGACGCGGCCCACGGCGGGCACGGCGGGCCCGACGGCGCCCTTGGAGAACCGCACCACGGTGGGGGCGTCCTCGACGTCGACGGCCTCGCGCAGCTGGGCGCGGACCTGGTCGGCGTCGCGGGGGGCGGCCAGCCGCAGCCCGGGGACGACCTGGAGGATCGACATGTCCCACATGCCGTTGTGGGAGGCGCCGTCGGTGCCGGTGATGCCGGCCCGGTCGAGCACGAACGTGACGCCGCACTTGTGCAGGGCCACGTCCATCAGCACCTGGTCGAAGGCGCGGTTCAGGAAGGTGGCGTACACGGCGAAGACGGGGTGCACCCCGGCGTGGGCCAGGCCCGCGGCGGAGACGGCGCCGTGCTGCTCGGCGATGCCGACGTCGTAGACCCGGTCGGGGAAGCGCTTGGCGAACTTGTCGAGGCCGACCGGCTGGAGCATCGCGGCGGTGATGGCGACGACGTCCTCGCGCTCCTCCCCGAGCCTGACCATCTCCTCGCCGAAGACGGAGGTCCAGTCGGCGCCCGCGGTGGCGATCGGCAGGCCCGTGTCGGGGTGGATCTTGCCCACGGCGTGGAAGCGGTCCGCCTCGTCCTGGAGGGCGGGCTGGTAGCCGCGGCCCTTCTCGGTGAGGCAGTGGACGATCACCGGGCCGTTGAAGCGCTTGGCGCGGGCCAGCGCGGACTCCAGGGCCTCGATGTCGTGGCCGTCGATGGGGCCGACGTACTTCAGGCCGAGGTCCTCGAACATGCCCTGCGGGGCGATGAAGTCCTTCAGGCCCTTCTTGGCGCCGTGCAGGGTGTCGTAGAGGGCCTGGCCGACGACCGGGGTGCGCTCCAGGAGGTCCTTGGTGCGGGTCAGGAAGCGCTCGTAGCCGTCGGTGGTGCGCAGGGTCGCCAGGTGGTTGGCGAGGCCGCCGATGGTCGGCGAGTAGGAGCGCTCGTTGTCGTTGACGACGATGACGAGCGGGCGGTCCTTGGCGTCGGCGATGTTGTTCAGCGCCTCCCAGGCCATGCCGCCGGTCAGCGCGCCGTCGCCGATGACCGCGACGACGTGGCTGTCGCGCCGCTTGATCTGGTTGGCCTTGGCGATGCCGTCGGCCCAGCCGAGCACGGTGGAGGCGTGGCTGTTCTCGATGACGTCGTGCTCGGACTCGGCCTGCGAGGGGTAGCCGGACAGGCCGCCCTTCATCTTCAGCTTGGAGAAGTCCTGCCGGCCGGTCAGCAGCTTGTGCACGTAGGACTGGTGTCCGGTGTCCCAGAGCACCTTGTCCTTGGGCGACTCGAAGACCCGGTGCAGGGCGATGGTCAGCTCCACCACACCGAGGTTGGGGCCGAGGTGGCCGCCGGTCTTGGAGACCGCGTCGACGAGGAAGGTCCGGATCTCCCCGGCCAGCTGGTCGAGCTCCTCCGGGCTGAGCCGGTCCAGATCGCGCGGTCCCCTGATGCGGGTCAGCAGCGGCACCCGTGCCTCCTTGCAGTAGAGCTGATCGAGCTGTTGCCGGGCGGGTCGAGTCTAATCTTCCGCTCCACCGAACGGTCTCCGGGCGGTGCGTCGTGCATCACCCGATCAGCAGTACCCCGGATGCACGGGTCCTACGACAAGGCTGTGGCCCGGCACCTGTGAGGCGCCGGGCCACAGCAACGCACCCGAGGGGCGCGGGGCCGGGTCGAGGTGCGGCTCCGCCGCGTGGGCGCGATCAGCCCGAGCGGACCCGCAGTCGCCCCCCTACGCGCGCCCCGCCGTCTTCTGCGTCTTCCGGGTCACCGCGTCGATGACGACCGTCGCCAGCAGCACACCACCGGTGATCATGTACTGCACCGGCGAGGCGATGCCCTCCAGCGCCAGGCCGTACGTGATCGAGATGATCACCATCACACCGAGCAGCGCGTCCCACGTGCGGCCACGGCCGCCGAAGAGGGACGTACCACCGATGACGGCCGCGGCGATGACGTTCATCAGGAACTCACCGGTGCCCGCGCCCTGGTTCGCGGAGGCGATCTTCGAGGCGACGAACAGGCCGCCGATCGCGGCGAAGGTACCGGCGATCGCGAAGACCGAGATCCGCACCATCTCCACGTTGATGCCGGCGCGGCGGGACGCCTCGACGCTGCCGCCGAGCGCGAAGACCTTGCGGCCGTACGCGGTGCGGCGCAGCACGAAGTCCGTGAGGACCAGGAAGGCGAGGAAGATCACCACGGCCAGCGGCAGGCCCTTGTACTGGTTGAAGACGATCGCGACGACGAACGCCAGGACCGCGAGCAGCACGGTCCGCACGATGATCTCGTTCAGCGGCCGGGACGGGACCCCGGCGGCCTCGCGGCGGCGGTTGTCGAAGAAGGCCAGGAGGAAGTACCCCACGGTCGCGACGATCGCCAGGCCGTACGCGGCGGCCACGTCCGAGAAGTAGTAGCTGGTCAGCTTGACGACCAGGCCCTCGGAGTCGAGGTTGATCGTGCCGTTGCTGCCGAGGATCTGCAGCATGAAGCCCTGCCAGAACAGCAGGCCGGCCAGGGTCACGGCGAAGGCCGGGACGCCGATCCGGGCGAAGATGAAGCCGTGGAGGGCGCCGGCCACCGTGCCGGTGAGGATCGCCAGCACCAGGGCCAGCACCTCGTTCATCCCGTGGGTGACGCTCATGACCGCGAAGGCCGCGCCCGCGACACCGCTGACCGAGCCGACCGACAGGTCGATCTCGCCGAGCAGCAGGACGAAGACGATACCGACGGCGATCATGCCCGTGCCGACCATCGCGACGGACATGTCGGAGAAGTTGCCGGCGGTGAAGAAGTTGGGGTTCAGGCTGGTGAAGATGGCCCAGATGATCAGCAGGCCGACCACGACGGGGAGGGAGCCGAGGTCACCGGCCTTCATCTTCCGCTTGAACTCGTTCCAGTAGCCCAGGAAGCCCTGTTCGCGGACCAGCAGCCGGGGGTCGACCACGGTGACCGCGGCGGCCGCCGCCTCGGGGTTCTCCACGGCGTGGTCCTCGGCGGACGTCTTACCGGTGCTCACTTTTTCGGTGCTCACTTCTTGATCTCCCCATTGGTGCGCGCCGCACGACGGGTCACGGCGTTGTCCGTGGCGCCCGTGATGGCGGAGATGATCTCTTCCTGCGAGGTCGACTTGACCTCGAAGACGCCGTTGTTGCGCCCGAGACGCAGGACGGCGACCTTGTCCGCCACGGCCTTCACATCGGCCATGTTGTGGCTGATGAGGATGACCGCGTGACCGCGCTCGCGCAGCCGCTCGACCAGGTCGAGGACCTGCGCGGTCTGCTCGACGCCGAGGGCGGCGGTGGGCTCGTCGAGGATCACCAGCTTGGGCTCGCCGAGCATGGACCGGGCGATCGCCACCACCTGGCGCTGACCGCCGGAGAGCGAGGCGATCGGGATCCGGACGCTGGGGATGCGGATCGACAGCGTGTCCAGGAGCTCGCGGGAGCGGCGCTCCATCTCGACCTCGTCCAGGACGCCGCGCCTGCGCAGCTCCCGGCCCAGGTAGAGGTTGCCGACGACATCGATGTTGTCGCACAGCGCGAGGTCCTGGTAGACCGTCGCGATGCCCAGGTTCTGGGCGTCGTGCGGCCTGTTGATCTGGACGGCCTTGCCGTCCCACTCGATGACGCCCTCATCGATGGGGTGCACGCCGGCGATCGTCTTGACCAGCGTGGACTTTCCGGCACCGTTGTCGCCCACCAGGGCGACCACCTCACCGGCGTGGACCTCAAGCTCTACGTCGGTGAGCGCCTGGACGGCACCGAACCGCTTGGAGACCCCGCGCAACGCCAGCACGGGCGTAGCGGACACGTGAACCATCTCCTTCGCCGCCTGACCCGGCGGGAGGTTGTGCAGAAGTTTTCGGGGGGATGTTCCGTCCGGCGCCCCGCGTAGCTTGCGGGGCTGATGTGTGCGGGGCGCCGGCGGAAGCGCGTGGCAGTCGGTCCCGCCGGGGAGTCCGGGTCACGGACTCCCTCGTGTGTCACGGGACTCGGGGACTGCTTACTTGAGGCCGATCTTGTCGCAGGCGGCCTTGTACTTGTCCGTGCAGATCTCCTGGACGGTGTAGATGCCGTCCTTGATCACGGTGTCGTTGATGTTCTTCTGGGTCAGCGACACGACCGGGACGAGGACGGAGGGGACGGCCTTGGTGGTGGGGCTGTCGACCTTGTCCTTGGCGAGGGAGTCGAGCGACTTGCCCTGGGCGAGCAGGACGGCCATCTCCGCGGCGACGTCCGCCTCCTGCGGGTAGGGCTTGTAGACGCTCATGTACTGCTCACCGGTGACGATGCGCTGCACACCCGCGAGTTCGGCGTCCTGGCCGGTGACCGGGATGTCGTCGATGCCCGCGGCCTTCAGGGCGGTGATGATGCCGCCCGCCATGCCGTCGTTGGCGGAGTAGACGCCGACGATCTTGTCCTTGCCGAGGGCGGAGATGGCGCCCTCCATGTTGGCGTTGGCGTTCTCCGGCTTCCACTCCTTGGTGTCGTACTCGCGGCCGACCTTCACCTTGCCGTCGAGGACGGAGTGCGCGCCCTGCTTGAACATGGCGGCGTTCGGGTCGGTGGAGGACCCGTTCATCATGACGATCTGGCCGTCCTTGGCCTTGTCGCCCAGGGCCTCGAGGAGGGCCTCGCCCTGGGTCTTGCCGACGGTCACGTTGTCGAACGAGGTGTAGGCGTCGATCGGGCCCTCGGCGAGGCGGTCGTAGGCCACGACCGGGATGCCGGCGTCCTTGGCCTTCTTCACCGAGCCGGCGATGGCCTTGGAGTCCACCGCGTCCACGATGAGCACGTCGACCTTGTTGGTCACCATCGTGTCGACCTGCTGGTTCTGCAGGCTGGCGTCCTGCTTGGCGTTGGCGTAGACGACCTCGCCCTTGTTGTTCGTCAGCTCCTTGACCTTCTTCTCGATCAAGGGCTTGTCGAACTTCTCGTACCGCGCGGTCTGGTTCTCCGGAAGGAGCAGACCGACCTTGATGTCATCGCCCTTGGCGGCGGAGCCGCCGTTGTCCTTCTTGTCGCCCGCCTCCTCGGCGCTGCCGCAGGCAGCGAGCGAGACGGCCATGGCACCCGCGGCAATGGCGATAGCAGCACGACGCATACGCGTGTTCATTCAGAAACCTCCCTGACGAGGCCGCGTCGTTGCGGCCGAGGTGGCTGGAAGTCAACTCGGCCACACGTGCGACGTCAAGAAGTAAATCCTTAACGAGATGGCAACGGTGCCATCCGTTCTCTAAGTGAAGGCAGAGCCGGCCACGGCGAGGGACCCCGTCGCAGTACCGTCCAGAAGGGTCGAATCGCCCATTTCGCTGAGCGCGAGGGCGAGTGCCCCGAGCACCTCCGCACGGCCCCCAAGTGCCCCTGGAAGAACGGACAGTTGACGCGCCGCACTGGGGATCGCGTAGCGGCCGACGGACTCCCGGATCGGCCCGAGCACGAGCTCGCCGGCCTCGGCGAGATCGCCGCCGAGAACGACCCGGCTCGGGTTCAGCAGGTTGCAGAGATTGGCGACTCCGCTGCCGATGTGGCGGCCGAC
Organism: Streptomyces toyocaensis; assembly: GCF_000725125.1. Classification (GTDB taxonomy): domain Bacteria; phylum Actinomycetota; class Actinomycetes; order Streptomycetales; family Streptomycetaceae; genus Streptomyces; species Streptomyces toyocaensis. The sequence goes on from NZ_JFCB01000047.1 coordinate 33,653, forward strand.
GTCGGCGATCACCCGACGGCAGCCCGGGTCACCGTCCCGCGCCATCCTGACGACGCCCTCCATCGTCAGATCGGTGCCGTGGCTGGGCTGGAGCAGCGGGAGCACGTAGCGCGCGGCCGTGAAGGTCTCCAGGCAGCCGCGGTTGCCGCAGCGGCACACGGGGCCGGATTCATCGAGTGTAATATGCCCGATTTCGCCCGCGGTGCCGCCCGGGCCCCGGTAGATCTTGCCGCTGATCACCAGACCCGCGCCGACACCGCTGGCGACCTTGATGTAGGCCAGGTCGCGCACGCCCCGGCCGCTGCCCCAGACCATCTCGCCGAGGGCGCCCAGGTTGGCGTCGTTGTCCACGTGCACCGGCACGCCGAGCCGCCCCCGCAGCTCCTCGGCGGGCTTGGTGCCGGTCCAGCCGGGCAGGATCGCGGTAGAGCCGAGGGTGCCGGACTCCACATCGATCGGACCGGGCACGCCGAGACCCACGCCGGCGATCTTGGCGCGGTCCACCCCGGTGGCCTCGATCAGCCGGCTGACCAGCTGTTCCGCCCGGTCGAAGCCCTGTGACGAGGAGGCGTCCACATCCAGCGGCTCGGACTCCTCGGCGAGCACCTGGTGGGCGAGGTTGCCGACCGCGACCCGCAGGTGGGTGTGCCCGAAGTCCACCCCGATGACGATGCCGGCGTCCCCGCTCAGCGAGACGCTGCGGGCCCGGCGTCCGCCCGACGAGGTGGGCGTGACCTCGACCGTTCCGCTGTCCTTCAGTTCCCGGACGATGTTGGAGACCGTGGCAGCGGACAGGCCGGTCGTCCTCGCGATCTCGGCCTGGGTGAGGGAACCCGCAAGACGTACTGCTCGGACGACCCGCTCCAGGTTGGCTCGGTGCAGCGACGACTGCGACCCCGGAGTCTCCACGACGACCTCCTGCGCGCGGGGCCGCTTCGGCGAGGCCCCTATGTCCAACTAGTGAACTCTAAGCTGAGCCGTTCGGGTCGCCTCCCGTCAAGAGGTTGAACCGTTTCCGGGTGCATGGACACACACACGGACGCCGCTCCCAGGGACGGGAGCGGCGTGTGCGGAAGCGGTTCCGGTGCGTTACTTCAGGGCCCCCGCGGTGAGGCCCTGCACCACCTGACGCTGGAAGACGATGTACGCGGCGAGCACGGGCAGCATCGCCATGACGAGGCCGGCGAACAGTCCGGACCAGTCGCCCTTGTAACCCTGGCTGACGGCCAGCTGCACCAGGCCCTGGGTGAGGACGTGCTTGTCCTCGTCCGTGTTGAGCACGGTGGGCAGCATGTACTGGTTCCACTGCCCCAGGAAGTTGAAAATGCCCACACTGATCAGACCGGGCTTGGCCATCGGAAGCATGATCTGGAAGAACGTCCTGGTGTGCGAGGCCCCGTCCACGAACGCGGCCTCCGCCACGGAACTGGGCAGCGTCCGGAAGAACGCGGTCAGGAAGAACACCGTGAAGGGCAGTGAGTACGCGATGTAGACCAGGATCAACCCGTGGATCGTGTTCAGCAGTCCCATGTTGTTGACGACGTAGAACAACGGGACCAGGGCGAGCATGACCGGAAAGCCCATGCCGCCGATGAACAGGTAATAGATGAAGCGGTTGCCCGGGAAATCGAAGCGGGCCAGCACATAGGCCGCCATCGAACCCAGCACGAGCGTGCCGACGAGTGAGCCGCCGACCACCAGAACGGTGTTCAGGAAGTAGTCACTCATATGGGCCTGGGTCCAGGCACGCGACCAGTTGTCGAAGTGCAGTGTGTCCGGCAGCGACCAGGGCGAGCCGAAGATGGAGGCGTCGTCCTTGAAGGACGTCATCACCGCCCACACCAGCGGCATGACGACCATGATCGCCCAGACCACGAGAATTCCGTGCGAGAAGACATTGAGGACGGTGCCCTCTCTCTTCTCCCGCACAGGCTCGCCGCTCAGAACGGCGGCCTTGGTGACGGTGACACCGGACTCGGCCGGTACGGGGGCGGGGGGCTCGGTCGTCTTCATCAGTACTCCAGCCGCTCGCGCCGCCCCAGCTTCATCACGACGGCGGCGAAAGCCAGCGTGACGACGAGGAGGGCGACACCGATGGTGGTGGCGTAGGCGGCCTGACCGTCACGGAACGCCTTCTGGTACACGTACAGGACCATGACGGTGGTCGAGTAGTCGGGGCCGCCGGGTCCGGTCGTCATGATCTGTACGACCGCGAACGACTCGGCGCCCAGGGCGAGGATGCCCATGTACACCCAGCCGGACTGGACGGTGTCCCACAGCAGCGGCAGCGTGACGCGGAAGAAGGTGGTCACGCGGTTGGCGCCGTCGAGCAGCGCGGCCTCGTACAGATCCGCCGGGATGGACGCCATACCTGCGGAGAACAGGACCACGAAGAATCCGACCGTGGACCAGACGAGCACCCCCATCACGGCCCACAGGGCGAGGTCCGGATCGCCCAGCCACAGCGGCTGGACGTCGTCGAGCCCGACCGCCCGCAGCACCGAGTTGATCGCACCGCTGTCCGGGTTGTACGCGAACGCGAACAGCAGGGCGACGATGGCGATCGAGAGCACCTGAGGAAAGAAGTAGACGATCTTGTAGAACGCGGAGCCGCGGACCCCGGAGATCACCGGGCCGCCGCGGCGCCGCCGGCCGCCCACGTTGATCATGAAGGAGAGGAACAGGGCAAGGCCGATCGTCACCACCGGCAGCAGCAGGGCGAACAACAGGCTGTGCTGCAGCGACTTCCAGAAGATGTCGTCGTCCAGCATCCGTTCGTAGTTGTCGAATCCGACCATGGAGAAGTCGGGACTCAGACCGGTCCAGTCCGTGAAGGAGTAGTAGATCGACTGGATGAACGGCCAGATGACGAAGAGCGCGTACAGCCCGAGGGGAACCGTCAGGAACCCCACGATGAACCGGTACTTGCCGTGCTGCATTGCTACCGACCCCGATCTGTGCGCGGGTGCCGCCAGGGCCGGCCCGGCGCGTGCGCGCCGGACAGGCCCTGGTGACGGATCCTCACTGGTGCTTGTAGTGCTTGATCGACGAGTCCTTGGCCGCCTCGTCGGCGAAGCCCTGGATCTTCTTGATGGCCTCGACAGGGGTGATGCGGCCCGCCATCATCTCGCCGAGCCCGGACACACCGATCTTCTCCTTCTGGAGCTGCACGTACCAGTCCTGCAGGCGCGGGTTCACGACGTTCTCGCCGGCCTTGTCCAGCGCCGCGACACCGGACTTCAGGCCCGGGGTGAGCTCGATGCCGTCGGTGCCGCCGTTGAACGCGGTCAGGGACTTCACCTTGCTGGTGAAGTTCTTGGAGGACTCCTCGCTCAGCATGATGCGCAGCTGCTCCATGCCGCCCGCGCCGTTCTTCGCCTTGGCCGGCACGATGAACGGCTCACCGCCGGAGGCCCAGATGGTGCCGAAGGGCAGCTTGTCGGAGGAGTCGATTCCGGTGGGCGCCGAGACCGCGAGGTCGAAGTCGGCGGGGATGACCTTCGCGGACTCGTTCTCCACCCAGGAGCCGTTCGGGAGGAACAGCGCCTTGCCCTGCGCCCAGGCGGTCTGCGACTGGATGTGGTCCAGACCCGGGGTGCCCTTGAGGATGTAGCCCTTCTTGTAGAGCTCGTAGTAGGCCTCGAAGCAGGTCTTGACGGCGGGGTGCTTCCAGGCTCCCGGTTCCAGGTTGTCGATGGCGTCGAGGACTTCCCGGCCGCCGACCTTGCCGATCATCGGGTAGAGCGAGAACGGGACGTAGTAGGGGTACTTGCCCGCGTACGTCCAGCCCGCCATGCCCTTCTTCTTGGCCTTCTCGCAGACTGCGAGCATCTGGTCCCAGGTTTCCGGGTACTGCTCGTCGAGCGAGTCCAGGGCCTTCTGCGAGTACCAGACGCCGTAGACCGTGTAGGCGTAGTACATGATCCAGACCGGGTCGCCGTCGAACTGGCCCATCTCCACGATGCCGGGGCGCAGCGTGTCCCGGACCTTCTTGCTCGGGTCGTCGTACGACGGGGCGTCCAGCAGCGGGGTGAGGTCGGCGAGCTGCTTCTTGCCGACCAGGACACCCATGTCCATCTGCTCGGCGCCGGAGTTGTCGATGAGGTCGGGCGGATTGCCCTGGTTGAACCTCGGCTGCAGGGTCGACTGGATCTTCTGGGTCGCAGAGAACTTGACCTTCGCCTTGGGGAAGTTCTTCTCGTAGACCTTCACCGCGTCCTCGGCGTACTCCTTGCCGAAACCGCCGTCGAACAGGACGAATTCCATCTGCGCGGTGTCGTTGACCGCGAGCGGGTTCTTCTCGGTCTTCTTGCCCGATTTGGCCTTTTCCTGTTCTTCACCGCCGCCGCTGGCGCACGCGGACAGGAAGCTCATCGTGGGTACGGACAGCAGGCCGAGCGCGGCGGACCGCCTGATCAGTGCGCGGCGTCCCACGCCGCTCGTGCCGTTGTCGCCGGTGCCGTGGTTCTCGGCGGAAGTGGATCCCATGCTCAAGTCCTCGCCTTCTCCAGGACTCAGGCGGTGAACCGGATCCTTCCCGGCACCGCGTTCGGGTCAAGCTGGGTCGTGCAGGAAGTGCGGCTGGTACGGGTCGGGTGCGGTGAAGATGCCCCGGAGTGCCGACAGGTATAGTCCACTTCACGCCGACGGAGCAAGATCGAATGCAAGGTTCCCCGCACGTCTTTTCCGAGTTGAGACCTCACGGAAATGCGAGCGTCCGGCATGTTCCACAACGGAAAAGTCCCCGCCGAGGGTCCCGAATGCCACAATCAACCCCTTGACACCATGGGCCACTTGACCCACTACTGTTCCTTGCGCAGTGGAGTTGACAACGTTGTCCAGCGCAGGGAAGGTGCTCGCGCATGCAACACAGGGTTCGGCACAGATGGAGCACGGCGGTCGTCGCGGCGACCGCCTTCGCTCTGGCCGCGGGCTCACAGGGCGTCGCGGTCGCCCTGCCCCAGGCACCGCCGGAGGCGGACCGTGAGTTCGCGTCGTCGTTCGAGTCGGGGGACCCCGCCCCCGACTGGCTGAACACCGTGGACACCACACCGGGCGGCGGGAAGCGCGCCTCGGGCGTGGACGGCGGATACAGCTCCGGCATACCGGGCAACGTCACCGACCGGGTGACGGACGTCCGTGCGAGTGCGGAGAACACCGGCGGCGGGGAGGTGAAGGAGAACCTCGTCGACGGCGAGCCGAGCAGCAAGTGGCTGGCCTTCGAGCCCACCGGCTGGGTGGAGTTCGACCTGGACTCCCCCGTGAAGGCGGTCCGTTACGCCCTCACGTCCGCCAACGACGCCGCCGAGCGGGATCCGAGGGACTGGACCCTCAAGGGCTCCACCGACGGCGAGGAATGGACGACCCTCGACACCCGCTCGGGCGAGACGTTCGCGGAGCGCTTCCAGACCAGGATCTACGACATCGACGCCTCCGCCGTCGCCGAGTACCGGCATTTCCGGCTGGAGATCACGAAGAACGGCAGTGGCGGCATACTCCAGCTCGCCGACGTCCAGTTCTCGACCGGCGACGACGAGGCGCCCGTTCCGCAGGACATGCTCTCGCTGGTCGACCGCGGCCCGACCGGCTCGCCCACGGCGAAGTCGGGCGCCGGGTTCACCGGCAAGCGGGCGCTGCGGTACGCCGGCCGGCACACCGCCGACGGACGCGCGTACTCGTACAACAAGGTGTTCGACGTCGACGTCAAGGTCGGGCGGGACACCCAGTTGTCGTACCGCGTCCTCCCGTCGATGGCGGACGGCGACCTCGACTACGACGCCACCCACGTCTCCGTCGACCTCGCCTTCACCGACGGCACGTACCTGAGCGATCTGGGCGCCACCGACCAGCACGGGTTTCCGCTGACCCCGCGGGGACAGGGCGCCTCGAAGGTCCTCTACGTCAACCAGTGGAACAACGTGCTCTCCCGGATCGGCTCGGTGGCCGCGGGCAGGACCGTCGACCGGATCCTGGTGGCGTACGACTCCCCCGAGGGCCCGGCGAAGTTCCGCGGCTGGCTGGACGACGTGGCGCTGAAGCCGGTGAAGCCCGAGCGCCCGAAGGCCCATCTCTCCGACTACGCGGTGACGACCCGGGGCACCAACTCCAGCGGCGGCTTCTCACGCGGCAACAACTTCCCCGCGACCGCCGTGCCGCACGGGTTCAACTTCTGGACCCCGGTCACCAACGCCGGATCGCTGAGCTGGCTCTACGACTACGCCCGCGGCAACAACGCGGACAACCTCCCCACGATCCAGGCCTTCAGCGCGAGTCACGAGCCCAGCCCCTGGATGGGCGACCGGCAGACCTTCCAGGTGATGCCCTCGGCCGCCTCCGGCACCCCGGACACCGGCCGGGACGCCCGCGAACTGGCCTTCCGGCACGAGAACGAGACGGCCAGGCCGTACTACTACGGGGTGCGGTTCGAGAACGGCGTGAAGGCCGAGATGGCGCCGACGGACCACGCCGCGATGATGCGCTTCACCTTCCCCGGTGACGACGCGAGCGTGCTGTTCGACAACGTGACCGACGAGGCCGGTCTGACCCTCGACAGGGAGAACGGGACCTTCAGCGGCTACTCGGACGTCAAGTCCGGGCTGTCCACGGGCGCGACCCGGATGTTCGTGTACGGCGAGTTCGACAAGAAGGTCACCGACGGCGCCTCCAGCGGTGTCAAGGGCCATCTGCGGTTCGACGCGGGCGACGACCGTCGGGTCACGCTGCGCCTGGCCACCTCGCTGATCAGTGTCGAGCAGGCCGAGGACAACCTGCGCCAGGAGATCCCCGGGGGCCGCGACTTCGAGGCGGTCAAGAGGAGCGCCCAGCGCCAGTGGGACAGCATCCTCGGCAAGGTCGAGGTCGAGGGTGCCACGCCGGACCAGCTGACGACGCTCTACTCCAGCCTCTACCGGCTGTACCTCTACCCGAACTCGGGCTTCGAGAAGGTCGACGGGAAGGACAAGTACGCCTCGCCCTTCTCGAAGATGCCCCAGCCGGACACCCCGACGCACACCGGCGCCAAGATCGTGGACGGCAAGGTGTACGTCAACAACGGCTTCTGGGACACTTACCGGACCACCTGGCCGGCGTACTCCTTCCTCACGCCGTCCAAGGCCGGTGAGCTGGTCGACGGGTTCGTGCAGCACTACAAGGACGGCGGCTGGACCTCCCGCTGGTCCTCCCCCGGCTACGCCGACCTGATGACCGGCACCTCCTCGGACGTCGCGTTCGCCGACGCGTACGTCAAGGGCGTCGACTTCGACGCGGAGGCTGCGTACGACGCGGCGGTGAAGAACGCCACCGTCGTGCCGCCCTCGTCCGGTGTGGGCCGCAAGGGCATGGCCACCTCGCCCTTCCTCGGCTACACGAGCACCGAGACGCACGAGGGCCTGTCCTGGGCGCTGGAGGGCTTCCTCAACGACTACGGCATCGCGAAGATGGGCGAGGCCCTGCACAAGAGGACGGGCGAGAAGCGCTACAAGGAGGAGTCCGCGTACTTCCTCGACCGCGCCCGCGACTACGTCAACCTCTTCGACTCCGAGGCCGGCTTCTTCCAGGGCAAGGACGCCGAGGGAGACTGGCGGGTGCAGTCGTCGAAGTACGACCCGCGCGTGTGGGGCCACGACTACACCGAGACCAACGGCTGGGGCTATGCCTTCACCGCCGCGCAGGACAGCCGCGGTCTGGCCAACCTGTACGGCGGGCGCAAGGGACTCGGGGACAAGCTCGACGCGTACCTGTCCACGCCCGAGACGGCCTCCCCGGACCTCAAGGGCTCCTACGGCGGTGTCATCCACGAGATGATCGAGGCGCGGGACGTCCGGATGGGCATGTACGGCCACTCCAACCAGGTGGCCCACCACGCCCTGTACATGTACGACGCGGCCGGGCA
>NZ_JFCB01000048.1 GCF_000725125.1 Streptomyces toyocaensis
CGAAGGGCTCCTCCAGGCCCGTGGACTGTACGTGCGCCACGGCGCGTTCACCGTGCTGGACGGAGTGGACATCGAGGTGCCGGCGGGACGGGTGACCGCGGTCGTCGGACCCAACGGGGCCGGCAAGAGCACGCTGTTCCACTGTCTGGCCGGGACCGTGAGGCCCGCGCGGGGGACGGTCCTGCTCGCGGGACGGGACATCACGCGGCTGTCCGCGCAGGCCCGCACGCGGCTCGGTGTCGCCCGCACGTTCCAGCAGCTGGCGGTCTTCCCCACGCTGACCGTGACGGAGAACGTGCGCGTGGGTGCCGAGCAGGGCCGTCCGTACCGGCCGGGCGCGGTGGAACGGATGCTGCGCCTCTTCGGACTGGACGGGCCGGCCCGGGCGCGGCCGGCCGCCGGGCTGCCCACCGGGGCCCTGCGCCGGGTGGAACTCGCGCGGGCCCTCGCCACCGCCCCGCGCGTGCTCCTGCTCGACGAGCCCGCCGCGGGTCTGGACACCGCCGAGGTCGCCGCGCTGGCCCGGGTGCTGAGGGCGCTGGCCGCCGACGGGACGGCGCTTCTGGTCGTCGAGCACGACCTCGACCTGGTGGCCGGCCTCGCCGACGTCGTGCACCTGATGACGGCCGGCCGGATCGTCGCCTCCGGTCCCCCCGGCCGGGTCCTGGCCGCCCTCGCGGAGGAGGCCGGCCCATGACCACCGTCTCCCTGCGCCTCGCCCGTGTGCGGTACGGCCCTGTGGAGGCCCTGCACGGGGTCAGCCTCACCGCACCGGGCCCCGGCCTGACGGTGCTGCTGGGCCGCAACGGCTCCGGCCGTACGACCGTGCTGCGCGCGCTGGCCGGTGCCGTACCGCTGTCCGGTGGCACGGTGTGGTGGGACGGGCGGGACGTGACGGGCGTACCGGCGTACGAGCGGGCCCGGCGCGGGCTGTGCCTGGTGCCGGAGCGGCGGGCCGTGTTCGGCTCGCTGACCGTGCGGGAGAACCTCGCCCTCACCGCCCCGGACCCGGCACCCGCCCTCGACGCCTATCCGCGGCTCCGGCCCCTGCTGGGGCGCCGGGCGGGCACCCTCTCCGGCGGGGAGCAGCGCATGCTGGCCCTGTCCCGGGTCTGGCTGGCGCGCCCGCGCGTGGTGCTCGTCGACGAGCCCGCCCAGGGCATGTCGCCGGCGGTGGCGGCCCGCACGTACGCGCTCCTCGCCGCGCTCGACGCGTGCGTGGTCGTCGCCGAGCAGCGGCTGCCGTCCGCGCTGCACGGCCGTCCCGCCTACGTGTACGAACTGCGCCGGGGCTCGGTGGTGTTCGCCGGGGAGGCGGGCGAACTCGGCTGAGCCGTGCCCGCCGAGGCGACGCCGAGCCCTCACCCGGAGGATCGGCGATTTCCAGCCACCCGCTTCATTCGCTGATTTCCGGATTTGTCATCCGGGGGTCCGAGTGATCCGCGAGTCACCGCACCCACTGAACGACGTTGCACGCCCAGCCAGTTGACGGTGCCAGGCCGATTCCACACCGGTCGTGACCGTCTGCGCTGGATGGTTCGATTCCGTTCGCTCTGGGGCGTGACTCCCGCCACAGATCGCCCGTTGTCTTCTTCATGAGCCGGGGACCCACCCGGACCACGGGCCGGGAGCCACCCGGCCTCGCCACGCACCGCATCCCGAGGGAGCCACCCGTGCCGCGCATGCTCGACGTCAGCGACGAGGTACGCGCCGAGATCGGCGACGAAGAAGCAGCCCGCCTGCTCGCCGGAGAGTCCGCCCCGGGCAGTTACGACTGCACCTCCTGCCGCACCCCGGGCGACCCGGAACAGGAGCGCACCAGCACCGTGCTGTTCGTCGGGGACGAGACCGCCGTGCTCGCCTTCGCCCACGCCACCTGTCTGCCCTCGCAGGTCGTCCAGGTCACCGAGGAGCAGCTCCAGGGTGCCGTGCGGGCCATCGGCGGTGGCCCGGAGCCGGAGTCGGCGCGGGTCACCCCCGAGCAAGCCGTGCTCGGGGTGACCAGCGGACTGGTCCTGATCGCCGGGGAGTTGCACCCGGCGCTGGTCGTCGAGCCGACCGCGCCGGTCGCACGGCCCGGTTCGCCCGGGGCCGGCGACGACTTCCTGCCGTTGCTCATCGAGCAGGGTTTCATGCCCCTGACCGAGCTGGCGGCCGTGCCGCCGGTGCTGCACGGCTGGTCGGTGCTGCTCGCCGCGGGCCAGCTGCACGCCGTGCTCCAGCCGAACCCGGCCGGCGGCCGTCCGGTGGCCTGGTGGCAGGCCCACCAGCCGCTCCAGGTCACCGACGGCTGGCGGGCGGCCGCCAACAAGCACCAGCAGGTGCTGATGTTCGCGGCCCCGGTCGGCTCGATCGGCCGCCAGCCCCGCGAGGACCTGCTGCGCGACGCACTGGACAAGGCCGCGGCGAACGGCAAGCTGGTCGCCGCCGCCCTGCCGCTCGCCGGCATCTGACCGGCCCCGCCGGGACACGACCGGGGGGACAGCCGGGGTACGGCCCGTGCGCGGCCGGCGAAAGCCCCGAAGCGGCCGCATCCCTTGTCGGGCGGGGTCGTTTGGACATACGTGCACGCATATGACGTTCCCCGCCGCCAGTCCCTCGCCTCGGTCCCCGCACCCGTGCGCCCGGCGCAGGACTCCCGGAGCGGCCTCTCGGCCACGCCGATCTACGACGCCCTGTACACCGAGTACGTCAAGTCCTTCCGCTCGCTGCCGGGCGACCGCAGCGGCGAGGAGGAGCTGGGCTTCACCGCCTTCGGGAACATCCCGCACCGTACGGGCTCGTACGGCGGCCACAGCCCGGGGTCGTTCGGCGCCTCCCTGGTGAGCGGTGCGTACGGCGCCCACGGCACGGGGGCGGACGACGCCGGCCAGGGCGAGGACCGGCCACCGCAGTGGCAGCGGGTCGGCACGGTCGGCCGGAACGCCTCCGAGATGCACCACGTGCCGGCCGGCCTGCCGCCGACCCCGCGCAGAGGTGCCTGACCGGACACGGTGAAGGGGCGGCTCCCTCGGGAGCCGCCCCTTCACCGTGTCCGTCGCGCGCTACTTCTTCCGGCCGCGCTTCTCGCGCACCCGCACCGAGATGTGGATCGGCGTCCCCTCGAAGCCGAACTCCTCCCGCAGCCGGCGCTCGATGAAGCGCCGGTAGCCCGCCTCGATGAAACCGGAGGCGAACAGCACGAACCGCGGCGGCTTGGTGCCCGCCTGCGTGCCGAACAGGATCCGCGGCTGCTTGCCGCCCCGCACCGGGTGCGGGTGGGCGGCGACCAGCTCGCCCAGGAAGGCGTTGAGCCTGCCCGTCGGCACCCGGGTCTCCCAGCCGGCCAGGGCCGTCTCGATGGCCGGGACCAGCTTCTCCATGTGCCGGCCGGTGCGCGCCGAGACGTTCACCCGCGGCGCCCACGCGGCCTGGCCGAGCTCGGTCTCGATCTCCCGCTCCAGGTAGTAGCGGCGCTCCTCGTCGAGGGTGTCCCACTTGTTGAACGCGAGGACGAGCGCGCGGCCCGCCTCCACGGCCATGGTGACGATGCGCTGGTCCTGCACCGAGATCGACTCGGCGGCGTCGATGAGGACGACGGCCACCTCGGCCTTCTCGACGGCGGCGGCGGTGCGCAGCGAGGCGTAGTAGTCGGCGCCCTGCTGGAGGTGGACGCGCTTGCGGATGCCCGCCGTGTCGACGAACTTCCAGGTCTTGCCGCCCAGTTCGATCATCTCGTCGACCGGGTCGCGGGTGGTGCCGGCGATCTCGTTGACGACGACCCGCTCCTCGCCCGCGACCTTGTTCAGCAGCGAGGACTTGCCGACGTTGGGACGGCCGATCAGGGCGACGCGGCGGGGGCCGCCGACCGCGGTGCCGAAGCGCTGCGCCGGGGCCTCCGGCAGGGCCTCCAGGACCTTGTCCAGCATGTCGCCGGTGCCGCGGCCGTGCAGGGCGGAGACCGGGTGCGGCTCGCCCAGGCCCAGGGACCACAGGTAGGCCGCGTCGGCCTCGCCGCTCGGGCCGTCCACCTTGTTGGCGCACAGCACGACCGGCTTCCCGGCCTTGCGCAGGAGCCGGACGACGGCCTCGTCGGTGTCGGTGGCGCCGACCTTGGCGTCCACGACGAAGACGACCGCGTCGGCGGCCTCGATGGCGTACTCGGCCTGGGCGGCCACGGAGGCGTCGATGCCGAGGACGTCCTGCTCCCAGCCGCCGGTGTCGACGACCTTGAAGCGGCGGCCCGCCCACTCGGCCTCGTAGGTGACACGGTCGCGGGTGACGCCCGGCTTGTCCTCGACGACCGCCTCGCGGCGGCCGATGATGCGGTTCACCAGGGTCGACTTGCCGACATTGGGCCTGCCGACGACGGCGAGCACCGGGAGCGGGCCGTGGCCCGCGGCCTCGATGGCACCTTCGACGTCCTCGAGGTCGAAGCCCTCCTCCGCGGCGAGCTCCATGAACTCCGCGAACTCGGCATCGCCCAGCGCCCCGTGGTCGTGCTCGTGCGCACCCTCGTACGCGTCCGAGCCGTCGGGCTGGATGTGGTCGTTCATGAAGTCCGTACCTCGTCGTTCATCGTGGTGATCGGTGGAGCACCGCGTTCAGGGTGATCCACTACTCAAGTGTCGCTCAGCGCCCGGTGAGGCGCCTGGCGTTTTCCAGGTGTGCGGTGAGCTGCTTCTGAATGCGCTCGGTCGCCTCGTCCAGCGCCTTGCGCGTACGTCTCCCGCTACCGTCGCCCGCCTCGAAGGGGTCACCGAAGACGACGTCGACGCGGGAGCGCAGCGGGGGCAGTGCCTTGACCAACCGTCCCGGCCGGTCGGAACTTCCCAGGACGGCCACGGGCACGACGGGCGCGCCGCCGCGTACGGCGAAGTACGCGAGCCCCGCGCGGATCGAGGCGAAGTCGCCCTGGCCGCGGGTGCCCTCGGGGAAGATGCCGAGGACCCCGCCCTGTTCCAGCACGCCCAGCGCCCGGGATATCGCCGTGCGGTCGGTGCTGTGCCGGTCGACCTCGATCTGGCCGATGCCGGTCAGGAACGGGTCGAGCGGACCGATGAACGCCTCCTTCTTGATCAGGAAGTGCGTCGGCCGGGGCGCCACGCCCATGACCATCGGACCGTCGATGTTGTGGGAGTGGTTCACGGCGAAGATCACCGGACCGGCCGCGGGCACCCGCCAGGCACCCAGCACACGCGGCCTGAACAGCCCGTACATCAGGCCGACGCCGATGCGCCGCCCGACCTCGGCGCCCCGCACCGATGGGACGTCGGTCACTTCGCCGCCCGCTTCTCCTCGACGAGCGTGACGACACACTCGATGACCTGCTGCAGGGTGAGGTCGGTGGTGTCCACCTCGACCGCGTCGCCGGCCTTGGCGAGCGGGGATGTCTTGCGGCCGGCGTCGGCCGCGTCCCGCTTGATCAGGGCCTCACGGGTGGTGTGCAGGTCGGCGCCCTTGAGTTCGCCGCTGCGGCGGGCGGCGCGCGCCTCCGGCGAAGCCGTGAGGAAGATCTTCAGATCGGCGTCCGGCAGCACGGTGGTGCCGATGTCACGGCCCTCGACCACGATGCCTCCGTCGGCGGAGGAGGCGATCGTGCGCTGGAGCTCGGTGATCCGGGCGCGCACCTCGGGCACCGCGCTGACCGCGCTGACCTTGGAGGTGACGTCCTGCTCGCGGATCGGGACGGCCACGTCGACGCCGTCGACCGTGATGGTGGGGCCCTGGGGGTCGGTGCCGGAGACGATGTCCGGCTTGCCGGCGACGGCGGCGACCGCGGTGGGGTCCTCTATGTCGATGCCGTTGTTCACCATCCACCAGGTGATCGCCCGGTACTGGGCGCCGGTGTCCAGGTAGCTCAGGCCCAGCTGCGCCGCCACGGCCTTCGACGTGCTCGACTTGCCCGTGCCGGAGGGGCCGTCGATGGCGACAATCACGGGCTGGGCGGCGCCGTTTTCCACGGGGGAACACCTTCCTGGTGCGGTGGAGGGGGATGTGCGGGGCGCGGACACGCCCCGCACCAGATTACCGGCCTCCCGGAACCCCTCCGACAAGCGGACGATCCGGCCCTTCGGGGGAAGGGCACCGGGCCGTCACTGCCGGATCGACCAGCCCCGTTCGCGTAGTCCCGCGGTGAGGACCGGCGCCGCCTTGGGTTCCACCATGAGCTGCACGAGACCGGCCTGCTGTCCGGTGGCGTGCTCGATGCGGACGTCCTCGATGTTGACCCCGGCGCGGCCGGCGTCGGCGAAGATGCGGGCCAGCTGGCCCGGCTGGTCGTCGATGAGCACCGCCACGACCTCGTAGACGCGCGGCGCGGTGCCGTGCTTGCCGGGGACGCGGATCTGGCCGGCGTTGCCGCGGCGCAGCACGTCCTCGATGCCGGTGCTGCCCTCGCGGCGCTCGCCCTCGTCGGAGGACTGCAGGGCGCGCAGGGCCCGCACGGTCTCCTCCAGGTCACCGGCGACGTCCGTCAGCAGGTCGGCGACCGGACCGGGGTTCGCGGACAGGATGTCGATCCACATCCGGGGGTCGGAGGCCGCGATCCGGGTCACGTCGCGTATGCCCTGCCCGCACAGCCGTACGGCGGCCTCCTCGGCGTGCTCCAGGCGCGCGGCGACCATGCTGGACACCAGGTGCGGCATGTGGGAGACGAGGGCGACGGCCCGGTCGTGGGCGTCGGCGTCCATGACGACGGGAACGGCCCTGCAGTGCGAGATCAGCTCCAGGGCGAGGTTCAGCACCTCGGTGTCGGTCTCCCGGGCCGGGGTGAGCACCCAGGGGCGACCCTCGAAGAGGTCACCGCTGGCGGCCAGCGGGCCGGACTTCTCCCGGCCGGACATGGGGTGGGTGCCGATGTACGACGTCAGGTCCAGCCCGCGGGCCTCGAGCTCGCGGCGGGGTCCGCCCTTGACGCTGGCCACGTCGATGTAGCCGCGTGCCGCGCCGCGCCGCATGGCGTCGGCGAGCACGCCGGCCACGTGGGCGGGCGGGGCGGCGACGACCGCCAGGTCCACCGGGCCGTCGGGCGCCTCGTCCGTACCGGCGCCGAGCGCGGCGGCGGTACGGGCCTGCTCCGGGTCGTGGTCGGCGAGGTGGACGGCGACGCCCCGCTGGGACAGGGCGAGGGCGGCCGAGGTGCCGATGAGCCCGGTGCCGATGACGAGTGCGGTTCTCACTGGGCGATGTCCTTGCGCAGGGCGGCGGCGGCACCGAGGTACACGTGCGTGATGTCGGCGCGGGGCCGGTCGGACTCGATGTGGGCGAGGACCCGGACGACACGGGGCATGGCGCCCGTGACGTCGAGCTCCTGGGCGCAGATCAGGGGGACGTCGACGATGCCGAGCTTGCGGGCCGCGGCGGCCGGGAAGTCGCAGTGCAGGTCGGGGGTGGCCGTGAACCAGATGCTGATCAGGTCGTCGGTGTGCAGACCGTTGCGCTCCAGAACGGCGGTGAGCAGCGCGCCGACCTGCTCCCCCATGTGACCGGACTCGTCCCGTTCCAACTGGACGGCCCCCCGGACCGCGCGTACCGCCACGACGATGCTCCTTGCTGACGTGCGTGTGAGCTGTTCGGTCGTCCAGCGTAGTCAGGCCACACGGGGGCGGCGCCGGGCGCTCGCCCGCTGAGACAGCCGAGGTGCGCACTTTCAGGTGGTTACCCGCGTTGTGCTCCTCATTCGACCCGTTCGGTGTCAGGATGCGGGAACCGCGATCTCCAGGAGTTGACGACATGATCCCTCGCGCGACGCGCCGCACGGTCCTGCTCGCGACGGGCACGGCGGCACTGATCACCGGCTGCGGCTCGGACGGCGGGGAAGACGGCGGGGAAGACGGCGGGGGCGGCACCTCGTCGGACACCGCCGGCCCGGACGCCCCGGACGCCCCGGCCGGTCAGGGGCTGACCTCGACCGCTGACGTGCCGGTGGGCGGGGGCACGGTCCTCAGGGACGACGGGATCGTCGTGACCCAGCCCGAGAAGGGGGTCTTCAGGGCGTTCTCGGCGATCTGCACGCACCAGAACTGCGTCGTGGCCGACGTGGCGGACGGCAGCATCAACTGCACCTGTCACGGCAGCCGGTTCGCGATCACCGACGGCTCGGTGGAGCAGGGCCCGGCGACGAGACCGCTGCCGGAGGAGCGGATCACGGTGGAGGGAAATTCCATCCGCAGGGCATGACCGGCCACGTACGCTCCGGGGCATGCGCCCCGAGACCCTGGTCGGCGACCACACGATCTACGCCTGCGTCATGGGCTCCCGTGCCTTCGGTCTGGCCACGGACCACAGCGACACCGACCGCCGGGGCGTCTTCCTCGCGCCCACTCCCCTGTTCTGGCGCTTCGAGAAGCCGCCGACACACGTCGAGGGACCGGCCGAGGAACAGTTCAGCTGGGAGCTGGAGCGCTTCTGCGAGCTGGCCCTGCGCGCCAACCCCAACATCCTGGAGTGCCTGCACTCCCCGCTGGTGGAGTACGCCGACGCCACCGGCCGCGAGCTGCTGTCCCTGCGCGGGGCGTTCCTCTCCCGCAGGGTCCACGAGACCTTCACCCGGTACGCCCACGGCCAGCGCCGCAAGCTGGACGCCGACGTCCGCACCCACGGCGCCCCGCGCTGGAAGCACGCGATGCACCTGCTCCGCCTGCTGACCAGCGCCCGCGACCTGCTTCGCACCGGGACCCTCACGATCGACGTGGGCGAGGACCGCGCACCGCTGCTCGCGGTGAAGCGCGGCGAGGTTCCCTGGCCCGAGGTGGAGTCCCGGATGGCCCGGCTGGCGGAGGAGGGCGCGCGGGCCCTCCGGCGCAGCCCGCTGCCCGAGGGGCCCGACCGCCGCCGGGTCGAGGACTTCCTCGTGCGCACCCGCCGCGCCTCAGCGCTCCAGGCGGATCCGTACGACGAGGTCGTGCAGGGCGTCGTACGCGGTGGGGGCGTCGGGCAGGGCTGACGTCGCCTGCGCCTCGTCGAGCAGGCGGTGCAGCCGCTCCACCTCGGCCCGCACTCGTGCATGGTCGACGGCGGCGTCCCCGTGTTCGCGCTCCGCCTTGGCGGCGATCAGCTCCGGCAGGCGGTCCGGGGCGGCGCCCACCTCCACGGCGAGCGTGGGCAGATGGGGCTGCACCTCGCCGGAGCGCATGAGGTGGATGCCGGTGAGCAGCACCCGGAAGGTGTAGAGCAGCGGCTTGAGTTCACCGGTCCTCTCGAACAGCCGCCACTGGGTCTGCGCGAACCCCCGGTAGTGGTGGGCGTGGTGACGGGTGAGGACGCCCGGGACGAGCGCGGCCAGTTCCCGGTGCGCGCCGGTGGTGTGCACGACCAGCGGGGACAGCAGCTGTTCCAGCACATAGCCGTTGCGGCGCAGCATGAGGCGGGCGAACTTGCGCAGGTCGTGCGTGACCAGGTCCATCTCGACGCCGTCCCGGACCCACGTCCTGGACCGGGTCTCATCCGGTTCGCGCAGCCCGACGAGATCGGCGGCGGGCAGCAGGTGTACGCCCCGCAGGTCCACGTCGGAGTCACGGGACGGAAAGCCGTACAGATGGGCGCCGGAGACGGTGGCGAACAGCACCGGGCCGGGCTGTTCGGCGATCACCGGGCTCAGGTCGAGGTCCAGGACGTCGGTCATCGGTCAAGCGTCCCAGAGCGTTCCCAGCGCCAGCAGCTCACCCCGGTACTCGATGCGGTCCACCCACTCCGCCGGCCAGGCGTCCGCGCCCAGGTAGGCGCCGGCGAAGGCGCCCGTGAGGCAGGCGATGGAGTCGGAGTCGCCCGCGGTGCAGGCGGCGCGGCGCAGGGCGGTGAGGGGTTCGTCGACGAACAGGAGGAAGCAGAGCAGGCCGGTCGCCAGGGCCTCCTCGGCGATCCAGCCCTCGCCCGTGGCCAGGCACGGATCGGTCTCCGGCGAGACGGTGCGCACGGCGTCCTGGAGACGCCGGAGGATCTCCAGGCACTCGTCCCAGCCGCGGGCGATGAAGTGCTCGGGGGTGGGGTCCTGGGCGCGGCTCCACAGGTCGCCGAGCCAGAACTCGTGGTAGCGGGTGCGGTTCTCGTAGGCGTAGGAGCGCAGCAGTCCGATCAGGCCGGTCGGCTCGGCTCCCCGGGCGAGCAGCCGCACGGCGTGGGCGGTGAGGTCGGAGGCGGCGAGCGCGGTGGGGTGACCGTGGGTCAGGGCCGCCTGCAACTGGGCGGCACCCGCCCGCTGTTCGTCACTCAGGCCGGGGGCCAGACCCACCGGCGCGACGCGCATGTTGGCGCCGCAGCCCTTGGAGCCGATCTGGCCGGCGTCCTGCCAGGGCCGGTCCTCGCGGGCCAGCAGATGGCAGGCCCTGAGGCAGGTGTTGCCCGGCGCACGGTTGTTCTCGGGCGAGCGCCACCACTCCACGAACTCCTGCGTCGGTGACGATCGCCGGGCTCGGCAGGTCCATCCCCCGCCAGGGGCCGAACGCGGCGAGGATCGACGGGACGTCGGGCCGGTCGAGGGCGGTGCCCCAGACGGCCTCGTAGACCTGTCGCAGTTCCCCGAGGGTCACCCAGATGACGCTCGCGCTCGGGCGGGGGCTGCGTACCGCCATGGACCGGGGACCGCTCACCCCTAAGCGGCTGGAGCGGCCGGTGCGCGGGGGCAAACCCGCCGCTCTGTACCGCGCGGGCACCGCCGCCACCCTCCATCCGCCGCTGCTCCGGCCGACCCCGGAAGGACGCCCCGCATGACCACGACGACCACCGTCACCAAGCGCGCCGCGACAGGTGCCCTCACGGGACTCGCCCTGGGGGACGCGCTGGGGGGCCGCCGGTGAGACGGGCGGCGCCGGGGACGGCCTCGACGAAGCCCGGCGTGGCGAGCACCTTGCGCCGGAAGATAATAGTCACAGCGACTATAAAAGGGGGTGCGGGTCGGGGACAACCCTCTTCGGAGCGCGGCCCCTAGAGGTCGACCTCCTGCATCAGCATCCCGACCTCGGTGTTGGACAGCCGCCGCAGCCAGCCCGACTTCTGGTCGCCCAGGGTGATCGGTCCGAAGGCGGTGCGCACCAGCTTGTCCACCGGGAACCCGGCTTCCGCGAGCATGCGGCGCACGATGTGCTTGCGGCCCTCGTGCAGGGTCACCTCGACGAGGTAGTTCTTGCCGGTCTGCTCCACGACCCGGAAGTGGTCCGCGCGCGCGTAGCCGTCGTCGAGCTGGATGCCGTCCTTGAGCTTCTTGCCCAGGTCACGCGGGATGGGCCCCACGATGTGCGCGAGGTAGGTCTTCTTCACGCCGTACTTGGGGTGGGTCAGCCGGTGCGACAGCTCGCCGTGGTTGGTGAGCAGGATGACGCCCTCGGTCTCGGTGTCGAGCCGCCCGACGTGGAAGAGCCGGGTCTCGCGGTTGGTGACGTAGTCGCCGAGGCACTGGCGCCCCTCAGGGTCCTCCATGGTCGACACGACACCGGCGGGCTTGTTCAGCGCGAAGAACTGGTACGACTGCGTGGCCACCGTCAGGCCGTCGACCTTGACCTCGTCCTTCTCCGGGTCGACCCGGCGGCCCTGCTCGAGGACGATCTCGCCGTTGACCTCGACCCGCGCCTGCTCGATCAGTTCCTCACAGGCACGCCGGGATCCGTAGCCCGCCCGCGCGAGCACCTTCTGCAGCCGCTCGCCCTCCTGCTCGGCACCGGGGAAGGTCTTCGGGAGCTTCACGTCCTTCTTGCCCGCGTACCGGTCGCGGTTGCGCTCCTCCATCCGCGTCTCGTACTCGCGCGAACGTCCGGGGGCGGTACGGCCGCCGCCGCTCCGGGACGACGGTTTGGCACCGCCACGCCCGGACTTCGGGCCCTCCTTGGTCCCCGCGGGGCCCACGTCGTAGCGGCGCTCCTCGGGGCGGGGCTTGCGGGGGCGGCCCTGCCCCTGCTTCTGGTCCCTGTTGTTGCCGGCGCCGCGGTGGTTACCGCGTCCGCCGCTCTTACCGCTGCCGCTGCTTCGCATCAGAATTCCGTCGTCGTCGTGTTCGTCGGGGGACCGTCGTCCGGCTCCGGGGCGTCCGGATCGAACGACGGTACGCCTTCCTGTGTCTCGGCCTCGATCGCCTCCGCCTCCGGGAGGAAGGGCGCGAGCTCCGGGAGCTCGTCCAGACCGCGCAGGCCCATCCGCTCCAGGAAGTAGTTCGTCGTCGTGTACAGGATCGCACCTGTTTCGGGTTCCGTGCCCGCCTCCTCGATCAGACCGCGTTGGAGGAGGGTGCGCATCACACCGTCGCAGTTCACTCCGCGCACCGCTGAGACGCGGCTGCGGCTGACCGGCTGACGGTAGGCGACGACCGCGAGGGTCTCCAGCGCGGCCTGGGTGAGCCGGGCCTGCTGGCCGTCCAGGACGAAGCGCTCGACGGCGGCGGCGTACTCGGGGCGGGTGTAGAAGCGCCAGCCGCCCGCGACGAGGCGCAGCTCGAAGCCGCGGCCCTGGGCGGTGTACTCGTCGGCCAGCTCGCGCAGCGCGTCCGCGACCTGGCGTCGCGGGCGCTCCAGGATCTTCGCCAGGTGCTCCTCGGTCGCGGGTTCGTCCACGACCATGAGGACCGCCTCCAGGGCGGGCCTCAGGCCGAGGTCCGCGACGAGCCCGGCGGGGGTCCCGGTCGTCTCCTCGCTCACGGCTTCCTCTCCTCCTGTGGCTGCTCGGGCGGCCGGTCGAACTCGTCGGTGACCGTCGGCTGGGCCTCGCCGTCCCCGCCGGTCCAGCGCACGGTCAGCTCGCCGAGGGCGCTCTCCTGGTCGAGGGCGACGGCCTTCTCGCGGTACAGCTCCAGGAGGGCGAGGAACCGTGCCACGACGGTCAGCGTGTCGTCCGTGTCCTCGACGAGCGCGCGGAAGGTGGCCTCGCCCAGCTCCCTGAGGCGCGCGACGACGATCCCGGCCTGTTCCTGCACGCTGACCAGCGGTGCGTGGATGTGGTCGACGTACACCTGCGGCTTGGGCCGGGGCTGCATCGCCTTGACGGCGAGCCTGGCGAAGCCCTCGGCGCCGATGCTGATGACGACCTCGGGCAGCAGCTCGGCGTGCTGCGGTTCCAGCCCCACCGTACGCGGATACCGCCGGCCCTCGTCCTGCAGCCGCCGGTCGAGGATGTCGGCGATCCGCTTGTACGCGCGGTACTGCAGCAGCCGCGCGAACAGCAGGTCGCGGGCCTCCAGCAGGGCGAGGTCGGCCTCGTCCTCCACCTCGGCGGCGGGGAGCAGCCGCGCGGCCTTGAGGTCGAGCAGCGTGGCGGCCACGACGAGGAACTCGGTCGTCTCGTCCAGGTCCCAGTCCGGCCCCAGGGCGCGGATGTACGCCATGAACTCGTCGGTCACCCTGGACAGGGCGACCTCGGTCACGTCCAGCTTGTGCTTGGCGATCAGCTGGAGCAGCAGGTCGAACGGGCCCTCGAAGTTCGCCAGCCGCACCTTGAACCGGCCACTGTCGTCGCCGGCGGCGCCGCCGTCCGGAGCACCGTCCCCGGACACCCCCGCGGGTCCATGTGCACCGGCCCCGCCCTCCGGCCCGCCGGCCGGGACGGTTTCCCCGCCCGCCTCCCGTGCGCGCGGCGCGACGACGTGCCCGGCCGCCGCCTCGTCCACGGGGGCCGCGACCGCCCCTCCGGCTCGCGCGGCTCCTTCCGGCGTCACGACCGGCTCGGCGGCCGCAGGGACACGCGTGGGATCCTCCCGCCCACCCGACCCAGCGGCTCCGTCCCGCGGCGTCGCCGCCGGTTCGGCCGCAGCGGGAAGCCCGGTCTCCGCCGCTTCCCCGACCGTCCCGGGCGAGGAGGCGGGCGCCGCCGGGACCGGCTCCCCCGGCCGGGCGGCTCCGTCCTGCGGGTACGCGGCCGACCGCCCTGACGGAGGCGCCGCAGCGAGAAACCCGGTCTCCAACGCTTCCCCGACCGTCCCGGGCGAGGAGGCGGGC
The DNA here is from genome assembly GCF_000725125.1 of Streptomyces toyocaensis. GTDB lineage: Bacteria > Actinomycetota > Actinomycetes > Streptomycetales > Streptomycetaceae > Streptomyces > Streptomyces toyocaensis. The sequence goes on from NZ_JFCB01000048.1 coordinate 13,896, forward strand.
GCCGCCGGGACCGGCTCCCCCGACCGGGCGGCTCCGTCCAGCGGGAACGCGGCCGACCGCCCTGACGGAGGCGCCGCAGCGGGAAGCCCGGTCTCCGCCGCTTCCCCGGCCGTCCCGGGCGAGGGGGCGGGCTCCCCGGGGCCGCTCGCGCGGGCCTCCGGCGGCGAGGGCTCCGTGAGCGCCCGCGCGCCGGCGCCCTCCCCGGGCGCGGATGCCGGCGGGCACGCGCCCGGCCCCCGGCCCAGGGCGCGGCGGCGCGGGGGCCGGTCGCCGGGGACGGGGTCGGGTGCGTCGTTCGAGGTCATGGCCTCCGCAGGCTACCGCTACCGTCCGCGGAGGCGTCGTACGAGGATGCTGGCGTCCCCTCGGCTCTCCAGGTCGGCGAGGACCACGGCGACCGCCTCACGGACGATCCGGCCGCGGTCGACGGCGAGACCGTGCTCGCCGCGCAGGACGAGACGCGCGTGCTCGAGGTCCATCAGTTCCTCGGCGGACACGTACACGGTGATCTTCTCGTCGTGCCGTTCCCGGCCGCTTGGCCGGCGTGCCGCCGCCCGTCCCCGCTTGCGCGGGGCCGCGCCCTCCTGCGGCGCCTGACGCCGCCCGGGGCCCGTCGCGCCCCGGCTGCGGGACTCACCGGCCCCGTCCGGCTCCGCGTCCGCCGCCGCATGCTCCGCGCCCTCGCCGTCGCCGCCCTGCGCGGGCACCGACTGCGGCGCGTCCTCCTGCGCGGCCGCCGCCGCGTCGCCCTCCCCCGCGGGAGCGGGAACGCGGGCGTCGCCGCCTGCGCGCCGGGGAGTGGACGCCTGGAGCGCCGTTCCCCCTGTCGTACGGAAGAGTTCGTCGGCCCCCGGCAGACTCACTCGGCGTGACACCGGGCGAGCACCTCCCTGGCGAGCTGGCGGTAGGCGGCGGCACCGACGGAGTTGGAGGCGTACGTGGTGATCGGCTCACCGGCGACCGTGGTCTCCGGGAAGCGGACCGTGCGCCCGATGACCGTGTGGTAGACGTGGTCGTCGAACGCCTCGACCACCCGCGCGAGCACCTCACGGCTGTGCACCGTGCGCGAGTCGTACATGGTGGCGAGGATGCCGTCGAGCTCCAGGTCGGGGTTGAGCCGCTCCTGGACCTTCTCGATCGTCTCGGTCAGCAGCGCCACACCGCGCAGCGCGAAGAACTCGCACTCCAGCGGCACGATCACCTTGTGCGCGGCGGTCAGCGCGTTCACCGTGAGCAGGCCGAGCGAGGGCTGGCAGTCGATCACGATGTAGTCGTAGTCGTCCATCAGCGGCTTCAGCGCCCGCTGCAGCGTGGACTCGCGCGCGACCTCGCTCACCAGCTGCACCTCGGCCGCCGACAGGTCGATGTTGCTGGGCAGCAGGTCCATGTTGGGGACGGCGGTCTTCAGCAGCACCTCGTCGGCCGCCATGCCCCGCTCCATGAGCAGGTTGTAGACGGTGAGGTCGAGTTCCATCGGGTTGACGCCGAGACCGACCGACAGCGCGCCCTGCGGGTCGAAGTCGACGAGCAGCACCCGGCGTCCGTACTCCGCGAGCGCGGCACCCAGGTTGATGGTCGACGTGGTCTTGCCGACGCCGCCCTTCTGGTTGCACATCGCGATGATCTTCGCGGGGCCGTGGTCGGTCAGCGGGCCCGGGATCGGGAAGTACGGCAGCGGGCGTCCGGTCGGACCGATGCGCTCGCGGCGCTGGCGCGCCGCGTCGGGCGCGAGCGTGGCCGCGTACTCGGGATCCGGCTCGTACTCGGCGTCGGGATCGTAGAAGTGCCCCTCGGGCAGTTCGTCGTAGTCGGCGAGATGGTTGTGGGGCGCGCCACTTCCGTCGCCGGCCATGGCGTTCACGTGATGGCCATCCATGCTCTGGTGTGCTGGGTGAGTCACCCCTGGCGTCCGGTGACTCTGGTGGACTGCGAAGGTGCGCACAGCGACGGAGCCGACAGCAGCGAATCCCGCGGACCCCTGGCCCGGCGCAGGCATTCCTGGTTGACCACCCCCGGGAGTAAATGTCGACTCATTCACAAGTCGTCTTACCTCCTTGGTGACCAGGAAACTTCTAGACAGGTCAGCGTGGCACCATGCCGACGATTGGCGACTCTATGGCGTGTCGGCCGTCCGCAGCAACACAATCCGCCGGACCCGACCCGATGTGTCGGCAATGAAACACCCCTCTGTCAAGGGCGTACTGCCGTCGCACGGCAGGTTTCGTGGGTGTGCGAATCGGTAGAAGGGTTACGTTCGAGGCGAGTTGTCCCGGAATCCGGAAGTGACCATACACACATCCGGCCGGACCTTGTCGTGCAAGGTCCGGCCGGGTGCCCGTCGTTGACGACCCGTGTTGACGTATCGCCTTTGCGGATCGGTGACTTGGTCGACTTACCGTCCGGGCGGCTCAGCCGAGCAGCGAGGCGAGCTCGACGTGCTCCAGCCCGTGCGCCTCGGCGACCTCCTTGTAAACGACCTTGCCGTCATGCGTGTTGAGGCCCTTGGCGAGCGCGGGGTCACGGCGCAGCGCGTCCACCCAGCCACGGTTGGCGAGTTCCACGATGTACGGCAGCGTGGCGTTGGTCAGCGCGTAGGTGGAGGTGTTGGGCACCGCGCCGGGCATGTTGGCCACGCAGTAGAAGACCGACTCGTGGACCTTGAAGGTCGGCTCGGCGTGCGTGGTCGGGTGGGAGTCCTCGAAGCAGCCGCCCTGGTCGATCGCGATGTCGACAAGGACACTTCCGGCCTTCATCCGTGAGACCAGCTCGTTGGTGACCAGCTTGGGGGCCTTGGCGCCGGGGACCAGCACGGCGCCGATCACGAGGTCGGCCTCCAGGCAGGCCTTCTCCAGCTCGAAGGCGTTGGAGACGACGGTCTGGATCTTCGTACCGAAGACCTTGTCGGCTTCCCTGAGCTTGTTGATGTCCTTGTCGAGCAGGGTCACGTGGAAGCCCATGCCGATGGCGATCTGCGCGGCGTTCCAGCCGGAGACGCCGCCGCCGATGACGACGGCCTTGCCGGCCAGCACGCCGGGGACGCCCCCGGGGAGGACGCCGCGGCCGCCGTGGGCGCGCATCAGGTGGTAGGCGCCGACCTGGGTGGACAGCCGGCCCGCGACCTCGGACATCGGGGCCAGCAGCGGCAACGCGCGGCTGGGCAGCTCGACGGTCTCGTAGGCGATCGCGGTGGTGCCGGACTCCAGGAGGGCGTCCGTGCACTCCCGGGACGCGGCGAGGTGCAGGTAGGTGAAGAGGGTCTGGTCCTTGCGCAGGCGGTGGTACTCCTCCGCGATGGGCTCCTTGACCTTCAGCAGCAGGTCGGCGGCGGCCCAGACCTCGTCGGCGGTGTCCAGGATCTGCCCGCCCGCGGCGATGTACTCGCCGTCCGGGATCGAGGAGCCGGCGCCGGCGCCGCGCTCGATGACGACCTGGTGGCCGTGGCGCACGAGCTCGTGCACACCGGCGGGGGTGATGGCCACCCGGAACTCGTTGTTCTTGACCTCGCGGGGGATGCCGACCTTCACGTCGATCACGGTCCTTGGCTCAGAGGGTAGGGGATATCACTACACATACCCGGGCATGCACGGGCACACCGGGAGAGACCGCAGAAGAAGGTGCGGCAGAGCCAGTTTAATGAAGGCGTTCCCGCTGTCTAGCCTTCCATTGCATCAATCTTCCGTGGATACGCTGCGGATTTCGCAGGCGTTATCGCCGTGTTCCGCCTCGGAGTCGTCTTCCGGGGCCTCTTCGGCCAGCATCGACTCGGCCGTGCCGCGGTGCAGCGCGGCCGACGCGGGGTCGCCCAGGTGCTCGAAGGAGTCGGCGAGCCGCAGGTGCAACGCCGCCTGCAACCGGGTGTCCTCGGCCCGCCGGGCCCACTCCACGGCCTCCCGGCAGGTGCGCAGCGACTCGTCGAACCGGCCCGCGTACTCCTGCACCCGCGCCAGTTCGCTCAGGGCCCGCGCCCGGGCGGCCACGTCCCCGCACCGGCGGTGCCCGGCGACGGCCGCACGCCAGTTGCGCAGGGCCTCGCCGTAGCGGCCGGCGTAGGTGTGGGCGGCGCCGATCCGGCCGTGGAGCCGTGCCGCCTCGGGCCGCTCCCCGCGGGCGAGCCGCTCGGTCAGCGCCCGGCCGAACCAGTCCGCGGCCCGGTCGTAGTCCCCGAGCTCCAGGTACGCCCCGCCCACGGATTCCATCGCGCGGCCGGTCGCGTACGGGTCGTTCGCCTCGCGTCCCGCGTCCAGCGCGGCCCGGTAGCGTGCCAGGGCGTCGGCCGTGCGGCCGGTGTGGGCGTCGAGGTCGCCGAGGTTCAGCAGGGCCGCCGCCCGCTCCCGGGGCAGTTCGCGGCGCCCGGCGACGTCGAGGACCAGGCCGTGGATGTCGTACAGGTCGCTCGCGGCCGCCTGGGTGCCGAAGTGGGCGACGAGGGCGCGCACCAGCTGGGACATCAGCCGCCGGGCCAGGGTGTCCAGCTCCCCGTCCGCGACCGCGAGCCGGGCGGCGGCCAGCAGGGCGGGCCTGCGCAGCCGCAGCCAGTCGGCGGCCGCCCGGGGACTGGGGAAGCGCAGGGCGCGCGGCATGCCGAGGAGCTTCTCGCGTGCCTGGGGGCTGTCGGTCTCGGTGATCGCCCTGCACGACTGGAGCAGCCGCACGGTCCGCTCCAGCATGCGGGCGCGTGCCAGCTGGAGCTCGGCGGGCCGCTCGTGGGTCCGCGCGAGGTCGTGCAGCAGGGGGTGCAGGCAGCAGGGCACCCGGTACTGCGGGTGGGAGGAGCCCACCGAATGCAACAGGCCGTGGACGGCCAGGTCCTCCAGGGTGGCGTCGGCGGCCTCCACCGAGCAGCCGGCGAGCGCGGCGGCGGTGTGGGCGTCGGCCAGGCCTCCCGGAGCGAGGCTGAGCAGACGCAGCGTCCGGGCGGCGGTCGCGGGCAGCGAGTCGTGCACCAGCCGGACGACACGGCCGACGACGGCGCCCCGGCCGGCGTCGGTGTGCAACTGCTTGGCCAGGTCGGCGACGGCCGCCTTGGGCCGGGCGGCGAGCCAGCCCCCGGCGAGCACCAGCGCGGCGGGCTGGCCCTGGCACAGTTCGGCGAGCCGCTCGGCGGCCCGGGGGTCGACCGTGATGCGCACCGCTCCGGTGAACCGGGACAGCAGTTCCACCCCGGATTTGGTGTCGAGGCCGCCGAGGGTGCAGGGGCGGACGTCGGCGATGCCGGTGAGCGGCCCCGAGGAGACGGTGACGGCCAGACAGTCGGGGTTGTCCGGGAGCAGTGCGTCGACCTGCTCGGCGTCGGCCGCGTCGTCCAGCAGGAGCACCGTGCGGCGCTCGGCCAGGGCGGTGCGCAGCGCCGCGGTGAGATCGTCCTCGGGGGCTCCGGCCGGGGCGGGCGTCTCCAGCGCGTCGAGCAGCTCGCGCGCGGCGCGCCCGACCGGCACGCGCGTCCCGTCGGGTTCGCTGAGGCGGGTGCGCAGTACCCCGCCGGGGTAGCGGTCGGCGACCTGGCGCACGAGTTCCTCGGCGAGGGCCGTCCGGCCGGATCCGGGGCGCCCCGCGATGAGCAGTACGCGCGCGCGGGGGGCCTTGCGGCCGGAGAGGGTGTCCAGGCCCGCGCGCTCGATGTCGGCGCGCAGCTCCTTCAACTCCCTCGTACGGCCCAGGAATCGACCTTCCGGGGCAGCGTCCCGAGGGAGCCGCACACCGTCCGGGTCCACTGCCTGATCCGTCACGGGCCACACTCCCGTCCCACAGCACGCGCAAGCCCGCCGGGTCCCCGGATCGGGCGTTTTCCAGAGCCTAGTTCACGCTCTGCGACGTTCCGTGAGGAGCGCGGCACCGGGTGCAAGACTCCCCCGATCGGATCAACAGATCGTAGGACTGACGGCTCGGCAACGCCGGTGAGAGGACGCGGAATGCCGCGCGGCCCGGCCCCCGCGAAGCCGCGGACACCGGGCCGCGATCACGGCGGTCCCGTCGGCGTCAGGCCTCGAACGGCCGCGCCGGCCACGGCGCCTGGGCCGGGCGCAGCGCGTCCAGGCCGTCACCGGTCCGCGCGGCGACGAGCGAGAGGACGCCCACCACGAGGCAGTTGTTGTGCAGCTCACCGGCCAGCACCCCACGCACCAGTTCCTGGACCGGGATCCGGGCCAGCTCCATGTCGGCCTCCTCGTGCTCGACCTCGAAGCGGTCCCCCTCGGCCTCCGACAGCCCGCGCGCGAGGAAGATCCGTACGGCCTCGTCGCAGCCGCCGGGCGTGGTGTAGACGTCGGTCAGCACACGCCAGTCCTCCGCCTTGACGTGCGCCTCCTCGTACAGCTCCCGCTGCGCGGCGTGCAGCGGGTTCTCGCCGGCGACGTCGAGCAGCCCGGCCGGGATCTCCCACAGTTTCTGGCGCACCGGGTGCCGGTACTGGCGCAGCACCACGACCCGGTCGGCGTCGTCGAGGGCGAGGACGGCCACGGACCCGGGGTGGACCTGGTAGTCGCGGTGGACCACGGTGCCGTCGGGCATGACCACGTCGTCGGTGCGGACGGAGGTCTTGTTGCCCGTGAACGGGGTCCCGGTCCCGCGGATCTCCCACTCTTCCGGGGTGTCCTTGATCGTCATGCCTGTCCTTCCCGACGTCCAGCGGTCGTGCGCGTGCCCTGCGTGAAAAAAGCGGCCGGGGTGCGCACCTTTTGAAGGTGCGCACCCCGGCCACCGTACAACTGGGCGTGCTACTCGGAGATCTTCCGCTCGACCGCGGCCTTCACCAGGCCCGCGAAGAGCGGGTGCGGACGCGTCGGACGCGAGCGCAGCTCCGGGTGCGCCTGGGTCGCGACCAGGTAGGGGTGGACCTCACGCGGGTACTCGACGTACTCGACGAGCTTGCCGTCCGGAGACGTGCCGGAGAACACGATGCCCGCCTTCTTCTCCAGCTCCGCGCGGTAGGCGTTGTTCACCTCGTAGCGGTGCCGGTGGCGCTCCTCGACGTACTCCTTGCCGTCGTACACCTCGCGCACGATCGAGCCCTCGGCCAGCTTGGCCGGGTACATGCCGAGCCGCATGGTGCCGCCCATGTCGCCCTCACCCGCCACGATGTCGAGCTGTTCGGCCATGGTGGAGATGACCGGGTGGGAGGTGGCCGGGTCGAACTCGGTGGAGTTGGCGTCGGAGATGTCCGCGAGGCTGCGCGCGGCCTCGATCACGATGCACTGCAGGCCGAGGCAGAGGCCCAGCAGCGGGATGCGGTTCTCGCGGGCGAACTTGATCGCGCCGACCTTGCCGAGCACGCCGCGGTCGCCGAAGCCGCCCGGGATGCAGATGCCGTCGACGTCACCGAGCTGCGCCTGCGCGTCGGCCGGGGTCTTGCAGTCGTCCGAGGTGACCCACTTGATCTTCACGCGGGCCTTGTTGGCGAAGCCTCCGGCGCGCAGCGCCTCGGTGACCGACAGATAGGCGTCGGGCAGGTCGATGTACTTGCCGACCAGGGCGAGGGTGATCTCGTGGTCGGGGTTGTGGACCCGGTCGAGCAGGTCGTCCCAGGTCGTCCAGTCCACGTCCCGGAAGGGCAGGTCCAGCTTGCGGACGACGTAGGCGTCCAGGCCCTCGCCGTGCACGGTCTTCGGGATGTCGTAGATCGAGCGGGCGTCGGGGCAGGCGACGACGGCGGCCTCGTCGACGTCGCACATCAGCGAGATCTTCCGCTTGATCGCGGTGGGCACCTCGCGGTCGCAGCGCAGCACGATCGCGTCCGGCTGGATACCGATGTTGCGCAGCGCCGCGACCGAGTGCTGGGTCGGCTTCGTCTTGAGCTCACCCGAGGGGCCGATGTAGGGCAGGAGAGAGATGTGGACCACGAACACGTTGTCGCGGCCGACCTCGTGCCGCACCTGGCGCACGGTCTCCAGGAACGGCAGCGACTCGATGTCGCCGACCGTGCCGCCGACCTCGGTGATCACCACGTCGACCTCGTCGGTCGCCATCCGGCGGATCCGGTGCTTGATCTCGTTGGTGATGTGCGGGATGACCTGCACGGTGTCGCCCAGGTACTCGCCGCGCCGCTCCTTGGCGATGACGGTCGAGTACACCTGGCCCGTCGTGACGTTGGCGGAGCCGTCCAGGTCGCGGTCGAGGAACCGCTCGTAGTGGCCGATGTCCAGGTCGGTCTCGGCACCGTCGTTCGTGACGAAGACCTCACCGTGCTGGAAGGGGTTCATCGTGCCGGGATCGACGTTGAGGTACGGGTCGAGCTTCTGCATCACGACGCGCAGACCCCGGGCCTTGAGCAGCATGCCCAGGCTGGAGGCGGTCAGCCCCTTGCCGAGCGAGGAGGCGACACCCCCGGTGACGAAGATGTGCTTGGTCGTCGAAGCTGTGCTGTTTCGAAAAGCAGCGGGCGGCATGGCCAAGAGGGGGCTCCCGTGGTCGCGGTCTGTGGGTGCGGTTCCGGGGTTCTCGCCCACCGGTCCACGGGCTACCAGCGTATCAGCGCCGCGCGGCGGCGGCTCACGACCACGCTCCGCACACGCGCCTGCACGGTGCATGCACCGCGCACCGGACCCTCACCCCTTGGTCACTCGTCCGGCGGACCCGTGTTGTCGCGAGCGGCACACAGATCATCTACGTGCGTCGTATCCTGCTCGGACACTCGCTGCCGAGCCCGGCCGGCCGTACGGCACCACCCCCGCCCGTCAGTTCCGGAACAACGTGAGCTCGTCAGTTCGTTGAGCAACAATTGGCGCTTTGCATCACGGCTGAGCGACTGCTTTGCTTCACAGCTCAACGACGCATAGCAAAAACCCCCTGACCGCACTAGCGACAGCCCCCTCGCGGGGTGACGTGGCCGTTCGACTGGAGATGCACGTGGCCGGGCGCATCGAGGACTACGCACTCATCGGAGACATGCAGACAGCGGCGCTGGTCTGCCGGGACGGCACGGTGGACTGGCTGTGTCTGCCCCGCTTCGACTCGCACGCCGTCTTCGCCGGCCTGCTGGGCACCGAGGAACACGGCTTCTGGCGGCTGGGTCCCGCGCACGCCGCCGACGCCGAACCGCCCAGCGCCACCCGGCGCGGCTACCGCGGTGACTCCCTGGTCCTGGAATCGGAGTGGGACACGCAGCGCGGCACGGTCCGGGTGACGGATTTCATGCCCCCGCGCGACGGCGCCCCGCAGCTGATCCGCATCGTGGAGGGCGTCTCGGGCCGCGTGCCCATGCGCTCGGTGCTCCGGATGCGTTTCTCCTACGGCAGGGTGGTCCCGTGGGTGCACCGGCACGAGGGGCGCACGGTCGCCGTCGCCGGACCGGACTCCGTGTGGTTCGACACGTCCGCGGAGACCTACGGCGAGTCGCTGACCACGTACTCGGACTTCACGGTCGGGCCGGGCGAACGGATCGCGTTCACGATCTCGTGGGAGCCGTCGCACAAGCAGCCCCCGCCGCTGCCGGAGCCCGAGCAGTCGCTGCAGGCGACGGAGGACTTCTGGCGCGAGTGGGTCGAGCACTGTACGTACCACGGCCCCTACCGCGAGGCCGTGATCCGCTCCCTGATCACGCTGAAGGCGCTCACCTACGCCCCGACCGGCGGCATCGTCGCCGCGCCCACCACCTCCCTGCCCGAGGACATCGGCGGCGTCCGCAACTGGGACTACCGCTACACCTGGCTGCGGGACGCGGCGATCACCCTGTCGTCGCTGCTGCGCACCGGCTACCGCGAGGAGGCCCGCGCCTGGCGCGAGTGGCTGCTGCGCGCGGTCGCGGGCGACCCGGAGAACCTGCAGATCATGTACGGCATCGCAGGTGAGCGGGAGCTCGGCGAGGCGGAGCTGGACTGGCTGCCCGGCTACGAGAACTCCGCCCCGGTCCGGGTCGGCAACGGCGCCGCGCACCAGCTCCAGCTGGACGTGTACGGCGAGGTCACCGAGGCCCTGCACCTCGCCCACATGACGGGCCTGGCCCGCAACGACTACGCCTCGCTGCTCCAGCTGAAGCTGATCCGGTACCTGGAGAAGCACTGGCAGGAACCGGACGAGGGCATCTGGGAGGTACGCGGCCCGCGCCGCCACTTCGTGCACTCCAAGGTGATGGCCTGGGTCGCGGTCGACCGCACCATCAAGCTCATCGAGTCCGGCGACGCCGACGGCCCGCTGGAGGAGTGGAAGCAGCTGCGCGACGACATCCACCGGGACGTGTGCGAGAAGGGCTACGACAAGGAACGCAACACCTTCACCCAGTCCTACGGCTCCAGGGAGCTGGACGCCTCCTTGCTGCTGATCCCGCAGGTGGGCTTCCTGCCGCCGGACGACAAGCGCGTGATCGGCACCGTCGAGGCGATCCAGCGGGAGCTGTCCACCTCCGACGGCTTCATCCTGCGCTACCCGACCGAGGGCCGGCACGAGGGCGTCGACGGCCTGCCGGGCGACGAGGGCGCGTTCCTGGCCTGCTCGTTCTGGATGGCCGACGACCTGGCGATGATCGGCCGCGTGGACGAGGCGAGGAAGCTCTTCGAGAGGCTGCTCGCCCTGCGCAACGACCTCGGGCTGCTGGCCGAGGAGTGGGACCCGCGTCTGAAGCGCCAGGTCGGCAACTTCCCGCAGGCCTTCAGCCACGTCCCCCTCATCGACACGGCCCTCCGCCTGACGGCAAGCGGAGCATACGGAGGCTGACACACGGAGCCCGCCCCGGCAGTGGGCAGACGCCCCCGTAGCCGCGGGCAGTCAGCCCCCGGCCGCCGGGAGATGTGCCCGGGACGCACCCCCAGGTACCGTCCGCTGCATGAACACCCCCAGCGCACCCCCGCCCACGGGCATCACCGTGCAGCGCGCCCTGGAACTCCCGGGTCTGCGCAGCGGCCTCCCGGAGGTCCTCGCCGGCGCCGACCGGCTGGGGCGCACGGTGCGCTGGGTGCACGCGGGCGAGGTGCCCAACATCGCCTCGCTCCTCAAGGGCGGCGAACTGCTGCTGACCACCGGCTACGGTCTCGGCACCCGTCCGGCCGACCAGCGTGCGTTCGTGCGGACGCTGGCCGAGCGGGGCATCGCCGCGCTCGTGGTGGAACTGGGCCCCCGCTTCACCCGGCTGCCCGCCGCTCTCGTCGACTCGGCGAGGACGGCGGGCCTGCCCCTGGTCCAGCTGCACCGCGAGGTGCCGTTCGTCACGGTCACCGAGGAGATCCACACCGAGATCGTCAACGGGCACTACGCGCTGCTGCAACGCGCGGAGGAGGTGCACCGCCGCTGCACCGAGGCGTTGCTGGCCGGTGGCGGCGTCCCTCAGGTCCTGGAGATCCTCGCCGGGTTCACCGGCAACCCGGTGTTCCTGGAGACGACCGAAGGACAGCTGCTGTACGCGGCCGGCGAGGGCCCCGAGGGCGCGGACCCGCTCCAGGTGTGGGAGGGGCTGCGTGACCGGCACCGGGACGAACCGCCGGCCGGTTCGGCCCTGGTGGACGTCCCCGGCGGCGGACCCGGCAGCGGCGGCGTACGGGCGCGGCTGGTGCTGCTGCCGGTCCGCAGCACCCCGGAGCCGGTGCACCGGATGGCGGCGGAGCGGGCGGCGGGCATCCTCGCCGTGGTGCTGATGCAGGCCCGTCAGGAGGAGGAGCTGGCGGCGCGTGGCCGCGGGGACTTCCTCACCGATCTCGCCGAGGGCCGCGTCACCGCGCAGGACGCTCCGGCGCAGGCGCGCGTGCTGGGTTTCAAGCCCGGCACGGGACCGCTGCTGCCGGTGGTGATGCGGCTCGGGGACGCGCTCACGCAGCAGGGGGGCGGCTGGGCGGTGCTGGCCCGCGCGGTCGGTGAGGAGCTGGCCTCGCTCGGGGTGCCCGTGCTGCTCGGCGTGCGGCCGGTCGAGGGGCGGGTGCCGCTGCTGCTCGGGCTGCGTGCCGAGGCGGAGCGGCCGACGGCCGCGGACCGGGTGGCGGCCGCGCTGCGGGCCGGGGTGGAGCGCGCGGGAATGCTGCGGCCGGGGGGTGGGCCGCCCGTCGTGGTGGTCGGGCCGGCCGGCGACTGGGCGGCGGCCTCCACGGGGCTGCGGCACGCGGCGGAGACGGCGACCGCGGCGCAAGGACTGCCCGACCGCCCCTGGTACGACTCCCGTCGGCTGGACATCGACCTGCTGCTGTGGCGGCTGCGTGACCACCCGGATCTGGCGGCCTTCGTGGACCGCGCGATCGGCCCGGTCCTGGACCACGACCGCCGCTCCAGGCCTGACCTGCTGCCCACCCTGGAGACCTATCTGGCGCACGCCGGACGCAAGGCGGAGACGGCCCGCGAACTGCACCTGAACCGGCAGACGCTCTACAACCGGCTTGCCCGCATCGGTGAGTTGCTGGGCGCCGACCTCGACGATCCGCAGACGGTCCTGACGCTGAGCCTCGCCCTGCGCGCGCGGCGCCACGCGCCCTGACGTCAGATCAGCGGCGCCGGCCGCGTCAACTCGTCGTAGACGCTGAGCACCTGAGCCACCGTCTCGTCCTCGGTCGGCCAGGTGGCGGCCTGCCGCGCGCCCCGCTGCGCGAGCTGCTCCCGGCGTTCGGGGTCGTCCAGCAGCCGCACGACGGCGTCGGCGAGGGCCCGCGCGTTGCCGTACGGGACGAGTTCCGCGGCGTCACCGACCAGTTCGGGGATACCGCCCACGCGGGTAGCGACCAGCGGCACGCGCGCGTGGAGCGCCTCCTGGGCGAGCGGGGAGCGCGCCTCCCACCGGCTCGGCAGCAGCGCGATGTCGGCGGCGGCGAGCAGGTCGGCGACGTCCTCGCGCCGGCCGACGAGCCGCACCGGCAGTTCCTCGTCCTCGATCCTGCGCCGGAGTTCGCCGCGCAACGGCCCCTCCCCCGCCAGCACCACGAGCGGGAGGGGGTCCAGGCGCCGCCACGCGTGCGCGGCGTCCAGCAGGACGTCGTAGCCCCGGTGCCGTTCGAGGGAGCCCACGGCGATGAGCAACGGGCGTCCCGTGGCGCCCAGTTCGGCCCGCACCTTCGGCCGCAGCCGGTCGGGGTCGTCCGGCACGGGGGACGTGCGGGGGCCGGGGAGGGAGACGGCGGCCAGCCGCGCGTCCCGTGCTCCCGTGCGGCGCGCCCGGTCGACCAGGACGGAGGTCGTCCCGAGCACCACGGTGGCCGCCCTGGCGGCCCGGCGCTCCAGCACGCGCAGGAAGTGGGCGCGCGGCCCCTCGGCGTACGCCCGGTCGTGCCAGGTGACGACGAGCGGGGTACGCCGTCCGCTGAGGGCGAGCGCGGTACGGAACGAGGCGTGCAGGCCGTGCGCGTGCACCAGGTCGGCGCCCGTACAGGCGGCCCGCAGTGCGGCCACCGCCCCCGGGTCGCTGCTGCGCGGCACGTGCACGTGCTCGGCGCCGGCACCGGTGAAGTCGTAGGTGCGGTCGGCCTCCACGGGGGCGCACACCGTGACCCGCACGCCCCTGGCGACGAGCCCCGCGGCCAGCGAGCGCACATGGGCGCCGCCGGCGGTGTTGCCACCGCCCAGCACCTGCACGGTGCGCATCGATGAGTGGCTGCTCACGGGGGTCACGTGGCCGGGCTCCTGGTTCGGGTCGGACGGTCACGAAGAACGTACAGAAGGATCGTGCGGAGGGGTGTGCCGCGCGGTTCCTGCGCGTACTCCGTCAAGCATGCCAGGGCGCACACCCGTTCCGGGAACCACCGGAGCGGCAGCCCGAGTCCGCCCGTGGCACCGGATCACCCGTACGAGTGACGGAACGCCAGCCTCCGAGGCCCGGGCCGCGCGGTCCCGGCCCGGGCGAGCGCGGCGGCTCACACGTCCGCACGGGCCGTGGCCAGCAGCTCCTCCGCGTGCGCGCGGGCGGTCTCGGAGTCCTCCTGGCCGGCGAGCATGCGGGACAGCTCGCGGATACGGTCCTCGCCTTCGAGCACCTTCACGCCGGACCGGGTCACGGAGCCGTCGTTGGTCTTCTCCACCAGCAGCTGCCGGTCGGCGAACGCGGCCACCTGCGGCAGGTGCGTGACGACCACGACCTGCGCCGTCTTCGCCAGGCGCGCGAGCCGCCGTCCGATCTCCACCGCTGCCTTGCCGCCGACACCGGCGTCGACCTCGTCGAAGAGGTACGTCGGCACCGGATCGGTCCCGGCGAACACGACCTCCACGGCCAGCATCACGCGCGACAGCTCACCGCCGGACGCCCCCTTGGCGACGGGCCGGGGCGGCGCTCCGGGGTGGGGGGCCAGCAGCAGCTCGACCTCGTCCACGCCCGACGGCCCGTAGGCGACCGTCCGTCCGCCGACCTCGACCCCCTCCGGGTCCTCGGTCTGCCGGATGTCGAACGACACGCGGGCGTGCGGCATCGCGAGCGAGGCCAGCTCCGCCGTCACGGCCGCCGCGAACCGCTCCGCAGCCTCGGTCCGGGCGTCCGACAGTTCCCGGGCCAGCACGCCCAGTTCGGCACGGAGCGCGTCCCGTTCGGCCGTGAGCTCATCGATCCGCTCGTCGTCACCGTCCAGTTCGGTCAGCCGCGCGGCACTCCGCTCGGCCCACGCCAGTACGGCGGAGACGTCCTCACCGTACTTCCGGGTCAGCGCGGTGAGCGCGGCCCGCCGCTCCTCGACCGCCGCCAGCCGCAGCGGATCGGCGTCCAGGTCGTCGGCGTACCCCGCCAGCTCCCCCGCGACGTCGCGCAGCAGGATACCGATCTCCCCGATCCGGTCGGTCAGCCCGGCCAGCACCGGATCGTGCGCCCGTACGGCCTCCAGAGCCCGCTGGGCGCCCGCGACGAGCGTCCCGGCGTCGACGCTCTCGGGGTCCTCCGGGTTGCCCGCGAGCGCGGCGTGCGCGACCGCCGCGGCGGACGCCAGCGCCTCGGCGTGCCCGAGCCGCTCGGCCTCCTCCGCCAGCTCCACGTCCTCGCCCGCACGGGGCTCCACGGCGGCGATCTCCTCGAGGCCGAAGCGCAGCAGGTCGGCCTCCTGCGCCCGCTCACGGGCGCGCGTGGTGATCTGCTCCAGCTCCGTGGTGACGGCCCGCAGCCGCTTGTACGCCTCGCCGTACTTGCCCAGCGGCACGGCGACCGCGTACCCGGCGTACCGGTCGAGCGCCTGCCGCTGCCGGGACAGCTTCAGCAGCCCCTGCTGGTCGGTCTGTCCGTGCACGGCCACGAGGTCGTCGGCGAGCTCCGCGAGCAGCCCCACCGGCACGCTCCGCCCGCCCAGGTGCGCCCGCGAGCGCCCCTCGGCGGAGACGGTACGGCTGACCAGCAGCGTCCCGTCGTCGAGCTCGGCCCCCGCCTCCTCGGCGCGTACGACGGCCGCGGCGCCCTCGGGCACGGCGATCCGTCCCTCGACGACCGCGTTCCGCGCGCCGATCCGCACCAGCGCCGCATCCGCGCGTCCGCCCAGCAGCAGGCCCAGGCTGGTGACCACCATGGTCTTGCCCGCACCCGTCTCACCGGTGACGGCGGTGAAGCCGGGCGACAGCTCGACGACGGCATCGTCGATGACCCCGAGCGACCGTATCCGCATCTCCTCAAGCACGCCCCCGACCTTACGAGGTCGAAGCCGGGGAGTGCGACCGGCCCGCCCTTGTCACCCCCGCGGGTGGAAGCGCCCCCACGGCCCGCTAGTGGGGAGCCCCCCGCCACCCGGAAACCGGCAGGGCGAACTTCGCGACCAGCCGGTCGGTGAAAGAGGCGTGGTGCAACCGTGCCAGCCGCACCGGCACGGCCCCCCGCCGCACCTCCACCCGGGCACCGGCCGGCAGCTCGACCGTCCGCCGCCCGTCGCACCACAGCACCCCCGGCGGGATGTGCGGCAGCACCTCCACCGCCAGCACCGAGTCCGGCGAGGTCACCAGCGGTTTGGCGAACAGCGCGTGCGCGCTGATCGGCACCATCAGCAGCGCCTCGACCTCGGGCCACACCACGGGACCGCCCGCGGAGAAGGCGTACGCGGTGGACCCGGTCGGGGTCGCGCACACGATGCCGTCGCAGCCGAAGCCGGTGACCGGCCGCCCGTCGATCTCCAGCACGACCTCCAGCATCCGCTCCGCGGACACCTTCTGCACGGCCGCCTCGTTCAGCGCCCAGTCCGTGTGCACGATGTCGCCGTTGCGGTGCACCACGACGTCGACGGTCATCCGTTCCTCGACCTCGTACGCCCGGCTCACGACCCGGTCGACGACCTTGTCCAGGTCGTCGCGCTCGGCCTCGGCGAGGAAGCCGACCCGCCCGAGGTTGACGCCGAGCATGGGCACGCCGGAGGCGCGGGCGAACTCGGCGCCGCGCAGCAGCGTGCCGTCACCGCCCAGCACGATCAGCAGCTCGCAGTCGTCCAGGCACTGCGGGGTGGCCTCCTTGACGGTCTGCACGTCGTCCGGGAGCGGCAGGTCACGGGCCTCGTCCTCCAGGACCCGCACCCCGAGACCTGACCGCAGCAGCCCCTTGACCACGAGTTCGGCGCTGCGGATGGCCGCGGGCCGCCCGGTGTGGGCCAGCAGGAAAACAGTACGAGCTCGGTTCTGTGTCAACGCGGCCCCTCCGCCACAGCACGGTCAACATCGGCCGGGTCCAGTTCCGGAGCCCCGGCCCGCAGCCACAGGAAGTACTCGACGTTCCCCGAGGGTCCGGGCAGCGGACTCGCCGTCACGCCCTGCGCCCCGAGACCCAGCTCCCAGGCCTTCGCGGCCACCCCGCGCACGGCCTCGGCGCGCAGCTGCGGGCTGCGGACGACCCCGCCGCTGCCCAGCCGCTCCTTGCCCACCTCGAACTGCGGCTTCACCATCATCACCAGGTCGGCGTCCGGCGTCACGCACCTCTTGAGGGCGGGCAGCACCAGGGCGAGCGGGATGAAGGACAGATCCCCCACGACAAGATCCACAGGCTTCCCATCGATGACCTCGAGCGTCAACTCCCGCACATTCGTACGGTCCTTGACGGTGACGCGTTCATCGTTCCGCAGGGTCCAGGCGAGTTGTCCGTATCCGACGTCCACGGCGACCACGTGCGCGGCCCCGGCCCGCAGCAGGACGTCGGTGAAGCCACCGGTGGAGGCGCCGGCGTCGAGCGCCCGCCGCCCCTCGACGACGAGCCCCAGCGGTACGAAGGCGTCGAGGGCACCGGCCAGCTTGTGGCCGCCCCGCGAGACGTAGTCCGGGTCGGCGGCGTCCTCGGCGACGAGGATCGCGGCGGCCGTCTCCACCTGCGTGGCGGGTTTGGTCGCGACCGTCTTGCCGACACTGACCCGCCCCGCGGCGATCAGCTGGCCGGCGTGCTCGCGCGAGCGCGCGAGCTTGCGGCGGACCAGCTCCGCGTCGAGACGGCGGCGTGCGACTCCTGCCACGTTCGGTTCAGCTCCTGTGTTCGTGAGGCGGTTCGGGCACGAGGCCCGAAGGGCCCCGTGGCGGGGTGGTGCCCGGGTGACGAGTGGGTACCGGCGGTCCCGGGCGGGTGTCGAGCGCGGTGAGCGCGTCGCGCAGCCCCCGGTGCACATCCTCGTACACCTCGACGTGGCCGTCGGTGACGAGGTGGTCGGCGTCGGCCAGGCGCTCCACATGGGCGTCCACCTCGGGGTGCCCGGTGGGGGTGCGCGGCACGTCCAGCGGGGCGGGCGGGGCGGGCCCGTCCTCGGGTGGCGGCTGCGGGCCTGCCTCCTGGGGCCGCGGCTGCCCGGGCGCCGCCGGTGGCACTGCGTCGTTCATGCCCCGACGCTACCGCGAACGGCTGCGGTACCGTCGTCGCGATGGCCACGATCGAGGAGTGCCGTGCGGCACTCGACAAGCTTTCGGACAGCATGCAGGGCGCCGAGGGGAGCGTCCGCGCGGCCGCGGCGATGGACCGCTCCGTCAGTTGCCACATCACCGACCTGGACGTGACCTTCGCCGGCCGGCTCGAGGGCGGCCGGATCCATGTGCGTGACACGTTCTCCGGACCGCCGCGCGAGAGGGCGCAGATACGGCTCGCCATGACGGGGGACGACCTGGTGGCCCTGGTCGCCGGCGAGCTGCACTTCGCCAGGGCCTGGGGGTCGGGCCGGGTGCGGCTCGAGGCGGGTCTGCGTGACCTCTTCCACCTCAGGAAGCTTCTGTAGCGACCGCCTTCCCGGTCGTGCCCTTCCTGCGCGCGGTGCGGGCGGCGGGCACCACCAGCGGGGTCCCGGTCTCGGGGTCGTCGATGACCTGGCAGCGCAGCCCGAAGACCTCCTCCACCAGCTCGGCGGTGACGACGTCCTTCGGCGCGCCCTGGGCGACGACCCTGCCCGCACGCAGGGCGATGAGGTGGGTGGCGTACCGGGCGGCGTGGTTGAGGTCGTGCAGGACGGCGACGAGGGTGCGCCCGTGCTCCTCGTGCAGGTCGGCGCACAGGTCGAGGACGTCGATCTGGTGCTGGATGTCCAGGTAGGTGGTCGGCTCGTCGAGCAGCAGCAGGGGAGTCTGCTGGGCCAGCGCCATCGCGATCCACACGCGCTGGCGCTGACCGCCGGAGAGCTCGTCGACGTGTCGTTCGGCCAGCTCGGCGACGCCGGTGCGGGCCATCGACTCCCGGACGACGCGCTCGTCCTCGGCGGACCACTGGCGCAGCAGCCCCTGGTGCGGGTAACGGCCGCGGCCCACCAGGTCGCCGACCGTGATGCCGTCGGGCGCGACGGACGACTGCGGCAGCAGTCCCAGGGTGCGGGCGACCTTCTTGGCGGGCAGCGACTGGATGACCTGCCCGTCGAGCAGGACCCGTCCCTCGTCCGGCTTGAGCATGCGGGACAGGGCCCGCAGCAGGGTCGACTTGCCGCAGGCGTTGGGGCCGACGATCACGGTGAAGGAGTTGTCCGGTATCTCCACCGACAGCTGTTCGGCGATGACCCGCTGGTCGTAGGCCAGGGTGACGTTCTCGGCGGACAGTCGGCTCACGGTGCTCCTTCGGTGGTTCGGCCCGCTGCCGCGGGTGGTGCCGTCGCTCATATCCGGCCCGCTCTGCGCTCGGTGACCAGCAGCCACAGCAGATAGACGCCGCCGACCACGCCGGTGACGACACCCACGGGCAACTGGTCGGCGCCGAACGCACGCTGCGAGATCCAGTCGGCGGTGACCAGGAGGGCGGCCCCCATGCACAGCGCCGCCACCAGGTTCGGCCCGGGCGAACGGGTCAGGCGCCGGGCGAGCTGCGGCGCGGTGAGCGCGACGAAGCCGACCGGTCCGGCCGCGGCGGTCGCGGACGCGGTGAGCAGGACCGCCGACAGCATCAGCAGCAGCCGGACGCGCTCCACGCGCACGCCGAGGGCGTACGAGACGTCGTCGCCCATCTCCATCATCCTGAGCCCGCGGGAGTTGGCGAGGACCAGCGGCACCAGGACGGCGCACAGGGCGAGCAGCGGCCAGACCTGGTCCCAGTCACGGCCGGCCAGCGATCCGGTCATCCAGACGACCGCGCGGGCGGCGTCGACGATGTCCGACTTGGTGAGCAGATAGCCGTTGACCGCCGTGACGATCGCTGAGACACCGATGCCGACCAGGACCAGACGGTAGCCGTGCACGCCCCGCTTCCAGGCGAGCACGTAGATCGCGAACCCGGTCACCAGTCCGCCGACGAGCGCGCCGAGGGCGACCTGGTTGGCGCTGCCGGAGAACAGCACGATCACCGTGAGGGCACCGGCCGTCGCCCCCTGGCCGAGGCCGAGGACGTCGGGACTTCCCAGCGGATTGCGGGAGATGGACTGGAACAGCGCACCCCCGAGCCCGAGCGAGGCGCCGACCAGCAGCCCGGCCAGGACCCGCGGCAGCCGCAGTTCGGTGACGATGAACTCCTGTCCCGCGTCGCCCTCGCCGACGAGCGTCCTGAGCACGTCGGCGGCGGGGATCGGGAAGTCGCCGGTGCCGATCAGCGCGACGCTCGCGGCGAGCGCCACGACCAGCAGCAGGACGACGACGGTGAAGGCGCGCACGTCCAGCCGGACCGAGAGGCCGCCGGGGGTCCGCACCGCGCGGTTGGTCTTCACAACTGGGCCGTCCTCCGCCGTCGTACGAGAAAGATGAAGACCGGGCCGCCGAGGATCGCGGTGACGATGCCGACCTGGAGTTCGGCGGGCCGGGCCACGATCCGGCCGAGCACGTCGGCGCCGAGCAGCAGCACGGGCGACAGGATCGCCGCGTACGGCAGGATCCAGCGCTGGTCGGGCCCCGTGAAGGAACGCACGACGTGCGGCACCATCAGACCGACGAACATGATCGGCCCGCAGGCGGCGGTCGCCGCCCCGCTCAGCACGGTCGCGGCCAGCATGGACAGCGCCCGGGTGCGGTTGAGGTGGGCGCCGAGGGCCTTGGCGGTGTCGTCGCCCATGGCCATGGCGTTCAGCGGCCGGGCGAGCGCCAGCGCCAGCAGCGAACCGGCCAGCAGGAAGGGCACCACCTGAGTGATGGTCGAGTCGCTCCCGGAGGCCAGCGAACCCACCGTCCAGAAACGCATCCTGCCGAGCGCGGCGTCGTCGAGGATCATGATCGCCTGGAGATAGCCGTACAGCGCCGCGCTGACTGCCGTACCGGCGAGAGCCAGCCGCACCGGGGTCGCGCCCCGGCTGCCGCCGAGGAACCACACCAGCGCGCCGACCGCCGCCGCGCCGAAGAACGCGAACCACACGTACCCGGACAGCGAGGTGACGCCGAAGAAGGTGATGGCGGTGACCACGGCCGCGGAGGCGCCCGCGTTGATGCCGAGCAGTCCGGGATCGGCCAGGGGGTTGCGGGTCAGTGCCTGGAGGACCGCGCCCGCGAGGCCGAGCGCGGCGCCGGCGAGCAGTCCCAGGACGGTTCGTGACAACCTGTCCGCCACGACGACGTCACCGTAGGTGCCCGACGCGTGGAACAGGCCGTGCCACACCTGCCCCAGGGACAGCTCCTTCGCCCCGACCGCGATGCTGGCCAGCGTGACCAGCACCAGGATCACGACGGAGACGAGCAGCCCGAGGACGCGTATCGCCCGGCGATTCGGGGGCGCGGGGGCACATTCCGCGCGCTGTTCGGGGGGACTCTCGACCAACACGCAGTTAGGTTAGCCTACCCTGCCAACCGATCACGATCCGCGGACCCGGCCTCCCGCCGGCATCGAACGGTCTCACAATCCCAGCCGAGCCAGCGCCTTCCCGCCGTCCAGCTCGCACACGCCCTCACCGGCCGCCGTCCACGCCGCCGCGCACAGCGCCCGCAGCCCGTCGAGCGCGTCACCGTCCCCGTCGAGCTCCAGCCGCGCGGCCCCGGCCGTCGCCGTCCAGCCACCGCACCGGTGTCCGCCGCCCGCCGCGGAGACCTCCGGCTGCCCGGTGAGCATCCCGCGCAGGTCGGCGTCCACGTACGTCGGCCGGTGCCGCGGCGGCGCGGCGAGGAGGTGCGCGCCGTCCGTCACACCGGTCAGCACCAGCAGCGAGTCCACCTCGCCGTTGAACGCGCCCTCGATGTCCGTGTCCAGCCGGTCGCCCACCACCAGCGGCCGCTCCGCGCCCGTCCGCAGGACCGTCTCCCGGTGCATCGGCGGCAGCGGCTTGCCCGCCACCTGCGGCTCGGCACCGGTCGCGATCCGTACGACCTCCACCGCGGCGCCGTTGCCCGGGGCGATGCCCCGGCCGCTGGGAATCGTCAGGTCGGTGTTGGACGCGAACCACGGCACCCCGCGCGCGACGGCGTACGACGCCTCCGCGAACCGTCCCCACGGCAGCTCCGGCCCGCCGTAGCCCTGCACGACCGCCACCGGATCGTCGTCCGCCGACTCCACCGGCACCAGACCGCGTTCACGCAGCGCCACCCGCAGCCCCTCGCCACCGACCACCAGCACCCGGGAGCCCTGCGGCACCTGGTCGCTGATCAGCCGCGCAACCGCCTGCGCGGAGGTGATGACGTCACCCGGCTCCGCCGGTATCCCCAGCTCGGTCAGGTGCGCCGCCACGACGTCCGGGGTGCGCAGCGCGTTGTTGGTCACGTAGGCGAGGTGCATACCGCCCTCCCGCGCCGTGGCGAGCGATTCGACCGCGTGGACGATGGCGTTGCCGCCCGCGTACACCACGCCGTCCAGGTCGAGCAGCGCCGTGTCGTACGCCTCGCTCAGGGCCTGCCCACTGCCCTCGGGCCTCGTCCTGACGCTCCGGCTCATTCCGCATCGCTCCTCGTTCGACGGCTTTCCCCCGATCATCCCCCATGCCACCGGCACCCGTACGATGCCGGGATGAACACTGCAGGTCACTCGGAAGCAAAGGCGCCCCGGGGCCTGGAACTCACCCCGTTCCGAGGCCTTCGTTACGACCCCGACCGGGTCGGCAGCCTGGCCGCCGTGACATCCCCGCCGTACGACGTCGTCGTCCGCCCCGACGGCCTGCACCACCTCCAGTCCGCCGACCCGTACAACATCGTCCGGCTGATCCTGCCCGAGGCGGCGACGCCCGCGGCCCGCAACGCCCAGGCCGCCGAGACCCTCCGTCGCTGGCGCGCCGAGGGCGTCCTCGCCGCCGACCCCGAACCGGGCCTGTACGTCTACGAGCAGCGCGACGGCGACGGCCTGGTGCAGCGCGGCGTCATCGGCGTCCTGCGCGTCTCCGACCCCGACGAGCAACTGGTGCTGCCGCACGAGGACGTCATGCCGCACATCGTCGCCGACCGCGCGGACCTCATGCGGGCCACCTCCGCCAACCTCGAACCCCTGTTGCTCACCTACCGCGGCGACGACACCGCGACCGCCACGGCCGGCCTGATCGCCCGCACGGCCGAGCAGCCGCCCCTGCTGGCGACCACCACGGAGGACGGTTTCCACCACCGGCTCTGGTCCGTCACCGACCCCGCCGAACTGATTGCGGTACGCCAGGAACTCGCCGGCCACCAGGCGCTCATCGCCGACGGCCACCACCGCTGGGCGACCTACCGCCGCCTCCGCGCGGAGCATCCTTCCCCCGGCCCCTGGGACCACGGTCTGGTGCTCCTCGTCGACACCACCCGCTATCCCCTGCGTGTCCGCGCCATCCACCGGCTGCTGCACAAGGTGCCGGTCGCGGACGCGGTGGCCGCGCTCCACGGCCTCTTCCGCGTCCGCCGCGTCGACGCGCCGCTGCCCGCGGCGATGGAGGTCCTGGCCGAGGCGGCCTCGGCGGGCAACGCCTTCCTCCTCGCCGGGGACGGCGTCTTCCATCTCGTCGACCGTCCGGATCCCGAGCTGCTGGCCCGCACGGTTCCGGCCGACCGCCCGGTGGCCTGGCGCACCCTTGACGCGACCGTCCTGCACGCCACTCTCCTCGACCACGTCTGGCGCGTCCCGGACTCCCCCGAGCACATCGCGTACATCCACGACGCGGCCGCCACGGTCGAGAAGGCGGAACACGACGGCGGCACGGGTGTGCTGATGCACCCGGTGCACGAGGACGTCGTCCGCGACCTCGCGCGCCAGGGTGTCACGATGCCGCGCAAGTCGACGTCGTTCGGCCCGAAGCCCGCTTCGGGTCTGGTACTGCGGGCGCTCGACCTGTGACGAAGGGGCGGGTCTCCGGAGAGACCCGCCCCTCGGTGCCGGTTCCGCGACCCGGACGTCAGTCCTTGTCGTCCTCGTCCGCGGCGTCGTCGGCCTCGTCCTTCACGAGGGCGTCGACGAACTCCACACCGTCCAGCTCGGCCAGCCGGTCGGAGGCGTCGGTGCTGCCGTCCCGGTCGGCCTCCACGGCCTTGGCGAACCACTCGCGTGCCTCACCGCTCCGATCGGCCGCGAGCAGCGCGTCCGCGTACGCGTAGCGCAGCCGCGCGGTCCAGGGCTGGACGGAGTGGGACGCCAGCTCCGAGCTCTGCAGCGTCACGATCGCCGCGTCCAGCTGCCCCATGTCACGCCGGGCGCCGGCCGCGACGAGCCTCATCTCGACCTGTCCGGCCTTGTCCAGCTTCTGCACCTCGGGCGCCCCGGCCATGTCCAGTGCCTTCTCCGGCCGCCCGAGCCCACGCTCGCAGTCGGCCATGAGGGGCCACAGCTCCACGGAGCCGGTCATCCGCCGCGCGGCCCGGAACTCGGCGAGCGCCTCGGAGTACTTCTGGTTGGCGTACGCGGCGAACCCGGCGGCCTCCCGGACGGCGGCGACACGCGACGCCAGGCGCAGGGCCACCCTGGAGTAGCCGTACGCGCCCTCGGGGTCCTCGTCGATGAGACGGGCGACCATCACCAGGTTCTTGGCGACGTCCTCCGCGAGCGTCTTGGGCAGGCTCTGCAGCTCCTGCCGTACGTCCTTGTCGATCTCCTCGCCCGTGACGTCCTCGGGGATCGGGAGCCGCTTGATGGGCTCGCGGTCGCGATCCCGCTCGTCACGGAAGCGTCCGCCGCCCTGCCGGTCGTCCCGCCCGCGGAACCCGCCGGGCCGTCCGCCCCGGTCGTCACGGCGGGGGCCGCGGCCACGGTCGTCGCGGCTGCGGTCGTCACGGCCGCGGAAACCGCCGCGCTCGCCGCCTCGGCTGTCGTCGCGACGGAAGCCGCCCCGGTCACCGCGGTCGTCGCGACGGAAGCCGCCCCGGTCACCGCGGTCGTCGCGACGGAAGCCGCCCCGGTCACCGCGATCCCCGCGGTCGTCGCGGCGGAACCCACCGCGCTCGCCACGACTGTCGGTGCGCTCGCCCGTACGGCGGTCGTCACGCCGGAAGCCACCACGGTCCCGGTCACGGTCCCCGCCTCGGCTGTCGTCCCGACGGAAGCCACCGCGGTCACCGCCACGGTCGTCACGGCGGTCGTCACGGCGATCATCACGCCGGTCATCGCGGCGGTAACCGCCACGGTCGTCACGGCGGTCGTCACGCCGGAAGCCACCACGGTCATCACGGCGATCATCGCGGCGGTAACCGCCACGGTCGTCACGGCGGTCGTCCTGACGGAAGCCGCCACGGTCGTCACGGCGGTCGTCACGGCGATCGTCACGTCGGAAGCCACCGCGGTCACCGCCACGGTCGTCACGGCGATCGTCACGCGGACCGTAGCCCCGGTCGTCCCGACGGAAGCCACCACGGTCGTCACGCCCACGGAAACCGCCACGGTCACGGTCGCCGCCACGACTGTCGTCCCTGCGGAAACCACCGCGGTCACCACGGTCGTCGGTACGGTCCCGGAAGCCACCCCGGTCGCGATCACCGTCTCGGCGGTCGTCCCGACCGCGGTACCCACCGCGCTCGCCCCCACGGTTGTCGTCGCGTCCTCGGTAGCCCCCACGGTCCGGCCGACCGCCGGCGCGGTCGTCCCGACGGAATCCGCGGTCGCGGTCGCCACCCCGATCACGATCCCGGTCGCGGTCGTCACGACGGAAGGGAGGACGGTCTCCGTCCCTGCGGAATCCGCGATCACGGTCAGTGTCACGACGCGGGCCTCCGCGCTGACCACCACGGTCAGGGCGGTCCGAGCGGTCACCACTGTCCCGTCGCCGCTGGTCGCGCTCCGGTCGGTCGTCGGGAGAGTTGGTGGACATCGGTGACTCCTGTCTTCGGTACCGCAAGCATAAATAAAAAAGGACCCCTGGTCCCAGCTGAACGCTGGTGACCAGGGGTCCTTCCAAAGATTGTTCGGCGGCGTCCTACTCTCCCACAGGGTCCCCCCTGCAGTACCATCGGCGCTGTAAGGCTTAGCTTCCGGGTTCGGAATGTAACCGGGCGTTTCCCCTACGCTATGACCACCGAAACCCTAATGGTTTCGAGCGAACAAGCACACTTTTCTATTGTCTGTTCTGCTCAAAAGCCGACAACGGTCGTTGTCTCAGAACT
>NZ_JFCB01000049.1 GCF_000725125.1 Streptomyces toyocaensis
CCGCCCGGGTGAGGAGACCTACCCCGAGCGCACGGCCGGCCGGGTGGACCACCCGGACCGGGCACGGTGGCGCATGTCGGGCCTGCTGAGCGCGGTCCTGTCCGTCAGCCGGGAACTGGAGCTGCCGGTGGTGCTCCGGCGCATCGTCAGCACCGCGATGGAACTCGTCGCCGCCCGCTACGGCGCTCTGGGCGTGCTCAACGACGACGCGACAGCCTTGGAGGAGTTCATCCCGCTGGGCCTGAGCGACACGGAGTACGAGGACCTCGCCGGTTCCGAGTTCCCGCACGGCCGGGGCCTGCTGGGGCACCTGATCGAACATCCCGAGCCGCTGCGCGTGCGGGACCTGCCGGCTCACCCGGACTCCGTCGGCTTCCCGGCGGGCCATCCCCCGATGCGCACCCTGCTCGGGGTGGCGATCAGCGTGCGCGGGCGGATCTACGGCAACCTCTACCTGTGCGACCGTATCGACGGCCGGCCGTTCGACGACGAGGACGAGGCCGTGGTGACCGCGCTGGCGGGCGCGGCGGGCATCGCCATCGAGAACGCCCGCCTCTTCGAGCAGACCCGCGCCTCCGCCGAGCACTTCCAGCGGCTGCTGCTCCCCACGCTGCCCGACCTCGCCCCCTTCTCGGCGGCCGCCGTCTACCGGCCCGCCACCGCCCCGGGCCACCACCTCGGAGGTGACTGGTACGACGCCCTGCTGCTCCCGGACGGCAGCTGCGCGGCCATCATCGGCGACGTGCTGGGCCACGACCTCACCGCCGCCGCGGCCATGGCGCAGATCCGGAACATGCTGCGCGCCCTGCTCTACGACCGCCGCACCCCGCCCAGTCTGGTCCTGCACCGCCTCGACCACACCCTGCACGCCATCACCGAGGCCCCGGTCACCACCGCATGCCTCGCCCGCGTCGAATCCATCGGCGGCGGCTGGCACCTGCACTGGTCCACCGCCGGCCACCTCCCGCCCCTGGTGATCACCGCCGACGGACACGCCCGCTACCTCCATGCCGAACCCGGCCTGCCCCTCGGCGTCGACGAGGCGCTGCCGCGGCCGGACCACCTCCATCCGCTGAGGGCGGGAGACACGGTCCTGCTGTTCACCGACGGCCTCGTCGAGCACCCGTACCGGCCCCTGGGCGCGTGCATGGACGAACTCGCCGCCCTCGCCTCCGCCCACATCGGCATGCCGCTCGACGAGCTGTGCCGGGTGCTGGCCGACGGGCACCCGAGCGACGGCCACGACGACCTGGCCCTTCTCGCCCTGAGACCCCCGCAGAGCCCCGGCCCGCCCTAGAGGGTGTCCGGCACGGTCCCGCGGCACACCACGTGTGACCGGCCACATGGCCGCCGGGCGGTGCTCCCGTGTCCTCCACGCCTGCCGGACGCTACCGTTGCGCAGGAGCGGACGGTGGTCGGCTCCGCGCCGGACGGTTGGAGGAACATGTTGGCTCGCTCCGAGGACGCACAGCAGGCTCGCATGCAGTTGCCGCAGCTCAAGCTGGACGAGCTGCTGGGAGAGCTGCAGGCCCGCCTGGACACGGCCCGGGGGACGCGGGACCGGGTGCACAGCCTGCTCGAGGCGGTGCTGTCCGTCGGCCGCGAACTGGAACTCAAGCAGGCGCTGTACAGCATCGTCGAGGCGGCGACGGCACTGGTGGACGCGCAGTACGGCGCGCTGGGGGTGATCGGCGCGGACGGCAAGCGGCTGTCGGCCTTCCACACCGTCGGTGTCACGGACGAGCAGATCAGCCGCATCGGGGACTACCCCGAGGGGCACGGCATTCTCGGGGAACTGATCCACCGCCCCGAGGCACTGCGTCTGCCGGTGCTCGCGGAGCACGAGTCCTCCTACGGCTTCCCGCCGCACCACCCGCCCATGAACACCTTCCTGGGCGTTCCCATCAGGGTGCGGGACCAGGTCTTCGGCAACCTCTACCTGACGGAGAAGAGGGGCGGTGCGGAGTTCGACGAGGACGACGAGTCGGTGCTGTCCACCCTCGCCGTGGCCGCGGGCGTGGCCATCGACAACGCCCGCCTGTACGAGGAGTCCCGGCTGCGCGAGCGCTGGCTGCGGGCCAACGCGGAGGTCACCCGGAGCCTGATGTCCGGCGGCGCCCAGGCGGACGTCCTCGGGCTGATCGCGGAGCAGGCGCGGGAGATCACCGACGCGGCCCTGGCCGTGGTCGCGATACCGGTGAAGGACACCGCGTCCCTCGCTGTGGAACTGGCGCACGGTGAGGAGGCGGAGCGGTACCGCGGGCTCGTGCTGCCGGTGGAGGGCACCCTCGTCGGGCGGGCCTTCGCCGGCGGCGACCCGGTGACGAGCGCGGACGTCACGCACGACGAACGGGTGTCGGCGGGGCCGCCGCGGTTCACCGGGCTCGGTCCGGCCGTGGCCGTGCCCATCGGCTCGGGGGACAACGCCCGTGGCGTGGTGCTGCTCGTCCGGAGTGCGGAGAAGGCCGAGTTCTCCGAGAAGGAGCGGGAGCCGTTGCAGGACTTCGTCGCGCAGGCGGCCGTCGCCATGGAGCTGGCCGAACGCCGCGCGGACGCCGAGCAGGTGGCCCTGCTGGAGGACCGCGACCGGATCGCCCGGGACCTGCACGACCTGGCCATCCAGCGGTTGTTCGCCACGGGGATGACGCTGCAGAGCGCGGGCCGCCTCATCGAGCACCGGGAGGCCTCGGGCCGGGTCCTGCGGGCCGTGGACGACCTCGACGAGACCATCAAGATCATCCGGTCGACGATCTTCGGCCTGCGCTCCCGCTCCGAGGACACGGCCCCCGGTCTGCGCGCCCGTGCCGTGCGGGTCGTCGGCGAGGCCGCCCCGCTGCTGGGCTTCGCGCCCAGCGTGCGCATGGAGGGGCTGCTCGACACGCACGTCCCGAGGGAGACCGCCGACCATCTCGTGGCCGTGCTGTCCGAGTCCCTGTCCAACATCGCCCGCCACGCGCACGCCGACCGCGCCGAGGCGGTGCTGGAGACCGACGGCAACGAGGTGCGCCTCACGGTCACCGACAACGGTGTGGGCATACCGGCGGGCGGCCGCCGGAGCGGTCTCGCCAACATGGCGGAGCGGGCGAGGAAGCTGGGCGGCGACATGGAGATCGGCGACCGTGACGGTGGCGGTACCCGGCTCGTGTGGCACGTCCCGGTGCGTGAGACGGGCGCTGCCCCCGAGAGGTGATCCCCTCCTGGAGGGACGGGAGGGCCCGCTCCCGCGGACAGGAGGGCCCGCCCTCGCGGATCCGTCACACGCGCGTCAGGACGTCGAGGGCGGTGCGCCGCGGCGAGGGCGGTCCCTGCGGGCCGTAACCGAGCCGGAGCACCATCTGCGGGTGGCCCCTCGGACGCCCGGCAGGCGACCGGAGGTGCCGGCGCAGATCCGGCCACTCCAGTGCCTGGTGCAGGAGCGAGGCACGCACGCCGTGCGCGGTGGCCGTCAGCAGGACGCGCTCCAGTGCCTGACCGGCGCGCAGCCAGTCCGCGCGCCGGTCGTGCGGCGTGCACAGCACGGCGATCAGCGGGCGTGCCTCGTACGGGCGGGCTTGAAGTACCGAGGGATGCCGGTGGGCGCCGAAGTCGCGGGTGGGCACGTGGTCGCGGACGTCCTGGACGCCCAGCGCCGCCGCCGGCACGCCGAGGCGTGAGTGTTCCGCGGCCCGCACCCAGCGGCGGCTTTCCGCCGCGCGGTCGGCGTCCGCCGTGTTGCGGTGCTCCGCTTCGCGGGTGGCCTGGAGCACCCGAGCCGTCTCCGGTGGCTCCGGGAACCACAGGAGGGCCCCCTCGGCGTGTGCGGCGTCGCCGAACTCCGCGAGCAGGCTCCGCGGCAGGGGCTGCCGGGAGAACGGGAACCGGCTGCTGTGCCGGTGCCACAGGACCTCGTACAGGTCGGGGAGCGAGGTCGCCCCGGCCGCGCGCGCGAGCCGCACGGTGGCGAGGAGGTCCGGCCGCTCCGGGTGCGGCAGCAGCCGTGTGACGGGCTCCCAGCCGTGGTGGGCCACCGCCACCCGCAGATTGAGGACGGCGCACCCCACCGAGACGTGGAGCGCGCGCCCGGCCGGGTCGATGTGCCGAAGACCCCGCTCCGGGGCGGCCCGGACCTCCAGCGTGCGGGTGTCCGGGACGAACCGGAAGCGCCAGGGCTGGGTGTTGTGGACCGAGGGCGCGGCGGCGGCCGCGGCGATCATGCGTTCCAGGACGGGGACGTCGACGGCCGTGGTACTCATGGGAACTCCTTCCCGCCCGTCCGCACGGCTCGCGAGGGGGCGTGTCCTGTTCCAGCGTGGACCCGGGGAAGGGACGGCACCAGGGGCCGTACGGCCCTCGGCGGGGCCCGGGGCCGTTCGGCCCCCGAAGTGCCCGGACAGCCCTGGCGCCCGGCCGTGAACCGCTGGACCCTCGAAGGGGCGCGAGGCGTGGAGGAGACCCGTGATGGACGACGTGATCAGCCGACCCCCCGTTCACGCTCTGCTCACGGACGGCACGACGGTGTGCATCCGCCCCGTGCGGCCCGGTGACCACGACCGGCTCGAGGGGCTGTACGACGACATGTCGCCGGAGAACCTGCGCATGAGGTTCTTCGCGGTGAGCCGCCGCTCGGCCCGGATGGCCGCCGACCGGGCCTGCGGCCCCGCGCGCCCCGGGTACCGGGCGCTGCTGGCCGAGGCGCGGGGACGGGTGATCGGCCTCGCGGAGTACGACACCGGGGGCGGGGAGGGCCCGGCGGAGATCTCCGTCGCGGTCGCCGACGGACGGCACCACCGGGGCGTGGGCACGCTGCTCGTCGAGCACCTGGTCTCGGCGGCCCGTGCGGACGGCATCACCACCTTCACGGCCGACGCGCTGAGTGAGAACCGTGAGGTGCTGCGGCTCTTCACCGACCTCGGCCTGCACGTGACCCGGCGCCTCGAGGGGACCGAGGTGCGCTGCACGATCGCCCTCGACCAGGACGACGGCTACCTCAGCGCCGTGGAGGCGCGGGGCCGGGCCGCCGACGTGGCCAGCCTCGTCCCGCTGCTGCGGCCCCGGGCCGTGGCCGTCGCCGGCGCCGGACGCAGGCCCGGATCGGTCGGCCGCGCCCTGCTGCACCACCTCCGCGCCGGGGGATACGCCGGCCGTCTGTTCGCGGTGAACCCCCACGCCACGGCGATCCTCGGCGTGCCGTCCCACCCCTCGGTCGGCTCCCTGCCCCGGACCCCCGACCTCGTGGTGATCGCCGCTCCCGCTCCCGCGGTCCCGGCCCTCGCCGAGGAGTCCGGCAGGGCCGGCGTACGGGCACTCGTGGTCGTCTCCGCCGGACTCGACCACCTCCAGGCGCAGGCGCTGCTGACCGCCTGCCGCGCCTACGGCATGCGCCTGGTCGGCCCGAACTGCCTCGGCGTCTCCAACACCGAGCCCGGTCTGCGTCTCGACGCCACCTTCGCCGCGGGCCACCCCGCACCCGGCAGCGCGGGTGTCGCCGTGCAGTCCGGCGGCGTCGGCATCGCCCTGCTCGACGGGCTGTCCCGGCTGGGGATCGGTGTGTCGACGTTCGCCTCCCTCGGCGACAAGTACGACGTCAGCGGCAACGACATGCTGCAGTGGTGGGAGAGCGACGGCCGCACCGACCTCGCCCTGCTGCACCTGGAGTCCTTCGGCAACCCGCGGGCGTTCTCCCGCACCGCGCGGCGGGTGACCCGCCGCATGCCGGTGCTCACCGTCGACGCCGGGCGCACCGACGCGGGCCGCAGGGCCGCCGCCTCGCACACCGCGGCTGCCGCCGGCCGCACCATGACCCGGCAGGCCCTGTTCACCCAGGCCGGTGTCACCGCCACCCGTTCCGTCGGCGAACTGCTCGCCACCGCCGCGCTGTTCCACGCCCAGCCGCTCCCGGCGGGCACCCGCGTCGCGATCGTCACCAACGCGGGCGGCGCGGGCGTGCTGGCCGCCGACGCCTGCGCCGAGGCGGGGCTCGCCGTCCCGGAGTTCACCCCCGAACTGGCCGACGGCCTGCTCGCCGTGCTGCCCGCCGGCGCGTCCGCCGGCAATCCCGTGGACACCACGGCGGCCGTGCCGGAGGACGCGGTGCGCGCGTGCGTCGACCGGCTCACGCAGGACCCGGGGACCGACGCGGTGCTCGTCGCGCTGGTCCCCACCGCGGTCGCCGAGGCCACCGGCGAGGATCCGGTCCGTGCCCTCACCCGGGAGGCCGGACGGCGGGAGTGCCCGCTCGTTCTGGTCCAGCCGGCGCAGGACGTGGCGGTCCGTCTGCTGTCCGCGGCCGACGGCGGCACGCTTGTCTCGTACGCCGATCCGCAGGCGGCGGCACAGGCCCTCGCCCACGCCGCCCGCCGGGCGGCCTGGCTGCGCAGGCCCGCCGGCACGGTCCCGGCCACCGACGCCGACACGGAGCGCGCCCGCGAGATCGTCGCGGCCTTCCTGGCCGGCCGTCCGGACGGCGGCTGGCTCGACCCGCGCACCTGCGGCGACCTGCTGGCCTGCTACGCGGTGCCGCAGCTGCCGTGGGCGTGGGCCGACACCGAGGACGAGGCCGTCCGCGCCGCCGGGCGGCTGCGCGGTGCCGACGGACGGGTCGTCGTGAAGGCCCACTGGCCGGGCCTGGTGCACAAGAGCGCACAGCACGCGGTCCACCTCGACCTGCGGGGCGAGGAACAGGTGCGCGCCGCCTACCGGGACCTCGCGTCACGGTTCCCGGGGCAGATGACCGGGGTGGTCGTGCAGCCCCTCGCCGAAAGGGGCACCGAGCTGTTCGCCGGAGTCGTCCAGGACGGCGTCTTCGGCCCGCTCGTCCTGTTCGGCCTGGGCGGCACGGCCACGGAGGTGCTCGCCGACCACGCCGCCCGCCTCGCCCCGCTCACCGACCACGACGTCCACGACCTGATCACCGCCCCGCGCTGCGCACCGCTGCTCCTCGGAGCGGGGGGCGGCGCGCCCGTCGACCTGGAGGACGTGGAGCAGGTGCTGCTGCGGCTGTCCCGGATGGCGGAGGACCTGCCCCAGCTCGCCGAGGCCGACTTCAACCCGGTACTCGCCACACCCGGCCGGGTCACGGTGCTCGACGCGCGGATCCGCCTGGTGCCGCGCGAGCCCCAGGATCCCTACCTGCGCCGGCTCCGGTGAGGCGAAGGCCCGGACCGGTCGTGACCGGTCCGGGCCTGCTGCGGAATCCGCCGGGCCGCCTACCGCGCCCCGGTCATCCCACTGCCGTACGGGGCGTAGAGGTCGAGCAGCCGGACACGGGCGGCGTGCAGGCGGTCGGCGACCACACGGCCGACCCACACGGCGATCGCGCGGCCGAACTCGGGGTCCTCCTCGCACAGCGCCCGCACCGCGTCCGCGTCGAACTCCCAGGCCCGCACCGGGCTCGTGGCCTCGGCGCCCAGCTGCCACACCCGGGGCGGGAAGTGCCAGGACCAGCCGACCAGCTCTCCGTGGCCCAGCGACTCGATCACGGCCGCCCGCCGTCCGGGGACCTGCAGGTCGAGGGCGACGGTCCCGGTACGGACGATCCAGAACCGGTCGGCGCGCCGGCCCTCGTTGAACAGGCGGGTCCCCACGTCGAAGGAGACCTCGCGGGCGTGCCGCATCAGCCGCTCGCGGTACTCGGCCGGGAGTGCCGTGGTCAGGGTGGTGGTGGTCATCGCCCCGTCTCCTTTCGTCGTGCTGCGCGGTGTCGGAGCCGCCGCTGCGCCGGCGTCCCGTGCGGGCCCGGACGGCGCGGCTCCTGATGTCAGCGTGCGCCCGGCCGGAGCGGGACGCCACGGGCCGCCCGGACCTGGTCCGAGGGCCCTTCGGCCCCACCTGCGGACGACGGTCGGGGGACCGCGCGCGGCGGCACCGTCCCCGGGCCGGGTGCGGGCACCGCGACCACCGGGACCGACGCGTGGCGCAGGCACTCCCGGCCGACCGGACCGACGTCCGGCGCGTCGCCCTGTCCGTGCACCGTGCGGCCCAGGGCCAGCATGAGGGCGCCGCGCGCCCGGTTCAGGAGCACCCGCACGGCCTGTCCCTCGACCAGCTCGGCCCGTACCGCGCCGGCGGTCCGGGGGCCGAGGGCCCGGCGCAACGTCTCCGTGAGCAGCCGCGCCGCCGCGTCCCGCTCCTGGGCGGGCGTGGGCCGGACGGAGACCGGGGCGTACGGGGCGACGCGCGGTGCCGTCGCTTCCCACGCGTGCACGGCGACGACGTCGGCGCGCAGCGCTGCGGCCTGTTCGGCGGCCCAGCGCAGGGCCGCCGCCGAGGCCTCCGACCCGTCGACGCCGACCACGATGCTCCGGCTGGTGACGAGGTGGTTCATGGCAACCTCCCGCAAGGGCTCGTACCTCCGTCGTGACCCCGGCCCGGTGCCCGGGGCGTGGGCCGGCGGACCCCGGGCGGGCGTCCGACGGCCCCCGGCCGGCTCCCGCCCGCGGGCGGGAGGCCGCGTTCAGCCGTAGTAGGCCGCGCGCATCAGCTCCCGCATGTCGTCGAGCATGGGCATCCTGGGGTTGGCGGGCGCGCACTGGTCCTCGTAGGCGTTGAGGGCCTGCTGCGGCAGCGCGTCGAGGAAGGCCACCTCGTCGACGCCGAGCGCCCGGAACGTCGGCTCGATGCCCACGGCCGCGCGCAGCCGTTCGACGGCGGCGGCCAGCGACTCCACGCCCTCCTGGGGTGTCGCGGCGGGGAGCCCGAGGGTGCGCGCGATGTCCTGGAAGCGCTCGGGGGCCCGGTAGTTCTCGTACTTGGGCCAGCCCGTGAGCTTCGTGGGGACGGTGCCGTTGTAACGGATGACGTGCGGCAGCAGGACCGCGTTGGTGCGGCCGTGCGCGACGCGGAAGGTCGCGCCCAGGGTGTGGGACATGGCGTGGACGATGCCGAGGAAGGCGTTGCCGAAGGCCATGCCCGCGATGGTGCCGGCGTTGTGCATCTTCTCCCGCGCCTTCGGCGACCCGTCGCGGTCGTTCACCGCCGTCTCGATGTTGTCGAAGA
Source organism: Streptomyces toyocaensis (assembly GCF_000725125.1). Lineage (GTDB taxonomy): Bacteria > Actinomycetota > Actinomycetes > Streptomycetales > Streptomycetaceae > Streptomyces > Streptomyces toyocaensis. The sequence continues at coordinate 8,974 of NZ_JFCB01000049.1, forward strand.
TCAGGCGGACGGCGTGCAGGGCCAGGCCGTCGGTGAAGTCGTTGGCGTAGACGGACACGTACGCCTCGATGGCGTGGGTGAGGGCGTCGAAGCCGCTGTCGGCGGCCAGGGCCGGCGGCAGCCCGGTCGTCAGCAAGGGGTCGACGATCGCCACGCTGGGGGTGAGCGCGTAGTCGGCCAGCGGGTACTTCTTGCCGGTGGCGGGGTCGGAGATGACCGCGAACGGGGTTACCTCGGCGCCGGTGCCCGAGGTCGTCGGGACGCAGACCAGCCGGGCGAGGGCGCCCAGCGTGGGGAAGCGGAAGGCGCGCTTGCGGATGTCGAAGAACTTCTGCCGCATGTCCGCGAAGTCGATGTCGGGCTGCTCGTACAGCAGCCACATCACCTTGGCCGCGTCCATGGGGGAACCGCCGCCCAGCGCGATGATCGTGTCCGGGCGGAAGTCCCGCATCAGGTCCGCGCCCCGCTGCACCGAGTCGATGCTCGGCTCGGGCTCGACGTTGTCGATGACCTGCACGGTCACGGGCTCCCGGCGCCGCTGCAGGACGCGGGTGACACGGTCGACGAAGCCGAGGCGGGTCATCGTCGCGTCGGTGACCACGGTGACGCGGTGCACGTCCGGCATGGACGCCAGGTAGCGGATGGCCTGCGGCTCGAAGTAGATCTTCGGCGGCACCTTGAACCACTGCAGGTTGTTGCGGCGGGTGGACACCCGCTTGACGTTGAGCAGTTGGGCGGCGGAGACGTTGTTGGACACCGAGGTGCTGCCCCACGAGCCGCAGCCCAGCGTCAGCGACGGCAGCAGGTTGTTGTAGATGCCGCCGATGGCCCCCTGCGAGGACGGGGCGTTGACGATGATCCGCACGGTCTTCATGCGCTTTCCGTACTCCTCCGCGACCTCGCGGTCCTCGGTGTGGATGACGGCGCTGTGTCCCTGGCCGTGGAAGGCGACCATGTCGGCGGCCAGGTCGAAACCGCGCCGGGTGTCCCCGGCGCGCAGCACGGCCAGCACGGGGCAGAGCTTCTCGCGCGTCAACGGCTCGTCGGGACCGACCCGTTCGGCCTCCACCAGGATGACGGACGTGTCCGCCGGGACGGAGAACCCGGCCTGCTCGGCGATCCACGCCGGGCTCTGCCCGACGGCGGCCGCGTTGACCTTGGGCTCGCAGCCGCCGCCCGCGGCGCCGGAGGCGGGGAACAGGAACGTCTCCAGCTTGGCCTTCTCCTCGGCGGTGGCCAGGTGGGCGTGCAGGACGCGGAACTCGGCCAGGGCCGCGTCGTAGATCTCGTCGTCCAGGATCACGGCCTGCTCGGAGGCGCAGATCATGCCGTTGTCGAACGACTTGGACAGCACCAGGTCGTTGACGGCCCGTCGCAGCTCCGCGCTCCGGTGCACGTAGGCGGGGACGTTGCCGGCGCCCACACCGAGGGCGGGCTTGCCGGCCGAATAGGCGGCCTTCACCATGGCGTTGCCCCCGGTGGCCAGGATCAGCGAGACGCCCGGGTGGCGCATCAGGGCGCCGGTCGCCTCGACCGACGGGGTGTCGATCCACTGGACGCAGTGTTCCGGAGCACCCGCGGCGACGGCGGCGTCCCGCACGATCCGGGCCGCCTCGGCGCTGCAGCGCTGCGCCGAGGGGTGAAAGGCGAACACGACCGGGTTGCGGGTCTTCAGCGCCATGAGCGCCTTGAAGACGGTGGTGGAGGTCGGGTTGGTCACCGGTGTGACCGCGCAGACCACGCCGACGGGTTCCGCCATCTCCACGATGTCCTCGATGTCGTCGCGCGCGATGACACCGACGGTCTTCATGTGGCCCATGCTGTGCGTGACGTGCTCGCAGGCGAAGATGTTCTTCGCCGCCTTGTCCTCGAAGAGGCCGCGCCCGGTCTCCTCCACCGCCAGACGGGCCAGCAGGGTGTGCTGTTCCAGCGCGGCGACGGAGGCCTTCTTCACGATGTGGTCCACCTGGTCCTGGGTGAGGGCCTCGTAGTCGTCGAGTGCCTTGAGGGCGGCCGTCACCAGACGGTCCACGGCGACGGCGCTGTCGGACGGCGCGCCGGTGGGCGCCGGGGCCGTGGTTCCTTCGTCGTGTCGGCTCATGCGGAGTACGCCTCCAGGGTGAGGGGCCGTCATGACGTACGGCCGCGGGTGGGGAGGCGGCGCCGCGGGTGGCCGGCGCCGCTCTCAACTCAACTGTCCCCCGCGTGGGTTGTGCCGCGCAGGCGCCGAAGGTCCCCTTCCCGGACCGTCGGTCCCGGACCGGGAGGGCCGGGCGGCCGCCCGCCCGGGCCCGCCGTACCCGGGCGCCGGCGCCGCCCCGCCACGGCGGACGGCCCGGGGCGGCTGCCCCGGGCCGTCCGCCCGTCCCGCGGCACGTGGTGCCGCGGCCGTTCACCTTCCTCCGGCGCCCTGGCGCTGCTGAGGCCGCGGGCCGCCGCGCCACGGCGGCGGCGCGGCCGTCCTGCGCGCCTCGACCCGGCGGTGCGCCGAGCGTTCCGTACGGCTGCGCAGCCGGTCCTGCAGACGGTCGGCGAGTTCCCGCGCGCTCGCCTCGCGGGCGTGCACGACGACGAGGTCGTCGCCCACCTGGATCTCGGCCCCGGCGAACCAGGGGAGCGCGACGTGGGCCGCCGCGGCCCTGGTCACGCGGACCTCCCCGCTGACGGGCGGGAGCCCGGGACGGCCGAGCACGGCGCCGATCTTCTCCCGCAGGTAGGCGAGCGCCCCCTCGTCCATGTTCCCGTCGGCCCGGACCCGTACGGCGACCTCACCGGTGCCGGTGCCCTCGTTCGTCATCTGCCCCACTCCTTCCGCTGATCTCTCGGCAGCCCCAGACTGCCCCGCACGCCGCCCTGGGCCCAGGGCCGCCCGGCCCGGGGTCCCGGGCCGGGGGTCCCGGTCACCTGCTGTCGCTGCCCTCGACGTCCTCCAGCGCCGCCCGTCCGGCCTCCAGCCGGGCCACCGGGACCCGGAACGGCGAGCAGGACACGTAGTCCAGGCCGGCGAAGTGGAAGAAGTGCACCGATTCCGGGTCGCCGCCGTGCTCGCCGCAGACGCCGATCTTCAGGTCCGGCCGGGCGGCCCGGCCCTCGGCGACGGCGATCGTGACGAGCCGGCCCACGCCGTCCCGGTCGATCGTCTCGAACGGGGAGACGGGGAAGACGCCCTTGTCGAGGTAGGCGGAGAAGAACTCGGCCTCGACGTCGTCGCGGGAGAAGCCCCAAGTGGTCTGGGTCAGGTCGTTGGTGCCGAAGGAGAAGAACTCCGCCTCCCCCGCGATCCGGCCCGCCGTCAGCGCCGCCCTGGGCAGCTCGATCATGGTGCCGACGGGGCAGTCGACCGGGACACCGGACTCCTCGGAGACCTCGGCGAGGACCCGCCGCACCTCGTCGCGGACGATGCGCAGTTCGCGGACGTCCCCGACGAGCGGGACCATGATCTCCGCCCGGGGCGCGCCGCCGGCCCGCAGGCGTTCCGCGACGGCCTCGCCGATCGCCCGTACCTGCATGGCGACCAGGCCGGGCACCACCAGGCCGAGGCGCACGCCCCGCAGCCCGAGCATCGGGTTCTCCTCGTGCATCCGGTTCACCGCGGTCAGCAGTTCGGCGTCGTGCGCGGCCGGCAGGTCGCCCCGCGCCTCGGTCGCGGCGATCCGCACCGCGAGGTCGGTCCGGTCGGGAAGGAACTCGTGCAGCGGCGGGTCCAGCAGACGGATGGTCACCGGAAGGCCGTCCATCGCCTCGAGGATGGCGGTGAAGTCCCGCCGCTGCAGCGGCAGCAGCGCCGCCAGAGCGCGGTCGCGCGTCACGTCGGAGTCCGCCAGGATCATCTCCTCGACCAGCTTGCGGCGCTCACCGAGGAACATGTGCTCGGTGCGGCACAGGCCGATGCCCTGCGCCCCGAACCGGCGGGCCCGCGCGGCGTCCTCGGGGGTGTCCGCGTTCGCCCGCACCTCCAGGCGCCGGACCGTGTCGGCCCGGGCCAGGGCACGCGCCACCGCGTCGACCACCCCGGCCGTGCCCTCGTCGGTGCCGCCGGTCTCCAGGAACCGCATGACCGCCGAGTCGACGAGGGGCACGGACCCCGGGTACACGGCGCCGGCGGAGCCGTCCACGGAGATGACCGTGCCCTCTTCGACGACCGTGCCGTCCGGGGCGGTGAAGCGCCGCGCCCCGGTGTCCACCGTGAGCTCCTCGGCGCCGCACACGCAGACCTTGCCCATGCCGCGGGCCACCACGGCCGCGTGGCTCGTCTTGCCGCCGCGGCTGGTGAGCACCGCCTGCGCGGCGATCATGCCGGGCAGGTCGTCCGGGGTGGTCTCCTGGCGGACCAGGACCACCTTCTCGCCGGCCGCGGCTCGCCGTACGGCCTCCGCCGAGTGGAAGACCGCCGCGCCGACCGCGGCACCCGGGGACGCGGGAAGTCCGCGGGCGAGGGGATCCGCGTGCCCCGAGGTGTCGAAGCGCGGGAACATCAGCCGCGCCAGGCCCTCGCCGCTCACCCGGGCGAGACCCTCGTCCGGGGTGATGAGCCCCTCGTCGGCCAGTGCGGAGGCGAGCGCGAAGGCCGCCTCGGCGGTGCGCTTGCCGACCCGGGTCTGCAGCATCCACAGCGTGCCGCGCTCGATCGTGAACTCGATGTCGCACAGGTCCCGGTAGTGCCGCTCCAGCGTCTCCATGTGCGCCCGCAGACGGGCGTACGACCCGGGGTCCAGCCGCTCGAGCTCGCCCAGGGGCACGGTGTTGCGGATACCCGCGACGACGTCCTCGCCCTGGGCGTTGGGCAGGTAGTCGCCGTACAGTCCGGGGCGGCCGGTGGCCGGGTCACGGGTGAAGGCCACACCGCTGCCGGAGTCGGGCCCGAGGTTGCCGAAGACCATGCGCTGCACACTCACGGCGGTACCCAGGTCGTCGGAGATGTGCTCGCGCCGGCGGTACAGGCGCGCCCGCTCCCCGTTCCACGACTCGAAGACGGCCAGGATCGAACGGCGCAGCTGCTCGGCCGGGGACTGCGGGAAGTCCTCCCCGGTCTCCCGGCGGATCACCGTCTTGTACGTCTCCACCAGCTCGGCGAGGTCTCCGGCGTCCAGGTGCACGTCGTCGCGGGCACCACGCCGGTCCTTCAGCTCCGCCATGGCCCGCTCGAACAGGCGGCCGTCGACGCCCATGACCGTGCTGCCGAACATCTGGACGAGGCGGCGGTAGGAGTCCCAGGCGAAGCGCTCACTTCCGGAGACCTTGGCCAGGCCCAGGACGGAATCGTCGTTCAGCCCGATGTCGAGGATCGTCTCCATCATGCCGGGCATGGAGAAGCGGGCACCGGAACGGACGGACAGCAGCAGCGGATCGTCCCGCTGTCCGAGCAGCCGGCCGGCGGCCTCCTCCACGGCCCTCAGATGGTCGGAGACCTCCCGCGACATGCCCGCCGGCTCACCACCGGTGGTGAGGAAGGCCCGGCAGGCGTCGGTGGTGATGACGAAACCGGGCGGGACCGGCAGCCCCAGCCGGGTCATCTCGGCCAGGTTCGAGCCCTTGCCACCGAGCAGGCCTGCCATCTCGCGGCCGCCCTCGGTGAAGTCGTACACGTAACGGACCATGACGCCGTGCTCCTCTGCTCGGGGCTGATGTATCCAGCGTCCGGCCGGCGAGCCCGGGGCGCGAGGTGCCGGCAGACCCGGGCAAGGTGCCGATGGGCCCGAGACCCTGGACCCCGCGCCAGGGGCGTCCGGGGGAAGTGGGGCCGAAGGGATCCGTACGGGGTCTGTGCGGCCCCTGGGAACCGTTCCCGGCGGGGGACAGGCTCGAAGGCGTCGGGGACACCGGAAACGTTCCGGGGTCCGGGAGGGACGCGCCATGCCACACACCGTAGTAGTCGGAGTCGACGCAGACGCGGCGAGCCCGGCGGCCGTGCACTGGGCTGCCCGGGAGGCCGCGCGCCACGGCGGCGGACTCGCCGTCGTACACGCCGCGCGCGGTCCCGCCCGGCCGCGGGAGGACGTGGCACCGGCCGGCGCCGGGCAGGACCGGTCCGAGCGGACCGTCCGGGAGGCCCTCCACGTCGTCCGCGCGGACCACCCCGGGCTGCCGGTCACCGGCCGGGTGGCGTCCGACTCCCCGGTCGCCGCCCTGCTCACCGCGGCCGCCGAGGCCGGGGTGCTGGTCCTCGGATCGCACGGCGTGAGCGGGGTGACCGGGTTCGTCACGGGATCCGTGTCCCACCGGGTGGTCGCCCGGTCACCGCGGCCCGTGGTGCTGGTGCGGCCCGGGTGGACGGCGGCCGACGAACACCTCCCGGCCGCGGACGGCGTGGCCCCGGAGGAGATCCCCGCGACGCCGCACCGGGCCGTGGTCCTGGGGCTGGACGTCCGGCACCCCTGCGACGAGCTGATCGGATTCGCTTTCGACGCCGCCCGGCGGCGGGGCACCTGCCTGACCGTCGTCCACGCGTTCAAGGTGCCGCACCGGCCCGCCTCCGACGCCTCACTGGTGACGACGCCGGCCGCACCGCCGCCGCCGGTGGCCGGGGCGGAGGCCCTCGCGGCCGCGGAGCGGGCGGTGAGCGCGGCCCTGGGCCCCTGGTGCGAGAAGTACCCGGCGGTCCGGGTGACCCGGACCGTGACCGAGGGCCGGGCCGCCACCGCTCTCGTCCGCGCCGCGCACGACGCCGGGCTGCTCGTGGTGGGGCGCCGTACGGGCGGTGGGCGGCTCGGTGCCCACACGGGACCCGTGACCCATGCCGTCCTCCACCACGCGGCCTGCCCCGTCGCCGTGGTGCCGCACGTCTGAACCGAACCGGCCGCGCGGCCCGCGGGCGGCCCCGTCCGCCCCGGAGCCGCGCCGAAGGTCCCGTCCACGGGGGCCGGACGGAACCGGTGCGGTGCCCTGACCGGCACTCCCCGCGACCTCGCCGGACGGCGAACATCGACAGTGACAGTCCCGCCACGAAAGAGGACCCGTGATGACCACGACCGTGACAGCCGGCCCCCGGACAGCCGACGCCTGGCGGCAGTTCGCCGGGACGCGGTGGCGTGAGCACATCGACGTGCGCGACTTCATCCAGGCCAACTACACGCCCTACGAGGGCGACGCGGCCTTCCTGACCGGGCCGACGGACCGGACCCGCGCGGTGTGGGAGAAGGTCAGCGCGCTCTTCCCCGAGGAGCGGCGCCGGGGCGTGCTCGACGTCGACACCGCCACGCCGTCCACGATCACCTCGCACGCCCCCGGTTACATCGACCGGGAGCGCGAACTGATCGTGGGCCTGCAGACGGACGCCCCGCTGAAGCGCGCGATCATGCCCAACGGCGGGCTGCGCATGGTGGAGAACGGGCTGCGGGCGTACGGCTACGAGCCCGACCCCTTCGTCACCCGGGTCTTCGGCACCTACCGCAAGACCCACAACGACGGGGTCTTCGACGCGTACACACCGGTGATGCGCGCCGCCCGCAAGGCCGGCATCATCACCGGGCTGCCCGACGCCTACGGCCGCGGGCGGATCATCGGCGACTACCGGCGCGTCGCGCTGTACGGCACGGACCGGCTGATCGAGGCCAAGCGCGCCGAACGCGCCCTGCTGGACGCGCTCCCTTCCGGTCCCGACGTCATCCGCGACCGCGAGGAGCTGGCCGAGCAGATCCGCGCGCTGGGCGAACTGACCGTGATGGCGGCCTCGTACGGCTGTGACGTCTCCCGTCCGGCGACGACCGCGCACGAGGCGGTGCAGTGGCTCTACCTGGGCTTCCTCGCGGCGGTGAAGGAGCAGAACGGCGCCGCGATGTCCCTCGGCCGCACCTCCACGTTCCTCGACGTCTACCTCCAGCGGGACCTGGAGGAGGGCACGGTCGACGAGACCCGGGCGCAGGAACTCGTCGACGACTTCGTGATCAAGCTGCGGATCGTGCGGTTCCTGCGCACCCCCGAGTACGACACCCTGTTCTCCGGCGACCCCACCTGGGTGACGGAGTCCATCGGCGGCATCGGCGAGGACGGCCGCCCCCTGGTCACCCGCACGTCCTTCCGCTTCCTCCAGACCCTCTACAACCTCGGCCCGGCCCCCGAGCCCAACCTGACCGTCCTGTGGTCGCCGCGGCTGCCGGCGGGCTTCAAGCGGTTCTGCGCGCAGGTCTCCATCGACACCAGCGCGATCCAGTACGAGTCCGACGAGCTGATGCGGCCGCGCACCGGTGACGACACCGCGATCGCCTGCTGCGTCTCCGCGATGGCGGTGGGCAAGCAGATGCAGTTCTTCGGCGCGCGGGTGAACCTGGCCAAGGCACTGCTGTACGCGGTCAACGGCGGCCGCGACGAGATGACCGGCGAGCAGGTCGCACCCCCGATGCCGGCGCTGACGGGGGACTACCTCGACCACGAGGAGCTGTCGGCGGCGTACGACCGCGTGCTGGACTGGCTGGCTCAGACCTACGTGGAGGCGCTGAACGTCATCCACTACATGCACGACAAGTACGCCTACGAGCGCCTGGAGATGGCGCTGCACGACCACCCGGTCCACCGGTTCATGGCCTGCGGCATCGCCGGGCTGTCGGTCGCCGTGGACAGCCTGTCCGCCGTGCGGCACGCACGGGTGAAGGTCTTCCGGGACGGCACCGGACTCGCCGTCGACTTCCGCACCGAGGGGGAGTTCCCGGCCTACGGCAACAACGACGACCGCGCCGACTCGATCGCCGTCGACCTGGTGGAGTCCTTCATGGCGAAGGTGCGCAAGCACCCCACCTACCGCGGCGCCGAGCACACGCAGTCCGTGCTGACCATCACCTCGAACGTGGTCTACGGCAAGCACACGGGCAACACGCCCGACGGCCGGCGGGCCGGGGAGCCCTTCGCGCCGGGCGCCAACCCGATGAACGGACGCGACCGGCACGGGGTGGCCGCCTCGGCCCTCTCGGTGGCCAAGCTGCCGTACGAGCAGGCCCGGGACGGCATCTCCCTGACCACGACCATCACCCCCGAGGGGCTCGGACACCTCCCCGAGGAGCGCGCCGGCAACCTGGTCGGCATCCTCGACGCCTACATGGCCTCGGGCGGCTTCCACATGAACGTGAACGTCCTGAACCGCGCGGTCCTGCGGGACGCCATGGAGCACCCCGAGAAGTACCCCGAGCTGACGATCCGGGTGTCCGGGTACGCCGTCAACTTCGTCCGGCTGACCCGTGAGCAGCAGCTCGACGTGATCGGCCGCACCTTCCACGGATCGCTGTGAGCACCACGGTCGAGCCGGTGACGGGCCGGATCCACTCCTGGGACCTGTCCACAGGAGTGGACGGTCCCGGGACCCGGTTCGTGCTCTTCCTCAGCGGATGCCCCCTGCGCTGCCTGTACTGCGCCAACCCGGACACCTGGCACATGCGGGACGGCAGACCGGCCACCGTCGACGAGGTCATGACCGAGATCGGGAAGTACCGCGCCTTCGTCACCACCGCCGGCGGGGGCGTGACCCTCACCGGCGGCGAGGCCCTCCTCCAGCCGGTGTTCACCGCGGCGGTCCTCCGCCGCTGCAAGGAGCTCGGGCTGCACACGGCCCTCGACACGTCCGGCTTCCTCGGCGCCCGCGCGAGCGACGCGCTGCTCGCCGACACCGACCTGGTGCTGCTGGACATCAAGTCCTTCGACGCACGCGCCTACCGCAGCCTGACGGGCGCCGCCCTCGCCCCGACGCTGGACTTCGCCGCCCGGCTGGACCGGCTGGGCGTCCCGGTGTGGATCCGCTACGTCCTGGTGCCCGGCCGGACCGACGACCCGGCAGCGATCGACGGGCTCGGCGCCTTCCTGGCCGGGCTGGGCAACGTCGACCGGGTGGACGTCCTGCCCTTCCACAAACTCGGCGCCCACAAGTACGACGCGCTGGGCATCCCCTTCCCGCTGCGCGACACCCCCGTACCGGATCAGGACCTGACGGAGCGGGTGCGGCGACAGTTCCGGGAGCACGGCCTGCGGGCACAGTGAGCCCCCACCCGCGAGCCGGTCACGGGCCTCCCGCTCGCCCCGGCCCGTGCGGGGGACTTCAGGGCGCGGGTCCCGGCCTTGAGGATGCCGGCCCGGCGACGGCCGGCCGGGTGCAGCAGCGCCTCGGCGGCGATCTGGCCTACACGACCGTCATCACCATCCTGACCGGGCTGCTGGCCGAGGGCGCGGTCACCCGGGAGCGCTCGGGCCGGTCCTTCGCCTGGACGTCCGCGTCGGACCAGGCGGGCCTGGCCGCCCACAAGATGCGCAAGGTCCTGGACGCCGAGAGCGACCGGGAGGCGGTGCTGGCCGGCTTCGTCACCGGTCTCGGGCCGGACGACGAGCGCCTCCTGCGGATCTGCTGGGCCGGCCGGGGAACGACGGGCAAGACTGAGCGGCCGTGGGGGTGTTCGTCTTCCTGCCGCTGGTGCTGCCCCTGACGGCGTGGCCGATCGCGCGCCTCGCCGAGCACCACCTGCACCCGCGGACCGCGACCCGGCTGCTGACCGGGGTGGCCGCGGCGATGGCGGTGTGCGGCACCGTGTGCCTCGCGCTGACGATGGTGGTCGGCACCGCCCAGCTCTCCGGCAATCCCCTGCCCGACGGCTGGTCGGACCCCGAGGTGCGCGCGGCGGGCCGTCTCCCGGCCCGCCATGGGGCCTGATGGCCCGCGGCGATGAACCCTCCGGCCCCTGCGCGGGCACCACCGCGGGCGCGAGGCTGACAGCGGGGGAGTGGCTCTTGTGCTGGAGGTGCACGTCATGCTTTCGCCTGTTGTCGCCGGCGTCGATGGTTCCGCCGGGAGTCTGGTGGCCGCCGCGTGGGCGGCGCACGAGGCCGTCCGCCGCGGACGGGCGCTGCGGCTGCTGCACGCGCGCGAGGGGCGGTCGCGCCGGGGCGAGCCGCCGATCGCGGACGCCGCCCGGCGGACCCTGGCGCAGCGGGTCCTGCGGCAGGCGGAGGAACGCGTCCTCGCCGCGTGCCCCGGGGTGCGCCTGTACGACGACCAGGTCGAGTGGCCGGCCACCGACGCCCTGGTGAGGGCCGCGGAGGACGCCGACCTGCTGGTGCTGGGCTCGCGCGGAGCGGGCCGCCTGACCGGCCTTCTCGCGGGCTCGGTCGCGCTCGGTGTGGTGGCGAGGGCCACGCACCCCGTCGTCCTGGTACGGGCGGACACCGATGAGGACGTCCTGGGGCGGGCGGACAGCGAAGAAGGCCGCCCGGCCGGCCCTCCCCGCGACGGCCGGCGGGACGTGGTCCTCGGTCTCGACGTCACCGGGCCGTGCGACGAGGTGATCGCGTTCGCCTTCGAGGCGGCCCGTCTGCGCCGGGCGCGGCTGAGGGTGCTGCACGCCTGGCGCGCGCCCGGCCCGTTCCCCCTGGGCCCCGGTGAGGCCGGCCTGCCCGGCGATCCCCGGAGAGCCGGGGAATGGCTCGGTTTCCTCTCCTCGGTGCTCCGCGTGTGGCGCGACAAGTACCCCGACGTCGTCGTGCTGGAGATGGCCGTGGAGGGCAGGCCGTCGGACGCCCTGCTGAGGGCCGCCTCCGCGGCGGACCTGCTGGTCGTCGGCCACCGGCTCACCGACCGGCCGAGGGTCCCGCGCACCGGCCCGGTGGCCCACGCCGTGATGCAGCAGGCCGGCTGCGCCGTGGCCGTCGTACCGCACTTCTGAACCGGCTGCGCGGGGAACCTTGAGCCGGGGTGCGCGCACCCGCATGGTTGCGGGTGTTCGAAATCTGTAGATTTGACGCCGAAGCACCTAACCGCCGGCCGGACTGATGGGCGTGCCCCTGATCGCGGACTCCCCGGGCGAGGACCATATGTTCAACTTGAGTGCGCCGATCGTCACCATGTTCGCGCTGTACGTGGTGGCCATGGTCGGAACGGGTGTCTGGGCGTACACCCGCACGCGCACCTACTCCGACTTCGCCCTGGGCGGGCGCCGCTTGGGGCCGCTCGTCGCCGCCCTGTCCGCGGGGGCCAGCGACATGTCCGGCTGGTTGTTCCTGGCGCTCCCGGGGGCCGTCTACGCGGCGGGCCTCGGCTCCGCCTGGATCGCGCTCGGCCTCGCGGCCGGCACCTACCTCAACTGGCTCTTCGTCGCGCCGAGGCTGCGGACCTACACCGAGCGGGCCGGGAACGCGGTCAGCCTGTCGGCCTATCTGGAGGAGAGGTTCGAGGACCGCACCCGCATGCTCAGACTGGTCTCGGCCGCCGTGACGCTGGTGTTCTTCACCCTCTACGTCAGCAGCGGCCTGGTGGCCGGGGGACTGCTGTTCAACACCGTCTTCGGCCTCCGCTTCGGGCTGGGCGTGACCGTCACCGCCCTGGTCATCGTCATCTACTCCAGCCTGGGCGGCTTCCTGGCGGTGAGCCTGACCCACGTCCTGCAGGCCACGCTCATGTTCCTCGCCCTGATCGTGCTGCCCGCGACCGCCGTCGCCGCCGTCGGGGGCTTCGGTGCCCTGGGCGACGCGCTGGACAGCAGAGAGCCCGCCCTGCGCGACCCCGGGGCGCTGGTCGACTACGGAGGCGGTCTGTGGTCGGCGGACGGGACACTCGGTGCCCTGGCGATCGTCTCGCTGCTCGCCTGGGGCCTCGGCTACTTCGGGCAGCCCCACATCCTGGCCCGTTTCATGAGCATCCGCAGCGCCCGGGACGTCCCCGCGGCCCGCCGCATCGGAACCGCGTGGGTCGTGGTCGTCCTCGCCGGCGCCACCCTCGTCGGCCTGGCCGGGATCGGGGAGCTCGTCCCCTCGCTCGCCGCCCCCGACACGGTGTACATCGCCCTGTCCCACAGCCTGCTCAATCCGTGGGTCGCCGGGATCATGCTGATCGCCGTGCTCGCCGCCGTCATCTCCACCGCGGACAGCCAGCTCCTCGTGTCGTCCGTGGCCCTGACGGAAGACTTCTACCGGGCGTTCCTCAACCGGCACGCCACCGACAGGGCTCTGGTGCGGGCGGGCCGCGCCACGGTCGTCCTGGTGATCCTCGTGGCCTGCGTCATCGCGTTCAGGGGCGACGCCCTGCTCAGTCTCGTCGCCCACGCCTGGGCGGGGTTCGGAGCCGCCTTCGGCCCGGTCGTGCTGCTGTCGTTGTACTGGCCCGGCATGACCTGGGCGGGGGCCACGGCCGGCATCGTGACCGGCGCCGGCACGGTGCTGCTGTGGAGCTGGATCAACCCCCTGCTCGGACCGCTGGAATCGGGGGTCTACGAGATGGTTCCCGGCGTGCTCGCCGCCACGGCCGCCGCCCTCCTGTTCGGCCGGTACGTCGGCCGGCCGCCGAGGCGGGCCTTCTGGCGGATGCCCGGGGGAGGCGCGAGCCAGATGATGCTCACCTCGTTCCTCACCCACGCACCGGTCGGCCTGGCCGTCCTGGACACCGACCTGCGGTACGTCTGGGTCAACGATCCGCTGGACCGCCTGGTCCCCCTGGGGGAACGCCTGGGACGGCTGGTGCACGAGGTGCTCCCGCCCGCGGAGGCCGGACTCTTCCAGGAGAAGATGCGCACGGTCCTGGACACCGGGCGGCCGGTCATGGACAGCGAGTTCCTCACCACCGCCGACGACCCCGAGCGCGCCCGGGCCATGTCCGTGTCCTTCTTCGCGATGAAGGACCGCCGCGACCGCATCGTGGGCATCCTGTACATGCTCATCGACGTCACCGAACGCCGGCGGGCCCAGGAACGCCTGGCGCTGCTGAACGACGCCGGTGCCAGGATCGGCAGCACCCTGGACGTGCGGCGCACGGCGCAGGAACTGGCCGACGAGACCGTGCCGCCCCTCGCCGACTTCGTGGCGGTCGACCTGCTGGACTCCGTCATGTGCGGCGAGGAGCCGGACCCGGGACCGGTCGGCATGGCACCCGTCATCCGCCGCGCGGGGCAGGCGTCGGTGCGCGAGGGGTGCCCGGAGGGCACCCTGGCCGTCGGGGAGGCCGTCCGGCGTGCCCCGTCCTCGCCCGTGACGCACTGCCTGCGGGAGAGCAGGACCCTGGTGGAACGCACCCTGGACCGGACAGCCAGCCCCTGGGTGACCGAGGACCCGTCCCTGGGCGCCTCGATCCTCGAGTACGACTTCCGCTCCTTGATGGTCGTGCCGCTGCGGGCACGCGGCGTCACCCTGGGCGTGGCGACCTTCGCCCGGTCGCGGCGCTCCGCCCCCTTCGAGGACGACGACGTGCGGCTCGCCGAGGAGATCGTCTCCCGTGCGGCGGTGTCCGTCGACAACGCCCGCCGCTTCACCCGGGAGCGGACCGCCTCCCGCGCCATGCAGGAGTTCCTGCTGCCGCAGGCGCTCACGGGGGGATCGGCGCTCGAGGTGGCGTCCTGGTACCTGCCGGCCGGCGTCCCGAGCGGGGTGGGCGGCGACTGGTTCGACGTCGTCCCGCTGTCCGGGGCCCGGGTCGCCCTCGTCGTCGGCGACGTCGTCGGACACGGCATGAACGCCGCGGCGACCATGGGACGCCTGCGCGCGGCGGTGCGCACACTCGCCAACCTGGACCTCCCCCCGGACGAACTGCTCGCCCACCTCGACGACCTGGTGATCGGCCTCATGGGCGCGCACGACGACAGCGAGCCGGAGGCCGCCGCCGGCGCCGGCTTCATGGGAGCCACCTGCCTGTACGCCGTGTACGACCCGGTCAGCAGACGGTGCACCCTGGCCCGTGCGGGGCATCTCCCGCCCGTCCTGGTGACCCCGGGCAGCACCGCCGAGGTCCTGGACCTGCCGGCGGGGCCACCGCTCGGGCTCGGGTACCTGCCGTTCGAGGCCGCCGAGATGGAGATCGCCGAGGGCAGCCTCCTGGCGTTCTACACCGACGGCCTCGTCGAGACGGCCGACCGGGACATCGACGAGGGGATCTCCCGGCTGGGCCACGCCCTCACCAAGCCCGGAGAGACGCTGGAGGACCTCGGACGGGGCGCGGTCGACACGCTGCTGACCGGCCCGCCGCCCGACGACGCCGCCCTGCTGCTCGCCCGGACCAAGGTCCTCTCACCGCACCAGGTCGCCTCCTGGGACCTGGCCGGTGACCCGGCGGCCGTGGGCGACGCCCGCGCAGCCGCCGTGCGGCAACTGGAGGAATGGGGCCTGGACGGCCTCGTCTTCACCACGGAACTCATCGTGAGCGAGCTGGTCACCAACGCCATCCGGTACGCGTCCGGCCCGATCGGCCTGCGCCTGATCCGGGACCGCAGCCTCATCTGCGAGGTCAGCGACGGCAGCGGCACCTCACCGCGCCCGCGCCACGCGCGCACCACCGACGAGGGCGGGCGCGGACTGATGATCGTGGCCCAGCTCGCCCACCGGTGGGGCACCCGGCACACCTCGACCGGCAAGGTCATCTGGACCGAGCAGCCCTTCGTCTCCGACCTCTGACCCCCGGCCCCCGGGACCACCCGAGCCCGGCCCGGCCCGGAGGGCCCATCGGCCCCGGAACGGGGGACCTGCGGTCTCGGCCGGTCTCCGGGAGGAACGGGACCGTCGGCCCTCGTCCTGGGGCCTCGCCCGGCCCACGGTAGGAGGCAGTACCGCCGAACCGGCGGAGAACGGACGGACAGGCACATGTACCCCAATGACGGTTTCCGCGAACTCGGGCGCACGGAATGCCTGCGGCTGATGGCCGAGGTGCCCGTTGGCCGCATCGTCTACACGCGCCGGGCCATGCCGGCCGTGCTGCCGGTCAACTTCGCCCTGGACGGCGACGGCGCCGTGCTGCTGCGCACCGCCGCGGACTCGGCGCTGGTCCGCGCGATCGACGGCGCGGTGGTCGCCTTCGAGACCGACGACGTCGACGCCGCCAGGCGGGCCGGCTGGAGCGTGGTCGTCACCGGCCGGGCCGCCGTGGTGACCGACCCCGCGGAACGCGAGCGCCTCTCCCGTACCGGCCCCGTCTCCTGGGTTCCCGCGAGGCACGATGTCTTCGTCCGCATCGAGCCGGAGCTGGTCACCGGGCGCGCACTCGTCGGCGGGCGGACCCTGTACGGCGTGGACCTGGCCGCGGCGGTCGAGGGATGAGACGTCGCCGACGGGACCCGGGCCGGGGGACGTTCGGCCCGCCGCACGGGCCCCGCGGCGCTGGGCCGGGGACCGGCGACGCGGGACATTGAAGGTCAACGAGAGCCATCCGGATCCGGCGCCACCCGGCGTCACCCTCGGAAGGGATGAGCACCATGGCAGTGCACCACCACCCCCAGCGGCACCATGGATTCCGCGTTCCGTCCCTGCACCGCCGGGACCGGTCGGCTCTCGCCTCCGCCGGGGCGGCGACTCCGACGGCGACCGCGGCCGGCGCGCACGCGTTCGCCGGACTGCGCCTGCTGACCGGGTTCGTGTTCCTGTGGGCGTTCCTGGACAAGACGTTCGGCCTCGGCTACGCCACCCCCTCCGGCAAGGGGTGGGCCGACGGCGGCTCGCCGACCGAGGGCTTCCTCAGCAACGTCGCCGTCGGACCCATGGAGTCCACGTTCCACGCCTGGGCCGGCGCCACCTGGGCCGACTGGCTGTTCATGCTCGGTCTGCTCGGCACCGGCCTCGCGCTCGTCGCGGGCATCGGCCTGCGGCTCGCGGCGGTCGCCGGCACCGCCATGATGGCGCTGATGTGGATCGCGGAGTGGCCGCCCGCCCAGCACCTGTCGGACGGATCGCCGAGCATGTCGACGAACCCGTTCGCCGACTACCACCTCGTCTACGCCGCCGTCCTGATCGCCCTCGCGGCGGTGGGCGCCGGCGCCACCTGGGGACTCGGCAGGGCCTGGGCGCGACTGCCCTTCGTCAGCCGCAACCGCTGGCTCCTGTGACCTTCGCGGCACACCCCGCCGGCCCGGCGTCCCCGCCCACGGGCGGGGACGCCGGACATCCGCGGACGGTGCGCGCGCACGGTACGGGAGACCCTGGTAGCAGGGAACGGAAAAGGGAACCCGCCCGAGGAGCCGGGGGCCGGGCTCACCGGCCGGGTGCGAGGAGGACGGCATGGCTTCGCGACCGCTCGACGACAAGACGGTGACCGCGCTCGTGGCCGACGCGACCACGGCACCGTCCATGCACAACGCCCAGCCGTGGCGCTTCCGCTACGTGAGCGCGGAACACCTGCTGCTGCTGCGTGCCGACCCCGGACGGGCGATGCCCCGCTCCGACCCCGACAACCGGTCGCTGCACCTCGGCTGCGGGGCGGCCCTGTTCAACCTGCGGGTCGCCGCGGCGCACGCCGACCTCGTCGCGGATACGACCCTCCTGCCCGAGCCCGGCGATCCCCTGCTGCTCGCCGCCGTCCGGCTGTCCGCACCGCTCCCGCACCGCCCCGCGGACACGGAACTGGGCCGGCTCCACCCCGCCGTCCGGCAGCGGCACACCAGCCGCCACCCCTTCGCCGAGAAGGACATCCCCGGCGACGTGCGGGCCACCCTCGAGGACGCCGCGGCCCGCGAGGGCGCCGAGCTGCTCTTCCCCGGCTCCTGGCACGCCGAGACCGTGCTCGACCTGGTCCGCGACGCGGAGTACCGGGACGTCACGGACCGCGAGGCCAACGAGGACGTGCTCCGCTGGACCCGGCTGGGCGACGAGGCGGACACCGCCGTCGACGGCATCCCGGAGTACGCGTTCGGACCCCGCAAGCAGGACGGCAGGGCCCCCGTCCGGGACTTCGCGGGCCGCAGGAAGGTCGCCGACCGGGGCACCACCGTGTTCGAGAACCTTCCGCACCTGGCCCTGCTGAGCACCCGCGGCGAGGGCCCCGCCGACTGGCTGCGCGCCGGGCAGGCGCTGGAACGGGTCCTGCTGGAGGCCACCCTGGCGGACCTGGCGACCTCGCTCACCTCGCACGCCCTGGAAGAGCCGGAACTGCGCCTGCTGGCCCGCGATCCGGCCTCGGGCACCGGGCAGGTGCACATGGTGCTGCGCCTCGGCTACGGCCCGCGGGGACCGGTCACCCCCCGCCGCCCCGTGAGGGACGTACTGGAGATCACCTGACCGACCGGCGACGTGACTTTGCGGCTCCTTTACAGTTGGCGTAGAAACAGGCCATCCTGCTTTCCCACCACATGCGTCCACACGTCCGAGAAGGAGCGACGGTCCCCCGATGGGTGATCCTCCCAGTAGCAGCCGTGCCACCACCGCCCGTCCGCGCCGTACGGCCAGCGAGGGAACGGGGGTGGCACGGTGACCGAGGTCCTGCTGCTCCTGCTCGCACTGGCGCTGACCCTGGCCTGCGCGGTGTTCGTCGCGGCCGAGTTCTCCCTGACCACCGTCGAGCGCGGTGACCTGGAGCGTGCCGCAGACGCCGGCGAACGTGGCGCCGCGAGCGCGCTGAGCGCCGTACGGCGCCTGACGCTCCAGCTGTCCGGCGCCCAGCTCGGCATCACCGTCACCTCCCTGGTGATCGGCATGCTCGCCGAGCCGTCCCTCGCCGCCCTGCTGCGCACGCCGCTGCGCGCGGCCGGGCTGGGCGGCGCCGCCCCGACGGTGGCGACCGTGCTGGGCGTGTCGGTGTCCACCGTCGTGCTCATGGTGGTCGGGGAACTGGTCCCGAAGAACTGGGCCATCTCCCGGCCCCTGGCGGTCGCGAAGGTGGTCGCGGGGCCGCAGCGCGCCTTCACCGCCGCCTTCGGCCCGTTCATCGGGCACCTGAACGGCACCGCGAACCGGTTCGTACGCCGCTTGGGACTGGAACCCGCCGACGAGCTGGCCTCCGCCCGCACCCCCGAGGAACTGGGCGCGCTGGCCCGGCGCTCCGCGGCCGAGGGCGCCCTGGAGGCCGACTCCGCCGAACTCTTCGTCCGCACCCTGCACCTGAGCGAGCTCACCGCCGAGAACGTGATGACCCCGAGGGTCGACGTCAGGGCCCTGGAGGCGCACGCCACCGCCGCCGACGCCGCCGCCCTCAGCCACGCCACCGGTCTGTCCCGCTTCCCGGTGTACCGCGGCAGCCTCGACGAGGTGGTCGGCACCGTCCACATCCGTGACGTGCTCGCCCTGGAGCCGGAGCGGCGACCGGGCACACCCGTGACGGACCTGACCACCCCGCCCCTGCTCGTCCCGGACAGCCTGACGGCCGACCGGCTGCTGGAGAGGATGCGGGCGCACCGCACCATGGCCGTGGTCATCGACGAGTACGGCGGCACGGCGGGCGTGGCCACCGTGGAGGACATCGTCGAGGAGGTCGTCGGCGAGGTCCGCGACGAGCACGACCCCCTCGAGGCGCCCGACCTGGCGCCCGCCCCCGCCACGGAGGACGGGCGCGCCGTGTGGGAGGCGGACGGCAGCGTCCGCCTCGACCGGCTCACGGACATCGGACTCACCGCGCCGGACGGCCCCTACGAGACCGTCGCCGGACTGATCGCCACCCGCCTGGCCCGCATCCCCGCCGAGGGGGACGCCGTGGACCTCGACGGCTGGCGGCTCGAGGTGCTGGAGGTCGAGCACCACCGCGCCGACCGCATACGCCTCACCGCACCGGCCCCGGCCGGACTCCCGGTCGTGGAGGGAGCCCGATGACCGCTCTGCAGCTCGCCATCGGCGCCCTGACCCTGCTGACCAACGCGTTCTTCGTCGGCGCCGAGTTCGCCCTGATCTCGGTGCGCCGCAGCCAGATCGAGCCCCGCGCCCAGGCGGGCGAGAAGCGCGCCCGGATGACGCTGTGGGCGCTGGAACACCTGTCCGCGATGATGGCCACCGCCCAGCTCGGCATCACCGTCTCCTCCCTGGTGCTCGGCGCGGTCGCCGAACCCGCCATCGCGCACCTGCTGGAACCCGGCTTCGAGGCGGTGCACCTCCCGGCCGGCCTGGTGCACCCGATCGCGTTCGTCATCGCCCTGACCGTCGCCACGTACCTGCACATGCTGATCGGCGAGATGGTGCCCAAGAACGTCGCGCTCGCCGCGCCGGTGGCCGGGGCCCTGCTGCTGGGCCCGCCGCTGGTCGCGCTGACCCGCGCGCTGCGGCCGGTCGTCTTCGGCATCAACGCCTTCGCCAACGTCCTGCTGCGCCTGCTGCGCGTCGAGCCGAAGGACGAGGTCGAGTCGGTCTTCACCGACGACCAGCTCGCCCGGATGGTCGTCGACTCCAGCGAGGCCGGCCTGCTCGGTCCCGCCGACGGGGAGCGGCTGCGGGACGCGCTCGAGCTGGGCACCAGGCCGGTCGGCGAGATCCTCGTCCCCGCTCGGCGGATGCGCACCGTCGAACACACCGTCACCCCCGCCCGGCTGGAACGGCTGGCCGCCGAAGCCGGCCTGTCCCGCTTCCCCGTCACCGGCCCCGACGGCGCCGTCCTGGGCTACCTGCACATCAAGGACACCCTCGGCGCCGCCGACCGCGACCGGCCCTTCCCGCGCAGCGCGCTGCACAGGGTCACCCGGGTGCGCATCGACACCCCGCTCGACGACACGCTCACCGCCCTGCGGGCCGAGGGCAGCCACCTCGCCGCCGCCGTCGGGGAGAGCGGCACGGTCATCGGCTTCGTGACCATGGAGGACGTGCTGTCCGAACTGGTCGGTCCGGCGGCCCCGGCCACCGCCTGACGCTCCCGGCCGGGAACACGGACCCGGCCGGGAGCGCTCACATTCCGTACACCCGAAGAAGGAGCACGTCCTTGTCCGCCAGACCGACGGACCCCCCGGGGCACCGTCCCCGGCCCGCCCGCCAGGCACCCCCTGAGCACCGCACACGGCGGGACACCCCCTCGTCGACGCGCCGATGAGCGCCGCGAACGCCCTCCTGGGACTGCTGGGCGTGTTCGTGCTGACCGCCGGCACCGGCTACTTCGTCGCCCAGGAATTCGCCTACGTCTCCGCCGACCGCCTCGCCCTGGCCCGTGAGGCCGAGACCGGGGACCGGAAGGCCGCACGCGCCCTGAAGGTCCTGGAACGGCTGTCGTTCATGCTGTCCGGGGCCCAGCTCGGCATCACCGTGACCGGCCTGGTGGTCGGCTTCATCGCCGAACCGTCGGTGTCCGCGCTGCTCAGGCCCGCGCTGTCCGGTCTGGGCGTCCCCGGCGCCGCCGTGAGCGGCATCGCGGTCGTGCTGGCCTTCGTGCTGGCCACGGTCGTCCAGATGGTGCTGGGCGAGCTGGCCCCGAAGAACCTCGCCATCGCCGTCCCGGAACGGCTGGCCAAGGCGCTGGCCGGCTCCACGCTGGCCTACCTGAAGGTCGTCGGACCGGTCGTGCACGTCTTCGACGCGACGGCGAACAGGCTGCTGCGCCGGGCCGGCATCGAGCCGGTGGAGGAGCTGCACCACGGCGCCACGCTCGAGGAACTGGGCCACCTGATCGGCGAGTCCCACGAGCAGGGAGCCCTGCCCAAGGACACCGCCACCCTGCTCGACCACGCCCTGGAGTTCTCCGAGCGGACCCTGGACGAGGTGATGGTGCCCCGTGTGGACGCCGTCTTCGTCCGCGGTGACGCCACCGCCGCCGAAGCGGTCGGCCTGATCGCCAGGCACGGCCACTCCAACTACCCCGTGCTCGGCGACCACCCCGACGACGTCGGCGGCGTCCTCGGGGTGGCCGAGCTGATGCGCCTGCCCGCGGACCGTCTCGAGGGCACCACGGCAGGCGCGATCGCCCGGCGGCCGCTGCTGCTGCCGGACACCCTCCCGCTGCCAGACGCCGTGACCCAGATGAGGGAGCGGGGCGACGAGTTCGCGGTCGTCCTGGACGAGCACGGAGGCGTCGCCGGCATCGTCACCTACGAGGACGTCGCCGAGGAACTGGTCGGCGACATCGCCGACGAGTCCGACACCGTCACCGAGGTCGCCGTCGCGGACGGCGACGGCTGGCTGGTGGACGCCGGCCGCCGGCTGGACGAGGTGGCCGAGGCCACCGGCGTCGCACTGCCCGAGGAGGAGGACTACGACACCGTGGCCGGCCTGATCGTCGACCGGCTCGGCCGCTTCCCGGCCATCGGGGACCGGCTCACGGTCGAGCTGCCCGACGGGGGCACCGCCGTGATCGGCGTACGCACCCTCGACCGGCACGTGCCCGACCGGGTGCGGATGCGGCGGCAGGACCCGGCCATGGAGGAGCAGGCATGAGTGTCCCGATGGCGCTCTTCGTCACCGTGCTGCTGCTGATCGGCAGCGGATTCTTCGTGGCCGCCGAGTTCGCGCTGGTCGCCGCCAAGCGCCACCGCATGGAGAAGGCGGCGGCCGAGGGCCGGCGCGGCGCCGGGTCGGCCCTGGCCGGCATGCGTGAACTGTCGCTCATGCTCGCCGGCGCCCAGCTCGGCATCACCGTCTGCACCCTCGGTCTGGGCTCGGTGTCCAAGCCCGCGATCTCGCACGAACTCGACCCGCTGCTGCGCACGCTGGGCCTGCCCGGTGCGCTCAGCTACGGCGTCGCCTTCGCCGTCGCCATGATCGTCGTCGTGTTCCTGCACATGGTGATCGGTGAGATGGCCCCCAAGTCCTGGGCCATCGCCCACCCCGAGCGGTCCGCGATGCTGCTCTCACCGCCCTTCCGGGCCGTGGTGAAGGCCGTACGGCCGCTGATCCGGCTGCTCAACGCGGTGAGCAACGCCCTGGTACGGCTGTGCCGTGTCACCCCGCGCGACGAGCTGGCCTCGGTGCACAACCGGGAGCAGCTCACCCACCTGGTCGCGGAGTCCGAGCGGCTCGGCCTGATCAGTGAGACGGACTCGGAGCTGCTGACGCGTTCGCTGACCGAGCCCGAGACCCCGGTACGGGACGTGCGGGTGCCGGCCGCGGAGATCGTCTGGGTGGACGGCGCCGCCGGCCTCGACGAGATCCTGCGCGTGGCGGCCGCCCGGGACCGCACCCGGCTGCTGGTCCGCGAACACGACACGGTCCTCGGTTCGGTGCACGCCCGCGACGCCCTGGTGGCCCGCGCCCGGGGCCGGGCCGCCGCCGCCCGTGCGCTGGCCCGTCCGGTGCCCGCGCTGACCGAGGACGCGACGGTCGCCGACGCGATCGACCTGCTGCGCCGCCGCCGGTCCTCGTTCGCCGTCGTCCGCGACGCCTCCGGCAGGCTCACCGGCATGGTCAGCCTGGACGACCTGCTGGCCCGGTTCCTGCAGCCGCAGCCGCAGCCGCAGCCGCAGCACGCCGCCTGGCCGGGACGCGGCCCGACGCACCCGCGCGCACCGGGGCCCGCCTCCGGTGCGCGCCCGGGGGCCGTCGTGCGGCAGGTCATCACCCGCGAGGACGGCGGCGTCGACGGCCACGTCGTCAACGACCGCTTCCGCCCGCCCGACCCGCGGGGACGACTGTGAGCGTGCCGTCGGCGGCCGGTGCGACGTCCACGTCACTGATCCGGTCGAGGGTCTCGCGCAGCCAGACCCGCTCGTCCGGCGCGGCGGGTTCGAGCCTCATCCGCCGCGCCCTCAGGGGCACCATCCGCAGTCCGGCCATCCGGCCGGTGTCCGCGTCGAGCGACAGCAGATGGGCGAGCCGCAGGTCGTCCCGGAACTCCTCGTGGCCGGTGATGCCCTCGTAGTCGTCGACGAAGTCGCCGCAGCCGTACAGGATGAGCCGGCCGCGGTACACCTCGACCGGGCGGGGGTGGTGCGAGGAGTGGCCGTGGACCACGTCGACCCCGCCGTCCACCAGGGCGTGGGCGAAGCGGACGTGGCTCCGGGGGACGTGGTGGCCCCAGTTCGACCCCCAGTGCACCGACACCACCACGACGTCCCCCGGCCCCTTCGCCCGCCGTACCCGCCGCACGAGCGCCTCGGCCGCGGGGGCCGTGGGCTCCGCGAGGTACGCCACCCCGGACCGGTCCGCCGTGGCCGCCCAGCCCGGCGGGACGCCGCTCGACGTCGTCCCGAGGGCGTACACCAGCACCCGGCCGCCCTCGACGGGGACCACCGCGGGCGCGTACGCCGTGCCGGCGTCCCGTCCCGCGCCCGCCGTCCTCAGGCCCGCGCCGTCCAGGACGTCCAGGGTCTCCCGGAGTCCCGGGCGGCCGAAGTCCAGCACGTGGTTGTTGCCCAGGACGCACACGTCGGGACGGGCCACCGCGAGAGCGGGCAGGTTGGCCGGGTGCATGCGGTAGTGCACGGCCTTGCCCGGCGCGAAGGTGTCACTGCGGGTGACCGACGTCTCCAGATTGACGATCCGCACGTCCGGGGCGGCCTCCTCCAGCACCCGCAGGGCTCTGCCCCACGGCCACGAGAAGGGGACGGGACGGGGAACGGGGCCGCTCACGTCCTCCACGAGGCGCACGTAGTCACGGGCGTCCCGGACGTACTCCTCCCGCAGCGCGGGGTCGCCCGGGTGCGGCAGGATCTGGTCGACGCCACGCCCGAGCATGACGTCACCGCACAGGAACAGCGTCACCGCGTCGGCGGCCATTCCTCCACGGTAGGCCTACGGCACGCCGAGCTCGAACAGGACGTAGCCCGCGTACGACCCCGAGGCCAGGGCCGCCGTGCCGAGGACCGCGGCCAGCGACGGCCGGCCCAGACGGCTCATCGCCACGGCGAGCGGGACGAACAGCGGGAACAGCGGGAGCAGATAGCGGGAGACGTTGCCGAAGTACTGCTGCGTGGCCATCACCATCAGGTACGACAGCACCGTGTGGACGACGAGGACGACGGGCGGGCGCAGCCGCACCAGCAGCACGGTCAGCACCGGCACCAGCAGCACCACCCCGACGCCGATCATGTCCTCCATCGGCATCGCGAACAGGTAGTCGAAGTGACCCACGGGCACGGAGGTGAGCACGTCGACGGTGTGCCGGCCGTAGTCGAACCTGTGGCCCCAGGCACCGTCCTGGAGCTTGTTGTAGCCACCCCAGTCGCCCATCCGGTACCCCACCCAGCCCAGGTAGCCGGCCACGCCCAGCGGGGCGATGACCACCGCGGCCAGCGGACGCCCGAAGCCCTCCCGCCGTTGCCGCACCGCGAGCAGCGCGGCGACGGCCAGCGCGGCGACCAGAGTGACCGCCGTCGGCCGGGCGAGCCCGGCGGTGAAGGTCAGCACCCCCGCGGTGAGCCAGTGGCGCGTCATCACGGCCCAGCAGGCCCACGCGGCCAGCGCCGTGTACAGGGACTCGGAGTACACGGCCCACTCGGCGCCGGATCCGGGCCACACCGCCCACAGCCCGACGGCGATCAGACCGGCCCGGTGCCCGCCCAGCCGTGTGGTGACGGCGTGGATGCCGAGCGCCGCGACGAACGAGCAGACGACCGACACCGTCATGCCGGCGCCGTACGGGCCGAGCCCGGTCACCTCCATGACCATCCGCATCAGCGCCGGGTACAGCGGGAAGAACGCGGCGGAGTTGCCCTTCAGGGTGATCAGACCGGTGGCGCCGGGGACGGGCTCCAGCGCCGGGTCGTAGCCGTGCAGGGCGATCTGCTGGTACCACCACCCGTCCCAGCTCCCCAGGACGTCCCAGGGGTGCGCGCCCCCGCCGAATCGCGGGTGCTTCCCGCGGAAGTCGCCGGCCGAGTCCAGCAGGAACATGAAAACGGCGAAGCCCACGAGCTTCAGCACGCCGTACACGGCGAAGACGGGCCCGCAGCGCGCGGCGGCGCGGCGCAGCCGCCCGCGCGGGGACGGGGCGGACGGCGGCAAGACGCGGGGCGGGGGTGCGGACGTGGCCGGCCCGGCCTGGGCGGTGGTCATGGGGCGGAGCATCCTGTCGTACGGCGGGAGCGGTGGCCGGGGAACACCCAGGCGCGCAGGAGGAGGAAGCGCAGCAGGGTCGCGGCGAGATTGGCGGTGACCAGCGTCAGCAGCTCCGCGCGGGAGCCGGCTCCCGGTGCGGTGCGGTTCAGGACGGCCAGCGAACCACCGGTGAGGACGAGGCCCGCGAGGAAGGCCACCAGGCCCTTGAGGTGGTGGCGCAGCGCACCGTCGCGGCCCCGCACCCCGAACGTGAGCCGCCGGTTCGCGGCGGTGTTGGCGACCGCTCCGGCCAGCAGGGCGAGCGCGTTGGCCGCCTGGGCGCCCGCCGTGGGCCGGAGCACGCTGAAGAGCAGGAGATGGAGCAGGGTGCTCGCCGCCCCGACGGCGGTGAAGCGCATCAGCTGGGGGACCAGGGCGGGCGGCAGCCCGGCGGCCTCGTCGAGGGCCTCGGCGCGGCGCAGCGCGGCCAGGGGCAGCCGGCCGCGGATCAGTGCGCGCCCCAGCCGGACCACGCCGCGCAGGTCCGCCAGCGCCGTGGAGAGGATGTCGACCCGGCTGTCGGGATCGTCCACCCAGTCCACCGGCACCTCGTGGATGCGCAGCCCGGCGCGCTCGGCGATCACCAGCAGTTCGGTGTCGAAGAACCACTCCCGGTCCTCGACCACCGGGAGCAACCGCTCGGCGACGTCCCGCCGTACGGCCTTGAAACCGCACTGGGCATCGCTGAACCCGACGGCGAGGGTGCCGCGCAGCAGCCTGTTGTAGCAGCGGGAGATGATCTCCCGCTTCGGCCCGCGCACCACCCGGGATCCGGGCGCCAGACGGGTGCCGATCGCGATGTCCGAGTGCCCGGAGATCAGCGGTGCCACCAGCGGCAGCAGGGCCGCGAGGTCCGTGGACAGGTCCACGTCCAGGTAGGCGAGCACCGGGGCGGGCGACCGCGACCAGGCGGTGTGCAGGGCGCGGCCGCGTCCCTTCCCGGCCAGCCGCAGCCACCGCGTCCCCGGAAGCTCCCGGGCCAGCCGTTCGGCGATCCGCGGCGTGCGGTCCGTGCTGGCGTTGTCGGCGACGGTGATCCGGAACGGGTAGGGGAAGGTCTCCGCCAGGTGGGCGTGGAGCCGCCGGACACAGGGCTCCAGGTCGTTCTCCTCGTTGTGCACGGGCACCACCACGTCCAGGAGGGGGTCCGGGTGGGGCGCGGACAGCGGGCCACGGCGCGGCAGGGCCACCGCGGACGCGGACGCCTCGGATGTGCGGCGGCCGGTCGGTGCCGGCCGCCTCGCGGTTCTCATGACGGGTTCACGGTCTCTTTCCGGCGCGGGGCACGACGGGGCCCGGGCGGGGCCCGAGGGCATGCCGAAGGCGCCCGGCTGGTGGTCGGGTGAGGGAGCGGGCGGGGCCGCCCGGGGCGGGGGCGGCGGGGTCGTCAGCCGCCGGCGGTCATGGAGGGACTACGGTCCGGCTCCGTCGACGGGGGTGTGGCCGGCGGCTCGGTGGAGACCGGTGGCGGGGGCGCGGTCGTCGCCGACGTGCTCGCGCCGGGCTTGTCGGACGGGGGAGAGGTCGGTGTGGCGTCGTACCCGGGTGCCGTGGTGCCGGGATACGTGGTCCCGGCCGTGCTGGTGGGCGGGAGGGACGGGCTCGGGGCGGAGGTGGGCCCGGGGGGATGCGGGGGCGGCGTCGGACTGGTCGCCGGCAGGGGTGGGCGGTCGGCGGGCAGGGAACGCGACCCGGTGCCGGGCAGCAGGGCCAGCCCGACGCTCAGCCCCGCCACGGCGAGGGCCGAGCCGCCGGCCCGCAACAGCACCCGCGTCCGGCGGCGGACCCGGATGCCCTGGTACAGGCGGGCCCGGTGCCCGGGCCCGAAGGGAGCCGGCCGCCGGGTGTCACGCATCATGCGTGTCAGCTCGCGCTCGAAGTCGTCCATCGCTTCTCCCCTCACCCCACGGGCCGGACGGAGTCGGACAGGATCTGACGCAGGCGCGCCACCCCGCGCGAGGCGTGGGAGCGGGCGGTGCCCACGGGACAGCCGAGGGCCTGGGCCACCTGGCTCTCGGGCAGGTCCTCGCAGTAGCGCAGCACGACCGCGGCCCGCTGCCGGGGAGGCAGCAGGGCCAGGGCGGCCTCCAGCCGGGAGCGTTCCGCGACGACCGCGGACACATCGCCCGGCCCGGGCCGGTCGGGCAGTTCCCCCACCGGACGCTCCCCCCACCAGCGCCGCCGTGCCGAACGTGCCGCCATCCGCACCAGCACCTGACGCACGTACGCCTCCGGTGCCTGCTCGGCGACCTTCGGCCAGGCGAACCACAGCTTCACCAACGCCTCCTGGACGAGGTCCTCGGCACGTTGCCGGTCGCCGCCGGTGAGCAGACGCGCGACATGGAGCAACGCCGACCAGCGGGCAGCCACGAACTCGTCGAAGCCGTCGGCCCGAAACCGCTCCATCCCCACCGCCCCGCGTGCGAACAACCCCTTACACCCACACAAAGGCCCGGGACCTGGCGGAACGATGCACCACAGGGCTGTGATCCACCTCACTGCGCACAGACGAAGGGGCGGGTCGTGTGCCGGCCGACCGCAGGAATGCGGTCGGCCGGCACACGACCCGCCCCGGTGCGACGGGCGGCGGCGTCCGTCTCTACGTACGGTCGCCCTTCGGCTTGCCCCGCTGGTCAGGGGTGCCGTGCGGCGGAGGACCGGACGGCTGCGGCGAGGTGGCCGGCGAGACCGGGGACCCGGTCCTGCCGGTGACCTGCTCGGGGCGCACCGCGCCCGGGTCGCCGGACGTCGGCTCGGCGCCCGCGCGCAACTGCTCCAGCCGGGCCGTCAGCAGCTCGGTCGCCGGGACCCGGTCGGCGTGCGACCGCTCGTAGGACAGCAGCTCGTCGACCTCGCCCGCCGTCAGCGAGCGGATCCGGCTCTCCAGTCCGCCGAGGGGCAGATGGTCGTAGTCGGGCAGCGGCAGGGTGTTGCGTGCGGGATCCGCCATGGTGCTCACTTCTCTGGTGTACGACGGTGCGTGGGCGTCGGCGCGGGACCGTCAGCTGCGGCCCGGTCCGCCGCTGCCGAACGATCCGCTGCCGCCCTCGTCCCAGCGGGGCCGCTCCTGCGACGCGCTGGTGCGGCTGCCGGCGTTGCCGTGGCCCTTCAGCTCGTGCGGTGTCAGGCGCTCGTCGCTCCTGGGCACCTCGTCCGGCTCACGCTGCTCCCGCACCTCGCGGACCGGGCCCCCCTCGGGCATACGGGGCTGCTCCTCGGGTGTGGGCCTGCGCGTCCCGCTTTTCCTGACCTTGCGGCTGCCGAGGCCGAACATGCCGATCAGCAGGGCCACCACCACCACGGCCGCCACCGCCAGACCGGCGCCGACGGCGCCGCGGCTCGCCGCGAGGTCGGCCGTCTCCATCCATGAGGTGTTCGTCATGGCTCGCGGGTACCCCCGGTCCGGGCCGCGAACCGGCTCACCTCGCCGTCACCGGACCACCTCCGACGTTTGACCGGCGGGGCCGCGGCAACCCGCGCGGTGTGACCACGACATCGCAGGAGGAACTGTTCCGGTTCCTGGAAGACCGTTTCGCCTGTGCCCAGGCCTGCACCGAGTGCGCTCGGGCCTGTGCGACGCGGGCCGGTCTGGTCGACCCGGACGGCTCCGAGAACCAGGAACTCGTACGACGCAAGGGCATCATGTGCGCGGAGGTCTGCGACGCGACCTGCCGCATGCTGTCCGAGCAGAACCAGGTGGACGAGGAGACCATCCGGATCCAGGTCGAGTGGTGCCGGCAGGTGTGCCTGGAGAGCGCGCAGGTGTTCGACGGCCACTCCGGGGCTGAAAGGACGGCGGAAGCCTGCCGCACCTGCGCACGGGCCTGCACGGAATTCCTCGTCACCCTCAACTGACCGGCCCGCGGAGCGCGCGAGCCGCGCGTCCGGCACCGTACAGAACCGGGCGAGTTGTCGCCATACTGGACAGGCCAGGGGAGGGCGCGGCGGACTGCGACGGGGGCGGGCGAAGGAGATGGGGGACGACAGGCTGATCCACGGCCGGTACCGGCTGCTCGACCGGATCGGACGCGGCGGCATGGGTGAGGTGTGGCGGGCGCGGGACGAGTCACTGGGCCGTCAGGTCGCGGTGAAGTGCCTCAAACCCGCCGGCCCGCAGCACGACCAGTCGTTCGGCCGTGTGCTGCGCGAGCGATTCAGGCGCGAGGCCCGGGTGGCCGCGGCCCTGCAGCACCGCGGGATCACCGTCGTGCACGACTTCGGTGAGTCCGATGGCGTGCTGTACCTGGTGATGGAACTGCTCCAGGGCCGCAACCTCAGCCAGCTCCTGGAGGACAACAAGCAGCATCCCCTGCCCGTCGACGAGGTGGTGGAGGTCGCCGGCCAGGTCGCCGAGGCCCTCGCCCACACCCACGACCAGGGCGTCGTGCACCGGGACCTCAAACCCGCCAACATCGTGCGGCTCGACGACGGCACCGTGAAGATCTGCGACTTCGGCATCGCCCGCCTCGGCCACGACATCGGCTTCACCTCCCGGCAGACCGGCACGGGCATCGCCCTGGGCACCCCGCACTACATGTCGCCGGAGCAGATCAGCGGCTCGGACGTCGACCGGCGCAGCGACCTGTACTCCTTCGGCTGTGTGCTGTACGAGATCGCCACCGGCGCACCGCCGTTCGACCTCGACGACGCCTGGGCGATCCTCGTCGGCCACCGCGACACCCCGCCGCGGCCGCCCCGCGGCCACCGCGCCGAACTGCCCGAGCGCCTGGAGCGGCTCATCCTGGACCTGCTGGCGAAGGAGCCCGGCGGCCGACCGGACAGCGCCCGCGACGTGGCCGCCCGTATCGACGCGCTGCGCGTGGCGCCGGCCGCCCCGCCCGGGACGGCCCGACGCGCGGCCGGGGCGCCTCACGCGGACGGGCCCGGGCCGGCGGGGCAAGCGGCCCGGCTGCCGTCCTGG
>NZ_JFCB01000050.1 GCF_000725125.1 Streptomyces toyocaensis
GACCCGGCCGACCCGGCGGCCGAGGCGGCGGCCTGACCGCGCGCACCGACCCGGCCGCCGGGCGGGTCAGGGCGTGAGGCCGAAGGCGGCGGCGCGCGGCACGAACGCCGTGCCGCCGTCCTCGGCCGTGGCCGGCACCGAGACGTACCAGGTCCCCTCGGCCGACCCGGCCGGCTCCTCCCGCGTCACCTCCGGCGTGCAGGTGCAGCGGGAGGCCACGTCCGTGACGGGGCGGCAGGTGGCGTCCTCCACGTACCGCATCTCCGCCTCGGTCGGGTCGAGCTCCGAACGCGCGGGCCAGGCGACGCCCTTGAGGCCGACTCGCCGCTCAGGCACTGCGGTTCGCGGTCGGCACCGGTCACGAGGTCACCCGGGCGCTCGGTGCCGTACGGGCCCCGCGCCCTCGGGCGAGGACCTGCCGTCCCCTCAGGAGCGGCTGCCCGGCCTGGTCGCCGGGTTCCGCCGCCTCGACCAGCCGGTGGACTGCGCGATCGACCCCCTGCCGGACGGCGCCGTCGCGGACGCGGCGTACGGCATCGTGCGCGAGGCGCTGACCAACGTGGCGCGGTACGCCCCCGGCGCACCCACCCGGGTGCTGTGCCGGTACGGCGACGACCGCACGGACGTCGTGGTCACCAACGGGGCGCCGCTGCCCGGCACGGGTCGCGCACGGCGCGGGTCCCGGCGGGGGGGGACGCGGGCAGGGCTTCCTGCGGTCCCGGGCCCGGGAGGCGGGCGGCACCCTGACCACCGGGCCGACGGCGGAGGGCGGCTGGGAGGTGCGCGCGGTCCTGCCCGGCCGGAGCGCCGCCCCCGTGGACCGGCCGGGACCGCGCGGCTGCCGCGCGGCGCAGGTGTCAACGCCCTGGTCATCGGCTGGTTCTCCCGCACGCTGCGCAGGGGCGGCGGGCGTCCGCGTAGGCCCTCACCGGGCGCGGACGACGAGGAGGGCCACGTCGTCGCTGCGGTGCGCGCGCCGGCGCACGTCGTCGACGAGGACCTCGGCGAGGGCCTCGGCGTCCGCGCCGCCCGCGCCCGCCAGCCGGTCGGCCAGGGCATCGGTCGCCACGTCGAGGTCGACGCCGGGGACCTCGACGAGACCGTCGGTGTACAGGACGAGCACGGCGCCCGGTGCCAGGGCGATCCCGGTGGCCGAGTAGGTGGCGGCGGGGTCGATGCCGAGCAGCAGGCCGGGCGGCAGGCGGAGCACCTCGGTGCGTCCCCCGGGGTGCCGCAGGACCGGCGGCGGGTGGCCGGCGGAGGCCAGGTGCGCGCGGTGGCGCGCGAGGTCGAGATGGGCGTAGAGGCAACTGGTGAACAGGCCGGGGTCGAGGTCGGTGAGCAGGCGGTTGGTGCGGGCGAGCACCTCTGAGGGAGGCGCGCCCGCCGTGGCGTGGACGGCGGTGCGGACCTGGCCCATCAGCGTGGCCGCCTGCACGCTGTGGCCCTGGACGTCGCCGATGGCGGCGGCGGCCGTCGTGTCGTCGAGGCGGATGAGGTCGTAGAAGTCGCCGCCGATCCCCATGCCGTGGCCGGCGGGCAGGTAGCGGGCGGCGACGTCGAGACCGGACATGCGGGGCAGGGCGCGGGGCAGCAGGCCGGCCTGCAGGCTGTGGGCGAGCCGGTGGTTGGCGTCGTAGAGGCGGGCGCGGTCCAGGGCCTGGGCGATCAGGCCGGCGAGGGAGGTGAGGACGGTGCGTTCCGAGGGGTCGAAGGGGTGGGGCAGGTCGTAGCCGAGGACGAGCGAGCCGACGGGGCGCCCGGAGACGATCAGCGGCAGGAAGCACCAGGCGGCCATGTCGTCCTGCAGGCGCGCGGAGGGGTGGGCCTCCCGCAGTTCGGAGGAGGAGGCGAAGAAGGAGGGCGTGCCGGTGGTCAGGCAGTGCGCCGCGGGAGCCGTTGAGCTCAAGGGGGAACCGTCGAGACGGTCGTGCAGCTCGCCGTGGCCGCCGCGGTGGCCGACGGTCCGCAGCCGGCCCTCCTCCGCGGTCATCAGGGCCAGGGCCTGGGCCCCGGTGGCGGGCAGCACCTGGTCGGCGACCCGGTCGGCCACGTCCCGCACGCCGACCGCTTCCGTCAAAGTCGCCGCGAGGTGCGTCAGGTGGTACAGCGCGGCCGTCCGGGTCGTGGCGGAGGCCGGAGTGGGAGGCGGTGCCTGCGCGGGGTCCGGGGCGTCCGCCGCCGGGACGGAGGCGATGCGCACGCTGATGCCCGTGGCGTCCGGGTACAGGCGGAAGGCCAGCCACCGGGCGGGCGGGCGCAGGGCGGTGAACGACGTGGGCCGGCGGCTGATCATCGAGGCCCGGTAGTTGTCCTGGGCGACCGGCGCGCTCAGCCACGGCAGCACCTCCCAGGGCCGGGCGCCCAGCAGCTCGGACACACCGGCGCCGAGCAGGCGGGCGGCGGTGGCGGACACGAACGTCATCCGGCCGTCCGGGTCGAGTGCGCAGCACCCGCCGGGAAGGCGCTCGGCGAAGCGGGCCGTCGCCGCCGCCGCCCCGGACGCCTCGGCGGCGCGGCCCACGGCGGGGGCTACGGCGTCGCGGGCCTCGGGCGGGGACACCATGCGCGGTGTCGCGCCGGGCACCACGGGGTGACCGCTGTCGGCGGCCATCCGCAGCAGGAGCCCGACGCGGTGGCAGACGCCGCCGATCGCGTCGCGCACCCCCGGGCTCAGCTCCCCGGGATGCGGACCGGGCCAGTGGAGCACGAGTCCGCCCCAGTCGGTGTCGCCCGTCGTGACCGGGGCGGCGGCCAGCGCGAAGGGGTACGGCAGTACCAGGGCCAGTTGCGGATAGCGGCGCGCCATCTCCTCCTGGCCCCCGAGCCACACCAGACGGCGGTCACGCAGGGCGTCGGCGACCGGAGTCGGCGCTTCCAGCCCGACCCGGGCCCAGGGCAGGGCGATCTCCCAGGGGACTCCGCTCAGCATCGCCAGCCGCAGCGCCCGCTCGTCCGGGGACCGCAGGTAGACGGCGCCCACGTTGGCGCCGGTGTCCCGCATGCCCTGCACCAAGGTGTGTTCCAGCAACTCCGGGACGGAGTCCTGGCCGGCCGCGGAGCGGGTGGCGTCCCGCACACCCTCACCCCCTGAGGACGAGGTCCGGGGAGGTCCGCCCATAGCAACGGGCGAAATGGTCGCATACCGGACGATACCTCCGGACGGGAGCCCGGTCACGCGCCCCGTCCCCTTCCGCCGGACGCGGCACCCGCGGAGGGGCCGGGCCACTTCGGCCCGGCCCCTCCCACCGTGTCAGGCGCCCGGCATCAGCACCGTGTCGATGATGTACACGTGGGCGTTGGCGGTCTTCACGTTGCCGCAGACCACCTTCGCCGAGTCGTTGACGGTGTAGGACTCGCCGGAGCCGGACGTGGTCAGCTTCGACTTCTCCAGCGTGTCGAAGGAGCCGTTCTCCAGGTCCTTCGGCGTGAGCTGCTGCCCCACGACGTGGTAGGTGAGGATCTTCGTCAGCTGCTCCTTGTCGTTGAGGACCTTGTCCAGCGTGGCCTTGGGGATCTTGGCGAACGCGTCGTTGGTCGGCGCGAAGACGGTGATGTCCTGCGCGTTGTTGAGGGTGTCGACCAGGCCGGCCTTCTTCACGGCGGAGACCAGGGTGGACAGGGCCGGGTTGTTGGAGGCCGCGGTGGCCACCGGGTCCTGGGCCATGCCGTCGAAGGAGCCCGCGCCGTCCTGCGGCACCGCCGAACAGGCCGGCCCGAAGGGCTCGTCGGCGCCGGCCGTGCTGCCGGAGCCGGCCATGCCCTCCTCGGAGGCCGGTGCCGACGCGGACGCCTTCGGCGAGTCAGCGGACTCGGCGGAGTCACTGCCGCCGTCGGAGCAGGCGCTCAGGGCGAGGGGCAGGACGGCCGCGGCGGCCAGCGTGACGGCGGTGCGGCGGAAGCGGGTGTTCACGATCGTTCTCCTGTGGTGAGGGCAGCGGACGCTGCGTTCATGGGGTGGAGCGTGGAAAGGGGTGGAAAGGGGGTGGGGGGTCAGTCGACGGTCACGACCACGGAGTGCCGGCCGGAGGCGCCGTCGGGGACGGTCCGGGTGCGCCGCGCCGTCTGCACCCGGCCGGTGCGGTCGGTCGCGCGGACGGTCAGGGTGTGACGGCCCCGGGTGGCCTCCCAGGGGAAGGACCACTGGCGCCAGGTGTCGCGGCTGTGCTCGGCCGCGAGGCCGGCCTGCTGCCAGGGGCCGTCGTCGACGCGGACTTCGACCTTGCCGATGCCGCGGTGCTGGGCCCAGGCGACCCCGGCGACCATGACCGTGCCGGCCCCGGGGCGGGCGAACGGCCGGGGGGTGTCGATACGCGACTGGGTCTTGACCGGCGCCCGCCGCGCCCAGCCGCGCTCGACCCAGTAGGGATCGTAGGAGTCGAACGTGGTCAGCTCGATGTCCTCGATCCACTTGCACGCGGACACGAACCCGTAGAGGCCGGGCACGACCATGCGGACGGGGAAGCCGTGCGCGAAGGGCAGCGGTTCGCCGTTCATACCGACGGCGAGCAGCGCGTCACGCCCGTCCATGACCTCCTCCACCGGGCTGCCGAGGGTCATGCCGTCGACCGAGCGGGCCACCAGCTGGTCCGCCGGGCCGCCCTTGGACGGCGGCGCGACCCCGCATTCGGCCAGCAGGTCGGCGAGCCGTACGCCGGTCCAGCGGGCGTTGCCCACGTAGGGCCCGCCGACCTCGTTCGACACGCAGGTCAGTGTGATGTCCCGCTCGACCAGCTCGCGCCGCAGCAGGTCGTCGAAGGAGAGCGTGCGCGGGCGACCGACTCCCCTGCCGTGGACGCGCAACCGCCAGGACGCGACCTCCACCTTCGGCACCACCAGCGCGGTGTCGACCCGGTAGAAGGAGCGGTTGGGGGTGAGGAGGGGACTGATCCCCGCGACCCGTACCCGGGCGCTCTCGGGCACGGCGGGCGCGGGTGAGTCCGGTGCCGGCAGGACGATCCCGTCACGGGAGGCCGCCGCGTCCCGGCCCCTCGTGGTGTTCAGCACCCGCCCGAGGACGCCGGCCCCGGCGGACGCGGCGACGGCGGCGGACGCCGTGAGCACGAAGCCGCGGCGGTCCCGGCCCGGCCCGCCCGGCGCCGGGGCACCCTCCGCGCCGGAACCCGCGTCGCGCGGCACGAGCCGGCCCGCCAGGACGTACAGCAGTACGGCGCCGACGACCGCGCCCGCCACGGAGGGCAGGGCGTCGGCCGGACCACCCGAGTCGGGCCTGCCGAGCGCCGCCACCGCACCGACCGCTCCGAACAGCAGAACGCCGGCGGCGCCCGCGCGCCGGAACCTGAGAGCGGTGATTCCCAGCGCCAGCGCGAAAAGCGTCAGCACGGCGAGAATGCCGATTTTCAGGACCAGTTTGTCGTCGGTGCCGAAATTCCGGATCGCCCAGTCCTTCACCGCGGCGGGAGTGCGGTCGATCGCCGCGCCTCCCACCGCGATGACGGGACCCGCCTGCGGACGGACGGCCGCCGAAGCCAGCTCCGCCGTGGCCAGAGCGGCGAAACCGGCCACGGCACCGCCGAGCGCGGCGGCCGGCCGCCGCGCCCAGCGGCGGCTGTCACGCGGTTCCTGCTTTTCTTCGGTCACGTGGGGAATCCGATTCCGCGGCCGCGGAGGATTGGTCGGATTCTGGATCTGATGAAGTTTTTTCCCGGACCAATCCGCGGCCCATTCGGCTACGGATCACACGAATGGGTCACAGCAATTCCGGACCGGTCAGGCCGGGAAGGCCAGCAGGGCGAGCGGCGCCGAGGTGGGCTGCGCGGAGCCGCCGGGCGGTTCGAGCGTGACCCCCATCCTCGCGGCCCCGTCGACGGCACCGCGCAGCAGGACGGTCTGGTCGGTCCTGCCGGGGTCCATCAGCCCGGCCGACCGCATGGTGCCGCCGTCCTCGAACCACAGCTGGTAGACCTTGCCGCCCGGCGGACGCGGCATCCCGGAGACGACGAACACGGCCCTGTCCCTGCTCCGGGACACGACGACGGTGCCGGTGGAGCCGTCGCCCAGCGCGGCGGTCCGCGTCCTGGCGTCCGGGGAGGCCAGCACGGCGGCGATCTCGTCGGCCGCCCTTTCCGCGCGGCGGGCGTCCCGCAGCGCGTCCTCGGCACGCTCGTACTGCCAGACCGCCCCGCCGAGCGCGGCGGCCGCCGCGAGACAGGCGGCGAGCGCCCACTGGGAGAGCCGGCGGCCGCGCGGACGGGCCCGGGCCGGGCCGAGGGGATCCGGCCCGCCCGGTGACTGCTGCCGGACGGTGGTGACGCGGCGCAGCACCCGCTCGCGCATGGCGGGCGGCGGCGTCACGACGGTGGCGAGGCCCAGCCGGGCCGCGGTGGCGGACAGTTCGGCGGTCTCCCGTGCGCACGGATCGCAGGCCGAGAGGTGACGCTCGAACGCGTCGCGCTCCTCCTCGGGCAGTGCGTGCAGCGCGTAGGCACCTGTCAGGTGGTGCGGATCGGTGGTGGTCACGCGGTCACCCCCAGGCAGTCGCGCAGACGGATGAGGCCGTCACGGAGCCGGGTCTTCACGGTGCCCAGCGGCAGGGTCAGCGCCTCCGCCGTCTGGCGGTAGGTGAGCCCGCGGTAATAGGCGAGGGTGACGGCCTGGCGCTGGATCTCGGTCAGCGTGCGCAGGCAGCGGCGCACCTGCTCCCGCTCGAGACGCGCCTCGACCTGCTCCGTCACCTCGTCGAACTCCGGTGTCCTGTCCAGCAGGGCGGCCTTGTGGTCGCGGGCCGCGGCCGCCTCCACCGACCGGACCCGGTCGACCGCGCGGCGGTGCGCCAGGGTGAGGATCCAGTTGATGGCCGTCCCGCGGTCCGCCCGGAAGCGGGGAGCGGTGCGCCACACCTCCACCAGGACCTCCTGGGCGACCTCCTCCGACTGCGCCTGATCACGCAGGACGGCACGGGCGACACCCAGGACGGGTCCCGCCACGACGTCGTAGACGGCGGCGAACGCCTCTTCGTCGCCCAGCGCCACCCGTCCGACCAGCTCCTGCAGATCCGGTTCGGACGAGGGGTTTCTGCCGATGTGTACGGCTTCTCTCACAGGGTGGCCTCCGTGGTCAGGACTTCTCCGGACGTAATCCGGTCCAGGTCGGGGTGCGGATTGGTCCCCGCGGAGACAGGTCCGGCGGCGCGGGGGACGGCGGTCCCGGCCCCGCGGACGCGCGTCGGCAGCGGTCCCGTGCAGAAGACGGCGATCTTCGGGTGGAGGAGGTTGCTCAGGTGGGCGGCGCCCGGCTTGACCACCGTGGGGGCGGTGACGGAGGCGGCCGGAACGGCCGCCAGGCCGGCCGCGGTGAGCACGCCCCGGGCGAGCAGACCCGCACGGCCGTCGCACACCGGCCGAGGCGAGGAACTGCGTGAGCACGAGCGCATCATCGCACCCGTCCCCGGCGGCGGACGTAAGGGTTTCGTCATCCGCCGCGCGGCCCGCGGCGGACGATCCGTCGTTTGAATGGGACGGAGACGGGATTCCTCCGGGAGGTGGGCGGTATGGAGCGTGCACGACGCGCGTGGTTCAGGCCGTGGGTGGGCGGCGTGCTGCTGGTGGCGGTCGCCGGGGCCGGGTTCGGGCTGTACTGGTTCCAGCCGTGGAAGCTGTGGCAGGACGAGACGGTCCAGGAGGCGCTGCCCGCGACCGCGGACGACGCGCGGACGCCTTCCGGCACGCCCTCGGCCGACGGGTCCTCCGCGCCGTCCCCGGCCGGTCCCGTGACGCTGTCGAGCGGTGAGCTGATCAGCCACGAACACGCGACGTCCGGCACGGTGAAACTCGTGCGGCTGGCCGACGGTTCCCATGTCGTCCGGGTGGAGAACCTCGACACCAGCAACGGCCCCGACCTGCACGTCTGGCTGACCGACGCGCCGGTCGAGGAGGGCCGGGCCGGCTGGCACGTGTTCGACGACGGCACGTACGTGAGCCTCGGCGAACTCAAGGGCAACAAGGGCAGCCAGAACTACGCGCTGCCCGCCGGCGTCGACCCGGCCCGGTTCAGCAGCGTCAGCATCTGGTGCGACCGCTTCGACGTCTCCTTCGGCGCGGCGGAACTCGCCCGGACCTGACGCGGCCGCGGGGAGGGGCGGGCCCGGGAGGAGCGGCCGGGCGGCCGCCCGCCCACATGGCTATTGACCTGCCTGGATGTGCTGTGCTTCCCTCGCGCGAGGGCTGGGGGCATCGCGGTCGGTGGTGCGGGGGCGGGATCGGAGGAGGGCGGGACCGGAACGCGGACCGTGCTCCGTCCGTCTTGCCACCCGTCCGGCCGCGACCACCGTCTAACGAAGCTGACAGAAGTTGACACACATACCACCGCAGAACCTTCCTCGAATACCCAAGGCGACCGAGGGCCCCGCAGGGCGCCGGCCACGGACCGTCCTGTGGACGCTGGCCGCCGTCGTGACCCTCGGCTTCCTCGTCGCGCTGGAGGCCGCCGCGCGTCACTACGGCACGCCGGGACCGATCACCCTCCAGGTCCGGGAGGTCGTCCACGCCCCCAAGTCGGGCGGTCTGCTGTACGCCGCCATGGCGCTGATGATGGTGGTGCTCACCTGGCGGGAACGGTTCTTCGCGGTGGGCGCGGCGATCGGTGTCGACCTCGCCTTCCTGCTGGTCCGCTGGGCGGTCGACGCCGACACCGCCGGCGGCCACCCCTTCGGCAACGGCGCCCTGTGGGTGACCCTGGGCGCCGCGGTCGTCGCCGTCACCCGCCGCACCGGCCCGGAACGCGTCCTGCTGCTGAAGGGCGTGGGGCTGGCGCTGCTCCTGATGGCCGGCCGCAAGACCGGCGACACGTGGCTGCTCATCACCTCGAAGACCCGCCCGACGGTGCTCGACCAGTACGTCGCCACCGCCGACCACGCGCTGGGCGACCCCTCATGGCTGGCGGGCCGGATCGTGGAGGCCACCGGTCCGGTCGGCTTCAACTTCCTCGACTTCGTCTACGGCAACCTCGCGGTCGCCGCGGTCGTCGCCGCGCTCCACCAGCTGCGCCACGTGGCGGCCGAGCGCCGCTTCCCCCGCCACCACCTGGTGCGCACGTTCCTGGTGATCGGCCTCGTCGGACCGGCCTTCTACATGATCTTCCCGGTGGTCGGCCCGCTCTTCGCCTACGGCACGGGCACCGAGCACTGGGCGGCGGTCAGCCTGTGGGCCCCGGACATGCCGCCGAGTGAGGCGTGGGCCGTGGCGAACCTGTGGCCCGGGACGCTGCCGCCGGTCGCCGCCCCGCAGCCCATGCCGTTCGACGGGATCACCCCGCGCAACTGCATGCCCAGCCTGCACACGGCGTGGGCGACCGCGATCTTCGTCCACACCCGCGGGGGCCCCCGGCTGCTGCGCTTCGCCGGGACGTTCTGGCTGGTCGCCACGCTCTGCGCGACGCTCGGCTTCGGCTACCACTACGGCGCGGACCTCATCGCCGGCGTGGTGTTCACGCTCACGATCGAGGCGGCGCTGCGCTGTCACGACCGCGGCTGGGACCGGGAGGGCATCTGGCTGGTCGCCCACGGCACCGTCGTCTTCACCGCGTTCCTGCTGTCGTACCGCTGGCTGCCCCTGGAGATGGCGCGCCACCCGTGGGTGGCCGGGCCGCTGCTCCTGCTCGCGACGGCGTCGGTGGTCCACGGCTACGTGCGGACCACCACGCGGTGGTCGCGGAGCACCGCACCGGTGCGGCGGCCCGAACCCCAGCCCGAGCCCGCCTGAAAGCCGGCGGACGCGGGTGGCGGTGCCGCGGCGGTCAGCGCACCGGGAAGCCGAAGGAGTACCCCTGCTCCTTGAGCCGGGGCAGGACGCGGCGCAGGGCTTCGACGGTCTGGGAGCGGTCGCCGCCCGCGTCGTGGAAGAGCAGCGTCGGCCCGTTCGGCAGCTCCCGCTCCACGGTGGCCACGATGGCGTCGGCGCCCGGCCGCTCGAAGTCCTTGGTGTCCACGTTCCAGCCCAGCGGGCGCATGCCACGGGAGGCGGCCAGCGTGCGGCTGTAGGGGGTGAAGGCCCCGCCGGGCGCCCGGTAGTACAGCGGCCGTACGCCTCCGGACGCCTCGGTGATCATGCGTTCGGCGTCGAGGATCTCCCGCGACTGGTAGGCCTCGGACTTCCGGTCCATGGCGGTGTCGTGCGACACCGAGTGGTCGCACAGCCGGTGCCCGGCCGCGACCACCTCCTTGACGAGGTCCGGGTGCGCCTGCGCCTGCGTCCCCGTCACGCAGAACGTGGCCTTCACCCCGTGCTCGCGCAGCAGGTCGAGCACCTGGGGCGTCCACGCCGGGTCGGGACCGTCGTCGATGGTGATGTTGACGCCGCGCGGCCCCTGGTCGGAGGCGTGCGCGATGTCCGCGGAGACCGGCTCGACGTCACCGCCCGGCGCCGCGGACGCGGACGCCTGCGGCGACGGGCCGCCCACCACGTCGGCCTGCGCGGTCCACACCGAGGCACCGACGGCCAGCACCGTCACCCCGAGCGCCGCCCCGGCCAGCTTGCCGTACCAGCTCCGCCCACCGCCGTGCCGTGCCATGTCCGCCCCGTTTCCGCACCGTTGCTCGTCCGCCCTGGGTCACTGCGACCACCTGGCAGGACGAGGGACGGGCGGCCCCGGATGCGTTCGTTACCGATCACGGACGAATCCGGGGGAGTTCGCGGACAAGCGGGACCGTCCGGCGGCGCGGGCACGCCGGGGGCGGCCGGTCGCAACGAGTACAGGGCCCGGCCACCCGGTGGCCGGACCCTGGAACACGTGGCGCTACCAGCGCCTCATGTGCGTGTCACCATCGATACCAGCGGCTGCGTCCGCCGCCGGTCGGTGTGGAGCGCATGACGAAGCCGAGCAGCCAGAGCACCAGCACGGCGATGGCGATCCACCAGAGCACCTTCACGGCGAAACCCGCGCCGAAGAGGATGAGCGCGAGGAGCAGTACCAGCAACAGGGGAACCATAGTTATCGACCTCCTGGGCCACCGTTTGCCCTGCGCCGCCGCCGTCATTCCTCGATGGCACCTTGTTTGTGAAGGAAAAGTGTGGGCACGCGGGTTGCACCTCGACAGAGGTGAAGAGGCTACGAGGAGGCGTGATCCATGAGTGCCGGTGAGAAGGCCAAGGCGAAGACCGAGCAGGCCCAGGGCAAGGCGGAGGAGACCGTGGGGCGCGCGGTCGGGAACGACCGCATGGCCGCCGAGGGCCAGGCCAGGAAGAGCACGGGTGACGCCCGTGAGGCCAAGGAGAAGACCAAGGACGCCTTCAAGCACTGATGCCTCCACGGCACGGCAGAACGGGGCTGTCCCGGGGTGAGCCCGGGACGGCCTCTGTCGTGTGCCGCGGTCGTGCCGGAACTGCCCGGTGGCTCTTGGTGTTCGGCGAGTGGGAGGTAGCAGGCGTTGACCCGTGGTGCGGAACAGCGGCCCTCGGTCGGCGTCTTGTGCGCCGGTGAGCCCGTCGGAGGCGGGAAGGAACAGGACTTGAGGGACCTGTTCGGTCAGTCGACGGCCGTCTTCGCCTCCCTGGCCGGGCCGGCCCACAGGGTGGAGGCGGCCAACCCCGCCTTCGTCGCCGCGATCGGCGGCGAGGAGCGGATCCGCGTCGGGCTGCCGCTGGGGCAGTTGATGCCGGAACTCGCCGGCCAGGGCTTCCTCGCCCATCTCGACCGGGTGTACCGCACCGGCGAACGGCACGTCGGCCGCAACGCCCGTGTCGTGCTCGGCGTCGGCGCCGAGGCGCGGGAGGCGTTCTTCGACTTCACCTACGAACCCCGGCTGGACGCGGGCGGCAACGTCATCGGCGTACGCGTCATCGGCGTGGAGACCACCCAGCTCATCCAGGCGCAGCGGCTGACGGTGGAGCACCGCGCCCTGGTGGAGCAGATCGCCCGGCAGGCCCCGCTGGACCAGGTGCTGGAGGGCATGGCCCGCGCCATCGAGGAGCTCACGCCCGAGGAGGTGCTCGTCTCCGTCCTGCTCGCCGACGCCGACGGCCGCCATCTGCGCCACGGCGCCGCGCCCAGCCTCCCCGACTTCTACAACCGGGCCATCGACGGCATCGCCACCGGTGAGGGCGTCGGCTCCTGCGGCACCGCGGCCCACCGCCGGGCGCCGGTCGTCGTCACCGACATCGCCACCCACCCCTTCTGGGACGACTTCCGCGACCTGGCCGGCCGGGCACGGCTGGCGGCCTGCTGGTCCACCCCGATCCTCGCCCGCGACGGATCGCTGCTCGGCACGTTCGCGATGTACCACCGCACCCCCCGGGTACCGCAGGACGCGGACCTGGCCCTGGCGCGGGTGTTCGCGGACACCGCCGCCCTGGCCGTCGAACGCCACCGGGCCGAGGAGGCGCGCCGGGCGGCCGAGGCCAGGGAGAAGGCCGCCCGGGCCGACCTCGCCTTCCTGCTGGAGGCCAGCACCCTGCTCACCGCCGGCCTGGACCACACCCAGACCCTCCAGCGCCTGGCCGGCCTGTGCGCCCCCAAGCTGGCGCCCCTGTGCGCGGTCGACGTCGTCGAGGCCGGGCGGGTCCGCCGCATCGCCACCGCCGCGCCCACCGAGGGTGAGGACGCGCTGCTCGCCGCCCACATACCGGTCTACGACGCCGACGACGACGCGGTCGCCCGCGTCCTGGCCTCCGGCCTGAGCGAGGTCGCCCGCCGCACCCCCACCGGCGCCGGACCCTGGCAGGACCTGAAGGTCACCGGCTACCTGTGCGTCCCCCTGCTCGACC
The DNA here is from genome assembly GCF_000725125.1 of Streptomyces toyocaensis. Taxonomy (GTDB): domain Bacteria; phylum Actinomycetota; class Actinomycetes; order Streptomycetales; family Streptomycetaceae; genus Streptomyces; species Streptomyces toyocaensis. Next base: position 12,720 of record NZ_JFCB01000050.1, read on the forward strand.
GCGGCCGGACCTTCGGCACGCTCACCCTGCTCACCACCGGTGAGCACACCTTCGACGGGCACACCGTCGCCCTCGCCGAGGAGCTCGCCCGCCGCGGCGCCTCGGCCGCCCTCAACGCCCGCCAGTACGCCCAGCGCGTCACGCTCGCCCGCGACCTGCAGGCCGGTCTGCTGCTCCCCGAGGTCCCGGCCCTGCGGGGCGTCCAGGTCGCCACCCACTACCACCCCGCCGGCGAGGGCCTGGACATCGGCGGTGACTTCTACGACGTCTTCCCCCTGGCCGGCGAGGCGTGGGCGTTCATGCTCGGCGACGTGTGCGGGCGCGGCGCGACCGCCGCCACCACGACCGCCCTCGTCCGGCACACCGCCCGGGCCGTCGCGCCCCTGCTCCCGGGGCCCGGGAGCGTCGTCCAGGCGATCAACAAAGCGCTCCTCGACCGCCCCCACAGCCACGGAACCGGCTTCGTCACCCTGGTCTACGGCCACCTGGAGCCCACCGCGGACGGCGGAGTCGACCTCACCTTCGTCCGTGCCGGCCACACCCTCCCGCTCCACATGGACACCCGGCAGGGGGCGCGTCCCGTCGTCGGCGAGGGCTCCCTGCTCGGCATCGGCACCGACCTGCACCTGGAGGTGTCCCACCTCCACCTGCGCCCCGCCGAGAGCCTGCTGCTCTACACGGACGGCATCACCGAGGCCCGCGACCGCACCGGGGAGCAGTTCGGCGAGGACCGCCTCGTCCGCACCCTCACCGCCTCGCGGCCCGCCACCACGGCGCAGGAGGTCATCGACACCGTCACCGAGGCGGTGCGCGCCTTCTCCGGGCCCCACGAGAGAGACGACGACCAGGCCGCCCTGGTCCTCATGGCCGCGCCGCCGCCGCGGCGTTGACCGCTCGTCGGTTGCGATCAAGTCACCGGGACGGGAGCGTAGGAACGGGAGGCGAGCGGGGGTTTCGGAGCTTCCGGAGAATGCGATGCACATCAGTAATCCGGACAAGGCCGGAGATGTGGCGGGATCGCACAGGTCCTCATGGCATCAACGCGCCTCGGCGTATGTCGCGGAACTTCAGGCGGAGCTGGACAGAATCGAAGCCCGCGGTCATCTGTCCGACGAGGCGGTGCGTCTGCTGGAGAAGGCCGAGGTGCAGATCGATGCCGCCCGGCAGGCGCTGGACGCCAAGGAAACACCGATGTCCCTGGTTACCGGGTCGACCGTGGACCGGGCGTGGGCGAACATCCACCGGGCCGAACTGACCCTTCTCAAGCTTGCGGTCGAGAAGGACCTCACGGGGTGGGGGACCGAGGTCCTGGCGCGCGCCAAGCAACACCTGGGGGTCGAGGACCCCATTCGTCACGCTCTGGAGTCCCGGGTCGACTCCAACGGCAGGAAATTCGACGCGCGGTTCAAGGACTTGGCCGTCAGGGCGTTGCGTGCGGCCAACGACGCGCAGGACTTGGAGCGCTCGAGGCTCCGGAGCTTCCGGAACATCCTGCTGACGTCCGTCGTCATCACCAGTGTCATCGCCGCGTTGCTGGTGGTCTGGGGCTATGCCGACGCTCAGGCGATAGCCGGGAAGCTCTGCTTCACTTCGCCAGGTCCTGATGCTGAGAGGTTCTGCCCCATCGGAGGCAGTCCGTCAGGTGGCGATGTCCTGATCGTGGAATTCTTCGGTCTGTGCGGGGCGGTCCTGGCGGGAGCCGTTTCGCTGCGGAAGATGCAGGGCACTGCCACCCCGTACATGATGCCCATCTGCCTGCTGTTGCTCCGGTTGCCGGTCGGCGCACTCGCCGCCCTGTTCGGCCTCCTGATCATCCAGGGTGGGTTCATTCCCGGCCTGTCCGACCTCGACAGCGGGGCACAAATACTCGCGTGGGCCCTGGTTTTCGGTGTTGCTCAGGAGTCCATCACCCGTCTGATCGACGCGCAGGGCAGGAAGGTCATGGGAAATGTGAGGGGACCGTCACGCGGATTCGAGGAGGATGCCGGAGAGGAAACGGTTCACCTCGCGAAAATGCCTGTGGGGAGGGGGCCGCTGGACGGGGCGCCGGTCAAGATCCACAGGAAATCCGGACGGCGACACGTGTTCAACCGGTCTCCTGGGTAGCCCGGAGCCCGGAGCCCGGTGTGGCGGCCGTGGGCCGGACGCCGAAGCGGCACCGACCACCCGCGTCTCTTGCGCGGTGCTGACGCACCTCGTAGGTTACTGGCGAGTAGGTCGCTCGTCCAAGGAGTCGTCATGCCCTCGCTCGACCGTCACGACAACGTCTTCGTCCTCGATCTGGGTGACGGCGAGAACCGCTTCCACCCCGACTGGATCGGCGCGGTCGGCGCCGCGCTCGACGAGGTGGAGAAGGCGGAGGGCCCGCGCGCGCTGGTCACCGCCGCCACGGGCAAGTTCTACTCCAACGGGCTCGACCTGGAGTGGCTGTTCGCCCACGCCGACGCCTACCACGACTACGTCGTCTCCGTTCACGAGCTGTTCGCGCGGCTGCTGTCGCTGCCGGTCGTCACCGTGGCCGCGCTGCAGGGCCACACGTTCGCCGCCGGTGCGATGTTCTCCCTGGCCCACGACTTCCGCGTCATGCGCGCCGACCGTGGCTACTGGTGCCTGCCCGAGGCGGACATCGACATCCCCTTCACCCCCGGCATGGCCGCCCTCATCCAGTCCCGGCTGACGCCGCGGACGGCGCACGAGGCCATGGTCACCGCCCGCCGGTACGGCGGCGCCGACGCCGCGGCCGCCGGCATCGTCGACCGCGCGGTCCCCGAGGAGGCCGTACCCTCCACCGCCCTCGACATCGCCCGGGCCCAGTCGGCCAAGGCCGGCGCCACCCTCGGCACCATCAAGGCGCGCATGTACGCCCCGGCCCTGACCACCCTGCGCGACACCACGAACCCGCTCGGCTGAGCGGCGCCCGGCCGGGGGAGTGCCGGTCGTACCCGCCCGCCTCGGTCCGCCGGCGCCGGTACGGCGCAGGCGTCGGCGAGGGCCGGGGTGTCCCGGTGGAACACCGCGTCGGCACTCCGGCAGGTGTTGTCGGACCCGTACGTGAGGATCTCCTCGTGGAGCGTTCGAGCGTGGGAGGGGGAGATGGCATGACGACGGGTGAGCTGCTGACGGCGCGGGCCGGGACGGCGGCCCTCGACGATCACGGCGTGGTGGTCGCGCTGGACGGGCTTGTCGACGGCATGGGGTACTGGAGCGGCAAGGGGGCGCTGGCCGGTATCGAGCGGACGGGGCGCTATCTGGCAGGGACGTGGGAGCCGGCCGCGCCCGACGAGGGGCCGGGAAGGGCCGGGGACGGGTCCTGGACGCGGTTCATCGGACGCATCGGTGCCGTGGCGCTGCGTGCCGCCGTGGAGCCCACCCGCGACGAGCGGCGCCGCCGGCTGCTCGCGCTGCTGGAGATCTGGGCCGACAGCCCCTTCGCCGATCCCCGGGCGGTGCTGCGCACCGGCCTCGTGCGGCCGGCCGACGGCGGCCCCGAGGCCGTCCGGGACGAGCGGGGGGCGGGTGTCGCGGTCGGCTGGGCCGCCGACGGGCTGCGCACGTTCGTCGACCTGCGGACCGGGGAGGCGGACCCGCCGGGGCTCGGGGTGGTCGAGGAGGTGACCGACGTCCCGCGCGGGGGATGGGGCAGCGCCGGGCAGGTGCGCCGCCTGCTGGACCTGATCCGGGAACGCGGGCCGGTGCCGTGGGACCCCGACGCGGTGGCCCTGCTGCGGGACGGCACCGGGACGGGCAGGGCGGCGGCGTCCTTCGCCCTGGCGGGGATGCTCGCCGTGGGATACCTGCCGCACCTCGACGAGCGGGAGCGCCGGATCCACGGGCTCAAGGTGGCCGAGGTCGAGGACGGCTTCCACGAGTGCGCCGGTAAGCGCCCGCTCGACCGTCTCGAACTGGCGGCGGACGTCCTGCCCGAGGACCCCGCCGAGCTGTGGGAGCCGCACGGCCTGCGCACGGTGGCGGAACGGATCGCGCACGCGTGGCGGGAGCGGTACGGCCGGCGGACCCCGGTCCCGGAGCGCACCTTCAACGCCGTCATCGAGCTGCGTCCCTTCCCGCTGCCGGCGGCCCGCTTCTGCGCCGCGTTCACCGACCACACCTCGATACGCGGCCTCGGATCGGACCTCGGCACCTGGATCCGGAACAGCGAGCACGGCCCCTTCGTGAGCGCCGAGGGCCGGGGCCTCGTCGATTTCGAGGACACGCTGAGCGCCGTCGTGCCGCACCTCTTCCGCGTCTGCACGGAGCTCCCGGCCGGTGACCCCGTCCGCGACGGGGCGCCCGGGCTCGTCCGTTCGCTGCGGGAGCGGCTGAACCACCCGGGCCTGCTGCTGAACGCCGGCACGCTCAGCCGCACGGTGGGACACAGGGTCGCCGATGTGCGCGACAGGTTCGGCTCGCGCCCCTGCACGGGAGGTCCGGAACCGCTGGACGTCGCGAGCGCCGACGACGGACTGACCGTGGTCGTGGACGGCGTCGTCGACCGCAGGGGCGAGCGGTCCCAGCCCCGGCTGTTCTTCCGCCCGGCCCACCACGGTCTCGACGAGCGCTCCCGCACGCTGTCGGCGGTCCTGGCGGGCATGCGTCACGGCTCCGGGATCGAGGCGGTGGAATGGCTGCGCGGTCCGGCCTGCGCACGCATCGTCGAGCGCGTCGAGGACCCCTCGCTGCCGGTGGGGGCGTACGAGACGAACCCGGCCCTCTCCGCCCCCGGCGTCCTGGCACGGGCCGCCGGCGAGCTCGGCGTCGACGAGGACGCGGCGGCCCTCTACCTGCAACTGCTGACCCTCTACGCGCCGACCGACCGCAACGTCCGCACGTGGAACGGCTGGAGGCCCGCCCGTCACCAGAACGCCGCCGCCGTGCTGGCCGAACGCGGCCTGGCCGTCGAGGACAAGCGTGCCCGGGCGGGCCGAGGGCTCTTCCTGCCCGGCGAGTGGATCCACGCCCAGAAGCCCTTCCAGCCCATGGAGGCGTGGAAGGCGGACCTGCTCGGGGTGGGACGCTCCTACAACGGCCGCCTGGACAACCCCCTCCCCCTGCCCACCCGCACGCTGCCCGAGTTGTTCGCCCACGCGTGGAACCTGGTCGAGGAGGGACGGGGTCCCTCGGCATGAGGCCGGCGGGCCGCAGCCGTTCGCCGACGCCCGCCGGGCCGCGGGGCCCGCGGGTCCAGGCCGCGGGACGGCTGGCCCGGCCCACGCTCATCACGGTGAATGCCGCCCGGGACAGGGTGGCCGTCCTGACGCCTCAGGGGGTGTCTAGTTCCGTCGTCCCTGGTTCCTGGGGTGGTTGCGGGCCGTGCGCTCGTTGCCGAACTTGTAGGAGCCGGTCCAGCGCGCCATCACCTCCTGCGCGTCGCCGGACTCCACCTCCTCGGTGAACTGGACGGCGCGCTGACCGCGCAGTGTGGTGGCCCTGCGGCCCCGGTGGGTGATGACGACGGTGCCGTCGGCGCGCGTCTCGTAGCTGAATCCGAACGGTGCGGGCATGACCGGTTCCACCTCGTGTCTGTCGTGTCGTGCGGGCAGCGGTACGCGCGGACCCTAGCCGGTGCGGGGGACCGCACCGGCCGGTGCCGGCGGGAGGTGCACCGGGAGGGGGCGCGGGACCGTTCCCTCCTCCTCGGCGAGACGGGCACGGGCGAAGAGGCGCACCAGCGGATGCATCCGGTACCCGTACCCGTCACGCTGCCGGACCACCTCGCACCAGTGGGCCTCGGCGAGTCCCGCGAGCAGGTCCTCCGCCCGCTCGGGAGCGGTTCCGAGCGCCCTCGCGGCGGCGTGCGGAGGCACCGCGTGCGGGCCGAGGGCCGAGTGGAAGCGCAGGGCGCGCCGGCTCTGCGGGTCCAGCCCGCGGTACGCCGCCCACAGGCGGTCGGTCAACGACAGGTCGCCCAAGGTGAGTTCGTCCAGGGTGCGCCGGGGCTCGGCCAGCCGCTCCGCGAGGCGGGCCAGTGGCCAGTGGGGCCGGGCCGCTGCCCTGCCCCCGGCGATGCGCAGGGCGAGCGGAAGCCCGGCACAGGCCCGGACGATGCCGGCCGCGGCACCCGGCTCGGCCGAGGCGCGGGAACCTCCCGCCAGCTTCTCGAAGAGGGCGCGGGCGTCCGCCGCGGGCAGCGGTCCCAGCGTGGTGCGCCCCACCGCGTCGAGCGCGTGCAGTCCCGAGCGGCTGGTGACCAGGGCCGCGCAGCCGTCGGTCGCGGGCAGCAGCGGACGCACCTGCCGCTCCCCGTGCGCGTCGTCGAGGACGAGCAGCAGCCGGCGGCCCGCGATACGGGTCCGGTAGGCGCGGACCCGTTCGTCGAGCGTGCCGGGTGTGCGTCCGGCCGGAACGCCGAGGAGCCGCAGCAGTTCGCCGAGCGCGTCGGCCGGGTCCAGCGGCGCGGGGCCCGAGCCGCGCAGATCGAGATGGACCTGCCCGTCCGGGTAGCGCTCCGCGGCGCGGTGGGCGGTCACGAGGGCGAGTGCCGTCTTGCCGGCGCCGGGCATGCCGGTCACGGTGTGGACGGCGGGGCCCGGACACCGTCCGGTGAGTGCTTCGGTCAGCCGCGCCACCTCCTGCTCGCGCCCGGTGAAGCCGGTCGGCGCGGGCGGGAGTTCGGCGGGAGCGGGCGGCCCGGCGCGGTCCGCGGCCGCACCGGTGGCCGCCGTGGCCCGTACCGTGGTGCGGGGGAGCAGCGACGGGTGCCCGGTGAGCAGCGCCTGGTGCAGCCGCTGCAGGTCCGCGCAGGGTTCCAGGCCGAGTTCCTCGGCGAGCGTGGCGCGCGCGGCCCGGTAGGCGGCGAGCGCGTCGGCCTGCCGCCCGGAGCGGTACAGAGCGGTCATCAGCTGGCCGCGCAGCCCCTCGCGCAGCGGGTTGGCCGCGATCAGCGCGATGAGTTCGGGGATGACCTCGGTGTGCCGCCCGAGGTCCAGGTCGGCGTCCAGGCGCCGCTCCAGGGTGGTGAGCCGCTCCTCTTCGAGCCGGTCGCGCTCCAGGTCGGCGAGCGGGTCGCAGACCCCGCCGAGGGCCGTGCCGCGCCAGACGTCGAGCGCCTGCCGCAGCACCCTGGCGGCGGTACCGGGAGCGCCGCCGGCGAGCGCCTCGGTGCCGCGCGCCGCGTACTGCCGGAACGCCAGCAGGTCCACCCCGACGCCGTGTTCCGGCAGGCGGAGCAGGTACCCGGGGCGACGGCGCTCCACCCTGACGGCGGGGCCGAGCAGCCGGCGTACCCGGGAGGCATAGGTGTGGATCTGGGCCGAGCAGGTGGCGGGCGGTGACTCGCCCCAGAGCAGTGCGGTGAGTTCGGTGTCGGGCACCACCCGGCTCCGGGCGAGCAGCAGGGCCGCCAGTACGGTCCTGGGCTTGGCCCCGCCCAGGTCGACCGGTGTCCCGTCGCGGCGGGCCTCGATCGGCCCCAGCAGGTTCAGGGTCAGGCTGTCCTGTGCGGCCACGGTGTTCACGGGCCCCAGATGTTGACCGGCTTGGGCGTGGCGGGCACACCCTTCGGGGCGTGGACCGCGGTCACGGACCGCTCGGACGTCAGGCCCCCGGCGGTGCTCGCGGCGGCGACGGCGCACACGGCGGCGAACGCGGCGACGGTGGCGACGGCGGACGTGGTGATGGCGCGGAACGAGAGTTTCATCGGTACCCCTGTGGACAAAACGGTCGTCTGGTCACGGCCGGGTGCGCACACGGAGGTGCGCCGGCCGGGCCCTTCCGGGGCGGTCCGCGTGGTCGACGCGGGCCCCGTCCGGTGACACCACCCTGGTCGTCACCGGCCGCTCCGGACAGGGGGAACCCGTGTCAGGGAGCTGCAATGGCAGGACCCTGACAGATGGGCGGAGCGGGCTGGGCCCGCCCGGAACCGCGGTGGCCCGCGGTTCTCAGTGCTCGCTCCGGTCACCGAGCAGCTCGACGAGGAGGGGCAGGGGGACGGAGGAGCGTCTGCTGAACCGGGGCCCGTCGGCCGCGCAGCGATCGAGGACCGTGTCGCAGCACCGTTCCGCCTCGGCCAGTGTGGGCCGTTCGACGAAGAGCACCGCCTCCACGGACCTGCCGTACGGCTGCGCGTAGATGTGCTCCACGCCGTCGCCCGGGCGGACGGCCGCCCACAGCAGGGAGCGGGTTTCCGGGAGCGACGGCGGCGGGACACTGTCGACGGTGTCGAGCCGGACATTCACGAGATACACGGGAATCGCCCCACAGATATTTTCCTGGCGTCTCTGAAACCAACACGGATTTCCAGCCATCCCCTAGAGTGTGGCTCCACAGCGGCGCTCCGGCCCGACCTGGAAGACCGGGAGCCGCCGGCGGTCGCCTGGGCCGCCACCCTTGGGGGAGGGGGAAGCATGCTGGGGGAACTGGGCCTCGGACCCGACGAGGAGGCCGTGTACCGGACCATGCTCGCGGAGGGGGCGGGCGGCGTGTCCGGCCTCCGCGAAGCGCTCGGCTGGAGCGAGGAACGCACCCGCGCGGCGCTCGACCGGCTGGCCGCCCTCTCGCTGGTGCGGCCTTCGCCGGACGGCGGTCCCGGCCGGGCCGTCGACCCGGAGGTCGGCCTGACGTCGCTGCTCATCGACCAGGAGGCCGAAGTCCTGGAGCGCCAGCGGCAGATCAGGGCGAGCCGCCTCGCGGTGACCCGGATGGTGGCCGATATCCGCGCCCACAGCGGCCCGACCGCCGAGGTGCACAAGCTCAGGAGCATGGACGAGATCCAGTCGAGGATCGAGCACCTCGCCGACACCTGCACCGCCGAGATCGCGGCGTTCGTCCCCGGCGGCGGACAGAGCGAGCGGCACCTGGAGGCCGCCAGGCCGCTGGACCGGGCCGCCGCCGGCCGGGGCGTACGGCTGCGGTACGTCTTCCTGGACAGTGCCCGCAACTGCCCGGCCACCCGGGCGTACGCGCAGTGGCTCACCGAATGCGGCGGCCAGGTGCGCACCGCGCCCCGGCTGCCCTCGCGGATGCTGATCTACGACCGCGTCACGGCGATCCTGCCGATGGATCCGGCCGCCGCCGACCAGGGCGCCCTGGTGCTGCACGGCACCGGCGCCGTCGCCGCTCTGATGACCCTCTTCGACCAGACCTGGCAGCAGTCGTGCCCGCTGGGCGAGGCCGTCGCGATCCGGGCCGGCGAGGACCGGCCGTCGCCGCCGGAGCAGGCCGTGCTCGAACTGCTCGCGGAGGGGATGACGGACGACGCGATGGCCCGCCAGCTGGGCGTGTCGGTGCGCACCGTCCGGCGCATCACAGCCGAGCTGATGCTCCGTCTGGGCGCGCGCAGCCGGTTCGAGGCGGGTGTGCTCGCGCACGACAAGGGCTGGGTGCAGCGCTGATCGCCCGTCCGGCATGCCCGGTCACCGTCCCGTTCTCCTCGTGCGGCCGCGCGCCCATGGTGTCAGCACGTCCTACTTTTCCTCTGCACCGGCCATCTGCAGGGTCTCCCGGACGGGCCCGGTCCGCCCGCGGAACCAGTCGATTGTCTCGATCAAACCGCGTTCGGTGCTGAACTCCGGTGTCCAGCCCAGCTCTTCGCGTGCGCGCGTGATGTCGGGCCGCCGGACGGAGGGGTCGTCGACCGGCCGGGGAACGTGGACGATGTCGGCGGTGGAGGCCGTCAGCTCGCGGATCCACTCGGCGAGCCGGAGGACCGGGATCTCCTCCTGGTTGCCGAGGTTGACCGGCCCGGCCAGCCGCGTGCCGGTCATCCGCACCAGGCCGTCGACCAGGTCGGACACGTAACAGAGCGAGCGTGTCTGCGAGCCGTCGCCGGCCACGGTGATCGGCTCGTGGGCGAGCGCCTGCCGGATGAAGGTGGGCACGGCACGCCCGTCGTGGGCGCGCATCCGGGGGCCGTAGGTGTTGAAGATCCGCACGATGCCGGTGTCGACGCCGAAGGTCCTGCGGTACGCCATGGTGAGGGCCTCGGCGTACCGTTTGGCCTCGTCGTACACCGAGCGCGGGCCGACCGGGTTGACGTTGCCCCAGTAGCTCTCCGGCTGGGGGTGCACCAGCGGGTCGCCGTATGTCTCCGACGTGGAGGCGAGCACGAACCTGGCGCCTTTGGCGCGGGCGAGGTCCAGCAGGTGCCGGGTGCCCTCGGAGCCCACGCGCAGGGTCTCCAGGGGAAGTTCGAGGTAGTCGATCGGCGAGGCGGGCGACGCCAGGTTGAGGACGGCGTCGACCCGTCCCGCGATCGGCGGCACCCCGTCACAGACGTCGGCCTCGATCAGCCGGAACCGGCTCTCGCCGGCGAGGTGGGCCACGTTGTGGGCCTCCCCGGTGACGAAGTTGTCGACGCAGACGACCCGCCAGCCGTTCGAGAGCAGCCGCTCGCACAGATGCGAGCCGACGAACCCCGCGCCACCGGCCACCACCGCTGTCCTGGTCATGTCCATCCCTCCCTGAATTCCCTGCCGAACACCCGTGTGCAGGGCATTCCCGTGATGCTCGCGGAGGAATTCGATGACATCCCCCCGGGTGTCCCGGTATTTGACCGCACGGAGAAAACCGGCGCAACGCTGCGTTTTTCACGGACAGCAGCGGTGTGAGGTTCTCATGTTCGGGGTGAAGAACTCATGCCGGATTCCCGGTGGTTTCTTCATGCGAAAGTGGTGAGGCAGGCACTACCGAATGGGTGGGACCGCGCCGCAGAATCGGTGCACCGACAGCGGCAGAAAAACATTCGGGTCACCGAAACGACGTAGGGACATCCGGCCGCACGCCACACGAGGAGCAGCCCGCATGACGCAGAACGCGATCACCGCAGAGAACGTCGAAGAGCTCATCGCCAAGAACATCACGGAGCGGTTCGACAACGACCACGAGGTCCTGGGGCTCTCTCAGCACTTCCGCCGCGAGGGCTACGTCAAGCTGCCCGGACTGGTCTCCGAGGAGGTCTTCGAGGCGGTCGCCGCCGAGACCCACCAGCTGATCGACACGCACCAGAAGCGGATCGACATCCGTCTCAAGGAGACCGGCGACTCGCCGCGCTTCATGTCCACCGTCGGCCAGCGGGCGATCGCCACCGACGGGTCGCTGATCCCGGCCGTCTACGAGTCGCCGGCGCTCAAGGGCTTCCTGTCCCGCCTCGCCAAGGAGGAGGTCATGGACTGCCCGTGGGACGAGGAGAAGTACATCATCACCCGCCAGCACCAGAAGGGCGACACCCACGGCTGGCACTGGGGCGACTTCAGCTTCACGGTCATCTGGCTGATCGAGGCGCCCTCCCTGGAGTACGGCGGCATGCTCCAGTGCGTCCCGCACACCGACTGGAACAAGGACGACCCGCGCGTCGAGGAGTACCTGCAGCAGCACCCGATCCGCTCGTACGGCCACGCGCGGGGCGATCTGTACTTCCTGCGCTCGGACACCACGCTGCACCGCACGGTTCCGCTGAACGCCGACAAGACCCGCATCATCCTCAACACCTGCTGGGCGAGCCGCACGGACAGCCAGAAGGCGACCACCCACGAGACGATGAACGCGATGTTCGACTGACCGGGAAAGGGCGGAGGAGGAGCGGGGAGCAGAAGATGACCGGGATGCCTGACGTGCTTTCCATCACCGCGATGGTGCCCTGTTACAACGAGGAGGAATGCATCGAGCGGGCATACCTGGAAATCAGCAGGGAGATATACAGGTACGAGGACTCCGAGATCCTGTTCGTCGACGACGGAAGCACCGACGGGACGCTCGACATCATCAAGCGGATCGCCCGCGAGGATCCACGCGTCCGGTATCTCTCCTTCGCCCGCAACTTCGGCCTCGAATCCGCCTTCACCGCGGGATTCGCCTACGCGTCGAAGGAGTGGACCGTCCAACTCGACGCCGACTTGCAGTCCCCGCCCGCCGAACTCCACAAACTGGCGCGACGGGCCGTGGAGGGCGGCTACGACGCGGTCTTCGCGGTCCGCGCCGGCCGTCAGGACCCCTGGTACCGGCGCCTCGGGACCATCGGCCACCAGGCCGTCGCCACCCGCGTCCTGGGCATCGAACTGCCCGTGCGCGCCTCGGTGTTCCGGGTGGTGCGCACCGTGGTGGCGCACAAGGTCGCCGACTGCGAGGTCAGCACGCCGTACTTCCTGGCCACCCTGCCGCTGATCGGCGCCCGCTACACCACGGTGGAGACCGCCCACGCGGCCCGGGTGGCCGGCCGGGCCAAGTGGTCGCTCGGCAAGCTGTTCCGGCACGCCGCCGACCTCTTCGTCGGCTTCTCCTACCGGCCGCTCGCCCTCGTCTACCTCGCGGCGGCCGTCGCCGCGGTGGCGGCCGGGGCGCTGGCGCTGGTTCCGGGCGACGTCCGGCTGCTCGCCACGGCGTCCGTGCTGCTGCACGCCGTCGGCCTGGGGGCGCTCGCGCTGCTCGCCCGCTACCTGGTGCGCATCATGCGCGGCGGCGAGGGCCTGCCCCGCTACCAGATCCGGGAGGCCAACGTGCCCGTACGGCCGCGGGACGACCTCTACGCCCCCCGCCACGCACCCACCGGCCGGGCCGTGCCCGCGCCACTGCCGCAGACAGGGAACCTGCCATGACCAAGCCCCACATCCTCGTCCTCGGCGGGGGCGAGGACCAGCTCCCCGCCTACCACGAGGCCCGCCGCCTCGGTTACGGGGTCATCGGCGTCGACCAGCGGCCGGACGCGCTGGGCGCGGCGGCCGCCGACCTCTTCCTGTGCATGACCACCCGGGACCCCGAGCGGATCGCCGCCATGGTCGGCCACCTCGACGTCGCCGCGGTGATCTCCCCGGCCAGCGACGCCGCGCAGGAGTCGGTGGCCGAGCTGAGCCGGATCCTCGGCACGCCGCACCAGCCGGCGCCCGACGCGGTGCGGGCCTCCGTGGACAAGGGCTACTTCCACACCGTCCTGGAACGCATCGGACTGCCCGGTTACGGTCACCTGCGGTCCACGGACCCGGTCGAACTGCGTCTCGCGGCGGCCTCGCTGCCGTTGCCCGTCATCGTGAAGCCGAACGACTCCTCCGGCAGCAAGGGCGTGCAGGTCGTCGCCGACCCCGCGGCACTGCCCGCGGCGCTGGCCGAGGCACGGGCGTACTCCTTCTCCGGCGAGGTGGTCGTCGAGGAGATGCTGCTGGGCCAGCACCTGTCCGCCGAAGCGTTCCTGCGTGGCGGGAAGCTCGCGACCGTCGCGGTCACCGAGCGCGCCACCACCGGCGCACCGCACATGATCACCACGGCCCACACGGTGCCCGCCGAGCTGACGCCCGCCACCGAGATCCGGCTGCGGTCCATGATCATGGACATCTGCGTCGCGCTCGGCCACACCGACGGACCGGTCAACTTCGACTTCGTGGTCGACCGCACCGAGGAGATCCGCTTCATCGAGATGGGCGCCCGGCTCGGCGGCAACGGCATGCCGCTGCTCGTCCAGCACGCCTACGGCATCAACACGTACGAGGCGGCCCTGCGCCTGGCGCTCGGCCAGGACTTCGACCTGGCGCCCCGCCACGACAAGAAGACCGCCCTGCAGATCCTGACCACCGACACCGACGGCATCCTGCGCACCGTCGAGGGCGAGGACGCGGTCCGGGCCCTGCCCCAGACCGCCGAGCTGAGGCTCTTCGCGGGTCCTGGCAGCCGGGTCCGCCGCTACACCCAGGCCGGCCACAAACTCGGCTACCTGCTGCTCGTCGCGGACGGCTACGCCGAGCTCCGGGCGGCACAGGCCGAGGCCCGGGCCCTGCTGCGCTTCGGCGTGGAACCCGACGTCCCCGCCCCGGCCCGCCGTCCCGAACCCCTTACGGAGAACGTCCGTTGAACACCGTGCGGCGCAACGCGCCCTTCCTGATCCTGGCCGCGCTCGCAGCGGTCTTCGCGGGCATCGTCTGGTTCGCCATGCCCCACGACCGTGAGGTCAAGAGCCTGGGCATCCTGTTGTTCAAGCTGGTGCCCTTCGTGCTCGCCACCGAGGCGATCGCCCAGCTCGACCCGGCCTGGGCCCAGCGGATCCGCCTCCACCTGGTGGTCCCGGTCTGCTTCCTCGTGTACTTCGTCTACTTCGTGCCGAAGATCTTCTTCGTCGCCGAGAACCACCCCGAGCTGTACTACTACATCCTCACGCTGACCCCGTTCGTCATCCTCAGCCTCGTCCTCGCCTTCCGGATCGGCGGCGGCGCCGCCCACCTGGTGCGCCGGCTCTCCTACGCGATGATCCTGCTGATGCTGTCCGGTCTCGAGGACCTGGCCTTCCTCACCGTGAACGACCACACCGACCCGGCGTGGCAGACCATCCCCGAGGTGTGGACCTGGGCCTCGCACATCACGGTCTTCCTCGGCCACCCGGCGAGCAAGTACGAGGCGTACGCCTTCATCACCGCGCACGTCCTGCTGGCGCTCTTCCTCCTGTTCGCGCCCACCCGCTGGTTCGCCCCCCTCGCCCGGGCGGTCCGGCGCACCCCCGTCCAGGCCCCCACCGCCGGCTGACCAGCGAAGGACCGTACGAGATGTTCCTCCGAGAGGCGTTGTACGTTCCCGTCTCCTGCGCCCGTCAGTACGGCACCCGCGGCGCCCTGCGCCGGCGCCAGCTCTCCCAGCTCAACAGGATGCTGGCGCACGCCAGGGCCGAGGTGCCGTACTACCGCGACGACCCCGCCTACCGGACCGGCCCGCTGCGCTCCCTCGCCGAGGTCGCGAAGCTCCCGGTGATGAGCAAGGAGGTGCTGCGCGGCCGCCCCCTGGAGGAACTCCTCGCCGACGGAGCCCGCCCCGGACAGCTGCCCACCTTCCGCACCAGCGGCTCCACCGGCCGCCGTGTGACGGTCGTGCACGACCACAACAGCCACGACTACCACATGGCCGCCTGCGTCCGCCGGTTCCTGGCGACCGGGCGCTACCTGCCGACCCACCGGCTCTCCCACATCAGGCCCTTCGCACCGCCCTCGCGGCGCTTCGAGCGGCTCGGCCTCTTCCGCCGCCATGTGCTGCTCACCGACCGGCCCATGGACGACATCAAGGCCGAACTCCTCACCGCACGGCCCCAGGTGCTCATCGGCTACCCGGTCCACCTGCGTGCCCTGCTGCGGGCGCTGGCCCCGGCCGAGCTGGCGGCGCTGCGCCGCACCCTGCGCCTGGTGATGACCGAGTCCGAACTCCTCGTCGACGCCCACCGGGCCCTGTTCGAGGAGGAGTTCGGCGCCCCGGTGCACGACGAGTACTCGGCCTTCGAGGTGCTCAACATCGCGTACGAGTGCCGGCACGGGCGGGCCCACCTCGCCGAGGACCGGCTCCTCGTGGAGATCCTCGACGCGGACGGACGGCCGCTGCCGGACGGCGCCGAGGGCCGGGTGGTGGCGACCGCGTTCATGGAACGCGCGATGCCCCTCGTCCGGTACGACCTGGGCGACGTCGGCCGGATCGAGACCCGGCCGTGCCCTTGCGGGCGGCGCTTCCGTACCCTGCGGCTCACGGTGGGCCGGGTCAACGACTCGGTGCTGCTGCCGACCGGGCGCCAGCTCTACCCGGACACCTTCCTGCACCTGGCGGCCACCTTCCCGGGCATCGCCGAGTGCGGCGTGCACCAGGACCGCACGGGAGCGGTGCGCCTCGACGTGGTGCCGTCCGGGCCCCTCGACCGGGACGGGTGGACCGCGGTGGCGGAAGGGGTGCGCGAGCGGCTGCACACCGTGGCCGGCTGCGCCTTCCCGCTGGAGGTCGTCCGGGTGGACCGGGTGGAGATCACCGCGGGCGGCAAGGGCCGTTTCGTCACCTCCGAGCTGGCGGTGGCGCGGCCCGAGCCGGCGGGACCGGCGTGAGAACGGTGCCGGGCGCGGCCGCCGGGGCGCGGACGTCCTGGCGCCCCGACTCCCGCCGCCTCGCCTCGCTCCTCGCCGGGCGCACCGCCTTCCGGCTCACGCTGCTCGGCGCGAACACCGCGCTGCTGGCGAGCTGGGGGCAGGGCCCCTACGAGCGGTACGCCGCGGCCATGGGCACGGCCCAGGTGCTCACCACCGTCACCTCGCTCGGCATCGAGAAGTCCGCGCTCAAGCTGGTGCCCCGGGCCCGCCGCACCGGACCGCAGCTCATCACCGTGTTCCTGGCCTGCGCGGGCGTGCTGACCGCGGCCGTCGTGCTCTGGCTGGCCGGTTCGGCGCTGCTGAACCCCCCGCGGGGCGGTGCGGTGGCGGTGCTGGCCGGTCTGTACATGGCACTGCTCGGCCTGAACACCGTCCTGGTCGGGCTGTGCAGGGCGCTCGGCCGGGACCGCGCCGACATCGCCAACTTCACCGCCCTGTCCCTCCTCGTGGTGACCGGGACCGGTGGCGCGACCCTGCTCGGCTGGGGCCCCGAGGGGTTCACCGGCTGGATCCTCGGCGGCACCGCCCTGCTCAACCTGGTCCACGTGCCGGCCCTCGCACGGGCCGCCGCCCGCCCGGTACGCCGGGGCACGGCCGTACCGGCCGTCTCCACCTCGGCGCTGATGGCCTGCGGCGACGTGGCGGCGGCCGGTGCGGTCAGCCTCCTCTTCGCGCTGCTCGGGGCCTCCCGGCACCACGAACAGACCGGCCACCTCTACCTGATGGTGCTCGCGTCGTCGGTGCTGCTCAACGGCTTCGGCTACGTGCTGCGGCTGTTCCAGCCGCACGTGTCGCTGACCCTGCGGTCGCTGGACGCCACGGCGCTCGACCGCCGGGTGGTGCGCCGGCTGCTGCCGCTGGCGGTGGCGGGTGCCGCGTGGACCGCCGCCGCCCTGCTGCTCGCCCGGTTCGCCCAGGGCTCCGGCCTCCTGCCGCCACCCGTCGTGGTGCTGCTCCTGTACGTCCTGTGCACACCCCTGTTCTTCGCGATGGGGAGCCTCAACTACCTCCTCGAGAACGCCTGCGCGCGCACTCTGCGGGCCACCGCCGCCGGCGCCGCCGCGGGCCTGGTCTGCGCGGTGCTGACCGGCGTGTTCCTGGTGCCCGTGCTCGGCGCGCTCGGCGCGGTCGGCGCGCTCGCGGCGGGCGAGGCGGCCCACGCCCTGGCCGCGTGGCTGCTGCTCGGCCGGTCCTCGCTCACCCGCCGTCCGCCCGTGCCCGCCGTGCCCGCCGCGGCCCCCACCGACCTGGGAGTCCCCCGATGAACGATGCCAGGACCCGCCGCACCGGACCCCCCGACTGGCGCGGCATCGTCTACCCGCTGCTGATCTCGGCCGCCGCCCTGGGCGTCCTCGTCGCCGTGCTCGGACTCGGCATCGGGGCCCCCGATCCCGCGGCAGGGGAGACGGCACGCGAGGGAGCCCCACCGGCCGTCGCGCACGCCGGCGAGGTCACCCTCAGGCTGCTGGCCGCCATCGCCGCGGTCGCCGGAGTCGCGGCCGGCGGCGGTCTCCTCGCCCGCCGTCTCGGCCAGCCGCCGGTCATCGGCGAGATCGCCACCGGCCTGCTGCTCGGCCCGTCCTTCCTGACCGGGCTCTGGCCGGGTGCGACCGCGCTGTTCTACCCCGCGTCGGCGGAGCCCGTGCTCGGCCTGCTCGCCCAGGCCGGCCTGGTCCTGTTCATGTTCGCGGTCGGCTCCGAGTTCGACGCCTCCCAGCTACGGCGCAGCGGCCGGGTGGTGGGCGCGGTCAGCCAGGGCAGCATGATCGTCCCCTTCGTCCTCGGGGTGGTCTCCTCGGGCCTTGTCTACCGGGAGTTCGCCGCCGACGGGATCGGCTTCGTGCCGTTCGCGATCTTCCTCGGTACGGCGATGAGCATCACGGCCTTCCCGGTGCTCGCCCGGATCGTGCAGGAGTCGGGTCTGGCCCGGCACCCGCTCGGCACCATGGCCATGACGTGCGCCGCCGCCTGCGACGTGATCGCCTGGTGCGCCCTGGCCACGGCCATGGCGGTGGCCGGGGCGGGCAGCGTCTGGGGCGCGGGCGGCACCGTGCTCCTCGCGGCGGGGTTCGCGGTGGCCGTCCTGGTTCTCGGCCGCCCGCTGGTGCGGGCCGCCGACCGCTGGGCGGACCGCAGGGAGGTGCCGTCCGCGGCCCGTCTCCTCGCCCTGCTGCTGCTCGCCTTCTCCCTCGCCCGGGCCACCGATCTGATGGGCGTCCACTCGATCTTCGGCGCCTTCCTCGCCGGCCTGCTCGTGCCGCATCGTTCCGGCAGTGCGCTGACCGCCGTGCAGCTGCGCCTGGACTCGCTCAACCGGCGGCTGCTGCTGCCGCTGTTCTTCGTCTCCGTCGGCATGACGGTCGACCTCACCCGGGTGACCGCGCACGGTGCCCTGCTCGTCGCCGGGGCCGTCGCGGTCGTCACGGCCGTGGCGGGCAAGCTCCTCGGGACCGGCCTCACCGCCCGCTCCTGCGGCCTGTCCTGGCGGATGTCGCTCGGCCTCGGCGTCCTGCTCAACGCCCGGGGCGTCACCGAGGTCGTCGTGCTCCGCGCGGGACTCGACGCGGGCCTCATCAACCAGAACGCCTTCACCGTGCTGGTTGTGATGGCCCTGCTGACCACGGTGATGACCGGCCCCGCGCTCTCTCTCCTCAAGCTGTCCCGGCGGCCCCCGGCCGCCCCCGTCGCCCCCCTCCGTCTCGCCGGCTCCCCCCAGCGGGAGCCGCTGGAAAGGACGTCCGCATGAACACCGTGACCCCCGCCTCCCCCGTCTCGCTCGTGACCGGAGGGGCCGGCTTCATCGGCTCCCACGTGGCCCGCGAGCTCCTGGCCCGCGGCCACCGCGTGGTCGTCCTCGACGACCTCAGCGGCGGCACCGCCGCCAACGTGCCGGACGGCGCCGAGTTCCGGCACGGCAGCGTCTGCGACCCCGAGGTCGTCGACGCCGTCTTCGCCTCCCACCGCATCGACTACGTCTTCCACCTCGCCGCGTACGCCGCCGAGGGACTGAGCCACTTCATCAAGCGCTTCAACTACATGAACAACGTGGTCGGCAGCGTCAACCTGATCAACGCCGCCGTCAACGCGGGCACCGTGAAGTGCTTCGTGTTCACGTCGTCCATCGCGGTCTACGGCGCCAACCAGCTGCCGATGAGCGAGGACCTGGTGCCGGCGCCGGAGGACCCCTACGGCATCGCGAAGTTCTCCGTGGAGCAGGAACTGCGGGTCAGCCACGAGATGTTCGGCCTGCCGTACGTCATCTTCCGGCCGCACAACGTGTACGGCGAGTACCAGAACATCGGCGACCGCTACCGCAACGTCATCGGCATCTTCATGAACCAGGCGCTGCGCGGCGAGGAGTTCACGGTCTTCGGCGACGGCGAGCAGACCCGGGCCTTCAGCTACATCAAGGACGTGGCCCCGGCCATCGCCCGCTCGGTGGAGCTGCCCGGGGCGTACAACGAGATCTTCAACATCGGCGGCGACCAGGTCTACAGCGTCAACCGCATCGCCGCCGCGGTGTGCGAGGCGATGGGGGTGGAGCTGCGGGTCAACCACCTCCCGGAGCGCAACGAGGTGCGCGACGCGTACGCCACGCACGAGAAGGCCCACAAGGTGTTCGGCGCGCCCGGCCTGCCCATCGGGCTGGAGGAGGGCATCGGGCGCATGGCCGCCTGGGTCAAGGAGGTGGGCCCGCAGGAGCCGTCGGTGTTCTCGGGCATCGAGGTGGTCCGCAACCTGCCCCCGTCCTGGCGGGCGGCCCTGGAGGAGCGGCGCACCATATGAATGCGCGGGTGCGGCCGTGACGCGCTCCGCGTCACGGCCGCACCCCCGTCTCCGCCCCGGTCCGTCCCCCGGCGAGCACCTTCACGATCTTGATCTTCCCGTTGGGCTCCGGGGCGATCTCCCCGACCCGGCGGACCGACACCTCGAAGTCGGGCACCGCGCTCTGCACCGCCCGCCGGATCCGCCCGGTCACCGAGGCGTCCGCGCCCGGCGCGAGCACCGTGCGGACGGTGACCTGGGCGGGCCGCTCCTGTACCAGCTGCATGCGGGCGACCTCGGGGAAGTCCTGCACCTTGTACGTGAGGAAGTCGGCGTAGAACTCACGGCCGTCCCGGCCCCGGAACCGGTCCTGGCTGCGGCCCTGCACCCGCTCGACGACCGGGGTGCGGCGCCCGCAGCCGCACGTGTCGGGGCCCACCGTCACCCGGTCGCCCAGCCGGTAGCGGATCAGCGGCATCGCCTCGCTGTGCAGCCGGGTCACCAGGATCTCGCCCTCGGCCCGGCGGCTGCCGTCCGCGAGCACGGCGCTGCCGTCGTCCTGCTCCAGCTCGACCACCACGTCGGCGGAGCGCAGGTGCAGCGCCCCGCGGTGGCAGGTGCGGGCCACCGTGAACACCTCGACGGAGGCGTACACCTCGTGGAACCGCGCGTCCAGATGGCCGAGCACCCGGGCCCGCGCGGTCGGCGTGAGCCGCTCGCCGCCGAACAGCACGTGGTGCACGCCCCGGTGGCGCTGACCCCGCCGCTCCAGCTCCTCGATCACGGAGGCGATCACGTTGGGGAAGCCCACCAGGAACGTGGGGCGGGCCGCGAGGAAGGCCTCGACCTGCTCGTCCAGCGTCCCGCTGGTGTCGATGTGGAAGGTGCGCAGCAGGCCGAACCGCTCCAGCGGGTGGCGCAGGAACGGATTGACCCGGAAGTACGCCATCCGGTCCCAGGGCCGCAGCCCCGACGCGAGCATGTCGTACAGGTACGAGGCCCGCAGGTACGCCAGGTCCCGCTCCGAGTTGCGGATGGTGACCGGGACGCCGGACGAGCCGCTGGTGGTGCCCGCCTTGGTGTTCCGGGTGGTGAACCCCTCGGCGAGCAGCCGCTCGGGAGCGCTGTCGTGGAACTCGGTCCGGTCCAGCACCGGCAGCGCCGGCAGGTCCTCGGGCCCCCGGAAGGCGGCCGCCGTGCCCGGTGCGATCAGCTCCCGGTAGCGCGGCACGTGCGCCTGGGCGTGCCGGACCAGGCGCACCAGGAGCCGCCGCTGTTCGGCGGCGAGCCGCGCGGGGTCGGCCCGCTCCAGACGGTGGGCGCGGACCAGGCTGCGCAGCACGGGGCCCAGGCGCATGACGGGGGAGGGGGACGAGGGCGTCGGGGTCATCATCGCCTCCGGACGGATCGCAGGACGGGCCCGCCGTGGCGGGGGCAGCGCTCAGGACGGAACGCACCACCGCCCTCCGGCTCGGCGTGGACGAAGGTGGGGCGGCGGCGCTTCAGCAGGGTGAGGACGGTGCCGCCGTCCAGGGTGCGGGCGTGCACCCGGGCCGTGTTGAGGTGCAGCTCGCCGCAGCCGGCGGCCACCGCGCCCAGATAGCCGAGCCACGGCTCGTACCACAGGGAGCCCGGGGCCGGCCGGGCGCCGGCCGCCGCCGCCAGGCCGAACCGTGCCACGGCCACCACACCGTCCGGCCACGGGCCGTCCGCCCACCCCGGGTCGCCGACGACGAGCGCGGGCCCGTCGGGCGGCGTCCGCCGTCCCGGCCCGCCGTCGGTCTCGGCGGTGGCGTCCAGCAGCACCCGCCACGTGGTCCCGTACGCCCTCACCGGGTCCCGCGACGCCCGCGTCACCTCGTACACGTCGACGCCCCTCAGGGGGTGCCCGGCGAGCCGGAGCGCCTCGCGCAGTTCGGCGACGTGTTCGCGGGGCGGGCGGCCGGGGTCCCGGCGCGGCAGCAGCGCCGCGTCGAGCGGCATCAGCAGATGCCGCCGCAGCCGCGCCTCGTCGCGGGTCAGCGGCGGCAGCGTCCCGGTGGCGGCGTACCGCTCGCGGTAGTGCGGCACCGTGCGCAGGGCACGCCGCACGGCGTGGTCGTACGGCCGGGCGATGCGCATCTCAGCAGGGGGTGTTCTGGTCGTGGACGAGCAGCCACTCCTCGCCGCTGCGGGCGAAGACCAGGCTGAGCAGATGACGCAGCGCGTACGGGCGGCCCTCCGCGTCCAGGTCCCGGTAGTCGACCGCGAGGACCGTGACGGCGGTGTCCGCCAGCTCGAGGGTGCTGACGGTCTCCGTGGTCATGCTCCAGTCGGGGTCCTGGAACCAGCCCTCGTGGAAGGACCGGATCTCGTCGGTCCCGGTGACCGTCTTGCCGTTGGGGAGGATGAGGGTGGCGTCGGGATGCACGGTGCGCACGTAGCCCTCCAGGTCGCGGTCACGGATCGCGGCGAGGTGACGGTCCAGCGCGGTGGTGAAGTCCATGAGGGTTCTTTCTCGTTCGTCGGTTCGCTGATCAGAACGGGGCGGCCACGGCGTACCGGTCGACGGTGGCCGCGCCGAACGACTCCTTGAGCCGGGTCATGCCGGGCCCGAGTTCGAGGGCGGGGACCCGGAGGGCGATCATCCGGTCGATCTCCCGCAGGTACAGGTCGAAGTAGAGGTCCCGGGCGCCGTCCGAGCCGGTCACCGTCGTCGCCCAGCCGCCCGGGGTCTCAAGGACCAGGTCGAAGGAGACGGGCAGACCGGACCCGCTGTCCAGATGGGCGACGTAGAAGGCGCCCGGATGCGCGTTGAGCCGTTCGAAGTACACCGGGAGCAGGGGCACGACCCCCTCCGGTCGCCCGGTGTGCTTCATCCGGGTCAGCTGGTCGAGCCGCCCCGCCCGTACCGGGTCGATCGCCGGGATGCCGGCCCCGACCGTCAGCCCGGCGTGGTCGTCGATCCGCTGCCTCAGCGCCGTCAGGCGGCGGCGCCTGGCACGCGGCAGTCCGGCGAGGTAGGCGTCCGTCGAACCCCAGCGGTTGTGCAGGACCGTGCTGGGCGCGGTGGCACGGGTGAGCCGCAGCGGGCCGCCGAGCACCGCCAGCTCCGCGGCGCAGGCGTCCAGGTGCAGCACGCCCAGGCAGCGCGCCCCGAGCCGGCGGCGCAGGGCCCGTTCGAAGGCGCGGGTCGCGGCGCGCCGGTCCCCGGGGTCGAGCCCAGGGGCGTAGAGCCGTCCGGGGCTGAAGCTGTTCGGCAGGTGGACCTGGAACCAGCCCGGCGTCAGGGCCCGCCCCGCGGGCCGGTACCGCCGCAGCACGGGCCGCACCCCGAGCCGCCCGCAGAACAGGGCCACCGGTTCCCCCGCGTCCCTCACCAGGCCGCCGTACACGGGCCGCCTGCTGCCCAGGGCGGCCGCCTCCAGCAGCGTCACGTCCCACGGCGCGGGGCCCTTGAGGGAGTGGACGAAGGCGTCCCAGCCGTCGGGCGCGGGCCCGCCGCCGGGCGTGAAGATCTCAACCCGCACGGCCCGCGACCTCCTGCCGCACGGAAGCGGACGCGGGCCGGAGCGGGGCGGCGCTTCCGAGGGCGGGGCTTCCGGAGGCGGGGCGTTCGGAGGCGGGGCGTTCGGGGGAGGGGCGTCCGGGGGACGCGAACAGCCCCGCGCAGAGAGGGCGCTCGCCCCGGTCACGGAAGGCGGTCAGGGCGTCGGCGACCGCCTGCGGAGTGAGCGCGTCGACGAGCGTGTCGAGCCGGGGACCGCGCTCCGTGCCGAACAGCGCCCGGTAGATCTCCCGGAACTCCGCGACGGTGCGGTGCGCGCGGGGCGCGCCGGGACCCGTGTGCGCCCTCAGCTGTTCGATGAGCACGTCGACGGCGGGGCCGGCCTCCCCGCCGGGTCCGGCCTCCCCCCGGTAACGGCCCGCTCCGTGCGTCACCAGCCAGGCACCCGCGTGGGCGACCCGTTCGGCCAGCAGCTCCCGGTCGCAGCCGGGGTGCCGGCGCGTCAGGTGGGCCAGCGCCGGCTCCGCGGCGCCGCCACGGGCGTACAGCGCTCCGACGACGGAGCGCATCCGGGGCAGGGCGGCGCGCGGCGCCGGGTCCTCGTCGCTCAGCAACTCCCACAGCACCCGGGCCCGCGCGTCACCGGGCACCGCCCGCAGGAACCGGTCGAACGCGTCGTACGCGCCGAAGAACACGTCCGCGCCGAACCCGATCCGCAGGTCCGACAGGCAGTTGCGGCGCGCGTACAGCCACAGGACCATCGGTGCGGGATGGACCGCGAGCAGGTCGCGCACGTACGGCCCGCCGCCGCTCGACCCGGAGATCTTGCCCGCGCCGCGCTCGCCGCGCACCAGCCCGTAGGGGACGATGACCGGCTGCGCCAGACCCAGGTACCTGTCGTACACCGGAACCGTGCGGTCCATGGTGCTGCCCGCGCTGCAGTGGTCCTGACCGGCCGGTTCGCAGTCGATGCCCTCATGCGCGACCCGCAGCGTCCAGTCCAGGGCCCAGGACGGCTTGACGTGCTCCGGCCCGGTCACGGTGAGCCGCGCGCCGCAGCTCCGGCAGGCGTAGTGCGCCGACGCGGCGCCCAGCCGGTGGATCTCGGTGGTGCCGCGGCCGCACTGCAGGCAGTACACCGCGAACAGATCCCGTCCGTCCGCCTTGCCGAGCAGGTCGGCGAGGCGCGCCGCGTCACGCTGGTAGCGGCGCTGGATCTCCCGGTAGACACCGGCCCGGTAGCGCTCGTACTGGTAGTGCGTCTCCCAGGTGCCGCCCGGCGGCATCCGGCCGTCCGCGTCGGCCCCTTCGGGCAGGATCCCCGTCGCCCGCAGCTCCGCGAGGTAGGCACGGCAGATCCGGGTGGCCCGCTCGCGGTGCGCGGCGAGGGGCCGGCCGCCGTGGCCCGCCAGCTCCGGGTCCCGGGCCGCCTGGCTCTCCCGCACCGGGTCGTAGTCGTCGAAGCTCAGCAGGATCGCGGACCGGCGGCCCATCCGGGCCAGCGCCCGGTGCACCAGGTGTGCGCAGACGGTGTCCCGGAAGTTCCCGACGTGGAAGGAGCCGGACGGCGACATGCTGGTCTGGATCAGGATGCGGTGCTGCGGCGGGTGCCGGTCGGCGAGCCGCCGCGCGTAGTCGAGCGCCCAGTGCGGCGCGGTACGGTCCTGCGCGTGGAGGTCGCGACGGCTCGCCGCGTCGCCGGCGAACGCGTTCCGCCCCCGCACCCGTCGTGTCCTTGGCATGGCGCCAGTAGAGCGCGGCCCCCGATAAACGGCCTATACGGTACGGCCCGCGCACCGTACGGGGGCGGGTCAGGCCAGCCAGCCGTTGTCCCGGGCGATGCGCAGCGCGTCGACGCGGTTGCGGGCGCCGAGCTTGTTGACGATCGCGGTGAGGTAGTTGCGCACCGTGCCCACGGAGAGGCTGGTGGTGGCGGCGATCTGGGTGGTGTCGGCCCCCTCCGCCACCCGGGCGAGCACTTCGACCTCCCGCTCGGTGAGCGGGCTGTCGCCGATCTCCCAAGCCGACATGGCCAGTTCGGGATCGATGACCCGACGGCCCGCGCCGACCCGGCGCACGCCGTCGAGCAGCTCGTCGGGTGAGGCGTCCTTCGGCAGGAACCCCGCCACCTGCGCGTCCAGGGCCCGCCACAGCGTGCCGGGCCGCGCCATGCCGGTGAGGATCAGCGTGCGGCACCCGGGCGCCTGGTCCCGCAGCACCGCGGCGGCGGTGATCCCGTCCATCCCCGGCATGTCGATGTCGAGGATCGCGGTGTCCGCGCCGGTGCGCAGCACCGCGGGCAGCACCTCGCTCCCGCTGCCGACCTGCGCCGCGACCTCCATGTCCGGCTCCAGGTCGAGCAGCGCGGCGAGCGCCACCCGTATCATGTGCATGTCCTCCGCCAGCACGATCCGCTGCACGGATCCCCCCTCCCGCCGCATGGCTCCCCCTTCGTCCCGGCCCTGTCTACCACCGCGCCGCCGGACCCGCCGGGCCCGTATAGCTCCGTGATAGCGGGCAGGGCGAAGCTCCCCCCGGGCACAACGCAGCAGCCGCGCACGCGGCAGAACCGGGGGATTCATGCTCAGGGCACCCGAGGCCACCGCAACCACCACCGCGACCTGCACCGCGACCGCCACCGCACTCGCGACGGCACCCGCACCCGCACCCGCGACCCCGACCGCCGCCGCACCCGCGACCCCGACCCCGACCGCCGCCGCACCCGCGACC
>NZ_JFCB01000051.1 GCF_000725125.1 Streptomyces toyocaensis
TCCCAGGCAGCCAAAGTTGTTCTGTACCGCTCAAGAGTCAGGGCTTGGAGTTCCTGTGTCCATAGGGCGGTTGGAGGAGATACGCCCGAAGGGTGCCCCCGCGGGGGCACCCTTCGGGCGTATCTCCTCCAACCGCCAGCTACTGCCGACGCAGCTCGTACGGGTTGATCTCCTCGTACCGATCGTCGGACTCGTCCCGACCGAAACTCTCCTCCCGCTCCGGCCAGTTCGCCGGGCCGGCGACCCGAAACCGGTCGTCTGCCCACCGAGGTTCACCCACGCAGAACGCGTATACCTAGGGTTGGTCGTCGCCACTCCGTCGGAGGAACTGCTCGTCGTAGATCAGAAAGTGGCCCATGCCTCCGGGGCCTCGCGGACTTCCACCGGCACGGTGACCACACGGGTCACCTTGTCGTCGTCGACATCAACCTCGACCATCATCGGCACCACGTACGGACCCACCGCTTCGCCACCGCCCCGCCGGTCGCATGCTCGGGTCGCGTCCGAGGGCGCCCTCACTTCTGCTTGTTGTGCCGATCGATGGCAGCGGAGAAGACGTCCACGAGTTCGCCGGGCATGGAGTAGCCCTTGACCTTTCCGAAGCCGGGCCCCTGCGCCTGGATCGGTGGCTGCATCCCTGTCGGCCACCAGCCCTCGCGGACTCCGCGCTCCAGGACGCGCTTGAGGGCGCCGCTGTGGCCGCGGAGGCTGCCGCCGTCAGCGCGGAGTTCGTCGTCGTCGACGAAGCCATGGCGGATGACGGCCATGTGGACGATGTGGCGTGCCCGTGCGGGCAGGGTTCGGTAGTACTGCAAGGCGCGTTCGACGGTCCACGTCGCGTCGACGTCGAGGTGGAGAGCGTGCTCCGCGAGGAGTGCGAGGAGTTGGTCCCGGAAGTCGTCGGTGGGGTCGTCGACCGTGACGGTGATGCGCAAGATCTCTCCGTACCAATAGACGTGGATTTGACGAGGACGGTAGCAGCCCGACACCGGCAACCACGCTTTTGGTACCGCCAAGGGCAGTCCCGGTCGACGGCGGCCGGGTACCCGGACGAGTCCCGTCGGCGTCCAGCGAAGCCGGGACTCGTTACCTTCAGTAGCCTCGTATAATTTCCCTTATACGAGGCTAGCCTGACGGAGGGGCACATGGTCGACTACAGCGCCGTGGAAGTGGTCGACGCCGAGCTGGTCGACGAGGACGAGGACCGAGCACTCCCCACCCTCGCGGACGCGCCGGCACACCGGCCCTTCGTCGACCGGCACACGCTGCTACGGCCGGACGTCCCGGTCCCGACGACGGTCGACCAGCCGACCTACACCGAGGCCGACTTCCGGATCTCGCAGGCGACGGCCGCCCTGATCGACGGGGCACCGCCCGCCAACACCTCCCGCACGTACGGCTCGGCCCTTGGGCAGTTCAGGACATGGTGCGCGCAGAGCGGCCGGGTGCCGATGCCGTGCACCACGGCGACGTTCGTGGAGTACGTCGGGCACCTGGTGCAAAGGGACTTGGCCCCCTCGTCCGTCCAGGTACACATGTCGGCGATCCGCTCCGCCCACCCCGACGGCCAGCAGCCCGGCACCAAGGAGGCCCGGCAGATCCTCCGCAAGCACGCCCGGGACTGGGCCCGGCGCCGCGCGCCGAGGAAGGCGCCGCCGATTCGCACCGCGGCCCTGTCCGCCATGGTGGCCACCTGCACCGCGGCCGACGAGCGCGAGTGGCCGAAGGCCCTCCGGGACGCCGCGCTGCTCACCCTTGGATGGGGAATGCTGTCCCGCCGCAGCGAGCTTGCGAACCTCCTGATCGAGCACCTGGTCGTGGAGGACGACGGTGTCACCGTACGCGTGGCCTTCTCCAAGACCGACCAGGCCGCCCGCGGCGAGGACACGTTCGTACCGGCCGACCCGGACGATCCCTTGCTCTGCCCCGTTGCCCGCGTGCGTGCGTGGCTGGAGGAGCTGCGCCGCCACGGCATCACGTCGGGTCCGGTGTTCCGGCACGTCACCCGCGGCGGCACCGTCCGCTCGCGCTCCGGGCCGCGCGGCGACTTCCTCAGCCCCGACGCGATCGGAAGCGTCGTCAAGGCTCGCGCTCGGCTCGCCGGTGTCAGTGCCCCCGGCGGGCGTGCGGTCACTGCACACGGCCTGCGCCGAGGGCCGGCGCAGGAGATCTCCGAAGCAGGAGGAGACCCGACCGCACAGGGCCGGTGGAAGCCCGGCTCTCCCACGGTCCGCAAGCACTACATCGAGCCCGCCCGGGGCAAGACGGACAACCCGCTGCACGCCGCCCGGGTTAAAGCACGGGCGAGGGCCGGTACCTGACCACCCACATCTCAATTGACACGTGACGATAAGGAGGAAGCCGGTACCGTGGCAGCGTAAGCGTCACGTGTCGATTGGATGAGGGGACTCATGACGACATGCCCGGTGTGCGGCGGGGCGCTGCCCGCGCAGCGTGGCCCTCGCGCCCGCCGCTACTGCTCACGCGCCTGCCAGGCCAAGGCATACCGTGCCCGTCAGCGACAGGTTCAGGAGCAGCGGCTCGCTTCCGGTGGGGGAGAGGAACTGCTGGAGGAGTACGCGGGTGTGCCTGCGACGGAACTCGCCGACAGTCTGGCCGACGCCGCCCGGCGCCTGGCCGGAGCATTGAACGCCGGACTGCCCGCAGACGGTTCCGACCTTGACGTCGTGGCCCGGATCCCGTTCGTTCTGGCGGCTCGTATTCGGCAGGCAGCACCAGCCGTCGCCGTCATCGAGCAGGCCACCCATGCCGCCCTACCGCCTCCTGAGGTGCAGGCTCCGCCCGCTGAACCGTCACGTGATGATTCAGCGCCCACCTCCCCAGCGCGCAGCCGAGCTCCGGAGAGGACCGCACCTGCTCGGCGCAAGCGGCTGTCGCAGCAGGCCGCCCGCGCCGTCGCGGACAGCGCCCGTCTGGTCAAGGACGTGGACCACCGCGATACCCATCGGTGGAGCCTGATCGCCGAGGACGGGACGGTACTGGGTCACGTGGAACCGTCGTACGGCGGCACCGGTCGGACCGGGCGTAACGGCTGGAACTACCGCCTCTCCGAGTCCTTCGCGGTCAGCGGTCCGTACATGACGCGCAAGGAGGCCGCACTGCAGTGCGCCATGGCCTGGATCCGCGTCGTCACTGCTCCGGTACGACGCACCCTCACCGTCGACTGATCAACGGACCGGGCCCCTCGACCGGACGGCTGCCGGGTGCCGGGAGGAGCCGAACCGGAGCATTCCCCCCGAGGACCCGCAGTCGCAGCTCGCAGTACTCCTGGGACACAGCGTCATCAGCTCCTACATCATTGAGATATGCAGCAACTCGAGGCGCAGGAAGTGTCCCTGCATAAGGTGTTTAGCAGCGACTATGACTTCAAGATCCCGGACTACCAGCGGCCGTACGCCTGGGACACCGAGCAGGCCGTCCAGTTGCTGACCGACCTGGAGGAGTCGCTGGAGAGGGGGACGGAGGAGCCGTACTTTCTCGGCTCCATCGTGTTGGTCAAGGCCAAGGGCGACGCGCCCGCCGAGGTCATCGACGGTCAGCAGCGTCTCACCACCCTGACCATCCTGCTCGCCCTCCTCCGCGACCTGACGGAGGACCCGGAGCTGGGCAGCGACCTCGACAAACTGGTCACGGAGCCCGGCAACAAGGTCCGCAGGCTCGCTCCCAAGCCCAGGGTCACCCTGCGGTTGCGTGACGCCGGCTTTTTCCAGCAGTACGTCCAGACGAAGGGGGCGACCGAGGCTCTGCGGGCCATGAAGGAGGAAGTGCTGCCGACGGACGCGCAGAAGGCCGTCCTGCGCAACGCGAAGGCGCTGCACGCGATACTCGCCGGCTGGTCGGAGGAGCGGCGGCTGGATCTCGTGCAGATGCTCGGCGAACGCACCTTCCTGGTCATCGTCAGCACCCCCGACTTGGACAGCGCCCACCGTATCTTCAGCGTCATGAACTCCCGGGGTATGGATCTGTCGCCCACGGACATCTTCAAGTCGCACATCATCGGTCCTCTGGACGAGAAGGCCTCGGAGGAGTGCGCCCGTAAGTGGGAGGACGCCGAGGAGGCCCTGGGCCGGGACGACTTCGCCGACCTCTTCCTCCACCTGCGCATGGTGTTCGCCATGAAGCGGGCGGAGCGGGAACTGCTCAAGGAGTTCCCCGAGCAGGTGCTCAGCCACTACCTGCCCGGCAAGG
The DNA here is from genome assembly GCF_000725125.1 of Streptomyces toyocaensis. GTDB lineage: Bacteria > Actinomycetota > Actinomycetes > Streptomycetales > Streptomycetaceae > Streptomyces > Streptomyces toyocaensis. The sequence goes on from NZ_JFCB01000051.1 coordinate 4,210, forward strand.
CCGAGTCATTCGTCAACGACGTCGTCGTGCCGTACGCGGACGCCTACGTGCAGATCCGTGACGCCAGCTACTCGGCGCCCTCTGGCGCAGAGCAGGTGAACGCCTGGTTCAAGCGACTCCAGCAGGTCGACAACAACGACTGGCGGCCGGCGGCTCTGTGGGCCCTGCGCAACCACGGTGACGACCCTGCCTGGCTCGACGAGTTCTTCGGCGCACTGGAGCGGCTGGCGGCCAGCATGTTCATCCGCCGCGTCTACACCACCCCCCGCGTCACGCGATACGCGGACCTCCTGCGCGAACTCGACGCCGGGAAGGGCCTGGACGCGGCCTCCTTCACCCTGACGGATGCGGAGAAGGCCGAGACACTCGCGCGCCTGGACGGCGACATCTACCTCGTCACCAGGACCCGCAAGTACATCTTGCTGCGTCTGGACGAGATGCTGGCCGGAAAACCCGGGGTCTCGTATGACCACACCCTGATCACCGTCGAGCACGTACTGCCGCAGAACCCGAAGCAGGGGTCCCAGTGGCTGCGGCACTTCACCGACCAACAGCGCGGGGAGTGGACGCACCGGCTGGGCAACCTCGTCCTGCTCAACCGTACGAAGAACGCCTACGCCCAGAACTACGACTTCGCCGAAAAGAAGACCAAGTACTTCACCGGCAGGCACGGCGTTTCCACGTTCGCCTTGACCAGCCAGGTGCTGCAGCACCAGGAGTGGGTGCCGGCCTTGCTGCAGAAGCGGCAGCGGCGGCTCCTGGGGCTGCTGGCCGACGAATGGGATCTGTAAGGGGCGAAGCCCTCTGCCACGGGTGCCATCGGGCGACGCGAAGGGGTTCCGGTTGTCGAAGCGGTAAGCACCGTCGCCGTTTTCCTGATGCTGCGGCAGGCAGGGTGCCGGAGGCGAAGGCGCCAGCCGTGGCTGCGTCCAGCTGCTGGGGGAAGGCAGGACGCCGACGATTGCCCACACCCGCCGGGGCCATTACAGAAGTTGAAGCCGGGGTGGGAGGAGACCAACGACCGCTGGTAATGCGCAGCGTCCCCCACCGTGGTTCCCGGTCGCGCAGCGGTCCCGCTGGTTCACCCGACAGTTGTAGCGTGGTTTGCTGCACTTCAAAACCGGAGCCACGGATATGTGTTATTTGTCGGAATCGGCGAAAGTCGCCGAAACGATGCTTGGCCCGGGATAAAACCGCAGCTCAGCAAGTCTGCTCCCCGCACCCGCGGGGATGGTCCCGAACTAGGTTGCCTCGGGCAACTAAATGGGAACTGCTCCCCGCACCCGCGGGGATGGTCCCGACGACCGGTCCGACCACACCGGCATCAGGATCTGCTCCCCGCACCCGCGGGGATGGTCCCCTGGTCGCCCAGCGCCCGTACCCTGATGATCACTGCTCCCCGCACCCGCGGGGATGGTCCCTGGCGGGCGCTGGGCCAGGCTTTCACTCGGACCTGCTCCCCGCACCCGCGGGGATGGTCCCCCGCTCGTCGGGTCGCTGCCCTGCTTGTAGAACTGCTCCCCGCACCCGCGGGGATGGTCCCGTCGCGATCCCCGCCGCGGTCTGAGCCGTGGCCTGCTCCCCGCACCCGCGGGGATGGTCCCGCGTCCATGGACGCTGTCCGAAGGGTTTTCCACTGCTCCCCGCACCCGCGGGGATGGTCCCCGGGTCAGCTCCGGGTGCGGGTCCTCGAGGAGCTGCTCCCCGCACCCGCGGGGATGGTCCCGATCTGGGTCTGGCGTTCGAGCGGGTCATCGACTGCTCCCCGCACCCGCGGGGATGGTCCCGGGAGAACGCCATCGCGGAGACGATGGAGCAGCTGCTCCCCGCACCCGCGGGGATGGTCCCCGCCACGCCCGACCCACCGCCGAATGCCCCACCTGCTCCCCGCACCCGCGGGGATGGTCCCGCCAGCCGGCCCCCCCAGATACCGTCCGGCTCCTGCTCCCCGCACCCGCGGGGATGGTCCCGCCAGCCGGCCCCCCCAGATACCGTCCGGCTCCTGCTCCCCGCACCCGCGGGGATGGTCCCGGCGAGGATGGCCTTGCAGGTGGTGAGGTCTTCTGCTCCCCGCACCCGCGGGGATGGTCCCGGCGCGCACGTCGGCGCGAGGGCGTCCAAGGTCTGCTCCCCGCACCCGCGGGGATGGTCCCGTGCGGGCCCCGTCAGGGCCGGCGTCCACGGCCTGCTCCCCGCACCCGCGGGGATGGTCCCGCGGCAGTGACAGGCCGGCCAGCACCGCCCGCAGCCGACCGACGTCGATCCGGCCCCGGTTCAGGCCGCCGTACATCGCTCCGTGCCCACGACGATGCTCGGGCAACAGCGTCAGATCCACCGGGGACTTCACCGCACCGTCCGCACACAACACCGCGTCCATCAGCTCGAACAACTCATCGCGCCGAGCGGTCAGGCACTCGTAGAACTCGCCCCGGAATCGTGACGCCTCCGCGAACGCTTCCCTCCGGACGGCATCAGGCAGCAGACTCACCCTCACGGCCTTCGTCTTGGTCAGTGCACCTTGGTCGGAGCACTGACCAAGACGAGGCCGCCCCCACATCCGGCGAATCCCCAGGTGAGCGACTCAGTTCGAGATACCGTTCGAGGCCGGAAGAAAAAGAACAAGCTCAGGTGGATCTGATGGTCAGGCCGGTCTCGGCTAGGCAGCCGTCTATGAGGTCGCTGCGGTACTGAATGTGCCGCAGGCCGCGACGGATGCGCTGGACGAGGTGTTCGGGAGTGCTGAAGGCGACGTTGGAGAGCCAACCGCGTCGCAGGAGCGACCAGATCCCTTCCACGGGGTTGAGGTCGGGCGCGTAGGGCGGCAGGTAGTAGATGGTCAGCCAGTCCCGGGACGCGGCGAACTCCCGCAGGCCGGCGGCCTTGTGCACGTCCAGGTTGTCCCAGATGAGCACGATCGGGCCGCCGAGCACCGCGGCGCAGGAAGTGGGGGGCCGAGTAGGAACGCGGCTTTGGAACTGGTAGGCCCGCATGTTGAGGTGTCGCGTATTCGCCAAGCGGCCGTAAGCTCCGATCACGTCCTGTGATCGCGGCGGTAGATTATCGACATGTCCGCCTCCTTGGTGAGTGCCTACGCAGCAGTGGTAGCAGTCGTGTTCGGCGTCGTGAACGTTGCGCTTGCTGCTCACCTTGTCCGCCGACAGGAGAGTCACAAGCAGGCGTGGCAACACCTGCCTGCGGTCATCGAGGCGTTCGGCGATGCCAGCTTTCGCTTCATGAGGGAAGTGTGGGAGATCGACTGGGACGTCCTGCCGCCCGATAGTCGTGGCGATCACGGGATGGACGAGGCGAAGGAAGCCATGTTGCAGTTGAACAAGCTGGAGGTGTTCGCCCGCCCGGAGGCCATCAGGGCAGCTCGCGACCCACTTCACGCTGCCGATGCGATTCGACTGCACTACTGCAACCGGCTCGAACAAGGGAATAGCGCAGGAGAGAAGCGCTGGGACCTCTATGAATCATTCGCCAAGGCGCATCATGCCTTCCTAGTGGCTGCCCGCAGGGAACTCGGGCTCAAGCCCTCGCCGCCGTTCGGCTTCGCTGTGCCTCGTGAAGATCCGAGTCGGCTTGCGGCTCTGCGATCTCGCATTCCGTGGGCCCGAGCAAGCAACGGCCGCTCCGGATCAGGTGCGGGGACGACCGATACTCCTTGATGGTCGAGTCGCCGGTTGCCGTGTGTGGTCGCCGGGGACTCGTGGGCTCGCATGTTGAGGTGTCGCGTACTCGTAGCTGATGTCGGCGGCCCCATGACGCTGAGTGAGCCGTCAGGGGCGGTCGATCGCGGTGGAATGATCGCGCGATGAGTGATGCGAGGGTGTTGGCCGCGGAGGCCGTTGAGTCACATGTCCGGGCGTTCTTCGAAGGGCACTCCGTGGAGGTCGTCGATTACGACCTCGGGCCGGAACGGCGAGAGGTGGCGCCCGATCTGCGAGTTCTCGTTGTGGGGCCAGGTCCCCGCAGCGACAGCTGGGTCTATGTGACCGCCGGGTGCTGGGCCGCGATGGAGATGGACGGTCACGGCCTTGAGTTCGTCATGACCGCCCACGTCCGCGACCAGCGGTTCATCGAGCTCATGGCGATGATCGCCTACTACCATTGCGGAGGACATCAGCTCGACCTGGAACACAGCATGCCGATCGGTGAACCGTGGGTGCCGGGGTCAACCTGCGATCACCTGCTGATCAGCCTGCCCTATCTCCACGGACCCGACCTCGAGCACTGTTCCGTTCCCGGGGGTCACGCCCGCATCCTGTGGGCCCTGCCCGTGACGACGGCCGAGATCGAGTTCCGCAGGCGTCACGGGCACGAGGCGTTGGAGCAGCTCTTCGACGAGGCAGAGATCATCCCCACCGATCCTTTCAGGGCGTCGGTTGCCTGAGTTTCCGGTGTCCGGCGGTCACTGTTTATGGTCACCGGGGGCGTATCGGCTCCAGGTTCCGCCAGCCTCGGTGACCAGCCGTCGCACAGCTCATAAGGGATGCGCTCGACCTTGCCCTTGTCGTCGACGAACGAGCTTCACGAAGAGCGCCTCCGTCGGCCACCACGATCTGAGGTGGTGCTACTTGGCCCGCCACCAGCCCTGTCCGGTATGCCAGTCCCTCACCCAGTGCAGGAAATCGCCCTCAGGCTGATCAGGCGGGGAGTCGGCATAGGGTGCGGCGGATCCGTCTCTGAGCCACCACACCAGACCGCGTTGTGGCCCGGTCACCACCAGCGTCCAGTACTCACCGGGTCTGTCGCTGCCCAGCAGCACCGAGCCATGCTGGTGGGTCTGGTGCAATAGGGACGAGTGGAGAGTGTGGTCGTAGTAGTCGTACTCCCACTGCCATTCCTCCTTGAGCGGGAAGGGCTGACCGGGCACCCGTGCAGTGGTGCCATCGAAGGGCTTCGGGCTCATCCAGCGGTCCGCTTCCCAGACGGCCCAGCTGTCCGGCTTCTCTCCCACGGGCAGCAGACCACCCTCATCAGGCGGGCCGAGGTCAGTACTGTTCGCGATCCCAGCCACGAAGGTGCGATACGGCTCAGGCAACACCACGCCGTGCCTGCGTTCCCATGCCTGAATCGACTCCCAGCCCAGGGGGCCGTGCCGGACCTCTACCGGAAAGGCTTCACGCAGGAGGGCTATCGCACCCGACATCGCATCATCCACGCCCTACAGGTATCACCCTCACGGACACTCTGACCTCGGACGACTGGAAGCAGCGGGTTAACGATCAAGCTGAGGTCTGGGGCCTTCCCCGCGGCCGGTTCCCCAACAGTGGTGCGGTGTCTGCGTCACACGGATGACGCTCCGCAAGATCACCGCCGTATATGGCTGGTGACACGGTTCGTACCCGTGCCCAGGGATGCTCGGCTCCAGCCAGAGAGAGGAGGACGGCGCCGCCTCGAACGAAGAGTAGAACGTCACCCGCGACAGTCCCGCCTCCTCGGCCGCGGCGCGCGGGTCCGCTGCAATGCCCTCCAGCGTCGATGGGCGATCGCCTCGAAGAGCATGCCTCACCGAAGCCCGATGGATTACACCGCGGTGAGCGGTGGTTGGCCCTACTGGTCGGGGTGGACGGCCTGGACGCCGGTCCCTGCGTACGCCTTGGGTGTCATTGTGAGCAGGAAGCGTCCAGTGGGAAAGGTGGGGGAGGGCCTGGCGGCGTGGATGGCGTGGACGGCTGCCCAGGAGTGCCCGAAGCGCAGCAGCTCGGTGGCGGTGACCGCGGCGTCGGTGTCGAAGGCCTCGATGCGGATGAACCGCAGCCCTTTGATGTAGCCGAGGAGCCCGGGCCGCTCGGCGTCACCGGCCGTCAGCGACAGCACCGGCGCGTACAGCGTCCCCAGTCCACCAGACGCTTGGACGTAGAACGCCGAGACCGCCTCGTTGAACGGATCCTTCGGGTCATACAGCGCCGCGGCAGTCGTGTGGTCCAGGACGACCGGGATCGCCCCCACTACGCGGCTGCCTGAGGGGCACGCTGCGCTCCGCCCAGGCGCTCCAGCAGAGCCCGAGCCTTCTCCTCGGCCGCAGGGCTTGGCGCGGTACCGAGAGCGGCCGCGAGTTCGGCACGGGCCAGCTCGGCCCGCTCAGCGTATTCGGCCTGGGTCGGGGTGCCCTGCGCAAGGTCCTCGACCAGGCCGCGGATGGTCGTTCCGTGCTCGGTCGCCAGTGTTGCCAGCCGGTCGCGCGCGGCCACGCTGACCTTGATGCTCGTCTCGTCTGCTGCCATGCCCCTACTGTACCGCGCTCCTCTACTGTGGGTAGAGCAATTGTCAATTCCTGTGGATCACCGCGGGCAGCTTCAAGTGGCCTGCAGCCATTGATCGAGGACTGCGAAGTCTTCGTCGGTGAGGCCGCGGGACGACGCGATGCGGTGGAGGAGGGTCGGGGTGGGGTGGTGGGTGGACACCCAGTCCCGATCGGCATCGGTGATCTCGTCGTCGACCCAGACGAACGGGCGTCCGTCCGCCCATGCCGCCAGGGTTCGGGTCTTCCAGTGGAGCCCGTACCACCGGTCCTCGCGTTCATGCGCGTCGGAGGGTTCCGGCCAGTGCACGACCGTCAGGGGCGGCAGGCCGAGCCGCGGTGCTATGTCGGTGTTCGCAGCCTCTTCCCAGGTGGTGGCCCAGACCAGCTCGCACGGCAGTGCCGCGAGGCGAGGCCCGACGCGCGGGTCGAGCCGCGTCAGGTGTGAATCTGTCGCGGTGCCCGACGGCTCGCGCTGCGGGCCGTCGCCGAACGGCAGGAGAGGTCCGTCGACGTCCAGGAACAGCAGCGGGCGTTTTTCGCGCTCACTCATGCTGCAGCCTCCTGCTCACGCTCGACCAAGACGCCGCGTTCGAAGCGGGCGCCGTTGCGGACGAGGGCGACGAGGTGGGGTGCGGTGATCGCGCGCCAGCGGGCCTGGGCGGACTCGGCGAGCTTGAACACCATCGCCAGGGCCGCGGCCGGGCTGCCGGCGCCGCGGGTGACCTTGGTCCGCAGCTTCACCGTGCTGAAGGTCGACTCGATCGGATTCGTCGTGCGCAGGTGGACCCAGTGCTCAGCCGGGAAGTCGTAGAACACCAGGAGTTCGTCGACGTCGTCGGTGATCTTCTTGACGGCCTTGGGCCACTTCGCGCCGTAGGCGCGTTCGAAGTCCTTCACCGCCTTCTCGGCGTGATCGCGGTCCTCGGCGTTGTAGATCTCCTGCAGCGCCTTCTTCGCGCCGGGCTGGGCCGATCTCGGCAGGGCGTTGACCACGTTCCGGGTTTTGTGAACCCAGCACCTTTGATGTCTGGCCTGCGGAAACACCTCGGCCAGGGCCCGCCACAGGCCCATGGCTCCGTCGCCGACAACGAGCTCGGGATCGCGCATGCCGCGCCGACGGCAGTCCCGCAGAAGGTCGGCCCAGGACTCGGTCGACTCGCGCAGGCCCTCGGCGAGCGCGATCAGCTCCTTACTGCCGTCGGTGCGCACGCCCATGAGGACCAGGACGCAGGAACGGGCCTGTCCTAGGCGGACCTTGGGGTGGACGCCGTCGGCCCACACGTACACGTAGTCGGACCCGGACAGGTCCCGGTCCTGGAAGGCGGCGTGGTCGTCGCTCCACTGCTTGGTCAGCCGGGTCACCGTGGCCGGCGAGAGCCCAGCGGCCGAGCCGAGGAACTGCTCCATCGCGGGCACGAAGTCGCCGGAGGACAGACCGTGCAGGTAGAGCAGGGGCAGGACCTCGCTGATCTTCGGGGACTTCCGGCACCAAGGGGCGAGAATCTTCGAGGAGAACCGCTTGCGCTCGCCCGTCTCGCCATCGACCCGCTTGTCGTTCACCCGTGGCGCCTTCACCGCAATCGGCCCGGCGGCGGTGGTCACCGTCCGCTCACGGTGGTGGCCGTTGCGGACCACCAGACGGCGACCGGCCCCGTCCCGCTCGCCCACCAACTCAGCTATGTACTGGTTGACTTCGGCTTCCAGGGCCGCGGCGAGCATCCGACGGGCTCCCTCACGGACGATGTCGTCCATCAGGGAGCCGCTCTGGGTGGTGCCGTCCTCGTTGACTACGCTCAGCACGGGCGTGCCTTCCCGACCCGCGCTGCAACGCGGGCCTACTCGATGACCAGAAATCGATCACTCGGGAAGGTACGCCCTCCGCGTTCCGCGAGGCACCCCTCCCGAGTCCGATCCACAGGTCTTGAGCATTGCTCCTGTGGGTAGAGGAACGCTCCGTCTGGGATTCCGCCGGACAGTCACCCAGGTCTTGGCCTCGCCGGACTCAGGCGTCGAGGACGCGCACGACGAATACCGCCCCCAGCAGTCGCGGATCCTGGGGTCCCGGCCGGATCGCCGTCCGGGCAACGGCCGGAATGGTCGCTTCCCGAGGACGAGCTGACGTCGCCCGGCTGGCGGGACGGTCCTGCTGATGGTGCCGACTGAGGCCGCGGTAGCGCTGGTGCCACTCGGTCATCAGATTGGAGGACCAGGCGCCGAACTTGCGGCTGTCGGAGGCACACGCCGTGCCGGTGCCCCACCACATCTCATCGCGGACGGCGAAGGTGGCGTTCACGAGCTTCCGCAGGGCCGCCCGCATGTTGGCCCGGTTGACGAACAGGTGCCGCACCCTGCGCAGCGTCGCCTCGCTCTCGCCGTGCTTGCCGGTCACCGCGACTCGCTTGATCCCCATGTTCGTGCCCAGGCCGAACAGGACCAGCAGCAGCCGGCGCCGCAGCACGTTCTTCGACAGCATCTCGCGGGTGGCCACCGAGGTGAATTCCTCAATGAAGCCGGCATCTCCCCCTTGATCGCCACCAGAGACTCCGGCTCTTCCTGCTTCCCGCGCGGGGAGACCTTGATCCACGGCTCGCCGTGCTTCTTACGATCGACACCCCGCCCGTCGTGCCCTCCGCCAGTGCGGTCTCGAAGCGGTCCAGCGAGGTGCGGAGCTTGTCTTGCAGGGCGGTGATGAACTCGCCGGAGTCCTGCGGCTGGCCCAGCGCGGTGTAGTGCACGTCCCGGTTGTCCTCAAGGTCCGCGGGCAGGTCGTCCTCCGGGTTTTCCCCTTGCGTGTTATCAGTGCACCTTGTCGTCGGGCACCGGCGGGCGCGCCGCCTGGAGATTCCAGTCGACCTACCTGGCGGTCGGGCAGGAGCCCGGACGCCTCCGTGGCTGGCATCACCGTGGGCAAGGACACCCTGCTCCGACTGGTCAGGGCCATGCCCGAGCCCGAGGTCGGCGAGGTGGAGATCCTCGGCGTCGACGATTGTGCTTTCCGCACGGGTCGCTACTACGGCACAGCGCTGATCGACATGGCCACCCACCGTCCACTGCATCTCCACGAAGGGCGCGATCTCGCCGCCTGGCTCCGCGACCATCCCGAGGTGAAGGTGATCTGTCGGTACTGGTCCAGCGGTTACGTGGAAGGCGCACGTATCGGAGCACCGCAGGCCGGGCAGGTCGCGGATGGCTATCACCTGTGGGCCAATCTCGGTCAGGCGGTGGAGAAGGCCGTGAACGCCCATCGCTCCCGCCTGGCCGAACCACCTGCGGAACCGGCAGACACTCCCGACCAAGACCCCGGCGCGCAACGCAATCGCGCACCGGTTACCTGCTGCCCCTCATCCTCGGCATTGGAGCCGTCGGACCTCCCGGAGCACGTTGAGGCATGCGGTGTGGCGACCCTCTGTGCCCAGGGAGAAGGCGTGGACGGTACAGCCTGCTGTACCTCCGGTCCGGCGGCCCGGGGGATCGGCCCGGGAGACGCCGGTCCGTAGCGTCGGTGTCCTCGCACACACAGGGGAATGGTTCACATGTCGCATACGGATCCCTACAGTCTCACCGCGGCCGGCAGTCAGGAGGGGACTCCGGACCGGTCCAGCAGCACAGGCGCGGTCCGCGTTCTGCTCTGGGTGGTTCTCGTCGTCAGCGTGCTCGGCAACACCGTGGCCTCGTTCGCCGGGGCCGGGCTGGAGGTGCACCTGGCCGCCGGCGGGGTCACCGCGCTGTGCGCCACTGTGCTGGTCGTGCTCCGCCTGCGGAGCGGCAGATGAGCGCCTGGGGTCTCGGCCGTCGCACCGCCGTCCGCGCGGAACCAGTCGAGAGGGCTCCGGCCGTCGCCGTGTCCCAGGTCAGCAAGGTGTATCCGGGCGGTGTGCGGGCTCTGGACAATGTGTCGCTGACGGTGTGGCCGGGTACTTTCGTCGCCGTGATGGGGCCCTCGGGTTCCGGCAAGAGCACCATGATGCACTGTGCGGCAGGGCTGGACTCGCCCACGTCGGGCAGCGTCCGTATCGATGGCCGTGAGATCGCCGGTCTGGACGAAACGTGTCGCACCGAGCTACGGCGGGACCGCGTCGGGTTCGTGTTCCAGGCGTACAACCTGATTCCGTCACTGACCCTCGAGGACAACATCACCTTGCCGCTGCGTCTGGCGGGCCGCAGCCCGGACCGGCAATGGATGCACGCGCTGGTCGAACGGGTCGGTATCTCCGGCTGTCTCGGCCGTCGGCCGGCCGAGCTCTCGGGAGGTCAGCAGCAACGGGCGGCGGTTGTACGGGCATTGGTGGCCAAGCCCGCGGTGGTTTTCGCCGATGAGCCGACCGGGGCGCTGGATCTGCACAGTGCTCACCAGATTCTGCAGCTGCTGAGAGGCCTCGTCGAGGAGTTCCACCAGACCGTGGTGATGGTCACCCACGATCCGGCGGCGGCGGCCTGGGCCCATCACGCGGTGGTGATGGCGGACGGCAAGGTGATCGACGCCCTGGAGGCCCCGACCGCTGCCCGGCTCGCCGACCGCCTCATCGCGCTGGGAGGGCGCTGACTCATGCTGCATCTTGCTCTGCGGATGGCGGCACACAGATTCACCGCGCTGCTCGCCGTGGCCTGCGCGGTGCTCGGCGGCGCCGCTCTGCTCACCGGGACAGGCGTATTGGCCGAGTCGGGCCTGCGGTCCCAGCTGCCGCCCGGTCGGCTCGGCGGCGCTGACGTGGTCGTCGCGGCCGACCAGGAGTTCCATCCGAGTGGGGACCTGCCGGTCGCACTTCCGGAGCGTGCCACGGTCCCGGCCGATCTTGTCGGGCGGCTGACCAGGGTGAAGGGGGTCACCGCGGCGGTCGGCGACATAGGATTCCCCGCCGCGCTCATCGATGCCCGCGGCCGCGTGCTGCCGGCCGAGGATCCGCGGACCCTCGGTCACGGCTGGTCGTCGACCACGCTGCTGCCGCAACCACGCATCGAGGGCCACCCGCCGTCCGCGAGGGATGAGGTCGCGGTACCGGCCTCGGCCGGGGTACGGATGGGAGACCGGATCCGTGTCGTCGCGGGTACGGGAGAGCCGTCCTCCTACCGGGTGTCCGCGGTCGTGGACGCGCCCGAGGCGGGGGTCTACTTCGCGGACGGCACCGCGCGGCGGTTGTCCGGCCGGGAGGGCACGGCCGGCGGCGGGAGGGGCGGGCCCCGGGAGGGCACGGTCGACCTGATCGGTCTGCGCGTCGCGCCCGGAGCCGGGGAGCCGGTGGCGGCGGCGGTCCGGGATCAGGTGGCTGGCACAGGACTGAAGGTACTCACCGGAGCGGACCGCGGCACGGCTGTGGGCCCTGGAGTGAGTGCGGCGCGCTCGCTGTTGATTCTGTTGGCGGGCTCGCTCGCCGGGATCCTGCTGATGATCGTCGGGTTCGTCACGGCGGGCGCGCTGGGCGTGTCGATCGCCGGGCAGCGCCGTGATCTGGCGCTGATGCGCGCGGTCGGTGCGACGCCGAAGCAGATCCGCCGTCTCGCCGCATGTCAGGCCACCGTGGTCGCGGTCGTGTCGGCCGTGCCGGGCATCGGCCTCGGATACCTGCTGGCAGGGAAGTTCGCGCAGGCGCTCGTCGACCGAGCGGTCCTGCCACGCGGACTTCCCCTCACCTTCGGTCCGCTGCCCGCCCTGGTCACCCTGGTTCTGATGCTGGCGGTGGTGCAGGTGTCGGCCCGGGGCGCGGCCTGGCGCACCTCCACATTGCCGGCCACCGAGGCGGTGGCCGAGTCGCGCAGCGAGCCCCGTGCCCCCTCCCGTGCCCGGACGCTGACCGGTCTGCTGCTGATCGCGGCCGCGACGGCGTCGGCGGTCACTCCGCTGCTGGTCCGGACCGCGCTGGGCGCCACGTCCACGTCGATCGCGGGCATCATGGCCGCGATCGGCCTGGCCCTGTCCGGGCCGGCGCTGGTCAAGGGCGCGGGCGGGGCGGTGCTGCGGCGCATGCGGCCAGGCGCCCTCGCTCCGAGCTGGCTGGCGGTGGTCGGCATGCGCGCCTACGCCCTCCGCTTCGCCGGGGTCATCAGTCCGCCGGCCATGGGGGTCGTCTTCGTGCTGACGTACACCTTCACGCAGACCACGGTGCTCGCCGCGACCCAGCAGGACATCCGGGTCGGCACCCTTGCCCAGCACACACTGAGCGCGCCGCAGCTCGGCGGACTTCCCCCGGACACGGCGTCGGCCGTGCGGCGGCTGCCGGGCGTGGAGGCTGCGGAACCCGTCACCACCACGACCGCGGTGTGGCAGTACAAGGAGTTCGGCGAGACGACGACCGAGTCGGCGTCCGCGATGATCCTTTCCCCGGGTGGGGCCGGAGTGTACGACCTCGACGTGCGGGACGGGGACCTGGCGCGTCTGAAGGGCGCCACGGTCGCTGTGAGCAGTGAGGCCGCCGGCTCACGCGATGCCGGGCTGGGACGGCGAGTGGAGCTGATCCTCGGGGACGGCGCACGTGTGACGGCCCGGGTCGTCGCCGTCTACGCCCGGGGCCTCGGCTTCGGCCCGTTGGTCCTCTCCCAGGACCTGGCGGCGGGGCACACCACGGTGCCCGCGCCGCAGAGCATCCTCGTACGGACCGACGGCAGCGCCGCCGCCGAGGAGCGGCTCGCCGCGCTGGCCGGCGAACACCCCGGTGTGGTCCTGTCGGACACCGACCCCGGGCCCGGCACCGGGCAGGACACCCCGCCCGAGGTGTGGATCAACCTGGCCGTCATCGTCGTCCTGCTCGCCTATCTGCTGCTCAGCATCGCCAACAAACTGGTCGCGTCCACCGTTCAGCGGCGCACCGAGATCGCGGCACTCCGCCTGGTGGGTATGACGCCCGGTCAGGTCCGGGCGATGATGCGCCGTGAGGCTGTGGCGATCGCCGCGACAGCCTGCGGAGCCGGACTGGTGCTCTCGGTGGTGCCGCTGGCGCTGCTGGGGCAGGGATTCCTCGGCCACCCCTGGCCGTCCGGCCCCGTCTGGCTGCTGCCGGTCACCGTCCTCGTCGTCACCGTGACGGCCTTCCTCACCATCGAACTCCCCACGCGCAAGGCCCTGCGCACCCCGCCCGCAGAAGCCCTCCGCACGCTCTGAACGCGCGGCAGCCGTGCCGGCGGCGCGGCGACGGCACGTCCCGCGCGTGGCCAGCCCGACGACGGCACTGTGACCGACGCCGGCGGCGCGGCGCGTACACGGATCGAGGGCGGGACAACAAGCACTGCGCCGTGCGGTGGGCGCACGCGGCGCGATCGGCCTGATGTACGTCCTGCGCGGCCTGGGCCGAGCGGGTCCCGCCCCTGGTGGTGGTCCGGGCCTCACCGTACGGGCACCGGTGCGTTCGTCCGACCGTCCATCGCCACGCTGCGCACGCATGTTCGGAGGTGCGGCTCACCGTGTACCCGATGTGAACCACGGTCGTCTCCTCACCGTTCCCGCGATGACGGGCCCCGGTGACAGCACCGGGCATCACTGCGAAGAGAGGGACTCATCCCAGTGAGCATTGCGTTGACGGCGGTCGCCGCGGTCTGCGGAGCGTTTTTCCTGGTCAGCGGCTTGGGGCACATCGTGGTCCGGGGAATGCCCCGCACGCCGGCTGCCGCATGCGGCTTCTCCCCGGCCGCGTGCCGGGGGATCGGCGTTCTGGAACTGCTGGGCGGCGCGGGCTTGTCGTCCGCGTACTTCGTCACCGCGTCCGCGGTCGTCGCCGCCGGGGGCCTGTTCCTGCTCACCGCCGCGGCGTTCACGTACCACGACAGCCACGAGCAGCGCGGGCTGCGCCTGTGGGCGCCCCTGGTGACGGCCACGATCATGCTCTGCTTGTTCGTGGGCCTTCCCCTGAGCAGCGTGAGCTGAACCTGGCCGGCACACCGAAGTGACCAGCTTCCCTGTACCGGCCAGGTGTCCGACCGCGGCGTCCGTACCTCGGCCCCACGCCTCGGTCCGTCCGCCGCGGTCGGTCGGCGCCGGCTGGGTAGGGCCGGCGGATACGGACCCCGACAGGTGCGGAGTGAACCTGCCGGGGCCGTTCCACGTGCGGCGGGGGGAAGTACCGCGCGTGGCGTGTGTGGGCTGGAAACCGTCCATCCCGGTGGTGGAGGGAGGAGTACGCGGGCGCCCACACTCGGCACAACGACCGAAGCCGCGGTCCGGTTCACCTGCGATGCCGGCGAAATGTGCCTCCGGCCCGGCCGTGGTCTCACGCCTCGGTCATTCCCCGGCCCTCCAGCACCTTGCGCAGAGCTCGCAGGGCGTAGAAAGCGCGGCTCTTGACCGTGCCGGGCGGGATGCCCAGGTGCTCGGCAGTCTGTGCCACGCTGCACTCCAGGCAGTACAGGAGCCTGATCACGGTCCGCTGCTGCTCGTTGAGGTCCTGCAGCGCGTTGAGTACCACGTGGAGGGTGAGCGCGTGGTCGGAGCTCTCCCAGGTGGTGTCGAGGTCCTCGATCGGCACCAGTTCCAGAGGGCGCAGGCCGCAGGCGCGGTGATGGTCGGTGACCAGGTTCCTGACCACGGTGAACAGCCACGGCCTCAGGTGCTCACTATGGCTTCTCAGGAAGGTGGCGTGCTTCCAGGCGCGCGCCGCCGTCTCCTGGAGGATGTCCTCGGCCTTGTGCCAGTCGCCCCCCAGCAGCCGTGCCGCGTAACGCAGGAGCAGGGGGCCGTGCCGGTCGTAGATCGTTTGGATGAGGGCGTGGTGGTCATCGTGGGGTGCGCAGCGCCGGGTCGATATCGGGCTCGGAGCGAGACTGACGCCTTCCGTCTTGGTGGTCCCCGTCATGGATGGTGCCCAATCGCTATCCGCCGGTGGTCATGTGGCGTGTTCCCGTGCCGGGGCAGGGGAGCGCGATCAATACTCTCCGCAAACCATTGGTCAAACGTTGTCGTTTGTTTGTCGTGGATGCGCGTCCGCCCTCGACCTGACCAGGTATGACGAGCATCTGAAGCGCTGACAGGGGCCGAGGGGTCAATCCTGGCGCGGACATGAGCGACACACTGTCGCCAGGATCGATCCCTTCGGCTGTTTCCGGTGGTCTGCCATGTCACCACTCGATGTCGTCACCTCGTCCACTGGCCGGGTGCTCACGGAACCCGTCCGGCACCAGATCGTCGGCCCGGTCCTCTCCCTGCGCAGACCGGAGACCGCCCGTCTGCTGCGCAGGATGCGGCGCCATCACGTCATGCCGGCCTTCTCCTACCCCTGGGGTTCGGAACAGGCGTACCTGGAGCTGCTGGGCGATGTGTGTCCCCTGGTGGTCCTGCACGTGCCGAACGAGGTGAGAGACGGCGATGTGGAGTCGAAAGTGAGGGTGCTGAGCAACTTCGGAGCTGTGATCGTGCTGACCTCCGGCCCCACCGACCCGGCGCGTCTTCTGCTGGCGGGAGCGGTCAATGTCCTGCCCCACGACCTGTCACCCCCGGAACTGGCCAGCAGGCTCGTCGCCGAACGCCGTTGGCTCACCCTGTCCCGCTCCGGCAGCGACCGACGTGTCGCCTGGAAGTTGCGTCATTTACCGGAAGTGCAGCAGACGTCCCAGCGAGTGCTGCTCCATCTGCTGTCCTCAGCGTCGCGCCCGCTGTGCTGTCACGACCTGTGTCTCCTCCTCGGTGGCGCGGACACACCTCTGAGGAGGCGCGCACTGCAGGCACGCATCAGACGCCTGGACGACCGCCTGGCGCAGCACGGGATGTCCCTGCGCAGGACCTCCGAATGGGGGCGGACGACCTTCAGAGGCATCCACGACCGGCACCGGTGAAAGAAAGAGGGCGAGCAAGGTCACCTGCCACCGGTCATGACACCGCTAAAATCCGACCGTGGTGGACATCGGCTGGCTCGAAAGCTTCCTGGCACTCGTCGAGCACGGCAGTTTCACACGTGCCGCGGAGGCGCAGCACGTGAGCCAGCCTGCCTTCAGCCGCCGGATCCGCGCCCTTGAGATCTGGTTCGGCGAGCCGTTGGTGGACCGCTCGACCTATCCCGTAAGCCTGACACCGGCGGGAGTCAAGGTCCGCGCCGGAGCGATCGAGACGGTGGCCGCCATCAGCGCGGTACGTGATGAGATCCGCGGACGGCAGCGGACACCGAGAGGAGCCGTGCGAGTCGCGGTGACTCACACGCTGGCCACCACGTTCTTCGCCCAATGGTGGGCGAGCTGCAGCGATCAGGGACCGGTGCCGTGTGTCCTGCTGCCGTCCAACACGCTCGATGCCTATGACGCCTTGCTCCACGGCGGCTGCGACCTGCTGCTCGCCTACGCGGATCCGGCTCTGCCGCTCAGTATTCCGGTCGCCGACGTGGAGTGGATGGTGCTGGCGGAGGATGTCCTCGCTCCGTACACGTCGGTCACCGGCCGGCAGCCGGACTTCTCGTTGCCCGGCACCGCCGCACATCCCGTGCCCATGGTCACCCACAGCCAGGGCGCGTTTCTCGGCCGGGTGACCGAGCGCATCCTCGCTGAGCGGGACCTCCACCTCCTGCCCATCGCGCAGAGCGACTTCACCTCGGGGCTGGCAGCTCTCATCGGCGCGGGAATGGGCGTCGGCTGGCTGCCCGGGCGTCTGGTGACCCCGCAACTCGCCGACGGCACACTGCAGCAGGTGGGTGACTCGTCGCTGACGGCGAGCATCGAGATCCGGCTGTACCGTGTGCCGTCCGACAAGGTGCCCGCCCGCGCGGCGGGCATCTGGCACCGTGCCGCCGGACTCGCGGCGGACGGCTCCTGACTATCCGGCCTCCCGGAGGCCTTCCGCCGGATACGGGCCCAGGCACTCCCGGACCACCGCGTCGGCCAGCAGATCGGTGGGATCGAGCAGGGGAGCCCCTCGCGATGCGGAGAGAAACCGGGCCGCCAGCGGGAGCTCGGTGCACGCCAGAACGATCAGCCGCCCCTCGTTACCCGCCATGGCCCGCACCGCCTTGTCCAGGTGCACACCGGCTGCCTCCGGGTCTCCCTGCTTGACCTTCTTGATGGCGAGATCCACCTGCACCTGCGTGGACTCTCCCGGCAGAGCCACGCCGAACCCCGCTTCCCGCAGCCGGTCCTGGTAGAGGCCGGAGGCGATCGTCCCGCGGGTGCCGAGCAGTCCGACGCTGCTCATCGCCCCGGCCCGCCGCTCGAGTTCCGCCACTGTCTCGGCGACCATGTCGAGGAACCGCAGGCCCGAGTCCTTGACGAGGGCCGGCAGGTAGACGTGCGCGGTGTGGCACGGCATCACCGCCAGGGTCACGCCGAGATCGCGCAGCCGGTTCGCTCCGCTCAGCATCGCCGGATAGGGGTCGGTGCCGGTGCCGATCACGGCCCCGACACGGTCGGGGACGGTCGGGTCGGCCCAGATCGCGACCCGGAGGTGGTCCTGGTCGCGGGTCACCCGGGTCCGGCCGATGAGCTTGGTGTAGAACTCGGCGGTGGCGGCCGGGCCCATCCCACCCAGAATGCCCACCAGGTGGTCGTGCGTGCTCACGGCGTCTGGAACGTGGACCGGTAACCGAACAGGGCCGCGCTTCCTCCGGTGTGCAGGAAGACGACGTTGTCGTCGGGGGCGAAGCGGCCGTCGGCTATGTTACCGATCAGTCCGGCGAATCCCTTGCCCGAGTACACGGGGTCGAGCAAGATGCCCTCGCAGGCGGCAACGAGGCGGACCGCTTCGGTCATGGTGTCCGTCGGGACGCCGTATCCACCGCCCACCCAGCGGTCGTCGACCAGAACGTCCTCCCGCTTGACGGCGCCCTCGGCACCGATGAGAGCCGCCGTGCGCTCGGCGAGACCGAATACGGCATCTATCTGGGCTTGTTCGGGCTGGCGCACACTGATGCCGAGCACCTTGGCCGGACTGTGCATCGCGCGCAGTCCCGCGACGAGGCCCGCCTGCGTACCCGTGCTCCCCGTCCCGTGCACGACCCAGTCGACGGGGACGGGCGCCGCCTCGAGCTCCTGCGCGCACTGGACGTAGCCCACCGCACCCAGCGGGTTGGACCCGCCGCCGGGAATCACGTAGGGCCGCCTCCCCTCCGCGCGCAGCTCGTCGGCCAGCAGCTCCATGGCTTCCTGCATGTCGGTCCCTGCAGGTACGCGGTCGACGATCTCGGCCCCGAGCAGCTCGTCCAGGAGGACGTTGCCGGAGAGCTCGTACTCCTCGTCCCGCGTCTGGCGCTTTTCCAGAAACAGCTTGCATTCCATGCCGGCGCGGGCGGCCGCCGCAGCGGTCTGCCGGGCGTGGTTCGACTGGGTCGCCCCTTGCGTGATGAGCACGTCGGCCCCCTGCCGGGCCGCCTCACCCACCAGGAACTCCAGCTTGCGTGTCTTGTTGCCGCCGGTCGCCAGCCCCGTGCAGTCGTCCCGCTTGATCCACAGTTCCGGCACCGAGGTGTAGCTCTGCCGCAGATGGGTGGTCAGCTGCTCCATCGGTTCGAGGGCGGTCGGGAAATGACCCAGTGGAAAGCGGGCGAAACGTGCCGTCTGGACCATGGAATGCTCCCCATCGGATTGCAGTGAATGAATGTTCCAGAAGGTAGGGCCCTCAGGAAGCGCTGTCCAATGTCGGTTCCGTCAGGGGTCATGCACAGACTGCATGGATATCGCCCCGTGCTTGACCTGGGTCACTTCGGCGAGCCAAATGACACGTCACCGGCAAGGGAAAGGACCTGTCACTCATGTCGAATGTGCAACCTGCTGCCGCGGCGAACGCCGGCCGCGTCGAGCACCGCAGACGAAAGTTCTCGATGCCCCCTCTGGGCGTGCAGGTGCTGATCGCGCTTGTGGTCGGTGCCCTGCTCGGTCTGGTGGCGCCGGCGTTCGGCGACCAGCTGAAGATCGTCGGGGATGCGTTCATCAGGCTGATCAAGATGACCATCGTGCCGTTGATCTTTCCGCTCATCGTTGTGTCCATAGCGCGGCTGGAGTCGGCGAAGACGGTGGGTCGCATGGCGACCAAGGCGATTCTCTACTTCGAGATCGTCACGACGGCCATTCTGGCGGTCACCCTCTTCGTGGCCTTCTACTCCGGCATCGGGAAGGACGCGAACCTCGGATCGGTCGACCCCGCCGAGACGGCGGGCATCGGGAGAGACATCGATCTGAAGGAACTCTTCCTGCATATCATTCCCGAGAACGTCTTTGCGTCGGCCGGCGAGGGGCAGCTGCTGGCCATCCTGTTTTTCGCCGTATTCCTCGGGATGGCGCTGACCAAGATCGGAGACAAGGCCAAACCAGTGGTTGCCGTCTTCGACGCCGTCGCCGACGCCATGTTCCAGATGATCACCTGGATCATCAAGCTGACCCCGCTGGCCGTCGTTGCCTTCGTCGCGTACAACACGGCTCACTACGGGTGGGACCTTGTGCTGAAGCTGGCGGTGTTCGTCGTCGTCTTCTACGCCGCCGTGCTCGTGGTGCTCGTCGTGCTGTTCCCGGTCATCGCCATCATCTTCCGGGTTCCGTACGTCCCGATGCTGCGCGCGGTCGGGGACCTGCTGTTCCTGGCGTTCGTGACGCGCAGTGCCGAGGTCGTACTGGCACCCCTGATCGAACGGCTCGACAAGTTCGGTGTGGACCGGAAGGTGTCCTCGTTCACGCTGCCCCTCGGCTACTCCTTCAACGCCGACGGCGCCACGATGTACGAAGGACTGGCAGTCGTCTTCCTCGCGCACGCCTACGGCGTCGAGCTGACGATCCCGCGTCTGCTGACCGCACTACTGGTACTGATGCTGCTGACCAAGGGCATCGCGGGCGTGCCGTCCGCCTCGATCGTCGTCCTGTTCTCGGCCGGCGCAGTGATCGGACTACCCGCGGAGGGCATCGCCATTCTGCTGGCCATCGACTTCGTGGTCGACATGGCACGGACCGCTTTGAACGTCACGGGCAACTCGCTCGCCGCTATGGTGATCGCGAAGTCGGAGGGTCAGTTCGTACACCGGGCCAAGACCAGCCCCGCCGCCCCTGCCGGGGAACCCGCTGCCCCCGAGCTCGCGGGAGAACCCACCGCCGTCGACATCGGTGGACGCAGCGACGCCTGACGAGGACCGAACGCGCTGACCGAGCGTCCCGGTACACCTCAGGGACGACAGCCCTGGACCGGCACCACGCCATACATCAGGGCGGCCGGTGTGTCCCCCGCCCGATGCCTGTGATCCAGTCGCATCGGCACCGCCTTACCCCCATTCTGTGATCGTGACCGTGCCCGTGCCACCGCCACCGCGGTGCTCGGGCCGTCGCCATGACCCGGCACCCCCGCCCACGGGGAGCTGACCAGGTGTCTTTCGGCCGCACCGACGAAATTTCCCCTCCTTTCAACATGAGTGGTGAGGCCTGCGTATCCCCTGATGACCACATCGTCTCCGGAAATGGAAAGCACCATGGTGTTCTGGCGCGGACTGGATGTGGACGGCCGTGTCGGTGAGCGGTAGTCCGGTGAGATGGCTGCGCGACCGGTTCGCGTCGAAAGAGGCCGAGCCGACCGCACTGAGGACGGAACGCGAGGTACAGGCCGCCTACGACCTCTACGGTGGTGAACTCTTCGGGTTCGCGTACAAGGCACTGGATGACCGTCAGCTCGCCGAGGACGTGGTCCAGGAGACCTTCGTCCGTGCGTGGAAGTCGCCCCGGGGCTTCGATCCGGGCCAGGGCAGCATGCGGACGTGGCTGTTCGCCATCGCCCGGAACGGAGTGGTGGACGCCCTGCGCCGGCGCAAGGTCCGGGAGGGAACCGGCTACTCCTCGTGGGACGCCGTGTCCGAGTCGTCCTCGGCGTTCGACCCCGTCGATCAGCTTCTCGAGCGGATTCAGCTCGGAGAGGCGTTGGAGCGGCTGAGCCCGCAGCACCGGGAGGCAGTGGTGGAGGTGTACTTCGGCGGCCGTACCTGTGCGGAGCTGGGTGAGGAGTTGGGGGTCCCGGCCTCCACGATGCGCAGCCGCCTCTACTACGGCGTGCGCGCGCTGCGACTCGTCCTGGAGGAGAACGGGTGGCTGGCACCATGAACAAGGAATGCATCCCCTTCCGTCCGCTGCTGACCGAGCACCTGCTTCTCGGGACACCACTGCCGGAGGACCTGGCCCGCCATCTGGACCAGTGCCCGGAGTGCACCCGCGAGGCCGCCGAGCTCGAGGACGTGGTCCGCACCCTGCGACGGGTCGACCCGTTCGCCGACTGGACAGGCGCACGGGGTTCCGCTTCCCGGGCGCGGCCCTCGAAGGACCTCGGCGACCGCATCCGCCAGGTCGTGGCCGATCCGAAGCCGGTCCGGCCCAGGTTCCGGCGTCGCGTCGCCCTGGGCGTGGCCGCCGCTTTCGTCACCGCGGCCGCGGCGGTCGTCCCCCTTTCCCTGGATCAGGACCAGCCGGCTCCCGCCACGGCGGTGGTGCTGGTCCGCGAGGGAACGATGATCGGCCATCCGTGGGGCACCGAGGTACCGGTGGCCCTGTCGGGTCTCGAGAAGGGTGAGACGTACCGGATGGTGACCGTCAACGCCGACGGCACGCGGGTCCCGGGCGGCAGTGTGCGCGCCGATTCCGGGGAGCAGGTGTCCACCCGCATGGTGACCGCCATGCGCAAGGACACGATCACCGCCCTGATCGTCGAGGACGGGGACGGACGCGTGGTGAGCCACGTTCGCGTCGTGCCTTCTCCGTCCCCCTCCCCGTCCCGGCCGGCCTGACGGCCCGGACACACGAACTCCCTGACGCCGCAATTCCCCAAGTGGTCAGACGGTCCGTCGCACCCGCAGGCGCGGTGGTCCCCCCTGCCCGAAAACAGACAATGGAGCAAGTACATGCCTACTGTGCGTCGTGCCACATGGATGCTGATCGCCGCGCTGGGGGTCGGAGGCGGAGGGCTCGCGGCCACGTCCATCGCGCAGGCCAGCCCGGAAACCACGGCCACCGAGGCCAGTGCCGCCCCCAAGCAGCGCCCGGTTCCGATCACGGGCCGGGACCGGCTCTACACGGCCGACCAGACCTCCAACACGGTGTCGGTGATCGACCCCTCCACCAACAGGACACTGGGCACGATCGCCCTGGGCGACCAGCGGGTGGGCAGCACCTTCAGCCCGCAGTACAGCGGTGACTCCGGAGTGCACGGTCTGGCGTACTCGCCCGATCACCGGAAGCTGGCCGTGGTGAGCGTCACCAGCAACACCGTCCACATGGTCGACACCAGGACCAACAAGGTCCTCAACACCACCGACGTGGGCCGCGCCGCCCACGAGGGCAGCTTCACCGCCAACGGCAAGCAGTTCTGGGTCGCCAACCGGGGCCGCGACACGATCTCGGTCGTCGACGTCGAGCGCGGAGGCGTCATCGCCACGGTGCGCGTCGGTGAGGGGCCGTCGAAGGTGCTGATGAGCCCCGACGGCAGGTACGCGTACGTCAACTTCACCAGCAAGGCCGAAGTCAGCGTCATCGACGTGCGCACCCGCAAGATCAAGGACCGCATCACCGGTCTCGGCGCCACCTTCTC
The DNA here is from genome assembly GCF_000725125.1 of Streptomyces toyocaensis. Classification (GTDB taxonomy): domain Bacteria; phylum Actinomycetota; class Actinomycetes; order Streptomycetales; family Streptomycetaceae; genus Streptomyces; species Streptomyces toyocaensis. Next base: position 26,904 of record NZ_JFCB01000051.1, read on the forward strand.
CTCCGACCAGGCCATCTCCGCCGACGGCAAGCGCATCTGGGTCTCCCACAAGCGCGACGGCAAGATCACCGTGGTGGACCTCACGCGCAGGAAGGTGGTCACCGTCCTCAACACCGGACCCGACACCAATCACCCGCAGTTCATCGAGAACAGCAAGGGGAAGTTCGTCTACCTGACCATGGGAGGGCTGGACGAGACCTGGGTCTACAAGCGGACCAGCGGTGCTCCCGAACTCATCACCAAGATCAAGAACAAGGGGCACGCACCGCACGGCGCGTGGGGCAGCGGTGACGGCTCCCGCCTGTACGTCGGCCTGGAGAAGTCCGATGCGGTGGACGTCATCGACACCCGCACCAACAAGGTGATCGACACCATCGCGACGGGCCAGGAACCGCAGGCCATCGTCTACGCCCCGAGGGCCACCGACCGTGCCGGCAACGCCCCGGGCCTCGGCCGGCAGGGTCTCGGCCAGCAGGCGTATAACGTGCCGACCACGCTGCCGAACGGCAGCCGCGGTGACACCCTCGACCCGGTCAAGGGCCGTGTCCTGGAGGCCACCGTCCGCCCGGTGGCCGGACTGGACATGATCCAGCTCCAGGCGCGGGGCCTTCAGCCGGACACCGTCTACCAGGCCTACTCCGTGGCCGCCGACGGCAAGAAGACCGTGCTGCGTTCGTTCCCCACCGACAAGGGTGGCAAGACACCCATGGCGCTCTCCTTCGGCGCCTTCAACGGCGAGAGCATCGCCATCGAGGTCAAGGGCGAGGTGACCCCCGTCCAGAAGGCGAACTTCGCCGCCCAGGCCAGCGGACACGGCCACTCGGTCAAGGCCACCGACCTTCTGTACTGCGACTGCTGCTGACCTGTTCCTTAACCGGAAGGACGTGAACCATGCCCCGCCGCATTCGACGGCACATCGCCTCCCTGGTCACCGTGGCCGCCGGTGCGGCGGGCGCAGTTCTGCTCGTGTCCGGCATCGCGGCAGCCCATGTCTCGGTGACCGGTGATGTCATCCCCGGAAAACCCGCCACGCTCGAGTTCCGCGTCCCCAGCGAGCTCGCCGACGCCAGCACGATCCGCGTCGCCGTCATCGTTCCGCCGGAGCTCGAGGTCACCGACGTACCGGCGGTGGAGGGCTGGACCGGGAAGAAGATAGCCGGGCCCGCCGACGAGGGCACGCAGTTGCTCTGGACGGCGAAGCCCGGCTACGACATCCCGCCCAAGGAAAGCGGGACCTTCACGGTGAAGGTGGGCCCCGTACCCGACCGGTACTCCCTCGACTTCCCCTCCGAGCAGACCTACTCCAACGGCACGATCGCCGCGTGGAACCAGCCGGCGACCGGCAGCGAGGACCCGGAGTTCCCCCTGCCGGTGCTCACCGTCAACCCGGAGGCGGATCCGCCGGCCCGGCAGGCCACCGGTTCCTCACCGTCGGCCGCGACGGACGGGGCGGAGACGGCCCCCGCGCCGACCGTCGCGGCCACGCCGACACCGTCGGCCGCCGCCGAGGAGGCGGGTTCGTCCCTCGGCATCGTCGTCGGGATCGGCGCGGCGGCCGCGGTGGGCGGGGCCGTCCTGCTGCAGCGTCGCAGAAGTCGGAGTGTGTCCCCCTAGACCCGCATCGGCCCTCGCCCCGGTCCCGCACTCTCCGCCCCGAACACTCGGCCACGGTTTTGCCCCGACTCCCCGACAAGGCAACCCGATGTCCCACACAGCACTTCTTCCTCGTCACATTGAAGCCGCTCGCCGTCCTGGTACGGCGCCGCGGGTAGCCGGCGTGGTCATGAGGGCGCACGAGCGCGGTGTCCGCGACGCACGCCGCTTCACCGCCGCCGTCCTGGCCCGCTGGGGAATCCACGGTGAGGAGGCCGACGCAGCGGTGCTCATCGTGAGCGAGCTGACCACCAACGCCGTGCAGCACGGGGGCTCCGATCTCACGATGACGCTGGCACTCGTCGGGAACACCCTGCGGGTCGACGTCACGGACTACGGCGGGCCCGACCCGCGCCCCAAAGCGGCCGAGGCCGACGAGTGCGGGCGAGGTCTGGACATCGTCGGCTGCCTCGCTTCCCGGACCGAGACGGCGCGAGGGGTTTGGGGACTGCGGGTGAGCGCGGAGGTCGGTATCAGGGAATCCGGCCGGCCGGTGCGGTTCTGACGCTCTCGCACATCCTGTCGAGCAGTCGGGATCAGCGGCCCAGTGGCCTCGTGGGCACCGCCGCTGCCAGCAGTGGCACACGGCGCAGGTCTTCGGAGGTGCGGGGCAGGCCCCCGAGAGCGCAGACGGCGCGCATGCAGATGCTGTAGTCGGGTTCGTCGGACGACTCCCGGTAGTCCGCTTCGAATATGCCGGCATCCTGGAATGCCATGCACAGTTCCTCCGGCATCCCGGAGAGGTCCCCCGGGAGTACGAGGTCGTCGACGTCGACATGGCGGAGCTCCGCTCCGTCGACGGCGTAGTCGAGGCTGGCATCTGCGTTCAAGGTGTACACGCTCGTGGCCGCCGTCCGGCCGTCGCGGGACAGTGCGGCCGCGCGGTCCCAGGTCGCCCCGGAGTCGTCATACACGAAGGTCCACGCACCGGCGCTGCCGGCCATCAGCGTGGCTGAGGGCCATTCCGTGCCGAGGACGGTTTTGGGCAGTGAGGTGAACGCATTGGGCTTGGCGGAGGGGTCGGGCAGCACACACGGACGGATCTCCTGTGGTGGGGCGCCCAGTGCCTCCAGCGCGGCCGCTGGGTCAAGGCCACGGACCACGTGCAGGCTGTGATGGGGATCCTCTGTGGCCACATCCGTGATCCATATGGGCGTTCCCTCGGAGTCGAGGGTGCCCACCGGGAATCCAGGCGTCGGCATGTGCGGGTCTTTTCCTTGTCGTCGGTTGTGCGGAACCGCTCCGTGGTTCCCCCTTACGGGTGTCAGGGGCGGCGGGCGTTCTCCAGGTAGTGCAGGACGGCGGCGACCCGGCGGTCGACCTGCTGGGTGGGTGCCAGGTCCAGCTTGGCGAAGATGTTGCGGATGTGTTTGTGGACGGCGCCGTCGGTGACGACGAGCCGCCCGGCGATGGCGCTGTTGCCCAACCCCTCGGCCATCAGGCCGAGTACGTCCCGCTCACGCGGGCTGAGGCGTTCCAGCCGGGTGTCCTGGCGCGAGCGGGTGAACAACTGGGCGACCACCTCGGGGTCGATGGCGGTACCGCCGTCCGCCACCCTCCGCAGGGCGTCGAGGAACTCCTCCACCCGTCCGACCCGCTCCTTGAGCAGATAGCCGAGGCCGCCGACCCCGCCGGTGAGCAGATCGGTGGCGAAGCTCTGCTCGACGTAGGCGGACAGCACCAGGACGGCGAGCCCGGGGTGGCGGCGGCGGGCCTCGACGGCGGCGCGGATGCCCTCGTCGGTGTGGGTGGGCGGCATCCGTACGTCGAGGATGGCGACGTCGGGCCGGTGGGTGTCGATGGCGTCGAGGACGTCGTCGGCGGTGCCCACCTTCGCGACCACGTCCAGCGACTCGGCGCGCAGCAGCAGGGCCAGTCCCTCGCGCAGCAACGGGTCGTCCTCGGCCATCACGATCCGCATGGAAGGTCCACCTCGAGAAGGGTCGGTCCGCCGCGCGGACTGGTCAGGCGCAGCACACCGTCGTGTGCCGCGATGCGGCGGCGGATGCCGGACAGGCCGGACCCGCCCGCCTCGTCGGCGCCTCCCGAGCCGTCGTCCTCGACGCGCAGCTTGAGCCGGCCGCCCCGGCCGCGCACGGTGACGGTGGCCCGGGTGGCACCGCTGTGCTTGGCGATGTTGGTGAGGGCCTCGGCCACCACGAAGTAGGCGGTCGCCTCGACCGACGCCGCGCACCGTTCGGGCAGGTCGACGTCGGTCCGGCAGGGCACCGCGCAGTTCGCCGCGAGACCCGAGAGCGCTCCGGCCAGCCCGCGGTCGGAGAGAACGGGCGGGAGGATGCCGCGCGCGACGGCTCTCAGTTCGGCCAGCGCCTGCTCGGCGGCGGACTGGGCGCGTTCGAGGACTTCGTCGGCACCGGCGGGGTCGCGGGCCACCATGCGGCGGGCCGCGCCGAGCAGCACCGTGACGGTGACGAGGCGGTTCTGCGTGCCGTCGTGCAGGGATCGCTCGATCCTCCGCAGTTCGACGGCGTGGGCGTCCAGCGCGGCGGCCCGCGTCGCGGTCAGCTCGGCCACCCGCAGCGACAGGTCGGTGTCCGGCCCGGCCGCCAGGAGGCGCAGGGCGGGCCGCGCCTGCAGGCGGGCCATGCCCGGCCCCAGGCCGAGGACGATGGCGATCCAGCCCACCCCGAGCAGGGACACCACGGACGCCTCCGCCCAGGAATCCGCGGTCCCGAACCCCAGCGAGGTGCTGGTGGAACCCTCCGGGGCGAACGGCCACAGCAGCGGGAAGGCGGTGTCGCGGACCGCCACGACCGGCAGCAGCAGTCCGAGCAGGCCGAGGAGCAGACCGAAGGTGGCGTGCACCAGCAACCAGCGCGTCTCGCGGCGGGTGGTGGCATCGGCCAGAGCGGGCCGCAGCCGGGTGGGCGGTGGTTCCGGGGGCACGATGTCGAGACCGTGACGGGCGAGCCGTGTGCGTTCCCGACCGGCGAGCGCGTGCAGCCCCCGTAGCACGGCCGGGGCGAACAGCAGTCCCACGCCCGCCAGACTGGCCGCCGCCGTCAGCACGAGGCAGCCGAGGCCGACCAGGGCGAGCACGGCCGTGCCGAGACCGCCCACGAGCTGCCCCAGCGCGGCCAGCGCGGCGGACACGGAACCGGCGACGGTCTCCCTGAAAGGCTCTCTCGCGCCGTGCCCGGACCGGCCGCCGGAGCTTTTGTTGTGCCGGGTGGCCACCTCTCACCTTTCGCCGGCCTGCCGCTACGCCGGTCACCCTATGCCCCGCGGTGCCGCGCACCGAGAGGGAGCGGGGAAGAGTACAGCCTGCTGTACCACCGGTCCGGCGGCCCGAGGGATCGGCGCGGGCGACGCCGGTCCGTAGCGTCGAGGACCTCCCACCGTCGTCCTCCGTGACCCGCACAGTCGCGTACGCCGTCGAAAGAGCAGCCATGACGCACACGGACCCCTCCCACCTCCCGCGGGACGGCACCGGTGGGGGAGTGGCGCACGCGCGCTTCTGGCGGTTGCGGTCGACACGCCGGACTCCACGCGGCGCTCAGAAGCCCGATTCACCCGGCCGTGTCACCACCGCGAAGGCGTCGATCGTGCCGCTGCGCTCGAAGCGCAGCGTGAACCGGATGAGATCACCCGGGCGCCAGCCGCGTTGGGCGAGCAGCGTCACGTTCACCCCGTGGGGCGACATGGACAGCCGAGTACCGGCGGGGACTTCCGTCGAGTCCAGGTACGCCTTGGTGGCGGCCCCTCGGCCCGCCTTGGCGTGGCGGCTGATCTCGGCCTGCTTGCCCGTGTAGGTCACCGCGACCAGCCGGTCGCCCGCGTCACCGGTGTTGGAGACGTCGAAGTACGCGGACGTCTCCCTCGTATCACCGAACGGCAGCAGAACACGGCCGTACGACACATCGATCCGGGCGGTAGGCCGGCCCGCCCCGCCCGCGCCGACCCATGCGGTGAGCCCGCCGAGGGCCACGCCGCAGGCGACGACGGGTGCGAGCGCGGCCAGTGCGGTGTCGGTCAGGCGGCGGCGGTCGAGCCGCCGGAAGGAACGGGTCATCGCACACGCCTCCGTGGGGCCGAGGGCTGCCAGGTGCGCAGCCGCAGACTGTTGCCGACGACCAGCAGCGAACTCACGGACATCGCCGCGGCGGCCACCATGGGGTTGAGCAGCCCCACCATGGCGAGCGGCACCGTCACCACGTTGTAGCCGAACGCCCAGACGAGGTTGACGCGGATCGTGCCCAGGGTGCGCCGCGCGAGCTCCACCGCGTCCGCGAGGGCGTCGATGTTGCCACGGGCGAGCGTCACGTCGGCCGCCGTGATGGCCACATCGGTGCCGCTGCCCATGGCGATGCCCAGGTCGGCACCGGCGAGTGCCGCGGCGTCGTTCACGCCGTCGCCGACGACGGCGACCCGGTAGCCCTGCTCCCGCAGATCCTCGACGAGACGTGCCTTGTCCTCGGGACTGCGGCGGGCGTGTACGTCGTCGATGCCGAGGGCGTCCGCCACCGCCCGTGCGGGTGCCTCGCGGTCGCCGGTGGCGAGCACCGGGCGCACACCGAGACGCCGCAGCCGGTCCACCGCCCGGAAGCTGCCGGGCCGTACGACGTCCCCCACCTCGATCAGCGCCTGATCCACGCCGTCCACGCGCACCAGCACCGGGGTACGGGCGGCGGTCTCGGCCGCCGCCAGGGCGTCGGCCAGCGGGCGCGGCAGGTCGTCGCCGGGCGCGAGGACCTCCACCCGGCCGCCCTCCACCAGGCCGGACACTCCCCGCCCGGTCAGGGCACGGAAGTCACGCACCTCGGGGAGGCGCTGTCCCGCGGGTTCCTTCCGGGCGTATGCGACGATCGCCCGTCCCAGCGGGTGTTCAGAGCCCTGCTCGACCGCGCCGGCCAGGCGCAGCACCGTGGCCTCGTCGGGCCCGTCGGGGACCGTCGTCACGCGGGCCACGCTCATGTGCCCGGAGGTGAGGGTGCCGGTCTTGTCCAGCACGACCGCGTCGAGGTGCTGGAGACCTTCCAGGGCCTGCGGGCCTCTGACGAGGACACCGATCTGGGCACCGCGGCCTGTGGCGGCCATGAGCGCGGTGGGCGTGGCCAGGCCGAGGGCGCAGGGGCAGGCCACGACCAGGACGGCGACGCACGCGGTGATGGCCGGCTGGGCGTCGGCCCCGGCGCCGAGCCAGAAACCCAGGGTGGTCACGGCCAGGGCCAGCACCACCGGGACGAAGAACCCGGCGACGGTGTCGGCCAGGCGCTGGGCCTTCGCCTTGCCTGCCTGGGCGTCGGTCACCAGCTGCGCGATACGGGCGAGCTGGGTGTCGGCGCCGACGGCGGTGGCCCGTACGAGCAGCAGCCCGCCGGCGTTGACGGCGCCGCCGACCACCGCCGAGCCCGGTGCCACCTCCACCGGCTCGCTCTCGCCGGTGACCAGGGACAGATCCACGGCGGAACTGCCCTGCACGACCTCGCCGTCGGTGGCGACCCGCTCACCGGGCCGCACCATGAAGACCTGGCCCGTGGTCAGTTCCTCGATGGGAACGAGCCGTTCGGATCCGTTCTCGTGGAGCGAGACCTCCTTCGCCGTCAGCCGGGCCAGCGACCGGAGCGCCTCGCCGGTTCCGCTTCGCGCGCGTGCCTCCAGGAAGCGCCCGGCCAGTACGAACAACGGGACGCTCACGGTCGCTTCGAGGTAGATCGCCGGGGCGTCCGGGGAGGCGCCGGGGACGAGGGAGAAAGCCATTTCCATGCCCGGCTCCCCGGCACCGCCCAGGAACAGGGCGTACGTCGACCACAGGAAGGAGGCCACCACCCCCAGCGACACCAGGGTGTCCATGGTCGCCGACGAGTGGCGCAGCCCGCGCAGGGCCCGCACGTGGAAGGGCCACGCGCTCCAGAAGACGACCGGAGCGGTGAGCGCGAAGCACAGCCACTGCCAGTTGCGGAACTGCAGCGCGGGCACCATCGACACCACGAGCACGGGCACCGCCAGCAGCGCGGTGACCAGGAGCCGGTTGCGGTCCTGCCGTGAGGCCTCGGCCCCGGCGGTGTCAGCGGTCTCCTCGTCGTCGCCCTCGGCCTTCGCCTTGCGGGGCGGCTTTGGCAGCTCGGCGGTGTAACCGGCCTTCACCACGGCCGCGACGAGCTCCTCGGCGGCGATGTCCGGCGGGTGCTCGACACGGGCACGGCCGGTCGCCAGGTTGACGCTCGCCGTGACCCCTTCCAGCCTGCCGAGCTTCTTCTCCACGCGGTTCACGCAGGCAGCGCAGGTCATGCCGCCGACGGTCAGGTCGGTGGTGACGGTCCCGGAAGTCACTGGTCCGGTGTCCATCGGTGTCCTCCTCAGCCCATTCCGCCCATGTCCATGTCCTGCACGTCTCCGCCGCCGTCCGGCGATGTGCCCCCGGGGCTGGTGCCGGACATGCCCGGCGACACCGGACCGGCGGCAGAGCCGACGGCGTAGGAGAGCGCGAACATCAGCGTCAAGAGGAGCAGGAAGCCGAGCAGGGCGGGTGGGAGCACCGCTCTCCGCACCGCAGCGCCCCCGGCGGGCGACTTCTGTCGGGATTCGGCCATCACAGGTCTCCAGGTCGCGTTGTACGACGGTGGTCGGATTCCGCCGTACTGCTTGAGGAGTCGGGACGGCTGGGGCGTGAGTTCCCGGGCGAGGGAGTGGTGCGTATCACAGTCGCCGGCCCAGGTGCGGAAATCCGTTGAACGACGCTCACGGTGCTGCTCGGGCGCGGGCGGTTCAACGGTTCTTGAATTCCACGTCCGCCCGGGTGAAGGGAACCTCCCGTTGCAGCATGGCCTGAGGGCGGATGAAGTCCTTGAGCAGCACCCGGACCAAGGCCTCGCCCGACATGCTTTTCAGGCGACTGGCCACGTGTGGCCGGGTGCGCTCGATGCGGGCGATCTCGACGACGCAGCGCAGTGCCAAACCAGGGATGACGTCGGCGCCTACAAGGATGTTCGCTGTGCCTGGCTCCGGACGGACGTCAGTCGTTCCGACGCCGTTGTACTGGATATGCCCGGTTTTGTGGGACAGTTGCCCCGGCCTGTAGATGCGCACCTTGTGGGAGTAGTCCTTGGAGTCCTTCAGTGCCTTTGCGCGTTCCTGCCGCAGCCTTTCCAGCTTTTCCTGGTCGATTTTCGCGAGGACGGCCTTCAGCAAGTCCTCTTCCTCCCGGAGCTGTCGCATGATCCTGACCAGCCTGTACGGCATGTCCTCGTCGTCGTCCTCGTACTCCATCAGGTCGTGGGCCCGTCGGGCCAGGCCGGCCACCAGATCGACCGAATCCTCCACCTCGTTGAAGAGTGCTTTCGCCGTGTAAAGGGCTCTCCTCAGCTTCCCTTCCGGTGACTTGGCGGGAACGTTGACATACTCGTCCATATGACCGGTCCAGTTTGTGTCCTCCAGTAGCGTCTTGTCGACTTTGCGGATGTAGGAGATCAGTTCACCCTGGTCATTTGCACGGAGGGTGGGCATCTCGCGTTCCAGGAAGTCGTTCAGCATCACCCAGCCGTTTTGCTGTTCCAGCCTGTCGATGGGAACCGTGATACGGGCGGGGTCGTCGCCGCCGAACCGGCTGGCACGGAATGTGGAAACCGCAGGCTCGATGTAGAAGAAGACGAATCCATGGTCGGCCAGGTGTTCGATGTCGTAGGACCCGGAGTTGTACTCGAAGGAACCGGTGTTCTCATCTTCCAGCACCGCCTGGGACTTGAGTGCGGGGCCTGGCTGGTGGGCGTTCTCCGGCCCGAGAATGCGCTCTACTCGATCGGCCGGCGAGTAGTGGCGCAGCACACACCGGCGCAGGGCAGCCTCGATCTCCGCCCGCTTCTGGTCGACCCACGGGCTGTCCGTTTTCCCGCTTGCCGCGTGTTGCCGGCGCGCCTCGACGACGGCGGGGTCCTCGTCCAGGGACCGCACATTGCCCGCGGACATGGCGCGAAAATATTCGCTGTAGGAGTAGTTGACCGAGTGGCCTTTCAGCTCGGGAGTATTCCAGATGCCGCCGAAATGAAGCATCAAGAAGTAGCCGTAGTTGCGCCATTGTTCGTTGAGTGACGTGAGGGCGTTGGTGATCTCACTGCGCAACGCCTGTCGGTGGTGCGTGTAGTCGTTACACCATTGCTGAAATGCGGTGTCGGTGTCCGCCAGGCGCTCGATGTGGTCCAGGATCTCCCGGACCTCGTTCGCCTTCTGGAGAGGAATCTGTGGCCTCTTTCCCTCCTGATAGTCGCGATTCATCAGGGCAGTGAAGTGACGCTTCGCTGACTGCCGGAAAATGTTTGTGCGACGCACCAGTTCGTTTACGGCCACGCCCACCTGGTCCGGCGGATGCGGCTGTTGACTGTCGGGTGCGGGGGGCGGGGTGACTCGTCGGCCGCGGGACTCGTCC
>NZ_JFCB01000052.1 GCF_000725125.1 Streptomyces toyocaensis
CCCGCATCGCGTTGCCGAGCCGGTCGATGTCGGTCGTGATCCGCGACAGCAGATCACCCGTGCCCGCCCGTTCCAGCACTCCCGGCGGCAGCCCGACCGACCGCACCAGGAAGTCCTCGCGCAGGTCGGCCAGCATCCGTTCCCCGAGCATCGCCCCGCGCAGCCGGACCTGCCGGACGAACACCGCCTGAACGGCCAGCGCGAGCAGGAAGAAGCCCGCGGTGGGTACCAGGTGCAGCTCCCGCTCCCGGTCCGAGACCCGCTCCACCAGTCCGCCCAGCAGGTAAGGGCCCACCATGGAGGCGATCACGGCGACCGTGTTCACGGTGATCAGCAGCAGGAAGGCCCGGCGGTGCCGGCTCAGCAGCTCCGCGACATAGGCGCGCACGGTCGCGGGCGCGCCCACGGGCAGCGTGCCGGCCGTGGTCGGGACCGCCGGGTCGTAGGCCGGTGGCACGACGCCGATCATGCCGTCTCCTCGATCTCTCGCAGCTCATCCAGCTCATCCAGCTCATCCAGCTCGGCCGGCTCGGCCGGCTCGGCCGGCTCGCGCAGTCCGCGCGGGCTCCGGTCGTCCCGCAACACGCCGTCGCCTTCCAGGGCGGCCTCGCCCGGCGCGGCCTCGTCCTCGGTCTCGCGGGTCACCACGGCCCGGTACCGGAGCTCGGTGCGCACCAGGTCCCGATGGCTGCCGACCGCGGCGACGGTGCCGTCGTGCAGGAACACCACCCGGTCGGCACGGTCCAGCAGCAGCGGGGACGAGGTGAACACGACGGTGGTGCGGCCCGCCCGCAGGGTGCGCACGCCCTGGGCGATCCGGGCCTCGGTGTGCGAGTCGACGGCCGAGGTGGGCTCGTCGAGGACGAGCACCTCCGGGTCCGTGACCAGCGACCGGGCCAGCGAGAGGCGCTGGCGCTGCCCTCCCGACAGGGACCGTCCGCGTTCGGTGATCCGGGCGTCCATCGGGTCGTCGGCGCCGAGTGAGCCCTGCACCAGCGCCGCCAGCACGTCCCCGCACTGCGCCGCGTCCAGTGCGTCGTGCGGGTCGACCGCGCCGGAGACGGGCACGTCGAGCAGCTCGCGCAGGGTGCCGGAGAGCAGCACCGGATCCTTGTCCTGCACCAGGACGGCCCCGCGGGCGCACTCCAGCGGCAGTTCGTCGAGGGGCACCCCGCCGAGCAGCACCGAGGTGCCCCGCTGTGCGGCGTGCCCGCCCAGTCGTTCGGCCAGCCGTCCCGCCGCGTCGGGGTCCCCGCAGACCACCGCGGTGAGCCGCCCCGCGGGGGCGAGCAGTCCGGTCGCCGGGTCGTACAGGTCACCGGCCGGGGTCTCGGCGGCCCGTGACCCCGCGGTGTCCGTGGCCCGTTCCAGGGACAGCACGTGCGCGACCCGCTTGGCCGAGGGACGCGAGAAGGAGTACGCCATCGCGATCTCCTCGAAGTGCCGGACCGGGTAGGTGAGCAGCATGACCGAGCTGTAGACGGTGACCAGTTCCCCGACGGCGATCCGGCCGTCGCGGGCCAGATGGACGCCGTACCAGACCACCGTGATCAGCAGCAGCCCCGGAAGGATCACCTGGACGGCGGCGATCAGCGACCACATCCGCGCACTGCGCACGGCGGCGTGGCGGACCTCCTGTGAGGCGCGCCGGTAGCGGTCGAGGAACAGGTCCTCGCCGCCGATGCCGCGCAGCACCCGCAGCCCGGCGACGGTGTCGGAGGCCAGTTCGGTGGCCCGTCCGGCCTTCTCGCGCTGGGCGTCCGCCCGCCGCGTGGCGCGGGGCAGCAGCGGCAGCACCGCGAGCGCCGGCACGGGCAGTCCGACCGCGACGACGACGCCGAGTGCCGGCTGGTAGACGACCAGCCCGGCGCACACCAGCGCGATGGTGACCGCGGCCGCGGTGAACCGCGACAGGGCCTCGACGAACCAGCCGACCTTCTCCACGTCACCGGTGGAGACGGCCACGACCTCGCCGGCGGCGACCCGCCGGGTCAGCGTGGAGCCCAGCGTGGCGGCCTTGCGGCCCAGAAGTTGCTGCACGCGGGCGGCGGCGGTGATCCAGTTGGTGACGGCGGCGCGGTGCAGGAAGGTGTCACCCACCGCGTTGCCCACGCAGGCCAGTGCCAGCAGGCCCCCGGCCAGCGCGAGGCGTCCGCCGGAGCGGTCGACCGCGGCCTGGACGGCGACACCGACGCAGAACGGCAGCGAGGCGACGGAGACGAAGTGCAGCAGGCCCCAGGCCAACGACGTGAGCTGCCCGGACAGCTGGTTCCGGAAGAGCCACCACAGGAAACGGGGGCCCGAGCGCGCGTCGGGCACCCCGGGGTCGGGATACGGAAGGTCTTGGATCTGCATGACGTCCCAGTGGCTCGGTCAGCGGGCGGCGGAAGGAGAAGCGGAGGGGGTCGCACCGGGCGGAGCGGTGCCCGTGCGAGGCGCGGGCATGCCTGCGCGCCGTCCGCGGACGGAAGCAGCAAACCGTGACAGGTTGGCGCCGCCGCGTACGGCGGGGCAACCGGTTTTCCACCCCCACCGCCCGGAACCGGCGACCCGGCCGGACGTCACCTCACGGACGTCGGACGGACGCGTCACGGCACGGCGGGGAGACCGTCCCGTCGACCAGGGCGTTCAGCAACTCGCCCAGCTTTTCGCGCTGTTCGTCCCCCAGCGGGGCCAGGATCTCCTCCGCCGCGGTCCGGCGCGCCGCGCGCAGTTCCCGCAGCGCCGCGCGCCCGTCGTCGGTGAGCTCGATCCGGATCACCCGCCGGTTGGCCGGATCCGGCACCCGCCGCACCTTGCCGTTCGCCTCCAGCCCGTCGACGAGCGTGGTCACCGCCCGGGGGACCACCTCCAGCCGCTCGGCCAAGTCGGCCATGCGGGGCGGTGAACCGTAGTGCGCGAGCGTGCGCAGCAGCCGTGACTGGGCAGGAGTGACACCGAGCTCGCGCCGCTCCAGATGGCGCTTCTGGATGCGGTGCACCCGGCGGGTGAGCCGGAGCAGCTGCTCGGCCAGCAGGCCGTCGGGATCGGGAGCGGTCATGCGGGAACGCTATCAGGATGCCGTTCATTGTGAGTACAGGTAACAATGGGCTCGGCTCCGCCCGCTCCGCGGCAACTCACCGGCACCCGTCCCGAAGGAGACCATGCACCCCGACCACCGACCCGACTGGACCCCGCCCGCCGACGCCGGGGAGCACCCCCGGCAGGTTCGGCGCATCCTGAAGCTCTTCCGCCCCTACCGGGGCCGCCTCGCGGTCGTCGGCCTGCTCGTCGGCGCCGCGTCCCTGGTCTCGGTCGCCACACCGTTCCTGCTGAAGGCGATCCTCGACGTCGCGATCCCCGAGGGCCGTACCGGGCTGCTGAGCCTGCTCGCGCTCGGCATGATCCTCAGCGCGGTCCTCACCAGCGTCTTCGGCGTGCTGCAGACCCTCATCTCCACGACCGTCGGCCAGCGCGTGATGCACGATCTGCGCACCGCCGTCTACGGGCGGCTCCAGCGCATGTCGCTCGCCTTCTTCACCCGCACCCGCACCGGTGAGGTCCAGTCGCGCATCGCCAACGACATCGGCGGCATGCAGGCCACCGTCACGTCCACGGCGACCTCCCTGGTCTCCAACCTCACCAGCGTGGTCGCCACCGTCGTCGCGATGCTCGCGCTCGACTGGCGGCTGACCGTCGTGTCCCTGGTGCTGCTGCCGGTGTTCGTCTGGATCAGCCGCCGCGTCGGCAACGAACGCAAGAGGATCACCACCCAGCGCCAGAAGCAGATGGCCGCGATGGCCGCCACGGTGACCGAGTCGCTCTCGGTCAGCGGCATCCTGCTGGGCCGCACCATGGGCCGCTCCGACTCCCTGACCGACGCGTTCTCGGACGAGTCGGAGCGCCTGGTCGACCTGGAGGTGCGGTCGAACATGGCCGGCCGCTGGCGGATGGCCGTCATCACCGTCGTCATGGCCGCGATGCCCGCCGTCATCTACTGGACGGCCGGCATCGCGCTGCAGACGGGTGGCCCGGAGGTCTCCATCGGCACGATCGTCGCCTTCGTCTCGCTCCAGCAGGGCCTGTTCCGCCCGGCCGTGAGCCTGCTGTCCACCGGCGTCCAGATCCAGACCTCGCTCGCCCTCTTCCAGCGCATCTTCGAGTACCTCGATCTCCCGGTCGACATCACCGAACGCGAGGACCCGGTGCGCCTCGACCGGATCAAGGGCGAAGTGCGCTTCGAACACGTCACGTTCGGTTACGACGACAAGAGCGGGCCCGTCCTCGACGGCATCGACCTCACCGTCCCTCCGGGCGGCAGCCTCGCCGTCGTGGGCCCGACCGGAGCCGGCAAGTCCACCCTGGGCCATCTCGTACCGCGGCTGTACGACGTCACGGGGGGCCGGGTCACCCTCGACGGCATCGACGTCCGCGACCTCGACTTCGACACGCTGGCCCGCGCGGTCGGCGTCGTCTCCCAGGAGACCTACCTCTTCCACGCCTCGGTGGCGGACAACCTGCGCTTCGCCAAGCCCGACGCCACCGACGAGGAACTGCACGCGGCGGCGAGGGCGGCCCAGATCCACGACCACATCGCGTCCCTGCCCGACGGGTACGACACCGTGGTCGGCGAGCGCGGCCACCGGTTCTCGGGCGGCGAGAAGCAGCGCCTGGCGATCGCCCGGACGATCCTGCGCGACCCGCCGGTCCTGGTGCTCGACGAGGCCACCAGCGCCCTGGACACCCGGACCGAGGCCGCCGTCCAGCGGGCCCTCGACGCGCTGTCGGCCGACCGCACCACGCTCACCATCGCCCATCGGCTGTCCACCGTCCGCGGTGCCGACCAGATCGTGGTCCTCGACTCCGGTCGCGCGGTCGAGCGCGGTACGCACGAGGAACTGCTCGAGCAGGGCGGACGCTACGCGGCCCTCGTACGCCGGGACGCCCAACTGGAACCGACGAAATGAAGATATGCCGGGTTTGTAGCGATATGCGGGTTACCGTGCCCGCATGCAGACGAACACTCCGTCACGGAGCACGATCCGACTGACGCGCCGGGGCCGCCTCGCCCTCGCCGCGCTCGGGGCCGTCGTGGCCGGCACCGCCGTGGCGGTGCCGCTGCTGATCATGGGCGGCGACGACGAGGCCCGTCCCACGACCCTGGTGGTCCCGGAGGGCTGGCGGGCGAGCCAGGTGTACGCCGCCATCGACAAGACCCTCGAGCTGCCCGCGGGCACCACGAAGAAGTCCCTCGCCAAGGCGGCCCTGAAGCTGCCGAACGAGGCCGAGGGCAATCCGGAGGGCTACCTCTTCCCGGCCACCTATCCGCTCCAGGAGAACGCGACCCCGCAGAAGCTGCTCGCGCGGATGGTCGACACGGCCAACAGGAAGTTCAACGGAGCCCCGATCGCCGCGGGTGCGCAGCGCAACGCGATGAACGTCTACCAGGCGGTCACCGTCGCGAGCATCGTCCAGGCGGAGGCCGCGACCAGGGCCGACATGGGCAAGGTGGCCCGGGTGATCTTCAACCGGCTCGAGCGGGGCATGCCCCTCCAGATGGACTCGACCGTCCACTACGCCCTGGGCCGCTCCGCACCCGGCACGACGGAGGCCGACACCGAGGTCGACAGCCCCTACAACTCCTACCAGCGCATGGGCCTGCCGCCGACCCCGATCGACAACCCGGGTGAGGAGGCCGTGCGCGCCGCGATCAACCCGGCCCCGGGCGACTGGCTCTACTTCGTCACGGTCAGGCCCGGCGACACCCGCTTCACCGCCGACTTCGCGGAACACCAGCGCAACGTCGCCGAGTTCGACGCCCAGCGGACGAAGTCCGGCGGACCGGCGGGGACATGACCCGGTCCGGCCCGGACATCAGGCCGCGAGGGGTTCCACCTCCGCCAGCAGCCGCCTGATGTCCCGTACCGCCGCGCGTCCCGCCCGGTTGGCCCCGACGGTGCTGGCCGAGGGGCCGTAACCGACCAGGTGGATCCGCGGGTCGGCGACCGCCCGGGTCCCCTCCACCCGGATCCCGCCGCCGGGCTCCCGCAGTCGCAGCGGGGCGAGATGGCCGACGGCGGGCCGGAAACCCGTGGCCCACAGGATGACGTCGGCCGCCACCCGGCGCCCGTCCGCCCACTCCACACCGTCCGGCGTGATCCGGTCGAACAGGGGCTGCCGGTCGAGCACGCCGTCGGCGAGCCCCTGCCGGATGGCGTCGTTGAGCGGCAGCCCCGTCACCGAGACGACGCTGCGCGGCGCCAGCCCCTGCCGCACCCGCTCCTCGACGAGCGCCACGGCCGCCCGCCCCGCCTCCTCGTCGAAGGGGCCCTCACGGAAGACCGGGGGCCGCCGCGTCACCCAGGTCGTGGCCGCCGCGTACGGGGCGATCTCCAGCAGATGCTGGGTGCCCGAGGCCCCGCCGCCCACCACGACCGCCCGCTGCCCGGCGAACGCCTCGGGCCCCGGGTACTGCGCGGTGTGCAACTGCCGCCCGCGGAACGTCTCCTGACCCGGGTGGCGCGGCCAGAACGGCCGGTCCCAGGTACCGGTGGCGTTGATCAGCGCCCGCGTCGCCCAGGTGCCGTCCGAGGTCTCCACCAGCAGCCGCCCGCCGGGCCCCTCCCGTACCGCCCGCACGTCCACCGGCCGCCGCACCCGCAGGTCGAACGTCCGCTCGTAACGGTCGAAGTACTCGCTGATCACCTCGGAGGACGCCCGCGCCGGGTCGGCGTCCGTGAGCTCCATGCCGGGCAGCGCGTGGATCCCGTGCACCTTGCCGTACGTCAGGGAGGGCCACCGGAACTGCCAGGCGCCGCCGGGGCCGGGGGAGTGGTCCAGCACCACGAAGCCCCGGTCCGGCTCGAACCCGGCCCGCCGCAGGTGGTGGGCGCCGGCCAGTCCCGCCTGCCCGGCGCCCACGACGACCACCTCGACCTCGCGCACCTCGTTCACGCTTCCACCAACAGTGCGGCGGTCGTGGATCTTCCCGCCGGCGCTCCCGCGCGAAGCCGGCCGTGTCGGCCAGGATGGAGGGCATGTCCGATGCCTTCACCACCCGAGTCCTGACCATCGCCACCGGCTCCGACGAGCGGGTCGTCGACCTCACCGGGGACTGCGAGTCCTTCCTGCGGGAGGCGGCGGCGGGCCGCGACGGCCTGCTCAACCTCTTCGTGCCGCACGCCACCGCCGGTATCGCCGTCATCGAGACCGGCGCCGGAAGTGACGACGACCTCCTGGCCGCCCTGCACACCCTGCTGCCCGCCGACGACCGCTGGCAGCACCGGCACGGCAGCCCCGGCCACGGCCGCGACCACGTCCTGCCCGCCTTCGTGCCGCCCCACGCGACGCTCCCGGTGGTCGGCGGCCGGCTGGAACTGGGCACCTGGCAGTCGGTCTGCCTGGTCGACACCAACAGGGACAACCCCGACCGCCGGGTGCGGCTGAGCTTCCTCGGCTGACCCCCGGACCAGGCTCCCCCGGCGCCTCCCGGACCGCGCGGACGCCGTCGTTCCCGCCTACGGAAGGCGGGAACGACGGACACTCGATCAATCCGCAGGCGACCCGAGGGCCCGGGCGAGCTGCTGGCGCGAGTGCACGCCGGTCTTCTGCAGGGCCCGCGCGACATGCTGCTCCACGGTGCGCGGCGAGAGGTGCAGCGTGGCGGCGATCTCCCGGTTGGACATGCCCGCCGCGGCGAGTTGCGCCACCTCCTGCTCCCGTGGTGAGAGCACGTCTCCGTACCGGGGCCGGCCGGGTGGCCGGCGCTCCGCCGCCGGCTGGTGCAGGCGCAGCTCGGCGCGGGTGCGGGCGGCGTCCCAGGTCGCGCCGAGGGCGTCGAAGGTCGAGGCGCAGTCGGCGAGGGCGGCGACGGCGCGTCCGCCGTTTCCGCCGATTGAGAGGGCGCAGCGGGCGGCGCCCGCCGACGTGAGGGCCGCGTGATAGGGCCGGGGCAGCTTCCGGTAGGCGGCGGCGCTCTCCTCGTAGCAGGCGGCGGC
Organism: Streptomyces toyocaensis; assembly: GCF_000725125.1. Lineage (GTDB taxonomy): Bacteria > Actinomycetota > Actinomycetes > Streptomycetales > Streptomycetaceae > Streptomyces > Streptomyces toyocaensis. The sequence goes on from NZ_JFCB01000052.1 coordinate 7,977, forward strand.
CTCCGCCGTCCTCCCCGTGTGCTCGGCGAGGACGGCGCGGGTCCACGCGAGGGCCGCGTCGGCCGACGGCGCGTCACGCCCCTCCAGGCCCGCGGCGAACTCCTCGGTCATCGCGGCCGCGGTGGACGTGTCCCCGGACCGCAGGGTCGCCTCGACCGCCCACGGGGCGAGTTCGGCACCCCAGGCCCAGATTCCCTTGGCGCGCAGTCGCCGCCACGCGGCGGCGGCCGCGTCGGCCGCCTCGGGGACGTCGTCGTGGGCGAGGGCGAGCCTGATCAGAGCCCCGGACGCGGTCGCCGAGATCGGCACCGGGCCGGTGTCCAGGTCGGCCGCTTCGGGGCCGGTCAGATGGTCGAGGGTGTCGGCCCACTCGCCACGGGCCAGGGCCAGCAGACCGAGGACCATGCGGGCGTCGGAGGCGAGGTAGGGCATGTCGCCGGACTCCTCGACGAAGGCCCGGCACCGCTCGGTGAGTCCCGGCCAGCGCCCGGTGGCCCAGTCGACGACGAGCGCGCAGCCCCGGCCGGTCTGCTCGGCGTAGGCGGCGCCGCTGCGCGCGGCCAGCGCGACGCCCTCGGCGAGCAGCGCGCGGGAGGTGTCGTAGTGCCCGAGCCACACGACCGCGTCCGCCGCGTTGCACAGCCCCCGGGAGGTCTGCTGGCGGCAGCCGACGAGATCACTGTCGCGGGGCAGCCGCTCGATGAGCGGCCAGGCAGCCGGATCGCCGCCGTTGAGCAGGACACTCACCCGGTTCGCGGCCACGGCCGCCTGGACCACCGGGTCGCCCGACTCCTCGGCCACCGTCACCGCCCGCTCGATCCAGGCGACGTTCTCGGCGAACGACGCGTCCGGTCCGTACGGCATCGCCAGCGCCGACATCGCCCGGGCCAGCGGGACCGGCTCGCCGCTCAGGTCGTCCACCGCGCGGGCGAGTTCGTCCCGGCCCTCCATGACCTCGCCCATCTGGTTGCACAGCAGCAACCCGAGGTCCAGGCGGATCTCGCCGCGCACCGCCGGCGCGAGCCCAGGGTCGGCGACGATGTGCCGGAGGACCGCCAGCGTCTCGTCGGAGCGCAGTCCCACCACCGCGCAGCGGGCCAGCAGCCTGGCCAGCCGGGACCGGGCCTGCTCGGGAACCGGCCCGGTGGCGAGCGCCGACTCCAGCAGGCTCGCGGCGCGCTGCTGTTCACCGGCGTCCTCGAGCTGCAGGGCCGCCCGCTCGACCGCGTGCAGCCAGCCCCGCGCGTCACCGCAGGCGCGGCGGTGGCCGGCCACGCGTTCCCACGGGACAGGCTGGCGTCTGGCGAGCAGGGCCGCGGCCCGCCGGTGCAGTGCCTCACGGGCCGGGCCGCCCGCCGCGCGGCGGGCGGCCGCCGCGGCGAGCGGTGAGCCGAAGCCGTACCGGCCGTCACCGCGGTCCTCGAGCACGGCGGCCCGCAGCGCGGCGGACAGGGCGTCGTCACCCGCCCATCCGGGCAGCCCGGCCACGACGGCGAGGTCGCGGGACGTGGCGGGCTCGTCCAGCACGGCGGCGGCGAAGACGATCGGCCGGTGCTCCTCCGGCACGGCGGCCGTACGCCGCAGGACGAGGGCGTCGAGCCGGGGAGGTACGTCGAGCCGGCCGAGTTCCGGGGCGAGCGGCCGCCCGGCGGCGGGAAGGGCGGCCAGCAGGTCGAGCAGATCCGCGACCGTCTGGGCGACCCCGCCGGAAGCGCGGTGCAGGGCGGCGGCCAGCCCCGGCGTGCAGCGGTCCGCTCCCAGCACCGAGACCGCCGCCCGCTGCACCTCGGTCAGGTCGAGCGGCCCCAGAACATGCCGTACGACGGTGAGGGCGGCCGGGAAGTCGGTGTCGGGCCCGAGGACCAGCCCCGGTGCGGGGAGCTCCTCGGGGCGGTAGCTCAGCACGCACGCGAAGTGGGCGGGCGGGTCGGCGAGCAGAGCGCGCAGCCGGGCGGTGTCGTCGGCCGGCGCCCGGTGCACGTCCTCGACGACGAGCAGTTCCGGTCCGGCGCCGGCCGGCGGCTCACCGGGTGCCGTCCGGCGAGCCGAGCCTGCCACCGCCGCCGAGAGCCGGTCCACCAGACGGCTCTTGCCGGTGCCCGCCGCGCCCTCGACCAGCAGCAGCACCGGCCGGCCGGCTCCCCGGGGGTCGAGCGCCGACGCGAGTCGTCCGCGCAGCGCCGTCTCGGCTTCGTCCCCCGTCCCAGCGCCGTCCGGCATGGTTCGTCACCCCGTTCCACGCGTGTCCTCGGTTGTTTGCGTATCCGTACTCAGTCTGCCCTGATTGCCGGGCACCGCGGACGACGGGCAGCGTGGAGCACGTAAGGTCCCGCGGTCCCGGGTGGACCGGTGGGCCCCGCCGCCGACCAGGTCGGCTGCGCAGCTAGGAGTCCGGCGTGACAAGAGTGACTGATCCGAGCCCGGTCGGGGCGGCCTTCGGGGCGGTCGGGCCGACGGGAGGCGAACGGCCCCAGGAGACGGTGTCGCCGCGCACCGGTGGCTTCCTCGTCGCCGCCGTCCTTCCGGCCTGTCCGCGATCCGTGCCGCGGCTGCGGCGGCTGGCACGGGCGGTGGTCCGCAGCCACCGGCTGTCCGAAGCGGCGGAGGAGGCCCTCACGGTGATCGTGAGCGAACTGGGCACCAACGCCGTCCTGCACAGCGGCAGCCCCGACCTCGAGGTGATGTTCGAGGTCGACGACACCTCCCTGACCGTGGGGGTGCGCGACGGCGGGCGCTGGCGGCAGCGCCCCGCGCCCCGCTGCGAGCCGGCCGACATGGACGCCCCCTTCGGCCGCGGACTCGCGCTGGTCGACGCCTACTCCGTGGACACCTCGGTGCGGTGTTCCGCCGAGGGCACCCTGGTGCGCGCCGTGATCGCCCTGTGAGCCCGCCACGCCCGGCGTGCGCGACGCCGAGGGGGTGAGGGCCGTGCGCGGCACGGGACCCGGCAGGCTGCCTCAGCCGCCGCCCTCCGCGCGGACGACGGTGACCGGGCAGTCGGCGTGGTACAGCAGCGCCTGGCTGACCGAGCCGAGCAGCATCCCCGTGAAGCCGCCGTGCCCGCGCGCCCCGGTCACCACCAGCTGTGCCTCACGCGCCGCGTCCAGCAGCGCGTGACGTACCCGGGCCCGCTCCACGCGGAACTCCACGGCGACCTCCGGACGGGCGGCCCGCCACGGTGCCACCGCCTCCTCCGTCAGCCGCCGGTGCCGCTCCTCGAGCCGGTCGAGATCCACCACCACGCCCAGCGGGTCGGCCGGACCCTCGTACGGCGTCGGCTCGCTCCAGGTGTTCCACACGTGCATCGCGACGAGCGGAGCCCCGCGCAGCGCGGCCTCGGCGAACGCGAAGGACGCCGCCGCGTTCCCGGCCGGAGAGCCGTCCACCGCCAGCAGGACCGGGCCCCGCGGATCCTCCCGGCCCCGGACCACCATCAGCGGGCCGTGCCCGTGCGCGGCGAGCTGGACGACCGTCGAGCCCAGCAACAGCCCACCGAACCCGGTACGGCCCCGCTCGCCGACCACCGTCAGCACCGCGTGCGCGGACTCGCTCCGCAGCACCGTCAGCGTCTCACCGGACGCCACGGTCCGGGCGATCTCCAGCCCCGGAGACCGGTCACGGGCGCGCTGCTCGGCCTGCGCCAGCACCCCCTGGACCATCGGATCCAGGTCGGTGGGGCGGCTGAAGGCGTGCACGATCCGAAGCCGTCCACCGCGCAGCCGCGCCTCCCACGCCGCGACGTCGACCGCGGCGAGACTGGACGGCGAGCCGTCCACTCCGACGATCACCGTGTCGTCCACAGCACACTCCCGTCCCCGGCTCCACGCTTCCGTCCCCGGAGACGACTCCGAGTACCCATGGCGGACGGCACGTACCCGCCCTCACCCCGCCCCCGTTCGTGGGAAGTGCTCCCCGCCCGGCGGCGACACGGTGTCCCCCGGGCATCCTCCTGCTTGCTCCGGAGCCCCGTCCCTCCGTGACAACACCCATGTTCCGGCCGATCGGCGGGATGGCACCATTACCCCCGTGGGGGTGGATCACCGTGCCGTGCGACGGCCGGTCAGGCACCCCGTCTCGGACGACCTACGGAAAGAATCGGGAAGGGGACGGGCTGTGCCTGCTCCACGGATGAGCGCGACGCCGCTGCCGGGCATCGGCGTGAAATACGACCTCACCACGCGTGAGCACGAGCACCTGTCCGTGATCGCGCACCGCGACGGTGCCCGCACGGTCAACGTCTACCGTTCCGACGACCCGGACGCCTGCGCCCGGTCCCTGCGTCTGACGGTCGCCGAGTCGGCCGCGCTCATCGACGCGCTGATGCCCGCCCACCACAGTCCCAACCTGCTGCACACCACCGACCTGGGGCTGGTCGCCGAGCGCATCGAACTGTCCTCCGTGTCCCACTGGAACGGCCGGCTGCTGGGGGAGACCCGCATGCGCACCGACACCGGTGCGTCCATCGTGGCGGTGCTGCGCCGTGCGGAGGCCATCCCGTCCCCCGCGCCGGACTTCCGGCTGGCCGGCGGGGACACCCTGATCGTGATCGGCACCCGCGAGGGCATCGAGGCCGCCGCCGAGATCCTCGGGCGGGAGTGAGCGCGTGCACTCTTCCGCGATCTTCCTGATCGAGTTCGGCGCGATCATCCTCGGTCTCGGTCTGCTGGGACGTCTCGCCGGACGCCTTCAGTTCTCCCCCATCCCCCTCTATCTGCTGGCCGGTCTCGCGTTCGGCGAGGGCGGGCTGCTGCCGCTCGGCGCGAGCGAGGAGTTCGTCGCGATCGGCGCCGAGATCGGCGTGATCCTGCTGCTGCTGATGCTCGGCCTGGAGTACACGGCCAGCGACCTCGTCTCCAACCTCAAGACCCAGTACCCGGCCGGTCTCGTGGACATGGCGCTGAACGCCCTGCCCGGCGCCGCCCTGGCCCTGCTCCTCGGCTGGGGCCCGGTCGCCGCGGTGGTCCTGGCCGGTGTCACCTGGATCTCCTCCTCCGGCGTCATCGCCAAGGTCCTCGGGGATCTCGGACGGCTCGGCAACCGGGAGACCCCCGTCATCCTCAGCATCCTGGTGCTCGAGGACCTGGCCATGGCCGTCTACCTGCCGATCATCACCGCCCTGCTGGCCGGCGTCAGTCTCGCCACGGGCAGTGTCACCCTGGCCATCGCGCTGGGCGTCGCCGGGCTCGTGCTGTTCGTCGCCGTCCGCTACGGCCGGGTGATCTCCCGCTTCGTCTCCAGCGACGACCCGGAGAAGCTGCTGCTGGTCGTGCTGGGGCTCACCCTGCTGGTCGCGGGACTGGCCCAGCAGCTGCAGGTGTCGGCGGCCGTGGGCGCGTTCCTGGTGGGCATCGCCCTGTCCGGGGAGGTCGCCGAGGGCGCGCACAACCTGCTGGCGCCGCTGCGGGACCTGTTCGCCGCGGTGTTCTTCGTCTTCTTCGGCCTGCACACCGACCCGCAGTCCATCCCGCCGGTGATCCTGCCCGCCTTCGCGCTCGCCGTCGTCACCGCGCTGACGAAGATCGCCACCGGGTACTGGGCGGCCCGCCGGGCCGGGATCTCCCCCAAGGGCCGCTGGCGCGCGGGCGGCACGCTCGTCGCCCGCGGCGAGTTCTCCATCGTCATCGCCGGTCTCGCGGTCACCGCCGGCATCGAACCGGACCTCGGCCCGCTGGCCACGGCGTACGTCCTGGTCCTGGTCGTCCTCGGCCCCCTCACGGCGCGCTACACCGAGCCGATCGCCCTGTGGCTGGATTCCCGTCGTACGCCGGCGCCCGACGCCGTGCCCGCACAGGGCGCGACGCCGGCCGCGGAGACGCTGGAACCGGTGGAGGACAGGGACTAGGAGGGGCTGAAGATCTTGCCGGGAGACCGGCCAAGATCTTCAGTGCCCTCCTGGCCAGTTCTCCAGCCGCACCGGCATCAGCAGGGAGAACGTGTGCGGGTCGTCCGGCCGTCGGATCGCGAGGGGCGCGGTGGGCGTGCCGAACTCGAGGACCAGCCGGTCGCCTGCCCCCGCCGCGACCGCGTCCAGCAGGAACGCGCGGTCGACGGCGACGAGATCCGGGCCGTCGGGTCCCACCCCGGGCACGGTCGGCTGCGCCGCTGCCGGCGCGTGCGGCCATGCTGATGGATGTTTCCACCCACCGGAAGGGGTGGCGCGGGCCGGCGTTCTCGCCGCGGCCGAGGCCGGCGGCGCCCGCCCGGCCGGCCGACGACGACACCCCCGGACCGGGAGAACCGGCCGGGGGTGGGCGAACGCGGTACGCCCGGGTGACCCGGGCCCCGCGCGTCGTGTCAGCCGCCGCTCCGCGCCCGCTCCTCGTTCCGCTTCTTGATGCGTGCCGCCTCCTTGCGGACCTCGGCCTGGGTGGCGCGCTCCCGCTCCAGCCACTCGGGGCGCTCCTGCTTCAGCGTCTCGATCTGCTCGGTGGTGAGGGCCTCGGTGACCCCGCCGCGCGCGAGACCGGCGATGGACACGCCGAGCTTCGCCGCGACCACCGGCCGGGGATGGGGTCCGTCACGCCGAAGGTCCCGCAGCCACTGCGGCGGATCCGTCTGGAGCGCGTCGAGTTCGGCGCGGGAGACGACACCCTCCCGGAAGTCGGCGGGGGTGGCGTCGAGGTACACACCCAGCTTCTTCGCCGCGGTCGCGGGCTTCATCGTCTGGGTGCTCTGGTGCTGCGTCATGGCGTCCAGGGTATCGAGCGTGTGCGCGACCGCCGACCACGGCCGGTAACCTGGCGGGGTGACAGCCTCGGAAGTGTCCCCCTCGTTCCGGCTCGTGTACGTACCCGGGGTGATGCCCGACAAATGGGTGCGCGTCTGGAGCGAGCGGCTGCCCGACGTCCCGCTGGCCCTCACCCAGGTGCCCGCCGCGGCGGCGCAGGGACTGCTGCTGGGCGGGGAGGCCGACGCCGGCCTCGTCCGGCTGCCCGTCGACCGCACGGTCCTCAGCGCCATCCCCCTCTACACCGAGCAGACGGTCGTCGTCGTGCCGAAGGACCACCTCGCCACCGCGGCCGACACGGTGTCACCCGAGGACCTGGCCGACGACATCGTGCTGCACCCCCTCGACGACGTCCTCGCCTGGGAGGAGCTGCCCGGACGGCCCGCCCTGGAACGTCCCGCCACCACCGCCGACGCGGTCGAACTCGTCGCGGCCGGGATCGGCGTGCTCGTCGTCCCGCTCTCGCTCGCCCGGCTGCACCACCGCAAGGACCTCACCCACCGGCCGCTCGAGGACGCTCCCGAGTCGAGCGTCGCGCTGGCCTGGCCCGAGGCGGCGACCACGGATCAGGTGGAGGACTTCATCGGGATCGTCCGCGGCCGGACCGTCAACAGCACCCGCGGCCGCGCCCGGCCGGAGCAGGAGAAGAAGCGCGAGCGCGAGCGCGCCGACACGGGCGGCGCCCGGCGCCGGCAGCCGGCCGGCGGCCGGGGCCGCCGCTCGGGCACCGGCGGCACGACGAAGAACCCGCGGCGGGGCAGGCCCCGCCGCGGGTCGTGACCGTAGGGGTTCGCCGCTACTTGATCGTCGAGGACGGCGACGGCGCCGGGGATGCCGTGTTGAGGTCCTCCAGCCCCTTGGGGATCTCCAGCGCGAGGACCTGTGCGCCCGGCTGCGGTGCCGGCGGCGTCACCGCCTCCTGCGGCATCTTGGGCGGGCTGGTCTGCTGGAAGTTGACCTGCTCGTGATTGACCAGCCCCGTCTTCTCCAGCACCGTGATGTGGTCGAGCACCGTGTCGTTGGCCTGGTCGGCGAGCTGCCGGATCATGGTGTTCCTGGTGTTGGCCCGGATGTTGGCGATGGCCGGGAAGATCTGCCCGTGCGTCACGCGCATGATGTTCACCGCCGTGGAGTCGAACTCCTTGCCGTTGGTGGCCTTCACCGTCTCCACGAATCCCTGCTGCTGCGGAGACGCCACGTTCGGCAGCGTGATGCCGAGCTCCACGGAGATCTTGCGGCAGCTGGCGTCGAGCCGGCCGTGACCGACGACCAGGTGCTCGCCCGCCTCCTTCATCTCCGGCGTCGTCCCCCGCTCCATCGCCAGCAGGCCCAGGGGGTGCTCCCACAGACCGGCCGCGCGCACCTTCACCACGAAGTCGCGGTCCGCCTCGGTCAGCGGGCCGTAGTTGGTGTTGGCCACCACCCGGTCCGGCTTGGTCGATGTGTTCTGAACGCCCAGCATGGTGGGGTAGGCGAGCGCGGTGAGGGTGAGGATCATGGCTCCGCCCACGAACGCGGTTCCTGCCGTGCTGCGCGAGATGCGCATCGTGCCTCCTGGGATATCAACGGCCCAACAGCAGGAAGTACGGACGGGAGGCGCGAGTCAATCACCGTTCGGGAAAGAAATTCCGGTCGCGTCGCGGGGACCGCACGTGGGTCCCGGCGAGGACACGCCGACGGCGGGCACCGTCAGGAACGCCGGGCGGAGTCCGTCAGCCAGGCGTGCGCGGCCCGCGCCGTGAATGCGGCCTGCCCGCCGCGCACCAGCAGGCCGGTGGTGGCCAATTCCGGGGCACCGGCCTGCGTGGCGACGTGGGGAACGGCGATGCAGGGTTCACCTCCGTGCCGTCCGGCCGATGGACTCCACCAGCGGCAGCAGCCGGTGCGGAACGCGCTCACGCAGAGCCACCTCACTGCGCGTGCGCACCACCCCGGGCAGGCCGATCAGCTTCTGGATCACGTCCTCCAGATGCGCGTTGTCGCGCGCGACGACCCTGGTCAGCAGGTCACCGCCGCCGGTGATGGAGAACGCCTCGACGATCTCCGGTACGGCGGCCAGTGCCTCGCCCACCTCGTCCAGGTGTCCCTGGGTGACCTCGATGTGCACGAAGGCCAGCACGGGGTGGCCCAGCGCGGCGGGGGAGAGGGCGGGTCCGGTGCCGGTGATCACGCCCTCGCGCTCCATACGGTCCAGACGGGCCTGCAGGGTGCCCCGGGCGACCCCGAGGATCCGCGCGTACTCCCGCACGCTGGTGCGCGGCTGCTCCAGCAGCAGTCGCAGGATGCGGGTGTCCAGCTCGTCCACGGCCATGGGGCATCAGGTCCAGGTGTCGGCCATTGGCACGTCGATGGCCGTAGATGTGCCGTAAACACTGTACCAATGGCTCACTCCTACGAGTGCCGGTTGAGCCACTGGCGGGGGAGATGCTGATATGGATCCGTCGATGGCGCTGCGGACCCCGCGGCGCCTTTTTCGTGCCACGGCACACGAACGAATCCCAGGGGGCGGTAAGCGGTGCTGAAGAGGGTGTTCATGGCTCCGGACCCGGGCCGGATCCGGCTGCGCTTCGCGGCGCGGGCGGTGCTCGGCATCGGGCTGGCCGTCGTCGTCTGCGGCCTGACCGGACAGTCGCTCACGGGGGTCGTCACCGGTGGGCTCGCCGCCCTGCTCGCCCTGTTCACCGTCACCGACGCCACGGTCCGCGGCCAGGCCGTCACGACGGCGCTGCTGCCCGCCGCCGGCCTGCCGGTGCTCGCCGCCGCGGCCCTGCTGCACGACCACCCGGTGGCGCGCGACCTGACCTTCCTCGCCGTCGTCGGGCTGGGTGTGTACGCGCGGCGCTGGGGCCCCCGCGGGCACAGCCTCGGCGTCTTCGCCTTCATGACGTACTTCGTGGCCCAGTTCCTGCACGCGGAGACGGCCCAGCTCCCCGGGCTGTCCGCCTCCGTCCTGCTGTCCGTGCTCACCGCGGCCGCGGTGCGCTTCGGGCTGTGGTGCTACGAGCGCCGGCTGCCCCCCGCGGTCGTGCCGGCGCCGCCCGCCGGCACCGGACTGGCCCGGGTGACCACCCGCCAGGCGGTCCAGGCGACCGCCGGCGCGGGCTTCGCCCTGGTCGTGGGCCAGCTGGTGTCGGGGCAGCGCTGGTACTGGGCCGTGGGAGCCACCTGGTGGGTCTTCGTCAACACCACCTCACGCGGCGAGACCCTGGTCCGCGGCTTCCGGCGGGTGCTGGGCACGGTCATCGGCATCGGCCTGGCGATGTTCGTCGCCGTACCCGCGCACGGGGAAGGGCTGCTCACGGCGCTGGTCGTCGGCGTCTGCGTGTTCGGCATCTTCTACACCGCCGCCGTGTCCTACACCTGGATGATGCTCTGGGTGACGGTGCTCGCGGCCATGCTCTACGGCCTGCTCGGCGTGCTGTCCCCCGGACTGCTGGCGCTGCGGTTCGTGGAGACCGGGGTCGGCGCGCTCGGCGCCGCGCTGGCGGTGGCCTTCGTCCTGCCGGTGACCACGCACAGCGTCACCGACGCCTGGATCCAGCGGGCCCTGCGCTGTGTCCACGCCTGCACCGCCGAGGCCGGCGCCCGGCTGGCCGGGAGGGCGGACGCCGACCCGGCGCCGATGGTGGCGGAGCTGGAGGAGCTCCTCGCCCGGGTGCGCCTCTCGGTCGCGCCGCTGGTGCACCCGCTGAACCCCCTGCTCGGCCGCAAGCGGCGCGCCCGCCGGGTGCTCGCCCTGCTCGACGACTGCGCCCGGGAGATCCGCGGCCTGGTGGCGGTCGCCGCCGACCCGGAGGCCTCGCACGACGCCCGGCTCGCCGCCGCCTGCTGGCGGGTGGAGGCCGCGGTCGAGGCGCTCACCGGCGGCCGGGACATCGCGGTACGGACGGCCCCGGTGGTCTCGGAGCCCGCCCTGGCCCACCTCCACGGCCTGGAACGCGCCCTCGCGGAACTGGCCGCACCACTGCGGACACCCCCCGGCTCCCCGCTGGTCGGCGCCTGACGCCCGGCACGACCTCTCGGCCGATTGGTCCAGACCTTGCCCGGTGAGCTGCTACCGTCACCCCGGTCGGCAGCGGACGAGAGGGGACAGTCGTGGCGGACGGCGGGCGGCGGGCGTTCATCGGGTCGTTCACGGCGGCGGGGGGCCCGGGCATCGTCACCGCGGCCGTCACCCCGGGCAGCGGCGCGCTGACCGCCGTGAGCACGGTGAACGCCGTACCCGATCCGTCCTGGCTGGCCCTGTCGCCGGACGGCCGCATGCTGTACGCGGTCAGTGAGACGGCCGAGGGCGCGGTGGCCGCTTTCCGCGTGACCGGCGACGGCCCGGAACCGGCCGGGACCGCGGTCCCGGTGTGCGGCGGCGGGCCGACCCACCTGAGCCTCTTCGCCGGCCACCTCCTCACCGCGAACTACGGTTCCGGCAGCGTCAGCGCCGTACCGGTCCGTCCGGACGGCGGTCTCGGGCGTACCGTCTCCGGAGTGCTCCGGCACACCGGATCCGGCCCCCACCCGCAGCGCCAGCAGGGCCCGCACGCCCACCAGGTGCAGCCCGACCCGAGTGGCCGCTGGGCGGTCTGCGTCGACCTCGGCACCGATTCGGTACGGGTGTTCACCCTGACGGACGGCGCCCCCGTGCCGCACCGGGAGATCGCCCTGCGCCCGGGCTCGGGGCCGCGCCACCTGGCCTTCCACCCGCACGGTGCGTACGCGTACGTCCTCAACGAGCTCAGCCCCTCCCTCGTCGTCTGCCGCTGGGAGGCCGTCGAGGGCGGCTTGCGGCCGCTCGCCGAGATCCCGGTCCTGCCGGGCACCCCGGCCGGCGACGCCTACCCCTCCGGTGTGGCCGTCTCGTCCGACGGCCGCTTCGTGTGGACCGCGACCCGCGGGGAGGACGTCCTGTCCGTGTTCGCGGTCGAGGGGGACGGCGACGTCCTGACCCCCCGCACCACCGTGTCCTGCGGCGGGCGCTGGCCCCGTGCGATCACCGTCTGTGACGGTGTCCTGTATGTCGCGAACGAGCGCTCCGGGGACGTGACCTGGTTCTCGCTCGACCCGGAAACGGGTGTGCCGCGGCGCGGCGGCTCGATGCCGGTGCCCGCCGCGACCTGCGTGGTCACCGGCCGGCCCGCGTCCGACTCATGACGAAGGGCCCGCCCCGGAGTCCGGGGTGGGCCCTTTCGGCGTCCTGCGTAGGCGCGGTGCCTCAGTGGGCGGGCGTGCTCTGCGCCTGCTGAGGGGCGATGCCCAGCGCGGTCGTGTACTTGGCCAGGGCCAGCTTGCCGATCGCCGGGTAGGGACCGAGCGCCTCGGCGGCGGAGCAGCCCGCCTCCTTCGCGGCCTCCTCGATCAGGCTCGCGTCGATCTCCGGGCCGATCAGGTACGGCGCCAGCGCCAGCTGCTGCGAACCGGAGCCGCGCAGCTGCTCGGCCACGGAGGCGATGGAACCCTCCTGGTCGAGAGCCGCGGCCATGACCGGTACGGCGAGCCGCGCGGCGAGCAGCATGCCGGTGATCCCGGCCGCCTGCACGGCCTCGTCACCGCCCACGGAGGCCAGGATGATGCCGTCCGCGGCGGTGGCCACGGTGAACAGACGGGCACGGTCGGCGCGGGCCAGACCGGCCTCGGACAGCCGCACGTGCAGCGCCTCGGCGAGCAGCGGGTGCGGACCCAGCACATCGGTCAGCTCGGCGGCGACACGGCTGTCCATCACGGCCTGGCGCACCTGGCGCAGCAGGGAGCTGTCCGGGCCGGCGAGCAGGGGCACGACGACGGCGACCGGGCCGTCGGGCTCGTTGACGTCCATACCGGCGGCGCGGGCCTGCTCGAAGCGGGCCGTGCGCTCCCCGGCCGCGTGCGCGAGGACGGACGTCAGGGTGGGGAACTCCTCGCCGTCGCCGTCGAGATAGCCGATCCGGGCGTCCAGGCCGGGCAGCTCGGAACGGGCGATGCTCACGACCTCGTCGGCGAGGGAACGGGTGGCACTACTGGGCGTACCCGGCACGGCGAGAACGAGCGCGGGCGCGTCCTCGGGAGCCACCAGGGGTTCGGGACGGCGGTGCCGTCCGGGCTGGCGGGGGCGCGGCATTCGTACGGGCAGGCCGGACGCGGGCCCAGTGGGGGTGCTCATGTTGCGGCATGTTAGTGGCTTCCTGGGCTCCCCTGTTCGGGGAGGGGGCAGGTGAGCGGTATCCGTCCGGTTTTGTCTGATGGGTTACGTAAGGGCGTCGGCTGCGCGAGCGGCGTCGTCACCTTCCGGGGCCGTCAGGCTCAGCAGGGCGGCGTCACCCGGAAGGGTGAACGAGCCGATGATGAGGTCCTCCGCGATACGCACCGCCCCGTGCAGCGGGTCCCCCTCCGCCGTGATACGCCGGGCCCGCGGCAGCCGCTTCGACAGCTCCTCGTCCACGAGGCCGGTCAGGTCGGCACCCATACGGAACAGGCCCCCGGTCACACCGACGGCCGGCTCGCCCTCCGCCGGACACACCGCCGCCGCGGAGTCGGCCATGTGCCGGGCCGCCGCCCGCAGGACGGCCACGGCGACCGGATCGCCGCCGGCCGCGCACTCGCCCACCCGGGGCGCGAAGGACGCGAGCACGGCCGGCCGGTCGGCCCGCGGATACAGCCGGCCGGGCAGGCCGGCCGCGGGCCCGAACATGTCCTCGGCGCTCGCCAGCAGCCGCGCGGAGCCGCCCTCCCGCCCGTCATGGGCGCGCAGCGCCGCCTCCATGCCGGCGCGCCCGATCCAGGCGCCGCCGCCGCAGTCCCCCAGCAGGTGCCCCCAGCCGTCCGCCCGCCGCCAGCGCGTCAGATCGGTGCCGATCGCGATGAGGCCCGTGCCGGCGGCGATCACCGCACCGGGCCGGGGTCCGAGGGCACCGACGTACGCGGTGACCGCGTCGGCGGCCAACGCCACCCTGCGCACGCCCAGTTCACGAATCAGTGAGGCCGGCAGCTCCGCGCGCAGGGCGCCCCCCAGACTGGCCATCCCGGCCGCGCCGACCACCGCCGTGTCCAGCCGGCCGACGCCCGCCTCGGCGCACAGGGCCCGGGCCATCGGCAGCAGTTGCTCCAGGAGGTCGTCCGGGTCGATGCCCCGAGCCCCGGTGCGCACCGGTTCCCCCGACGCGGCCCGGGCCAGCGGCCCGCGCCCACCGGCGCCGACGACGACCCGCAGGCCGGAACCCCCGGAGTCCACGGCGAGATAGCCGGGCCCCGTCACGGCAGCCACCGGTCCGCGTCCTCACCGGCCGAGGGTTCTTCGTGCTCCGGGCGTCCGGGGCAGGGGGTGGAACGGTCTTGGCGACGGCCGTCGGGCGGACCGGTGACGGGACGCAACGGGCTTCCCCCTTCCCCTCCTGCGACGGGCCGCACGGGTGCGCGGCACCGCCGATCGTGACGAGGAGGGAACACTAGCGTCCCCGGGCCTCCCGAACGGTGGGGACTCGGCTGTGAGCCGGGCCCCCGATGTCGCTAGAGTCCGTGCGTGGCACCGAGACCTTTGCATGAACTGGTGGAAGCGGGCTGGGCGAAAGCCCTCGAGCCGGTGGCCGGCCGAGTCGCCGCGATGGGCGACTTCCTGCGCGCGGAGATAGCCGCCGGGCGCACCTACCTGCCCGCCGGGCCCCACGTCCTGCGAGCCTTCCAGCAGCCCTTCGACGACGTCCGCGTCCTGATCGTCGGCCAGGACCCCTATCCGACGCCGGGCATGGCGATCGGGCTCAGCTTCGCGGTGGCGCCCGAGGTGCGTTCCCTCCCGGGAAGCCTGGAGAACATCTTCCGGGAGATGCACTCCGACCTGGGGCTGCCCCGACCGTCGAACGGGGACCTGACCCCGTGGACCGAGCAGGGCGTGCTGCTGCTGAACAGGGCGCTGACGACGGCCCCCCGCAAGCCGGCCGCCCATCGGGGCAAGGGCTGGGAGGAGGTCACCGAGCAGGCGATCCGCGCGCTGGCGGAGCGCGGCAAGCCGCTGGTGTCCATCCTGTGGGGGCGGGACGCCCGCAACTGCCGTCCGCTGCTCGGGGACCTCCCGGCGATCGAGTCGGCTCATCCGTCACCGATGTCGGCCGACCGCGGCTTCTTCGGCTCGCGTCCCTTCAGCCGTGCCAACGACCTGCTGATGCGCCAGGGCGCGCAACCGGTCGAGTGGCGGCTCCCCTAGATCCCCCGCGACGGCGAAGTGGCCGGCCGCGCGGGCGGCCGGCCACTGTTCCAACGGGGCGGGGTCAGGAGATGCGCCTGATCGTCTGCCAGCCCCCGGTCCCGACGACGGTCGGCGGGCCGACCAGGCCGGTGCGCCGGCCCGGCGCGGGACGTCCCGCCGCTGCCGTCCACCCTGGCCCGGGGTGACCGGGACTCCGCCGGTGCGGCACTCGACGAACCGGGAGCCGTCGCGGTACGGGGAAGGCACGCTCTCGCCGGGGATCCCGCGGCCGATCAGCCGACGACCGCCGCCCGCACGCACAGCACGTCCGGCAGGTGCGACGCCAGCTGCCGCCAGCTGTCGCCGTCGTCGGCCGACGCGTACACCTCGCCGTTGCGGTTTCCGAAGTAGACGCCGGCCGGGTCCGCGCCGTCGTGGCACATCGCGTCGCGCAGTACCGTGCCGTAGTGATCGCCCTGCGGCAGCCCCGCCGAGAGCGGCTCCCAGCTCTTGCCCGCGTCCGCCGTCCGGTAGACCCGGCAGCGCCGGTCGGCCGGCACCCGGTCGGAGTCGGCGTTGATCGGGAACACGTACGCCGTGTCACCACGACGGGGATGGGCGACCACCGTGAAGCCGAACGTCGACGGCAGGCCCTCGCCGATGTCCGTCCAGTGCCCGCCGCCGTCGTCGCTGCGGTACACACCCCAGTGGTTCTGCAGATACAGCCGGTCCGGGTCGGCCCCGTCCCGCGCCACCTTGTGCACGCACTGCCCGAACTCCGGGTTCGGGTCGGGCAGGAACACCGCGGACACCCCGGAGTTGGCCGGGGACCAGCTCGCACCGCCGTCCAGGGTGCGGAACACGCCCGCCGTGGAGACGGCTACCGTCACCGCCCGCGGATCGCGCTCGTCGGTGAGCACGGTGTGCAGGCCCTCACCGCCGCCGCCCGGCACCCACTTCGACCGCGTGGGGTGCTCCCACAGCGGCCGGACCAGCTCGAAGGACTCCCCGCGGTCCTCCGACCGGTAGAGCGCGGCCGGTTCCGTACCCGCGTACACCACGCCGGGTTCGGCCGCGGCCGGGTGCAACTGCCAGACCCGCTCCAGCGAGGCCCCCGTGTCCTGGGGGAATTTGACGGCGGGTTGGGCCGGCTCCGTCCAGCTGCGGCCCAGGTCGTCGGAGTGGAACACCGACGGGCCCCAGTGCGCGCTGTCACCGCCGGCCAGCAGCCGTGGTGTCGCCTCCCGGGTGTCGATCGCGACCGAGTACACGGCCTGCGCGTTGAAGTAGGGGCTTTCGTCGAACTCCCAGGCGCCACCCCGCCGGCGCCCGATGAACAGACCCTTGCGGGTGCCCACGGCGAGCAGTACTTCGGTCATGCCGATCACCTCCGCGACGTCGTCCTCGACGTCCTGATTCCGGACTGCGGTCAGTCTGCACCCCAGCACTGACAGTCACCCCCGGATCGGCCCGCGCCGCAGGTCGGGCCGGTGCGGCGGCCGGACGACGGGCCGGCGGGCGCACGGTTTCCCGGTGCCGGCCGTCAGTCACCGCCCGGCAGCGCGCGCTCCACGGCGGCGTCCGGCCCGGCCGTCGCGGGAAGCGTGCGAAAGGCACGGCCCCGGTCAGGCTTCGACGCCGGCGGGTCCACGCTTCGCGCGGCGCTCAGCCGGATGGTCGCCGCCGGCGTGGGACGGCGACCGGGAACTGGTGGTGATCACGGCGACGGGCCGGGGCCCCGTGGAACGGGCCGACCCGCGCGCCCGGCTCGTGGCCCTCCGGCCGGCTGAGCTCCTCCGGCACATCGAGCGCCCGCCCGGAGCGGCCGGCCGTACGGGACACCACGGGCCTCCCGTACGGCGGCCGCCCGTGAGGGCTACCGGTAGGTGATGTCGGACGACGCGTACTTGCAGTAGGTGCCGTCGGGACCCGAGCCGTTGGTGTCCGGCTCGTCGCCGTCGTCATTGCCGATGTACTTCTGGCACGGGACGATCTTCTTGCTGCTGTCGCCGATGATCGTGATGTTCCGCAGGGTCGCGCTGTCGCCGTAGTTGGTGTTGATGCCGGCGAGCTTGCTGCCCTTCCAGTTCACCTCGATGGAGCTGAGGTTGATCGTCCGCTTGTACTGCGTGGAGCAGTTGCCGCAGGAGCGGACGAAGGTGCCGAAGTTCTTCACCGCGAAGTTGGACACGTTCAGCGTTCCGGCTCCGTTGAACTGGAACACCTTGTCGCTCGCTTCCTTGGCCCCGCCGCCGCTGACGGTGTAGACCGCCCCGGACGACTTGCCCTTGAACGTGGCCGCGTCCTCGCCGACGTCCTCCCACCAGACGTTCTGCAGCGTGCAGGAGCCCTTGCAGTGGACGCCGTCGGCGGCGGGGGCACCCAGGATCACGTTCTTCAGGACCGCGCCGTCGGCCAGTTCGAGGATCGGGCCCTGGTCCTCGTCCTGGCTGCCCGAGCCGAGGTCGCCGGTGCCGTAGAGGCGCTTCATCCCGTAGTCCTTGGTGCCGGACACGGAGATGGTGGAGGAGACGCCTTGGCTGCCGTCGGGGGTCGGCCAGGTGGCCGCGCCCGCCGAGGCGCCGGTGGCCATGGCCATGCCAACCGAGAGCCCCAGGATGGCGAGTGTGCCCGTGAGTGCGCGCCTGCGGGCGCGTGGTCGTGTCGCGGAAGTCATGTCGTTCCTTCTGTCGTGGTGTGGGGGTACGAGCCATGTACATGAACGACGTTCGGAATGGTGCGGCTCGCGCGGCCGGCGGAGGTGTGCCGGTCACGCTGCTGAACGGAACGTAGGCGGTAAGCGCTTTCTGGTCAACGCCGTGCGCAGAACATATTCGGCCAGGAATCATGAAGGCCGGTGACCCGGGGCGCGACAGGGCACCCCGGGTCACCGGCGCGACGCCCGGCGCAGGGGTCAGACCGAGCGGTGGTACTGGTCCGGCACGTGGACCGTGCCGCCGAGCTCACGCGCCGCGTGCCGGGCCCAGGAGGGGTTGCGGAGCAGCTCGCGGCCGAGGAACACCGCGTCCGCCTCACCGTTGGCCAGGATCTTCTCCGCCTGCCCGACCTCGGTGATCAGTCCTACGGCGGCGACCGGCATCGGCGTCTCGGCGCGCACCCGCGCCGCGAAGGGGACCTGGTAGCCGGGCCCGGCCGGAATGCGGGCGCCTGGGGCGTTCCCGCCGGTGGAGACGTCGAGCAGGTCGATCCCGTGGGCGTGCAGCTCGGAGGCGAAGCGGACGGTGTCGTCCGCGGTCCAGCCGCCGTCCTCCAGCCAGTCGGTGGCCGAAATGCGGAAGAACAGCGGCTTGTCGTCCGGCCACTCCTCGCGCACGGTGTCGACCACCTCGAGTGCGAAACGCGTCCGGTTCTCGTACGAGCCGCCGTAGGCGTCGGTGCGGTGGTTGGAGTGCGGGGAGAGGAACTCGTTGATCAGGTAGCCGTGGGCGCCGTGGATCTCGGCGATCTCGAACCCCGTGGCGAGTGCCCGGCGGGCGGCGGCGCGAAAGCCGTCGACGATCTCCCGGATCCGGTCCACGGACAGCTCGTCGGGGATCGGATGCCCTTCGGCGAACGCGCGCGGACTCGGGGCCACCGGCTGCCAGCCGTGGGTATCGGGGCCGACCGGTGCGCCGCCCTTCCAGGGGCGGTCGGTCGACGCCTTGCGGCCGGCGTGCGCGAGCTGGACGGCGGGGACGGTGCCCTGGGCGGCGAGGAATCCGGTGATCCGGCGGAAGGCCTCGGCCTGGGTGTCGTTCCAGAGGCCGAGGTCGTACGGCGAGATGCGGCCCTCCGGGGTCACGGCGGTGGCCTCGACGACGATCAGGCCCGTCCCCCCGGCCGCCCGGGCCGCGTAGTGCGCGAAGTGCCAGTCGCCGGGTGCTCCGGCCCCGGGCCCCGCGGGGGCGGCCGAGTACTGGCACATGGGTGGCATCCACACGCGGTTGGGGATCGTCACGGTGCGCAGGGTGTACGGCTCGAACAGCGTGCTCACGGTGGGCTCCATTCGACGGGACCGGGAGAGTGCGAGTCGTACGATAGGCATCGTAGTACGGCATGTGTCAAACTACGACGGGTCTCGTACAATGGAGTCTCCTCCCGCGACGACATGTGGAGCCGCCGCAGTGACGACCGCCGCCCCCGTCCCGAGCAGCCGTGATCTGCCGCACCCGGCGTGCGGGGAGATCCGGCTGGAGGGCGTGCTGCACGCGCTCTCCGACCCCGTACGGCTGCGGATCGTCCGCGAGCTCGCCGCCGCGGGCGCCGCGCTGTCCTGCTCGCAGTTCGACGTACCGGTCACCAAGTCCACCAGCACGCACCACTTCCGGGTGCTGCGCGAGAGCGGCGTGATCAGGCAGGTGTACGAGGGCACCGCCAAGATGAACGCCCTGCGCCGCGACGACCTGGACGACCTGTTCCCGGGCCTGCTCGATTCCCTGCTCGCCGCGGCCACCCACCAGGCCGACCGCCGGAACGGGACCTGAGCGACGCGTACACCCGGCGACGGAGGGGCCGGGGGCGCGTGAGCCGTCGGCTCCGCCCGCGGAGTGCCCGGCGGCCGGTGCCCGGCACCGTCCGCCTCGCGGAGGGGCCGGCGCCCGGTCGCCGTCGCGGCCTTGTCCGGCGGGGCGCACCGCCCGGCGACGCGGGTCGACACTCGCCCGGGCGCGAGGTGAGCACCGCGCCGCGAGCGACCAGTGGGTGCCGGTGGCCCCGGCGGCGTCGTGGGCGGGCGGCGATGACCGGCCCGGCGCCCGTTCCCGGGCGACTCCGTCTGTCGGGCCGGTCGGTGGACGCGGCGCACGCGTCGGGCGTCGCGCACACCGTCCCTCCGGTCGGCGTCGCACTCGGTCGTCCGGTTCGTCGGGGCCGATCGCGGCCGGGGCCGCGTGAGCGGGGCCGCCGTACCGTCCGCCTGTCCGTGCTCCCGCCCCGGGCATTCCGCCGGCCGGGGTCCGTCCGCCCGCGCCGGCCGCCGCGGCGCCGGAGGCGGACTCACGGATCCGTGCCGCTCCGGCCGGCCCCGGGGCGGGGGGCGCGCCCCCACCCCGGGCGCTCACCCCGGCGTTCACGGACGGCGGAGGCGACGCGCACCCCGGCGCGCTCCGGGGGTCGGGCGCGTCCGCTCCCTCTCCCGGGCCGGGTCATCCGCCGGCGCCGCGGGCCGCCGACAGCAGGGACTCCCAGTCGGGCAGTTTGACGACGTTCCGGCCGAGGGAGGCACCCAGGCGCGCCTCGGCCTGTTCGATCGCCTGCCAGCCCGTCCACCCGACCGGTTCGACTCCCTCGGCCCGCAGCGCCGTCAGCGGGTCGCCGGGCAGGTCGCGGAGCATGAGAAGGGCCGCGTCCTGCAGAAGGGAGGTCACCGTCTCCTTCGCGCACGACCGGTTCGTGCCGATGACGCCGGTCGGGCCCCGCTTGATCCATCCCGCCACGTACTCGCCCGGAGCCACCGCGCCCCCGCGCAGCACCCGCCCCGCGAGATGCGGCACCGTGCCGCTCGCGGCGTCGAACGGCAGCCCGTCCAAGGGCACCCCGCGGTACCCCACCGACCGCAGCACCAACTGCGCCTCGATGTCCTCGAACCGCCCGGTGCCCGTGACGCCTCCCCGCCCGTCCGGCACGGTCCGCTCGAAGCGCACCGCGCCGACCCTGCCCTCCCGTGCGACCAGTTCGGCCGGGCGGAGGAAGAAGCGCAGGCGGATCAGACGCCGGACGTCCGGCCCGGCCGCCCCGGCCGCCCAGTCGCGCAGCACCTCGACGTTTCGGCGCCGGGCCGCGGGCAGGGCCGACGGGTCGGTGTACGCCGGATCCAGCGCGGCCTCGGCCGGATCCACGGCGACGCCGGTGTCCGGCAGGGACGCCAGTTCGCGCAGCTCCTTGGTGGTGAAACGGGCCTGCGACGGACCGCGCCGGCCCACCATGTGGAGGTGCGTCACCCGGCTCGCCGCGAGCGCGGTCAGGGCCGCGTGCGGCATGTCGGTCGGACTCAGTGCCGCCACGCCCCGGGCGAGCATGCGTGTGACGTCGACGGCGACGTTCCCCATGCCGATGACCACCGCCGAACGCACGTCGCGCAGGAAATCACCCCGGACCGTGTCCGGGTGCGCGCTGTACCAGGCCACGAACTCGGTCGCCGAGCAGCTGCCCGGCAGGTCCTCACCCGGGATGCCCAGCCGCCGGTCCGTGGCGGCACCCACGCAGTAGACCACCGCGTGGTACAGCTCCCGCAGTCGCGCGACCGGCACCCCGCCCGGCCCGACCGGTATTCCGCCGAGGAAGCGCACGCGCTCGTGCTCCAGCACCGCTCGGAGGTTGCTCTGCAGGGACTTGATCTTCTCGTGGTCCGGCGCCACTCCGTAGCGGACCAGGCCGTACGGGCACGGCAGCCGGTCCAGGACGTCGACGCGCGCTCCAGGGTCCTGCTGGACCAGGCTCTGGGCGGTGTAGCACCCGCTCGGTCCGGAACCGATCACGGCGACACGCAGCACGGCGGAACTCCTCACCCCGGGGGTTCGACAGGAGATCGCTGGTGTCTTCCAGCATGACACCGTCCGCGCTCCGCTGACAGGGTGCCGTCCGCCGTCCGGGGTGCGTGTTCCTACCGGGGCGCACTGATCACGCGGTTACGTTGCGTGGGTGCTCGAGGCGTCTTTTCTTCATCTTTCCGACCGATCTCCCGCGGAGGGTGCGGTGTCCGTGTGGCCCGCGTGGGAGGTGCGGGAGGGGGAGCGGGCGACCCGGTGGCTCCACGTGCGGCTGGCCTTCGGTGACGGAGCGAGCATCGACGCGCTCGCGACGGTGGGCGAGGGAGGAGTGTGTGTCGAGGATGTGCAGGCCCGGCCCGGGCTCGCCCTCGAGGACCTGGCGGTGCTCGCCGACTGGATCGAGGGCCCGCTCGCGCGGGCCTGCGGCGACGGGGCCGGTGCGGACCCCTGCGACGGGACCGGTACTGGCGTGCACCGCGACGACTCCGCCCGGCCGCGAGGTCCCCAGGAGTGGCGGCTGGTCGCTCGGGCGTACCGCGCGGCCCAGGAGCGGGGTGCCGATCCGGTCCTCGCGGTGATGGACGAGACCGGGCACAGCCGGCGCGGCGCGCTCCGGCTCATCGGCCGGACGCGCGACGCGGGTCTGCTGCCCCCGAGGCACGCCCGCGGCTGACTCCCGCCGGGGGTCGGGCGGGCCCGATGGGGACCGGCGTGCCGTCACATGAGGTCCCGCATCCGGTTGATCTCACTCGTCTGCTGGGCCACCACGTCGTCCGCCATCTCCTCGATCCGGATGTTGTTGCCCTGCCCCTTCACCTCGGTGGACATGGTGATCGCCCCCTGGTGATGGGTGATCATCAGGGTGAGGAAGAGCTGGTCGAAGGCCTTCCCTTCGGCCGCGCGCAGCTGCCCCAGCTGGGCCTGTGTGGCCATCCCGGGCATCGCCGCGTGGTCGTGTCCATGACCGCCGTCCCGCTCCGCCTTGTCGTGGCTCTTCAGCCAGCCCTTCATCGCCTTGATCTCGGGCTCCTGGGCGGCGGCGATGCGTTCGGCCAGCTTCACGATCTTCGGCGACTCGGCGCGATCCGGTACGAGTGCGGTCATCTCGAGGGCCTGTGCGTGGTGCTCGATCATCATCCGCGCATACGTCACGTCGGCGGAGTTGGGGGAGTCGTCCTCGGCGCGCTGCCGCGCGGCGTCCTCGGCCGACAGGGTCCGGTTCGCCTCACCGGGCTTGCCGGGTGCGATGACCGAAGGACCGCTCGCGGAAGCCGACTCGGTGTCGTCGGCGCCGGAGTCGCAGCCCACGAGTCCGAGGACGGCCCAGGCGGTCAGCCCGGCGGCGACGACGGAAGGGCGTGGCACACGGCGGTGGTGCACAAGGACCTCCTGTGGCTGGGAGTACCCCTCGCGGGGAGGGCGCGGGACACCTCGTGAGTGTCGACGACCGTCCTAGCACGCTTCCGCGCAACTTTGATCAAAAAACTTCGTTGCGATCGTGTTGCCCTCTATTGGTATGCGCATGTCGAGGTCGATACTGCCGGTGCGTAACCGTTCCGACGTGAACGGAACAGGGAGGAAAACAGTGATCCTGTTAAGAGTTCCCCGAACCCGGCGCAGACGGCTGGGAGTTGCCGCGGCGGCCGGCGGCCTGCTCGCGGCCCTGCTCACGGCAGCGCCGGCCGCGGCGATCCCCGACCCCGGGGACACGCCCGCCGGGCAGAAGGAGGTCTCGCGCAGCGCCCAGGCCGAGGTGCGCGAGGCCATCGAGAGCGGCGAGATACCCGGCCAGGACGAGGTCGTCCACTCCGGCAACATCGAGCACGTGGCCAACATCCCCAAGGACGTGCTGTCCGGCACCAATTCGGACCTGGCCTTCCAGGGCCGGTACGCGTTCGCGGGCAACTACGACGGCTTCCGCATCTTCGACATCAGCGACCCGAGGGCGCCGAAGACGGTGGCCCAGGTGCTGTGCCCGGGCTCGCAGAACGACATCTCCGTCTCCGGCGACCTGCTGTTCCTGTCCACCGACTCCTCGCGCAGCGACAGCAGTTGCAACAGCACCACGCAGCCGGCCACCGAGAAGTCCTCGTGGGAGGGCATGAAGGTCTTCGACATCAGCGACAAGCGCAACCCGCGCTACGTCGCCGCCGTCGAGACCGCCTGCGGCTCGCACACCCACACGCTGGTGCCCGAGCGCGGAAACGTCTACGTCTACGTCTCCTCGTACTCACCGAACGCCGCCTACCCTGACTGCCAGCCGCCGCACGACGGCATCTCCGTCATCAAGGTGCCGCGCAAGGCCCCGCACAAGGCGGCCGTCGTCGGATTCCCGGTGCTGTTCCCGGGTGAGGGCCCGGACGGCGGCGGCAACCCGGGCGCGCCCACCAACCCGGGTGTCTCCAAGACCACCGGCTGCCACGACATCACCGTGCTGCCGTCGAAGGACCTGGCCGCCGGTGCCTGCATGGGTGACGGCATCCTGTTCTCCATCAAGGATCCGGAGCGGCCCCGGGTGATCGACCGGGTCCAGGACAACGTCAACTTCGCGTTCTGGCACTCGGCCACCTTCAACCAGCGGGCCGACAAGGTCGTCTTCACCGACGAGCTGGGCGGCGGCGGCGGTGCCACCTGCAACGCGGAGATCGGCCCGAACCGCGGCGCGGACGGCATCTACGACATCGTCGGCAAGGGCGAGCGGAGCAAGCTGGTCTTCCGCAGCTACTTCAAGATCCCGCGCCACCAGGCGGACACCGAGAACTGCGTGGCCCACAACGGCTCGCTGATCCCGGTCCGCGGCCGGGACCTGATGGTGCAGGCGTGGTACCAGGGCGGCGTCTCCGTCTGGGACTTCACCAACTCCTCGAAGCCGAAGGAGATCGCCTACTTCGAGCGCGGCCCGCTGTCCACCGACCGCATCACCACCGGCGGTTCCTGGTCGGCGTACTACTACAACGGCTACATCTACTCGAACGACATCGCCAAGGGCTTCGACGTCCTGAAGATCGACGACCGGCGCACGGACCCGGCCCGCTGGGTCCACATGCGTGAGCTCAACGTGCAGACGCAGCCGGACTACTTCGACTGAGCCTCCGGCTCCGTCGCGAAGAACCGGGCCATGTCCGTCCGGTCCTTCGCGCCCGTCCCGCCGGACGCCGCGGCGTCCGGCGGGACACCCATGGTCCAGTCGAGCCGGTAGCGCTTGAACAGCTCCGCGCGCAGCAGCGGCACCGGCATCGGCGCGCCGGGCATCAGGGCCGCGTAGACGGCGCCCATCAGCAGGGCGCGCAGCACCGGATAGTCGGTCTCGACGTCGTGGGAGCCGTGCCGGGCGACGGTGTCGCTCAGTAGTTCGGCCAGCCGCCGCTGTTCGGGGCAGGGCAGGAAACCCTCGGCCTGCAGCAGCCCGGCCATGTGCTGGCGCATCAGCACCGGCCGGTCCCGCGCGAGGCCCAGGATGGCGTCGATGGCCCGCGCCATCCGCTCCCGGCCGTCGTCGGTACGCGGTTCGCGCTCCAGGGCCTCCTCCAGCGTCCTGTGCATCAGCCGGTGCACGGCGGACTGCACGAGCTGGCGTTTCCCCGGGAAGTAGTACGAGACCAGACCCCGCGCGGAACCCGCACGGTCGGCGATGTCGCCGAGCGTCGTCGCCTCGTACCCGTGCTCGCCGACCAACTCGACGGCGGCGTGCAGAAGCCGCTCCTTCGAACGCCTCCGCAACTCTTCATTGACCAGGGCGCTGCGCGGGGACATGCTGGACTCCTGCGTTGACTGGCTGCCAGCCAACTATACTCAACGCGTCCGGTCCAGGCCCCTTGTGGGGCCCGTTCCGGGCTGCCGTCCACCTCGGGCGACGCGGGGGATCGTCCGAGGTGGCCGGCTCGGCAGGGCCGACCGGGGAGAGTGAGCTCGGGCCCTCGATGACGGGGGAGCGCTACGACGCGCGCCGGGCGGGCGCCGGGTGCCGGTGCCGGTGGACGCCCACCGCCGCCGCCACGACCAGGGCGCCGAACAGCCAGCCGCCGAGGACGTCCGTGGGCCAGTGCACGCCCAGCCACACGCGGGTGAGTCCGACGCCGGTGACCGAGACGGCCGCCACCGTCACCGCCGTGAGCCACAGGACGCGGCCCGCCCCGTGGCGGCGCAGGAGCCACAGCAGCAGACCGCACACGACGGCCGCCGTCATGGCGTGACCGGACGGGAAGGCCGCGTAGTGCGCCGAGTCGACCGGGTCGGGCCAGACAGGGCGGGCGCGGTCCAGCGAGGCCTTCAGGCCCTGCTGCACGGCCGTCGCGACGGCCACCGTCAGCACCAGCCACAGAGCGGTCCACCGGTCCGCGTACCGCCACACCAGCAGCCCCGCCGCCACGGCGCACAGCACACGCATCGTCCACGGGTCCCACACCCAGTCCGTCAGGACCCGGGCGGCCTGGGTCAGTCCCGGTTCCGCCACCGCCCAGCGGTGGGTGGTGCGGGAGATGTCTCCGTCCAGGCCGAGCAGCGGTCTCCACTCGGCGGCGACCAGCGCCAGCAGCAGCGCCGAGCACAGTGCCAGCACGCCGGCGGACAGGGTGACGGGACGGTGCTGCGGGGGCTCGGGAGGGGCATCGGTGTGGGGGGTGTGCATGGGGGCGATCCTTGCGGACCGGCGGCGTCCGGGGCCAGTCCTGTCACCGCCGCCGGGCCCGTGTCGGCCCGCGGACTATCCCAGTGCCCGCAATCCCGGCACGAACGCCACCAGGACGGGCATCACCGGCACCAGCGAGGCCACGGCGGTCAGCCGCAGCCGCCGCCCCGGGCTCAGCCGGTCCGCGGGAGTGAGCAGCCGGTGGACACGGGCCGGGACCTGCGCCCGCGGGTCCGGACCGGGGCCGAACACCCCACGGTGCTCGTTGAGTTCCACCAGGGCGAGGGCCGTGGTCAGCCGGCCGACGCGGCGGGAGGCCACATCGTCGGCGGCGAGTTCGACCAGCCGGTGCATCTCCTCGCGGAACGCCGCGAACACCGGCACCTGCGGGAACCCGCCCGCCAGCGCGGACGAGCAGTGCAGCAGCCAGTCGTGCCGGGCCCGGGCGTGCCCGCGCTCGTGGGCGAGGACGGCGTCCAGCTGCCTGCCCTTCAGGCGGCGCAAGGCGGCCGTGGTGACCACCAGCCGGGGCGGGGTACCGGGCAGCCACCAGGCGTCGGGCCGCTCGCCCTCCAGGACCACCAGCCGCTCGGAGGCCGGCTCCTCCCCGGGCAGCAGCGGGGCGCGCAGGCGTAGTTGGGCCCGGCGCGTCCCGCGCCGTGCGCGGGCCCGTACGACCTCCCGGACCAGCATCGCCGCGCTCCACAGGCCGCCGCACGCCAGGGTCACCGCGGTGGTCTGCGCCCAGAGCCCCGACGTGCCGAGGGAGTACGCCCCCACCACGGCACGGGGCGCGGTGGCGAACACCTGGCCGCCGACCACGTGCCAGGCGGCCGCGGCGCTGAACGTCATCGACAGGGCGCAGCACAGCAGGACGGTCGCGATCACGCACTGCCAGGCCCACAGCGCCACCACCGGTTCACGGTCCGGCCAGTCGGCCCGGGCGAGCAGCCGGGGACCCACGACGGCGGTCAGGACGCCGAGCATCAGCAGGACCGCGGGGAGGATCATGTCCGCAGCCTATGAGCGCGGGCCGCTCGGCGATACGGACCTGTGGCCCGAAGTGACGCAGACAACGGTCCCGGGGCGGGCGCCGCCGGACCGAGCCGGCCCCCGGGCCGTCACATGGCCGGCAGCATGGCCACCATCGCGATGCCCATGGCCAGCCGGCAGGCCCGCGCCAGCTCCGGCCGGTCGCCCCAGCCGGTGCCCGGGGCGCCCCCCGCGGCCGCGCTCGCGGGGACCAGGCGGATGCCCGAGACGAGCACGTACGCGACGAAGTAGAGCAGCAGGATCCCGGTCAGCAGGGGCGTGCCCGGACCGTCGTGCCCGGGTCCGTGTCCCCGCCCGTGCCCGGAGGAGGCGGCCATGGTCACGGCCATGTACACCATCGCCGCGGCACCCACCAGATGGTGCAGATGGCGCGGAGCCGCGCGGGCCGCCCACAGCGCGTGCAGGCCGGCCGCGCCGAACACCGCCGCGTGGGCCTGCCAGGCCCAGGACGGTGGGGTGAACGCCGCCGCGGGCACGGCCATCACCGCCATGCCGAAACCCATGAGCGCCTCCCCGCCCGCGGCGCGGCACTGCTCCTCGACGCTGCTGCGCATCCGCAGCAGGCAGTAGCCGCCGGTGGCCGCGCAGAGCGCGACCAGCAGCCAGCCCGACGACGCCGGTCCGTGCACGCGAACCTCCCCCTCGACCCGTTCGGCGGTCGGTCAGGGGATGCCCGGCACCGGCGGAGGGCACGCGGGCGCACGGAGGTACACGGGGAGCGTTCAGGGGAGTACAGCAGGTGAGAGATGTGCTTTACTAGTAAATTACCTGCTAACGTCTTACTCCATGAGCAGTGCCGTCTCCTCCCCGCCCCCCGTCCGGCGTCTTCCCCTCGCCGGAGCGCTGCGCCTCGGGCGGCCCTCCGACATCTGGTTCAAGCCCGCCCTCAGCGTGGTCGCCGCGGCTGCCCCGCCCAATCTGCTCCTGGTCGCGCTCGGCCGGCTCGACCTGGCGATCTACACGATGGCCGGCTCCCTCTGCGCGCTGTACGCCCACGACCGCCCCTACGCCGCCCGGGCCAGGGTGCTGGCAGGGGTGGTGCTCGGCATGCTCGGCGGCCTCGCCGTGTCCCTGGTCACCGCCTCCCTGACGGCGGACGCCGTCGTCCTGGTCACCGTCGGAGCGGTCGTTGCCGCCGTGCAGAGGGCGCTGTGCGACGCCTCCCGCATCGGGCCGCCCGGGAACGTGGTCCTCACCTTCGTCAGCTCCGCCTCACTGTTCCTCTCCCAGAGCATCGGCCAGGTCCCCGGCCATCTGGCGCTCGCCGCCGCGGCCGGTCTGTGGGCCTATGTCGTGGGCATGGCGCCCTCGCCGTTCCGGCCGCACGGCCCCGAGCGCCGCGCCACCGCCCACGCACTGAACGCCTCCGCCGCGTACGTGGAGAACGGCGGCACCGGCGCCCGCGCCGCCGCCCACGCGGCCGTGCGGGCCGCCCGGCGGGCCCTGCTCGCCGCCGGC
>NZ_JFCB01000053.1 GCF_000725125.1 Streptomyces toyocaensis
GGCTGTCCGGCGCCGCGGGGGGTGTCCCGCGTGGGCGCCGGCCGTATCCGTGGTGGGGGAGGCCCACCCAGCGGGCCGCGCCCCCGCCACCGCCCGCCCGCGGGCCGCACCGCCGTGGCGCCCGGTGCTCCGGTCCGCGGGCCGCGGAGGGCCGGGGGCGGCGGAGTTCCCGGGGGATCAGTCCGTCGCGATGCCCCGGGTGGCCAGGCGGCGCAGGACCTTGCCGCAGCGACGGGCGTAGGCGTGCTGGAGGCCGCGGGTGGCCGGGCCGCCCGCGCGGGAGTACCAGCGGGCGGGCCTGCTGAACGCCGCGACGGTCAGCCACACCGTTCCGTCGCCCGTACGGTCCACCACGAAGGACTCCTCGCCGCACTCCGGATGCCCGGCCAGCGTGCCGTACGCCCAGCCGGCCCTGCGGTGCTCCTCCACCGACCACACCACCCGGCAGGGCGCCCTGACCACCCCGGCGAGGGTGATGGTGACGTCGACGTCCGGTGCCGCCCGCTCGGCGGAGGCCTCGATGCCGACCCCGAGTTCCCGGTGCAGTTCCCAGGTGAGCAGCGCCTCCGCCGCTTGCCGGAAGACCGCCTCGCCCTCGCCGAGCCGGGTGCGCACCTCCATGGGGTGGAAGCCGGGAGGGCAGAATCCGGGCTCCCGGGTCGCGCCGACGTGGTCGTAGGTGAAGTCCGCCGAAGACATGGGACCCAAGAGTAGGGCGGCGCCCACGCCAGGGAGAAAGGCGGGGCGCCGCTCACTTCACTCGCTTCCACTCGCTCCCGGTCTACGGGAAGGTGAGCTTCCAGCCGTTGATGTAGCCGGTGTCGTACCGCGCCACGTCCTGCACCCGCAGCTTCCAGGTGCCGTTGGCGGTCTCGGAGGAGGCGTTGACCGTGTAGGTCTCGTTGATGTTGTCCGCGGAGCCGCCGGCGCGGTTGCGCAGGTTGTACACCGTGCCGTCCGGGGCCACCAGGTCGACGACCAGGTCACCGCTCCAGGTGTGCACGATGTCCACCGCGACCTGGAGGTTGGAGGGCGCGTTGCCCGTCCGTCCGGAGACGGTGATCGAGGAGGTCACCGCGGAGCCGGCGTCCGGGATCGAGACGTCGGCGGTGTTCTCGAAGGACGTACCGCCACCGCCGCCGTCACCGGAACGCGAGCCGACGTTGATGGCCGCCCACGCGTCCTGCACCGCCTTGTACTCCGCGCTCGACGTGCCGTACAGCTCACCGGTCGCCGCCAGGGTGCCGGTGCGGGCGCCCGCGTAGTTGGTGGTGGAGGTGAACTTCGTGGTCAGCGCGCGGAACCAGATCTTCTCCGCCTTGGCGCGGCCGATGCCGGTGACCGGGAGTCCGTCCGAGGTGGGCGAGTTGTAGGTGACACCGTTGATGGTCTTGGTGCCGCTGCCCTCGCTCAGCAGGTAGAAGAAGTGGTTGGCCGGGCCGGACGAGTAGTGCACGTCGATCGAGCCGATGCCGGAGTACCAGCTGTCCTTGGACGCGCCGTCCCTGCTCGGCTTGTCCATGTAGCGCAGCGGCGTGCCGTCGCCGTTGATGTTGATCTCCTCGCCGATGAGGTAGTCACCGACGTCGGAGGAGTTGTTGGCGTAGAACTCGACGGTCGAGCCGAAGATGTCGCTGGTCGCCTCGTTGAGGCCGCCGGACTCGCCGCTGTAGTTGAGGCCCGCGGTGTTCGAGGTGAGACCGTGGGTCATCTCGTGCGCGGCCACGTCGATCGAGGTCAGCGGGTTGGTGTTGCCCGAGCCGTCGCCGTACGTCATGCAGAAGCAGCTGTCCGACCAGAACGCGTTGACGTAGTTGTTGCCGTAGTGGACCCGGGAGTAGGCGCCCACGCCGTCGCCGCGGATGCCGCTGCGGCCGTGCACGTTCTTGTAGTAGTCCCAGGTCAGCGCGGCCCCGTAGTGGGCGTCGGCGGCGGCCGACTCCAGGTTGGACGGGCTGCCGTTGCCCCAGACGTCGTCGGAGCCGGAGAACAGCGTGCCGGTGCCGGAGGTGCCCCGGTTCAGGTTGTACGTCTTGTGCCCGCCGCGCGCCCCGTCGGTGAGGTTGTACGACGACCCGGACAGCGTGGTGGTCAGGTCGACGGTGCCGCTGTAGACGGTGTGGCCGGTCCCGTTCTGCACGGCCTGCCACTCGTACAGCTTCTCGCCCGTGGTGGCGTCCGTGACGACGTGAAGCTCCTGCGGGGTGCCGTCGTGCTGGAGGCCGCCGACGACCGTCTCGTACGCCACGACCGGCTTGCCCCCGGCCGCCCAGATCACCTTGCGCGGGGCGCGGTCGACGTCGGCGCCCTTGGCCTCCTCGGCCTTCGCCGCGGACAGGGCCTGCTGCTCGGCCTTGGCGGCCGGCACCGTGGCGGTGGTGGTCGCGGGCTTCACCGCGGCCCGGGTGGCCTTCACGACGGAGTCGGCCTCCCCGGCCGTGTCCCCCTGGACGACCAGGTCGCCGCCGAGGACGGGCAGACCGTCGTAGGTGCGCTCGTAGCGGACGTGCACGGTGCCGTCGCGGTCCTTGAGGACGTCGCGGACGACGAGCTTCTCCTTCGCGCCCAGACCGAGGTCCTTGGCGGTCTCGGCCTTGGTGGCGTTCGCCTCGCGGATCAGCGCGGCGCGCTGGGCGGGGGTGAGCCTGACCGACTCGGCACCCGGCTTCGCCTCGCTCGCGGCGGCCGGAGCCTGCTCGGGGGCGGCGACGGCGCTGCCGGACTGCACGGCCGTGGCGATCAGCGCGGCCACCCCGGCGAGGGCGACGGCGGCGGCACGGCGGTGCGTGGTGTGGGGGGTGCGTCTGTGGGACGACCTGGTTCTCAACGCTGACTCCTTCTGCGTGGCCGCGGGTCGCGCGGCCTGGGGAGACCGGCCGGCTGGTGAGCCGCCCGGGCAGAACGGAAGTGCTCTGAGCTGTGGCCGCCGCGCAACGGTGGGGTGACGCTGTGGGGTTGCTGTGGAGCGGCCGTGGGAAGAGTGGCAGGCGACCACGGGTGCTGTCAGGAGCGCGTCAAGACTTTGGCCGGAAATCGTTCGTTGTCCGGGAGTTCGGGTTCGGTATACGAACGGTCAAGCGTGCGGCGCGGACGGCCGAGGGCCGGCCGTCCGCGAGCCGGGACGCGTGACCCGGACGAAACCGGACCCCGCCCGCGGCCCGGGGGGTGGCGCGGCCCGCGGCGGCGACGCTCGGCCGGGGAGCCGGGGTGTCCGCCCCGTTCCGGCGGCTACGGCGCGGTGGCGGGCCGGTCGCCGTGCCAGGACCGCCACAGCGCCGCGTACACCCCGCCCGTGGCCACCAGGTCGTCGTGCGTGCCGAGTTCGGTCAGCCGGCCGTCCTCCATGACGGCCACCCGGTCCGCGTCGTGCGCGGTGTGCAGCCGGTGGGCGACGGCGATGACCGTACGGCCCTCCAGGACGGCGGCCAGCGCACGCTCGGCGTGCCGGGCGGTCGCCGGATCGAGCAGGGCGGTGGCCTCGTCCAGGATCAGCGTGTGCGGATCGGCCAGCACCACGCGCGCCAGGGCCAGTTGCTGCGCCTGCGGGCCGTCGGTGACGTGACCGCCCTCACCCAGCTCCGTGTCCAGCCCCGCAGGCAGCTCCCGCACCCACGCCTCGGCACCGACCACGGCCAGCGCCGCCCACAACTCCTCGTCCCCGGCGGCCGGTTCGGCGATCCGCAGATTGTCGCGGACCGAGCCGAGGAACACGTGGTGCTCCTGGGTGACCAGCACCACCTGCCGCCGCAGCCGCTCCGGGTCCAGACCGGCCACCGGCACCCCGCCCACGGTCACCGTCCCCGCGGTCGGCGCGTCCACGCCCGCCAGCAGCCTGCTCAGCGTGGTCTTGCCCGCACCGGACGGCCCGACCATCGCCAGCCGCTCACCCGGTGTCACGGTCAGGTCGACCCCGCGCAGCACCTCGCCGCCCCCGTCGTAGGCGTAGCGCACGCCGGTCACGTCGATGCGGTCACCGGCCGGATCCGGGCTGTCGCCCCGCTCCGCCGTGCGCGGAGCCCGGGCCAGCCCCTCCACCCGGGCGAACGAGGCACCGCTGCTCTGCAACTGCTCCAGCCGCATCAGCACCTCGTCCAGCGGGCCGCTCAGCTGCAGCAGGTACAGGGAGGTCGCCACCACCGCCCCGAGGCTCACCGCGCCCTCCTGGTGGAGCCATCCGCCGAGCAGCAGCACACCGGCCACCGGCACGATGTACGACGCCTCGACCACCGGGAAGAACACCGTGCGCAGGAACAGCGTGTGGAACCGGGTGCGCCGGGAGGTCTCCAGCGCGTCCCGGCTCGCCCGGATCCGCCGTTCCCCGAGCCGGAAGGCCTCCACCGTGCGGGCGCCCGACGCCGTCGCCGCGACGATCTCCGCCACGTCCGAGTTCGCGGCGCCCTCAGCGAGATAGGCGTCGCGGGCCCGGCGCAGGTACCAGCGCAGCACGAGCCAGATCGGCGTCAGCCCGAGCAGCCCGAGGACCCCCAGCAGCGGGTCCACCACCAGCACCGCGACCATCACGAACAGCGACTGCACCGCGTTGACCAGCAGCGCGGGACCGGCGTCGCGCAGCGTCGTGCCCACGGCGGTCACGTCCGCCGTGCCCCGCGCCGTCAGGTCACCCGTGCCCGCCCGCTCCACCACCGACGAGGGCAGCGCCAGCGCCCGGTCCACGAACCGCTCCCGCACCCGGGCCAGCGTCCGCTCCCCGAACCGGTGCCCCACGTACCGGGCCCAGCGGGCCAGCAGCAGCTGCGTGACGGCGCACAGCAGGATCACCGGCGCCAGCCGGTCCACCACCGCCACGCCGCCCCCGCCGCGCACCTCGTCGATGATCCGCCCCAGCAGCCAGGGCCCGGCCAGTCCCGCCACGGCCGCCAGCCCGTTCAGGGCCAGTACGCCGGCGAAGGCACGCCCGTCCGCCCGCACCAGTTCCGCGGCGGCCCGGCGCACATCGGCCGGCTCGGCGAGGGGAAGCCGCTCCCCGCTCATCCCACGACCTCCTCGGAGACGGTCTCGTCGGCGTCCCTGGCCACCAGCTCGCGGTAGCGGGGCTCCGTGTCGAGCAGTTCACGGTGGCTGCCGCTCGCCACCACCCTGCCGTCGACCAGGAAGTGCACCAGGTCGACCCGGTCGAGGACCAGCGGCGAGGTGGTGGCCAGCACGGTCGTGCGTCCCTCGCGGGCCGCGCGCAGCCGGGCGGCGGCGGTGGCCTCGGTGTGCGCGTCGAGGGCCGAGGTCGGCTCGACGGCCAGCAGCACCTCCGGGTCGGCCAGCAAGGCCCGTGCCAGCCGCACCCGTTGCCGCTGACCGCCGGACAGACTGCGTCCCTGGGCGGACACGGTCGAGCCGAGTCCGCCGGGCAGACCCTGCACGATGTCGTCGGCGGCGGCCGCGTGCAGCGCGCGCAGCACCTCCTCGTCGGACGGCTCCCCGCGCCCGGCCACCACCTCCCGCAGCGGACCGGCGAACAGATCGGCCTCCGGGTCGGCGACCAGGATCCTCTCCCGCACCCGTGCGAGCGCGATCCCGTCCAGCCGGACCCCGCCCCAGGTCGCGTCCGACGGCGCGTAACGCCCCAGCCGGTCCACCACGGCGAGCGCGTCCGCGGGCCGCGCGGCGGTGAGCGCGGTCAGCCGGCCCGGCAGCACCCGCACACCGGACTCCGGGTCGTACAGCACGGAGGGCCCGGCCGGAGCGTCGGCGGTGGCGTCGTCGGCCGGCGGTTCCAGCCGCAGCAGCGCCGCCACCCGCCGGGCGGCCACCACACCCCGGCTCAGCTGGTAGCCGCACTCGATGAGGAACATCACCGGCCACACCAGGACGGCGACGTAGCCGTACACCGACACCAGCTCACCCACGCTGATCTGGCCCTGCGCCGCCAGCCGCGCCGCGATCCAGGTCACCCCCGCGAGGAACAGCGCCGGCAGTCCCGCGGCGAGCGCCTGCATCCAGCTCGTCACCGCCCCGACCCGGTAGCCCTGCGCCCTCAGCCGGGCGGAGTCCCGGCGGAACGCGTCGGCGACCAGGCTCTTCCCGCCGAGCCCGCTCAGCACCCGCAGCCCGCCCGCCAGATCACCGATCCGGGCGGTCAGCACGCCCTGGCGCTCCCGGTACTCCGTCTCCGTGCCCTGCAAGCGCCCCGCCAGCGGCCCCACGGCGAGACCGATCACCGGCACACCGAGCAGCACCACCACCGCCAGCAACGGCGACACGGACAGCAGCAGCCCCGCCACCACCGCATACGCCACGACCGCGCCGATCCCCGGCCCGACGGCCGTGAGCGACGTCGCGATCAGCTGCACGTCGCCCACCCCGATGGTGACGACCTCCCCGGCCCCCGTCCGCCGCTCCAGAGAGGCACCCAGCCGCACCGTGTGCCCCACGACCACCTTCACCGTGCGGAAGTTGGCGTCCATCCGCACCCGCGTCATGGTGCGGTGCCGCATGATGCTCAGCCAGGAGTTGAACCCGTGCACCACGAACAGGGCCCCGGTCCAGAGCGCCAGCGCCCCCATGTCACCCGGTTCGAGACCGTCGTCCACCGCCCGGGACATCAGGTACGGCGTCGCCGCCAGCAGCACCATCCACACACTGCCGAACACCGCCCCCGCCGCGCACCGCCCCGGCTGCCGCAGCACCAGCCACCACAGATACCGGGCCCCGCCCCGGCAGTCGGGCGTGCCGGGATCCTCGTACGCGTCGATCATCCGCTCGACCCTCCCCTGTCGCCTGCCCGCCCCGTTACGCCAGACTGTCCCGCCAGGCCCGGTGCAGGTCCGCGAACCTGCCCGTGCGGTCGACGAGTTCGGCCGGGCTGCCGTCCTCCACGATGCGCCCGTGCTCCATGACCAGCACCCGGTCCGCGATCTCCACCGTCGACAGCCGGTGCGCGATCACCACCGCCGTACGGCCCTTCAGCACCGTCGCCATCGCGCGCTGCACCGCCCGTTCGCCGGGGATGTCCAGGGAGCTGGTCGCCTCGTCCAGGATGAGGACCGCCGGGTCGGCCAGCAACGCCCTCGCGAATGCCACCAGTTGACGCTGACCCGCCGAGATGCGCCCGCCCCGCTTGCGGACGTCGGTGTCGTAGCCGTCGGGGAGGGCGGCGATGAAGTCGTGCGCGCCGATCTCCTTCGCCGCCTGCTCGATCTCCTCCCGGGTGGCGTCCGGCCGCCCGATGGCGATGTTCTCGGCGACCGTTCCGGAGAACAGGAACGCCTCCTGCGTCACCATCACCACCTCGCGCCGCAGATCGCCTCCCGTCAGCTCGCGCAGGTCCACGCCGTCGAGCAGCACCCGGCCGTCGGAGGGGTCGTAGAACCGGGCGAGCAGCTTGGCCAGCGTCGACTTGCCCGCGCCGGTCGAGCCGACGACCGCGACGGTCTGCCCGGCCGGAAGGGTGAGGTCGAAGCGGGGGAGCACCTCGCCGCCGCTGCGGTACGCGAACCGGACGTCGTCGAAGACGACGTCGCGGCCGGGAAGTCCCGCGCGCCGCCCGGGAAGCTCCCGGGGCGCCGACGGCTCGGGGACGGAGGGGGTCTGCGCCAGCAGGCCGGCGATCTTCTCCAGGGACGCCGCCGCCGACTGGGCGGAGTTGAGGAACATGCCGAGGCGGTCGATCGGGTCGTACAGCCGCCGCAGGTACAGCACGGCCGCCGCCAGCACGCCGAGCTCCAGCGACCCGTCCGCCACTCGGTAGGCACCCCACAGCACGACCAGCGCGACGGTGGTGTTGGCGGTGATCCGGGAGCCGACGACGTAACGGGCCATCTCCAGCAGCGCGTCGCCGTTGGTCCGCTCGTGCCGCCGGTTCAGCACCGCGAAGTCCGCGTCGTTCACCGCCTCCCGGCGGAAGGCGCGCACCGGCCGG
The DNA here is from genome assembly GCF_000725125.1 of Streptomyces toyocaensis. Taxonomy (GTDB): domain Bacteria; phylum Actinomycetota; class Actinomycetes; order Streptomycetales; family Streptomycetaceae; genus Streptomyces; species Streptomyces toyocaensis. The sequence continues at coordinate 7,874 of NZ_JFCB01000053.1, forward strand.
ATGCCGTTCATCGTCTCGACGAACTTCACGATCACCGCGGCGATGGCCGTCGACCGCTTCCGGTACACCCGTCCCGCCCGCCGCCGGTACGACCGCACGAGCAGGTACAGCGGCACGAAGGACGCCACCGCCCCCGCGCCCAGCCCCAGGTCCAGCCAGAGCAGCAGGACCGAGATGTAGACGGCCGACAGGACGACCATCACCAGTTCCTGCAGGCCCTCCTCCAGCAGCTCGCGCAGCGACTCGACGTCGGTGGTGGAGCGGGAGATGAGCCGGCCCGAGGTGTAGCGCTCGTGGAAGTCGACGCTGAGTTCCTGCGCGTGGCGGAAGATGCGGCCGCGCAGGTCGAGCAGCACGTCCTGGCTGACCCGGGCGGAGGCGCCGACGAACGCGTACTGCAGCGCGCCGGCCGCCGTCGCGCAGAGCAGGTAACCCACCGCCACCGCGATCAGCGGCCCGTTGTCGTCGCCGCGGAACGCGGGTACGGCCCGGTCGATCGCGTACGCCACCAGCAGCGGTCCGGCCTGCACCGCGGCCTGCTGGAGCAGCAGCAGCAGCGCGGTGACGGCGACCCTGCCCCGCAGGGGGGCCAGCAGGGAACGCAGCAGCGTGCCGGTGGCGCCCGGGGGAGTGGGGAGCCGGTCCTGGTCGAAGGGGTCGCCGGACGCCGGCTCCCGGTCGTCGTCCTCGTCCCGGACGGGTGCGGTGGTGGCCGCCGTCATCGCTGGTCCTCCTCTTCCCCCGCCGGGGCGCCGGACATGAGGTGGGCGTACTCGGGGCTGGTGCGCAGCAGCTCGTGATGCGTGCCGACCGCGGTGATCCGGCCGCCGGAGAGCAGGGCGACCCGGTCGGCCAGCAGGACCGTGGAGGGGCGGTGCGCCACGATGAGGGCCGTGGTGTCCGCGAGCACCCGGCGCAGGGCGGCCTCCACGGCCGCCTCGGTGTGGACGTCGAGCGCGGACAGGGGATCGTCCAGGACCAGGAAGTCGGGGCGTCCGACCACGGCGCGGGCCAGGGCGAGTCGCTGCCGCTGTCCGCCGGAGAGGCTGAGTCCCTGTTCGCCGACCTGGGTGTCCACGCCCCGGGGCAGCGCGTGCGCGAAGTCGGCCTGCGCGACGGCGAGCGCCCGGCCGAGGTCCTCCTCGCCGGCGCCGCCGCCCATCAGCACGTTCTCCCCGACGCTCGCCGAGAAGAGGGTGGGTTCCTCGAAGGCGACGGCGACGCGGGAGCGCAGCTCCTCGCGGGACATCTCGGCGATGTCCGTGCCGCCCAGGGTGATGCGCCCCTCGGTGACCTCGTGCAGCCGGGGCACGAGTGCGGTGAGCGTGGTCTTGCCGCTGCCGGTGGCACCGACCAGGGCGAGCGACTCACCGGGGCGGATGTGCAGGTCGATGCGGCGCAGTACGGGGGTCGAGCCCTCAGGCGCGTCGGGGTAGCGGAAGCTGACGTTCTCGAACCGCAGGCCTTCGGTGCTCCCGGCGCCGGCCGGGGGGCCGGTGCGCCGCTCGGCGCCACGGGGTGCCGCCGCGTCGGCCGGGCCCGACTCCGGCTGGGCGTCCATCACCTCGAAGTAGCGTTCCGTGGCCGTCGCCGCCTCCTGGCTCATCGCCAGCAGGAACCCGATCGAGTCCACCGGCCAGCGCAGCGCCAGTGCCGTGGACAGGAACGCCACCAACGTCCCCGCGGACAGCGACCCGTCGGCCACCTGCACGGCCCCCAGCACCAGCGCCGCGCCGATGGCGAGCTCGGGCAGCGTCACGATGACGCCCAGGATCGTCGCCAGCAGCCGCGCCTTGTGCAGCTCCGTCCCCCGCAGCTTCCCCGACAGCTCCCGGAACGCCCGCGCCTGACTGCGGTGCCGTCCGAAGCCCTTGATGATGCGGATGCCGAGCACACTCTCCTCGACGACCGTCGTCAGGTCACCCACCTGGTCCTGCGCCCGCCGCGCCGCCCCGGAGTACCGCTTCTCGAAGACCACGCATGTGATCAGCACCGGCACGGCCGGCACCAGGATGACCAGCCCCAGCGTCCAGTCCTGTATCAGCATGATGATCACACCGACGAGGATCGTCACACCGTTGACCAGAAGGAACGTCAACGGGAAGGCGAGGAACATCCGCAGCAGCATCAGATCCGTGGTGGCCCGGGACAGCAACTGCCCCGACGGCCACCGGTCGTGGAAGGCCACCGGGAGCCGCTGCAGGTGCCGGTACAGATCCGCCCGCATCTCCGCCTCGACGTGCGACAGCGGACGCGCCACCAGCCACCGCCGGAACCCGAACAGCGCGGCCTCCGCCAGCCCGAGCAGCAGCAGGTACAGCGCGCCCAGCCACACCCCCGCCGGGTCCCGGTCGGCGATCGGGCCGTCCACCATCCACTTCAGGACGAGCGGGATGACCAGCCCGATGCAGGAGGCGACGATCGCGATGAACGCCGCGGTGGACAACCGCGCCCGCACGGGCCGCACATACGGCCACAGCCGCAGCAGCGAACGCACGGCGGAGCGGGATTCCGGGGGAGAGGGTGTCGTGGGCATCAGCAGCGAGCCTACGGTTCACCACTGACACTGCCCACCGAGTTTTGTGCCGATGCCGGTCCGAGCGCAACGGCCGACCTGCCGGTCCCCCCACGTCCTCGGCTGACCGCGGCCCCGGCGGCGGGTCAGCTCCGCACCCGCAGCAGCAGCACCGACCGGGCCGGCACCGTGATCCGCGTCCCCGCGCGGTGCTCCACGTCCGGTGCCCGGTCCTGCTCCTCCCGCGCGGTGTCCACGACCACCTCGTACCGCTCGGCCCACGGCGGACCAGGCAGCTCGAACTCCACCGCACCTTCCCCGGCGTGCAGGACGGCCAGGAAGCTGTCGTCGAGGATTTGCGCCCCTTGCTCGTCACGCCCCGGGATGTCCCGTCCGGAGAGGTACATGCCGAGCGTGGCGGCCGGGGCGTACCAGTCGCCCTCGGTCATCTCCCCGCCCTGCGGGGTGAACCACGCCAGGTCGCGCAGCCCGTCCGCGGAGTGCGGCCGGCCGGAGAAGAAGGCGCGGCGGCGCAGCACCGGGTGCCGGTGGCGCAGGGCGATCAGACGGGAGGTCAGCTCGAACACGGGCCGCCAGTCCGGGTCGTCCACCAGGGTCCAGTCGACCCAGCCGATCTCGTTGTCCTGGCAGTAGGCGTTGTTGTTGCCGCGCTGGGTGCGGCCCATCTCGTCCCCGGCGACCAGCATCGGCACACCCGTCGACAGCAGCAGCGTGGTCAGCAGGTTCCGCACCTGCCGCCGCCGCAGGTTCCGTATGTCCTCGTCCTCCGTCTCCCCTTCCGCGCCGCAGTTCCAGGACCGGTTGCCGTCCGTGCCGTCCCGGTTGCCCTCGCCGTTCGCCTCGTTGTGCTTGCGCCCGTACGACACCAGGTCGCGCAGGGTGAACCCGTCGTGCGCGGTGATGAAGTTGACCGAGGCGTACGGCCGGCGCCCGCCCCACGCGTACAGGTCGCTCGACCCGGACAGCCGGTACCCCATCTCCCGCACGTCCGGCAGCGCGTGCCGCCAGTAGTCCCGCACGGCGTCGCGGTACCGGTCGTTCCACTCCGTCCACAGCGGGGGGAACGCGCCCACCTGGTAGCCCCCGGAGCCGACGTCCCACGGCTCCGCGATCAGCTTCACCCGGCGCAGCACCGGATCCTGCGCGATCACCGCGAGGAACGGGGAGAGCATGTCGACGTCGTGCATCGAGCGGGCCAGCGCCGCCGCCAGGTCGAAGCGGAAGCCGTCGACGCCCATCTCCGTCACCCAGTAGCGCAGCGAGTCCGTGATCAGCCGCAGTACGTGCGGCTGGACTACGTGCAGGGTGTTGCCGCAGCCGGTGTAGTCGGCGTATCTGCGCGCGTCGGGCTGGAGGCGGTAGTAGCCGCGGTTGTCGATGCCCTTCAGGGAGAGCGTGGGGCCCAGTTCGCCCGCCTCGGCGGTGTGGTTGTAGACGACGTCGAGGATCACCTCGACACCGGCCGCGTGCAGGGCCCTCACCATCCGCTTGAACTCGCCGACCTGCTGCCCGGTCGTCCCGGAGGCCGCGTAACCGGCGTGCGGGGCGAAGTAGCCGATCGAGTTGTAGCCCCAGTAGTTGCGCAGTCCCCGCCGCAGCAGGTGGTCCTCGTGCGCGAACTGGTGCACCGGCAGCAGCTCCACGGCCGTCACGCCCAGCTTCACCAGGTGCTCGACCGCGGCGGGGTGCGCGAGACCGGCGTACGTGCCGCGCAGCTCCTCGGGGATGTCCGGGTGCCGCCGCGTGAAGCCCCTGACGTGCAGCTCGTAGATCACCGAGTCCGCCCACGGCGTCTTCGGCCGGTGGTCGTCCGCCCAGTCGTCGTCGTCGTGGACGACCACGCCCTTGGGGACGTACGGCGCGGAGTCCCGGTCGTCGCGCACGGTGTCCGCGACGTGCTGCTCGGGCCAGTCGCGGACGTGGCCGTACACCTCCGGCGGCAGGGCGAAGTCCCCGTCCACCGCGCGGGCGTACGGATCCAGCAGCAGCTTCGCCGGATTCCAGCGGGCGCCGGTCCACGGGTCCCAGCGGCCGTGCACCCGGTAGCCGTAGCGCTGCCCGGGCAGCACGCCCGGCACGAATCCGTGCCAGATCCCGTGCGTCAGCTCGGTGAGCCGGGCGCGGCTCTCCCTGCCCTGCTCGTCGAACAGGCACAGTTCGACGCCCTCCGCACCGCCCGCCCACAGCGCGAAGTTGGTCCCCGCCACCCCGTCCGGGCCGGTCCGGAACCGGGCGCCCAGCGGTGTCGGCCGGCCCGGCCGCACGGTCACCGTGGGCCGGGGCGGCCGGGCCGGCCGCGCGCCGTTCACGACGACGGCCGGGCCCCCGTCCCCGGTGGCCCGCTCTCCGGCCACCGCCTCCTGCTCGGCTGCGCTGGACACCTGTCAGCCTCCCGCGGCTCGTGGGGGACGGCGGCGGACAGGGGTGCACGGCCCGTCCATCGGCCCGGCCGTGGCTCCCCGGCGCGTCGTCCTCCCACTGTTCTGCCCACACCGTGCCTCGCACTCACGTTTCCCCGGGGGGCGGCATGGTCGTTTCCCGGAGGCCAGGGCCGTCGTTGGGCACCCCGTGAGGCACGTACAAGGGCGCGCACGGCGCGCGAGGGCCGCGCTGGCCGTCGTAGTGACATGGGCAGGACTGCTGACCGGAGCCGCCGGGTGTACCGCGGACGGCCCCGTCGCCGGGGCGTTCGGGCCCCCGGGCCGCGGAGACGTCATCCGGGTCGTGCCGGACGACGGCAGCAAGGACGTACGCCCCGGCTCCCCCCTGCGGGTGGGGGTGCCGGACGGGCGGCTGGAGTCGGTGAGGGCCGTCGTGTCACAGGACGCCCGGGAGTCGCCGGTCCCCGGGCGGATCTCCGCCGACGGGCTGACCTGGAAGCCCGACGACGAACGGCTGGCGCTGGCCGCGAAGTACACCGTCGACGCGGTGGCCGTGGACGGCGAAGGCCGCCGTTCGGCCCGGCACACCACGTTCACCACGTATGTCCCGGAGGAACGCTTCATCGGCTACGTCGCCCCCGAGGACCGCTCCACCGTCGGCACCGGCATGATCGTCTCCCTGGAGTTCAACCGGAAGATCGCGCACCGCGCGGCCGTCGAACGCGCCGTCCGCGTCACCGCCCGTCCGGCCGTGGAGATCCGCCCGCACTGGTTCGGCGACTCCCGGCTGGACTTCCGCCCCGAGCACTACTGGAAACCGGGCACCAAGGTCACCGTCGACCTGAACCTGCGCGACGTCGAGGGAGCGCCCGGCGTCTACGGTCTCCAGCGGCGCACCTTCACCTTCACCGTCGGCCGCAGCCAGGTCTCGGTGGTGGACGCCGCCCGGCACACCATGCGGGTGCGGCGGGACGGTGAGCTGCTGACCACCGTGCCGATCACGGCGGGGGCACGGAAGACGCCCACGTACAACGGCAAGATGGTGATCACCGAGATGCTCGAGGTCACCCGCATGAACAGCCGCACGGTCGGCTTCGGCGGCGAGTACGACATCCCCGACGTCCCGCACGCCATCCGCCTGACCAGCTCCGGCACGTTCCTGCACGGCAACTACTGGGCCGAGCCCGACGTCTTCGGCAGCAGCAACGTCAGCCACGGCTGTGTCGGCCTGCGCGACGTGAAGGGCGGCGGCGCGGACACCCCGGCGGGCTGGTTCTTCGACCGCAGCCTGGTCGGTGACGTCGTGGAGGTCGTCAACAGCAAGGACAAGAAGGTCGCCCCGGACAACGGCCTCGGCGGCTGGAACATGAACTGGAAGGAATGGAAGGCGGGCGGCGCGGTGAAGCGGCCCTGACCTCGACCCTCGGGCGGGCCGTTGAATTTGGAACGGAACGGTGACAGAACCGCCGCCTCGAACGCCTCTGACCTCTGGTTACCATGCGCCGAATGCGCGAGGGGCGCGCGGGGGCGCGGGGCCGGCCGTCAGGGGCCGGGTCCGCCGAGGGGAGAAACAAGTGAACGTGGGGCCGATATCGGGGGCGTCGGGCGGAGCGCGGGGGCGAGGCGGCAGGAAGCTCGCGGCGCTGGCACTCGGCCTGATGCTGGCGGTCACCGCCTGCGGCGGCGGTTCGGAGCCGGGATCCGGCTCGGGCGACGGCAAGGGGAAGGGCAAGGACTCCACCGCTGCCGCGAGCAGGCAGTCCGAGGCCGTCGTCAGCATCACGCCCGGGGACGGCGCGAAGTCCGTCGAGACCAGCGGCGCGCTGAAGGTGAGCGTGAGCAAGGGCAAGCTCACCGAGGTCGTCGTCAAGGATCCGGACGGCGACAGGGTCGACGGGGAGATGTCCGGCGACGGCGCCACCTGGACGCCGTCCACCCACCTGGCCGCCTCCACCACCTACACGGTGCACGCGGTCGCCAAGGACTCCGAGGGCCGCACCGCCGCGGAGGACTCCGGCTTCACCACGCTGACGCCGAGGAACACCTTCATCGGCACCTTCACGCCCGAGGACGGCTCCGAGGTCGGTGTCGGTATGCCGTTCTCGGTGCGTTTCACCCGGGGCATCACCCACCCGGAGGACGTCGAGAAGGCCATCCGCATCACCACCGAGCCGGCCGTCGAGGTGGAGGGCCACTGGTTCGGCAACGACCGCCTGGACTTCCGCCCCGAGAAGTACTGGAAGCCCGGCACCGAGGTCACCGTCGACCTCAACCTCGACGGCGTCGAGGGCCGTGACGGCGTCTACGGCGAGCAGGACAAGACCGTCTCCTTCACCATCGGCCGCGAGCAGGTCTCCGTCGTCGACGCGAAGAAGCTCACGATGAAGGTCCAGCGGGACGGCAAGGTCGTCAGGACCATCCCCGTCACCACCGGCGCGCCCGGCTACGAGACCTGGAACGGCAAGATGGTCATCACCGAGAAGCTGACGGTGACCCGGATGAACGGTGACACGGTCGGCTACGGCGGCGAGTACGACATCAAGGACGTCCCGCACGCCATGCGCCTGTCCACCTCCGGCACCTTCATCCACGGCAACTACTGGGGCGGCGACGCCTTCGGCAACCGCAACGCCAGCCACGGCTGCGTCGGCCTGCGCGACGTCCGCGGCGGCTGGGACAAGGGGACGCCGGCCGCCTGGTTCTTCAACAACTCCCTGATCGGTGACGTCGTGGAGGTCAAGAACTCCAACGACGCCACCATCGCCCCGGACAACGGCCTCAACGGCTGGAACATGTCCTGGGAGAAGTGGAAGGCCTAGCCCCTGCGCGCGACGCCTCCGGCCCCGGTGCGAAGTACCGCACCGGGGCCGCACCCGTCGGTCACCGTGGCCGTGTGACCGACCGCACCTTCCCCGGACGCCGTTAGTCACCGTTAACCTGCTGCCATGACCGTACATCTGGAAGTCGCCGAGGGCGTCGGCACGCTGCGGCTGGACCGCCCGCCCATGAACGCGCTGGACGTCGCCACGCAGGACCGGCTGAAGGAACTCGCCGAGGAGGCCACGCGCCGCGAGGACGTGCGCGCCGTGGTGATCTACGGCGGCGAGAAGGTGTTCGCGGCGGGCGCGGACATCAAGGAGATGCAGGCCATGGACCACGCGGCAATGGTCGTGCGGTCACGTGCCCTGCAGGACTCCTTCACCGCCGTGGCACGTATCCCCAAGCCGGTCGTGGCCGCCGTCACCGGCTACGCGCTCGGCGGGGGCTGCGAACTCGCGCTCTGCGCCGACTACCGCATCGCCGGGGAGAACGCCAAGCTGGGCCAGCCCGAGATCCTGCTCGGCCTGATCCCGGGCGCGGGCGGCACCCAGCGGCTGTCCCGGCTGATCGGCCCTTCCCGGGCCAAGGACCTCATCTTCACCGGCCGGCAGGTCCGGGCCGACGAGGCGCTCACGCTCGGCCTGGTGGACCGCGTGGTCCCCGCCGAGGAGGTCTACGCCCAGGCGCACGCATGGGCCGCGAAGCTCGCCCAGGGCCCGGCGATCGCGCTGCGGGCGGCCAAGGAGTCGGTCGACACCGGCCTGGAGACGGACATCGACACCGGCCTCGCCGTCGAACGCAACTGGTTCGCGGGCCTGTTCGCCACGGAGGACCGGGAGCGGGGGATGCGCAGCTTCGTCGAGGAGGGCCCCGGCAAGGCGAAGTTCCTGTGACGACCGCATGAAATCCTCTCCGGCATCTTGCAATTGACGCGATGTCTCATCCGGGTCCCTCGATGGGGCGGTTTGTGGGAGCCTGAGGGCACCCTGAAGCCGCTCGTGTCGAGGGAGCCCGTCGATTGCCAGAGAGCGAGCCGTTCCCGCAGTTGGGACGGTTTTTCGGTGACCCCGGAGTGCCACCCGCACATGCCGGGGGCCCGGTGCCGGAGGGGGCCGCACGGGGGGCGTGTTCCCCCGGAACGGCCCCGGCGGGCCCGGCGCGCGGCCATGATGGGGGCATGGCGGGGCTGGAGGACATGGAACAGCCGCGGGGAGACGGACGTGCGACCGCGTCGCGCTGGTCGCCGACGGTCGAGGACGAACGCGCCCTGAGGGCACTGGAGTTGTTCGGAAACCCGGCGGAGGCAGAGGCTGTGCTGCCGTCCCGTCCCGAGTCCGCCGCCACCGCCCGCCGGCTCGTCCAGGTCGTCGTCCTGCGTCACTGGGGCCTGACCGCCGCGACCGCCGAGGACGCCGTCCTGCTCGTCTCCGAACTGGTCGGCAACGCCGTGCGCCACACCGGGGCCCGGGTCTTCGGCCTCCGCATGCGCCACCGGCGCGGCTGGATCCGTGTCGAGGTGCGCGACCCGTCCCGGGGGCTGCCCTGTCTCATGCCGGTGCAGGAGCTGGACGTCAGCGGCCGGGGCCTCTTCCTCGTCGATCACCTCGCCGACCGCTGGGGCGTCGATCTGCTGCCCCGCGGCAAGACCACCTGGTTCGAGATGCGCGTCGCGGACCGCTGAGGGCCCGTCCCCGGCCGCCTCCGTCAGCCGGGAAGGAACAGCGCCTCGGAGCCGACCGGCCGGTACCCGGCGGCGTGGAACGCCCGCATGCTGCGGGCGTTGCCCGGGGAGATCTGCGCCCACACCGGCTCGCCCCCGGACAGGTGCCGCGCCGCCAGTGCCAGGCGCCGTCCCAGACCCCGGTGCCGGGCCTCCCGCGCCACCTCCACCGCGACCTCGAGCCGCCCCGCGACGCCGCGCCCCAGCACCAGCACGCCCCCGTCCACCGACCATACCCGTACGTCGTCGCGCCGCCCGAGGGCGCTCCTCACCCGGGGGTGGTCCGGGTCGCCGATCTCCGTGAGCGCGAGCGGCGGAGCGTCCGCGAGCCCGGACGCGACCGTCATGACGTCGATCGTGTCCGTCCGCCGCCCGGTGCGCTCCAGGAAGGCGGCCAGAAAACGGACGTTCATGGTGGCGGCCAGGGCGTCGCAGCCGGCCGACGCCAGCGTCCGCCGCACCCACGCGGGGTCCTCGTCGGTGAAGACGACGGAGTGCGCGGTGAACGCCAGCACCCCCGCGTCCCGCTCCGACGGCTGGGCCACCACCGTCGTCCCCCCGTCCGCCGCCGGGAAGACGCCCCGTGCCGCCGCGTCGAGAATGTCCCGCAGAGTTCCCGTCACCCTCGCTCCTCGAGTCTCCACCCGCTGGAAGGCCCAGACTCCCAGACCTGATCGAGGACGGCACCGGACTTCCCGCCGTCGAGCAGGTGGGTGGTCGCCGCACCGGGGTCTTGGGCGGCCCGATAATCTGACCTGCGTCAGTACGACGCACAGCACAAGAATGAGGGGCGGATCGGTGGCGGACATCGAGGAAGCGCGCAAGCAGTTCGAGCGGATCGATACGGACGGGGACGGATTCATCACCGCTGCCGAGTTCAAGACCGCTCTGGCCCAGGGCGGGGACTGGAACGTCACCGAGGCGGTCGCGGAGGCCCTCATCAAGTCCCGCGACCTGAACGGCGACAAGGTCCTGTCGTTCGACGAGTTCCGGGCGCACCTGAACAAGTAGGTCCGGAATAGCCCGCCCTTCCGCGCGGTTGGTGCCGGTCACGGCGGTTCCCGCAGGGGACCGGAGTCGACCACCGATCCCCGGAAGGGCGAGGCGAGCGGACATGAAGATCGGCATCATCGGAGCGGGCAACATCGGCGGGAACCTCACGCGGCGGCTCACGGCCCTCGGCCATGACGTCTCCGTCGCCAATTCCCGCGGCCCCCACACCCTGAAGGAACTCGCCGAGGAGACCGGCGCGAGGCCCGTCCGGGCCGAGGAGGCGGCGCGCGGCGCCGAGGTCGTGGTCGTCACCGTCCCCCTCAAGGCCGTCCCGGACCTGCCGTCCGGCCTGTTCGAGGAGGCCGCGGAGGGCGTGGCCGTCATCGACACCGGCAACTACTACCCGCAGCAGCGGGACGGCAGGATCGCGGGCATCGAGGACGAGGGCATCACCGAGAGCCGCTGGACCGAACGCCGGATCGGCCACGGTGTGATCAAGGCGTTCAACGGCACCTACGCCCAGGACATCCTGGACCGCCACCGGCCGGCCGGCGCCCCCGACCGGATGGCCCTGCCCGTCGCCGGCGACGACGAGGCGGCCAAGCGGAAGGTCCGGGCCCTGATCGACGAGCTCGGCTTCGACACCGTGGACGCGGGCGGGATCGACGACTCCTGGCGCCAGCAGCCAGGCACCCCGGTCTACGGCCTGCGCGCGGGCGTCGACGCCGTCACCGAGGCCCTCGCGGAGGCCTCCCCGGAACGCGAGCCGGAGTTCAAGGGCTAGGACGGCGGCCGGGCGGCCCCGGCCCTTGCCTTCAGGAACGACCCGCTGGGAAAGTCCGCGACGCATCTGCCCAGCGGGTCGTCGACGCCACGCGGCACCCCGTTCAGCACTCGATGATGTTCACCGCCAGCCCGCCCCGGGCCGTCTCCTTGTACTTGACCGACATGTCCGCGCCGGTCTCCTTCATCGTCTTGATGACCTTGTCCAGGGACACCTTGTGGGAGCCGTCGCCGCGCATGGCCATCCGCGCCGCCGTGACCGCCTTCACCGCGGCCATGCCGTTGCGTTCGATGCAGGGGATCTGCACCAGTCCGCCGACCGGGTCGCAGGTCAGTCCGAGGTTGTGCTCCATGCCGATCTCGGCGGCGTTCTCCACCTGCTCCGGGGAGCCGCCCAGCACCTCCGCGAGCGCGCCCGCCGCCATCGAGCAGGCGGAGCCGACCTCGCCCTGGCAGCCGACCTCGGCCCCGGAGATGGAGGCGTTCTCCTTGAAGAGCATGCCGATCGCGCCCGCGGCGAGCAGGAAGCGGACCACGCCCTCCTCGTCGGCGCCGGGCACGAAGTTCATGTAGTAGTGCAGGACGGCCGGGATGATGCCCGCCGCGCCGTTCGTCGGCGCCGTGACGACCCGGCCGCCGGCCGCGTTCTCCTCGTTCACGGCCATCGCGTAGAGGGTGATCCACTCCATGGCCAGGGCCTGCGGGTCGCCCTCCGAGCGGAGCTTGCGGGCGGTGTTCGCGGCGCGGCGGCGGACCTTCAGGCCGCCCGGCAGGATGCCCTCGCGGGACATGCCGCGGTCGACGCAGGCCCGCATCACGCGCCAGATCTCCAGCAGACCCTCGCGGATCTCCTCCTCGGTCCGCCAGGCCCGCTCGTTCTCCAGCATCAGGGCGGAGATCGACAGGCCGGTCTCCTCGGTGAGGCGCAGCAGCTCGTCGCCCGTGCGGAAGGGGTACTTCAGGACGGTGTCGTCGAGCTTGATGCGGTCGGCGCCCACCGCCTCCTCGTCCACGACGAACCCGCCGCCCACCGAGTAGTAGGTCCTGCTCAGCACCTCCGCGCCGGACGCGTCGTACGCCCACAGCGTCATGCCGTTGGCGTGGTACGGCAGTGCCTTGCGGCGGTGCAGCACCATGTCGTCGTCGAAGGAGAAGGCGATCTCGTGCTCGCCGAGCAGCCGGATCCGGCCGCCGTCCTTGATCTTCTCCACCCGCTCGTCGGCGGACTCCACGTCCACCGTGCGCGGTGAGTCGCCCTCCAGGCCGAGCAGCACGGCCTTGGGTGTGCCGTGGCCGTGCCCGGTGGCGCCCAGGGAGCCGTACAGCTCGGCCCGCACCGAGGCCACCGAGTCCAGCAGGTCCTCGTTGCGCAGCCGCCGGGCGAACATCCGGGCCGCCCGCATCGGGCCGACCGTGTGCGAGCTGGACGGGCCGATGCCGATCGAGAACAGATCGAAGACCGAGATGGCCACGGGAGGACTCCTAAGGGTTCGGCGGACGGCGCTGTCCACCGGGAGGGGTGGTTCGAAGGATCGGAGGAGACGGATCGTCTCCGCATGTCGTGGTGCGGGGCACCGCGCCCACCCGACCCAGTGTGCGCGATGCCCCGGACGTCCGTACGACGGAAAGCGTACGAAATTACGTCAGACCGGGGTACAGCGGGTGCTTCTCGGCGAGTGCCGTCACCCGGGCCCGCAGCGACTCCACGTCGAAGGACGGCTTCAGCGTCTCAGCGATCACGTCCGCGACCTCGGTGAAGTCCTCGGCCGTGAAGCCGCGGGTGGCCAGCGCGGGCGTGCCGATGCGCAGACCCGAGGTGACCATCGGCGGGCGCGGATCGTTCGGGATCGCGTTGCGGTTGACCGTGATGCCGACCTCGTGGAGACGGTCCTCGGCCTGCTGCCCGTCCAGCTCGGACTCGCGCAGGTCGACCAGGACCAGGTGCACGTCCGTGCCGCCGGACAGCACGTCCACGCCCACGGCCCTGACGTCGTCCTTGACCAGGCGCTCGGCCAGGATGCGGGCACCCTCCAGGGTGCGGCGCTGGCGCTCCTTGAACTCCTCGGACGCGCAGACCTTGAAGGCGACCGCCTTGGCGGCGACCACGTGCTCCAGCGGACCGCCCTGCTGTCCCGGGAACACCGCGGAGTTGATCTTCTTGGCCAGCTCGGCCGTCGAGAGGATCACACCGCCGCGCGGGCCGCCGAGGGTCTTGTGCGTCGTGGTCGTCACCACGTGGGCGTGCGGCACCGGGTTGGGGTGCAGGCCCGCGGCCACCAGCCCAGCGAAGTGCGCCATGTCGACCATGAGGTAGGCGCCGACCTCGTCCGCGATCCGGCGGAACGCGGCGAAGTCCAGCTGCCGCGGGTACGCCGACCAGCCGGCGACGATCAGCTTGGGCTTGCTCTCCTTGGCGAGCCGCTCGACCTCGGCCATGTCGACCTGACCGTCGTCGCCGACGTGGTACGCGACCACGTTGTAGAGCTTGCCGGAGAAGTTGATCTTCATGCCGTGGGTCAGGTGCCCGCCGTGGGCGAGGTTCAGGCCCATGATCGTGTCACCGGGCTTGAGCAGCGCGAACATCGCGGCCGCGTTGGCCTGGGCACCCGAGTGCGGCTGCACGTTGGCGTGCTCGGCGCCGAAGAGCTCCTTGACGCGGTCGATGGCGATCTGCTCGATCACGTCGACGTGCTCGCAGCCGCCGTAGTAGCGGCGGCCGGGGTAGCCCTCGGCGTACTTGTTGGTGAGGACCGAGCCCTGGGCCTCCATCACGGCGACCGGGGCGAAGTTCTCCGAGGCGATCATCTCGAGGGTGGACTGCTGGCGGTGCAGCTCGGCGTCGACCGCGGCGGCCACCGCCGGGTCGAGCTCGTGCAGGGGCGTGTTCAGAAGCGACATGCGGCTACGGCTCCTCAGCCCGCGATGTGGGCGTCGTACTCGGCGGCGGTCAGCAGGTCGGCCGGCTCGTCGGTGACGCGCACCTTGAACAGCCAGCCACCCTCGAAGGGGGCGGAGTTCACCAGCGACGGGTCGTTCACGACGTCCTCGTTGACCTCGGTGATCTCGCCCGTGACCGGGGAGTACAGGTCGCTGACCGACTTGGTCGACTCGAGCTCGCCGCAGGTCTCACCCGCGGTCACGGTGTCACCGACCTCGGGGAGCTGGACGAAGACCACGTCGCCGAGCGCGTTGGCCGCGTGCTCCGTGATGCCGACCGTCGACACGCCGTCCTCGGCGGCCGTCAGCCACTCGTGCTCCTTGCTGTAACGCAGCTGCTGGGGGTTGCTCATGGCCTGAATTCTCCTGTACGGGGGGGATGACGGATGACTGGGGGGACTGCGTACGGCGCCCGTGAGCAGGCACGACGTGCTCACTTCACACGCGCGGAAAGCCGTCTACGACGGTGTCACTTCTGCTGCGACGGTGTCACTTCTGCCGCTTGTAGAACGGCAGCGCCACGACCTCGTACGGCTCGTGGCTGCCGCGGATGTCCACGCCGACGCCCTCGGTGCCGGGGGCGGCGTGCGCGGCGTCGACGTACGCCATGGCGATCGGCTTGCCCAGCGTGGGGGAGGGGGCGCCGGAGGTGACCTCGCCGATCACCTCGCCCCCCGCCACGACCGCGTACCCGGCGCGCGGCACCCGGCGGCCCTGGGCGACCAGGCCGACCAGGACGCGGGGAGGCTCCGCGGCGGCGCGCTCGGCGGCCTCGGCCAGGGCGGCGCGGCCCACGAAGTCGCCCTCCTTCTCGAACTTCACCACCCGGCCCAGACCGGCGTCGAAAGGCGTCAGGGAGGTGCTCAGTTCGTTCCCGTACAGCGGCATGCCCGCCTCCAGGCGCAGCGTGTCACGGCAGGACAGCCCGCACGGGACCAGACCCGCGCCCTCACCGGCCTTGGTCAGCGCCTGCCACAGCTCGACCGCGTGCTCCGGCTTCACGAACAGCTCGAAGCCGTCCTCGCCGGTGTAGCCGGTGCGGGCGATGAGCGCGGGGACACCGGCGACCGTGCCGGGCAGACCGGCGTAGTACTTCAGGCCGTCCAGGTCGGCGTCGGTGAGCGAGGCGAGGATGGCGGGCGACTCGGGGCCCTGCACGGCGAGCAGCGCGTACGCGTCACGGTCGTCGCGGACCTCGGCGTCGAAGCCGGCCGAACGCCCGACGAGCGCGTCGAGCACCGTCTGCGCGTTGGAGGCGTTGGCGACGACCATGAACTCGGTCTCGCCGAGCCGGTAGACGATCAGGTCGTCCAGGATGCCGCCGTCCTCTCGGCAGATCATGGTGTAGCGGGCGCGGCCGGGCTTGACGCCACCGATGTTGCCCACCAGCGCGTGGTCGAGCAGGGCGGCCGCCTGTGACCCGGTGACCGTGATCTCGCCCATGTGCGAGAGGTCGAAGAGGCCGGCCCTGGTGCGCACGGCGTTGTGCTCGTCGCGCTCGGAGCCGTAACGCAGGGGCATGTCCCAGCCGGCGAAGTCGGTCATCGTCGCGCCGAGCGACCGGTGCAGGGCGTCGAGCGCGGTACGGCGAGGTTCGTTACTGCTCATCGGTCGGTCTCCCAAAGGCATGACGGGCGAGGTGTCCTCCCCATCTGTCATCGGAACCTGAGAGGTTCGCCATGACCGCCCGCACAGGGGAGGAGCCACGGCTTGCACCTTGGGTGGAGCCACTGGAGTACGGCTGCAGCGGCCCGCTTTTCAGATGTGCCTCGCCCGCGCGGTAACGGTGCCTGAGAGATTCAAGGGAGGGACTTGCTCCTTCGGCGCCCCGGCGGCACATGGTGCCGGGGACTCTCCCGCGCGGATTCAAACGGCCGGTATGCAGTTGGCGCGCACATCATTGCACGCATCGGCGGCGTCCGGCAGGGGGACCCTTTCCTGGGGTGCACGGGATGTGCGGGCTCGGTCACGGGGAGCTGTGACAGGCCTGTTTCACGAAAGGCACGGAAACGAGAGACACCTGGCATTACCGTCTCTTTACAC
Organism: Streptomyces toyocaensis; assembly: GCF_000725125.1. Taxonomy (GTDB): domain Bacteria; phylum Actinomycetota; class Actinomycetes; order Streptomycetales; family Streptomycetaceae; genus Streptomyces; species Streptomyces toyocaensis. The sequence goes on from NZ_JFCB01000053.1 coordinate 24,087, forward strand.
TCGGCGGGGACGGGACTCGTACCTGACCCCAGGGGAGGACCATCACGGTGAACAGGACCACGGCGTGCGCCACGACCTCCGGCGTCGCGCTGCCCCCTCGGCCGGCCGCCCGGGCCGGCCGGGCCCGCGGCGCGCTGCCGGCGCCCGTCGTCCGCGATCTGCGCGCACGGGGCGGCCGCGGTCCGCGCGCGCTGCTCTTCGGGCCCCGCGACCTCGTCGTGGTCACCGGACTGCCCGGCAGCGGCAAGTCCACGCTGATGCGGCGCGCGGTGCGGGGCACCCGGATCGACTCCCAGGACACCCGTGACCGCTGGGACCGCCGCATGCCGCGCCTGCTGCCGTACGCCGTGTACCGCCCGCTGGTCCGCCTGGCCCACTACGCCGGGCTGCGCCGCGCGCTGCGGGCCGGTGAGGCGGTCGTCGTCCACGACTGCGGCACGCAGGCCTGGGTGCGGCGCTGGCTGGCCCGCGAGGCCCGCCGCCGGGGGGCGTGCCTGCACCTGCTGCTGCTCGACGTCACCCCCCAGCAGGCCCTGGCCGGCCAGCGAGAGCGCGGGCGCGGAGTCTCCCGCTACGCCTTCCTGCGCCACCGTGCGGCGAGCGAACGGCTGTTGCGCGCGGTGGAGCGCGGCCGGGTGCCGGCGGGCTGCGGCTCGGTGGTGCTGATCGACCGGGACGCGGCGGACGGGCTGCGCCGGATCGGCTTCGCGGGCTGACCGGATAGCCTTTTCAGCCACAGCAGTGGTTCCAGGCAGGCGGTAGGCGACAGATGGACTTCCCGGCGGACTTCCCGGACCGGACGCACACCCATCCGCACGGCGGATGGCCCGGCAACGAACTGGAGGAGGTGCTCTCGGCCTCCCTCGGCGTCCCCTCGGCGGGGAGCAGGATCATCGAGGTGCTGGGCCGCAGCTTCGTCTGGGTCCCGCTGCCGGGCGGCGGCGGCCCGCACAGCGGGCCGCTGGACCTGCCCACCGTGGAGCTCGACGGCCAGGCCTACGTCCCCGTCTTCAGCTCCGAGGAGCAGTTCCGGCAGGTCGTCGGCTCCCACGTGTCGTACACCGTCGCGCCCGCCGTGGAGTTCGCCCGTGGTCTGCCGCCGCAGGCCGGGATCGCGGTGAACCCCGGCGGAGTGGTCGCCGCCCCGCTGCCGCCCGCCGCCGTCGCCGAACTGTGCCGGGCCGGACGCACCCCGCTGGACGGGCCGGCGTCCGGCGGCCGGGTCCGGCTCTTCGAGCCCGACTGGCAGGAGGACCCGGTGGACTTCCTCGGCGCGGCCTCGGAGGAGTTCGACGCCGCCGGGGTGGTGACGACCGCCCGCCGCTGCCTCGCCGCGATCGAGACGGAGGCCCCGGTCCTCTTCGTCGGCGTGGAACTCTCCCAGTGGGAGGGAGACGCCCGCACCCTTCCCCTGGACGCCCTCGGGAGGGCCCTGGGCCGCACCCCGGTCCGCTGGCCGGTCAACCTGATCCTCCTCGACGTGGCCCAGGACCCGGTGGCCGACTGGCTCCGCGCCAGGGTCAGCCCTTTCTACGAGCGCCGCCACTGACCCGGAGGAGGGGCGCGGGGCACCGCCCGTCGGAGGCCTTCGGCTTACGCTAGGTTCATTGGCTGGTGAGGTGTGTTACGGAGGGGCGATACAAAGTGAGCGCTGGCACCGCGGCGGCCGGGCAGGTCGAGCACATGCTGCGCCAGGTGACGCCCGGGCGTTACGACGCCTACGAGGCGTTGCTGCGCGCTCTCGCGACCCCTTCGTCCGGCCAGGTCTGGATGCTGCTGTGGCACGGCCAGGCCGGCTCGCCGGACGCCCAGTACGGGAACATGGAGGTCGACGGCCTCGGCTACGCGCCCTGCGTCACCTCCGCCCAGGAGTTGTCGGCCAGTGGCTGGAACCGGTCGTACGAGGTGGTCGACGGGCTCGAAGTGGCCCGCGCGCTCTACCCCGACCACTACGGCCTCTGGCTCAATCCGCACGCCCCGGGCGGCGGCCTCGGCATCCCCTGGCTGGACCTGCGCCGGATCGCCGGCGGGCTGGACCGCCGGCCCGCCGGACCGCTGCGGCTGTCCGAACCGGCCATCGAGCTTCCCCAGTTCTACGCCCTGCTCGCGCAGAACGCCCACCGCACCCCGGCCGTCCGCGCGCTGCGCCGCGCCTGGGTGCAGCCCGCGCTGGGCGCCCCCTACCTCGCCATCGGCCTGGACGTGTACGACACCTCCCCGCCCGCCGTGGACGCGGTGCGGGCGATGATGCAGCAGTCCCTCGGCGCGGTCCCGGACGGGCTGCCCGTGTCGACCGTCGCCATGTCCGACGAGCACGACCCGGTCGCGATGTGGCTGCGCGCCAACGCCCGTCCCTTCTACGACCGCGAGGCGCACGGCGCCGGCCGGCCACCCGCCCCGGGGTACGGCTATCCGCCCGCGCAGCACGGCTGACCGGGAGGAACCCGCGCGGTCGCGGAGCGGTCCGTCGGCCGGGTGCCGTCCGGTGCTGACTCAGCGTCACCGCGTCCATCAGGTGGACACGTCTGCCGGCGCCCTCCGGGTACTCGTCGGACCGGCGCTGATTTCTCATCACATTTCCGGCCATGCGCGCTCCGCGACCACGCCTCAGTCACGCGTCACCTGCGGTTTCACCCGTTCTTCACGTCGCGGGGCGTTGCCTCGACACGCCGTCGGCGTCCGCGTTCCGTGTCCGTGACGTCAAAACTCGCCGGGTGGGTGTCTGACACATCCCATATGTCAAGTGTTCAGATCTCAGGTAGGTATCACCGCTATCCGGACTGTTGCCTGACTCCCTGCGAACGTCTGTAGTGTTCGGCCGGTCAAGATGTATCCACATAGCGGACCCGGAGTGGCCCCAATATGCGCATAACCAAGTCCCGAGTCGCTCGGGCGATCACGGCCGCGGTGGCGGTCGGTCTGATTGCCACGGGCTGCTCCAGCGAGCGGGACAGTGACAACAAGAGCGACGGCGCGAAGGACACCTTCGTCTTCGCCGGTGCCGGTGACCCGGGTTCCCTCGACCCTGCCCTCGCGAGCGACGGTGAAACCTTCCGCGTGACGCGGCAGGCCTTCGAGGCCCTGCTCGAGCACGAGTCCGGCGGCACCAAGCTGGTCGGCGGCCTCGCCGAGACCTGGTCGAGCAACGACAAGGGCACCGTCTGGACCTTCAACCTCCGCAAGGGTGTGAAGTTCCACGACGGCGAGGCGTTCAACGCCGCGGCCGTCTGCGCCAACTACGACCACTGGTTCAACTGGACGGGCACCTACCAGTCCAGCGCGGTCTCCTACTACTGGCAGACCGTCATGGGCGGCTTCGCGAAGAACGAGGACAAGGAGACGCCCGAGGCGAACTACAAGTCCTGCACCGCGAAGGACGAGAACACCGCCGTCATCGAGGTCAAGAAGCCCTCCGCCAACCTCCCCGGCGGCTTCTCCCTCAACGCCCTCGCGATCCACTCGCCGAAGGCCCTCGCGGAGTACAAGAAGCAGGACGCCTCCGCCAAGGGCGACGCCATCACGTACCCCAAGTACAGCCAGGAGGCCGGCACGGTCGCCGGTACCGGCCCGTACAAGATCACGAAGTGGAACAAGGGCAACAAGGAAGTCACCCTTCAGCGCTTCGACGGCTACTGGGGCGAGAAGGCGAAGATCAAGAACCTGGTCTTCCGCACCATCGACACCGAGGAGGGCCGCCGTCAGGCGCTCCAGGCCGGTGACATCGACGGCTACGACCTCGTCGCCCCGGCCGACGTCAAGACCCTCGAGGACCAGGGCTACGTCGTCCCGACCCGTGGTGTCTTCAACCTCTTCTACGTGGGCATGAGCCAGAACGCCAACAAGGCGCTCAAGAAGAAGGAAGTCCGCCAGGCCATCGCGCAGGCGATCGACAAGGAGAACCTGGTCAAGACCCAGCTGCCCGAGGGTGGCAAGGTCGCCGACCAGTTCATGCCGGACACGATCGCGGGCTACTCCAAGAACGTCACGAAGTACCCGTTCGACACCGCCAAGGCCAAGGACCTCCTCAAGAAGGCCGGTGAGGAGAAGCTCCAGATCGAGTTCTGCTACCCGACCGAGGTCACCCGCCCGTACATGCCTGCCCCGCAGGACCTGTTCGAGCTGATGAAGGCCGACCTCGAGAAGGCCGGCATCACCGTCAAGCCCAAGGCCATGAAGTGGGCCCCGGACTACCTGGACGCCACCGAGGCGGGCTCCTGCGCCCTGCACATGCTCGGCTGGACCGGTGACTTCAACGACGGCTACAACTTCATCGGCACCTGGTTCGCCGAGTACGACAAGCAGTGGGGCTTCAAGGACAAGAAGGTCTTCGACGCCGTGAACGCCGGCTCGAAGCTGGGCAAGGCCGACGAGCGCACCGCCGCGTACGAGAAGGCCAACGAGGCCATCATGGACTACCTCCCGGGTGTCCCGATCTCCTCCTCCCCGCCGGCCATCGCCTTCGCCAAGAACGTGAACCCGCCGAACGTCTCCCCGCTGACGCAGGAAGTCTTCGCCGAGGCCTCCTTCAAGTAAGCGCCTGATCGGCAGGAAAACCAGAACGGGGGGGTCCGCCCGGCCGCCGCAACTCGGCGGCCGGGCGGGTCCATTCATGTAAGACATCACGCAAGAAAGGGGCATGCGGGGTGCTGCGTCTCGTCGTACGAAGACTGCTCCAGCTCATACCCACGCTGCTCGGCCTGTCGGTTCTGCTCTTCCTCTGGCTCGACCGGCTGCCCGGTGGTCCCGCCTCAGCGATCCTGGGGGAGAAAGCCACCGAGGCCGAAGTGGCGCGCATCAACCGTGCGCTCGGGCTGGACCAGCCCGTCTACGTTCAGTACTGGCGCTTCCTCAAGCGCATCTTCGAACTCGACCTGGGCACGTCCACCCAGACCGGGCAGCCGGTGTGGGACGAGTTCGTCCTCCGCTTCCCCGCGACCGTGGAGCTGTCCCTCCTCGCGATCCTGATCGCCGTCGCCGTGGGCGTCCCGCTCGGCTACTTCGCGGCCCGCAACCGCGGTGGCTGGCTCGACGTCACCGCCGTCTCCGGCTCGCTCGTCGGCATCTGCATCCCGGTCTTCTTCCTGGCGCTGATCCTCAAGCAGGTCTTCGCCGTCCAGCTCGGTATCTTCCCCAGCTACGGACGCCAGGACACCGGCATCAACGCCACCGACGTGACCGGCTTCGCCGTCCTGGACGGCATCCTCACCGGCGAGTTCGACGCCTCCTGGAACGCGATCACCCACCTGATCCTGCCCTCCGTCGCCCTGGCCTCCATCCCGCTCGCGGTCATCGTGCGCATGACCCGCGCCAGCGTCCTCGAGGTGCAGGACGAGGACTACGTCCGCACCGCCGAGGCCAAGGGCCTCAAGCGGAGCGTCGTCCGCGGCCGGCACGTGCTGCGCAACGCGATGCTCCCCGTGGTGACCGCGGTCGGCCTGCTCACGGGCTCCCTGCTGTCCGGCGCGGTCCTGACCGAGTCGGTCTTCTCCTTCGGAGGCATCGGCTCCTTCATCCGGACCGCGATCGACGCCCGCGACTACCCCGTGCTCGTCGGGTTCATCATGTTCATCGCGCTGGTGTACGTCCTGATCAACCTGTTGGTGGACCTCGCGTACAGCCTCATCGACCCGAGAGTGCGGGTGCACTGACATGAGTGTCGCCACCAAGACAGACAAGATCCAGCGCCTCGCCGAACTGGCCGCGACCAAGGAGACCAGCACCGGCGCCAGCCTGTGGCGGGAGGCGTTCCGGCGCCTCAAGCGCAGCAAGATGGCGATCATCGGCGCGGTCGTCATCGCCCTGTTCGTCGTCCTCGCGATCGTCGGGCCCTACATCGCCCCGTACTCCCCTACCGCCCAGACGTGGCGCAACGAGGTCTTCCCCAACCGGGGCGAGTTCGTCGGCGCGCGCGGCGAGAACTGGTTCGGGCTCGACCACCTCGGCCGGGACCTGTTCTCCCGGATGCTGGTCGGCGCCCGCCAGACGCTGCTGGTCGGCGTCGTCGCCACGCTGATCGGCCTCATCATCGGCTTCGTGATCGGTGGTCTCGCCGGCGCCTTCGCCACCCTCGGCGGCGACACCGGCAGGCGCGTCGACTCCGTCATCATGCGCTTCATCGACATCATGCTGGCGATGCCCTCGCTGCTGCTGGCCGTGTCCATCGCCGCCGTGATGGGGCAGTCACTGACCACGGTGATGATCGCGGTCGGTGTCGTGCAGATCCCGGTGTTCGCCCGGCTGCTGCGCGGCTCCATGCTGGCCCAGGGCAGCGCGGACTACGTGCTCGCCGCCAAGTCCCTCGGCGTGCGCAAGCGGCGCATCGTGCTCTCGCAGATCATCCCCAACTCGCTCAGCCCGGTGATCGTGCAGGCCACGCTCTCCCTTGCCACCGCGATCATCGAGGCGGCCGCGCTGTCCTACCTGGGCCTCGGCAACCCCGATCCGGCCATCCCCGAGTGGGGCGTCATGCTCACCCAGGCGCAGCGCTTCTTCGACAACGCGCCGATGATGGCGGTCTACCCCGCCGTCGGCATCATCATCACCGCCCTCGGCTTCACCCTCCTCGGCGAGGCCATGCGGGAAGCCCTCGACCCGAAGCTGAGGGGCTGAACCACCATGTCTCTGCTCACTGTCGACGAACTGACCGTCACCTTCGGCGGCCGCGGCCGCAAGGAGTCCCGGGCGGTCGACGGCGTCTCCTTCGAGGTGGACCAGGGCCAGGTCGTGGGCCTGGTCGGCGAGTCCGGTTGCGGGAAGTCCGTCACCTCGCTGGCCCTGATGGGCCTGCTCCCGTCCAAGGGCCTCACCATCGGCGGCCGTGCCGACTTCGACGGCACGAACCTGTTCACGATGAGCGCCTCCGCCCGCCGCGACCTGCGCGGCAGCGAGATGGCGATGATCTTCCAGGACCCGTTGTCCTCGCTCAACCCGGTCGTGCCGGTCGGCGTGCAGGTCACCGAGATCCTCGAGCGCCACCGCGGGATGAAGGGCGAGGCCGCCCGCAAGGAGGCAGCCGACCTGCTGGACCGGGTCGGCATCCCGGACCCCACCCGGCGGCTCAAGGAGTACCCGCACCAGCTCTCCGGCGGTATGCGCCAGCGCGCGCTGATCGCCATGGCGGTGGCCTGCGCCCCGCGCATGCTCATCGCCGACGAGCCCACCACCGCGCTCGACGTGACGATCCAGGCGCAGATCCTGGAACTGCTCAAGGAACTCGTGGACCAGGAGGGCACCGCCCTGCTGATGATCACCCACGACCTCGGGGTGGTCGCCGGTCTCTGCGACCAGGTCAACGTGCTCTACGCGGGCAAGGTCGTGGAGTCCGCCGGGCGCCGCGAGCTCTTCGGTCACCCGACCCACCCCTACGCGCACGGGCTGCTGGGCTCGATCCCGCGGCTGGACGCTCCCCGGGGCGAGCCGCTCAACCCGATCCGCGGCTCCATCAACGACCGCATCGCCTGGGCCGACGGCTGCGCCTTCGCGCCCCGCTGCGACCGGTACGAGATGGGCTGCCTGACCGGCACCCCGCAGCTCACGGAGCCCCGCGCGGCCGGTCACCAGGTGCGGTGCGTCAATCCCGTACTCGACGACGCGAAGGCCGAGGAGGTCCCCGCATGAGCCTGCTCGAACTGGACGGCGTCAAGGTCCACTTCCCCATCAAGAAGGGTCTCCTGTTCGACCGCACGGTCGGCCACGTCTATGCCGTGGACGGGATCTCCCTGAAGGTCGAGGCCGGCCAGACCTACGGCCTGGTCGGCGAGTCCGGCTGCGGCAAGACCACCCTCGGGCGGTCGGTGCTGCGGCTGGTGGACATCACCGAGGGGTCCGTCGTCCTCGACGGCACCGACCTGGCGAAGCTGCCCGGTGAGGAGATGCGCCGCTTCCGGCGCCGGCTGCAGATGGTCTTCCAGGACCCGCTGGGCTCGCTCAACCCCCGGCAGAACATCGAGTCGATCCTCTCCGAGGGCATGGTCGCCCACGGCATCGGCAAGGACCAGGAGGAGCGCCGGGAGAAGATCAAGTCGATCCTGGACAAGGTCGGCCTGCCCTCCAACGCGCTCTCCCGCTACCCGCACGAGTTCTCCGGCGGCCAGCGCCAGCGCATCGGCATCGCCCGCGCGCTGGTCCTCGAACCGGACGTGATCATCTGCGACGAGCCGGTCTCCGCGCTCGACGTGTCGGTCCAGGCCCAGGTCATCAACCTGCTGGAGGAGCTCCAGGAGGAACTCGGCCTGACCTACTTGGTGATCGCGCACGACCTCGCCGTGGTCCGGCACATCTCCGACACGATCGGCGTGATGTACCTGGGCTCGCTGGTCGAGGAGGCGCCGAGCGACGCGCTCTACGCCGAGCCGAAGCACCCGTACACCAAGGCCCTGATGTCGGCGGTACCGGTGCCGGACCCGGAGGTGGAGGACCAGCGCGAGCGCATCCTGCTCATCGGTGACCTGCCCTCCCCGGCGAACCCGCCGAGCGGCTGCCGCTTCCACACCCGCTGCCCGTGGGCGCAGGCCGAGCGGTGCTCGACCGAGCGTCCGCAGCTGCGGGACGTCGGCGGCGGTCACCGGGTGGCCTGCCACTTCGCCGACGAGATCGCGGCCGGGACGCTGGCGCGGACCACCGGAGAGGTCGTGCCGGCCACGCGCGAGGGCGTCGAGGACGCTCCGGTGTCCGAGGAACTCGCCGCGGCGACGGTGCCCGAGCAGGCGGGGCCGCCGGAGCAGGAGAGCACGAAGGCGGAGACCGCCGAGAAGACCGACGCCGCGGAGCCGGCGGAGAAGGCCGAAGCGGCGGTGGAGGCGGCCGGGCAGGCTGAGCAGGCCGAGAAGGCGGCGAGTGCCGGGAAGCCGGGCGAGGCCGCCGAGGCGCCCGAGCCGGAGGGGGCCGAAGCGCCCGAGCCGGAGGACGAGGAGGCCGGGCAAGCCGAAGAGGCCGAGAAGGCCGAGAAAGCCGAGAAGGCCGACGAGGCCGGCAAGGCTGACAAGGCCGTCTAGCGGCTGAGGACAGCAAGCTCACAGCACCCCTCGCCTTGATTTGCAAGGCGAGGGGTGCTTGCTGAGTCAGAATGTACGGGTGCTCCAGCAACTGTTCAGTCCGTCCGTCCTGCACACGCTCGATCTGATCGGCATCTTCGTCTTCGCGATCTCCGGCGCCCTGCTGGCCGTCCGCAAGAACTTCGACGTCTTCGGCATCGCCGTACTCGCGGAGGTGACCGCGCTGGGCGGAGGGCTCTTCCGCGATCTGGTCATCGGCGCGGTGCCGCCGGCGGCCTTCACGGACCTGGGCTACTTCCTCACGCCCCTGATCGCCACCGTCCTGGTGTTCTTCCTCCACCCGCACGTGGAGCGCATCCAGGTCGCCGTCAACGTCTTCGACGCGGCCGGGCTCGGGCTGTTCTGCGTCGTCGGCACCACCAAGGCGTACGACTACGGGCTCGGCCTGACCGCCTCCGCCTGTCTGGGCCTGGCCACCGCCGTCGGCGGCGGCGTGCTGCGCGACGTGCTCGCCAACGAGGTGCCCTCGCTGCTGCGCTGGGACCGGGACCTGTACGCGGTCCCCGCCATCGTCGGCGCCACCATGGTCGCGGTGTGTCTGCGTTACGACGTGCTGAACGCGATGACCAGCACCTTCGCCGTGCTCACGGCCTTCGTCCTCCGGATCCTCGCGATGCGCTACCACTGGCGGGCGCCCCGGGCGTGGCACCGTCGCTCGACGGTCCGGGAGGAGTAGCCCCGCCGCCGGCCGCGCGGTCCCCGCCCAGTTCCTCGGTCAGCCAGCGGAAGGCCGGTACCACCTGCGGCCGCCACAGCGCCATGGTGTGCCCGCCCGCGCTCTTCGGCAGCTTCACCACCTGGACGTGCGTCGGTGCCTTCGCGGCCCGCCCGAGGGCCAGGGCGTCCTCGTACCCGTCGTGCTCCTGACCCGAGAGGTAGAGCGAGATCCGGGGCGGCGCGGCCGCCGCGCGCAGCATGCGGAGGGGATTGCCCGCCGCCCGCAGGGCCGGGTCGCGCCCGGTGAGCGAGGCGCGCTCGACGGCCGGGTCGTTGTAGCCGGACAGGCTGACCGCCGCGCGGAAGCGGTCGGGGTGCGCGACGGCGAGCCGGGTCGCGCAGTGTCCCCCGGCCGAGTACCCGGCGACGGACCAGCCCCGGGGAGCGCTCCGGACGCGGAAGTTGTCCATGACCATGCGCGGCACGTCGATGCTCAGCCAGCTCTCCGCGTTCACCCGGCCGGCGAGGTTGGCGCAGCCCGTGTCCGCTCCGGGCAGCAGCGCGGTGCGCGGCGCCACCAGGACGAAGGGGGTGACGCGGCCGTCGCGCATCGGCTCGTGGAGCTGCTCGTGCGCGTCCAGCGTGCCGAACCAGGCCTTCGCCGAACCCGGGTAGCCCTGGAGCAGCTCCACGACCGGGAACCGGTGGTCGCGCCAGGCGGGGTCGTCGTACTGCGGGGGAAGCCAGACGTACACCTCGGCCCTCACCCCGGAGACACGGCCCGTCAGCTCGGTGACGCGGACGCCGCCCGCCGCCCGCATGCCCGGCCCGCCCGCCGTGCGGAACGCCTGACGGACCTTGGGCAGCCGCTCCACGGTGATCCCGCCGGTGCCGTCGGCACCGAGGTCGGCGGCGTGCTCGACATGGTCGCCGGTGGCCAGCAGGTCGGACCAGTCGTCGTAGAGCTGGTTGGCGTTGTTGACGAGGGTGAAGACCAGGGCCACGGCCGTGAGCTGGGCGAACAGCAGCATCGTCACCCGGGCGGCGGCCCGCGCGGCCCGGGGACCGCGCACCCTCGTCCACAGGACGAGCGGCACTCCGAGGGCGACGGCGGCCAGCACGGCCAAAGTGCAGAGGAACGGGATCCCGGTGAGGCTCATGTCCGGATAGAGGGCGGAAAGGGGGACCGGGTTCGCGTCGTTCAACCGCCCGTCGAACAAAGCTACCGCTTAGTATTGTCTTCTTGTACTGTTCAGCCATGCCAGAAGCAGCCTCCGCCCAGGCCACCAGGGCCATGATCGGCGCCAGCGAGTTCGACCGGGACACCGCTCTCGTCCAGCGGGAGCCCGGCGTCTACGACATCGACCTCTCCGCCGGCTGGACGATCATCAACGCCGTCAACGGCGGCTACCTGCTGGCCGTACTGGGCCGCGCGCTCGCGGACGCCCTGCCGCACTCCGACCCGTTCACCATCTCCGCGCACTACCTGACCGCCTCCCAGCCGGGCCCGGCGGTCGTGC
>NZ_JFCB01000054.1 GCF_000725125.1 Streptomyces toyocaensis
AGTTTCTGAACCACCCCACGGGATCCACCCCCCACAGGATCCGTGATCGCCGTCACGAGGAGTTGCTGCCGCATGTCCGCACGCCGCAAGGCCGCTGTCGCCGCCGTCGGTCTCGTCCCGCTCGCCCTGACCGGGCTGTCCGCCGCGCCGGCGTCCGCGCACGGTTCGATGGGCGACCCGGTCAGCCGGGTCGCGCAGTGCTACGCCGAGGGCCCGGAGAGCCCCACCTCGGCGGCGTGCGGGGCGGCGGTCGCGGCAGGCGGCACCCAGGCGCTCTACGACTGGAACGGCATCCGCATCGGTGACGCGGGCGGACGCCATCAGGAACTCGTCCCCGACGGCAAGCTGTGCAGCGCCGGCAACGAGGCGTTCAAGGGGCTCGACCTGGCCCGCGACGACTGGCCCGCGACGGGCGTGCGGAGCGGCTCGCACACCTTCAAGTACCGCGTGACGGCCCCGCACAAGGGAACCTTCAAGGTGTACATCACCAAGCCCGGGTACGACTCCTCGAAGCCACTGGCCTGGGACGACCTGGACCTGGCGAACCCGGTGGCGACGTCCACCGACCCGGCCGCGTCGGGCGGCTTCTACACCTTCACCGGCACCCTCCCCGAGCGCTCGGGCAAGCAGCTGCTCTACGCGGTGTGGCAGCGCTCGGACAGCCCGGAGGCGTTCTACTCCTGCTCGGACGTCACGTTCGGCGGCGGCTCCGCCCCCGCGGACGGGGGCGGAGCCGGCGGTGAGACCTCCGCCCCGGGCGACACGTCCCAGGAGGCGGCCGCCCCCGCGCCGGCGGCCTCCGCTCCGTCCGAGGAGCAGATCGAGGACGGTGCCGACACGTCGACCGTCGAGAACCACGGGCACGGTGACGACGATCCCCGCACCTCGGCCGAGCCGGCCGCGGCGGACCGCGGCACCGGCCGGGCCGCGTCGGACACCGGGGCGGCGAACCGGCCCAAGGCGGCCGGGGCGTCGGAGAACCTCGCGGAGACCGGCGGTGACGCCACCACCCCGTACCTGATGGTCGGTGGTGCCGCGGCGCTGGCGCTCGGCTCGGCGGCACTGTTCGCCTCCGCGCGGCGGCGCACGGCGACCGGGCGGCACGGCCGCTGACCCGACTCGGGGCCCTGTCCGGCGGCTCAGGCCGGACAGGGCCCCGACACGTTCATAGCGACCTGGACATGTCACCCAAGCACCGAGGCGCAGGTGGTCCGCTCGGCGTGGGCCGGGTCGAGGGCGTTGGCCACCTCGTGGAAGGCGATCCGGTCGACCAGCCCGATCGCCAGGTGTTCGGACAGGTCGAGCGGACAGAGGTCCTGGAGCAGCACGTTGCGCACGTTCGGTCCGGTCAGGAAGCCGCTGCGGTACGGGGTGACCACCTCGTCGTACCGGGTGGCGATGACGGTGTAGCGGACGCCGGGCACGGTGTCGCCGCCCGCGTTGAGTCTGGTGAGGAAGTCGGATCCGGCGACCTGGTCGGCGAGGGCGGGGGTGGCCTCGGTCAGCAGGCCCTCGGCCCCCGGGAAGTACGGCAGCAGCCTGGTGAGGCCGCCGAGGGTGGTGCCGTGGTTGCTGGGCGCGATGCCGACGAGGGCGTTCACCTCGTCCGCGCCGCCCAGGAACTTGAGGTAGTGGCGCGGCATCATGCCGCCCTGGGAATGGCCGACGATGTCGGTCTCGGCCGCGCCCGTCGCGGCGAGCACCTTGTCGACGAAGGCGTCGAGCTCTTCGGCGGACTTCTCGACGGGACCGAGGCCGTGGAAGAAGGGGACGCCGGGGAGCCGGCCGTAGTCGAGGGAGAAGACGCAGTAGCCGCGGTGCTTCAGATAGGGCGCGAGGCCCAGCCAGTTGTCGACGGAGTTGCCGAGGGTGCCGTGGACCAGGACGACGGGGCGGGGGTGGGCGGCGGAGGGCTCGCAGTCGTAGTCGTTCCAGCCCGAGGTGGGCGCGCCGGCGGTCTGCGCACTCGCCGCGGTGGGGGCGGTGACGGCGGCGGCGGTCAGCAGGAGCGCGGCCAGCGGTCCGAGCACTCGCTTCCAGGGCAGCATCGCGTGATCTCCTTGCGGTTCAAGGGGGGAAGGGTGGGGTCCTACGCCCTGTGATCCGGATCACGAGGATGCTGTTCACCCGTCAAGTTACGGGCGAGTAGTAGAAGGGGGAAGTTACGGGTCGGTAAAAACTTCCGGCAGCGGCCGACAACGGCACACCGGATCCTGATAGCGCGTCACCAGGCGGGACGAATCGGCCCGTCGGGCGTGATGCGCAGCAAACCCTCCCGCAGGGCGTGCACCTGCGCCTCCCCCAGCACGTCACCCCAGGCCCGCACGGCCTCCGCCGCCGCCTCTTCGGCAGCCCGGGCGCAGGCCCACCCCGCCTCGGTCAGGACGACCAGCCGTGCGCGCGCGTCCCCGGGGTGCGGGCGCCGCTCGGCGTACCCCTTGCGCACCAGCTCGTCGACGAGCTGACTCGCGGCCTGCTTGGTCACACCGAGGTGGACCGCAAGCTCGGTGACCGTCGCGCCGTCCGGGGCGAGGCGGGCGAACGCGTAACCGTGCACCGGCCGCACCCCTTCGAACCCGCGCGCGACCACACCGTCATGGATGCGCCGGGTGAGCTCCCCGGCGACGGCGAGCAGGGCGGCGGACAGGGCCATGGCCTCGGAGTTCTGCACAGGGGCATTGAAGCACCTTGACGAAATGGTCAACCTGCTTGAGTATATGGTCAAGCTACTTGACCATATGCCGGAGGTCCTTCATGCCCGTCGTCCGCCCGTCCGAAGCCGTCGTCCACGAGATGCACGGCGCCCGCTTCGTCTCGTACGCCACTCCGTCGACCGGCAGCAGGGAGCTGTGCGCCTGGCGGGGCGAGATCCCCGCGGGCACCCGGGCTCCCGCGCACACCGTCAGCCGGGAGGAGATCCTCCATCTGCTCGCGGGCGAGCTGCTGATCACCCTCGACGGCAGCCGCCACCGTGTCACCGCCGGCGACACGGTGATCGTCAACGCCGGCGCGACCCTCGCCGTCGAGAACCCGGCCGCCGAGGTCGCCGTCTCCTGGGTCACCGCGTCCCACGGTCTGGAGGCGACCCTGGCCGACGGCACGCGCATCGTGCCGCCATGGGCCAACTGAGCCGGCGCCCCTCAGGCGGCCAGGGCGCCCGGCATCACCGCGCGGGGGCCGAACCTCGCCCGCGCGCGGTCCGCGACCTCCTCGATCCTGCGCGCCTTCTCGTCGAGCGGATCGAAGGTGAGCTGGTGCGAGGCCCGTTCGGCGGGGTCGAGCCCCTCCGCGCGCAGCCCGATCGCGCGCACCCGGGCCCGCTGGAGGCCGAGCGCCTCGTAGAGGGCGTAGGCCGCCCCGGCGAGCGCGGCCGAGTGGGCGGTCGGCTCCGGGAGGGTGCGGGTGCGGGTGGTGGCGGACCTGTCGGCGTAGCGCACGGTGAGGGTGAGGCTCCGGCAGACCTTGTCGAGGGCGCGCAGCCGGGCGCCCAGCTCCTCGGCGGCCGAGAGGAGGGCACGGCGGTGCCGGCCGGGGTCCAGCTCGTCGCGGGTGAAGGGGCGTTCGGTGGCAGGCGACCGGGAGACCGCGTCCGGGACGACCCGCCCGCGGTCGACGCCGTTCGCCTTCTCATGCAGTTCGCGCCCGGCCCTGGCACCCACCAGCCGCTGCAGCGTGGACAGGGGGGCGGCGGCGACCCGGCCCAGCGTGTCGAGGCCGTACTCGCCCAGCGTGCGGGCGGTCCTGGTGCCGACGCCGGGCAGCGCGGCGACGGGCCGGCCGGCCAGGAAGTCCCGCACCTCGCCCCCGGCCACCGCGCGGGTCAGCCCCGGACGGGCGTCCCGCAGGGCCATGCGTGCCACCATCGGATTCGGCCCGGCGCCGATCACGCAGTCCACGCCGTGCAGGGCGAGGGCGCGCACCCGGATCACCGCGGCCAGTTCGAGGGCGGTGCGCCCGAAGTACCTTTCGGCGCCGCGCAGATCGGCCAGCGCCCCGTGCGGGGGCAGGGCCTGGACGACGGGGGTGAACTCCTCCAGCAGGCCGAGCAGCCCCGGCAGGGCGGCCTCGTCCGTCGAAGGCAGCTGGAAACGTACGCAGAGGATGGTCATCCCGCACTCCCCGGACTCCGGTGCCACAGCTTCCTTCCCACCGCGGGCCCTTCGCCCGCGGGACGCAGATCGGCCCAGGGGTGCATCTCGTACCCCGTGGGCATGCGGATCGTCCTGTCCTCCATCGGGTCCCGGGCCGCGGAACCGGCCGGCGCGGGCCGTCCGTCCGAACCGGCGAGCCGCCTGCGGGCCGGTCCGTCGCCGTCGTCACCGGCGGACCGGGGGCCGGCGGGCCCGGCGAGCCGGGCGGCGACGCCCTCCAGGCCCTCCTCCCGGCGGACCTCCAGCAGGTCGGCGAGGTTCCAGGCGGCGGAGCCGACCACGCTGAGGCTGCGCGGGCCGCGGCGCTGCACCACCCCGCGCACCAGCAGCAGCCAGGAGTGGAAGACGGTGTGGGCGCAGGCGTCGTGGGAGTCGTCGAAGAAGGCGAGGTCGACCAGGCCGGTGCCGTCGTCCAGGGTGGAGAAGATGACCCGCTTGCCGGAGCGGATGGGCGGGGTCTGGGTGGCCGCCTTGGCGCCCGCGACCAGCACGGTGTCCCCGTGCCGGGCCTCGCGCAGCCGCCGCGCGGAGACCACGCCCAGTTCCTGGAGGAAGGCGCCGTGGTCGTCCATCAGATGGCGTGAGACATCCATGGACAGCACCCCCAGTTCGGCGCTGAGCTTCTCCGACGGGGTGAGGTCGGGCAGCCCGGCCGGGGCCGTCCTCCGGCCGCCGGACAGGGGGAGCTGGTCGCCGCGGGTGCCGCGGGAGCCCCGGTGCAGTTCGGTCAGGTGCAGTTGCAGATCGCGCCGGTTGGCGCCGAACGCGTCCAGCGCGCCGACCTGGGCGAGGCGTCCGGCGAGCGGGCGGCTGGGGCGGGCCCGCTCCCAGAAGTCGAGCAGGGAGACGTACGGCTGCCCCTCGGCGATCCGGGCGGCCTCGGTCTCGCTGATCCCGTGCACGTCGGAGAGCGCGAGTCGCAGGCCCCACGTCCCCGGAACCTTCACCCCCTCCGGCTTCCCCGGCTCTCCCGGCCCCTCAGGCCCCTTCGATCCCTTTGATTCAGACACCAGTTCGATCCTGTGGGCGACCCCCGACTTGTTCACGTCCAGCGGCAGGACCGGCACCCCGCGCCGCCGCGCGTCCGCCAGCAGCAGCCGCTTCGGGTACATCCCGGGATCGTGGGTGAGCAACCCCGCGTAGAAGGCGGCCGGGTGATGTGCCTTCAGCCACGCCGACTGGTACGTCGGTACGGCGAAAGCGACCGCGTGCGCCTTGCAGAAGCCGTAGGAACCGAAGGCCTCGACGATCTCCCAGGTGCGACGAATCGTTTCCGCGTCATAGCCGCGGGCCGCGGCGTGCTGCGCGAACCAGACCTTGATCCGCCCCTGCGACTCCGGGTCGGACAGCCCGCGACGCACCCGGTCCGCCTCGCCGCGGCCACAGCCGGTCAGGGTGGCCACGATGTCGATGACCTGCTCGTGGAAGACGACGACCCCGTACGTCCCCTTCAGCGGCTCCTCCAGGTCCGGGTGCGGATAGCGCACCGGCGCCCGTCCGTGCCGCGCCTCGATGAACGGCCGCACCATGTCGGCGGCGACCGGTCCGGGCCGGAAGAGGGAGATGTCGACGACCAGGTCGTGGAACGTGGCCGGCTGGAGCCGCCCCACCAGGTCCCGCTGGCCCGGCGACTCGATCTGGAAGCAGCCGAGCGTCTCGGTGGACCGGATCAGCCCGTACGTCGCGGGGTCGCCCTCCGGCACCGCGTCCAGGTCGATCCGCTCCCCGGTCGCCCGTTCCACCTCGGTGACGGCGTGCGCCATCGCCGACTGCATCCGCACGCCCAGCACATCGAGCTTGAGCAGCCCCAGGTCCTCGACGTCGTCCTTGTCGAACTGCGCCATGGGGAAGCCCTCGCCGCTGGTCGGCACCACCGGCGTACGGGTCAGCAGCGAGGCGTCGGACAGCAGGACGCCGCAGGGGTGCATGGCGATGCCGCGCGGGAGCGCGTCGAGGGCTTCCACCAGCTCCCACAGCCTGCCGTACTTCTCCTTCTCCCCCGCCAGTTGCCGCAGTTCGGGCAGTTCCTCGAGCGCCGCGCGGGCGTCGCGGGCGCGGATGTGCGGGAAGGACTTGGCGATCCGGTCGATCTCGGCCGGGTCCATGGACAGCGCCGCGCCGACGTCACGGACGGCGTGGCGCACCCGGTACGTCTCCGGCATGGCGACCGTGGCGACCCGCTCGGTGCCGAACCGGTCGATGATCGCGCGGTAGACCTCAAGACGCCGGGCGGACTCCACGTCGATGTCGATGTCGGGCAGCACGACGCGCTCCTTGGAAAGGAAGCGCTCCATCAGCAGCCCGTGCGCCACCGGGTCGGCGTGCGCGATGCCGAGGAGGTGGTTGACCAGGGAGCCGGCACCGGAGCCGCGCGCGGCGACCCTGATGCCCATGTCCCGCACGTCGTCGACGACCTGGGAGACGGTCAGGAAGTAGGAGGCGAAACCGTGGTGGGCGATGATGTCCAGCTCGTGGTGCATCCGCTCCCAGTACGCGCGGCGGCCGGCGTAGCCGCGCATCACCATGCCCGCCGCCGCCCGGGAGGCCAGCGTCCGCTGGGCGGTGCGGCGGCCCGCGCCGACGAGGTGCGGCTCGGGGAAGTGGACGCTGCCCATGCCGAGGTCGTCCTCGGGGTCGACCCGGCACTCCGCGGCCGTGGCCTGCGTCTGTTCGAGGAGCCGGAGGGCGGCCTCGCGCCGGAAGCCCGCGGCCGCCACGATCCGCTCGGCCGCCTCCAGCATGGCGCCCTGGCCCTTGAGCCAGGCCTCCCCCGGGTCCAGCCCTCCGGCCGGGTCGACGGGGACCAGCCGGCGGGCGGCGTCCAGCACGTCGGCGACCGGGCCGAGACCGGGGTCGGCGTAGCGGACGGCGTTGCTGAGAACGGGCCGGACGTGCTGTTCCGCGGCGAAACCCAGGGTGCGGGCGGCCAGCCGCAGGGAGCCGGGTCCTGTGCCCTCGCGTCCGTGCCAGGTGGCCTCCAGGCGCAGGGCGTCGCCGTACACCTCCCGCCAGGGGGCGAGCAGCCGGACGGCGCGGTCGGGACGGCCCGCGGCGAGGGCGCGGCCGACGTCGGAGTCGGGGCCGAGGAGGACGGTCAGACCGTCGGCGTGGTTGGCGTCCCAGGTCAGCAGCGGGAGCCCGTCATGGGTGTGGGCGGCGGAGACCAGGCGGCACAGGTCGGCCCAGCCGCGGGCGCCGTCCCGGGCGAGGAAGGTGACGCGGGGGGCCGACTCGTCGATGAAGGCGCCGCCGCGCACCGGGGTGCGGCGCCTCTCCCGCCGCACGGACTCGTCGCCCCCTGGTGCCGCCGGCGCCGCGACCGCCAGCTCCGCGCCGAACAGCGGACGGACGCCCGCCTTCGCGCAGGCCTTGGCGAAGCGGACGGACCCGGCGAGGGTGTCGCGGTCGGTGAGGGCGAGGGCGTCCATGCCCCGCTCCGAGGCGCGCTCGGCCAGCCGCTCCGGGTGGGAGGCGCCGTAGCGCAGGGAGAACCCGGAGACGGTGTGCAGATGCGTGAAACCCGGCACACGCACCTCCCGCACTCGTGAGCCCCGACCGACTCTCGAACAATTGTTCCAGCTACCTCACCCCCACCATAGACCAATTTTCGAATGAGTGTGCGACAGCCATTCAGCCCCCTCCCACCTGCGCAAACGTCAATTCCCCCGGACCGTGGAGGCATGACGCAGAGCGCCGGCGCCGGTACTCGCCCCGGTTCGTTCCTCGGCGAGGTGCGGGACGCCGTCACCCCACGGGCCACCCTGCTCGTGCTCGGCGTGATCGCGCTCCAGCTGCTGTTCATCACCTCCTACGTGGGCGCCCTGCACCATCCGAAGCTGCGGGACGCGCCCTTCGGGGTCGTCGCGCCCCAGGCCGCGGCCGGGCAGGCGGTGACCCGGCTGGACCGGCTGCTCGGCTCCCCGCTGGACCCGCGGCCGGTGCCCGACGAGGCCGCCGCCCGCGAGCAGCTCGGGAACCGGGATCTCGACGGCGCCCTGCTCCTCGACGCCGGGGGGACCACCGACACCCTGCTGGTCGCCACCGGCGGCGGCACCACGCTGGCCGCCTCGCTGCAGCGGCTCGTCACCGATCTGGAGAGGTCCGAGGGGCGTACCGTGCGGGTCGTCGACGTCGCTCCGGCCTCCGCCCAGGACGCAGGCGGACTCTCGTCCTTCTACGTGGTGGTGGGCTGGTGCGTGGGCGGCTATCTGTGCGCGTCGATCCTGGCGATCAGCGCGGGCGCCCGGGCGCCCACCCCGCGCCGCGCGGTCATCCGGCTCGGCACCATGGCCCTGGTCGCGCTCGTCGGCGGACTCGGCGGGGCCCTCGTCGTCGGACCGGCCCTGGACGCGCTGCCGGGCGGGTTCGCGGCCCTGTGGGGGCTGGGCGCGCTGATCACCTTCGCCGTGGGCGCCGCCACGCTCGCCCTGCAGGCCGTCTTCGGCGTCGTCGGCATCGGTGTGGCCATCCTGCTCGTGGTGATCCTCGGCAACCCGAGTGCGGGCGGGGCACTGGCGCCGCCGCTGCTCCCGCCGTTCTGGGCGGCCGTCGGTCCTGCGCTGCCGCCGGGCGCGGGCACCTGGACGGCCCGCTCGATCGCGTACTTCGGGGGCAGCGCGGTGACCGTCCCGCTGCTGGTCCTGTCGGCGTGGGCCGTGGCGGGCACCGCCGTCACCCTGCTGATGGCGGCACTGCGGCGCAAGCGGGCGGGCCCGGCCCCGCGGCCCGCGCCCGGCCCGTGAGAACGCGGACGTCCCGCCCCTCCGCGACGGAGGGACGGGACGTCGTGACGGAGCGCGCTCAGCCGATCTGCGTACCGGTGGCCGACAGGGCCTCCGTCACCGGCTGGAAGAAGGTCGTGCCGCCCGAGGTGCAGTCGCCGCTGCCGCCGGAGGTGAGGCCGACCGCCTTGTCGCCCGAGAAGAGCGAGCCGCCGCTGTCGCCGGGCTCGGCGCACACGTCGGTCTGGATCAGACCGTTGACGATGTCGCCGTTGCCGTAGTTCACGGTGGCGTCCAGACCGGTGACCGCGCCGGAGTGCACCTGGGTCGTGGAGCCGCTGCGGGTGACCTGCATGCCCACGGTGGCCTCGGCGGCGCCGGAGATCGCCTGCGCGGAGCCGTCGTAGAGGTTCACCTCGCTCGGGTGGGCCACGTCCGCGGTGTACTTGACCAGGCCGTAGTCGTCACCCGGGAAGCTGGACGCCGCGTTCTCGCCGATCACGTTGCCCGAGGAGTCCGACCAGGTGGAGATCCCCTCGGTGCAGTGCCCGGCGGTGAGGAAGTGCGGCTCACCGCCCTTGGTCACGTTGAAGCCGAGCGAGCAGCGCCCGCCGTTTCCGGTGATGGCGTCGCCGCCCGCGACGAAGGGCTTGTACTCGCCCTTGGTGCGCTGGAGTTCGGCCTTGCCGCCCAGCCCGTCGACGACCTCGGTCAGCTTGGCCCACTCGGCCTCGGAGACGGTGCGGTCCGCGGTGACGACGACCTTGTTGGTGGTCGGGTCGGTCACCCAGGAGGTGCCCGGGATGGTGGCGTCCTGCTTGAGGGTGGTGCGCGCGCTCTTCAGCTCGGCGAGGGAGTGCGCCACGACTCTCGCCTCGGCGCCGGCCGACTCGACGGTCTCGGCGGCGGCCTCGTCGAGCACGTTCACCACGAGGCTCTTGGTCTTCGCGTCGTAGTACGTGCCGGCCGCGTCGGCGCCCAGGTCCTGGGCGAGCGTCGAGGCGAGTTTTCCGGCCGCCTGGAACGAGAGGGTCCGGGGCGCCGCGTCCGCCGGGACCTCGCTGGCGTTCGCAGTCTGGAAGGTGACCGCCCCGGCGGCCAGTGCGGCGATGCCCGCACCCGCCATGACGGCACGTCGCCTGGATATGCGTCGGTGCTTCAACTCACGTCCTCCTGTGGGGGACGGCCCGGGAGGTTGTGGGGACCCCATCGGACCGGAAGGCGTACGGTCACGGGGGTGCTGTACGAGAAAAGCCACGCCCGTGCCGGTCGAACGGCGCCTACTCTTCCGAACCTCACAGGGAGCACACAAGGTCGACTTCAGGACGTGCGTACGGCAACGGCCGTGCGCCCTCTATGTCCTGACAGGTCATGGACAGGCAGGACGGTTCGCACTGCAAACGTTACGAGGCGGTGACCGGTGGTGCGGTCGACGGAACCCACCCCTGGCTTGAAATCACCCCCGGGTTCCGGGCACATGAAAGGACGAACCCCCGCACGCGGCTGCGTGCGGGGGTTCGTCTGCAGGCGGAACCAGTGGGACCGGTGGTGCGCGGAGCCGGTCCTAGTAGACGCTGACCCCGTAGGCGCTCAGGGCCTCGGTCACCGGCTGGAAGAAGGTCGTGCCGCCGGAGGAGCAGTTGCCGCTGCCGCCGGAGGTCAGACCGTACGCGGTGCCGTTGCTGCCGTACAGCGGGCCGCCGGAGTCGCCGGGCTCGGCGCAGACCGTGGTCTGGATGAGGCCGTAGACGACGTCGCCGCCACCGTAGTTGACGGTCGCGTTGAGGGCGGTGACCCGGCCGCTGTGCGTGCCCGTGGTCGAGCCGTCACGGATGACGGTGGTGCCCACGCTCGGGGTGGCGGCGCGGGTGATGTCCACGCCGTTCGCGGTGCCGGGCTTGCTCACCGAGGAGTTGGTGTACCGGACGATGCCGTAGTCGTTGCCCGGGAAGCTGGAGCCGGCCGTCGAGCCGAGCGTCGTGGTGCGGCCGGAGTTGGAGTACCAGGTGCCCGCGCCGTCCGTGCAGTGACCGGCGGTCAGGAAGTACTCGGCTCCGCTGCTGCTGCGGACGTTGAAGCCGAGGGAGCAGCGCCAGCTGCTCGCATAGATGGCGTCGCCGCCCTGGATGAGCTTGGTGAACTTGCCCGGGGTGCGCTTGATGGTGATCGCCCCGGCGTCGTCCCCGGCCTGCCGCTTGATCTTGTTGATCTCGGCCTGGGAGACGGTGCTGTCGACGGTGACGAGCACCCGGTTGGTCTTGCTGTCGACGGCCCAGGCGGTGCCCGGGACGTCGGCCTTCAGCACCGAGCCGCTGACGCTCTTGAGCTCGGCGGAGCTGAAGGTGGTGGGGGTGTCGGCCGCGTTCGCGCTGGGGATCGCGAAGGCGGCAGCGGCCACGAGGCCGGCGGATACGGCGGTCAGCCGAGTCCGTCTCGAGATGCCGCTACGGGGGGTGGTGCGCTTGATCCTCACTTCTCGTTCCTCCACAAAGGAAGTAGGGGGCCCTCGTGGGGTTGTGGGCCCGTGAGGCGCAGTCAGGGGGCCGAGTGCCCGGATTCCGAACACGTCGTGCCCCTGACAAGCGCTGGTGGCGAGTATTCGGCCGACCGACCGTTCGGCGCAAGGGTGCCTTTCGGCCGTCAACCTTTGAACCATGTAGGAGATTTGGTCCGCGCCCGACAGCGCATCACAGGAGGTCACACCCGCCTGACGGCCGGTCGAACAGCCACACGGTGTCCGGAATTCGCCCCTCCGGATAGCGTGCCGGCACCGCACCGCCGCCCTGTGTGGCCCGCCCGCCGAAGCGGCTCAGCAGTCGCAGCCGCAGTCGCAGCCGCCGTCCTCACCGCAGCAACTGCAGCAGTTGCAGCACTCACAGCAGTTGCAGCAGTCGCCGCACCCACTGCAGTCGCAGTTGGTGCAGGGGCCCTGCTTGGACTCCCGGGTCCAGGGGTCCTCGTAGGTGCCGCAGCACAGTTGGCAGGTGCAGGCGAGTCCCAGCCACACCGCGCAGCCGGCGAGCGCTCCGCGCCGGTCGCGGCGCGGCGGTTCGGGAGGCGGTGGGGCACCGGGGGTGCCGGGAGGGGCGTAGGGACCGCTTCCGTGGGCACAGGATTCCGTACCGAAGGCACGATGGACGGAGTTGGGGAGTTCATGGACGAGCAGCCGGTGGGCGAGGCCGCCGTCGGAGAACTCGACCTCCCGCAGCGCGAGCCGGATGCCGCGCACCGCGTCGTCGGCGAGCCGGCGGGCCTCGTGAAGCGGGGTGCCGGTGGCGGTGAGCGGGTTCCAGGCGCCCGAGGCGGCGTCGGACTCCCGGTCCTCCACGGCGTCCAGCAGATGTGCGAGGCGCCCGAAGAGGGCTCCGGCCTCCGCCAGCGGTCCGGCGTTGTGCGGCCGCCCGGCGAGCACCGCGGTGTGCGCGAAGGCCGCGGCGGTCGCGGTCTCGGTCGGCTCGGTGACGGCGAGGACCGGAGTGCCGGGCCCGGCGAGCGTCTCGATGCCGGTCTGCCGGTCCACGGCGTCGAGGAGGACGGCCGTGTCGAACCCGATGTCCGAACCGGTCCGCGTCCCGGCCCGGTCCCAGCTCGCGGCGACCCGGCGCGCGGCGAACGCCACCGGCCCGCGCGCCAGCAGCCCGTCCCCGTCGGCGACGTGGTCGCGCACCTTGGCGGAGGCGAGTACGAGGGAGACGGCCGCCGCGAGCCGCGCGCCCTCACCGTGTGCGACGGACGCGCTGCGCATGCCGCGCAGCGGACAGGGTCCCGCGGTGCGCCGTCCCGCCTCGGCGGGCCCGGACTGAGCCTCCGTCAGAACGGATATGAGGAGCCCGTCGTAATGAGTGACGATGCGTGCGAACTGTCCGTGGTCCGCCCGCAGGGCGAGGCACAGCCCGCACAAATGGGCCATCCACTGGGCGGTGAGCTTCTCCCCGAGCCGGTGCCGGCACGGCCTGACCATTCCGAACACGACGTCCCCCCGTGCTGTCGTACGACGCTGAGCGGCCGCATCGTATCGGCCACGGCGTTCACCCGTACGTACCCCTCATCACCCGGACGCCGGGAAGAATCATATTTCACTCACAGTCAGCAGCCGTTTACCTCAAGACCCTTGGGAAACACGGACTCTCGACGGATTCGCTGTGCACCAGTACCGTCACAAACCCCCCGCGCGGCGTCTATCCACTTGGCGCGCCATCCGCATCATGGACGACCATAGGGATGCGGAAAGCAGAAAGAACGCTGTGAGAGGAGGCGTCCATGGGATCGGTACGCAAGGCGAGTGCCTGGCTTGGCCTCGTCGACGACAACGAAGACGAGCGTTACTACGACGACGACTACTCCGACGGGCCCGAGACCGGGGAGGCCTGGGTCACCGATCCGCGGGTCAAGGTGGCCTCGGACGTCGCCGAGGAGAAGGGCCGCCGCATCGGCACGGTCACCCCGGACAGCTTCCGGGACGCCCGCGCCATCGGCGAGCTGTTCCGCGAGGGTGTCCCCGTCATCATGAACCTCACGGCCATGGACGCAGGCGACGCCAAGCGCGTCGTCGACTTCGCGGCGGGACTGATCTTCGGCCTGCGCGGTTCCATCGAGCGTGTCTCCAACCGGGTGTTCCTGCTCAGCCCGGCCGACACCGAGGTCGTCAGCGGTGAGCCGGCCGCCCACCGTTCGGACGGCTTCTTCAACCAGAGCTGAGGCAGGGCCGCTCGCCGGCCCTGCCTCCGCGTGGGTCCTTCCGCGGCCGGGTCTACCGGAACGCGTCGATTCCGGTGAGCGCCTTGCCCAGCACGAGCTGGTGCATCTCCACGGTGCCTTCGTAGGTGAGCACCGATTCCAGGTTCGTCGCGTGCCGCATCACGGGGTACTCGAGCGAGATCCCGTTGGCCCCGAGGATCGTACGAGCCGTACGGCAGATGTCGATGGCCTCGCGCACGTTGTTGAGCTTGCCGAAGCTGACCTGCTCGGGACGCAGGCGGCCGGCGTCCATGCGCCGCCCCAGGTGATGGGCGAGCAGCATCCCCTTGTGCAGTTCGACCGCCATGTCGGCGAGCTTGGCCTGGGTCAGCTGGAACCCTCCGATGGGCCGGCCGAACTGCTCCCGTGACCTGGCGTAGCCGAGGGCCGCCTCGAACGAGCTCCGCGCGGCGCCCATCGCGCCCCAGACGATTCCGTACCGGGCGTGCGAGAGACAGCTGAGCGGCCCCTTGAGCCCGGTCACCTCCGGCAGCACGGCGTCGGCCGGCAGCCGTACGTCGTCCATGACCAGCTCGCTGGTGACGGAGGCGCGCAGGGACCACTTGTGCTTGATCTCGGGCGCCGAGAACCCGGCGCTGTCGGTGGGCACGGCGAAGCCGCGGATGCCGTCGTCGGTCTGCGCCCACACCACCGCGACACCGGCCACGGACCCGTTCGTGATCCACATCTTCCGCCCGTTGAGCACCCAGTCGCCGCCGTCGCGCTTGGCGTGGGTGCGCATCGCGCCTGGGTCGGAGCCGATGTCGGGCTCGGTGAGCCCGAAGCAGCCGATGACCTCGCCGGAGGCCATCCGCGGCAGCCACTGCCGCTTCTGCTCCTCGCTGCCGAAGCGGTGGATGGCGTACATGGCGAGCGAGCCCTGGACGGAGACCAGGGAACGGATCCCGGAGTCGGCGGCCTCCAGCTCCAGACAAGCGAGTCCGTACTGCACGGCGCTCGCCCCGGCGCAGCCGTGACCCTCGAGGGACATGCCGAGCGCGCCGATCCCGCCGAGTTCCCGGGCCAGCTCCCGGATGCCGGGCAGCTCGCCCTTCTCGTACCAGTCCGCGACGTACGGCAGAACCCGGTCCGCCGCCCAGCCGCGCACCGTGTCCCGGATCGCCAGGTCCTCCGGCTCCAGCAGGTCGTCGAGGCCGAGGGGGTCGGCGGGATCGAAGGGGGGCAACTTCGCGGACGCGGACATGGGAGACCCTCCGGGGGCTGATCCGGGACAACTCCGGGACATCGACTGGCACTGCCGGTCACGGCTCGGGGCGACGTTACGACGCGGTCTCCCGCACGTCCACCCCGTCCCGGCGGGCGTGGCCCACACCGTCGCCGTGGAGGACCCGGGGCTCGACGGCCGCCCGCGGCGCGGGCACCTCCACGGCCGCCGGCTCGCACTGCATGACCCGCGGCAGCCTGAGCGCCATCGCAGCCCCGAGCAGCAGCAGCCCCGCGCTCACCAGGAGGGTCACGTGCAGGCCGTGCACGAAGGAGTGGCGCGCCGCCTGCCGCAGGGCGTCCCCGGCGGGCCCGCCGAGCTGCGCCGCCACCTCGTAGGCCTCGCCCAGGGAGTGTCCCGCGGCGGTGGACGCCGTCGTGGGCACCCCGGGGACGCCGGTGAGGCCGGGCGCGTAGGCCGCGTTCATCACGCTGCCGAGGAGCGCTATCCCTATCCCGGCGCCCAGCTGGTACGACGTCTCACCGATCGCCGCCGCCCCGCCGGCCCGTTCCGGCGGCGCCTCGCTGAGCATCGACTCGTACGCGCCGAACAGCGTGGTCTCCAGGCCGAAGCCGAGCAGGACGAAGCCGACGAGCAGCAGTGGGGCGTTGTCCTGGCCGCCCATCGCGGTCAGGAGGACCACCGCGCCGGCGGTCAGGCAGAAGCCGGAGCAGACCATGCGGCGCGGGCCGAATCCGCGCAGCAGTCGCGCGCCCGCCAGTCCCGCCGCCATCGCGGCGACCGTCAGCGGCAGCAGGCGCAGCCCGGTCTCCAGCGGGGAGAGCCCGAGGACGAGCTGGAGGTACTGCGCCGCGATCAGTTCCAGGCCCACCAGGGCGAGCATCGCCAGCACGATGCAGCCCACGGACGTGCTGAACGCCGGGCGGGCGAACATCCGCAGGTCGACCAACGGGTGTGCCCGGCGCCGCTGCCGGCGCACGAAGGCGGTGAGCAGTCCGGCGCCCAGGAGCAGCGGCAGCACGGTCCACACGCCGGTGGCGCTATCCCCGCCGCCGAGCCGCTTCACGCCGAGGACCAGCGCGAACAGCCCGACGGCGGCCATCAGCGCGCCGGCCACGTCCCAGGGGCCGCTGCCGTCGCCCTTGGACTCCGGCAGCAGGATCCGCCCCACGGGCAGGCTGACCAGCATCAGCGGGATGTTGACGAGGAAGACCGAGCCCCACCAGAAGTGCTCCAGCAGCAGGCCGCCGAGCAGGGGCCCGACCGCCGCGCCCACCGCGGCGACCGCGCTCCACAGGCCGATGGCGAGCGCCCGTTCGCGCCGGTCCGGGAAGACCTGGCGCAGGATCGACAGGGTCGCCGGCATGATCATGGCGCCGCCGACGCCGAGCAGCGCCCGCGCCAGGATCAGCATCGGGGCGTTGTCCGCGAGGGCCGCCAGGCCGGAGGCGACGCCGAACAGGGCGTAGCCGAGCAGGAGGACACGTCTGCGCCCGACCCGGTCACCCAGGGTGCCGAACAGGATCAGCAGCGAGGCGCAGACCAAGGGGTAGGCGTCAACGATCCAGAGCAGTTCCAACGCGCCGGGCCTGAGGTCCTCGGTGACGGCGGGCACCGCCACGTGCAGCACGGTGGCGTCGACGGCGACCAGCAGCAGGCTGACGCAGAGGACGACGAGCACCACCCAGCGGTTGGCACCTGCCCCGGCCGCCCGACGGCGCAGCGCGGCGGCGGCCGTGGTCGTCCCGGACATGTACACGTACCTCCCAGATGTTCCCTCGCGATCGGCGGGCTCACGGGGTTGGGGACTCCCCCGTGACTCGGCCGGAGAGGAGCGGTGGTCTCCGGCCCGCGCAGCGAACGGCGAGTGACACGTCAGAGTACGCGAGTGGGCGCCGAGGTCGAGTGGTGAGCCTCTCACTGCTCCGGCGGATCGGTGTGGCGTGTGCCACGTGTCCGGTCCGGTGCGCGTGCCGTCAGGGGCGGGCCGGTTCCGGGCCGGGTCGATAATCGGGCCCGTGAACGATCTCGAGACACGCGCCGTCCCGGCCCGCCCCGGGGCCTTGCGCCGGGCGGCGCCGGCGCTTCTCGGGTACGCCGCGGTGCGTGCCCTGGGACTGGCCGTGCTGTTCCTGTGGAGCGAGGCCCGCGGCAAGAGCGCGTACACCGTGCTGACCGCCCGCTGGGACGCGCTCTGGTACGCGCGCGTCGCCGAGCGGGGGTACGGCTACGAGGTGCGGCTTCCGGGCGGCGACGTGCACTCCGACCTGGCGTTCTTTCCACTGCTCCCCTGGCTGGAGCGGCTGGTGGCGGCCGTCTCCCCGCTGTCGTACGCCGACGGGGGCTTCCTTGTCGCCGTGTCCGCCTCGCTCGCCGCGGCCTGGGGGATCTTCGCCGTGGCGGACCACGTGCACGGGCCGCGGGCGGGGGTGTGCGCGGTGCTGCTGTGGGCGGTGCTTCCGGTCGGGATCGTGCAGTCGATGGCGTACAGCGAGTCCCTGTTCACCGCGCTCGCCGCGTGGTCGCTGTACGCCGTGCTGACGGGCCGCTGGGTGACGGCGGGCGTCCTGGCGGGGCTGGCGGGGCTGACCCGGCCGGTCGGGCTCGCGGTGGTCGCCGCGGTGTGGGCGGCGGGCATCGCCGCCTTCCTGCGGGAACGGGCCGTCCCCCCGCGCGGGGGCACCTCTTTCGGGCGGGACCGCAGCACGGTGGCGGCCGACGGCGCGCGGACCGGCGAGGGCGCCGTCACCACCGCGACCGCCCGGCGCGTGCGCCCACCGGACGGCGCCCAGCACGTCCCGGGCGCCCCCGACGACCGCCCGCGCCGGGTCCTCGGCATGCTCCTCGCGCCCCTCGGAGCCGCCGGTTACGTTCTGTGGGTGGGGCACCGGACGGGGAACGGCCCGCTGGGATATCTCGATGTGCAGGCCGGGTGGCGGAACGGTTTCGACGGCGGCTATGCCTTCGCCCGCTTCGTCGCGGCCCTGTTCACGTCGTTCCCGTCCGCCCTGGCAGGGCTCGCACTGGTGGTCGGCGTCGGTCTCGTGGTGTGGCTGTACGTGGTGTGCGTACGGCAGCGGCAGCCGCTCCCCCTGCTGGTGTACGCCGGGGTGGTCACCGCGCTCGCCCTGTGCGCGTCGAGCTACTTCGGTTCGAAGCCGCGGCTGCTGCTGCCCGCGTTCCCCCTGCTGCTGCCGCTCGCCGTGGCCCTGGCCCGGTGGCGCGCGCCCCGGCGGGCGCTGGTCGTGGGGACGGCCGCGACGGCCGCGGCGCTGTACGGCGCCTTCTGGCTGAGCGGCTCCGGCCCGCCCTGACACACCCGGACGGCCGATGAGCGCCGGGGAAATTCCGCGCCAGGCCCCGGTGAACGAATTCATAAGCGCGATAAAACCGTCACCTCGAATGATCAAAAGAATGGAAGGCCGCAGCGCGGATACGCAGGAAATAAAGGCTCTCCTGAGAGGAATCCCACATCACATCGTCATCACAAAGACGCTGATTCGGCGGGCCTGTGCGCTCACTCGCTGTAACGTCGATTGGGTGCGTACCGATCGGAACCACACCCGTCTGGACCGGGTGTTCGCGAGGCTGGACCGTGAGCCGGAACGACCGGCTCTCGTCGGCATGCCGCGAATGAGCCGGCACCGGATGGTGCTCTTCGGCGCCACCCTGGCCTTCTACGTGGCGATCGTGTGGGCCGTGCTGATCACCTCCTGGCTGGTCCGCCTGGACTGGCAGGTGATGTTCTTCCGCCCCTACCAGCAGTGGCCGGAGCTCCACGCCTTCGTCGACTACTACGTGGTGCTCGGCCAGCGCGGCCCGACCGCCGTGATGGTCGCGGCCTGGCTGGGCTGGCGCTCGTGGCGGCAGCACACGCTGCGCCCCCTGCTCGCCCTCGGTGTCTCCCTGCTGCTGCTCAACGTCACCGTGGGTGCCGCGAAGTACGGCATGGGGCGCCTCGGACCGCACTACGCGACCGAGATCGGCTCGAACGAGATGTGGCTCGGCGGCGATATATTTCCCAGCGGCCACACCGCCAACGCCGTGGTGACCTGGGGAATCCTGGCCTACCTGGCCTCCACCCCGAGAGCGCGCCGCTGGCTCTCCGCCCTGTCCGCGGTGACCTCGCTGGGCGTGGGGCTGTCCACCGTCTACATCGGCACCCACTGGCTGAGCGATGTGGTCCTGGGCTGGGCCGCGGGTCTGCTGATCCTGCTCGCGCTTCCCTGGTTC
Source organism: Streptomyces toyocaensis (assembly GCF_000725125.1). GTDB lineage: Bacteria > Actinomycetota > Actinomycetes > Streptomycetales > Streptomycetaceae > Streptomyces > Streptomyces toyocaensis. The sequence goes on from NZ_JFCB01000054.1 coordinate 19,029, forward strand.
GAGCCGGTGATCGCGCGCGCCGAGGACCGCGTCTTCGACCTGCGCGACCGCTGGCGGGCCCGCCGGGGCCGTACGGCGCCGGCGGTGGGACCGGTCGCCCGGCCCGTCGTCCTCGAGCCGCTCACCGACCGCGCCGGCCCGGCTCCCGAACCGGTGTCCCCGGGCCGCCCGGTCCGGCCGCCGGTCTATCTGGCGCCCGGCCCGCACACCACCCGTGCGGAGCGCTCCCCGGTCAGCCCCGCAGGCAGCCGCCGTCCGCCGCACCCGGAGCGCCACCCGCGCGGTACGACGTCGGCGACCCGCCCCTGACGGCCGCACGGCACACACGGCGACGGCTCCCGTTCCTGGCGGAACGGGAGCCGTCGCCGTGTCTCAGCCCTTCCAGGCCCGCGCCACCCGGCCGTCCTTCACCTCGAAGTTCAGCCGGCCCACGCGGTACTCCATGGTGATGATCGTCCCCGGAGCCAGCGCCCGCACGGTCGACCAGCCGCGTTCGCGCGCGAGGCGTTCGGCCCGGTCGGCGGCGAGGCCGACATACGCGTCCGGACTGTCGTGGGGTTCCGCGGAGGGTGTCGGAATGGGTGCCATACGGCCACGCTATGCCCTGCCCCCCGAGCGGGGAAGTCCGCACCGGGAACGGCGGGTCCGGTCCCCCGGCGGTCACACTTGTGTCACAGGATCACGACAGACGTTCACGACGGTGGCCGTCACCCGAATGGGCGGTTCGGTACCTCTTTCGCGGGCATTCGAACACAATTCCCGCGTGGCACACTGCCGCCGTCACAAAGCCCGGCGGAAAGTGCCCGGGAAAGCGCTCCCGGGACCCCTTTCCTTTTCTCCGCCGCGCATGACCGCGGAAACCCGCGCGCACACAACACACTCGTTTCCCTCACAGGATCCGCCACGTCCCTCTGTCGGAGCGCGCACGCAGCGAGCATCATGGCGTGGGGCCCGGGGTACCTGTGGCGCGGGCTCCGGCGGGCCCGGCGCGCGACGAGCGAAGGGGCGAGCGATGGGGACGCAGACCGTGCGGGCCACGGAGCGGCCGACACGGCAGCGGCGCGGCCGGGTGGTGATCGACTGGCTGACCACCACCGACCACAAGAAGATCGGCCACCTGTACCTGATCACGTCGTTCGGGTTCTTCCTGATCGCCGGCGTCATGGCGCTGGTGATGCGTGCCGAGCTCGCCCGGCCCGGACTGCAGATCGTGGACAACCAGCAGTTCAACCAGATGTTCACGATGCACGGCACGATCATGCTCCTGCTGTTCGCGACGCCCAGCTTCGCGGGGTTCGCCAACGAACTGATGCCGTTGCAGATCGGCGCACCCGACGTGGCCTTCCCGCGGCTGAACATGTTCTCGTACTGGCTGTTCCTCTTCGGCGGCCTCATCGTGCTCGGGTCGCTGCTGGTGACCGGGGGGCCGGCGGCCTTCGGCTGGTTCGCCTACGCACCGCTGAACAGCATGCAGTACTCCCCCGGTCCCGGCCCCGATCTGTGGATCATGGGGCTCGCTCTGTCCGGCTTCGGCACGATCCTCGGCGCGGTCAACTTCATCACGACCATCATCGGGATGCGCGCCCCCGGGATGACGATGTTCCGGATGCCGCTGTTCACCTGGAACACGCTCTTCACGTCGATCCTGATCCTGCTGGCCTTCCCGGTGCTCGCCGCGGCGCTGCTGGTGCTCGAGGCGGACCGGCGGTTCGGCTCACAGGTCTTCGAAGCAGCCCACGGCGGGGCGCTCCTGTGGCAGCACCTGTTCTGGTTCTTCGGCCACCCCGAGGTCTACATCATCGCGCTGCCGTTCTTCGGCATCGTCACGGAGATCATCCCGGTCTTCAGCCGCAAGCCGCTGTTCGGCTATCTGACCCTGGTCGGCGCCACCATGGCCATCACCGGCCTGTCGGTCGTGGTGTGGGCGCACCACATGTTCGCCACCGGTGCCGTGCTGCTGCCCTTCTTCTCCCTCATGAGTTTCCTGATCGCGGTGCCGACGGGCGTGAAGTTCTTCAACTGGGCCGGGACCATGATCAAGGGCTCGCTGTCCTTCGAGACGCCCATGCTGTGGGCGACCGGATTCCTGGTGTCGTTCCTGTTCGGCGGGCTGACCGGGGTGCTGCTGGCCTCTCCCCCGCTGGACTTCCATGTGACGGACTCGTACTTCGTCGTGGCGCACTTCCACTACGTGGTCTTCGGCACCGTCGTCTTCGCGACCTTCGCCGGGTTCTTCTTCTGGTGGCCCAAGTTCACCGGGAAGATGCTCGACGAGCGGCTCGGCAAGATCCAGTTCTGGACGCTGTTCATCGGCTTCCACACCACGTTCCTGGTGCAGCACTGGCTGGGCGCCGAGGGCATGCCGCGCCGCTACGCCGACTATCTGGCGGCGGACGGCTTCACCGCGCTCAACACCCTCTCGACCATCGGCGCCTTCCTGCTCGGCCTGTCCACGCTGCCGTTCCTCTACAACGTCTGGAGGACGGCCAGGTACGGCGAGAGGGTCCAGGTCGACGACCCCTGGGGCTTCGGCCGCTCCCTGGAGTGGGCGACCTCGTGTCCGCCGCCGCGGCACAACTTCACGACGCTGCCGCGGATCCGTTCGGAGTCGCCGGCGTTCGACCTGAACCATCCCGAGTACGCGGCCGTGACGTCCCAGCCCGAGCCAAGGAGCGAGCAAGCCGGTCATGAGCCGCTCTGAGCGCGTCGATCAGCCCGGCCGGCTCCAGCACCTCGAACTCGAAACCCAGCAGCATCACATGGACCACCATGACGTCGAGACTCCCGGCCCCGGTCCGCAGCAGGCAGGTGTCCGGGGTCTCCGCCTCCAGCGTCCCCGTGGAGGGCGGGATCCGGCCGGCGGCCTCCTCGAGGGGCGCCAGCAGGCGGATCAGGGCGTGTGCGGCGTACGCGCGCGTCGAGACGCCCCGCGAGACGTAGGCGGCGAGGTCCTCGGCGGGCGGCTCGCGGGGGACGGAGCGCGGCCCGTGCGGCGGCCTGGGCGTGATGCGGTCCGCGCGGAAGGTCCGCCAGTCCCCCCGGTCGAGGTCCCAGGCGACCAGGTACCAACGGCGCTCGGAGCACACCAGGCGGTGCGGTTCGACGGTGCGGCGGGTCGGCGTGCCGTCGTGTCCCCGGTACTCGAAGCGCAGCCGCTCGGTGTCCCGGCAGAGGGCGGCCAGCACGGTCAGCACCGCGGGGTCGACGACGTCGGTGCCCGGGCCGCGCAGCATCGGCACGGTGTAGGCGTTCAGGGCGCCCACGCGGCGGCGCAGCCGGTGCGGCAGCACCTGTTCCAGCTTGGCGAGGGCCCGTACGGAGCTCTCGCCGATCCCCTCGACGCCCTGTCCCGCGGCGGTGCGCAGCCCCACGGCGACGGCCACGGCCTCCTCGTCGTCCAGCAGCAGCGGCGGCAGTTCCGCGCCGGCGCCCAGCCGGTACCCGCCGCCGGTGCCCGGGCCGGCGTTGACCGGGTAGCCGAGCTCGCGCAGCCGGCCCACGTCCCGGCGCAGTGTGCGGGTGCTGATCCCGAGCCGGCCGGCCAGATCGGCGCCGGACCACTCGCGGTGGGCCTGCAGCAGGGACAGCAGACGCAGCAGACGTGCCGAGGTCTCCACCATGCGGCCAGTCTGCCCGCCCTTGCGGACGGTCGCTGTCCGCAAGGCTCCCCTGCCGCGGGGGCGAAACGGGCGGCGGACCTGGGTCAGGGCTCGTAGGCCAGTTGCGGCACCCTGAAGCAGGTGCGGTTCATGTCTCCCTGGCTGACCCAGCCCTCGCCGTCGCGCCAACGGGCCACGGACAGGCAGGTGGTGCCGGTCTTCGGCGGCTCGGGGGACGGCGTGAACGAGACGGGGAGCAGCAGTCCGCCCGCGGTGTAGCCGTCGGCACGGCTCACGTGGGCGTCGACGCACGCGCGGGTGACACCCGTGTCCGCGCAGGACGTCGCCGCTTCGGTGAACCAGCGCGCGGCGGCCCAGCCCTCCAGCTGCCACTGGGAGTGGCTCCTCAGGCCCGCGGTGGCGTCCCGGAAGGCGCGGACGGCCTCGTGGCCGGTGTCCTCGAAGTTCCGGCTGGAGCCGGTCGCCCACAGGGCGTTGCGGCAGCGCGGTGCGTCCTTGTAGTCCCGGGCGACGGTCGACGTCCAGTTCTGCACGTTGGTGACCTTGGCGGTGACCCGGGCGCCGACGTCGTCCATGGCCTGGCACAGACGGGCGTTGCCGTGGCCGTCGATGGCGTCGAAGACCAGGTCGGCGCCTTGTTCCTTCAGGTCGGCGGCCACCGCGCGGAAGTTGGGCAGCGCGAAGTCGACCTCTTCGGTGACCACCTTGTAGCCCTCCGCCCTCAGGCCGCGCTCGACGAGGCGGGCGTAGGCGGCGGACGCGGACTGGTTGTAGGAGACGACGGCGGCCGTGCGGGCCCCGTGCTCGCGCTTGAAGTAGCGGTAGACCTCCGTACCCCCGTACAGCTTGCCGTCCCAGCCGGGGGTGCCGTTCCTCGGGGCCTTGCTGCCGTAGATGCCGTAGAGGTGCGGATAGGTGTCGTAGGCGGTCCCGATGGGCTGGCCACCGATGTCGGGGACGCCCGCGCGGGACACGCGGGAGGCACCCGCGTAGTCCAGGACGGTGGTGGCCACCAGCGCGACGACCTTCTCCTCGTCGACCAGCCGGTGCACGCACTCGTTGTTGCCGACACCACTGCCGCCGTCGTCGCACGGCCGCACCTCGACCCGCCGGCCGTCGATGCCGCCGTGCGCGTTGAGCCGGTCGAACCAGGCCCGGGCGCCGTCGCGCGGGCCGGTGAAGGCGCTGCCGCCGACCGGACTGGTGGCACTGGTGACGATGCCGACGCGGATCGGCTCACCCGCGTCCCGGCCGGAGGCGGGCGGGCGGCGGTCGCCGGTGAAGTCGCTCTCCGGAAGCCGGCTGCCGCAGGACGCGGTCAGCACGAGCAGCAGGACCGCGGCGAGTGCGCTAGCAGCCCGGGACTGCCGGGGCCGAACCATCGCCGCTCAGTCGCACCAACGCGCACAGGGACTTGACGGACACCTTCCAGGTGCCGTCCTGCTCGACGGCGGTTCCGGAGGCGTCCGGGAGGGCGGTGGCGCCCTCGAGAGTCAGGACGTACGTCACGTCCGCCTCGGTCGGTGAGGTGAACGCGACCTCGGTGACCCTCGCCTGGACCTGTCCGACGCGCGGATCACCGCTGAACGCCTCGAGCACGGGGCCCATCATGTCGCCGTTCTCCAGGACCGTCTTCTTCTCGTCCAGGGAGGTCTCGGGGTTGAAGAACTTCTCCCAGTTCTGCCGGATCTCCTCTTCGGCCGCGGCCCGGTCCGCGGGCGCGGTGCCCGGTGCGCTCGTCGTCCGGTCCGCCGGCGACGTCGGGGGCGGGCTGTCGGCGCCACCGCCGTCGTCGCCGCACGCCGTGAGGGCCGGCCCGAGGACCAGCAGCAGGGCGGTGGTGTACGCCGTGCCCCGACCCACCGTGCGTGGGCCGCGTCCCCTCGTCGCGTTCCCCCGCCTGAGGTCGCTGCCGAGAACCATCTGGCTCACCAATCGGGTGTCGGTCCGGGCCATGTCCGCCCGGTGCTTTCAGGGTCGGCTTCCAGGGGGCATAGTGCAAGCCATCGCCCGGCACGGACAGGCACACGGACGACCCCGAGGGGTGGGAGCCATGACGCGGACAGCCCGGCTGCGAGGCGCCCACCCCGTGCTGTGGGCGGGCTGGGCCGCGCTCGCCGCCGGCGCGGTGCTGTGCGTCCTCGGCTGGTACGGGGTCTCGGGCGAGCGTTACGCCGAACGGCAGCTGCCCTACCTGGCCTCCTGCACGGTTCCCGGGGCCGCGCTGATCGTCGCCGGGGCGGTGCTGCTCACCCATGCCCGGGGCGCGGTCGCCGCCTCCCGCGTGGATGAGCTGTACGACCTGCTGGTGGCCGCCGGGCCGGCCGGCCCCGACGCGTCCGGGCGGCCGGCCGGCGCGCCGGTCGCGGTCGGCGGGGAGCTGCTGAGGGTGCCGGGCGGCACCCTGTGGCACCGCGCGGACTGCCCCCTGGTGACGGGGAAGGCGGAGGCGGTGCCGGTGGACACCGGGCTGATCGCGAGCGGTGAGCTGGGGCCCTGTCCGATCTGCGAGCCGCCCGAAGAGACCGGCTGACGTGCGCCGCCGATGTCGTCGCTGACGTACGACCTCACGCTGGCCGGTCTGTCGGTGGGCGCCGCGGCGGCGCTCACCGGGATCGGCCTGATCGTGACGTACCGGGCGACCGGTGTGCTGAACTTCGCGCACGGTGCGATCGCCATGGTGTGCGCGTACGTCCTGCGCGACCTGGTGGTCGAGAGGGGGTGGCCGCTGTGGTGGGCCGCCGCGCTGACGCTGCTGGTGGTGGCTCCGGGGATCGGCGTGGCGCTGGAACGGTTCGTGTTCCGTCCGCTGTCCGTGCTGGGGGGCGACCCGGCGCGGACGCTGGTGGCGTCCATCGGGGTGTTCGTCCTGCTGGTGGGCGGGGCGGCGCTGGTGTGGGGGCAGGGCGCGCGGGACGACGCCCCGGTGCTGGTGGGGGCGGAGCCGTGGGGGCAGCTGGCGGTGGTGGCGGTGCTGGCCGCGGGGGTGGGTGCGGTGATCCGCCGGACGCGGTTCGGGCGGGAGCTGCGGGCCGTCGTGGACGACCGGCACCTGGCCGAGCTGGCCGGTGTGGACGCGGACCGGGTGGCGGCCGCGGGCTGGGCGTTCGGCTCGTTCACTGCCGGTCTGACCGGTGTGCTGCTGGCGCCGTACGTACGGCTCGACCCGTACGGGCTGCCGCTGCTCGTCATGGAGGTGGTGGCGGTCGCGGTCGCCGCCCGGATGCGCGGCCTGACGGTGGCGGTGGTCGTCGCGCTGGGCATCGGGGTGACGCAGAGTCAGCTGACCCGGCTGCATCCGGCCGGGTGGGGCGAGCCGCTGCTCCAGGCGGTGGGGGCGAACCTCTTCGTCGTGGCGTTGCTGATCGCCGCGCTGGTGCTGCCCGGGGTCGGCGCGCGTGACGCGCTCCCGGGCACGGCCGGCAGGCGGGTGCACGCTCCGCCGGGCGCCTGGATCGTGGCCGGGGTGCTGTTCCTGCTGCCGCTGGGCTTCGCGGGGAACGATCTGCACACGGCGGTGCAGGTACCGGCGCTCGGGGTGGTGCTGCTGTCGCTGGTCGTGGTCACCGGCCGGGGCGGGCAGATCTCGCTCGGGCAGGCGGCGTACGCGGGTCTGGGCGCCCTGTTCACCGCGCTGCTGGCGGCCGGGCGCCTCCCGGGGCTGCCCCGTCTGCCGGAGCTGGCCGCGCTGGCGGTGGCGGTCGTCCTGGTCGCCCCGCTGGGCGTGCTGACCGGCTGGCCCGCGATCGGCCGCCGGGGACTGGCCCTGGCCCTGGCGACGTTCGCGTTCGGGGTCGGGGTGAGCCGCTTCGTCCTCGACCAGCCGTACGCCACGTCGGGGCTCTCCCTCGGCCGGCCGGCGGGCTTCGACGGGGACCGCGCGTACTACGTCCTGGAACTGGTGCTGCTGGCGTGCGCGCTGGCGGCGGTCGGGGCACTGCGCCGGGGCCGTACGGGCCGTGCCCTGGCGGCGATGCGGGACCACGAGGCCGGGGCGCGGGCGGCGGGCGTGCGCGTACCGTCGCTGAAGCTGCTGGCGTTCGTCACCGGGGCCGCGCTGGCCGCGCTCGGCGGCGGCATGCTCGGCATGGGGCTGCGCGCGTTCGACCCCGCCGCGTACGACCCCGTGCGGAGTCTGCTGTGGTTCGCCGCGGTGGTGGTCCTGGGCGCGGACAGCACGCTGGGCGCCCTCCTGGCGGCGGCGCTGCTGGTCGGCCTGGACGCGGGCACGCACGGGGGCGTGGCAGCGGCCGTGATCGGCGTCCTGGCGCTCCTGACGGGCCGCTTGCCCGGGGGTCCGCCCAGGGGTCCGCGCGGACCGGCGGAGCGGCCGCGCCGGGCCGGGGCACCGCGCCGGCTGACGCCCCTCGGCGCCCGGCTGCGCCACCGGCTGCGCGGCCCGGAGCGCTCAC
>NZ_JFCB01000055.1 GCF_000725125.1 Streptomyces toyocaensis
GACGGCCGGGCGGCCTGCCCCCTGCGGTGCGTGGTGGTGCATGCCGTCGCATGTCCGGACGTGGCCGGGGCGCGGCGCTCCGGGCAGCCGTGGTGGGCCGGGGGCCCGGGGTTGTGTGGACCCGGTGGGCCGTGTGGGCCTGGTGGGCCGTGTGGGCCTGGTGGGCCTGTGGGCCCGGGGCCCTGTGAACCCGGTGGGCCCGGGGCCCTGTGAACCCGGTGGGCCTGTGGGCCCGGGGGGCCGGTGGGCCGGGGCCGTGGGTTCGTGTCGGTGTGGTGGGGCGGGGCCCGGTGGGGTCAGATCAGGCCGACCTGCATGGCGCGGGCACCCGCCTGGAAACGGCTGCGCGCGTCCAGCGCGACCATCGCGGCCGCCACGTCGTTGCGTACGGTGCGTACGCTGCACCCGAGACGGCGGGCTATGGCGTCGTCGGTGAGACCCTCGGCCAGCAGCCGCAGGACGATCTCGGTGCGGGGTCTGCGCGTGGTCGCGGTGGCCCGCGTGCGTCTGAGCTGACGTACCGCCGAGCCGCGCTCCCAGAGCCGCTCGGCCATCGCGCACAGCGAGTCCAGTTCCGCCGGGGAGCGCACCACCCGGGGTTCGCGGGCCTCGTCGACCACCACGGCCGCCGCGCCGTCCATGATCATGGCGTACACCGGCACCGAGTCGGTCATCCGGGGCTGGACGTCCTGCTGGGCCAGCCACTGCGCGTGGGCCATCGCGGGGTGGGCGTGGAAGACCGCGGGCGCCCACACGGCCCGCAGCCGCGTGCCGCGCCTGAGCGCCATGTCCACGATGGGTCGGGAGAAGGCGAAGTCGCCCTCCACGTGACGCGGGACGAGGAACACGACGTCGCTCTCGGCCTTGGCGACCATCCGCTCGATCACGGTGCACGCGTCGTGGCGGTACCCGTCGCCGTCCGCGGACTCCTCGATCCGCTCGACCGCCCGCTCGTGCAGGGCGATGAACCGGTCGATCTCGACCGGGCGGGGCTGCGGGGAGCGCCCCTCGTGCATCGACCGGGCCAGCAGGGCCGGAAGGGCGATGCACGGCTCGACCGCGCGGAAGGCGGTGGGGTCGTCCGCCGAGACGGCGGCGAGCCCCTCGGCCCGCAGTGTCTCCATCGCACCTGCAACCTCCGACGCCGGCCACTTCATGACCTGCGCCAGTTCCTGCGTCTGCCAGTTAGTCCGCCGGAGCAGCCTCCGGTACAGGAGCTCCGAACGTTCGTCGAGACCGATTCCGGATCGCGCCACGTCAACCTCTCGGACAGAGTCTTCCCGAGGGCATGTTTTGCCCTCTCGCGAGTTAAACCTAGGCACCGCGAGAACGGCTTGGAGTGTTCGGACTTCGGTTCGACAGCTTGGTGCCACCGGGAACGGGACATCCCGCCCACTGCGCTCGGGCAGGGGGCGGGATGAGGGCACAACCGGTCATCCGTTCCGTGGCCGGACGACCGGAGTCATGAGGTCACAGCACGCGGAACGACCGCTTCGAGATCGGCGCGCACACGCACACCAGGGCCAGGCAGACCGCGACGGTGGTGGCCAGTTCCGTCACGGTGACGTTCCCGGCCACCATGCTGCGCACGGCGTCGTTGGCGTAGGAGATGGGGTTGCCCTGGGCGATGACGCGGAGCCCGGTCGGCATCGACTCCGGCGGCACGAAGGCGTTGGAGGCGAACAGCAGCGGGAACGTGAGCAGTGTGGTGATCATGCGCAGCACGTCCCCGTTGCGCAGCAGCGCGGCCATCATGATGAAGATCCAGCTCATGGACCAGCCGACGAGCAGACTCATGAGGATCGCGCCCAGCACGCCGAGGATCCCGCCGGGGGGCGCGAAGCCGAAGATGAGCGCGGCCAGGACGGCGACGGAGATCAGCTGGTAGAGCGAGCGCGCCGCGTCGGCGAAGCTGCGCGCCAGCAGCACGCTGAACCGGTTGATGGGCAGGGTGTGGAAGCGGGTGATGACCTCGTTGCGCAGGTCGTTGATGAGACCGTTGCCCGCCTGCGCGCCCGCGGCGACCGCGGTGATGATCATGATGGCCGGGGCCAGGCCGTCGATGTACGCCATCTCCTTCGACATCCCCGGCGCCTCGCCCAGCACCTTCAGCACGCCGGCGAACATCAGCAGCATGACGAGGGGTTCGACGAACGTGACGATGATGACGCCCGCGTTCATGTAGGGCCGCAGCGAACGGCCGGTGAGGGCGACGGTCTGTGTGAACAGCCCGCTGGTGCCCCACTGGGAGGTCGCGGCGTCCCGCCTGGGCGGTGTCCGCCGGGGGCGCGCCTCGGCTTCGGCGACCGTCATCTCTGTACTCCTTCTACGGTGGGGTGGGTCGGGACGGTCACGCGGGCACCGGCGTTCCGGCGGACTCGTGGGTGAGCCTCAAATAAACGTCGTCCAGGGTGGGCTCGGAGAAGCCGAGTTCGGCTATCTCGGCGTGCGCCTCGTTCAGGGTGCGCACCACGGCCGCCAGGTCCGCGGAGGCGGCCACGGGGACGCCGAGGGCGGCCGAGGAGTCCTGCGCGGAGGTGGCCCGGAAGCCCGCCCCCTCCAGGGCGCGCAGCGCGGCCGGCACCTCCGACTCCGCCGCCAGCGTCACGGTCACCATGCGCTGCCCGACGGCCGCCTTGAGCTCGGCGGGCGTTCCCTCCGCGACCACGGACCCCTTGGAGAGCAGGGTGATCCGCTCGCAGAGCCGGTCGGCCTCCTCCAGGTACTGCGTGGTGAGCAGCACCGACACGCCGTCCTTGGCGAGCCGTTCGATGACCTCCCACACGGCGATGCGGGAGGTGGGGTCGAGCCCGGTCGTCGGCTCGTCGAGGAAGATGACCTGCGGGGAGCCGACGAGGCTCGCGCCGATGTCCAGCCGCCTGCGCATGCCGCCCGAGTACTGGGAGGCCGGCCGCTTGGCCGCCTCGGTCAGGTCGAACAGCTCGAGCAGTTCGTCCGCGCGGGCGAGGGCCTGGCGCCTGCTGGCACCGAGCAGGCGCGCGATCAGGGTCAGGTTCTCGCGTCCGGAGAGCTGCTCGTCCACGGAGGCGAACTGCCCGGTCAGACCGATGCGCCGGCGGACCTCCTGCGCGTCGGCCGACACGTCGAGGCCGCCGATCCGTGCGGTACCGGTGGTCGGCTCCAGCAGCGTGGACAGGATGTGGACCAGCGTGGTCTTGCCGGCGCCGTTGTGCCCGAGCAGGCCGTGGATCGACCCCTCGGGAACAACGACGCTCACACCGTTCAGCGCGGTGACGTCACCGAACGACTTCGTTACGTCGATTGCCTCAATCATGGGATTGGCCACGTGCGGGGCCTCCGTTGCTCTCTCCGGCGGCCCGGTCGCAGGCCATGGTTCGGACATGTTCGGGGGAATTTCCTCAACCGCTGCTTTGTGATGCTAGGGCGGTATCAGAACGGAGACGGGGCGCCTGCAGGTTGTTGAAATGCGGCGGCCGGTGAACTGTCCTGTTCGGCGATACGGGCGATACGCGGACGCGCCATGCGCAGGTAATCCGCGGTGGCGAGCGCCATGGACAGATCGAGCCGGGCGGCGTTGAAGAAGAGCGTGTCCCCGCGGAGCAGGTCCTCCTCGACGACGAGTTCGAGGTCGGGGTGGAAGGAGAAGGGGACGATGGAGCCGCTGACCGATCCGGCGAGCCGCTCGGCCGTCTCCCGGTCGGCGAAACCCGCCTTGCGCCCGCCGGCGCACGCGGCGACCCGGGCCAGGTCGAGGCGGCGGTCGCCGGGGACGACGGCCAGGACGTACCGGCAGGTCCGCTTGGTCGGCCGCACCGCGACCACCAGGCTCTTGGCGCTCTGCGCGAGAGGGTGTCCGCGCAGGGCGCTGGCCACCTCGGTGCGGCCCTCGGGGGCGTGCTCGATCAGCCGGTAGTCGGCGCCGTGGTGGTCGGCGAGCGCGCGCAGCCGCAGGTAGGTCTCCCCCGGCATCAGACCGTCAGGCCGCCGTCGATCTGGAGGACCGAACCGGTGATGTAGGCGGCCCGGTCGCTCGCCAGGTACGCGACTAGGTCGGCGACCTCCTCGGCCTGTCCGAAGCGCCGCAGCGGAATGCTCTTCGCGGCGTCCTTCTTGACCTTGTCGTCGAGTTCGGCCGTCATATCGGTTTCGATGAATCCGGGCGCCACCACGTTGGCCCGGATGTTGTACCGGCCGACCTCTTTGGCGAGCGCCTTGGAGAAACCGATGATTCCCGCCTTGGAGGCGGAGTAGTTCGACTGGGTGGCATTTCCGTAGACGCCCGCGATGGAGGAGATATTGATGATGGTCCCGGATTTCCGCTTCATCATTTCGAATATCACGGCACGGCACACGTGGTAGACGCCGTCGAGGTTGGTGTCCAGCACCTGGTGCCAGTCCTCGTCGGACATGAGGAGCAGCGGGTTGTCGCGGGTGATGCCGGCCGAGCTCACCGCCACGTCGATGGGGCCCAGTTCGGACTCCGTACGGGCGACCCAGTCCCGGACCGAGGCGGCGTCGGTCACGTCGGCCCGCACGGCCAGGGCCCGGTGGCCGAGTTCGGCCGCCTCCTTCTCCAGTTCCAGCGCGGCCTGCTCGTTGGACTGGTAGCAGAAGGAGACGTCGTGTCCCTCCGCCGCGAGCCGCAGCACCACGGCCCGGCCGATGCCGCGCGATCCGCCGCTCACCAGGGCGACCGGCGCTGTGTTCTCCGTCATGACACTCCGTAGGTTGTCGGGGCGGTGGTTCAGGAAGGGGGCGGCGCGAGCGCCTCGCCCGGGCGGAAGGCCATGGTGATCCCGCCCATGGTCAGCAGCGGTTCGCCGCCCACGGTGCTCTCGCCCTCGAAGATCATCGTGTCGCCGACGGCCCGCTGCAGGCGGGCGTGGTGCTCCACGGTGTCGCCGGGGAAGGCGCGCCGGTGGAACTCGATGCCGCTCATCGAACCGAACAGCATCACCTGTCCTTCGGCGGTCTCCCCGGCCAGGCGCTTGGCCAGGATGCCGGCGGTCTGCGTCCAGGACTCGATCAGCAGGAAGTCCGGGTAGGCGAGCTCGTCCGGCGTCGCCCGCGGGCCGAGCCGGGCGTACCAGGGCTCGTTGAGGGTGACGGCCTTGACCGCCCTGATGTGGTCCTCCCCCGCGTCGAGCACGCGGTCGACCAGCAGCATGGGGTAGCGGTGCGGCAGGGTGGCCCGCACCTGCGCGGGGGTCAGCACGTCGGCGCCCCCGCTCCGTAGCGCAGGCGGACCGAGGCCGTCCTGCCGCGCGCGGTGGCGACCTTGGCGGCACAGCGCCAGCCCTCCGCGCGCGGTGACCAGGTCACCTCGACGGACAGTTCGTCGCCGGGGTGGACGGCGGCGGTGAAGCGGGTGGACTCCACGGCCACCAGCCGCAGCCCCTCGGCCCGGGGAGGCCGCACCGACTCGGCGGCGCGGCGCACGCACTCCATCACGCAGACACCGGGAAAGATCGGGAAGTCCGGGTAGTGGCCCGCGAAGACCGGCTCGTCCTCGGTGACGGCGACCGTGAAGCCGGCCGTCCAGGCGCCGGACCCCTCGTCGTGGACGGGCTCGCCCACCGGCCGCGCGACGGCCAGGACGGGGCTGGTCACGGACGTTCCACCAGCTTGCCGCGGACCGTCTCGTAGGCGCTGTCCAGCGTCCGGACGGTGCTCATCTCCGCCTCGGTGAACTTGATGCCGTAGGTACGCTCCAGCACGACGACCACCTCGAGGGCCATCAGGGAGTCGACGCCCAGGGTGTGGACGAAGTCGGTGTCGTCGCCGACATCGGCCACGTCCGCGTCGATGGTCTCGGCGAGGAGGTGCCGCAGGTGTTCCCGGTCGAGTCCGGCGACCGCGTCGATCGGCATGTGTGATTCCTTTGCTGCGAGAAGGGGTGAGGTGGCGTCAGTGCGCCGTGAGGCGCAGTGCGGCGCAGGCCACGACGCCGTTGTCGTCCACCGAGGAGACGAGGGCGACGGCGCCCCGGGGCGTCCCGGGCTGCCCGGCGGCGGCCAGCAGGGCGCCGATCTGGAAGGCAGCGGAGGCCGCCGCAGTGTCGCCCACCGGCGTCATCGCCGGCGCGCGGCCGAGGACCTCCTCGCCGAAGCGTGCGGTGAGCACCTCGCGTTCCCGCTCTCCGACGGAGCCGGCCGGGCCGGAGGTGGAGACGGCCCACACGTCCCGGGCGTCCACGCCGGCGCGCCGCAGGACGCCGTCCACGCATCCGGAGAGGGCGTCGCCCGGGTCGTCGGCGTACACCCGCGACTGCACGGCCAGCACCTCGGCCAGGGCACGGTCCCGGGCGTCGGGCACGTCGCCCGATTCCAGCATGAACATGGCGCATCCCTCGCCGAGGACGGTGTCCGCGCCGTCCTCGCCGCGCCGGTGGTGGTCCAGCCAGGCGCGGGCGTCGGAGAACTCCTCGGCGGCGCCGGACAGCACCGCCCGCGCGCGGCCGGAGGCGAGCAGGCCGGCGGCGTAGCTCAGCGCGGACAGTCCGGCGACGCGGCCGCCGGCGATGGTGGTGTTGGGGCCCTTGAGGCTGTGCCGGATGGCGCACTGGCCGGCCGCGCAGTTCATCACCGCGTTCGGCATCAGCGAGGGGTCGACGTAGAAGGGCTTGTCGCCCTCCAGGGAGGCGCGGGTGAAGTCCATCATGCTCTGCGCGCTGCCGGTGGTGGTGCCCAGCACGAGGGCGGTCTCCTCGTCGGAGGCCGTGCGCCGGTCCCCTGAGTCCTCCAGCAGGTCGCGGACCGCGGTGACGGCCAGTCCGGTCACCCGGTCCATGGAGCGGGTGCCCTTCTTGCCCAGGACCTCGCGCAGTTCGAAGCCGGGGATCAGGCAGGCGTGGCTGTCGGGGGCCGCCCACTGCCCGCGGTCCAGCGGGGACCGGGTGTCCTGTCCGGCCAGCACGCCGGCCACGAACCTGTCCTTGCCGATGCCGTACGGCGACACCGCGGACCACGCGGTGATCACCGGCCGGGTCGCGGTCGCCGGCGCGCTCGCCGAAAGGGTCATGGTCACATTCCGTTCTGCTCGGTGGTGCTCGGTGTCCTCGATGTCCGGTGGGGGCCGTTCAGACCGCGGCCGGCTGGACGCCCGCCGGCACCGGCGGGCGCAGCACCAGCGTGGCGACGCCGTCGTCGGAGTCGGTGCCCGCCACCAGCCACATCGGGCCGTCGGCGCCCGCGTCGAGGGCGCCGACCGCCGCCGCGCACTGCACGACGCCCAGCGCACCGGACAGCTCGCCCCACACCGCGGCGAGGTCGTGCACGGGCAGTCCCTGGGAGAGCGCCGGGGCGGCGGCCGCGGGCGCGTACCAGGCGGCCGGCTCGGGCTCGACCTCGGCGAGTTCGCCGATGGTGCCCGCCACGTCCATGCCCCTGGTGTGCGCGCCGATCACGGCCCGCACGGTGGCACCGCGGGCCTCCGCGGCCTGGGCGTGCTCCAGCACGACGGCCGCGGCGCCGTCCACGAGGGGTCCGCCGACCAGGCCGCGCGCGATCTCGTTGTCCGGCTCGACACCCACCACGACGACGTGGTCGGCGCGGCCGGAGCGCAGCAGGGCGGCGCCCCAGCGGATCGCGTCGAGCCCGGAGGCGGGCCCGTTGCACAGCATCAGGTTGGGGCCCTTGAGCCCCCACCGGATGGCGATCTCGGAGGCGATGATGTTGCTGGAGGCGTTCGGGGTGTCCATGGGGCTGACGCCGTGGGTGCCCTCGTCGGCGATGGTCCTGACCACGCGGCAGACGGTGTCGACGTTGCCCAGGTTGGAGCTGACCAGCACCGCGGTGCGGGTGCCGTCGACGGTGAGCGCCCCCTCGGCGAGCAGTCCGGCGTCGATCAGCACGCGCTGTGCGGCGCACAGTCCGAGCTGGGTGGCGCGGTCCTTGTAGCGCAGGCCCTTCTTGCCGAGGACGGCGGCCGGTTCGACGGCGTCCCCGGGGCGGCTCGCGGTGGCCAGGGCGGCGGCGGAGTCGGCTCCCGGCAGGGCGACGCCGACTCCCGTGACGGTCATCATCATGATCCCTCCACAATGGCTACGGCGTTGACGCCGCCGAACCCGAATCCGTGCACCTGCGCCAGCGCCACCTCGTGCTTCTCCTCGCGGGCGCGGACCAGGCGCAGGCCGGCGGCCTCCTCGATGGGCTCGTCGAGGTTGACCAGGGGCGGCACCTTGCCGGTGGCCATGGTCTGCAGGGTCGTGACGAGGCTCATCAGGCCCGCCGAGCCACTGGTGTGACCGGTCATCGGCTTGATGCCGGTGAGCACCGGGCGGCCCGCGGCCTCCTGGAAGACCTCGCCGTAGGCGGTGATCTCCACCAGGTCGTTGAGCGGGGTGCCGGTGCCGTGCAGCATCACCATGTCGATGTCCTCGGGGCGGGTGCCGGCCAGCCGGTGCGCCTGCCGCATCGCCTCGGCGACCTGTGCCGGGTCGGGCGCGGTGGGGTGCTTGGCGTCGCAGGTCATGCCGACGCCGCGGAGCCTGCCCCACAGCCGGCCGCCCGGCCACTTGACGTGCTCCCCGCGCAGCACCACGGCCGCCGCGCCGTCGCCGAGGATGGTGCCCCGGCGGTTGACGTCCAGGGTGCGCAGCGCGGTGGGCGGGTTGGGCTGCACCCGGTCGGCCAGCCCGTGCATGGACTCGGTGATGGAGTCCACGCCCGCCACGATGACGGTGTCCGCCTCGCCCAGCGCCAGCAGGTCCGCGCCGAGCGCGAGCGTGTACAGGGAGGCGGAGCAGGCGTTGGAGACGGTGAGGGTGTCGGCGGTGCCGAACCGTTCCCGCAGGGCGGTGCCGAAGTGCAGCCGGTCGACGCCGAACGGCGCACCGTCGCGCCACCACAGTTCGGCGGAGCGCAGCTCGCGCAGTCCGGTGCCGACGAGCACCGGGATGCCCGACAGGTCCTCGCCGAGGCCCGCGTCCGCGGCGGCCTGGGCGACGGCGTCCAGCAGGAACCCGGTGGCCCGCAGGGTGCGGTCGCATCCCTCCGGCCGGTCGTCGATCTCGAACAGCTGCTTGCCGTTGTAGAGGCCGCTGTCGAATCCGCGCATCGGGCCGAGGGCGCCGCGTCCGGCGCACAGGCCGGCGAAGATCTCGTCGGCGTCCCGGCCGACGCTCGCGACGGCGCCGACGCCGATGATGGGCACTCTCATCGGACACCGTCCTGGTACTTGCCGAGGATCACGATGGCGTTGTTGCCGCCGAAGGCGAGACCGTTGTTCTGCACGACCCTCAGGTCCGCCTCGACCGACTGGTTCGGCACGCAGTCGATCTCGCACTCGGGGTCGGTCTCGCGGTGGTTGATGGTCGGGGGGATGAAGCCGTGGTGGATCGACAGGGCGCACGCGATGGCGGCCAGCGCGCTGGCGGCGCCCATGGTGTGGCCGAGCATCGACTTCAGGGAGACCGTGCGGGGCACGGTGTCGCCGTACACGTCGTGGATCGCCCGCGATTCGGTCACGTCGTTGGCCTTGGTGCCGGTGCCGTGGGCGGAGATGAGGTCGACCTCCGCAGGCTTGACACCGGCGTTCTCCAGGGCGATCTCCATGCAGCGGGCGACGCTGGACTGGTTCGGGGCGACCTGGTGGTAGGCGTCGCAGTTCATGCCGTAGCCGAGCACCTCGGCGTAGACGCGGGCGCCGCGGGCGCGGGCGGAGGCGAGGCTCTCCAGCATCAGGACGCCCGCTCCCTCACCGGTGAGGATGCCCTTGCGGTCGGCGTCGAAGGGGCGGCACACGTCCGGGGCGATGGTGCCGAGCCGGTAGAAGCCGGTGAAGGTCTTGCGGCACATGGCGTCGGCGCCGCCGCAGAGGGCGTAGTCGACCTCGCCGCTGCGGATGGCGTCGAAGCCCTGCCCGATGGCGTAGTTGCCGGCGGAGCAGGCGGTGGCGATGGTCACCGCCTCGACGTCGGACAGGCCGAGTTCCTGGGCGGCGGCTATGGAGAGGCGGTTGGGGTGGACGCGGCGGGCGACGGTGGGGTCCATGGCCGCGGGCCCCGAGGCCACCTCGGTGCCGACCAGGTGGTCGAGCTCGTAGGACTCTCCGTCGGTGGTGCCGATGGAGATCATGCCGCGCCGGGCGCGCAGGTCGTCCAGGTCGACGCCGGCGGCCTCGACGGCCATGCGGGCGGCGGCCACGGAGAACTGCGTGGCGCGGCCCAGGGTCTCGGTGGGCAGGTGGTGGATCCAGCGTTCCGGTTCGGCGCCGGTGATCTCGCAGCCGTTGGCGTGCGCGAAGCCCTCGGTGTCGAACAGGGTGATCGGCTTGGCGCCGCTGCGGCCGGCCCGCAGCCCTTCGGCGAACTCATCGGCGCCCACACCGATGCTGGAGAACACGCCGAACCCGGTCAGCACGACTCGGGTGGCCGCGTCGTCGCGCGACGCGTCGGAAACGTTCACTGACATCAATCTCCCTCGGTACGGCGTGGTCGCCTTGGATGAGGACGTGTGCCGGGGACGGCGGCCGGGCTGCGGAGGGCAGGGTGTCCGGCCCTCCGGCCGCCCGGCCCGTCGCCGTTACTTCTGGGCCGCGACGGCCTCGCCCACCACGGCGTAGACGCCGTCGAGGTTGACCATGCGCTCCAGCTCGGACTGCTCGATGGTGACCTTGAACTCCTTCTCGAGGCCCGCGAGGATCTCGATGGCGCGCAGCGAGTCCGCGCCGTGGTCCTCCTTGAAGAGGCTGCTGTCGGTCACCTCGTCCTCTTCCAGCTCCAGGACGTCGCAGACGATCTCCTTGATGCGGGCCTGGCTGTCGGTGTCGATGGCGGTGGTCATGTGAATCCCTCGTTCTTCCGGTCGTTCGGTGGTGAATCGGTGGGTCGTGGCGGCCCACGGCCTGGCGGGCCGGGCCGCACGTCTGTGTGCGCGTGACCGTTCGCGGGGTGTGCGCGGTCGTGCGCCGGGCGCGGGTGCGCTCGTCAGCGGGAGCCGGCGGGGCGCGGTGGCGCGAGCCTGAAGGGGCGCGGGACGGCGGTGCGCCGTGCGCTGCCGCGGCACACCTCCCTGGGGTCCCAGCCCGGCCGGCGTTCGGGCAGCAGGTCCGGGTCGCCGTACACGGTCCCGGCGCGGGCGGCGGCGAGCAGCGGCTCGCCGAGGATGCCGGCGGCGCAGCCGATGCCGCCGAGCATGACCCCCGCGATGCCGTTTCCGGCCTGGGTGCTGGCGCCGACCACGTGCAGGCCCTCGATGGCGGTCGCGGTGCCGGGGCGGGCGGTGCCGCCCCACTCCGCCATGCCGAAGGGGGTGCCGCCGGTGGAGAGGGTGTACCGCTCGTGGGTGAGCGGGGTGGCCGCCTCCAGGTGGGTGATGTGCGGGCGCAGGGGGCCGAGGGCCTTTTCCGCAGCGTTCAGCGTGGCCTCGGTGAGTTCCCGCTTGCGCCGCAGGTAGGTGGGGTTGCGGCGGTAGTCGCCGCCGCCGGCCGGACCCTCGTCGACCCCCCACCACCTGTAGTCCGGCGGGCACAGCGTCATCACCTGGAGGTTGGCGTGTCCCGGCGGGCACAGCGCGCGGTTGTCCGGGTCCTTGAGCGAGGCGAAGGAGCAGAAGAGGAAGGGGACGTCGCCCGTGTCGCCGTCGCCCACCCGGTCGAAGTAGCCGTCGATGTCGTCGGTGTCGTACCACCACAGGTTGGCGTTGGGCCGGTCCCGCAGGGCGGTGTCCAGGCCGAGGTAGAGCACCAGCCAGGGCATGCCCATCCGTGCCCGGCGGGTGCGGGTGACGACGGACTTCTGGAAGTGCTCCTCCCCGACGAGTTCCAGCACGGTGCGCGGGTAGTCCGCGTTGGACACCACCAGGTCCGCGGCGATGACCTCACCGTCCGCCAGGTGGACGCCGACGGCCTTGCGGTTCTCGACGAGGATGCGGGCCACCCTGCTGCGGGTGCGGACCTGTCCGCCGTGGGCCTCGATCACCTCGACCAGACCCGCGGCGAGCATCTGCCCGCCGCCGGCCGGGAAGTAGGCGCCGCGCAGGTAGTGGTCGGTGACGCTGGTGTGCCGCGCCACGGTGGCCTGCTTCGGGGTGAGGCCGTAGTTGGGCGCCTGGGCGGCGAGCACGGTGCGCGCCCTCGGGGACAGTCCGCAGTGCCGGAACAGGTCGTCCAGCGTGCGCCGTCCCCACTGCCGGATGGTGGCGGTGCGGGCGGCGATGTCCTGGGGCGCCCACCGGTGGGCCTCGAACAGCGCGGCACGCTGTTCCTCACCCAGCGCCGAGCAGATGTCGGCGAAGGTGTTCAGCCCCTCCGCCTCCTCGGGCATGGCCTCGGTGAGGCGGCGCCGGTACGCCTCCCACCCGGCGGGCATGTCCACGGACACGCCCGGCACCCGGATGAGGTCGAAGCGGTCCTGGTCCATCTCCAGGAAGTCGACCCGGTCGCCGAGTCCGACGCCGGACAGGATGCTCGGGATGACTCCCCCGGGCGCGCAGTCGCCCAGGTAGTGCACGCCCACATCGAATTCGTAGGTACGGCGTCGCCGGAACACATGGCTGTTGCCGCCCACGATCGAGAACTGCTCCAGTACCAGGACGCGCTTGCCCGAGGCGGCCAGATACGCGGCGGCGGTGAGCCCGCCGAGTCCGGCACCGACCACCACGGCATCCCAGTCGGTGCCGCGCCCGGTGCCGTGCGCGTCGCTGTCCACAGTCGTCTCCTCGTCGTGTGCCGTGGGGTGGGGTGGTGCCCCGGCCTCCGCACAGGCCGGGGCGCTTGGGGGCGGCGGTCAGCCGCAGCCGCCGGCGTGGCCCTGGTCGCCGCCGGCCGTCAGCAGGTCGGCGTGGGAGGCCGGGTCCGGGGCGTCGGCCGCCGTGGCGGCCGGACCGCCGGCGGGTCCGTCGCCCAGGACGGCCCGGACGAAGGGCGCGACCCGGTCGACGCCCCAGAACTTGTCCCGGCCGTGGAGGAAGAACGGCACACCGAACAGCCCGTCGTGGGCGGACTCGGCGAGCAGCGCGGCGCCCCGCTTGCGCAGGTCCGGGTCCTGGGCGGCGGTGGACAGCCGCCGCTCGTCGAGGCCGAGCTCCCGCGCGATGCCGGCGATCACCTCCGGGTCGGAGATGTTCTTGCCGTCCTGCCAGCGCGCCTGGTAGGCGGCGGCCACGAAGTCCTTGCCGCGGCCCTCGTCGTCGGCGGCGATCCACGCCAGGTGGGACACCTCCCAGCAGGGGTCGCGGTCGATCGGCCAGCTGATGTCCGTCAGCCCCCGGTCGGTGGCGAGCCTGCGGGTGTCCTGCAGGATGTAGAAGTTCTTCGCCCGGCTCATGGCGACGATCGGGAGGGTGACGCCCTCCTCGGCCAGCAGCCGTGCGGTCTCCTCGTCCGGCTCCCAGAACGGCAGCCAGTCGATGGCGTCGAGCACCTCGGGGTGGGTGCTCATCAGGTCGCGGTAGGCGAACCAGGAGTAAGGGCTGCGCAGGGAGAAGTACCAGCGCGGCCGGCGGCGGGAAGCCATGGGGGTCCTCCGGGCTGTCGGGTCGGGGGTCACTCGCCGCGCAGCGCGCGCAGGACCTCGTCGTCGAAGACGGCCATCTGCCACTCGGAGTCCGGGGTCTCCTTGTGGCAGTAGCCGTGGGTGATCTCGCCGGTGGCGGTCCTGACGAGGTTGCCGTCCCGCACGACGTAGAAGTCCATGCGGGAGGTGTAGAGCATGTCCTTGAAGACGGACTCCACCGTGTAGACGGAGTAGAGGTCCTCCTCCATGGCCGCCTCGTCGGTGAAGCGCAGCTTGTTCGACGTCACCACGGGGATCCAGCCGCGCTCGTCGAGCAGCCGCTTGATGCTGATGCCGCGGGAGGCGACGAAGAGGTGCTTGGCCTCCTCCATCTGGCGCAGGTAGCCGGACATCTGCATGCGCTCGGTGAAGTGGCAGTAGTAGTAGGGGATCCGCCACTTCCAGCCGATGGCGTTGTCGTCGCCGATGATCTCGGCGAGCACCGGGTCGGGCGAGGCGTCCTCACCGCGGTGGAACGCGCCGTGGAGGTCGTCGACCGGGGTGGAGGCCAGCTCGCTGGGCTCGGCGGTGGCGAGCCGGTCGACCACGAAGCGCTCCAGCTCCGCGGGGAGCGGGGCGGGGTCGGGGATCGCGGTGTCACGGCGCAGCAGCACGCGGAACTTGGAGGTGACGGCCTTCTTGGGGGCGCCGTCGCGCTCCACGATCGCCGCCACCGCGAACACCATCTCGCGGTCGGTGTCCTTGGTCTTGGGGGTGACTTCGAGGGTCACGTCGTCGTCGAGGGTGAGGACGGTGTGCAGACGGGTGTCGACGCCGACCACGTCGAAGTTCACGCCGTGCACCAGGTACAGCTCGGTGGCGCCGAGGCCGACGGCCCGGAAGTGGTCGAGCACGGCCGCTTCGAGCAGGTAGTTGTCACACTTGAAACCGATCGCGGTGTTGATGTTGCCGCCCTCGTAGGAGGGGCGCATGGTCACCGAACTCGGCTCGGTCAGCAGTTTCTTGATGTCGACATCGGTCAGGGTGGCCATCGATGTACTCCCGTACTCAGTTGACCGCCGCCGGGGGGTGCCCCGCCGGCAGCGTGGTGAGGAATTGCTGGACAGCGAGCGAGAATCGGTCGGGGCGCTCGGCCATCGGAGTGTGCGCGCAGCCGTCGATCCGGTCGATCGAGGCGTTGCCGAGCCGGGCCGCGAGCGTGGCGCCCTCGACCGGTGGTGCGATCGGGTCCCGGTCGCCGGTGACGACGTGGACGGGCAGGCCGACCAGGCCGACGGGCAGGAAGGGGGTGTGCAGATAGGCGTGCAGGTGGCGGACCACCCAGTGGGGGCCGAGCTGTTCGCAGGAACGCTCGGCCATCTCGGCCCGCAGGTCCGCGGCGAGCGGCTTACGCGACCGGGCCAGGATGCCGTCCTCCGCGCCGAGCCTCAGCAGGTCGAGGAAACCGGGCAGTTCGGCCCAGGTGAAGTCGTCGGGACGCTGCCGGTAGAACGGTGAGACCAGGACGGCGCCCTGGATCCCGAGTTCCTCCCGCGGGTCCCGTCCGGCCGCCGCCATGCCGGTGAGCAGGGTGAGCAGCAGGACCGACGCGTACGAGTGCGCGATCACCACGTCCACCCGGCCGGGTGTCCGCCGTACCGCCTCGGTGATCCAGGCGGTGTCGTCCCGTTCGGCCACCGCGTAGGTGCCGCCCGCCCGCCACGGCAGGCCGGCGGTCCACAGCTCCAGGTCCGGCGGCCGGTGCGCGACGAAGGCGTCCCAGCAGCTCTCGCTGCTGCCGAGGCCGTGCAGCAGCAGGGCACGCCGGCCGGCTTCGCCGGACGGGGACCGCCGCCGGAGCACGAGCGGCTCGGCATCGCCAGTTCGGAGCACCGGACATTCCTTTCCCAGGGAATTCGGGCAGCGGAGAACACGCCGGGCGGGGAATTCTTCTTTCCCCCCGGGCGGACGTCCGCCACGCTAACAACCTTCTCCGCGCCGCCAGATGGTCGGCCGGTGATTTTGCAGCGATATGCAATCCGCCGCGGGGGCGCGCTTTTCCGGCGCGCCGCACACTCGAATCATCCAGGAATTACGGCCCGCCGAAAGAGCCGTTTCAGCAAGCTGCGACTACAGCTGTTTCCACGCGGCCACGACGTCGTCGGCGGCGGTGTGCGCCGCCAGTGACCGGCGGGCCGCCACGAGGGCCTTCGGCCAGTTGACGGTCAGGACGGCGGCCAGGCGCTCCCCGCGCCCGTAGGCGACGGCGAACCGGCGCGGGGCGACCCCGGCCCGCACCACGGCGACCCGGTCGCCGGGTTCGGGCCGGCCGAGCAGGGTGATCTTGCCGCCGTACTGGTCGGACCAGACGAAGAAGTCGTGCCGGTGCGGCGGTTGCTCCCGCCCGGCGATGTCCCGGGCCACGGCGCCGGCCTCCTCCACGGCGTTCGTCCAGTGCTCCGTGCGGACGTGCCGTCCGAGGAGCGGGTCGTACCGGCGGGCGACGTCGCCCACGGCGTACACCGTGCGGGCGGCGTCGGCGGCGCCGTGGGCGTCGCACAGGACGCCGCCGTCGGCGTGCAGGGGGATGCCGGAGCCGGCCAGCCAGCCGGTGTTCGGGTGGACGCCGATGCCGACCACGACGGCGTCGGCGGGCAGCACGCTTCCGTCGGCGAGGGCCACGCCGGTGACGGACGGCTCGCCGACGAGCGAGGCGACCCGGGCGCCGGTGAGCAGCCGTACCCCGTGGTCCGCGTGCAGCAGGGCGAGTTCGGCCGCCACCTCCTCCCCCAGCAGCCCGGACAGCGGTGCGGGCAGTTCCTCCACGACGGTGACCTCGAGGCCGCGGGCGCGGGCCGTCGAGGCCACCTCGGCCCCGACGAACCCGCCGCCCACGACGACCAGCCGGCCCCGGCCGGCCCGGTCGAGGTCGGCCCGGAGCCCGTGGCAGTCCGCGAGGGTGCGCAGCACGTGCACGCCCCGGCGGGGCATGCCGGGCAGCCGGCGCGGGGAGGCGCCGCAGGCGAGGACCAGCCGGTCGTAGCCGAGCCGGGTGCCGTCGTCGAGCCGCAGCACGCGCCGGTCCGTGTCCAGGGCGGTGGCGGCGGCGACGCGGCGTGCGGCGTGCCACTGCGCGGGGTCGCCGAGCGAGGCGCGCCCGGCCTCCCAGTCGCCGGCGAGGATCTGCTTGGACAAGGGGGGCCGGTCGTAGGGGGCGTCCGGGTCGGGGTCGACGAGGATGATCTCCCCGGTGTGGCCCGCCTCCCGCAGCCCGGCCGCGACCCGGCTGCCGCCGACCGACGCACCGACGACCACCACACGTTCACCACGCGCAGCGGGCCCGACGGACTCAACGGGTCCGGCGGACGCCGCGGGGCGGGCGGGCGCCGCAGACCCGGCGGGCGCCGCAGACCCGGTGGGCGCCGCGGGGCGGGCGGGGGCCGCAGGCACACCGCTCACCACAGGCCCGGGGGGCGTCGTGGGGTCGGTGGGTGGGTGGTCGGCGGGCGTCGTGGGGTCGGTGGTCACGAGACGGCTCCCTCGGGCACGGGGCCGGGGGCGTGTGCCGCCAGGGCGCGCGGGGTGCGCAGCTCCAGGACGTCGCGCAGCCCGAAGGTCAGGCCCTCCTTGCGGGCCCGGCCGGCCAGCCGGGCGGCACGGAGGCTGTCCCCGCCGCGGGCGAAGAAGTCGTCGTCGAGGTAGACCGCGGGCAGCCCGAGGACCTCGGCGAACAGGGCACACAGCCGCGCCTCGGCCTCGTTCCCCGGCGCGGCGCCGACCGGCCCGTCCTCGGCCGGCGGCTCGGGAAGGGCGTCCTTGTCGAGCTTCCCGTTCGAGGTCAGGGGCAGTTCGGCGACCACGACGACGGCCGCCGGGACCATGTAGGAGGGCAGCACCCGGGCCACGGCCGTGCGCAGGTCCGCCGGGTCGGGGCGCGCGCCGTCCTCGGGGACGACGTAGCCCGCCAGGTACCGGTCGCCGGCGCGGTCCTCGCGGGCGATCACGGCCGCCTGCCGCACCCCCGGCCGGGCGGCCACCACCGAGGTGACCTCGCCGAGTTCGATGCGGTAGCCGCGGATCTTGACCTGGTCGTCGGTGCGGCCCAGGTACTCCAGGAGCCCGTCGGGCCGCATCCGCGCGATGTCGCCGGTGCGGTACATCCGCCCGCCGCCGGGCGCGGCCACGAACCGCTGCGCCGTCAGCGCGGGGCGGCCCAGGTAGCCGCGCGCCACCTGGCCGCCCGCGATGTACAACTCGCCCTCGGTGCCGGGCGGGACCGGCCGCAGCCGCTCGTCCAGGACCTGCAGCGTGGTGCCCGGGGTGGGCCGGCCGATGGGGGTGGCGCCGGGCTCGACCGGGTCGTCGGGGCCGAGGGAGAAGACGCAGCAGCCGACGGTCGCCTCGGTGGGGCCGTACTCGTTGACCACCGTGGCGCCCGGGTGGGTGCGCCGCCACCGCTCGACGACGTCACCGATGAGCATCTCGCCGCCGACCACCAGGTCCGCGGTGGGCGACAGTTCGGCGGGCAGCGCGGTGAGCAGCGGCAGGTGGGAGGGGGTCGCCTTGACGAAGGCGGGCCGGCCGGGCGCCGCGCCGGGTTCCGGTTCCCGGTCCAGCGATCCGACGCGCACCCGGCCGCCCTGCAGCAGCGGCCCGTACAGCGCGGTGACGGTGAGGTCGAAGGCGACCGGGGAGTGCAGCAGCGCGCTCTCCGCCAGGCCCGGGTAGGCGGCGCAGGCGAACTCCAGGTAGCGCAGCAGGGTGTCGTGCTGCACCGTCACGCCCTTGGGGCGACCGGTGGAGCCCGAGGTGTAGATGACGTACGCGAGGTTCCGCGCGGTGAGCGGGCACGGCCGGTCGGCGTCCGTGGGGTCGTGCGCCGGGCCGCCGGACGCTTCGGCGGCGGCGACCACCTCGGGGACGCGGACGGTGGTGAGACCCGCGGTGCCGGGGCCGTCGTCGTGGACGAGCATCAGGTCCAGGCCGGTGTCCTCGACGATGAACGCCAGGCGCTCGGGCGGGCAGTCGGCGTCGACAGGGACGTACGCGGCGCCCGCCTTGAGCACGCCCAGCAGGGCGACCAGCAGGTCGTCCGACCGGGGGACGCGGACCCCGACGACCTGCTCCGGGCCGACGCCCCGGGCGAGCAGGTGGTGCGCCAGCAGGTTGGCCCGGTGGTTGAGCCCCGCGTAGTCCACCTCCCGCCCGTCGCAGTGGACGGCGACGGCGCGCGGGGTGCGCGCCACCTGCGCCTGGAAGAGTTCGGGGAGGGACGGTTCAGCCATCGTGATGTCCTCTTGCTGTCCTCGTGCGGGGGAAGTCGTCCGGGGTCATCCGGCGTGGTCCGCGGCCAGTTGCCGGATCGTGGGCCGCAGGTACAGGTCGCGCATGGCGACCGTGGGACCGCCGCGCCGACGCAGGGCGGCACCCACGCGCATGGCGAGCAGCGAGTTGCCGCCCAGGTCGAAGAAGTTGTCGTCCGGGCCGACGGGTACGCCGAGGACCTCCGCCCAGACGTCGAGCAGCGTCCGGGCGAAGGCGTCGCCCGGAGGCGTGCCGGGCGCGGACGCCGGGACGGCGGAGGCGGGGGCCGCGGGGGCGGGGGCCGCAGGTGCCGCCTGGGCGGGCGCGGGCAGCCGGCGCGTGTCGAGCTTGCCGTTGGTGGTGAGCGGCATCCGGTCGAGCGCGGTGACCGTCGACGGCACCATGTACTCGGGCAGGAAACCGCTCGCGCGCTGCCGCACGGAGGCCGTGTCGTCGCCGTCCATCACCACGTACGCGTCGAGCTGCGCGGTCGCCGCGTCGTCGGGGTCCGCCCGGTTGAGCACGACGGCCGCCGCGGTCACCCGGGGGTCGTCCAGCAGCACCGAGCGGATCTCGTCCAGCTCGATGCGGAAGCCGCGCAGCTTGACCTGGCTGTCCAGCCGCCCCAGGTGCTCCAGCCGCCCGTCGGGCAGCAGCCGGCCCATGTCGCCGCTGCGGTACTCCCGTTCGCCGGTGCGCGGGTCGGTCAGGAACCGCTCGGCGGTGAGCTCCGGCCGGTTGAGGTAGTGCGCGGCGACGCCGGCCCCGCCGACGCGGATCTCACCGGCGACACCGGCCGGCAGGGTCCGGCCCTCGGGGTCGGCGACCCGTACCGACCAGCCGGGCAGCGCGTGGCCGACCGACTTGGATCCGGAGAGCGCCTCGGCCCGGGTGACGGTCTGCGCGGTCACGTGCACCGTGGTCTCGGTGATGCCGTACATGTTGACCACCCGGCACTCGCTCTCCGGGTGCCGGTCGAACCAGGGCAGCAGCATCCGCGGGTCGAGCCCCTCCCCGCCGAAGACGACCAGCCGCACGGGGGCGGCGTCCGCGCCGTCCCGCTCGACCTCCACGAGGTGGGCGAAGGCCGACGGGGTCTGGCTGAGCACCGAGACGCGCTCCTCGCGCAGCAGCCGGTGGAAGTCCTCCGGCGAGCGCGACACCCAGTAGGGCACGACGACCAGCCGGCCGCCGGTGAGCAGGCAGCCCCAGATCTCCCACACCGAGAAGTCGAAGGCGCTGGAGTGGAACAGCGTCCAGGTGTCGTCCTCGTCGAGGGCGAAGTCGTCGGCGGTGGCGGCCATCAGGCTGAGCACGTTGACGTGCGGGACGACCACGCCCTTGGGGCGGCCGGTGGAGCCGGAGGTGTAGATGACGTACGCCGGGTCGGCGGGGCCGGTGTCCGACGGCGGCGGCCCGTCGCACCGCTCGGGGGCGTGCTCCTCGAGTTCCGCCGGGGACAGCACCCGGACGGTGCCGCCGCCGGGGAAGCCGGCGCGGTCGGTGAGCACGGTGGTGAGTCCGGCGTCCGACGTCGTGTAGGCCAGCCGGTCCTCGGGGTAGGCCGGGTCCATGGGGACGTAGGTGGCGCCCGCCTTGAGCACCGCGAGCAGGGTGACGATCAGCTCGGCGGAGCGGTCGAGGCACACCCCCACGCGGTCGGAGCCGGCCACGCCCAGGGCGCGCAGGGCGTGCGCGAGCCGGTCGGCGCGGCGGTCGAGTTCGCCGTAGGTGAGCCGGGTCCTCTCGTGGCACACGGCGACGGCGTCCGGCCGCGCGGCCGCGATCGCGGCGATCGCGGTGTCGACGCGCCGCGGCATGAAGGACGGCAGCGGGGCGGACCGCCGGTGCGCGGCGAGGCGTTCGGCGTCGTCCTCCTCCCACGGCCGTACGTCGGCGACGGGGGTCTCCGGTGCCTCGACGAGCGTCCGGTGCGCCTCGCGCAGGTGGCGCAGGAGCCGGCCGGCGATGCCGGCGGACAGCGTCCGCGGGGAGAAGTCGCAGCGGAGCAGCCGGTTGCCCGCGGGGCCGCGCTCCACGGTGACGGTCACCGGGAACGGCGGACGCTGGAACGGCCGGTACTCGGCGCACTCCGCGCCGGGCAGGTCGGCCGCCGGGTCCCGGTCGGCGAGGACGAGCCCCAGGGGGGCGGCACCGGCCGCGGTGAGGGCGCCGCGGAGCTCGCCCGTGCACCGGGCGGGCCCGGCGGCCAGGTGGGCGCGGAGTTCCTTGTCGGCGGTGCCGAGGGTGTTCCCGCCGTCGGCCGTCACCGGCACCAGGGCGAGGTGTTCACCGCCGGCGGCCTCGTCCGGGAGCAGCGCCGCGACGGCGGTCGTCCGCACGCCCTCGTAGCGGGCGAGGACGACGCCGAGGGCGGTGGTCCAGCTCACGGCGTCGGTGACGGGGTGGTCGGCGGGCAGCGGCAGCGCACGGACCTCGGGCTCGTCCGGCCCGTGCGCCCGGCCGAGGCCCCAGGCGGGCCGCGCCGCGGGAGCGCACGCGACGAGCTCGGCGGCCTGCCGGGCGGCGTCGGCGGTGGGGGCGCAGGCGCCCGCGGGG
>NZ_JFCB01000056.1 GCF_000725125.1 Streptomyces toyocaensis
TTCGCGGGCCGGGCTGGCTGCGAGAGTGCGGGGTGCTCGTTCGTTTCGGGTGTCGGTGCAGTGGGTGCATCAGTTTTATACAGCATGTAGAGTTGACGGAAACACGGGACACCCTCCAACCACCCGATGCGGGTCCCGATGCCCGCGCTTTTCGGAAAAGGGAAAACGCATGTGGAGTGCTCAGGACGTGGCGCGGGATCAGGTCCGGCGCCAGGCGGACGGCCTGGACGTCGCCGCCGTTGTGGAAAAGGTCGCGGAGGCCGCTGTCCGTCAGCGGGAGACCGCGGAGCAGTTGAGGGGGAACGGTTCTTTCTACGCGTTCGAGATGGACCGGGAGCGGTTGGCTGTCATCTGGCTGGCCCAGCACGCTGAGTGGCGGCGCGTCAGGGACTTGATGTCTGCAGCTGGCTGGAGCGTGTACGAGCCGGAACGGGACGCTCAGGGCTCGGTGTGGGCTTGCGAGCGTGAGGAACGGCTTGCTGGTGCTCTTGCGCCACAGGCCGCCTCCGGAGAACGGCAAAAGGAGGAAGCGGATGAGCTGCGGGCGGAGGTCCGGCTGTCCGCCGCGCCCAGTCGGCTGATCCAGACGGTGGCCAACCGGACGGGGCTGCGTCCCTCTGAGGTCCTGGCCCAGCTCGCCGAGCGGATCGTGGTGGGTGAGGACGGTACGGTGTCCGTCCCGCCCTTCACGCCGTCCTGGTGACTTCCGAAGCGAATGGAAAAGAAAGCAGGGAGGAGCGTGGGAATGCTGGGTATTCAGCTTCGGGAACACCAGGTCGATCAGAAGTCGACGTTTCGGAGGTGGGTGGGATTTCCTGCAAGGTCATCTGTGCCGCCGGAGGGGGCCCGGGGCACGATCGTGTCCGCGACCGGGTCGGGCAAGACGATCACCGCCGCCGCGTGCGCGCTGGAATCGTTCACGGACGGCCGGATTCTGGTGACCGTTCCGACCCTGGACCTGCTCGCACAGACCGCTGAGGCGTGGCGCCTGGTGGGCCACCGGGCGCCGATGGTCGCGGTGTGCTCGTTGGAGAAGGACGAGGTCCTGGAGCGGCTCGGGGTGCGCACCACCACCAACGCGATCCAGCTCGCCCTGTGGGCCGGGAAGGGACCAGTGGTCGTCTTCGCCACGTACGCCTCTCTCGTGGACCGCGAGGACCCAGAGGACCCCGTGGGCCGGCGGAAGGTGCGTGGGCCGCTGGAGGCCGCTCTGGCGAGTGGGGAGCGGCTGTACGGGCAGCAAATGAGCGGTTTCGACCTCGCCATCGTGGACGAAGCCCACTCAACCGCAGGTGATCTTGGCAGGCCCTGGGCCGCGATCCACGACAACGCCCGCATCCCGGCCGACTTCCGGCTCTACCTCACCGCGACCCCGCGCATCCTCGCCTCGCCCCGGCCCCAGCAGGGCACGAACGGGAAGGAGCTGGAGATCGCGAGCATGGTCGACGACCCGGACGGGACCTACGGTCCGTGGTTGGCCGAGCTCGGGCTGAGCGAGGCGATCGAGCGGGGCATCCTCGCCGGCTTCGAGATCGATGTCCTGGAGATCCGCGACCCCTCCCCCATTCCCGGGGAATCGGAGGAGGCGCAGCGGGGCCGGCGCCTGGCCCTGCTGCAGACCGCACTGTTGGAGCACGCGGCGGCGTACAACCTGCGTACGGTCATGACGTTCCACCAGAAGGTGGAAGAGGCCGCCGCGTTCGCGGAGAAGATGCCCCAGACGGCCGCGGAGCTGTACGTCAACGACGCCGCCGACGAGGACCTGGCGGCTGCGGACCGGCTCCCGGCGTCGTCGATCGACGCCGACTTCTACGAGCTGGAGGCCGGCCGCCACGTCCCGCCGGACCGGGTGTGGTCGGCGTGGCTGTGCGGCGCCCACCTCGTGGCCGAACGCCGCGAGGTGATCCGGCAGTTCGCCAATGGGATCGACGCGGCCGGCCGCCGGGTGCACCGTGCGTTCCTGGCCAGCTGCCGCGTCCTCGGGGAAGGCGTCGACATCACCGGCGAACGGGGCGTGGAAGCCGTCTGCTTCGCCGACACCCGCGGCTCGCAGGTGGAGATCGTGCAGAACATCGGCCGGGCGCTGCGGCTCAACCGGGACGGCAGCACGAAGATCGCCCGCATCATTGTGCCGGTGTTCCTGGAGCCCGGCGAGGGCCCGACCGACATGATCGCCTCCGCCTCGTATGCGGGACTGGTCGCCGTGCTCCAGGGCCTCCGCAGTCATGATGAACGCCTGGTCGAGCAGCTCGCCTCCCGCGCCCTCACCCACG
The DNA here is from genome assembly GCF_000725125.1 of Streptomyces toyocaensis. Taxonomy (GTDB): domain Bacteria; phylum Actinomycetota; class Actinomycetes; order Streptomycetales; family Streptomycetaceae; genus Streptomyces; species Streptomyces toyocaensis. The sequence goes on from NZ_JFCB01000056.1 coordinate 2,274, forward strand.
GACAGCGCACAGTCCACCTCCGACGCGACGAAGACGGCCGGATCATTGGGGCCGGCAGCAAGGACGGCGAGGGCCAAGAGGACGACGGCAGCGATGCCGCTGCCGGGTCGGCCCTGCTGCACTTCTCCAGCCCGCGCGACGCGGCCACCATCGCCGCGTTCCTGCGCACCCGGGTCTACCGGCCGGAATCCCTGGTGTGGCTCGAGGGCTACCAAGCCCTCATCCGCTGGCGTAAGGAGCACGAGATCACCGGCCTCCACGCCGTGCCCTACGACGTCGAGGTCGAGGTCGGGGCGACCAAGGCGTTTCCGCTGGGGCGGTGGGTGCACCAGCAGAGGAAAGCCTTGCGGGCGGGCGAGCTGGAGCCGCGGCGCAAGGAACTCTTGGACGCGTCGGAAGCCGGCATGGTCTGGGAGCCGGGCGAGGAGGCGTGGGAGGCCAAGCTCGCCGCGCTCCGGGCCTACCGGCGCGCCACGGGACACCTTGCTCCGCGGCAGGACGCAATGTGGGGCGAGAACGAGGCCGAGGGCCTCGTGCCCATCGGGCAGCACATGGCCAACCTCCGCAGGAAGGGCGGCCTGGGGAAGAATCCAGAGCGGGCCGCCGTGCGTACGGAGCAGCTGGCGGCGATCGACGAGGACTGGAACTGCCCCTGGCCGCTCAACTGGCAACGCCACTACCGCGTCCTCGCCGACCTCGCCGACACCGAAACCGGCGGCATCCTCCCCGACATCGCACCCGGCGTCCTCTTCGACGGCGACGATCTTGGGAAGTGGCTGAGGCGACAGAAACAGCCGGGCACCTGGAAGCAGCTGTCCACGGAGCAGCAGGAACGGCTGACCAGCCTGGGCGTACAGCCCGCCCAGGCACCGTCTCCCGCCCCGACGGCCGGGCGTGCGTCTAAGGGGGCAAGCAAGGCGCAGCAGGCGTTCCAGCGGGGCCTGGCGGCCCTCGCGCAGTGGGTCGAGCGGGAAGGCGCCCACCGGCCTGTACCACGCGGGCACAGTGAACCCACCACACTCGAGGGCGAGACGGAGCCGGTGACCGTGAAGCTGGGCGTATGGATCTCCAACACCAAATCAAGGAGGGATCGGCTGGACGCCGACCAGATCGCCGCACTCACGAAGCTGGGCATCGACTGGATCTGACGGTAGTCGGCAAGGTCCGTCCCGTTTGGCAATGATCCGAGGCTGGGTTACTGATCGTTTCAGAATGATCTACGGAGCCGGCGGAGGCAGATGATGCTGCAGGCAAGCTCGAGTAGGCCTTGGTGGAGGTCGGCCCGACGCTCGTAGCGGATCCGCAGGCGCTTGAATTGGTGGAGCCATCTACCACCCAGCGAGTGCGGCCGAGGCCAGAGCCGTGGACGACACCTCGGCGGGCGATGAGGGGCTTGATCCCGCGCTGCCTCAGCAGGCGGCGGTACTTGTCGTAGTCGTAGCCCCGGTCAGCGAAGAGCCGCTTGGGCCGGTTGCGAGGGCGTCCACGACGGCCCCGGATCCGGGGTATCGCGTTTAGAAGCGGGATCAGCTGTGTGACGTCATGACGATTTCCGCCGGTCAGGGATACAGCGAGCGGGGTGCCGAGACGATCGACGATCACATGGTGCTTGGAGCCGGGGCGGCCGCGATCCACCGGCGACGGCCCGACATGAGCCCCCATTTCAAGGCCCTGATGTGGGAGCCGTCGATCGCAGCATCATCCATGTCCAGCGAGCCTGCTGCCCGCAGCTCGGTGAGGAGTGCCTCGTGCAAGCGAGGCCAGACACCGGCCTCGGTCCAGTCCCGCAGTCGGCGCCAGGCGGTCACTCCCGAGCAGCCCACGACCTCACTGGGCACATCTCGCCAGGCCACTCCCTTGCGCAGGACGTAGATGATGCCGGCCAGGGCAACCCGGTCCGGCACCGGCAGCCGTCCGGGGTGACGCTTCCGCCGCGCAGGCCACTTTGGCAGCAGCGGGACTATTCGCTCCCACAGTTCATCGGGGACAAGGTCGGTAGTCACGACGTAGGAGCTTGCCAGAGAACCTGGTTGAGCCCACTGGGTCGGCTCGTGATACTCCCCGAATGACCAACAGTGCACAGCCCGAAGCCACTGAACAGGGTTGGGACGAACCCTGGTACCGCGTCCGTACGGACCGTTTCGTGGCGTCCTTCCTGCCCGGCGCAGGTGAGGATCTGGATGCCGTCTGCAACGTCGATGTCGAGGTCCGGTTGGTAGACGGCGGCTCACGCTGGAGTGCGACCGTGTTCACCGTCGCGGAGGTCGAGCGCCTGATGGACAAGGGGGTTCAGACCGGCGAGGACCTGGGCGGCCGCTACTTCTGGTGCTCCGACGGGCTGATTGTTCGAGAGCCCGGCATCGACAACATGACCCAGGTGATCGCCGGTCTGCTCGACTCCGGCGAGTTCGAGCAGGTCCTCCAGCGACTCGATGACGAGTGACCGCCTCAGCTGCATTCTGAAACGATCAGTTAGCCCAAGTCGAGGAGATCGTGCTTCGCCGTCGGTGGTTCTTGGCTGTCCATCAGGTGGCGTCGGCGGAGGCGGGTGAAAGCGGTGGGGTTGGGGCGGTCCGGGAGGAGCTCCTTGATTCGCTGAGCGCATTCACGTGGGCCTGCCGTGCTGGTGTCGCACTCCAGGTCGTAATCGCCGTGGGCGTGAACCAGGTCGTATTGGTGCGTCGCGAGGCCCGGAGGACGGTCGCCCCGGGCCAGCTCGCGGCGGGCCAGCTCGTCCAGCTGGCAGTGGACGCCGACAAACAGTACGTCCTCGTGCGGCAGCACTGTCAGGCAGTCGAGCAATCGCCACGGCTCGCTCAGCACATGGTCGACCACGATGTCGTTGCCCACCTCAGCCATGGCCGCAATCGAGCGGTGGAAGCCCATCCTGGTCCGCCGCAGCGCGGCGTCGAGTTCCTCTGCCCCGAGCTCCCGCTTACTGCGCATCGCGTTGAAGCTGTCGACCGCCAGGTGGAAGAAGACGCCGTCGTCGAGGATGTCCAGAAGCTCCCGAGCGATGCTCGACTTCCCCGAACTAGAGGTGCCATTGAGGAAGATGATGCGACCAGATGTCATATCGGCATGATCACACGGTGCCGCTCCGGTTCCGCTTTGAGGGGATCTCCAGTGGATCTCGGCGCCGGCAAGACAGCAGTCCTGGACGCCGTAGGCCCGCGAGCCATCAGGGTAGAGATGGCAGCGAGCTTGCCGCTTGCCCGAAGGCTGATCAACCGGGTGTCTGGGCTGCGAGGGGTTTGCACAAGCGCTGGTAGAGGGGGTCCTGGGTTCCGATGGTGGTGTAGATCCGCGAGAGAATCGTCGGCTCAGCTCGGCGGTCGTCGCCAGATAGAGCTCCTTGGCGTCGGGGGCGGTGGCGGGTGGGGTGAGGATCAGGTGCGTCAGCACCACGATCTCGGGGAATGCCGAAAGGTGACTGCGGTCCTCAGCCGAGATCTTCTTGCTGACGGCGAGAGCTTCGACGCGGTCGAGGCGATCGGTCCACTCCTTCCCGAGGTCGATCGGCATTCCGGAGGCGGACCAGTCCTCGACGATTCTCCGCGCCAGGTCAAGGGCTCGTCCGGTCTGCCGGTGCCGGCGGGCGAGTTGGGCGAGTCGACGCTGGGCCTCGATGACTTCGGGCAGGGCGACGAGCGGGATGTCGTGAGTGGAGCGGGTCCAGAGCTGATGTCGCGGGCAGATGTGGACGTGGGCGGGCGAGAGAGTAATCACCACGGAAGCGGTGGGGCTGCGGCGGGCTGTGCAGCAGGGGCAGAGGCGGCTGATCAGCCGTTCCGTTCGCTGCCCGGGACCGTGTGGGCTGAGGAAGTCGGCGAGCGGGCAGGGCCCTGGCGAGGTGGGACGTTGGGCGTCCGGAGAGTGTGGCCAGACGGCCGGGTGAGTGGGGATTCCAGCCGGTGGTGGTGTTGCTGAGCGGGGAGAACTCCGGCGGCAGCGGGCCCAGGAGGCGGGCGAGGAAGCTCGCGGGACGGTTGTTGGCAACGGCCAGGCGGTGGAGATAGGAACCGAGGGTCTCGGTGGTGCCGTAGGCGAACGGTTCAGTGTCGGTAACGGTTTATTTCAGCTGGTCGGAGGCTTCGGCCCCGGCCTGGGTGGCTAGAACCGCGATCGTCAGTTCCGGGCGGGCCACGACTCCGTCGTCCAGCACCGCCATCACGTCCAGCCGACGAGGGCGATCTTCTATCGGCTGGTGAACAGCCTCGCCCGGCAAGGTGTTCGTCTCCGACACGTTCTCCTCCGCCTGCTCGCTGCTGGGGATCTCCACAGCGGCAGAACTGGCGGAACCTGATCGCCTCGCTCGAAGACGCCCTGCGACTGCACCGGCACAAGCCCGGCAGCCTGGTCAAGCTCGACGGCTACCAACGTCACGACGCGCACGATCTGCGCGGCCCTGCTCAGGCCCGCGGGCACGAAAGGCGTCGATGCCGCAGTGCTGCAAAATGCGCCGCGAGTGGCCTGTTCAGCGGCGTCCGCGGCCAGCAGATCGCTGGCAGATACGGCTGCCGATCGCGCCGTCGGTGCGTTCGTGATGCGCAGACCCTCGTGGGGACGCTGCTGCCAGCAGATGATCCACTCGTCCAGGAGGTCCTGGAACGGGCGAACTCGATGGCGAGCATCTTCGGGGTGGCCCGGGGCGGGACGGTGACGTAGACGACCGGCAGCCACCCTGCGGCGGCCGGGCCGAGTCGTTTACGGACCAGAAGCGCGTCGAGCTCGCGCTCGTCGACGAGATCCACAACCTCAACAGGACGGCTGGAGGCAGTTCGTCGATGATGCCCCGGTCTGCCCGCCGATGCTCTCGTCCAGGGCTTTCAAGGCGGGCTGGAGCCAGACCCTGGCGATGTCGGACTCGATCGGGCCGAGCAGATCCTCGCCGCGAAGCACGGCGAGGAGGCGGTGAAGCGTCTGGTCACCCGTCGCGGCAGCGATCCGGCCTCCGAGGCGGTCTGGACCCTCGCCCAGCGTTGGAGACCATCGAGGTCGACCAGACTGCCGAGGACGCCCGCCCCGGCGAGGCGAGCGGCTGCCCCCAGACGCGGAGAACCTGGTGGTCTTCGTTGTGGATGGGCCCGACGGGGATGGGCAGCCGGCGGAGTTGGTCAGGCTGCGTCGGCATCCGGCCTCCGGCGGCGAGGGCGCCGGTTGCGGCGGTGTTCCTGCGCCGCATCGCCCGCCACAGTTCGCCGGCACCTCGGCTGGTTTCGGGCCGGCTGTGGTGGAGGCCGGGACAGCAGGCGTCGTGCGCGACTTTGGCACTGCCGTAGTCGCGGTGATGCGGACCGGGCCACGCGATGCCACCGACGAGATGGTAGACCTCGGTGTCGGCGAAAAGTCTGGCCGGGTAGTCACCGGGGACCAGGGCGATCCACGCCTGTTCCACATCGGGTTCCCCGTTGTCGGGAACGCGGGTCGGGTCGGGCCCTGCCTGGGGCCGGTAGATGTTCACACCGTCGTAGTCCGTGGTGCGGTGGCGGTGCGTCGCCACGGTGCAGCGCGGGCACGGCACCGTCAGCGTTCGCCCCCACGCTGGAATCGACTGCTCTCCCGGTTCCTGCCGGGAAGGTGCCCCCATGTCCACTCAGCCTCCCAGGTGTGAAGACCCGCATCCCCGCCACAGCAGGACCAAGCGCTTGCGATGAACAACTACCATAATCTTGGCATAGTCTGACGGGTCATCAGTCGACAGCGATCGGCAGCAGCTCCATGGAGGTCATGCTCCCGGTCTGGGGGAAGGCTGTGCGTTGATGCGGGGCTGTGTTCTTCTCGGAGTGGGAGGCGTTGAAACCGCAGTGCCGCGTGCACCGGTACGGACGCCCCACGTCGGGCGAGAGCGGCATCTGAGCTGGCGCACGCAGGGCTGCTCGGGGACGAGCCTGGTGTGCGGTTGTTGTCGGCTGGCATCGGCAGGGTCACGCAGTACTGGCCCGCCCGCGCGCCTGGTTGGCGGCGCCCGCGCTTCTCGGTGCTGTGTCAGTGCCGCGTGCCACACTGCCGGCCATGTCGCTCGCTGATCTCACTTTCGACCTGTGGCGGACCTTCGACGAGGTCACCGCCCGGAGGATCGCCCAGAATGTCGCTGACCACGTGGGGGGCCGGGTGTCACTCGTCGAGGCCACGGAGCACCTTGGTTCACCGCTGCACCGCGTCCGGGTCGAGCGGGACGGGCTGGAGTTCGCACTGATACCCGGAGGCCGGGTGTCTGTGGGCTTCGACGTCGATACCTGGCAGCCGACCCCGCAGCAGGCCGCCGACTACGCCGAGAGCCGGGAGCAGGGCTACGGTTACGGGCCGGATCTGCGGGCCCACCTCGCGCGGATCCTCAGCGCTCGCCGTAGCGTCCATCTGGCCACCGTCCTCATGGCCGTGGAGGACGAGACCCTGACCGAACCGCCGGCCGACGCACCGGCTGCCCTCTTTGCCCGTGGTCTGCGGATGCCCAGCCCCGACGAGTGGGAGCACGCCTGCGGCGCCGGGGCGGACACCCTGTTCCGGTGGGGCGACGACTGTCCCCTCGACCGCATCCCCTACGGGGACGACACCGGCCCGCACAACGAGCTGAATGCCTTCGGCCTGCGCATCGCCTACGACACCTATCGGGCCGAGCTGACCAGCGATGTGACCGCGGTCCACGGCGGCGACGGGGGTGAGTCGGTGTGCGGCGGCTACGGCCACCTGCTGGCCTGGCTCCCCCTGGCGACCGCCAACCGCAACCCCGACATGGCCGAGTTCGCGTACGGACCGGACGGTAAGGACCTGTACGAGAACTACTCCACGCGACCGGTGCTCACGCTCTGAGCGACCGCGTGCCGCGCGCCCTCATCCGGTGTATCGCCGTCCCGCACGAGGGGATGCTGTCCTTCTCGGGCCATACGGGAGGGGGCTGATGGGGTACACCACTGTGCATGCGGGCTGGGGCCGGCTGGATGCGTCGCTGGACGATCTCGGGTGTGGCCGGTCCTGGACGGACGTGCACCGTGTGAAAGGGCTGGAGCTGGCGTGTCCGGAGTGCCGGGAAAGGGTGTTCGCGCGCATCTCCCCGCACCGGGCCAGGCACTTCTACCACCAGGTGCGGCCGCGCGACTGCGCGCTGGCGAACGAGTCTCCTGAGCATCATCTGCTGAAGCTGGAGTTGGCCGCCGCCGCCCGGGCGGCGGGTTTCAGAGCTGAGCTGGAGGTCGGCAACGAGGCCCGGACCTGGCGTGCCGACGTGCTGGTCTTCGATGGGCAGGACCGGCCGTTCACGGCGCTGGAGGCGCAGTTGTCGCCGATGACGCCGCAGGACGCGCAGGGGCGGACGGAGCGCTACGCGGGGGACAGTGTGGCGGTGTGCTGGGTGGCGATGGAGAAGCGGCCGTGGGAGCGCGGCGTGCCCTCCCTGCTGGTGGAGCCTCCCAGGGGCCGTGGGGACGCGTGGACGGTGCGCTATGGCATGGCGCGCTTCACCTGGGCGGCGCCACGTACGGTGAAGACGAAGGCGGCGTGGACGCACATCAGCTGTTCCCTTAACGAGGCGGTCCGGTGGATTCTCCAGGGCCGGGTTCATGCCCATACCGGCCCGGACGGCACGGTGTGGTGGACCGCCCACTCCTACGTCCAGCTGGCCATCGCCTGGGCCCGGCTGGAGGCCGATGCCGAAGCCGTCCAGCAGGAGGCTGCCGCCGAGCAACGCCGACGGGCCGCGCAGCAGCGGGCCGCTGCCACCGAGCGGGCCCGGCTGGCCGCCGAGCAGCGCAGACTGGCTGCCGAGGACCGTCGGCTGGCCATGTTGGAGGAGGCGCACGAGGAGCAGCAGGCGGAGCAGGAGCGGCTGACGGACTTCTTCGAGCACGCGGGCATCAAGGCCGGGCTGTGGCCCGCGTGCATGCAGTTGGTCCGCTCCGCTGCTGGCAAGGACGTCGTGTGCGGTGCCCAGAGCCCTGTCCATGGCAACGGGCTGCTCCTCTACAGCAGGCCGCGCCCGGGGGCCGCGTTCCAGCCGGCCGGTGTGGTGTGCCCGGACCCCTCGGCGCTCGCCGGATGGCCTGCGGACCTGACGATCCTGGTCCCCTGTCGGGTCTGGCTGTTGCGTATCGAGGAAGCCGCCCAGAGCCCGCTGAAAGTCGCCGTCCTGGATCCGGTGACCAAGCACTGCTCCTTCGAGCGCGTCGGCCCCCGGACCGCAACCCTGACGTGAAACGCATCAGGTTCCGGCGGGTGTGCGCCCATCGACGGCAGCGAGGGTGCCGAAGGGCGGCGGGCGGTCCGTCTCCCCCGTGCCGGGGCAGGCCTTCCTGGTTCGGGACAACTGGGATGACTACAGCTTCAAGACGACTTGACATCGTCGTCGACCGTTTCCGGGGCAGCGGCATACCCACGGTGCCGTCGGCTGCCATGGTCCGGGGCGGTGGACGGCGTCAGAAGTGCTCGCCGCGGCGCGGGTGGACGTCGACTCCGATACCGGGCACCCACAGCTTGCCGTGATCGCCGGCGCTGATGTCCCAGGCGGTCACTTCGTGCGAGGACACGGTGCCGCGGGCGCGCAGATCGGTGACGATCAGGCGCGCGAGCGTGGCGGGTGCGGTCGGGTCCGTCTCGGGCAGTCTGGTGTACCAGCTCCCGGTGTCGTCCAGGTCCTGCCAGCCCGTGGCGCGCATCTGTGCCGCACGTTCGGGTGTCTGCTCGTGGCCGCGGTCGTCGATGACGGCGCAGAACTCGCGGCTCGTCTGCGACGGTTGGTAGGAGACGATCATGGTGCGCCCCCAGTCGCGTGACGCCCAGAGTTTGAAGCTCACCCAGTCGCCGGGGGCCTGGAGGGGCATGTGTTCCGCCCAGGAGGCGAGGATCTGCGCCAGGTGCTCCTCGGTCTGTGCCCAGCCGTTGGCGGCCGCATGTCCGTTGAAGGTCCAGCCGTGGTCGTGGCCGGGGCCGTGGCGGTCCAGCTGCCACGTGTAGGGCAGGCTGCCGGAGTCGAAGCGGGAGTACTCCTCCTGGACGAAGGCTGCCGCCTCGTGGGCGGAGAGCAGCGCCTCGCCGTGGTCGCCGGACAGCAGCAGGATCCGCTCGCTGCCGTGCCAGCGCACGCTGGGCCCGTGTGCGGTGCCGCCCAGCAGCGTGGGCGGGCCGATGCGCGCGACGATGGCTTCGTAGAGGGGCCGCAGGGCCTCACGGCGTTCGACCAGGCTGCTTGCCTGGCGGTGGGTCAGGATCGTGAACGGCCGGTCCAGGTCGGCATCGTCGTGGGTGAGGAGGCTTTCCGCGAGATCCGCCGCGTCGTGACGGACCGTCCCCGTGGTGTCGGTCATGACCGTCATCCTGGCAGCCGCCGCTGACGTCGCCTTCGACCCGCACACGCGGGTTCGGCAGGCCGGAGACGACGAAAAGCCGGCGGTGTCCGAGCAGGCGATGGACGGCACCGTGTGGTGGACCGCCCCCTCCTACGTTCAGCCGGCCGTAGTCCGGGCCCGGCTGGAGGCCGATGCCGAGGCCTTCCTGCAGGAGCCCCGCCGCCGAGCGACGCCGACGGGTTACCGAGCAGGAGAGGCTGGCGGCGTTCTTCGAGTACGCGGGCATGCAGGCTGCGCTGTGGCCCGCGTTCATGCAGTTGGTCCGCTCCGCCTCTGGCAAGACCGTCACGTGCGGCGGCCAGAGCCCCGCCCACGGAGGCGGACTGCTCCTCTACCAGCAGGCAGCATGAGGCAAACGCGTTCCAGATGGCCGGTGTGGTGTGCCCTGCCCTCTCAGCGCTCGGCCGGTGGCCGGAGGATCTGACCATCCTGGTTCCCGGCCGGGCGTGGCCGCTGCGTATCGAGGCAGCAGTCCGGAGTCCGCTGAAAGTCGCCGTCCTGAATCCGGTAACCAGACACCGCGCCTACGAACGTGTCGGTCCCCAGCCGTGACACTGAGGTCGTGTTCGAGCCGGGCGGTCGCGACCTCGGTTGCCGGTCAGGGCTTGAGGAAGCGGGCGTTGTTTCGGGCAGTCGCTCGCGGAAACGTTCCGGGATCGAGCCCATCAGCCACAGCCAGCGTGCGTTGCGCACAATCTCGTCCTCCAGCAGGAAGTACGGCAGGTCGGAGCGGCTGGTGTATCCGATCTCGGGCGGGCATCCCTGCTTCTCGGTCCACGTCATGTAGTGCCGGCCCGCGACACGCAGCACGCGCCGGCCGTCGGAATCCTGATCGCCGAGCGCCCGGTAGCCCACGCACGTCAGCCAGAAGTCGCACGACCGGCACACCTTCCACCGCACCAGCCGCTCGCCAACACCGCCGACCTCCGCATCCGTGCCCCGGCCCGGACACAGCTTGCAGTCGAACAACACTTTCGGCCTCGGTCGGTACGCGCCGCTCCACTGCACCACGTGGCGCCTCCCCTTCAGCGGGCTGGGGCCGAGGATCGCGACCGGCTCGATCGACTGCGGCGAGGTCGTCCACTCGGTACCGCCGCCCTCGGGGATCAGCCAGGCCGCCGGCTCAGGCGCGTCGCCGTCGGGAGCGATAGCCCGCAGCACACCGGTTCGCCCGGAGGGCCCCGCGCTCGCCTGGGAAGGCTTCGGGACGCCATTCCGTACGTTGCTTCTATGACGAGAACACAACCCGGTCCAGCAGACCGCCATTTGATTCGAACCGCGGCCGCATCCGGACTGAAACTGAGCCCCTACCAGCTGGAACGGTGGCGCACAGCCGGGCTGATCCCCCGGCCTGGACCGGACACTCTATTGAACGTCGGTAACACCAAGGTCTACCCACCGCAGACAGCCGCCCTCGTTGCCAGCCTCCTGGTATGTGCTCCGCTGTGCAGAACCCACGACGACCTGGCGCTCCTGGCGTTCTTCAACGAAGTCCCCCTCCCCCTCGCTCCTGTGCGTGCAGCCCTGCTCAAGCGTATTTCCCCCAGTACAGCCAGACCCGGGAGCAAGTGAACAGGGGCATTGCAGCGGATCCCGGCGGAGCACCCTCGGCCAGGAAGAGCCCTGGTACGACTGGGCAGAAGCCTCAGCCTTCGTGGACATGGAAAACCAGGCAGCATCCGGCAGATGAGGGACAATCTCCGACGCCGTCGCGACCTGGCAACAGCGTCGCGCGCCGAGCTCGACCAGCGGGTCTGCGGCGTCCTCATCTGGTTTAACGCGCCGGCCCTGCCGACACACGACAGCGTGTTCATAGCGGACCTACGCGCAGCCATGGCGTTCGCCGGACCGCCCGAGCGGTCCCGTGCAGCCTGGCTGCTTGCGGCTCACTGCCACAGCGAACAGCTCGCCAAGCGCAGCGAGACATCCAGCGCGGAGCGACTTGACACCTTGCTGGCTGTATCCGACGAGGAACTGCAGTCCCTGCGGGAGCAAGTGTGCGAGTCTCTGGACGCTGTGTGGCACATGGCGACGGAGGGACGATACCGGCGCTTCGACGTGAACTCCGCCTCGACCGCTCGCATGGCAGGCCGCATGCTCGTGGAGTGGACCACCGCGCGCCGGGCGTACCCTCCGGGATCGCGCCCCGCCCAGCTCCTGGTAGACAGCCTTCGCAGCCTGTGGTCCCTGTGCTCAACCGACTCCGTCGGAGAGGGCCGCGCCGCGTTCCTGGGAAGGACCCAGCCCAGACGCTTGGCTCGGAGCAGGGACGCGCCAGTCGTCCCGGCTCTCCCAGACCGTGCAGCACTATTGCGATGAACGCAATTCTTTGCGATCATCGCCGCATGCATCCGATTGAGGAACTGGCCGCCCTGCGCAACCCACTGCCCGTACCGGGCTCAGTCACCCCCGAGGACTGCTACGCCGACGCCTGCGAGCAGGTCGGCGAGCAGCGCAAAGAAGACGCACTCCGCCTCGAAGCGGCGAGCGACGCCCTCGCAGTGGACCCACTGCTGCTGGCGCTCGAGGACCTCAAGGCACAGAAGCACGCCGTCGACACCCGGATCCGTCAACTGCTCGCCTACGGACGTGAGTTCCATGGCAGTCGCCCCTACGGGCTGCAGGAGCTCGCCCGCGCTGTCGGATACAGCTTTTCCGGAGTGCGCACCGCCTACAGCGAAACGGAGATCGATCAGGTCGCCACCCAGATCGGCAGAGAACCGAACCGGCCTCGCCGCGCCAGTGCCGAGCACAGCAGATAGAGGTGACAAACGGGCTTCCGCGCGACGTCAGGCAGGAGGAGCACAAGGCCCACCCCCTCAGCCAGTTCCGTCGCCGTGCGGCGGACACCCGGCTTGTCGTGCGGCATCGACCCTCGACAGCCCAACCCGCACGGCGGAGCCGCTTCAGGCCCCCTCGCACGCCCTCCAAACGCGCCACCAGTTTCTCGCGTCAAATGACGGATCCAGGGCATCTGGCACCGCCCCCCCTTGTGCAGCCCCGGCCCGGTGGAACATCGGGCGGGCAATCTCCGCAGCTGGGTGTGCCGTCAGCCGTGCAACAGCCCGGTGGTGATGGCAGAGCCGGCTGCAGCGGCGCGTAGCGCTGCCGTCGGACGGAACACTGCAGGCTTCAATTCGTGCGACCAGCCACGGCTTCTGAAGGAAGAGGCGGCGGGTGAAGTACGCGGAGCCCCCAGCACTCACTCTCCTCCTGCTGCTCATCAGTTGCACCAGGCGCTGCCAGAGGTGTGACGGCTGCGGCACCAGCGGTGCCCGGTTCTTGGCAGTGACGGCGCAGGATTTTCGGCACGGTGGTCGGGCACAGATCACCGGCTGCCAAGGGAGCGGGAGAGGACCACTATGCCTGTTGGCGGGGGCAACTCCGAGTCTGCCGAATTCCTGCATCGCTTGAGGGATGAGACGGCCGCCATGTTCACGGAAGTGCAGCGGGCGGACACAAAGGCGACCACGCTGTGCGGTGTGGCGGGGGGACTGCTGACTGTCGATGCGGCAGTCCTGATGGGGATACACACGTCGGCATGGCTGCCCATGACCGCCCTGGCGTGCGCTGCCGTCTTTCTCGGTCTGGCTCTGCTCATGGCCATGGTGGCGATCCGTCCTGTTCTGCCGCGCGAGGGTGGGCTTAGGACGTTCACCCGCCTGCCGTCGGGCGGCCGCCGTACAGACGAGGGCCAACCGGCCGCCTCGGCCGTGGGCGTGGACGAGCAGATGCGCGCGGAGCGAGCGGCTGGAGTTGTTCAGCATACAAGCTGACCTGCGACTTCGTGGCCGACCCGCGCAAGGTCAAGGACCTGGCCACCCTCTCCTTCGTCGAGGACAAGGCCGACGTCGCCCTGCTCGGGCCACCCGGAGTGGGCAAGACGCACATCGCCGTCGCCCTGGCCGTCGCGGCCTGCCGGGCCGGCTACTCGATCTACTTCACCAGCCTCGACGACATGGTCCGCCACCTCAAGGCCGCCGAGGACCAGGGCCGGCTGATCAGCAAGCTCACCAGCTACCTCCGACCCGCCGTCCTGGTGGTCGACGAGGTGGGCTACCAGCCGCTGGAACGGGCCGAGGCGAACCTGGTGTTCCAGATCATCTCCAAGCGCTACGAGAAGGGCTCCATCATCCTGACCTCGAACAAGACCTTCGGCGAGTGGGGCCAGGTCTTCGCGACGAGGTCCTGGCCACCGCGATCCTCGACCGCCTCCTGCACCACTGCGAAGTCGTCCCGATCAACGGCAACAGCTACCGGCTCAAGAACCGCCTCCAGGCCATCGAACGGGACACCGACGTGGCCTGAGCAGTGGTGCACACAACTTCGTACTCGGTGGTGCACTCAGACGAGTACGCGGACAGCGCGAGCAGCGCGAGGACATCGACCCGCCCTGGTGCCCGGCCTGGCCAGTGGAATGGCAACGCTGCTTCCACCTCACCCGACAGCACATCAAGGCCGGCGGCGCGCTACCCATGGCGCCGGGCGAGGTCGTGCACCAGGGCGAGAACCTCGGACGGTGGGTCCGCTCCGTCCGGCTCGGCTGGAACAAGTTGATGGCCGTGCAGCAGTGGCTGTGCCAACACGTCCTCGGCGTCCAACCCGCCGACGAGGACGAGAAACCGCCCCCGCGCCGCAGCCAGGCCGACAAATGGGCGCTGAACCTGGCCTCGGCGAAGCAGTACTACCAGCGCGAAGGACACCTGCGCGTACCGCGCAAACACATCGAGACGATCGTCATCGGCGGCGGGGACCAGGAGGAGCGGGAACTCCGGCTCGGTGCCTGGATCGGGAACCAGCGGAGCAGGGCCGCGACGCTGTCACCGGAACGGATCGAACAGTTGTCCGTCATCGGCATGCGCTGGTCATAGCCAGACAGCCGGCAGCGGGGCCGGACAAGGTGTTCCTGTCCGGGCTCGCTGTCGAGGGGTCAGCCGTCCTGCTGTGCAGGCTTGCAGTGCTCGGTCAGGTCGTCTTGATGGGCGCCCAGCCGGCGTCGTAGACCTGTCCGGTGAGGGCGTCGACTCGGTAGGTTTCGACGGGAGCCGGTGCCTGTGCATCGTCGGTTTGTCCGGCGTGGGGTGATGTCACGTTGACGAGCCAGTAGGGCTTCCACGTGCCGTCCCGGTCGTCCGCCTTCACGGTGACGGTCTCGGTCTGGAACTCGGCGTCGGTGCTTCCGTTGGCCTGCAGCTGCGCCGTTACGGCCTTGGTGACCTCTTTCTCGGCCTGCCGTGCGTCGAGCTTGGCCTTGGGGAGGTCTGCGCGCGTCGGGCCGAGGGTTACGTCGATCTGGGATACGCGGCCGGCCTTGTCGATCTGGACGTCCAGCATTCTGGGCATCAGCACGTCGTTGTGCGTCCATCGCCAGTTCGTCATCCAGCCCAGGCCGGCCTTTTCCCCGACGGGATTGGTCTCCTGCAGGGTCGCGCTCTGCGCCCAGGGGTATTGCCGGCGGGCGTAGGCCTGCGCGATCTCGTGTGCCTCGCGGGCGGTGGTGGGCGCTTTCGCCCCGTTCACCGGGTATCCCATGGCGGTGGGCCGGTCGCTGTCCTCGAGGAGTATGTTCAGGTGCTTCTTGTCCGGCCAGGAGAGGCTGCCGTTCCCGAACAGCCCGGAGTGGCCGTTCTCGCCACGGATGTGCAGGTTGAAGATGACGTTCTTGCATGAGATGTCCAGGCAGGGCTGCTCGTACAGGTGGCTGATCGTGTACAGGTCGCCGAACGCTTCCCTCACCGCCGCCTCCACAGCGCTCTTCTGGTCTGTACCCGCTGCGAAGAGGCCGCTGCCGTCGACGTTGGTGAAGGCGAGCATCGGCTGGGCGACGCCCGAGCCCAGCAGCAACAGCGCGACAGAGGTGATCAGTGCGCCCTTCACGCCGCCCTGCCACAGGAGCGATTCGCGCACGGCCAGTACGGTTGCGGCGATGGCGAGTCCCGCCAGTGCGCCGATGATGTTCATCTCGGCGTCGGAGCTGTCGCACATGCGTCCCAGGCCGTCGACGGTGGCCTGCGTGAACTCGATGGCCAAGGGCAGGGTGATGACGCCGACCAGGGCGGGAAGGGGCCGGCGGGCGGCCAGCAGGGCAAGGGCGCCGACCGGCACCGTCATCGCCAGGTTCCACAGCCCCTGCGTGGTGTGGAAGGGCTCGGCGAACTGATGGTTGAGGACGCACACGCCGCTGGCCGGGCCGGCGCCCATGAAGGTGACGCCGAGGACACCGGTGACGGTGAACGCCAGTCCAGACCACCACAGGCCATGAGCGTTACCCAGCCGGCGAGCGAGTACCCATGCCGCACCACCGAGACACAGGGCAGTCACAGTGCAGGCGACCAGATAGCCGACGTGGTTCTGGAAGATCGCGGAGAACACGGCGCGGTCCTTGCGTAGTCAGAGCGGGGCAGACAGGGCCGCAGGCTTCGCCTGATCAGACGGGGCCCGCGGGGTGCTGGTTTCAGCAGTGCGTGCTCGGCGTCTGGAACGTGCCGCCGGTGAGCGTGACGGCAAGCGGGGTTCCTTGACGATCGATGATCAGATGATGTTTGGAGCCGGGACGGGCCAGGTCGACGGGTGAGGGGCCGACGTGATCCGCCCTTTGAGCGCGCGGACGTGTGACCCGTCCACGGCGCAATCACTGAGGTCCAGCAGGTCGCCCCGGCGCAGCTCGGCCAGCATGGCGGCGTGTGGACGGGGCCAGACTCCGGTCTCGGTCCCGTCCCGCAGCCGGCGCCAGGCCGTCACGCCGGAGCAGCCCGCAGTCTCCGCGGGGACGTCGCGCCAGGCGACGCCGGTCCGAAGCACGTACATCACGCCCGCGAGTGCCGCTCGGTCGGGGACGCGTAGCCGTCCGGGAAAGCGGTGGTGTCGCCTGGGGGCGGGTGGAAGCAGCGGTGCCACCCGCTCCCCCAGATCGTCCGGAGCAAGATCAGTGCGCACCCGGACACCCTGCCGACCAAGATCGCCCAGCAGCAAGTCCTATCGCTCCGCTCATTGTGAAACGATCAGTTGCCCCGAAGATCATCTCACCCGGCCAGCCAACGTGACAGTGCCCGAAGAGCGCACCCTGACCGCTATGGTGACTGACCATGTCACCGATAGCCCGCACCTTGCAGATCGCCCTGATGCTCTCCGGCTTCGCCCTACTCGCCTATGCCGCCCTATGGGACATGGACGACGCCACAGGGTGGCAGTGCCGGGCCACGAAAATAGGACAGGACCCGGTGCAGATCTGCGGCACCGAGGACGGCCTGCACACTCCGATCCTCCTCGGTATGGCCGGGATCGCTCTAGAGATCGCGGGCGTTTCCGTCGTGGTGGGGGCCCGCAAGGGACGCTCGGTCGAGGCTTCGCCGTCAGCCGTCCCGGCCTCGCTCGCACCAACGCCCCTTGGTGCGGCGCCCTTCGGCTCAGCGCCCTTCGGGTCAGGGCAAACACCCCCCGCCCCCGCTGCTCCACCCAACCCGTGGCCTTCCCAGGTATCTCCACAGACTGGGCCTGGACAGCACTGACGGAAGCCGCTACACCGGAGGCCTGCCCGGCGCCCGGTGGCGGGCGCCCACTCCGAAGCCGCACCGTCGGCAACCGGGGCGAGGACCTGTGTGACTGAGCGCTTCGTCCGGCGATCGTTGCGTAGACCGACCGTCACCCATGCGCTCCGCTGATGCCATGTCGGCGCGTCTGTGGCACAGTCAGCCTGGCGACCGCGC
>NZ_JFCB01000057.1 GCF_000725125.1 Streptomyces toyocaensis
GCGGGGATGGTCCCCACATCCGATAGGAAGCGAGGAACCGACCATGCTGCTCCCCGCACCCGCGGGGATGGTCCCATCCACAAGCTCGCGGAGGTGTACGGAGTCCCCTGCTCCCCGCACCCGCGGGGATGGTCCCACGGTGCTTGTGCTGCGGCATGTCTGAAGACTCTGCTCCCCGCACCCGCGGGGATGGTCCCGATGCCCCTGAACGGTAGATCCGGTAGAGGCCCTGCTCCCCGCACCCGCGGGGATGGTCCCACGAGGGCGTACTGGTCGGACTGCCGGGAGGCCTGCTCCCCGCACCCGCGGGGATGGTCCCCCTCCACTACGGCTGCTCCCCGCACCCGCGGGGATGGTCCCGTATCGACGCGTAGCCCGAGATGCCGACCTGTCTGCTCCCCGCACCCGCGGGGATGGTCCCTGACGGATCCTCCCGTCGCGGTGGCAGAGGGCGAGTGCGAGCCGAGACTCGCCGAGTTGAGTCAGGTCGGCGGGCAGTGGGGCGAAGTGCTCCCACTCCGGCAGGAACTTTGGGCGGTGCCAGGCCACGTCACGCACTCCTGCGTCCAGCGCGAGCCAGTCAGCGGGGTCGGCGACATCCAGCGTGCTGAAAAGCGGCGTACCTCCCGCGAGCCGTGTTGCTGCCGCTGTCCCGTCCTCGATGTCCTCAAGCATTCCCGCCCCTCCAACAGTCGTGCCAGGTGATCGTAGGGGCGGAGTTCGCGTAGGGCGCGCGAAATATGGGCTGTGTTTGCTACGGGCCGCCGTTTGGCACCCTGTCCACCAGAAGCCGAACGCGGTGACATCGCCCCTGCTTCGCTTGCCGCCGGTGACAGGTAGCGCGCCGCATCGGTGACCACCACCATGCTTTGTCCCACTGAAGCCGCAGGCCGGCGGATGCCGGTGGTGAGAACTATCGTGCTTCGGCACAGGTGCGGTGGTTGCCGCATCCTGTGGTCCCGAAGACAGACAGTCGGCCCTACCGCCAGTTGTGCGACGCGAGAGGGCCGGTGCCGTTCAGGTATCCGAGCAGGCCCTCGCGCGGATACTCGATGATGTCGTCCGGGAGCTCGTGTACGGGAAACCACGCGAGCGCCATGCACTTCTCCGGTTCCTTGTTGACGACTTCCCCCTCCCATTCCTCAGCCGCGAAGAAGAAGCCGATCCGCTCCACCTCGTCGTCCTGGCGGTGGTGCACGACCTGGACGAGTTCGAGGTCCGTCGGGTCGACGACGATGCCCGTCTCCTCGAACAACTCGCGGGCCGCGCCGACGGGCAGTGACTCGCCCCGGTCGAGCTTCCCCGAGGGCATGTGCCACCGGCCGTGACCGTAGGGGCCGCCCCGCTGGGAGAAGAGGATCTTGTCGCCGTTGCGAAGGATGACGTGGGTGTCGATGACGGGTGTGGCCGGTCGTCCGCTCATGTTCCTTGGGGGTTGTCGGGGTGGGTCTGGGGACCGACGCTGGGCAAGGCCGGTATGGCGTCGGCGATTCGCAGGTCAGGAAGGTGCGGTCGACGTACGGCAAAAGCGTTGAGGTCGGGGCCCGGCTGCGCCGCTGCGGGCACACGGTCTGCGGGCCGGCCCCAGCACCGACTCGATCGCCGGGGTGCCCCCTGCGGGAACGCAACCGATGCGGTAGCGGGTCGCCGGACGGGAACTCGGCGGACACCTTCGAACGCCGGCCCACCTCAGCCCGCAGGACGACCCGCTGTCGCAGGTGCCGCTCTGTTGGCGGCCACGCAGAGAAGGAGGCCAGCCCGAGCCGGTTCACTCAACCGCGGTGCTGACGCAGCGGAACCCGGTGTCGTTGTCGCGCATCGTGTCGTTGGCGTCGTTCGTCAGGGACGGGGCAGCCCGCGTGAAGGGGCTCGTGAACGCGCTGCCCTTCAACTCGTGACGCCCTGGCTCGGACTCGGTGGCGCACCACTCCCAGGTGTTCCCGCACATGTCGAACACGCCGTACGGGCTCACCCCGGACTGGTAGCGGGTGACGGGGGTGGTGCGGCCTATGCCGGAGTCGAGGACGTTGCACTTGGCGGCCGTCGGCGCGTCGCCCCACGGGTACGAGCGGCCCTTGGAGCCGCGGGCCGTCTTCTCCCACTGCTCGCTGGTCGGCAGCGACTTACCGGCCCACGCGGCGTAGGCGACCGCATCATGCCAGGTCACCCAGACCACGGGGTGGTCGAAGAGGCTGTCCGGGCAACGCCCCTCCGGCCAGTGCTGAGGGGCCCTGCGGCCGGTGGCGCGAACGAACCGCGCGTAGTCCGCGTTCGTAGTGGGGTAGACGTCGATGAGGTAGGCATCTGTCCAGGTCGGCTTGTTGTCCGGACCGGCGAGAAAGATGCCCTCTTCCACGGGCGCCATGAGCTTCCCGTCGATGGGGCTCTTGGTGTACGGGACTTCCCGACGGAGCAGTTGCTCGGCGCGGGCGTCATGCTCGGCTGCGGCCTGCGCGGTGATCAGCGTCGCGAACCGCTCCTGCACCGCGGGGCCGGCGGTGGCGAGCATGGTGTCCAGTGCGGCCTGGTTCGCGGCCCGCGGGGTGACGGCCGTGCCCCTCGTCTCCCACTTGACCAGCATGCGGTGACTGACGCCGACTGCCGCGGCGAAGTCCCGGCCGTTCATCCTCAGTGCGGTGCGGAAGGCTGAGATCTCCCGCCCCGTCCAACGCGCGACCCCCGTCACCCCTGTGCCGCCTACAGCCGCTCGCCCGGGATGGCGAGGTAGCTGTCCCGGAGGTGGGTGAGCAGGGGGTGTTCCGTGGCCATCGGCACGTCATCGATGCTGGACAGCGCCCGCACGCCGATCGCCGTGTTGGTGGCGAAAGCGGCCTGCATGCCCTGGGCCTCGGCGAGGGTGACCGGCGCCGTGCTGTGGTGCCCGGACTGCTGCAGGAGCGCCATTGTGACGCCGGGCAGGACGTCGGCCTTCGGCCACACGACGCCGCTCTCACCGATGAAGCCGATGTTCCAGGTGCCGCCCTCCGAGACACGGTCGTCCGGCCCGATGAACAGCGCGTCGTCAGCGCCGTCGAGGAGCGCGGTACGGCGTGCGTGCAGGGCGCCGAAGAGACCGGCGTGCTTGACCGCTGGCACATCACGCTCGTAGCGGACCGACTTCACCCGCAGTGACGGCATCGGCAAGTCGGCGGCCGGCCGAACAGTCACGAGGACGTGGGGGTCGTCCGCCTTGTCAGGGCGCCCCATCGTCACGGCCGGATCGTAGATGGTGACTCGTACGACGAACGAGCCGGTCAGGTCGCTGATGGCCTGGCGGACGTAGCCGAGGACCCTTTCCGGATCCAGCTCCGCACCCATCACGACACGGCAGTCTCTCACCAGGCGCTCCATGTGCAGACCAAGGCCGCGTACGCGCTGGTTGTCGACGCGCATCGAGGTGAAATGGCCGTAGTTGGTCAGCGCCAGAGTCAGCAGGGCATCGGGGGTAACGGGTCGTCCGTTCAGTTCCGCCATGTTCTTCAGGATGGCAGCAAGCCCGGCAATGCCGAGAGGACAAAGGGATTTGACGGCGCCTAAGTTCGCCAGAAGTTCCTTCCCCCGCCGACCCTCGACGGTGTTCTCTGGTCACCTGGCAAACACTCACTGTGACCGATGGAGGGTGTGAGCGCCCTGCCCACAGGCCAGGGCGCGCCCCGCAAGTGCAGTGAGTGCCCTGACCGAGCACGAAGACGTGGACCAGGGAGACCCCTCCATGCGCCCCAGTGAAGCCGGATCGACCAGCCTGTTAGGGAACCCACCGACACAGGTCGGCTCCGCGCCTCTGCCCGCCGTCGCGGCAGACCGATCGCCTCACGACCGTCGTGGGCACCAGCGTGCCCACGACCGCATAAGCCTGTGCTTCGAGGTCTCCCCGCCCCGGAACGGGAACAGCGTCCTCGACGACGACGCGCGTCGTGTAGGGATGGCGCGGCGGGTGACGGCGGCCCGGCTGCGGTACTGCGGCCTGGAGGCCCTGGTCGATGACACCATCTTGATCGTCTCCGAGCTGGTCACCAACGCCATCCAGCACGGTGACGGCGCACAGATCACCCTGACCATGACGGTCCGCGACGGCTTCGTGCGCCTCGCCGTGCGCCATGAGACAACCGGCCGGCCGGTCGTGTGCCACGCCGACGACGACGCCGAACGCGGCCGCGGCCTGTTCCTCGTCGACCGCCTCACCGCGGCCCACGGCGGCACCTGGGGGACCAGCGACGCCGGAACCAGCACCTGGTGCACGCTCACAGTCCCGGACGGCCGACCGTGACCGCGCCCGGCACCGGCCGGCGCTTCACCCGCCCAGTGCGCCCGTGGACACCGTCTCTCACCAGGGGAGAACTCGCCACCGTCCTGAACAGGCTCCGCAGCTGGAACCCGTTCGACGGCGGCACTCTCCTCGACGACGTCGCCGTGGTCCTCGACGACGTCCCCCCAGCCGAAGAGGCCACCGAGGAGATCGCCGAGCGGCTCCACGGACACCTCATGCGGCTGGTGAACATCGCCGTCGCCGCCGAAGCCGAACGAGACCCCGCCGCGGCGCAGCTCATCCAGCACGCCCGCACGCTGCGCGGCGAAGACCTGCCCGGCGACCACGGGGAGGCCATCGTGCACCTGCGCCGGCTGGGCTGGACCGCCAACGAACTCCTCGAGCGGCTCGTCGCCGTTCGTTGCCTGAAGGAAGCAGAATGACCCACGCCGCCTCACCGCGCACGAGCGTCAACCCCGTGCGCCCCGAGCCGCTCCTGGTCCCGTTCGTCATTCAGCGCGAGGGGGAGGATGCCGCCCCTGACAACCTGCTGCTGACCCCGATCGGAGGACCGGGCCGCTACCGGCTGAGCTACGCCGACGAGGACCCCCGCGACCGCGACTTGCGCGGCGTGCTGTGGGCCCGCTGCTCCTTCGGCGCGGTCGACGACTTCGGCAAGCCCACGGGCAAACCGCAGTGGCGAATGATGCACCCCCTGCGGCAGCGGGGGACGATGCAGGCGATGCGCTGCCAGGTCTGCGCCGGCCGCGCGCGGACCCCGCTCGGATACATCTTCCTCGCAGGCCCGGACACGGTGGACCCCGACGACCTCGGGATCCTCACGAACCAGCCGCCGGTGTGTGCCCGGCACGCGCGTACCGCCGCCGACCTGTGCCCGCACCTCACCCCCGACCCGATGGTGCTCCTGGCACAGAGCGCGCCTCTGTACGGAGTCAACGGCGTCGGCTACGGCTACGGCTGCCAGGGCGTGCAGGTCATGGAGCGGCCGGCCGGACCGATCCCGTACGGCCACCCGCTCATGCGGACCGTCCTGGCCTCCCAGATGGTGCGCCGGCTCAGCTCCTTCCGGCCCGTGGGCCTGGACGAACTGCTCTGGGAGCTGGAGCGCGCCGCATAGGCCCCTGCCCGGCGGCCCGGTTGTCCCCCGGCCGGGCCGCCGGGCAGGCCCCAACGCCCTGTGTCGGCGCAGGACCCGCGCTGCAGGCTGCACCGAAGGCACCGCAGCCCGCAGCGGGGGCCCTGGGCCCTCCCGCCCACCAGGGCGGACCAGCTACTGAGGAGTATCGATGCCGATCGCGACCTATCAGCCTCCCCAGCCGCCTGCGGTGCTCACCGAGCCGGTACCCGCCGACGAGTGGGAGCTGAAGACCACCATCACCCGGACTCCGGTCCCGATCGTCGAGGCCTGCGGCACCGGCGACGGCTGCGCCAAGACCTGCGCGTCGTCCTGCGCGTCAAGCTGACCCGACCTGCGGCGGTGCGGGTGCGCTCTCTGCGCCCGCACCGCCGCACAACCCCGAGGAATCACGGACGATGACTCGACTCACCTTCCGCAGGCACGGCGACGTCCTGGTCCTGCGTACCGCCGTTCTGCCAGTGTGGGCCCGCCCGGACGGCTGGCCCGATGGGGAATCACTCGACGACTGCCGCCAGTGGCTGGCCCGCGTCTGGGCAGACAACTCCTTCGTGGTCCCCCTGCGGGCGGCGTCTCCGGGGCTGGTCAGCTTCATCGAACAGATCCTGGACGGCCGCAGAGTCCCGCAGAAGCGAGTCCGCAGCGCGACCCTGTCCGTCGCCGGCTACTTCCTGCGGGCAACGTCCCGGCCAACACCGTTCGGTCTCTTCGCTGGTGTAGCCCTCGCCGGCGTCGGGCCGGTGTCCGCGAACGTCGGTATCAACCACCAGGCGCTCGCACGCCCCGACACCCTGTGGGTCGACCACGTGCGCCGCACGCTGGAGTGCCGCGCCGACGTGCTCCCGCACGTGAGGATGCAGATCAGCACGCTGTCCTTCCAGCGCGGTGACGCCATCGGAACCCCCCGATCAGGTGGACGTCTGGCCTGCGCACCGGTGACCCGGCCCCTGGCCCTCCTCCTGAACGCGGCGACCACACCGACCACCGGCCGCGACCTTCTTGACGTGCTGGCCACGGTGGGCGGCACACCGGCTCAGGCCACCCGTCTGATCGGGCAGGCCCTGGAAGACGGGTACCTGACCAGCGATCTCGTCGCTCCCATGACCGTCGATGATCCGCTCGGACACATCGTGCGCACACTGCGGCCGCACACCGGCACGCTGGACCCGGCCACGGTCCAGATCGTCGATCACCTGGAGGAGACGTGGCTGGCCCTTGCCGCGCATGACCAGTCCGGCCATGAAGAGGCCGGTGAACTGCGGGACCTGGCCGACACCAGGATGCGGGAGATCCAGCCGGCGGACTGCCGGAGCAGGATCAGCCTCGACCTGCGCATCGACGCCCAGGTGTCCGTTCCTCACCATGTCCTGGACGAAGTGGAGCGCGCCGCACACGCACTGGCACGCCTGACCCGGGCCCAGGGGGAGTCCCCGGCGTGGGCCGCCTACCAGACGTACTTCTGGGAGCGTTACGGAGCCGGGGTCCTGGTCCCGGTCCGTGACGCCGCTGACCTGGCCGGGGGCATTGGGCTGCCCGCCGACTACCCGATGTCCGTATGGAGCGAGCCGCCGCTGACCGTGCTGCCGCGCGACGAGCAACTGACAGCGTGGGCCATGCAGGCGGCCATGACCGGCACCCGCGAGATCGTCCTCACCGAGCAGGACGTCGACGACCTGGCCGGTAGCCGGCCGGAGAGACCAACCGCCCCACACGTGGAGATCGCATTCAAGCTCCGTGCCTCCAGCAAGAAAGCCGTGAGCAGCGGAGACTTCACACTCGATGTGCGGCCCGCGTGGACGGCCGGCGTCCTGTCCGGCCGCTTCACGAGTGTGCTCGGGCGCCGGCTGTCAGACCTGTACCGGACACTGCCCACCATGACCCAGGGAGCCCTCCGCGCTCAGCTCTCCTTCATGCCCTGCTTCCCGCACGCCCAGAACGTCGCCCGCATCCCCACCCTGCTGCCCTACGTCATCCCTGTGGGGGAGACACGGACGGCGGCGGACCACCTCATCGGCATCGACGACCTCGCCGTGTACTCGACTGGCAGGGACCTGCACCTGGTCAGCATGTCCCGGCGGCGCATCGTGGAACCGCACGTGCTGCACCCCCTCGCCCTCGAGAAGCAGGCCCCTCCGCTCGCCCGGTTCCTGGCCCAACTGGGGCGTGGCTTCGCCACGGCGTGGACCGCGTTCGACTGGGGGCCGGTCGCGTCGGCCCTGCCCTACCTGCCCCGCGTCCGCCACCGCCGCGCCGTGCTGGCCCCGGCCCGCTGGAAGCTGTCTATCGCGGACTTACCGACGGGACCTTTCGGGCCGGCCTGGCACAAGGCGCTGGGCGAATGGGCGACCACGTGGCAATGCCCCGCCCGGCTACAACTGCTGGACGACGACCGGACCATGCCCCTGGACCTGACCGAACCCCTCCACGCGCGCCTCATCCACCAGCACCTTCGCCGCCACTCGCACGCGGTGCTCACCGAGGCCGTGAGCGACGAGGAACTCGGCTGGCTGGGCCACGCCCACGAACTGACGATCCCGCTCGCGACCACCCATGCCCCGGCTCCGCACCCGGACCTGACCCACGCCCCCGTCGTGACGAACCAGGACCTGGCCCACCCCGGAGACGCCGAGCAGCGGTGGACACAGGCGAAAGTGTTCACCCACCCCACCGCCATGGACCAGATCGTGACGGCGCGGCTGCCCCGCTTGCTCGACGACCTCGGCACCTCGCGGGTGTGGTTCGTGCGGTACAGGTCTCTGCAGGAGACCGACCATCTCCGCATCCGCGTGGCCACGGGCGGACCGGACGGCCACGCAGCGACGGTGCGCGCCCTGTCCGCCTGGACGAAGCAGCTCACCGCGGACCGACTCGCCTCCCAGCTCGTCCTCGACGGTTACCGGCCCGAGACCGGCCGCTACGGCACCGGGACGGCCATGGACAAGGCCGAGGACGTGTTCGTCGCCGACAGCCTCGTCACCCGCTACGCCCTCACCGACGTCCCCACCTTGCAGCGGGAGGCGGTGTGTGCCCTGAGCATGATCAACGTGGCGGAGGGGTTCCTCGGCACTCACGAAGGCCGGGTCTGGATGGCGCGCACTCCCGTGCGCGGTAGGGGTCGCCTCGAGGTCACGCGGCAAACCGTCGACCAGGTGGCAGCCGGGCCTCTTGTGCAAGCGACGCCTCGGCTCACTCAAGCCATCGCCCAGCGACGGGCGGCGCTTGAGGCGTATCGGGCGCAGACGGACGAGAGCCGTCCAGGACAGATCCTGCACTCCCTGCTCCACATGCACCACAACCGGCTGATCGGGCCCGACCGGGACAGCGAGGCGGCAGCCCGCCACGCAGCACGGCAGGCCTGCCGGTCGTTGGTGCTGAGGGGAACCACATGAACCATGACGACCTCGGCGCAGGGCATGCCGGGACCGCTCTCCACGCGATGGTCGTCGCCCGCGATCAGGGCGACTGGTCGGCAGCCCACGCCGCAGCGAAGGCAATCAGCTCCCAGCCCATCGCCGCGCACCCGGCACACGCGAACCTCTACCGCGGTGCACCCGCGGTCGCATACGTCCTGCACATCGCAGGCCACCCGGCCTACGCACGGGCCCTCGCCCAGCTCGACATCGAGGTCGTCGCGATCGTCGCCGACCGACTGGCCGCCGCGCACCGCCGTATGGACAGCAAGGCTCCGCCGTATCTGCGAGAGTACGACCTGATCAGCGGCCTCACCGGACTCGGTGCCTATCTCCTTCACCGGGGGCACGACCATGCCCTCGAGCGCGTGCTGCGCTACCTGGTGAGGCTGATCACCGAACCGCTTACCGTCCACGGGCACCAGGTCCCCGGATGGTGGGCAGCCACAAGCCTGCGCGACACCCCCGGCACCGGACGACTCGCGCATGGCCACGTCAACTTCGGCATCGCACACGGCATCGCCGGCCCTCTCGCCCTGCTCGCCCTGGCCCGCCGCGCCGGCTGCACCGTCGTCGGGCAGGACGACGCCCTGGCCGAAGGCATCGCCCACTTCACCACCTGGGCGCAGCCCCTCGACGGCGGCGGCACCGGCTGGCCCGAGTACCTGCCTCTGACCGCCTACCGGAAAGGGCCCGGGCCCGCAGCCGCCCCCGGCCGCCCGTCGTGGTGCTACGGCACCCCCGGCATCGCACGAGCCCTGCAGCTCGCCGCCCTCGCCCTCCACGACGAGACGGCGCGGCGCCTCGCCGAGCACACGGCACTCCAGGCCGTCACGGACCCCCGACAGACCGGCCAGATCACCGAGACGTCGCTCTGCCACGGGTGGGCGGGTCTCCTCCTGACCGCCGACCGGATCGCCGCCGACGCCGAGCTGCCCGACCTTGCCGGCGCCCTTCCCGCGCTGCATGACCGCCTCACCACCGCCATGGGGCGGCGCCGGACGACCGAGCACGCCGGCCTGCTCACCGGCAAGGCCGGCGTGCTCCTCACGCTCCACACCCTCACCACCACCCGCCCCGTTGGCCTGGGGTGGGAGACCTGCCTACTCCTCGACTGAAAGCGATGTAACAGTGAGCCAGACCCCCACGGCCGACCAGCTCCGCAACCGGCTCGTCGACGAGATCCTCAGCGAGCGCAGCGTGCCCGCAGACGTGGAACGGGCCATGCGGACCGTGCCCCGAGAGGCGTTCCTGCCCGGCATCAAGCTCGAGAACGCCTACACGGACCAGGCCGTGACCATCAAGGACAACCCCGGCAAGCCCCTGCCCCTGTCCTGCGCGTCGGTGCCGTCCGTCGTCGCGATGATGCTCGAACAACTCGGCGCCCAACCCGGCGACAACGTCCTCGAGATCGGTGCCGGCACCGGCTACAACGCAGCCCTCCTGGCCGAACTCGTCGGCCGCGGAAGGGTCACGACCGTCGACATCGACCCCGACGTCGCCCTGCACGCCCGGACCACCCTCAACGCCACCGGGTACGACCGCGTCACAGTGATCGAACGCGACGGCCTGCTCAGCGCGCCCGAGAACGCACCGTACGACAAGATCATCGCCACCGTCGGCGTCTGGGACATCCCCATCACCTGGTGGAACCAGCTGGTGGACGGCGGGCGCCTCGTACTGCCGCTGCGCTGGCGCGGACAGACCCGTTCGGTCGGCCTGATCCGCCGGGGGGACGAACTGATCTCCGACAGCATGGAACTGTGCGGCTTCGTCCCCATCATCGGGCAGAACGGCGAGAAGGCGTCCCCTCTCAACGCCGGCGACACCATCCGCGTGCACTACGACCAGGACCAACTCTTCGACACCGAAGCTCTCGCCCACACCCTGCTGACGAGCAAGCAGGCCCGCGACGTCCCGTCCGCTCAGCGGGTCGGCGGCCAGGAGTCGTTCGACGGGGTATGGCTGCGCGCCACGGCCGGCGACGACCGCGTGTGCCGACTGGAAGTCACCCCGCAGGCACTGGAGCAAGAATTGATCCGCAGGCCCGCCACGCCCGGCCGCAGCCCCGTCCTGGTCGAAAGGGACTCCCTCGCCTACCTGACCGTGACCCGCGAAGGTGTCGACCCTGAGCGCCCGTTCCGACTCGGCGCGGCCGCCTACGGGCCGCGGGGTGAGGAGCTCGCACAGGATCTTCTCGCGCACATCGACGCGTGGGGATCCGCCCGCCTGGCCGTGCCGCGCATGACCGTCACGCCTGCCGAGACCGGGGCCCCTGCGGGCCACGTGATCAGGAAGCCCGAGAGCCACGTCGCCCTCACGTACTGAGCCAGTCTCGGCGGCGCCTTCACCCGCCATCCGTGGGGCACCGCCCGTCTGATCGCTGTGGCGGATGCTGTACGAGACGTATGCGGCGGAAGAGATCTGCAGCGTCAGCATCGAGGAACTGGACCTGACCGGCTACCAACGGGAGCTGCACCGTTCCGTGTGGAAGGCGGCCGTCCACGGCGCCGTGGAGTCGGCAGCTCCTCAGGGCACCAGTCGCGAGACGCGGTGAACACGGCCCTGCGGGAGGCCGACATACACGCACCCGCCACCGAAGCGGGAGCGCATTCATAGCGTGGCCTTGTTCCCTCGCACGGGTGGTCATGCCGGGTGCGGTGTCCCGGAGAAGGCTCACGCGCCGTTGGGCTGATCATGAAGACGATGCTCACGGCCGCCGCGGTGGCGGCCCTCGCCCTGATGTCGGTCACAGCCGTTCCGACGGCCGCGGCGCCCTCCCAGCCCACGGTGGTGGACGCGACGCCGTGCACCACGAAGTGGAAGGTCACCGGCAAGAAGGTCGCGGTCCGCATGCCGAAGGGCGACGCGCCGGTGGCGTCATCGAACTCGCCGGTCGTGCGCTACCTGCACAGGGGCGACGTGGTGACGTCGTGCGTCGAGGCGATTGCCCGCACGCAGAGCGGTCCGGCCTACCGCAAGTGCGGCCGCGACGGGCACGTCTGGAGGATCGTCCGCGGCGGACAGGTGCCCGCCACCTGCCTGAATCGAGCTTGAGCGTCACCACTGGGCCTGCGCCCTGTTGACACGGGAGATCGCGCCAGTTCGTCTGTGCCGGTGCGCCTCCGAGACCGGCAGGGCGAGCCGGAGCAGGCCACGGCGACTGCTAGGATGTGGCTCAGGGCGGACCCACCGTTCAGGCCGGGAGCCGCCGGTGGTGTCGGTGACCCGTCAACGCGCCCGCGCCGAACAGCAGGCCACGGCCGGCTGATCTCCCCCACAGCTCAGAGCGCGATCGGCCGATACTTCAGAGCCTCGTCGACGATCTGCTCCGCAGACGCATCCTTGAGGGCGTCCGAGGGGTGGAAGACCAGGTCGCTCACCCGGGGATGCGACACGTTCGCCTCCAGGAGCCGCAGATAGTAGTCGCACTCCGGGTCGGCCATCAGGAGTCTGCGAACGATCTCGACGAGCTCGTCCCGGGTGATGTCCGCGACCACGGGGCGAGCCGGCCGAGCCGCCTCCCTCGCGAACTCTTCCAGACTCCTGCTGCCGTCGTAATCCGCGAACTCGAGAGCGTCGTAGTCGTGACCCGTCGTCGCGTTGAAGGCCGCGATCGCCCCGCCCGCCGCCTCCGGGCGGGCATCCAGCAGGTCAGCGATCCGCTCCACCTCGGCGCACAACTCATCCAGCCGCTGCTGACTCACGGGCGGGGGCGTCAACTCCGGTCTCAGGTCCACAGCCGAATTATGGCCATCGGTACCGACTCGCCCGAGCCACCGAGCCCTCTGCGGTGCTGCCTCTTCCCATTCGCTTTCCGTTCTCACCTACGAAGTCAGACTCCAGAGCTGCCTGCGCCGCAGCCATCAGGGAATGCGCAGGGACCGGAGCCGCTCGGCGATGCCGTACGAATCGAGCTCCAGGGCGCGGACCTCGGTGATCAGCTCGCGCCAGACCTCGAACTTGGTGTCGACCTGCTCTCCGTGCATTTCCATGTACGCGACTGCCAGGCCGTAGCCGAACAGCTCATTGCGGGCCGGGAGCGGGCGCAGCACCACGCACTCCTCCAGGAAGACGGCCGCGCGCCAGAAGACGTCGGGCTGGTGCTGGTCGTGACGGGGCGGATCGACCTTGTGGCGCGCGGCCATGCCGACGAGCACGGAGAAGTCGTTGACGGTCAGGTCTTCCGGCAGAAGCTCTTCCTGTCGCTCCAGGAACCACCGGTAGTCGACGTAGTACTCACCAGGCACAGGTCAGGCCGCCTGCGGGGCGTGCCGGACCGGACCGCCGAATGCCGCGTCGAACGCGGCGACGGTCGCCGGATCGCCGGTCACACGGCGGAAAGCCTCGGCGCCGGCTACCAGCGCACGCTCGCGCTGCTTCTCCTCGGCCACCCGCGCGAGGTAGGCCTCCAGGGACAGTCCGGCGTCGTCCGCCAGCGCCTGGAGGGCGGCCCTGGTGCTGTCGTCGATCTCGATGTCGGCCATGACACGAGTATGCCGCGCCGGCCTCTGGCCGGGCCACCCCCTTCGTGAAGTGGCCCTGACCTGCGGCTCAGGGGAGCGGGCACCCTGGACTACTGGCCAAGCGGAGCCGCACGGGAGGCATACGGGAATGTCCTGATGCAGCTCCGTCCCGGCGCGGTGCACCCGGCACCGCACATAAGGGCAGGGCCGCCGGTCTGTCGCCGCGGGGATCGAGACAAGATCATCCCATGAGGCGTAGAGCGCTGGGCATGGGACCGACCGCGAGCGAGTCAACCGCGGAGACGACAGGGGAGAGGTTGCTGCCCGTGGAGCGGCTGTGCAACCCGCAGGGAGCCGGGGAGGTATTTGAGGGTGAGCAGCCGACACCGGAGGGCGCACGGCGGCCCGGTCGGCGACTGCTGCGCCTTGCGCCCGAGGCTGCGGGCGACAACCCGGATACGGCTGTGTAAGGGGTGCGGCTTCTGCCCGGGAGGGCGGCCAGAGGAAGAAGAGCGAACACGCAAAGTGCGCTCTGTGTGGCAAAGCCGAAACTCGGGCCCCGCCAACACAGGCCTCGTGCTCGCGGGTGGTGGTTGGTGGTCAGTTCATATCCCTGCTCGCCGTCACCTTGACCGGCGGCAACCGCAACAACGTCGCCCCGCTCATCCCGCTGCTTCAGGCGGTGCCGTCTGTTCGGGGCAAGCGCGGCCGGCCCTGGTGTCGGCCCCGACATCGTGCTCGGCGACCGCGGCTGCGACCACGACAAGTACCGCCGCCTCGTCCGTGCGCTCGGCATGAAGCCCCTGATCGCACGACGCCACACCGAACACGGCTCCGGACTCGGCACTCAACGCTGGGTGGTCGAGTGAGCCTTCGCCCACCTGGACTGGTTCCGCCGTCTGCGGATCCGCTGGGAGATCCGCGACGACATCCACGAAGCCTTCCTCACTGAGGGATGCGCACTCATCTGCAAGCCAGCTCAGGCGGCGGGGGTCGGCTCCTCGTCGGCGCGGCCGCCGGCTCCGAGGGTCCGCTGCGGGGCCGGGGCCGTCGCCGTGGGGCCTCCGAGTACGCCCCGGGCGCGCAGCTCGGCAACGTCGGGGAGACGGACGCCGGGCAGTGCGTCGATCAGGTCGGCCTGGGCGGCGCGGATAGTGTGTGCGGCCTGGAGGCCGGAGCCGAGGGTGCGGCGGGCTGTCACGCTGTCATCGTACGGGCGGGGTCACGGCTGGCCGTGCTCGATCCAGGCCACGTACTCCTGGCGGACGTACGGGTTCGGCTGCCGCCGGCGCTGTGCCACTCGTCCGCGAACGCCGGGTGCTTGCCCGCGCTGGTGCCGTGGGCGTCGTCCCACTCGCGCAACAGCCAGGCGTCCGACTGGGCTTCGCCCTGCAGAAGGCTGTCGACGGTTGACGCGAGCGCGCGGCGGTCGGACAGGGCGGCCTGGCGTAGCCAGTACTCCCGGTTCTCCATCCACTCGGTGGTGTCCATCAGCCGCTCGACGGCGGCCGCATCCTCCTCGGTGGGCGGGGCCTGCCGGCAGGCATCCAGCGGCAGGGGGGCGCCGTAGCCCTCGGCGGGAAGCGGTACGTCCTCCACGGCGGTCCCCTTCCCTGAGGTGTCTGCTCGCCCTACGGACCTACGGGCAGGAGCCGTACTTTTGGGCCTTGATATAGGCATTGGCGTGATCTTCCACCTTTACCCACCTATGCGTACTTGTCCCTGACTGGTTGTAATACTGCGTCCAGGTGTCGTACGGAAGATTGAACTGGACCTTGTAGCAGTAGCCGGCGTCGACGCGGAAGGTATCCCAGTCCTCACCCATCGCAGTTCCCGCGCCGGGGTTGAGCCATTTCCTCTCTGAAGACGACGAGCAGTACGGGTCCTCCGTCCTGCTGGACCCGGTGGTGCCGCTCCAGCACCAGTCCTGCGCGATGTATACGCCCAACGTGCTGTGGTTGATTATCGAGCTGCAAAGCGGTTCCCAGCAGGAGCTGTCGGCCTGGGCGGCGGGAGCTGCGCCGAGTACCGTCATGGTGGCCACGCCGCAGACAGCGGTCAGGCTGGCGATGAACCTCTTCACTCGCATGAATCCCCCCTCGTCTGGGACCTCCATCAGCTGTACAGCTATGGACAACTCCCAGGCGAGCAATTGTCAAAAGCTGTGGATCAGTAGCTGTTCACGCTGTCTCGTGGTCCAGGTGGGTGAGCCCTTCGATGGAGTCCAGGCGAGTCCGCAGGGCGGGGTCCGGGGTCGGTGTGGTGGTGAGCAACAGCACCTGGGCCACCGGGTGTTCCGGGGCGTAGAGGTCGTCTTCCTCGTCGTCGCCGGGAATCGGGTTGGGCTGGATCTCTATCCGCCCGTTGGGGGTGTCGGCGAGGTGGTAGACGCCCCGGTAGTCACTGTCGCGCTCGGTGAAGACCAGCCCGAGGCGGTCACTGACGAGCCGGACCAGCTCGCCGGCGGTGTGGGTGCTGGTGCCGTAGGTGTGGTGGTCGGCCATGGTGCACCAGACCCTATGCCGCAGCGGTGGCGGGGCGCTCGATGAGCTGGCCGCCTTCGAAGCGGGCTCCGGCACGGACGAGGGCGACGAGGTGGGGTGCGTTCACGGCCCGCCACCGGGCCTGGGCGGACTCGACGAGCTTGAAGACCATCGCCAGTGCCGCGGTGCGGGAGCCGGCGCCGCGGGTGACCTTGGTGCGCAGGCGGACGGTGGAGAACGTGGACTCGATCGGGTTGGTCGTCCGCAGGTGGATCCAGTGCTCGGCGGGGAAGTCGTAGAACGCCAGCAGCCCGGCCTCGTCGTCGGTGATCTTCTTGACGGCCTTGGGGAACTTCGCGCCGTAGAGCTGGGTGAATGTCTTGATCGCCTTGACCGCGAGGTCGCGGTCCTCGGCGTTGTAGATGTCCTGAAGCGCCTTGCGGGCGCCGGGCTGGGCCGACTTCGGCAGAGCGTTGAGCACATTGGCGGTTTTGTGCACCCAGCACCTTTGATGACGGGAGGCGGGGAACACCTCCGTGAGGGCCTTCCAGAAGCCGAGAGCCCCGTCGCCGACCGCCAGGACCGGGGCGCGCATCCCCCGGCGGGCGCAGTCACGCAGCAGGTCGGCCCAGGACTCGCCCGACTCGCGGTAGCCGTCCTTGAGTGCGACCAGCTCCTTGCTGCCGTCGGCGCGCACGCCGACGAGCACGAGGACGCAGGCTTTGGCCTCTTCCAGGCGGACGTTGAGGTGGATGCCGTCGGCCCACACGTACACGTAGTCGACCTCGGCGAGGTCGCGGTCCATGAACGCGGCGTGGTCGGCCTGCCACTGCGTCGTCAGCCGGGTGACCGTGGCCGGCGACAGCCCGGCCGAGCTGCCGAGGAACTGCTCCAGCGCGGGCACGAAGTCACCGGAGGACAGGCCGTGCAGGTAGAGCAGCGGCAGCACCTCGCTGATCTTCGGGGACTTGCGGCACCACGGCGGCAGAATCGCGGAGGAGAACCGCTTGCGCTCGCCCGTGGCCTCGTCGACGCGCTTGTCGTTCACCCGCGGCGCCCTCACCTCGATCGCGCCGGCCGCGGTGGTGACCTTCCTGGGCTGGTGGTAGCCGTTGCGCACGACCAGGCGACGGCCGCGATCGTCGCGCTGGTCAGCCAACTCTGCTATGTAGGCGTTGACTTCAGCTTCCAGCGCGGCGGCCAGCATCCTTCTTGCGCCCTCCCGGACGATCTCGTCGATCAGGGAGGAGCCGTTGGCGGTGGTGCCGTCGTCGTTCACTACGCTGAGCACGGACGTGCCTTCCCGGCCGGTGCTGCGAACACCGGTCTTGCTCGGTGACCTATCGATCAATCACCCGGGAAGGTACGTCCTTCCCGGGTCGATCCACAGGTTCTGAGCATTGCTCCC
>NZ_JFCB01000058.1 GCF_000725125.1 Streptomyces toyocaensis
GACCGTCCTCGCCGTCAGCCTGGCCGCCGGCGGCCAGCAGGGTTGCCTGCCGCGTTCCCTGGCCACCGTGCTGCTGTGCCGGCTGCGCGGCCAGTGGCCGACCTGGTGTGTCGGCGTCCGCACCCAGCCGCCGTTCGCCGCGCACGCCTGGGTGGAGGCGGACGGCGTCCTGGTCGGCGAAGACGCGCCCGCCGACTACTTCCAGCGGTTCATCACGGTGGACTGAGCGACAGCGCGTCGCCATGGCCTGTGATGATCTTCCTGCGTCCCACGATGCATACCGGCTCGCCGTGACCACGCCGCTCGTCCTGCCCGCCGGGTGCGGCGGGGCCGGAGCCAAGCACCCGGGGACCCGGGCAGGCAATCGACGGCTCGGCAAGCAGCCCAAGGACGTGGCCGACGGTTCGGGCGCCGGCCACCCGACTGGCTTCGCGGCATGATCGCAGGTCACGGCCCAGCCGGCGCAAGCGGCCGCCACGTCACACAGGGCCACCACTTCGGCTTCGCCGGCCGTCAGGCAACGTACCGGCGGTGCAGGCCGGCATCGGGCGGCAACCAGCCGGTGGGGTCCTGGTCCGCCTCGGGCCAGGTCCGGGCGGACGGTGACAGCCACAAGCCCCCGTGGAGGCGCGCCTTGTGGTGGTGCCAGACCAGCGGCATCCGGTCGTCACAGGTCTGGTCTGCAGGCAGTCACGGGGCACAGGGAGAACCTCCAGGGGCCGCCGTCCGGTGTCTGTGAGCAGGACGCACAGAGTTCGGCACCGCAACTGCTCCTCTGCGTGGATGCGTTGGCCGCGCGGGCCCGGCCCTGGCCGAGAAGGTGAGGACAGATGTCGAGTTGTCGGATCACCGGGTTCGGCAACCGCCTCGCCGATGTCGTCCTCGCCGGCTTCCACCCGGGGGGCGGTGGGCGGCGGGATCACGGACGAAGACGGCCGAGAGGTCGTCCGCGGCTCCGCAACGGCGGCCGTAATCGACCAGGGCGAAGAAGTGGCCGGCGAAGGACATGCGGTGGCCCCCAGCCGGCCGGCTCACCATCCAGCCTGGGTGCGGGACGGAACGCGTCCATCTCGGCGGTGACGTGACGGCGTCGTAGCGCAGCCGTGCGGAACCGTCCGCTCCCGGACGCTGTGCGAGAGCCCGCGAAGCAAGCTCGACGCCGCGCAGGATGCGGGCGAACCGGCCCGCGTCGGGCCGCTGCCGGATGGTCCAGGTGCGCCACAGGTCGCACAGCCATCGTCGCGTGATGCCGCGCAGACCGACGGTCCGGGGACAGCGAATGTCTGACGAGGTGCGGGAACGCCGGCCCAGCGCGCGCAGGTCCAGGACGTCGTGTGCTGGTGCGGTGCCGGTGTACCGCCTGCAGGCCGCCCCGACGGCGGCACGCACGCGGCCGAGCATCCACAGGACCGAAACGCTGCAAAGCTGGCACATCTGGTCGTCGGACATGCCGCTGACGGTCGTGACCGTACCCGCCAGGTCCCCACCATGCGGCGACCTCGCGGGGGTTCGAAGATACGCAGCCACGGGTCCACCTGCTGCAGGCCGTAGCGGACCTCCCCGCGCAGCGGCCCGGGCAACGACGGATGATCGAGGCGGCCTGGGAGGTCACCCGTCCCTCGTGACGCACACGAGGAACTGCTCCACCGGGCAGGACGGAGACGAGCCGGTGAGGTCTCACCGGTCTCGGGCGAGGGCGGCGTTCCGCGGGCCCTGACGGACCCGCCACACGCAAGACCTCTCCCCTTCACCGAGGAAAATGCACCCTAATGGCCCCCTTGCCGTCCTTCTGCTGAGCACATCACCACGGCCGCCGTTAACGTCCAGACGGAGGGCCCGTCATGAATGAACCCGGACGAGATGCGCCACCACCAGGATGAGCGTGACAAGGATTCCCGGTGATGCCGCGAAGCTTCCCGTGCGTTCTCGCCCACGACCCCCGGGAACCGCCCGGGTGCCCCTCCCCCGTCAACCCGCCGACCCCGCCACAGTCCGGCTGCGTCGACTTCGCACGAAGCCGGGCGGCACCGGCCCTGTCCATTCCCACACACACGGAGGCGACCATGGGCTTCACCGGCCGACCCTTCATATTCCTCGCCGTTGCGGTCCTCAGCTGTTCTGCCGGGACCATCCTCATCGACCCCGCGTCGGCCGGCGTAGTCCCCTCCGAGACAGCTCCGGCTGCGACACCCCGCCCTGACGACGGCTCCTCGGCGAGAAGCCGCACCATCCACGTCCAAGCTCGGCTGCACGTCGGCGAAGAGCTCGATCTCGGGGCGGCAGGCCGCAGTGTCGGCGACCAGTTCGTCTTCAGCGGAGACCTGACATCGTCCGAGGGAGCCGAAGAACGCGTCGTCGGGCGCATCAGCGGGTTCTGTGTCATCACCGACCTCGAACGCAACGCCGGACAGTGCGCGTCGACCGCGGTACTGCCGGAAGGCCAGATCACCGTTCAGGGCGAACAAACCGGAATTCCCGTACCGGCACCGGTCGTCAACGCGATCACCGGAGGCACCGGAGAGTTCGGTACAGCTCATGGCCAGCTGAGACAGCGGGTGTTGACGCCGGCAACCTGGCAACTCACGTACCAACTCTCCGACGTGCGGCCTCACCGGCCCGAGGACGGCCGCAGTCCGGCCAAGGAGCCGACGCCCGCGCCTCCGTCCCGCCCCGGCAAGTAGACGCGTGAACCAAAACCCGAAGGTCGCCACTGACGGACGCTGACCCACGGCCGAAACACTGACATCGCACGGCAGTCGTCACCGAATCGACGCGACACCCGTCACCCGCCAACCATCCGGGCCGGCGGGCAGCGTTCGGCAGGGGCGGAGCGATCGGATCCGAACCGACGCCCTCCCAGATGATGCCGCGGCACACCACCTCAGTGCTACGACCCCGCCCTGCTGATGATCAAAGACTCCATCCACAGCGACGGACAGGGAACAACAAAAGCCGAGGCCGCCACCAGCACTCCGCCCGTCTCCCTCCCCGACCCCCGCTCATCCTTCCGTGGCACCAAGCATGCGGATGTGACGACCACAGGGCTCCGGCTCAGCGCGCCGAGTCGTACCGACGCCTTATGGGGGACGCCTGCAGCTCGAACTGCAGGTGCTCGATGCCGGCGAAGCGGATCTCCTCCAGGCTCCCGGCGCGGCGCCCGCTGTCTGGGAAGTACACGTCCTTGAGCGCTTCGGCGGCGATCTGCAGGACTTGCCGGTCACCGGAGCCGGCCTGCTGGGCGTCGAAGAGGCGAGGGCGCGTACCGCGGGGACAGGGCGACGGTCAGGTGCCGGATGCGGGAATCCGTCCCTCGACCCGATCGGCGCCGTGCAGCCGAAGCGGGCACAGGCGTCGACAACCCGCGCGGCGGCCACCTCCTCAAGCGTCAGCACGCGCGCGGTACGCGCCGCTTGCGCTCCTGCGCCGACGGCAGCGGAACACCGGATGCCACCAGCACGTCGACCGCCTCGAACAACTCGGACATCACACACCACATGACCAACGCCCTACCTCCTCGCACCGTACAGAGAGCACGTCTTTGACATACCGATTGCGCACACATCGCCGAGAGCCGCACGGTCGGCCCCAGGAAACCGGCCGACTCGCTCGGGCGCGTGCTCAGCCCCCGCCGGTGAGCGCGGCTGTGCACGGCCTCGATGAGCGGGAGGACACGGGGTATCCGGGATGCGACGACGCTGTCCCACCCCCATCGAGGAGGTCTGCGCTGTGCTCTCACTCAAGCGCTTACTCGACCGCAGCCCGACCGCGCAAGCGATTGTTGTCTTCCTGCTGGGACTGGGCATCACGGCCCTGATCCGCAGGGACGAACACCCGGCTGTCTGGGTGTTCCAGAGCGCTCTCTACACCGGGGTCGCCGTCGCGGTCCTGGCCCTCCAGCGCCGCCGGACCGCCCGAGCCGTCGGCACCGACGCGGCCGGACTCGCCGATCTGAACCAAAAGATCCGCCACCATGAGGTGCCGCGCGACCCCGAGGAGCAGACGGCCATGCGACAGCTGGTCGCCGAGCAGCTCGGTCAGACGGAACGAGCGGGCAAATGGCTGCCGTACTGGCTCGGCGCCATGGGCCTCGCCGCGGTCGGCATGCTCGTCCTGGGAGCCGCCAGCGGATCCATGACGTTCCCCCTTCTCTTCGCCCTCGGCACACTCGCGCTGTGTTCCTGGATCCTGTGGATACGCCGCCGCTCCCTGGACCGCCTCCACCGGATACACCAGACCCTGCACCAGGAATGAGCAGCCAGGAAAAGCAAGGACAGCGGACAAGTCCCCACACTCCACAGCCTTCCGACTACCCGGACCCGGCACCCGGCCGGTGCGGTGAGCGAACAACGGCCCCTCATGCATCACCCGCCCCAGCAGGCACCGACCAATCACACTGACACAAGTGGTACAGCGACCGCCATCACCGAAACAGGCACGGCCGGCTGAAGCCGGAACAGAACCGGCAGGACAGCCAGCCCCGGCAGGCCGCGCACAAGTCCTCGCCAGGCACGACCCCAGGGACCCCGCCCCACCAACAACACCAGCCCAGCCCAGCGGCAACCGCCACGACTGCTCCGCCCGGCCGATGAGACCCACACCTGGCGCTCGTCGAGTGCGCGGACTGCGTGCCTGCGGAGGAACCCGAACGCCTGGAAGCGGTCCCTCAAACACAAGCGCTCCCGCGCGTCCGGAGCGCCGCACCCGATGTCCCGCACCGCACCGTGCACCCACCGACACGCTCCTTCACTCAGTGAGCTCCACCCGAAGGACTCCACCGAGTGGCCTGCCCTCGCCCCCGAGCACAGGCCGTAGAGCCGGCACCAGTCGGCCAATTTACATAAGCTGTAAATATAAAGTTGCTATGCTTCGAGCATGAGTCGTCAAGACGTCGATCCTGGCGCGTCCGCCGCCATCGGGTCAGCCCTCTACGGCCTGGCCACCAGAGCCGCGAGACGCCTGCCCCGGGACATGAGCCTGACGTCCGCCGCCACCCTGGCCACCCTGGACCGGACCGGCCCGCGGCGCATCACCGATCTTGCCGCGGTCGAGGGCGTCACCCAGCCCGCGATGACCGCCCTGGTCCGGGTGATGGAGGAGTCCGGCCTGGTCGAGCGGCGGGGCGACCCGTCCGACAAGCGGGTCACGCTGGTGGGCCTGACCGAGGCCGGAGCCTCCTATGTCCGGACGCGGCGCCAGGCGGGCGTCCACGCGTTCGAGCGGTTGATCGGCGAGCTCACCGGCGACGAGGTCGAGACGCTGGTGGCGGCCCTTCCGGCGCTGAAGCATCTGGCAGAACTCGAAAGCCAGGACCGCGAAGGGCTGAAGCAGAGACCGGGCAGCCGGTCGGCGGGGTCGCGGTGAAGGCGTTCCCGGTGGCGCGTTCCGAGACGCGGCTGCTGGTCCCCGCCCTGATGTTCATCGCCCTGGTCGTGGCGGCGGTCGCCAGTCTCGGGACGCCGCTCATCACCAGCGTGGCGACCTCGTTCCACGTCTCGCTCGGCAGCGCGCAGTGGACGCTGACCGTCGCGCTGCTCAGCGGCGCCGTCGCCACGCCGGTCCTGGGCCGGCTCGGAGCCGGCCCGCACCGGCGGACCACGATCCTCGCCACGCTGACGGTCGTCGTCGTCGGCAGCGCACTCACCGTGCTGCCGCTGCCGTTCGCGTGGCTGCTGGCCGGCAGGGCGGCCCAGGGCGTCGGGCTCGGACTGACGGCACTGATGATGGGCGTGGCCCGGGACCACCTCCCCGAGGAGCGCAGCGCAGCCGTGATCGCCCTGATCTCGGTGGTCTCGATCATCGGGGCCGGCGTCGGCTACCCACTGGCCGCACTGCTCGCCGAGCTCGGCGGGGTACGGGCCGCCTACGGCCTCGGCCTGGTCGTCACCGCCGCCGCCCTCCTGACCGCGTGGCGCTCCATGCCCGAGGCCCCCGAAGGCCGCTCCGCCCACGTGGACGTGGCAGGCGCGGTCGTCCTGGCCGCTGCGCTGCTCCTGGTGCTGTTCCTCGCCGGCGAACGGAATCTGTGGAGCCGGCACCTCGCCGTGGCGGCGGCCCTCGCCCTCGTCGCGGTGATGCTGCTCTGTGTCTGGGCCGTCCTCGAGCTGCGCAGCACGACACCCCTGGTCGATGTGCGGGCGATGCGGCACCCGGCGGTCGCCGGGGCGAACCTCGCCATGCTCGTCGGCGGGATCGGCACCTACCTCCTGCTCACGCTCATCACCCGGTACGCGCAGACGCCGCACGGCGCCGGCTACGGCTTCGGACTGACGACCTTCGTCGCCGGACTGGTCCTCATCCCGTTCTCCGTGCTGGGGTTCGCCGCCGGCAAGCTCACGCCGCGGGCCCGGACGCGGATCACCGACCCCCTGCTCCTGGCCGGCAGCGCCGTCATGGTCGGCGGCGGATTCGCCCTGTTCGCGGCGGCCCGGTCGGGCCTGGCCGAACTGTTCGCGGCGATGGGCGTGC
Organism: Streptomyces toyocaensis; assembly: GCF_000725125.1. Classification (GTDB taxonomy): domain Bacteria; phylum Actinomycetota; class Actinomycetes; order Streptomycetales; family Streptomycetaceae; genus Streptomyces; species Streptomyces toyocaensis. The sequence goes on from NZ_JFCB01000058.1 coordinate 6,466, forward strand.
TCGGCTTCGGCGCCGGCGGCTTCGCGGCCGCGATGCCCGGCGTCATCCTGGCCGTCACACCCAAAAGCGAGACGTCGAGTGCCATGAGCTTCAACTACGTCGTCCGCAGCGTCGGATACTCCCTGGGAAGCGCCATCGGCGGCCTGATCCTCGCCACGGGCACCGGCCCCGGCCACCTCGCCCCCGACGACGGCGCCTACACCACCGCAGCACTCATCGGCATCGGCATCATGGCGATCGCGACGCTGACAAGCCTCGCCCTCGCCCACCGACGCCCGTCCAGGACCAACCCGAACGTCGGACACACTCATCCCCACACGGGAAGTCCCATGCCCAAGGGCTACTGAATCAGCGTCTACCGCACCATCTCAGACCCCGAGAAACTGGCCGCCTACAACAAGCTGGCCGCCTCCAGCCGTCCAGGCCGACGACCCGGTCCTCGCCCATGGCGGTCGGGTCGTGGCGCACGACACCGGAATCGCCCAGCGCACCGTCCTGATCGAGTCCGACAGCCTCGAACAGACCGCCGCGGCGCGTGAAAACGCGGCCCACCAAAAGGCCCTGACCACCCTCTCCGACGGCGCCGAACGCGACCTCCGCATCACCGACGGCATCAACTGACCCAGATCCAGTCAGACTTTCAGACAAGCTCACCGAACCTCCGCCCACCCGAAGTAGCTCGAAGAGCAGCTGGCCAAGCAGCCGGCGGAGGCGCGGGCAGAGCGAGACGACCTTGCTGTCGCCGAACGGGTTCTTGAGCGGGTGAGCGAACAGATCGCTGATGCGCGTGTCTCGGCCTCGTCGGTGCCCACGCAGGTGGGTGGGCGGGCGTTCATGCTGATCCCGCACCGCACCTCCGATGTGCAGGAGAACGCGCTCCCGCCGGACGACCAGCGCATTCTCACCGCTGTGCGACAGGCCGCTGGACCGGTCACGGCTCGGCAGGTCGGCGAGATGCTGAGCGTGGGCGTCAACACCCGGCCCAAGCTGGAACCGCTACGCGGAAAGCTGATCCGACTGGTCGACCGGAGCCGGCTGCGGAAGCTACCCGATGGCCGATTCACCGCACGCCTGTCACCGGCGACTGCTGATCACGCACTTCACCCCATCCGAGAGATCGTTGCCAACGGATCGGGAGCCGCTCGGCTCTCCCGCTGAGACTCGCGACAGAAGTTGCCCATCACCGCGGCGACGGGTGCATAACGGACAAGGAGCGCCGCAACCGACGCGGCAACCCCCTTTGGGGGCACCCCAGGAAACAAGTATCGCCTTGCGGCGGAGATCGCCCGCGCAATCCGCCTTGCCGTGCTGGCTTATAGTCGCGCACCCGGGAGCCCGGCACAGCAGGACGCCCTTGCCACTCTCGCCTCAGCACTGAGCATCGTGTACGACGAGATCTTGCATATCGGCGACGTGAGCGTGTCCGTGCGCCGCCGTTCAAGCCGCAGAAGGAGACTTCGCAAGCACCATCTGAAGGTGGTTGCTGCCCTTCAGGAGAAGGAGGCGGCGATTGATGTTGATGTCCGTGCCGCACTGCCGGATCTAGCGGAGACGTTGACGAAAGTCGCCAACGCTCACAGTGAGGGCAGAATCGGGCAACTGTTGCCAGCCTCAGAGGTGGACCATGTTCCGCCGGTCGAGCACGTCAAGCGCGAGCACATCAGAATGGTCGCAGTTGCGGTGCTACTCGGTGGTTTCGGTGTCCTTGTAGCATTCCTCGACCTACCAGACACGGCAACTACGTCCTTGATCGGAGCCATCGGGATTACCGCCGCCTCGGTGGTCTACGGACTTAAGGCCCGGCAAGGGATGGATATTTTGGATTCGGTTCGCGGCATTCAACGGCCCTGATACTCCAGCCGTAGATCGTGGTCTTGCTGGTGCGGGACGTCGCGGAGATGGCCAGCGTTGATCATCTGGACGAGATCGCCCACACCATCGGCGGCGCCTGTCCCTTGCCCGCTTACTCCAGTCCACCGAGGCGGAGGGCATCCTTCATCTCGCTCAGCTTCGCGGCTGCCGTCGCGGTCCACTCCTGCGGCTGTCCAGCAACACGGAGGGTGTCCTCAATCTCTCTGAGCTTCACGGAGGACAGCACGCCTGCCCGCTCGACCAGGTCGTCCCGGGACACGATGGTCAGCCACGTGCAAGGGGTGAAGCCCGGACGCGGGAACGCGAACCGCAGCACGCCTTCAAAAGGCAGTCCTTCCATGGCGCCCACAGCCACTTCGATGCCCAGACCGCTGATGTCGACGCCCGCCGGAGCGACGACCTGCATCGCCCGGAGCCCGGACGCCTCGTCTCCCTGCAGCAGCACGACCGGCCGTCGCTCATCGAACTCGACCCACCAGACTTCGCCGTGCTGCATATGTCCTCCTGACACGATCTGCGGTGAGGGCGCTGTGAAAACCGGTGCGGCCACCGTTGATCATCGGTGCGTGAAGACTGAAGATCATGCGGTGGCCGCAGGTCACAGCGTAGACCGTGCCCGATGGCAGGAGTCATTCGAGGGGCCTGATGCAGCGGATCGCGGGCCGCTTCGCGCGGGTCGAACCCCGGCGCCGGGTGCAGGACTTGGTCCTTGGACTGCTCTCGGACCTGCCACGCAGGAACACGGCGACCTGAAGAAGGGCACGCACACGGTTGGCGTCCAACGCCAGTACACCGGCACCGCCAGCAGGATCGAGAACCCGGCGCGGATCCGGTCTTCGGCCCGGGCATACAACCGGTGACGGTGCTCGAGCTCGGCGATCGGCCGGTCGGGCATGTTGGTCGCGAAGCACGTGATCCGCATGCCGTCCCCTGGCTGACCGAGCCGAGCAGCAGGCCGGTGAATCCGCAGCGTCCCCCGGCACCGGCCACCAGCAGTCGGGCGCTGCGTCTAGCCTCGATCAGCGTTTCGGGCTCCGCCCCGGACGGCGCCACGTTGAACCCTCACCGCCGGGAGCTCTTCCTGACGGCCCCGTGATCGCCTCCGCCGGCACACTCCCCTCGTACGCCGCCGGCGCTCCCGCCACTGTGTCACCGACACGTAGTCACTGCCGTGTTGCGCGGCCGCGTTCGCTGCTGTCCCCGCTCCCCCGCGGCGGGCAGGCCGTAGCCTGCGGCGGCGGCTCGGGGCCAACACGGAAGGCGGGCGCCGATGTGCAGCGCGAAGAGGTCGAGGACGGCGGCCGGGATGTAGGCGCTGACGGTCATGGTGTGGCTCGCCGAGCCCGCCGGAAGCTACCGCAGAGCAAGGTCGTGGTACTGCCCGGAGCCACCCACCACTCGCTGCCCCTCACCGCGCCGCAGCAGTTGAACGAACACCTGACGGCATTCCTGGGCTGACACGGCTCCCATGGCACGCATCAGCGTCGTCCACCACTCAACTGACCTGGACGCCGTGGTGGTGGAATGGGGGAGCCCTGGCCACGGTCTCAATGTGTCGGTGTGCAAGTGCGCGTGCACCATGAGGAACCGCCGGCCAGGACGCCCCGGCGCCCGAATCGCCGGTCCTCCTCAACGTGCTGGGCAAGGTCGTGGCCTTCCTCCACCCGGCCGAACCGGAGCCCGCCGAGCGCGCCGCGCTCGAACCGGGCACCACTGTGAGACGCGGCCAGGGCTACACCCTGCGGGTCAGCACCAAGCCGGAGGTCCACCGCCAGTTCCTCAACCGTTGCCAGCCGCTCGACAACGCCACGGCGATCCCGGCCCAGCGCGAGGCCGGCCGCGGGTTCGTGGTCAACCCGCCGAACCGGGCTCGGGGTGTGACCGACATATCGCCTGATCTGCCAGCGGCAGAACACCGGCCTGACCGGGCTCGACGATCACTACAGTCCAGTCTCATGACGAAGATGACGACGCGTACGGTCGAGTACCCGGCCGACGGTTTGACGATGATCGGGTACCTTGCGCTCCCGGCCGGTGTCGACCGTCGGCCCGCGGTGCTGCTCGGCCCCGAGGGCATGGGGCTCAGCGACGTCGAGCGCCGCCGGGCCGATGCTCTCGCCGAGCTGGGATATGTAGCGCTGGCCTTCGACCTTCATGGCGGGCGCTATTTGGGTGACCCCGAGGAGATGCTGGCCCGTTGCATGCCACTGCTCGCCGACCCCGACCGGATGCGAGGCATCGGCCACGCGGCGCTCGACGTGTTGCGTACCGAGCCCCGGACCGACCCGGACCGAATCGCCGCCGTCGGCTACGGAACCGGGGGCGCAATCGCGCTGGAACTCGGGCGCGACGGCGCCAACCTGCGCGCGATCGGCACAGTCAACGCAACAACCACGGGCCGACCGGGCGAAGCGGCGCGCATTCGCTGCCCGGTGTGGGCCGGGGTCGGGTCGGAAGACCCGATCATGCCGCCCGCGCAACGGAACGCGTTCACCGCTGAGATGCAGGCCGCGGGCGTCGACTGGCGCCTTGCGGTCTACGGAGGAGCCTTGCACGCCTTCCACCACCCGCCGGTCGACCACCCCGTGGTCCCCGGCGTCGGCTACCACCCACAGCACGCGCAGCGAGCCTGGCGCGACGTCGTCGACCTGCTCACCGAGTGCCTGCCCCTGGCGGAAAATCTGGGGGCATGACCCAGGCAAAAACCCGCCGCAGTTCGAACCAGTGCTGGAGAAGGTCCGCGTGCCCCGCATCGGGCAGGGCCGGCCACGCGTTCGTCCCGATCGGATTCGGGCTGACAAGGCGTACGCCTCCCGCAGCAACCGCGCATATCTGCGCCGACGTGGGATCCGCTGCACCATCCCGGGCAAGGCCGACCAGGCGCGCACCCGTCAGAAGCCGGCTCTCGCGGCAGCCGGCCGCCGCGCTTTGACCCGGTTGACTACCGCGAGCGCCATGCGGTCGAGTGCGGGATCAACCGACTCAAGAGAAACCGCTGTCGCCACGAGATACGACAAGCTCGCAGTCCGCTACGAGGCGACCGTCCTCGTCTCGGCCATCAACGAGTGGCTGTGACCACACACGCCCACGGCCTTTTCGTCAACCCGTTGCCCAGGAGCCGATCGGCCAGCTAGATTCACCCAGCCGCCTGCATCGGTGCAGGCCGGCGCCGTCGACGAGGAGGTGTGGAGCACATGCGCAGGAGTGCCCAGGAGTTGAGCTCGCGTACTGACCTTTGCCACCTCCACACGACGGAGACACCTTGTCCCTTCGCATCACTCCACTGACCGACCCCGCTCACGGGCCGCACGGCCGACGTCTTGCCTGGCTGGCATCGGACGCGGATTCCGTTCCTGCCGGGACGGCCTTTCTGCGCCTGTTCGATGGCGGACAAGAGCACCTGGCGGAGCTCGACCTCCGTGTTCATCCCGCGGAGCGCCGCAAGGGCGTCGGCTCCCGGCTCCTCGACAGCGCCGTGGCCACCGCCCGAGACAACGCCCGACGCTGCGTCGTCGCGCAGGCAGAAGCCGGATCGCCCGGCGACCACTTCCTGGCAGCGCGCGGTTTCCGGAAGATCCTTGCCCTGAGGTACACCCGCTTGCCGCTGGCCGGCGTGGACACCGCCGCCCTCACCAAGATCATCGAGCGTCCGCATTCCGGCTACCGGCTGATGTCATGGCAGGGAACCGTCCCCGACGACCTCGCCCAGACGTTCGCCGCCTCACGCCGCGCCATGGACGACATGCCCATGGATGACACCGACTACGCCATCGTGACCTGGGACGTGGACCGTGTGCGGGCCGCGGCGAAGGCCGTCGAACAGCGCGGCGACCACCTGCACACCGTCGTCGCCGTCGACACCTCCAACGGCTCGATCGCCGGGTTCACCGAACTCGTCATCCCCGGCAGCGGCGCAGGTGACGGCCAGCACTACGGCACTGGTGTGCTGCCCGAGCACCGTGGACACGGCCTCGGCCGGTGGATGAAAGCCGAGTCGATCCGACAGGCCCGCAGGGACTTTCCGGACCTCGGTGGCCTCCTGACCGACACCGCCGACAGCAACACGCACATGAGACAGATCAACGACGGTCTCGGCTACACACCCACGCACACGACACACCAGTATCAGCTCGACCTCTAGCAGAGAGCGGACGGGCCGGGCCGGGGCATCACCCAGCCCGGCCGGTCCGCGCTTTCGATACACGGCTCAGACGCACTTCAGGGCGGCCTGCTCGTTGGGGAAGCGGCCGCGGGCCTTGACCGCCCGCCGGATGCGGGCGTTCACGGACTCGATCGCGTTGGTGGTGCAGACGATCCGGCGAATCTCGGTGTCGAACCGCAGGAACGGGGTGAACTCCTCCCCAGCGTTCTCCCACAGCTCACGATCGCCGGATACTTCCGTCCCCATGCGCCGGCGAACTCGGCGAACCGCTCCAGGGCGGCTTCCTCGGTCGGCGCCGTGTAGACGGGCTCGAGGAGGCGGGCGATCTTGTCCCAGTCCTGGCGGGCGGCATAGCGGAAGGAGTTCGGCAGGAGGTGGACCACGCAGGTCTGCACGATGGCGCGGGGCCAGACCGTCTCCACAGCCTCGGGCAGGCCCTTGAGCCCGTCGCAGACCAGCATGAGGACGTCGTTCACGCCGCGGTTCTTGATCTCGGTGAGGATGTGCAGCCAGTGCTTGGCGCCCTCGCCGCCGTCGCCGGCCCACAGCCCTAGGAACTCCCGCCGGCCCTCGATGGTGACGGGCAGGGCGACATAGACGGGCCGGTTGGCGACCGCACCGTCGCGGATCTTCACGTGGATGGCGTCGATGAAGACGACCGGACAGACCGGGTCGAGGGGCCGGCTCTGCCATTCGGCCATGCCCTCGAGGACCTTGTCAGTGATGGTGGAGATGGTCTGGCGGGAGACGTCGGCCCCTAGACCTCGGCCAGGTGGGCCTGGACCTCGCCCGGTGGTCAGGCCCTTGGCGGGCAGCGAGATGACCATCTCGTCGACGTCGGTCAGGCGCTTCCGCCGCTTCTTGACGATCTTCGGTTCGAAGGAGCCGTCGCGGTCGCGGGGAACGGTTGTCTCCACCGGGCCGACGTCGGTCAGCACGGTCTTGGAGCGTTTGCCGTTGCGGGAGTTGCCGCCGTTCTTGCCCGCCGGATCGTGCTTGTCGTAGCCGAGGTGGTCGGTGATCTCGCCTTCCAGGGCGGACTCCAGCAGCCGCTTGGTCAGCTGTTGGAGCAGTCCGCCCTCGCCGGTCAGCTGCAGGCCCTCGGCCTGGGCCCGGCCCACCAGCTCGGGCCTGCCTAGCGCTCGGTCCGCAGTCGCTCGCGCACCCTCCGGCCGGTCATGGTGGCGCGCAAGGACCACGGGCAGCCGGACACCCTCCAGCAGCAGCGGCAGCTGCAGGTCCCGGACGGGGCCTAGCGTCCGCCTGGCCACCGCGTCGGCCCACTCATGATCGGGGACCATGCGGATCTCCAGCGTGCAGAGCCGGCACAGCCCGTCGCGATTGACCTTGCCCTCGTGCCGGCACCGACGGCAGCGGCCTCTGTAACCGCCGCGGGGCGTCCAGTTACGGCAGGTCTGGCAGCTGCCAGCCGCCCAGCCCAGGAAGATCACCATCCAAGGATCGGCAGACCTGCATCGACGTGCTGTGCTCCTACCTCCGCCTGCCCTATAACGTCGAGGCCGACCTGTCGGCGGGCGACGCGTGAGCCCGGCACGCCTACCTGCCCTGTGGGGGCGCGCAGGCGCTCACACCCGGCACGACGCCTCAGCACCCGTCGACCGTTCCAGGTCGAGGCCGTCATGGATGGTGACACTCCCCTCGTTTGCGGCTGGTGACAGCGTTCTTACTGGCACCTTCGGTCCGGTTCCAGGGTCAGCTCAGGAGGCTGAGCAGGAAGGACAGGGCAGCGGTGGCTGCGGCACCCCCGAGGAACTTCCCTGCCCCGGTGGCGGCCCCGACGAGGAGGGCAGCGGTGAGGTTGAGCAGACGGCGGGCACGGCGGCTGTCGCGCATGTGCTCTCTCTGTGGTGTGGCCCGGTCGGTGCGGGCTCCATCACGACCATGCCGACGACGCTGCTGCTGAGCAACAGCGGCCTGCACTGTTCGTCCGCCGCAAGGCAGAGCATGGATGAGGCCCGCGGCCGGGAGCGGCAGCGGGCCTCTGTGGTACGTGCTTACGAAGAGCTAATTGTCACTCCGCGGTAGCTTCAGGAGTGCAGGGCCCACACGGAGGCTTCGGGTGTTAGCAGTACCGTTCCGTGTAGTACCGGTAGACGTGATCCGCCATGTTCCGTTCCGGGGACACGTCGGAGTCGTTGCTGTACGAGCTCACACAGAACAGGTACATGTCATTCGCGTGACCGCCGGTGGTGTGGTTCTCGAAGTCGACGGCAGTGCTGGTGTTGTTGTGTACGGAGTCCGTGCGGTCGTGCCAGCCGTAGGTGGCCAGGTCCTGCCAGTCCGTGTCGCTGAGTCTGCCCCGGGGGTACCCGAAGCCGGTGTACTCGTAGAAACAGAACCAGCCACTCGGACAGTCGGGTACGCCAAGCGCCTGCACCTCACCGGGTTTGGCGTAGGTCGCGACGAACTTGCCGTGGTCGTAGGTGATTTCGTTGGCGGCCGTTTGCTTCCCACCAGGGTACAGCTTCAGATGCAGATCGATTTGCTCTTGGAGCTCGTTCGCCGATCGTGCCTGCCGCTCCAGCAGCGCCGGAGCACCGTTGTTGCGGTTCTCGGGACCGGCCACCGCCGGAGTCGAAGCGAACGACACCAATGCAAGCAGTCCGACCGCGAGAGCCGTCATACATCGCCGCACAACGCTTCTTCCCATGTGTCCTCCTATCACCTGCCACTTTGGCATGAATCGATCAACATCATGCCCACCCGGCACATGCGCCAATCGCCTGGGCCGTCGCTGCTGTCGCACAGGTGCTGGTGAATGCCTTCACCGATCCCTGCTGGCCCCTCTGTGCCATGGGCGGCAGAAGAGGGCTCAGACGTCGTTTCAGTTGGTGATTCGGCGGTAGTTGATGAGGGCTGCGGCGATGCCGACGAAGGCTAGGAAGTGCTCGGCCGTTCGCTCGTAGCGGCGGTGCAGCCTTCGGCATCCGGCCAGCCAGGAGACCGTTCTCTCGACGACCCACCGGTGTCGGCCGAGCCGCATGGAGGCTCGATACCCTTGCGGGCGATGCGGTGGCGGATGCGACGCTCGCGCAGCCATCTCCGCAGGTGATCGTAGTCGTGAGCGTTATCCGGGAACCATGGGCTACGAGGGTTACCGAACATCCAGACGTCCAAATGGGGGCAGCCGTGCGAGTCGGCTGCCCCAAGGGACGTCATGCCTGAGGTTCGTAGTGGAAAGGATTGGACTGCGGTTCTTCGACAGAGGGACCGGAGCCATCGATGTTGTCGCGGCCCACCCGTGCGGGCTCAACGGGCTTGAAGAGGGCTTTCATCACTTCCCTCCATCGCGGGTTGCTGTTTCCCGTGGTCCACATCACCAACGCCACCAACACGGCAAGCAGGACGCCAACTGTGCTGGCGAGACTCAGTGTCACCGCGCCGGCGGGCGAATTGATGCCTGCGGCCGGGATGACTTCCCGCAGGCCGACTGCCCTGCCCCAGGAAATCCACGCCA
>NZ_JFCB01000059.1 GCF_000725125.1 Streptomyces toyocaensis
CGCCCGACACCGGCCCCGTCCGGCTGGCGGGCGCGGCGGTCCCCATCGGTCCCGGCCCGCGCGTCGCCGACACGCGCGCGGCCGCCGTCAGGGCGCCCGGGCCGGAGGCCGCCCTGGCCGCCACCTGGTCCAGACCCCGCCCCGGCGTGGGCGGCGCCGACCCGGCCGTACCGGCGCCCGCCGCGTCCCCCGAGCACCCCGGCGGGTGGCGCCCGTGGCGCTTCCGGATGTCCAACGACGTCTGGGGCACCCCGGCCGTCGACGGCGACCTCGTCTACGTCACCTCCTTCGAGGTGCACGCCCTCGACGTGGCCACCGGCCGGCGCCGCTTCAAGACGCGGGACGTCGCCTGGTCGATGGCGGTGGCCGACGGCCGTATCCACGCCTCCGACGGCCCCACCCTGTTCGCCCTCGACGCCCGTGACGGCGGCGACCTGTGGCGGCTGTCCACGGACGCCTGGGTGTACTCCCTCAAGGCCGGCCGCGGCACCGTCGTCACCGGCACGCGCGGCGGCGGTGTCCAGGCGTGGGAGGCGTCCACCGGGCAGAAGCTGTGGGAGGTCACCGGCTGCCAGACCGACTTCGAGTCCCCGGAGGCCGGACCGTCCGTCCACGACGGCACCGTCTACGTCTGGCAGGACGCCCGCCTGCGCGCCCTGGACGCGCGTACCGGCGACGAGCGCTGGGCCTACCCGATCGGCGACGCGGCCTCCTGCGGCGGCGTCCCGGTCCGGCTCACCCACGCCCCCGACGGCTACGTCTACGTCTGTGCCGGCACCCGCGTCCTCGCCCTGGAGGTCACCTCCGGGCACGTCCGCTGGCACTTCGAGGCCCCGGCGGTGTTCCTGTGCCCGCCGGCCTTCGTGCCGGGCCCGGCGGTGACCGGGGGCGGCGTGTACCTCGCCGACTACCTCGGCACGGTCTACGCCCTTGACGCCACCGACGGCCGCGACCGCTGGCGCATCGCCACCGAGTCCCGCGCCTCGGCCGAACCGGTCCTGGTCGCCGCCGGCCACGTCCACGTGGGCAGCGGCAAGGGGCTGTACACCCTGGACGCGGTGACGGGCACGCCCAAGTGGCGCTTCCAGTCCGGTGGCGAGATCGTCGGCGCCCCCGCGGTCGCCGAGGGCCGCATCCACTTCGGCTCCAGCGACCACCTGCTGTACACCCTGAAGGCCGACGACGGCCGCCTGCGGTGGAAGCTGGCGACCGGCGGCGAGATCACCGGCTCCCCGGTCGTCCGGGACGGCGTGGTGTACGCGTGCAGCAAGGACCGCTGCGTGTACGCGCTGGACGCGGAGAAGGGGACGGGCACGGCGCGCACGACGTGAGCGCTGCCCGGGACGGCCGTCGTGCCGGTCGCACGGAAGGGGCGTCGGACGGCGGCCGCCGCTGCGGGGAGCGGCCCGCCCGCCGTTCCCACCGCAGACGCTACGCCGGGTGCGCGACGGTCGCCAGACAGTGACATGCCCGTGACACGGAAGTCGCTAGCCTGACGGACATGACGTCCCGGGGGAACACACTCAGACTCACAGCGGTCTCGGCACTCGTCGTGCTCGCCCTCACCGGTTTCTCGACCGGCCGCGGTCACGGCGGCGGCAGCGGCGACGGGGGAGGGGGCGGCTGCAGCAGTTCCGGTCAGAACCACGACTCGTCGGGCTCCGGCGGTTCCCACCGCGACTACGACGATGACGACGACCACGGCGGCACGGACGCCGGCAGCGGCGGCTCCTCCAGCGGCACGAGCGCCTCCTCGTCCCTCCAGGACGCCACGGTGGAACTGCTGACCTGTGCCTCGAAGAAGACGCCGTACGCCACCGTCGAGGTCACCAACCCCAACACCGTCGCCGGCATCTTCACGGTCACGGTGACCTTCGAGAACGGCACCGGCGGCACGCTCGTCTCCCGTACTCGGGCCGTCGAAGTCCCGGCGGGCGACACGGCGACGGCCCGGGTGGACGTGGACAGCGCGACGTACGCGTCCCGCGTCGCCGACTGCGCCCCGGACCCGTACGCCCCGGCGGCCCGCTGACCCTGTCCGGACACACGTCGGCCGCGACGGCTTCCCCTCCGCGCCGCCGCGGCCGATCCCCGTGTGCGAAAAGGTCTACTTGCCGTCCAGGTCCAGGGCGGGCGGGGCGGGCATGTGGTTGTCCATCGTCCTGATGCCGGTCGGCTCGCTCGGCATGTGGTTGTCGAGCGTGGTGACGGTCTCCTCCTCCGTCGGCGGCGCGGGCATGTGGTTGTCCGGCGGCGTCGCTTCCGCGACCTTCTTCTCGTCGCTCATGAGGCCTGCTCCTCTGCTGTGGTGTCACGTAAGGAACACCCGCCCGGCGACTCCCCCGCGGGCCGCCGGACGGGTTCGGAGCCGCACACTAGCCGGTTGGCCCCTGGTCAGCCGCCTGCCCCCCGACGCGACGGTGTGACCTCCAAGAGAATGCCGGGCGGGGATAAACGAACGCTGAACGTTCGGCCGGGCGGTGCGCGGACGTGACGTCACGCCATCGGTGCGAGGAGGGCACGCACCTCGTCGGCCTCCGCGGCACCGTTCTGCTCCAGCAGGGACACGGCCTCGCGCCAGCACGCGTTGGCCCGGTCGGCCTGTCCCAGAGCGGAGAGCGCCCGCCCGAGGAGAGTCAGCACGTTCCCCCGCATACGGTCACCACCGATGCATCCCAGGGCAAGTGCCTGTTCGGCGTGGCGCGCGGCGTGTGAGGGTCGTCCGGCGGCCAAGTGCACCTCGGCGATGCGGAAGTTCGTCGCTCCCTCCCACAGGCGCTGCCGGTGGTCGGCGAAGATGCTCACGGCTTCACGGAACTCACCGAGTGCCTCGACATGACGCCCGGCCTTGGCCAGGGCGACGCCCACCGCGAAGTGACCGTTGGCGAGCCGCATCGTCCGCCCCAGCTCCAGATACACGGCCAGGCCGTGCCGGGCGATCTCGACGGCCTCCGCGAGGTTGCCCATCCCCAGTTGCGCGCGGGACAGGTTCGACAGCGCGGACGCCTCACCCGCGCGATTGCCCGTCGCACGGAAGCCCTCGATGGCCTGACCGAAGAGGTCCTTCCCGGCCGAGTACCTGTGCTGGTGCAGGCAGATGAGCCCTCGGTTGTTGGCCACCCAGCTGGCGGCAGTGGAATCCAGTACGGAGTCCGCCAGCTCCATGGCCAGCCGCGCTTCCTCCTCCGCCTGCTGGATGCGACCGGACACCAGAAGTACATCCGTGAGAACCGTGCGGGCCCTGCCTTCGGCGCGGGCGTCACCCGCGGTACGCGTGGCCTCGCACATGGCGCGGGCCGTCATCTCGTACTGGTGGGAGTTGGCTCCGGACTCGGTCAGATCCTTCGCCGCCCACAACAGGTCCACCCCGCGGCGCAGACGGTTCGACCCGCCGGCCTGTCGGACGGCGGCGAGCAGGGGGGAGGCCTCGGTGTACAGCCAGTCGAGTGCCGCCGAGCCGTCGGTGAAGGTCAGTCCGGGATGCGCCGTCGGCTCCAGCCCGTCCACCAGCCGGTCCCCCGGCCGTTCGATCGCGTACACCCCCGCCGCCGTGGCCAGGTAGAAGTCCAGCAGCCGCGACAGCGCCGACTCCCTTTCGGCCGGCGGCTGTTCGTCGCGCTCCGCGCACGCACGCGCGTAGAGCCGCACCAGGTCGTGGAAGCGGTAGCGGCCCGGGGCCGCCGACTCCAGCAGGGACGTGTCGACGAGGGACTCCAGCAGGTCCTCCGTGTCCTCCGCCGGCAGGTCCAGGACCGCCGCTGCCGCCGCCAGCGAGATGTCCGGGCCGTCCGCCAGGCCCAGCAGCCGGAAGGCGCGGGCCTGGGCGGGCTCCAGCTGCCCGTAGCCCAGCTCGAAGGTGGCCTTGACGGCCAGGTCGCCCGCCTGGAGTTCGTCCAGGCGGCGGCGTTCGTCGGCGAGCTTCGCCGCCAGCACCGAGACGGTCCAGGTGCGGCGCGCCGCCAGACGGGAGGCGGCGATGCGGATCGCCAGCGGCAGGAAGCCGCACGCCGCCACCACGTCCAGGGCCGCCTCGCGTTCGGAGGCCACGCGCTCCTCGCCGACGATCCTCGTGAAGAGCGCCAGCGCCTCCTCCGGTGACATCACGTCCAGGTCGACCAGGTGGGCGCCCGCCAGGCCCACCATCCGGACCCGGGAGGTCACCAGGGCCGCACAGCCCGCCGTACCGGGGAGCAGGGGGCGCACCTGGGCCGCGTCACGGGCGTTGTCCAGCAGGACCAGGACCCTGCGGCCGTCCAGCACCGAGCGGTACAGCGCCGCCCGTTCCTCCAGGGAGTCCGGGACCGCGGAGTCCGCCGTGCCGAGGGCGCGCAGGAAGGAGCCCAGGACCGTCTCCGGTTCGGCCGCGCGGGCGCCGGTGCCCTGCAGGTCGACGTAGAGCTGGCCGTCCGGGAAGGCGGTCCTCGCCTGGTGGGCCACGTGGACCGCCAGGGTCGTCTTGCCGACGCCGCCGATGCCGGCCAGCGCCGACACCGCCATCACCCGGCTCCCGTCACCGGACGCCGCCGCGAGGACCTCGCTCAGCTCCCGCACGAAGGACGCGCGGCCCGTGAAGTCCGGCACCGTCGCCGGGAGCTGGGCCGGGCGGACGGGGACCGCGACCGGCTCCGCCGTGGGCGCGGAGGGCTCCGCGAGCCCCGGGTCGGCCCGGAGGATGCGCTGCTGGAGTTCCTGCAGTCCCGGCCGCGGGTCGACGCCCAGTTCGTCGGCGAGCAGGCGGCGCGTGTCGGCGTACACCGCCAGGGCCTCCGCCTGGCGCCCGCTGCGGTAGAGCGCGAGCATGAGCAGTTCACGCAGCCGCTCCCGCAGGGGATGCGCCGCCGTCAGCGCCGTAAGCTCCGACACCGCCTCCGCGTGGCAGCCCTGGTCCAGGTCCATCTCCAGCCGTGACTCCAGGAGTTGGAGCCGCCACTCCTCCAGGCGGACCCGCTGGGCCTCCGCGTAGGGGCCGGGCACCCCGGCCAGTGTCTCGCCGTCCCACAGGGACAGGGCCCGGTCGATCACCTCGCGCGCGTGGCGCAGGTCCCCGGTGTTGCGGGCCTTCTCCGCCTCGGCCGCCAGCTCCTGTGCCGCCGCGAGGTCCAGCGCACGCTCGCCGAGCCCGCGCACCGCGTAACCGCCGGACTCGCTGATCAGGACGCCGGGATCCAGCACCTTCCGCAACCGGGAGGCGTAGGTACGCACCGCGGCCAGCGCCTGGGAGGGCGGTTCCTCGCCCCACAGGGCGTCGATCAGCTCGGGCGCCGTGGCCGTACGGCCCTCCCGCAGCAACAGGGCGGCGAGAAGGGCCCGTTGCTGTGGGCTGCCGGTGGCGAGCGGTTCGTCGTCGCGCCAGGCGCGCACCGGACCGAGCACGCCGAAGCGCAGCGCCTCGTGCTCCGCCGCGGAGCCGGGACGCCGCTGCTCCGGTCCTCGCGGCACACCGTCCATGCAGTCCCCCTCAAGTCCTGTGCGACCACGTCAGTCTGCCTTCTCCGGGCGAGATGCGTCAGCCGTGCGAGACGCCGATCACACGGGAACCGGCGGGCCGCCACCGAGCCCACACAATTCGCCCTCAGTCGTCCAGATCCACCCGCACCGTCAGCAGCCCCGCCCCGAAGGCCCGTACGGCGGCGCTGTTGAAGCGGGGCAGCAGACGCAGCCGGGCGACGGGGTCGTCGTCGGGCAGCAGGTGGGCGGTACCGGTGTGCCAGCGGCCCCGGACGCGCACCCGCACCCGGGGGTCCGCCTTGATGTTGCGGACGTACTGCGACCGTTCACCGAACTCCGACACCAGCCAGAAGGCGTCCCCCGCCCGCCGCCCGCCCACCGGGGTCGCGCGGGGGAGGCCGGACACCCGGCCGGTGGTCTCCAGGAGGGTCTGCAGTGGCAGCCGGCGCAGGACGGGATTGAGCCGGCGCTGGAAGGCGGTGGCGGCACGGTACTTGCGTTCGGCGCGAGAAGTCATCGTGCGCCGAGCCTACCGGCGGCGGCGGACCGCTTCCCGGGTCGGCCGGCGGAAGCGGCCTCGGCGACGAGTGAACTTCCCCGCCGCGGACCTTCGTCTTCCTCTCCGGCTCCGGACACCGGACCGCACCACCGGGGGGTGTCGCCGAACCGTCCCGCCCCGGACTCGTCCCACAGGAGAGACACGACATGCGGACACCTCTGTGCCTGCTGGGCGGACCCGGCGTGCGTGGCCGGACCGCGTACGGCCACGACGCGGACCGGTTCGCCGAACTCGGCTCCGTCACCAAGGTCTTCACCGGGACCGTGCTGACCCGGCTGGACCGGGCGGGCACGGTCGCCCTCGACGCACCGCTCGAGGAGTACCTGGACGAGGTGCCCCGGGGGACCGGCATCACCCTCCGGCACCTCGCCGAGCACACCTCGGGCCTGCCCCGCCTCGCCCCCGTACCGCCCGGCCCGCCAGGGGACCCGTACGGCACCTTCGACGAGCAGGCACTGCGGCAGTCCCTGCGCGACCTCGGCCGGCTGCGCACGGGCGGGCTCGGCGAGGAGCTGTACTCCAACTTCGGGTATGCGGTCCTCGGGCACGCCCTCACCACCGCCACCGGACTGCCGTACCAGCGTCTGGTGGACGACCACGTCCTGCGGCCCCTCGGGCTGGAGGCCGGCACGGTCACCGCCGTCCCCCCGGAAGACCGGCGACTCGTACCGAGGAACCTGTTCGGCCGGCCGCGCCTGTGGACGCTGACCGGGCCGATCCTGCCGGCCGGCGGCCTGTGGTCCACCTGCAGGACCATGGCGGACGTCCTGGTCGGCCTGCTCGTCGACCGCAGGCTCGGCCCTCCCGCCCCCAGCTGGCGGCGGGGCGGGTCCGTCCTCTGGCACAACGGCGCCACCGCCGGCTCGTCCGTGGTGGCCGCGGCGCACGACGACGGCCGCTGGCTGCTGCTCCACCGCCTGGGCCGCCCGTCCCGCACCGACCGTCTCGCCCATCGGATCCTCGCCGCCACCCCACCGCACGGCGTCGGCTGACCGTCCCGTCCCCCTTCCTCCACGTCAGGAGGGCCGGCCCGGCACTCGCCCGGGCCGAGCGGGCGACCTCCCGGGGCCGCGCGGTGGGCGCCTCCCGGGGCCGCGCGGTGGGCGCCTCTGCGTCATCCTGGCCGACCCGGCGGTGGCGGACCCGCCGAGGGCCGACCCGTGGGGGGCGACCGGGGGTGCCGACCGGTCCGGGCCTGCGCGCACGTGCCCCACGGCGACACCCTGCCGGTGATCCGTGCCGCCGTCGGAACCCGAACCCACGCCCCGGGGTCCACGGACGCGGTGACCGCCGAACGGGTCCGGCCGGCCGCGGTCGGGCGCGTACGACGCCCTCCGCGCGGGCGGGGACATCGGCTGCGGCGCGGTGACCCGGGGGCAGACGCCGGCCGGGTCGGTACGGCCAGGGGCCGCCCGCGCGACCTGTTCCGACCGGTCGGTATGGACAGCGCGAGTCCGCCCGGGTAGGGATGGGGCGTCGTCCGCGTACGAAAGGCCGCCCATGCGCATCGCCGTCACGATCTTCCTCACCGACGAGACGATCACCCCGACCCGGCTCGCACATGAGCTGGAGCAGCGGGGCTTCGCCGGGCTCTACCTGCCCGAGCACACGCACATCCCCGTCGAACGGACCAGCCCGTACCCGGCGGGCGGGGAACTGCCCCGGGAGTACGGCCGCACCCTGGACCCCTTCGTCGCGCTCGGGCAGGCCGCGGCCGTCACCGAGCGGCTCGGGGTGGGCACCGGCATCACGCTCGCCGCCCAGCACGACCCGATCGACCTCGCCAAGCAGGTCGCGACCCTGGACCACCTCTCCGGCGGCCGGTTCACGCTGGGGCTCGGCTTCGGCTGGAACGTCGAGGAGGCCGCCGACCACGGGGTCAAGTGGCGTACCCGGCGCGAGCTGGTGCGCGACCGGATGGGGCTGATGCGGGCGCTGTGGGCGGAGGAACCGACGGCGTACCAGGGCGAGTTCGGCAGCGTGCGGGCGAGCTTCGCGCACCCCAAGCCGGTGCAGAAGCCGCGCGGTCCGGTGGTCGGTCCGCGCACGCTGGTCGGCGGGGCGGCGGGGCCGAAGCTGTTCGCGCACATCTGCGAGTACGCCGACGGCTGGCTGCCGATCGGCGGCCGGGGCCTGACCGAGTCGCTGCCCCCGCTGCGCACCGCCTGGGCCGACGCGGGCCGCGACCCGGGCGCCCTCCAGGTCGTGCCCTACGCCGTTCTTCCCAGCGCGGGCAAGCTGGCACACTTCGCCGAGCTGGGCATCGAGGAGGCCGTGGTGCAGCTGCCCCCGGCGGGGGAGGCGGAGGTGCTGCGGGCGCTGGACGCCTACCAGCCGTTCGTGGACGGCCAGGGAGCCTGATCACTCCGAACGTATGCTCACAGGATGACGACTTCCGTGACCACCGGAACCGGCGGCCCCACCGGGAACTCCCTGCGGCGCGCCCTCAGACGCGCCCGGGACGGCGTCTCCCTGGACGTCTCCGAGGCGGCGGTCCTGCTCCAGGCGCGCGGTGAGCACCTGGAGGACCTGGCGGCGTCCGCGGCCCGGGTGCGGGACGCGGGCCTGGAGGCGGCCGGCCGGCCCGGCGTCATCACGTACTCCAAGAGCGTCTTCATCCCCCTGACGCGGCTGTGCCGGGACACGTGCCACTACTGCACGTTCGTCACCGTGCCCGGCAAGCTGCGCCGGGCCGGGCACGGGATGTTCCTGTCGCCGGACGAGGTGCTGGACATCGCCCGCAAGGGCGCCGCCCTCGGCTGCAAGGAAGCCCTCATCACCCTCGGCGACAAGCCCGAGGACCGCTGGCCGGAGGCGCGCGAGTGGCTCGACGCGCACGGCTACGACGACACCCTCGCCTACGTCCGCGCCGTCTCCGTCCGCATCCTGGAGGAGACGGGCCTGCTGCCCCATCTCAACCCGGGCGTCATGGGCTGGGCCGACTTCCAGCGGCTCAAGCCGGTCGCGCCCAGCATGGGCATGATGCTGGAGACCACCGCGACCCGCCTCTGGTCCGAGCCGGGCGGCCCGCACCACGGCTCCCCCGACAAGGAGCCCGCCGTCCGCCTGCGCGTCCTGGAGGATGCCGGACGCTCCTCCGTCCCCTTCACCTCCGGGGTCCTCATCGGCATCGGGGAGACCTACGAGGAGCGCGCCGAGTCGCTGTTCGCGCTGCGGAAGGTCGCCCGCGCCCACCACGGCATCCAGGAACTGATCATCCAGAACTTCCGCGCCAAGCCGGACACCGCGATGCGCGGCATGCCGGACGCGGAGCTGGACGAGCTGGTCGCCACGGTCGCCGTCGCCCGGCTCCTCATGGGTCCCGCGGGCTGCATCCAGGCCCCGCCCAACCTGGTCGACGAGGAGTACGGGCGGCTGATCGGCGCCGGCATCGACGACTGGGGCGGCGTCTCCCCGCTGACCATCGACCACGTCAACCCCGAGCGGCCCTGGCCGCGGATCGAGGAACTGGCCGAGAAGTCCCGGGCGGCCGGCTTCGAGCTGCGTGAACGGCTCTGCGTCTACCCGGAGTTCGTGCGGCGGGGCGAGCCGTGGCTGGATCCGCGGCTGCGCCCGCACGTGGCGGCGCTGGCCGACCCCGAGACCGGCCTCGCCCGCCCCGACGCCCTGCCGCGGGGCCTGCCCTGGCAGGAGCCGGAGGAGGTCTTCACCGCCTCCGGCCGCACCGACCTGCACACCTCCATCGACACCGAGGGCCGCACCACGGACCGCCGGGACGACTTCGACGAGGTGTACGGCGACTGGGACGCCCTGCGTGAGGCCGCCGCCCCCGGTATGGCACCCGAGCGCATCGACACCGACGTACGGCAGGCCCTGCGCACGGCCGCCGACGACCCGACGAGGCTCACCGACGACGAGGCGCTGGCCCTGCTGCACGCGGACGGCCCGGCCCTGGACGCCCTCGCCCGGGTCGCCGACGACGTCCGCAAGTCGGCCGTCGGCGACGACGTGACGTACATCGTCACCCGCAACATCAACTTCACCAACGTCTGCTACACCGGCTGCCGCTTCTGCGCCTTCGCCCAGCGCCGCACCGACGCCGACGCCTACACCCTCTCGCTGGACCAGGTCGCCGACCGGGCCCAGCAGGCCTGGGAGGTGGGCGCGGTGGAGGTCTGCATGCAGGGCGGCATCCACCCGGACCTGCCCGGCACCGCGTACTTCGACATCGCCCGGGCGGTGAAGGAACGCGTCCCCGGCCTGCACGTGCACGCCTTCTCCCCGATGGAGGTCGTCAACGGCGCGTCCCGCACCGGCATGTCGGTACGCGAGTGGCTGACCGCCGCCAAGGAAGCCGGCCTGGACACCATCCCGGGCACCGCCGCCGAGATCCTCGACGACGAGGTCCGCTGGATCCTCACCAAGGGCAAGCTGCCCGCCGCGGACTGGATCGACGTGGTGACGACGGCCCACGAGCTGGGCATCCGCTCGTCCTCGACGATGATGTACGGCCATGTCGACCAGCCCCGCCACTGGCTCGGGCACCTGCGCACCCTCGCCGGAATCCAGCAGCGCACCGGAGGCTTCACCGAGTTCGTCACCCTCCCCTTCGTCCACACCAACGCCCCCGTCTACCTGGCCGGCATCGCCCGCCCCGGCCCGACGGTCCGCGACAACCGGGCGGTCACCGCGATGGCGCGGCTCCTGCTGCACCCCTGGATCCCCAACATCCAGACGAGCTGGGTGAAACTGGGCGCGGAGGGCGCGGCCGAGATGCTCCGCTCCGGGGCCAACGACCTCGGCGGCACGCTCATGGAGGAGACCATCTCGCGCATGGCGGGCTCCTCCTACGGCTCCTACAAGTCGGTCAAGGACCTGATCGCGGTCGCGCAGGCCGCCGGCCGCCCGGCCAGGCCCCGCACCACCCTGTACGGCGAGGTCCCCGAGGAACGCCGCCGCGCGGCGGAGGCCTCCGACGGCCACCTCCCGGAACTGCTGCCGCTGCTGGACTGAGACGGGCACCGGCCGCGCCGACGGTAGGATGATCCGACGCGCGTTCGGGACCCGTAGCTGAGGAGATGCGTACCGGTGTCTGCCCGCCTTCCTTCGTGGGCCTGGGTGACCGGGCTGACCACGGGGGCGATAGCCGCGGTGGCGGTCCTGGCCGTCCAGGCGGACCAGGGGACGAAGCCCACCGCGGCCACCAGCAGGCCGAGCGCCACGGCGACGGCGGACGCGAAACCGTCCGCCGAACCCGGGAAGAAGAAGCCCGCGGCGGTCCCGGCCGACTCGGGCACCGGCCGCCGGATCGTCTACTCCCTCGACCAGAAGCGCGTCTGGCTGGTCGACGCCAGCGACGCCGCCCGCCGCTCCTTCCCGGTCTGGCCCGGCACTGTGTCCCCGGACCCCGGCTCCTACACGATCGGCACCCGCACGGAGGCCGCCACCGGCAGCGACGGCGTGGCGGTCGAGCACATCCTCTACTTCGCCGCCAAGTCGGGCATCTTCCTCGGGTTCTCCAACGCGGTCGACGGCTCCTCGCCCCCGCCGGCCGCCCCGGACGCGAAGACCGGCGGCATCCGCATGACCAAGGACGACGGCAAGGCCCTGTGGACCTTCGGCACGGCCGGCACGACGGTCCGGGTGGTCGAGTAGCCGGCGCTCAGACGGAATCCGCCCGGCCCGCCGACGTCCCCGGCAGGTGGTCGACCAGCAGGACGACGCCGCTGAACACGAAGACGCGCAGCGCCGCGTCCAGGCCGTTGAAGTCCTCCGACTGCCACATCGCGAACCACTCGCCGCCGATCGCCATGAAGCCGGCGCCGAACAGGAGCATGACCATCAGCAGTCCGTAGGTGGAGAAGCGGCGGGCGCGCGGCTGGTCGCCGCGGGCCCAGAGCCAGGTGCCGTAGGCCAGGACCAGCGCGGCGGCCGTCTCCCAGACGATGATTGCGACGTACGCGGCGTCCTGCACGCCCTCGTTCGTGATCGCGCGCCACATCAGGTCCTCGTCCTTGAACGTGGTGTCCATGGCCAGGACGTGCCGGACGAACTCCTGGTTCGTGCCGAAGTCCGTGATGTTGCCGAGGGCCACCAGCGCCATGTAGAGGGCGACGGAGGCGGTGAGGAGAGTGGCGGTGAGGGACAGCGCGCCGCGCGACGTGGTGGCCATGGTGGTTCGATTCCCCTTCCCACGGCGCGTATCCCGTACGAGTTGAGCCAGAATGAGGCCCGTCGGGACACGGGCGAGGGGACGTACGCGTGGCGCAGGCACGGCTGTGGTGGGCGCGGGCCCAGCGGGACGCGGTCGCGGGCCACCGCTACGGCTGACACCGACCGCCTGCGATCGAACCGGTCACCTCCCGCATACCGATCCGCCCCCTGAACCGACCGTCCCCGTTCGATTACAGTGCTGGGCGTCGTACGTGCGGACGGTGCCCGGGAGGTTCTGGTGGGTGGTGCTGCCGGGCCCGTGTGGGGGCGGCGTGAGCAGCAGGACTTCCGCAGCCGGGTGCGCGGAACGCTGCTCGGGGTGGCCGTCGGGGACGCGCTGGGCGCGCCCGTGGACGCCATGACCGCCGAGGGGATCCGCGAGGCGCACGGCGCGGACGGCGTCACCGACCTCGCCCCCGCCTACGGCCGGCGCGGTGCCGTCACCCACCACACCCAGCTCACCCTGTTCTCCGTGGACGGGCTGATCCGCGCCCAGGTGCGGCGCGACACCGGGGCCTGGCATCCGCCGACCGATCTGCACCGCGCGTATCTGCGCTGGGCCACCACCCAGCGCGACTGGGGTCCGGACGAGCGCCGCAAGGACGACGGCTGGCTGGCGCGCGAGGAGTGGCTGTACGCCCGCCGGGCCCCCGCCCGCCCGCTGCTGCTCGGGCTCGGGGACGAGATTATGGGGACCCTGGAGGCGCCAAAGAACCCCGGCGCGGCCGGACCGGAGGCGGCCGCCCGGTCCGCGCCCTTCGGTCTGCTCGTCGGCTGGGAGCCGCAGCTCGTCGCGCAGCTCGCCCTGGAGTGCGCGGCGCAGACCCACGGCCATCCGGTCGCCTGCCTCGCGGCGGGCGGGTACGCGGTGATCGTGCACGCGCTGGCCCGGGGCGAGAGCCTGGACACGGCGGTGCAGCGCACCCTCGCGCTGCTGGCCGCGCGGCCTGGGCACCAGCCGGTGTCGGACGCGCTCCAGCACGCGCTGGGCGCCGTACGCCAGGGGATGCCCACCCCGGAACGGGTCACGGAGCTGGTCGGCAGCGCCACCGCCGAGGGACTGCTCGCCGCCGCCGTGTACTGCGCGCTGGTGGGGGAGGACGTACGGCACGGGCTGTGCCTCGCCGTCAACCACGACGGGCCCAGCGCGGCCGCCGGCGCGCTGACCGGCGGGCTGCTCGGGGCGCTGCACGGGGAGACGGCCCTGCCGCCGGCCTGGCTGGCCGAGCTGGAGGGCCGTCCCACGCTGCTGGAGCTCGCCGACGACTTCGCGATGGAGATGACCCAGGGCCCCGCGCTGCACGGCCCCGCGGGCTCGTCCCCGGCCTGGCTGGCCCGCTACCCACGCGGTGCCTGACACCCCCCCAGGGGCGCGGGGAACTGCGCGACGGGGGTCCGGGGGCGAAG
>NZ_JFCB01000060.1 GCF_000725125.1 Streptomyces toyocaensis
GGAGCAAGTCCGGTGACGCTCCGTCCGCTGCGCTCCCGGAGCTGCGGGGCCTGCGGCCCCGCAAGGTGACCTGCGCTGCGCTCCAGCCACCCGGAGCGCTGCGCGCCCCGAAGGCCGGCCCCGCTGCGCGGGTCGGCCAACGGGCCTACGGCCCGAGCAGCAAGAGGAAGGGGGTGGCCGGGGTCGCGTGACCTTGCATCAGGTGATGCAGCATGTAGCTTTGGCAGAACCAGGCCATCCCCATGCTTCAAACTCTAGCCCTGGATGAACTCTGGAACCAGCCCTCGCCCCCGGCTCTCATCGGCTGCGCTCGATATGGGCCACCCAAGTAACAGCCTGAACTTTGCTGGGGACTTCTCCGATGTCCCGTGCTGCAGCACGGTAGCAATCGGCAAGGAGATTGTAGCGGCCGACCGCTCCCAATCCTCGATCCCGCTGGCCGTAGATTTCTCGTACTGCAATGTCGTGCGCGTGGCGGTCAATTACAACGGCGTCCGGGTTTTCCGGGTCGGCGATGCACAAGTAAAAGGCTCCCGTTTTGAGGTGCATGGGCAGGACCTCGCTGGGGTCGGTGCCCGCCATGATTCGGTTGGCCTTGGTGATTGCGTCGCGGACATGTCCGCTCGCCCTTCCTTCGGTGAATGCCTTGCGGGCCAGCTTGCAATTATCGGCCCATGATTTGTTGGCGGAGAGTGCGGCGAGGACGCCCGCGCCTTTGTGGGTTTCTCCTGCTGCGATTTCTGCGGCGAATTCGTGAGCCGTGGCGTACCACTGGAGGCCGCGTGCCCTCTGGTCGGCCGTGGCCGCGTGCCACTGATCAATGATGGCTTTGGTGTAGGCGGCGCGCTGCTGCTCGGTGCACTTTACCGGGATCATGATTCCTTTGGTGGGGCGGGCGCGCGAAATGGGGGTGGTGAGGAGCTGCCTCGATGGGCGCTCAACTCAGGCCGGCGGCGCGCGAAAGGAACTGGGGAGGGGCGGAGTGGGAGGCTTGTATGAGCCTCCCACTGCCTTTGGTGCGTCAGTTGGTGCGCGGGTCGGGAATCGTCGGGACGTCGATTCCGACCAGCTTCAAAAGGGCCTGGCAGTTGTCGAGGGTGAGTCCCTTGGTGTCGCCCCGGGCGTCGGGGCCGCCGGTGAATACGGTGGTGCCGTGGTAGGTCTGGTGAACGGGCGCGGTGAGGGCGTAGAGCTGAAGGGCCGGGAAGTTGACGGGGGAATTCTTGAGGATTCCTTCGTCGTCCAGCCACATGGAGACTTCAGGCGAAAGGTCGACGACGGTGATGCTGGTGCAGTCGATTTCGCGATAGAGAATGCTGAGGGTGTTGCCGGTGCGGGGCCATTCGATGACCCGGAACGAGGCGTCAGGGTGGAGGATGAGCGCGAATGCTGCTGCGGGCATGGGTGTCCCCTTTCAGGGCGTGGTGATCTTGGGTGTTGGTCGACTGCCACTGCCGACCAACAAGAAAAGTGTATCGCGATTTAGGCACTGATTCCAAGTGTTTTCGCAGGTCAAAGCGCTGGGGCGGCGGGCCGGGGCCCGGTCGTCGCGCCGCCTATCCGCACCGCGCAGCGGTAAGGATCTGTCCCGTCCGGCCGTCACAGACGGCGGGGCAGCGCGCAGCGTCTGCCCCGGTACCGGGCGGGCCGCCGGTAGGTCGCGCAGCGGGCCCGGCGAGGGTGGAAGACAGGGCGAGCGTGCGCAGCGCGCGGTCGGGGCGCGTAGCGGCCCGGCGGCCTGGCCCACCCGGGCGTGAGCGTGCGCAGCGCGCGGCCTGGGGTGCGCAGCACCCCAGGCACGCCCCCGGCGTCGTGACGGCCGGGCCCCGGCCCGCCGCCCCAGCGAAGAGTCTTTCGGCCGGTGCGCCCGGCCGACGGCGCGCCGTGCTGCGCCATGACGACGTGTCGGGCGACTGTCCCGCAGGCGGACACGGCAACGGCCCTCAGGGGCATCCTGGGGGCCGTGTGGGCGCGGACGGAGCGCGCGCCGTCAGTGCGTGCTGTCGAGCGCCGTGACGAGGTCGGCGGGAGCGGGGGTCGTGCCGGTGGCGAGGTGGCGGATCCCGTCGCCGGGCGGGGGCCATGCTGCACCCCGGCCGAGCGGGTGCCGTCGGGAGGTCGCGGTGCGCCAGCCGTGCCGCTCGGACCACACCAGCGCGGGGGCCGGCGCGGCGGGGGCGTCCAGGACGAGCACGGCGACGCATTCGTCGTCCTCGGGGTGCTGAACGGCTGGCGGGGTGTCGGTGGTGGTCCAGCCGCGGGCGTGCAGAGCGCGGGCGACCTCGGCGAGGTAGGGGCGGGCCTGGCGGCCGCGCAGGACGGCTGCGGCCCGGATGCCCGCGCGGCGGGTCAGGCCGGCGGGGTAGCCGAGTTCGGCGGCGGCCTGCGCGGCGCTCGCCCCGCGCTGCTCCATCACGTCGGCCATCCGTTCCGCGCGCAGGGTGGTCAGCGCGGCCTGGGCGGTGTTGCGGTGCACGCCGAGCCGGGCGGTGACACCGGCCGCGGTGACGGTGGGGTCCTCGTCCAGGAGCTGCGCGACGCGCGCCGGGAGCTGGTCGCGGGGGACCTGGTCCCCGACGCCCGCAGGCCGGCCCCCGCCACCGGTGCCGGTACTGCGGCGGGGCGTGGGGGTGTGGTCACGCACGATGTGGCGGGGCCAGTGCTCGACTCCGCCCACGAGCACTGTGTGTTCGCGCACGGCCGGATCCTTCTTCCGGCGGTCCCATGCCTGCGGGTCCATTCCGCGCAGCGCGGCAGCCTCCTGTCGGTCCAGCAGGTCATCGTCATCGTCCGCCGTCGGCAGCGCCGGAACGGGACGCCCGGCAAGGTAGGCGTCGACCTGCTCGCCGTCGTAGAGCCGGATGCGGCCCGCGCCCAGCGGAGCGGGGAACCCCTCGGCCTTGAGGCGGCCCGAGTTGATCAGGGTTTGCACGGCAATACCCTGCTGCGTAGCGATGTCGGCGAGGGTGCGCACCAGGTGTCGGCGACCAGCGCGGATCATGGGTTCCTCCCACGGTCCGGCGAACACCGGACCCGTCAAGAAAACAGTAC
The DNA here is from genome assembly GCF_000725125.1 of Streptomyces toyocaensis. Classification (GTDB taxonomy): domain Bacteria; phylum Actinomycetota; class Actinomycetes; order Streptomycetales; family Streptomycetaceae; genus Streptomyces; species Streptomyces toyocaensis. The sequence goes on from NZ_JFCB01000060.1 coordinate 3,052, forward strand.
CGAACTTCCCTACCGGTAGAGAGCGGCGGGTAGGATGCTGCCCGAGCACATGCCCTTCGGGCGGTGTCTTGGGGGTCGGCACCCGTGCCACCCGCCTTCGGGCGGACTGAGGGTGCCGACCACTTCATCGCGACTGCTACAGGTCGATCTCCAGCTGCTCGGCGGGGAGGACCTGGCGCTGCTACTGAAGCTGCGCCCGCTCGACGGAACACCCTCGTGTTGGCGGGGAGGACTCTGCCGCCGCATCCGAAGCAATCTGCACGGTCGGAACACCCCCGCGTCGGCGGGGAGGACCACCAAGTAAGGAGGGCCCCACCGTGCCCACTCGGAACACCCCGCGTCGGCGGGGAGGACGGTGTCGATCTCCGCAGCCTCCCCGCCGATCGCGGAACACCCCCGCGTCGGCGGGGAGGACGCAGAGCCTGCGGCGATGCCGGACACGATCGCCGGAACGGGAGGATGCCGGCGTAGGCGCGGACGCCGCCGGCTCCGACGCAGATGACGCTGGTGTTGTGGCGGGCGAGGGTGGTCAGGGCCTGGTGATGGAGACGCCCGGGCCCAGCAGGAGGCAGGACAGGGCTGCGGTGGGGAGGTAGACGAGGTCTGTGCGGTGGTCATCGACCTGGATCTGCGCGCACACTCCGGTGTCGTCCTGTACCACGCGGACCATGTCCAGGTAGAGGAAGGACAGGGAGTCCGCGACGCGCGGGAGCATGGCCAGGGTGAGGGCGGCCAGACGCCTACGCGCCTCACCGCCCCACCTGTGACGCGCTCACGCGGGGGCGAGGCTGAGCAGGCCGGCGCCGTAGGACTTGGCCCGTCCGATGCCGGTCAGTACGGCCTCGGCCAGGGCGTCAGGGGCGGTGACGGTGGCGGTGCCGTCATAGCGCACCAGGTGATGCCGCACGGCGGCGGTGTTTTCGCCGCTGCCGTGCACGGCAGCGACCAGGGTGGGCAGCGCTGTGGTCAGGTGTAGTCCGGCCTGGTGGGCGCGGCGAGCCCACCACTGGTCGGCGTCCGGTCCGGTGAGCGCGATGCGTTTGCCGCGTCGGCCTTTGTTCTCCAGTGACAAGCGTTCGGTTTTGACCGGGTTGACGACGATGCGGTAGCGGACGGCGAGGCCCTTTTTGAGGGCGTTGAGTACCGGGGTGAGGTCTTTGACGTCGGCGTGGCCGTAGTCGTCGGGCAGGCGTGTCGGGTCGAGGTTGGTGGCTTGGACCAGGAGCGTGCTGAAGGTGTCGGTTACGTCGAAGCGGTACAGGAGTCCGGCCGCCTGGCGGGGGCTGCCGCCCAGTCCGTCGGGTACCAGGCGCATAAGGGTGCGGTGCATGTCGGTAGCGTTGCGCAGGTCGCGCTGGACGGCGCGGCTGTGGGGATTGAGGCGGATGCGGGCGAGGGCCGCGCCGGGGCTCATGTGGCGGCCTCCTTCCTGGCGTAGTGGATCAGCTTCGTGGGCAAGGTGTGGGGTCGGTGACTGCAGTCATCGGGTGCTTCTTTCCGCCGTCGTGAAGTGGGCGTCGATGTAGTTCTGGAGCGTCTTCAGGTAGTCGGTGCCGAAGCCTTTGTAGGCGGCGTCCGGCAGGTGCACGGCACGCCGGTACAGCGGGCGAGGCCGGTATTGGCGCGCCAGTGGGGCGAACGACATCGGCTCGTCGGTGATCTCGCCACTGTGGTGATCCCCGTCGCCTTTGTCCGGGGCGTCGGAGTTCACGGGGAGCGCGCCGAGCGGTCTGTCGCCGTAGAACTCGATCGGCTGTCGGCTGCTGCGCGGTCTCTTGGCCGCCAGGGGCAGGTGGACCAGGTGGCGCAGCGGCTCCTCTCCGTGGCCCAGCAGGATGGGGCCTTCCGGCGGGCATGATCGGCGGCCGAGATAGAGCGGCCAGTACGGGTCACGCAGGGCGGCGGCGCACGCATTCAGCAGCGCTTCGTCGTCGCACGTCAGCGCGAGCGTGAAAGCGGCGTCGGCTAGGTACTGACGCTTGGATGTCAGAGTGCCCTTACCTTTGGGGCGGTGTTTTCCGTCGACGGTGATCACTGTTTCATCGGCGGGCAGTCCACCGCCGACGGTGTGGAAGTCGGACAGCACGACACCGGGTCGGTCGACACGTACGGTCATCGACAGCTTCGTGAGGTCGTCGACGGATGCCTGGCGGGCTCGTCCGAGACCTGCGGCCAGCATGCCCACGATGCCGGATCGAGTGGGGAATCGGGCTGTGTCACGCCGTGTGTACTTGCTGTGCGTGCCCCAGGACTGGAGTGGTCCTGCCAGACGCAACAGCAGTCCTTGGGAGGGACGGTCGGTCACTGCGGGGCCTCGGCGAGAGCGAAGTCGACGGCGGCGGTGACGAGAGCCTCGAAGGACGGGTGACGTTCGCCGAGGTGCTCGAGCTTGTCGACCTGGAGGGAAGCGTGTGCCGCGTGCAGTACGCGGTCGGGGCCGAGGAGGGTGTTCGCGGCCTTGGCGTAGGCGTCGATGCCTTCCACGGAGCGCCCGACGAAGCCGCCGTGTCCGGCTGATCGGACGGGTTCTTCGAAGGCTGCGGCGAACGACAGCGGCCGGTCGGAGCGGACCGCCACGTGGACCAGGTGTGGGATGGTGTGCGGGGCGGTGGAGTTCTTCTTGGCCTGCGGCAGGGACTCGATGAAGGAGAGCAGGAACTGGCCGACGAGTTCGCGGGCGGCATTGAGTGCGGTGTCGCTTTCATCGCTCAGGTTCTTGGTGAGTTCCTTGAGATCGACGGTGGCGAACCGGTAGAAGGTGCCGGTGCTGAACTCGGCCGTGCCCATGTGACCGCTGCCCGTTTCATCGCCCTTCGCCTCGGTGACATCGTCGACAGCTGCGAAGTAGTCGAGTTCTACCTCGGTCGTGTGCGTGGTGAAGGCGTGCGCGACCTGGACGGCACCGTCGACATTGGCCTGGTCGACTTCGGTAAGCATGCGGCCGAAGAGGTTGATGACCCCGTTCCTTTTGGCCAGAATACTGTCGATCTTTCCTTTCAGGGCGCTTTCGGGTTTACTCTTCCCTTTGCCGGTGAAGTCGGTCGTGAGCGCTCCCTTGTGGGCTTCGGCGATGTCGGCCAAGTCCTCGACAGCGTCTTCGGGGAGATAGACGAGCGCGTTGGTCAGGACCTTGTTCGCAATGGGCTGCTTGTCCTTCCCCTTGGCCACCTCCCACTTGATGCTGCTCCCCGCCGCGACATGCGCGCCCGCGCGTTCGGCAAGCGCCGTGTCCCACCCACGCTCGCGAAGTACCTCGGCGACCCGCTCCCCGATACGGCGTGTGCGCAGCGCGTTCTCGCCGAGCATGTCCTGAAAGTGCTCGCGGATGGCCCGCTTCCAGGACTGGCTGGAGATGCGGGTACGCAGGACGTCACCGTAGAGCATGCTTTTCACTGAATTGGTGTCGTCCCGGTTCAGGTTCGCGTAGGGAACTGGCTGGACGACGTGGATGTCGATGAAGCGTGGCTTGGGGTTCATCGGGGGTCTCCTGTGGGTGAGGGGTCAGTCCTGATCGGTGCCGGCCGTGATCCGGTAGAAGTCCTGCAGCCAGCGGCGGCTGATACGCCCCGACTGGTACTGCCAGTCGACCAGGTCTGCCAGCAGCTGTCCCCAGTCGATGGAGGCGTCGGTGGTGCGTACCTGATTCACCGCAGCAGGAAGGTGCAGGTGGATACCGCGCAGGCTCTGCCTCGTCAGGAGGTTGACACGGCTCTCTGCGGCGCTCTTCCGCATTGAGGCGCCCTTTGCGGTGACGGCCTGGCCCAGGGTGGCACCGAACGAGGAGCCATACGGGATCGGCCCGGGCGGGGTCTGCCTCTCGTCCGGTTGTCCCTTCTCCTGGGTGGCCTGCTGCTTTGCCGCCCGGTGTTCGTCTGCGGTGTCTTCGTCGTCTGCCTGGTCGGGTGAGAAGGTGTGCCGGGGCTGAGCTGCGATCAGCGAGGCCACCGTGTAGTAAGCCTGGGCTGTCTTGTCGTCGCACCCTTCCGGCAGTCGCGGCGTCAGCAGCCGGTGCATGGGGCGTGTGCGCGGGTGGTCCAGGTCGCGGCGCAGGCCCGCGCGCAGCGCCGCACGGGCACCCGGATCTGTGCGGCACAGATGCTCGATGTGTGCGGTGAATGCGGCGTACGCGGCGCGATTCGTGTGCCGCTTGCTCGGTTCGGAAGCTTGGAAGGTCACAGCTTGTCCTCGGGTCGGCGGGGCGACGGTCACGACTTCTTGGCCGCGCTTTTCGTCACCGGTTGCTCCATCGCCTTGTGCGGGTCTTTCAGGGCGGCGAGGATGACGGCTTTCGCCTTGGTGACGGCCTTCGCACCCCGTGGTGTGCGTGTCACGGAGTCGGTCACCGCCTCGTAGGCGTCGAGCGCGTGCCGCCCGAAGGATCGGCACGCGGCCTCGAAGTCGAACCCGGTGTCCATGGCGCCGCCAGAGCGTGTCAACTGCCGGAACCGCGACCAGAACTCGTCCTCCGCCGACGGCCAGTACCGTGCCGCGACCGCGTCCAGCCAGGCCCCCGGATCGTTCTTCTTGTCATCCGTGTACTTCAGCCAGGCTTCCTTCGTGGCCTGCTCCAGCCGGTGCCCGAAGAGCTCGCCGAGTTCGCGGAGCTGGCGTACGGGCCGCTCGGTGCTTGGTGCGTCCTCTTCCACTCGGGACAGGAGCACCGGGGTCACGGAGTCGACGTACTGGTGGTTGGCTGCCTGGCTGGCGTCCTGTTCGAAGCCGAGGGCGCGTACCCGTAAGTACTCGCTGACGTCGAAGGCATGGTCCATGACCTTCGGCTGGATGGGGTTTGCGTCGTCCAGTTGCTTGAGCAGGAGGGCGTCGATGTCGCGCCACAGAGAACGGAAGGAGCATGCGAGCCGGGGAGATGTCTTCCCGTCCTTGGCGATGTCCCAGATCAGGTAATCGTCTTCCGGCCGGATCCGCTCGGCGTCATAAGCCCAGGTGATGTACGCGTCGGCCGTATGCTCGCCGTCCGGGGCGGGGACGAGACAGAGTGCGTGCTGTGAACAGGCGGTGAGCCGTGAGCAGGGGCCCTGCGGCTCGGGCATCGGCTTGAGCGGGTCCGGAAGGTCTTCACGCTCCCACGGGCACAGGTCCGTGTGCCGGCTGACGCTGCCGTCCGGCGGTGTGAGACCGGCCAGCAGTGTCAGGAGCAGGTTGTCGCACTGCGGGTGGTACGACAGCGCGGCCCGCAGGGGTGAGGCTTTCGCATAGTGGCTCCTCACCTCCCCGACCGCACGTCTCGAAAGGCCGCCGGGGTCTCCCCAGTAATGCCAGGTCAGCAGCGCTAATGCCGACTGCGAAAGATCGAGAGGTACGGGATTGTCGTGGCTCCAGTGCTCGAACCAGGAGTGATTGTTGCCCGCTGCCCGGCTCATGACCAGCTTGTGGACGCCGGCGGTGTTGTTCCTGTCGCACTGGTCAGGCAGGCGGGGGTCCTGGAGCCACGGACGATCGCCGTCGAACAGGTCGAAACGGTGGCTCCACTGACCGAAGTAGCCCTCGGTACCAGCTTTGCGGCCGTCCGGCAGGTCGATGCTCTGCTCGGAAAATCCCTGTTCCCTGACCTGTTCCCGCCGGTCGCCCCAGCTTCCGGGCCCTGCCTCGTCCAAAGCGGTGATCCGGGCGGTCAGCGCATACAGCAAACGCAGCAGCGCCGAGTGAGCCGGAGCTTCCGGGACCAGCAGAGTGCGGATCTCCCGGGCGTGCACAAACAGGTCCCTGAGCCCCACTTCAGGGGGACCCGACTGCCCCTTCACCCACGCGACCGGGATCCATGGCTGGTCGATCAGATTGGACGCAGACGTGTTCACGCGCCCCCACCCCCCTTGTTGCGCGTCACGGAATACTAGAAGGACAAGCGGGGAGGATGTAGGCCGTTACGGTAATTGATCGACAGTCAGGCCCAGTCCGCTTAAGCGGAAGCGGCGCCCCTCGCCGGTTCGCACCCACGTACCGTCTTCCGGGACCATGTTCAGCCGGAGGACATTCTTGAGGGCGGCCATGCCACGCCAGTCGCTGCTCGCATCGCCCGCCACGCCCTCGACGAGCCGCTGCGGCACTGGGATCAGATAGGGGACAAGCTGGCCCGGCTTCGGTCTGCGCTTACGCTTGGACTCGAACACAAGCTTCTCCTTGAGGACCCCGTCCTCCAGGAGAGACCCCTGGTGCAGGCACACCACATGCACCATCTCCTCGCCCAGCACGCAGGAGAGCAGTTCGGGCTCCATACCGGGGTGGTCACGGCTCAGCAGGCCGAGGTCGCCGTCATGCTCCCGCGGCCCTGGCACCTGCAGCCAGCCTGCGGTACCGGTGGCTCTACGTTCCCGGACCGCCCGCCGGTTGTCCAGCTGCTGAAGCTCACGCGCCGCAGCCTCCCCCAGCCTGTCGACGAGCTCGTCGGCGTACACCTCGTCCAACAGCAGGGGCACGTCCTGCGGCATGGAAATCGTCCTGCCGACCCCCAGGACCATGCCAGTACGCCGCACCAGGGCGACGTCGTCCAGTTCGGACGTGTCGTCCGCCTGGAGCACCACGAGCCGCGGCCGGTCGCCCGCGCCCTGTGCCGCACGGGCCAGCAGGCCCGCGAGCGGCGCCGGCCCCGATACGACGAGGTCGAATCGCAGACCTCTGACGTGTTCCAGCATCGGCGTCGTCACCAGCACGGAAGGACCGCTTATGCCGGCGCCGGGAGAGAAGGTATCCCGGCAGGCCGCCAGACGCCGCCACCGGTCCTTGTTGTGCATCTGCTCATGAACCAGGCTCACGTCGAGGCCGGGCAGGTCCTGCGAGAGCTGACAAAACGTGGTGATGGCGTCCGCAGGCGTCGGCCGGTAGACCACGGCCCTGCCGTTGCCGGCCTCGACCAGGGGTACAAGAGCCGCCTGGATCTCGTCGTACGGTGCACCGTCACGGACCTTGATGCTGAGCGTGCTGGTGCGAACGGCTTCCGCGGGCTGCCGAGGCAGGTGCCCGCGTCCGCTATGAGCGTCCACGAACGACCATGCCGGCAGCCGGCGAGGCTGCGCCATCGGCTCCCCGGCCCCTCCAGCGCCACGGTGATAGGCCGCCAGCATTGCATCGACCGACTTGTCCGCAGACAACGCGGCCAGGACGACCGGAATCCGCAGCGCAGCGGCCCACTCCAGGAACCGGAGCATCAGCTTCTGCCCCCAGGCGCCGCGGGCATGGGCCTCGTCCACCACGACGACCTTGCCGGAGAACGCAAAGAGCCGCATCACGTTGAACTTCACCGGCATGACTGCCTGGAGAAGTTCGTCCACCGTCCCCGTGCCCAGCGCAGCAAGCAGCGCGCGGTGATGGGAGTTGAGCCAGCTGTTCGCCGCCGGGGCCCACTCCTCGCCAGGCTCCGCGCTGACATCACCGGCCGTATGGGCCTGTGCCCACTGCCTTGCGGCTTCCGCCGGCTTCAACCGCGAAGAGCTGTGCAGCAGCAGCGACCGCCAGGGACCCGTCAGGGCCTGCTCAGCGAAAGCATGCACCTGCGCCATGTGGCTGTCGGCCGATGAGCCGGTCGGCAGCGCATAGAAAAGACCGCGCGCGCCCGCTGCATACCCTAAGGCCGCTGCTGCCTGAAGAGCCGCCTCCGTACGCTCCTCCGACGGCGAAGACGTCACCACCACCAGGCCCGGACCGTGCTCGGTCACCAAATCAGGCAGCTGGCCCTCCATGCTGGCCAGAAGGCTGGTCTCACCTACACACCGAACCGAATCCGGCCGGGTGAAACCCGTCCCGAGCAGGTCGGTCTTCTGCACCAGACGGAGAGCCGCTTCGCGGGCGGTCTTCCAGTAAGCGTCCAGGTCTTCAGGAGCCCCGGCCCATCCCTCCTGCCTGAGCCTGGCCTGGATCTCTACCTCGATGCTGGCCAGCCAGTCCGACAAAACCACCAGCCCCGTCAGAACGACAGCCGCTCCCGGCGTCATCCGCCCTCGCGGAACCGAGGCCGCCCCTGTCACTCTGCGCACCTCATCAAAGTGGACCCGCCGCTGCTCCTCCCACCCACCCGTGCCCAGACCGGGGTGACGGACGGCAGGGCACCTGTAGTCCTTGCCGCGGACGACCGGGTGGTAGCGACCGCCGTGCCCACCGAGCATCTGGGCCACCGCATGACTGAGCTGGGACTGCGGACGCCGCCTCGACGACGGATAGCCGATCTCCTCGAAGACCCCCACCAGCCACCAGTGCGCTGCCGCCTCGTGCGACTGCCTGTCCTGCGCGGCGCCAGCCGCGAACCCGTACCCCCGCTCACCGCCCAGCTCCTGCGCCAGCAGCTCTCCATCCGCGTTCTTCGGGCCGGCCCGGTGGAGCTGGAACGGCACACTGATCTTCCCGATGTCGTGCAGTCCCGCCCAGAACGCCGCGAGCGCCCGCATCTCCTCCTCCGGAACCTGCAGTGCCCCGACCACCATGCTCCGCTGGTGCGAGGTCAGCAGCTCATCCCAGACGACCTCCGCGACGGCGGCCGTATCCAGCAGATGACAGATCAAAGGGTGCGTGCGGTGAGCCCCGCGGGCGTCCTCGCCCAGCCCGGCAGCCTTGCCCCACAGGCGGGGGTCCAGGGACATGGGGTGCTCCTTGTCACGGATGCAGTGCAGGTGTGCCTCAAAAGGTCGCGGCAGAAAGACCCGACCGCAACTCCCCCCTCCCCCGCCCTCCTGCTGCACTTCTTTGAAGACCGGCGGGGAGGAATTCCCTCAAGCGCTGCCACACCAGCGTGTATCCGCCGTAGAGTACATACCGCTGCACGCCTCCCTGGGAGGTGCGCGGAGCCCCATTGACTCTCCAGACGACGACTACGCCGAGACGAACGCACGACCCTCCCGAGGGATGTGGCGCGACCTCGGCCCAGTCTGCGCTCTGGAGATGCAGTGTCCCGGTTCCTGCACAAGTTCGTCCTGCGTCGCGAAGTACTTCTCGGTACCTCACGCGTAGTGGTCAGCGCGGTAATCCGTGCTCTGACCAGCGAACTCGTCAGCTGGCTCTTCTGAGCCAACGGTGACGGACCCCAGGGGTCCGTCACCTCTTACATGCAGACGATCCCCGCTGACCGAACACGTTCTGCGCAACCGGGCTACACCGCAGAACCAGATGTCCGACTACAAGCGGATGATGCCGACACTCCACACGAGCGCAGGCAACCCCACCGTCACTGCTGCACCGGACGACACGCGTCGCCTCGACCGTGCCGACGATCAGGGCCTGGACATGCAGCAAACCCCAACAGCACACCCCTGTCCCCCCTCGACAAGCTGGCCAAATGACCGCCCCTCCGACGTTCATCGTGATGTCCTCCCCGCCGACGCGAGGGTGTTCCGTGGTGCGCGGGTGTACGAGAGGAGGCCCTCCCGTCCTCCCCGCCGACGCGGGGGTGTTCCGAACGGCGCCGTGGAACGGGCCACGTCCCTAGTGTCCTCCCCGCCGACGCGGGGGTGTTCCGTTGTGCCGGGTGAGCACGCCGCCTCGCGGGCCGTCCTCCCAGCCGACGCGGGGGTGTTCCGTCCCGGTGTCGGCAGGCGCGGCCGGCAGCTCCGTCCTCCCCGCCGACGCGGGGGTGTTCCGCAGTCGAGCGTGCGGCGCATGTACAACTCCGGGTCCTCCCCCGCCGACGCGGGGGTCTTCCGATGTAGTTGGCGTCCTTGGGGCCGGTGTCGGGTCCTCCCCGCCGACGGAGGGCTCCGATCGTCGACGCGATGCGAACGCGGTTTCAGACGTCGTCCTTGCCGACGCGGTGGCCCCGATCAGGCAGGATGGTGCCCGTGACGCTGCCTCTCTTCGCCGACGCGAAGGTGCGCGGTACCGGTCGCCGTCGTCTCCGCCGATGCGGAGGTGCTCCGTTGTGAATCTCGTCGACGAAGAGGTAGTCGATGTCGTGTGCGCCGACGCTAAGGTGTCCCGCCTCAACAAAGTGTGGCCGATCGCGTGTTTGAATCCTCCCCGCCGACGCGGGCGTGTTCCGGCTGGTCTCTCCTCGGTGCCGATGGGGGTGCAGTCCTCCCCGCCGACGCGGGGGTGCTCCGCTGAAACTGTTCGGCACGGACGCGCTGCCGGTGTCCTCCCCGCCGACGCGGGGGTGTTCCGGCCACCGGGGAACTCACCCGCGGCTTCGGCAAGTCCTCCCCGCTGACGTGGGGGGTTCCGCGGACGGTAATCGTGCCGCCTGCGTTGGAGTCGTCCTCCCGCCGATGCGGGGGTGTTCCGGCCGAGATCCTCGGCTACCTCCGCGAGCGCTGGTCCTCCCCGCCGACGCGGGGGTGTTCCGCCGCTCGGCTGGTGACCCTACCTCATCCTCGGGTCCTCCCCGCCGATGCGGGGGTGTTCCGTCGTGGACGTTGCCGTCGTCGTCGATGCCGGCGTCCTCCCCGCCGACGCGGGGGTGTCCCGTACTCCAGCGTCGACCGCGGTGAGGGCCGCAAGTCCTCCTCGCCGACGCGGGGGTGTTCCGACGTCCGGGCTGGTCTCACACCGCCCGCCGCAGTCCTCC
>NZ_JFCB01000061.1 GCF_000725125.1 Streptomyces toyocaensis
TGGCGCGGGCCGGGCTGGCTGCGAGAGTAGGGGGTTGCTCGTTCGTGCCGGGTGCCGGTGTACATGCTGCATCAGATTGATACAGCATGTAGTGTTGGCGGAAACACGGGACACCCTCCAACCACCTGATGCGGGACCAGATGCCCGCGCTTCCGAAAAAGGGAAAACGCATGTGGAGTGCTCAGGATGTGGCGCGGGATCAGGTCCGGCGTCAGGCGAATGGCCTGGACGTCGCCGCCGTTGCGGAAAAGGTCGCGAAGGCCGCTGTCCGTGAGCGGGAAACCGCGGATCAGTTGAGGGGCAACGGTTCCTTCTACGAGTTCGAGATGGACCGGGAGCGGTTGGCTGTCATCTGGCTGGCCAAACACGCTGAGTGGCAGCGTGTCAGGGACTTGATGGCTATAGCCGGTTGGAGCGTGTACGAGCCGGAACGGGACGCTCAAGGCTCGGGGTGGGCTCGCGAGCGTGAGGAACGGCTTGCTGGTGCGCTTGCGGCACAGGCCGCCTTCGGGGAACGGCAGGGAGAGGAAGCCGATGAGCTGCGGGCGGAGGTCCGGCTGTCCGCCGCGTCCAGTCGGCTGGTCCGGGTGGTGGCCGGCCGGACGGGGCTGCGGCCCTCTGAGGTCCTGGCCCAGCTTGCCGAGCGGATCGTGGTGGGCGAGGACGGTACGGTGTCCGTGCCGCCCTTCACGCCGTCCCTGTGACTTCCGAAGCGAGCGGAAAAGAAGGCAGGGGAGGAGCGTGGGAATGCTGGGTATTCAGCTTCGGGAACACCAGGTAGCCCAGAAAGCGGCTTTCCGTCGGTGGGTGGAATTCCCTGCAAGATCATCCGTGCCGTCGGAGGGGGCGCGGGGCACGATCGTGTCCGCGACCGGGTCGGGCAAGACGATCACGGCGGCCGCGTGCGCGCTGGAGTGCTTCCCGGGCGGGCGGGTCCTGGTGACCGTGCCGACCCTGGACCTGCTCGTGCAGACCGCCCAGGCGTGGCGGCTGGTGGGCCACCGCGCGCCGATGGTGGCGGTGTGCTCGCTGGAGAAGGACGAGGTCCTGGAGCGGCTCGGGGTGCGCACCACCACCAACGCGATCCAGCTCGCCCTGTGGGCCGGGAGCGGGCCCGTCGTCGTGTTCGCCACGTACGCCTCTCTCGTGGACCGCGAGGACCCAGAGGACCCCTTGGGCCAGGAGAAGGTGCGCGGACCGCTGGAGGCCGCCCTGGCGGGCGGGGAGCGGCTCTACGGACAGCAAATGAGCGGCTTCGACCTCGCCATCGTGGACGAAGCCCACTCAACCGCAGGCGATCTCGGGCGGCCGTGGGCGGCGATCCACGACAACGCCCGCATCCCGGCCGACTTCCGGCTGTACCTCACCGCGACCCCGCGCATCCTCGCCTCGCCCCGCCCGCAGAAGGGCACCGGCAGCCAGGAGCTGGAGATCGCCTCGATGGGCCAGGACTCCCAGACCTACGGGCCGTGGCTGGCCGAACTCGGACTCTCGGAGGCCATCGAGCGGGGCATCCTCGCCGGATTCGAGATCGACGTCCTCGAGATCCGCGACCCCTCCCCCGTCCCCGGGGAGTCCGAAGAGGCCCGGCGCGGCCGGCGCCTGGCCCTGCTGCAGACCGCACTCCTGGAGCACGCGGCCGCGGACAACCTGCGTACGGTCATGACCTTCCACCAGAAGGTGGAAGAGGCGATGGCGTTCGCGGAGAACATGCCGGAGACGGCAGCCGAGCTGTACGTCAACGACGCCACCGGCGACGACCTCGCGGCCGCGGACAAGCTGCCGAAGTCGTCGATCGACGCAGAGTTCTACGAGCTGGAGGCCGGCCGCCACGTCCCGCCGGACCGCGTGTGGTCGGCGTGGCTGTGCGGCGACCACCTCGTCTCCGAACGACGCGAAGTACTGCGCCAGTTCGCGAACGGGATCGATGCCGCGGGCCGGCGGGTACACCGGGCGTTCCTGGCGAGTTGTCGTGTGCTCGGGGAGGGCGTGGACATCACCGGTGAACGGGGCGTGGAGGCCGTGTGCTTCGCCGACACCCGCGGCTCCCAGGTCGAGATCGTGCAGAACATCGGCCGGGCCCTGCGGCCCAACCGGGACGGCAGCACCAAGGTGGCGCGGATCATCGTGCCGGTGTTCCTGGAGCCGGGCGAGGACCCGACCGACATGGTCGCCAGTGCCTCGTTCCGCCCCCTGGTAGCGGTCCTCCAAGGACTCCGCAGTCATGACGAACGACTCGTCGAGCAACTCGCCACCCGCGCCCTCACCAGCGGAAAGCGCAAGGTCCACATCCGGCGTGACGAAGACGGCCAGATCGTCGGGGCCAGCGGCGAGGGCGACGGCGAGGACCAGGACGACACGCAGGCCGCCGCCGAAGCGGCCCTGCTGCACTTCTCCAGCCCGCGCGACGCCGCGACCATCGCGGCTTTCCTCCGTACGCGGGTGTACCGGCCGGAGTCCCTGGTGTGGCTGGAGGGCTACCAGGCGCTGATCCGGTGGCGGGCGGAGAACGAGATCACCGGCCTCTACGCCGTTCCCTATGACGTCGAGGTCGAGGTCGGGGTGACGAAGGACTTTCCGCTGGGCAGGTGGGTGCACCAGCAGAGAAAGGCGCTGCGGGCCGGTGAGCTGGAGGAGCGGCGCAAGGAGCTGCTCGACTTGCCGGAGGCCGGGATGGTGTGGGAGCCGGGTGAGGAGGCGTGGGAGGCCAAGCTCGCCGCGTTGCGGTCGTACCGGCGGGCCACCGGGCACCTCGCGCCGCGGCAGGACGCCGTGTGGGGCGAGGGCGAGGCGATGGTCCCGGTCGGTCAGCACACGGCCAACCTGCGCCGGAAGGGCGGCCTGGGGAAGGACCCGGAGCGGGCGGCGGAGCGCGCGAAGCAGCTGGCCGCGGTCGACCCGGACTGGGACTGCCCCTGGCCGCTGGACTGGCAACGCCACTACCGCGTCCTCGCCGACCTCGCCGCCGATGAACCCGACGGCCACCTGCCCGACATCGCGCCCGGCGTACTCATGGACGGCGACGACATCGGACGGTGGCTCCAGCAGCAACGTCGCAGCTGGACGGAACTCTCCGAAGAGCAACAGCAGCGGCTGGCAGCACTGGGCGTGAAACCCGCCGAGCGGCCCGCCCCGGTCACGGCGGCCAAGGGCGCCAGGAAGACATCAGCCTTCCAGCGCGGCATGACAGCCCTTACCCAGTACATCCAGCGGGAAGGCAGAACCGTCGTTGGAAGGGCGCACATCGAGGTGCTGCCGGACGGTTCGGCGATCAAGCTGGGTGTATTTCTGAGTAACCAGAAGGCCAGGCGTGACCGGCTGGATGCGAGACAGCGGGCCGCCCTCGCCGAGCTGGGCTACACCTGGGCTGCAGAAGAGTCCAGGCGCAGCTGACGTTCGCCGATGGGCCGCGCATGCCCATTACCGGATGGGCCGATAAGCCGTTTGGTTCTGTATGCAGGATGCTGGGTGGGACGGGGCGAGGACACGGCGGCTCGAAGTCGAGTCAGTGGATGTGCTGTTCCGAGCTGCGGGCGGAGCGACGGAGTGTTCGAGGTGGTCGTCGGCCGCCGCCGAGGTGGTCTTCGAAAGCTGTCCGCCGCTGACGCCGTTCCCGGCCCGCAAAGGCAAGCGGCTGGCACCGGGATGGTGGTGGTCGGCCACCACCGGACGGCTGGTGCACTACGGGTCCGCAGCGATGCGACTGCACGTGATGCTCCTCGACCGCGACCCGCGCGTCACTGGCCTGGCCGCCCGGCCGCTTGAACTGCGGTGGCACGTGCCGAGCGGGGTGCGGGCGCATGCTCCTCAGCTGATGCTCCGGCTGGCCGATGGCCAGGGAGTGTTCGCCGACTGCACAGGGAGAGGAGAGCTGTCTTGGCATCAGCGGTCTCTTGCTGCGGTGGTCGGAGAGATCTGTACAGCGGCGGGCTGGCGGTACTGGGTGCTCGGGCCTGTCGACCCGATCTACCGGCGCAATGTGACCTGGCTGGCCGGATACCGGCACCCGCGTCACCACGGTGGTCAGTTGCTGGCTGGCGCGCTGCAGGAGGCGTTCGCCGAGCCCGCGCCGTTGTGGGAGGGCGTACGCAGGATCGGGGATCCGCTGGTGGTGCTTCCCGCGCTGTTCCATGCCCTGTGGGCGGGACGGCTGGCGGCGGACCTGGGGGCGCCGATGCATGAGCGGATGTCGGTGTGGGCGCAGGCGTCGGAGTGAGGGCGGCCAGCGGGATGCCGGGCGGGCCGGTGGTGGAGCTGGGGTGTCAGGTCTGGTTCGGGGGGCGTACCTGGAGGGTGGCGGCCCTTGCTGACGGTCAGGTGCGGCTGGTCGCCGAGGATGGTGCGGTAGCGGCGGTTCTGCTGTCGCTGCTGTTCGCCGATGCGGGGTGCGAAATCTTGGATGCGCCGGGAGTGCCCAGGGTGCCGCCGCTGGGCTTGCTGGAGTCATTACCCGAGGCGGTGCGGGAACGGGCGCTTGTCTGGGAGCGGCATGTGCGGGAGGTGGAGACGGGGTGGCCGGGCGGGTTCGGTGCGGTAGCCCCTGCGCGGGCGGAGTACGACCCGCAGGCGCGGACGCTGGCGCAGCGCGAGGAGGCGAAGGCGGCGGAGCTGTCGGCGGCCGGCATGCCCACCAGCGTGGTGACGGTGCGGCGGATGCGGGCCTGCTACCACCGTGAGGGGGTGTGGGGGCTGGTGGACCACCGGGCCACCCGGCCGCGGGCGGCGCTGGGGCGTGCGGACGAGCGGGTGGTGGCCGCCCTACGGGAAGTGCTGGAGGCGGGGCGGGAGCGCTCCAGCGGGACGCTGGGGCGGCTGCGGGTGTACACCGAGCGGCTGCTGGACGAGCAGTACGGGGACGGGGTGGTGCCGCTGCCCTCGAGTGCGACGTTCAACCGGCTCGTGCACGCCATCGCCGACGGACGTGGGCTGCTGGGCAGTGCGCGGCAGCGCCGCTGGCGCTCAGCCCGGCCGGCTCCCCCGTTCGTCCCGACGACGGTGATGGCGCCGGGTGAGCTGGTGATGATGGACAGCACCGTGCTGGACGCCTTCGTGGTGCTCGATGACGGGGTGGTGGAGCGTCCGGAGCTGACCATCGCGCTGGATGTGGCCACCCGCACCATCTGCGCGGCCGTGCTGCGTGCGAAAGGGACCCGCAGCGTGGACGCGGCGCAGCTGCTGGCGCAGATGACGGTCCCGGCGCCGATGCGGCCCGGCTGGGCCGAGGCGCTGGCGATGGAACACTCGGTGGTGCCCTACGAGCGGCTGATGAGCGTGGATGCCCGGCTGGAAGGCGCCGCGGCGCGGCCGGTGATCACCCCGCAGACCATCGTGGTCGACCAGGGCAATGTGTTCGTCTCGTCCTCGTTCGTCGCCGCCTGCGAGTCGCTGGGGATTTCCGTGCAGCCCACACCGCCGGGAAACGGGCCGGCCAAGGGGCACGTGGAGCGCACCTTCTCCTCGATCAACACGCTGTTCGTGCAGCATGTGGCCGCCTACACGGGATCGCACACCGGCGAGCGCGGGAAGGACGCCGCGGGCGAGGCGGTGTGGACACTGACCCAGCTGGCCGAGATGTTCCAGGAGTGGATCATCTGCGGGTGGCAGGAGCGCGAGCACGACGGACTGCGGCACCCGATGATGCCCCGCCGCGCCCTGTCACCGAACGAGATGTGGGCGACGCTGGTCGCCGTGTGCGGATACGTCCCGGTGCCGCTGGGACGCGAGGACTACATCGAGCTGATGCCCGTCAAGCGGCAGAAGATCAACGACTACGGCATCCGCATCGACTACCGCACCTACGACCACAAGGTCCTCAACCCCTACCGCGGCGAGCGCTCCCCGGCGGCGGACGGCCTGTGGGAGATCCACTACAACCCGCACGCGCCCGGCCAGGTCTGGGTACGCCTGCCGAAGTTTGACCAGCCCCGCGGATATGGGTGGGAGGCGGTGCCGTGGATCCACCACTCCCTGGTCAGCGCCCCATTCACCGACTTCACCTGGCAGCACATCAAGCGCACCGTCGCCCGCCGCGCAGACCGCGCACAGCACGGACACGACCTGGCGCTCGCCCTGCGCGAGTTGCTGGACACGGCACCCGCCTGGAGAAGATCGTCGCCGCCCGCTCCCGCACCGCCGCAACCGATGGTGCGATGTGGGGGATCCTGTACGGCCAGCAGCCGGAGGCGGAAGCCGATGAGTAGGTGTTTTCGATCCCTGGCAATGAGGTGCGTGCGCCTGGATGATCTGAGTTGTGGGGGTTGGCGGGACGGCTCGGCGGTACTGTCGGGAGTGCGGTGATCCGCTGCCGCAGGCGATGGCGGCGGAGGCGGTGTTCTGCTCGGGTCGGTGCAGGTCACGGCAGTGGCGGAGGCTTCAGCGGACCCGGCAGCGGGTGGCCGCGCTGCAGCGGGGTGAGCAGGCGAAGTGCCCGGTTTGCGGGCGATCGTGGACGGTGGGGGTGGAGCGGTCGAGGGCGGCGGTGTACTGCTCGAACCGTTGCCGCGTGCGGGCCTGCCGCCAGCGGCGGGCGTCGCGGAACGGCGTTACAGAAACGCCATAGCCGAACGCCTCTCGGACACCTCGAACACCCCATGCCTTGCAAAGCAGTTGAGAGTGAAGTCCGTGCGCTTCGAGCGCCCCTGGCTCACGCCCTGCCCCGGCGTATCGTGCGCGCGTCACGGTGGACGGTGACCGGGGCCGGCGCCCCTTTGACCGGTCACGTCGTGGTGGCTGGGTCGGACCCGGGCGAGGACGGTGGTCATCATGGCCGACGTGACCGACCGGATCGGGAACGTCAACCGGCAGCGTTACGAACAGCTCGTCACCCAGGCCAAGGAACTGATCGCGCAGATCGCCCGCTCGCAATTCGCTCTGGATGACATGGCGTTGGAGATCGAGCCGATGAGGTCGGTGGGCGGTTCGATGCCGAACGGCACGGACGACCTGTTCACCGTGACGGAGTCGTTGCAGATGTTCGCGGACGACATCGGCGTCGAACGCCGGACGGTGGAGGACTGGCGTTACACCGCCAACCGCTGGCCCGAGGGGCGCCGCAAGGAGGGCGTGTCGTTCACGGTTCACCGCATCCTCGCGTCGGTCGCGGACGAGGAAGAGCGGTGGGCGGCGATCGAGGACGCGCCGTTCAACCCACGCACTGGGGCTCGGCAGTGGACACCGGACGGCGCGAAACGGGTCGTCGGCCAGCGAGTCGACCGGCCGGTCACGGTGGATGAGAAGGTCCAGGCCGTGGCCGACCTGACTCGGGACGACGAGGTCGCCGCTCAGGTCGCCACCGACCTGCTGAAGCGGCCGGCGGTGAGCGAGCACGTCACTCCCGCTGAAAGGGTCCGGGTCGTCACGGAGCTGACCAGGGACGACACCGTCGCCCAGCAGGTGACCACTGACCTGCTGCGCCGCCCGACCGTTGCCCGGACGGCTATGCGGGATGACACCACCCGGATGCTCGTCAACCGCGCTCAGTTCGACAACTCCACCGAGACCCGGGACCGGATCCGGGAACGCACCCCGGCCGTCCGCGCTATTGAGCACACCATCGAGTACCTCGACCTGGTCGGCTCCTGCCACGGCTTCGTGGCCACCCTCGGCCGCCTGGTCCCGCAGTTGCGCGGGCAGGAGTTCACCGAGGACGAGCGCGAGACCGTGCGCCGACAGATCGGCAGGGTCCGCGCGGCGGCAGACTGGCTCGAAGGCGCGCTCGACAACGGCGAGTTCACCCTGGACGAGCAGCTGGTCCAGCTGCTCAAAGGCGAGTAGGCCATGCCTCGACGCCGGGAGGCCCGGCCGCTGGCCGAGTACTACGGCGACCTGGTCCGTGTCGCCTTGATGGAAGCACGCCCCGCCGGCCTGCACACCTACCAGCTGATGGCCGCCTCCCGCCTGACCCGCTCGCAGGCCGGCCGCGGCATTCGGCACGTCCGCGACGTCGTCGCCGCTGAGAATCTGACGCCGATCACATGGACCCGCCGGGACGGGTTCATGTTCTCCGACGACCCTGCGGACTGGATCGAGTACGACAAGCGGCAGTTCCGGCAGATCCTCGGCCGTCTCACCCGGGTGATCACGGGCACGCTCGATCCGCACCTGGCCCGCTACCCCGACGACGAATGGGTCCAGCTCGCCACCGCCCAGCTCACCGGCGTCCGCGCCACCCTGGCCCAGCTCTCCAAATAGCCCCCCGTCCACCACCGATCTCCTGCCGAGCCCGCCATGTCCGCTGCCGCCCGTCGCCGCCGCTACCCGTCCGACACCTCCGTCGCCGAATGGGCCCTCTTGGAACCCCTGCTGCCCGTCCCGGCCTGCCAGACCAAGACCGGCGGCCACCCCGAGAAGTGGCCTCGGCGGGAGATCGTCGACGGCATCCGCTACATCGTCGACAACGGCGCGAAGTGGAGGGCCCTGCCTGCGGATTTCCCTCCGTGGGAGACGGTTTACGGGTTCTTCTGGAGGTGGAACCGGGCCGGGGTCGTCACCTACATCCGTGACCAGCTCCGCCGCCGGATTCGTACCGGCAAGGGCCGCTGCCCGCATCCGGCGACGCTGATCGTGGACTCCCAGTCGGTCAAGGGCGCCTCGACCGTCGGCAAGGACAGCCGCGGCTACGACGCCGCGAAGAAAATCAACGGCCGCAAGCAACATATCACCGTGGACACGCTCGGGCTGCCCGTGATGATCACGGTGACGCCCGCCGATATCCAGGACCGCGACGCCGCCCGCGATGTGTTCTGGCGGCTGCGTCTCACCCAGCCGCAGATCACCCAGGTCTGGGCCGACCGCGGCTACGCCGGTGACCTCGTGGACTGGGCCCGCGACCGTGGTCGAGAGACGGGCTCCAGTGCGAGCAGCGGACCGAGCCGCTGGATCATGCGGCAGCTCGGGCCGCTGTTCGGGATCTCGTCCTCGACGGTGTGCCGGGTCCGGGCGGCACCGGTCTCCTCTACGTCCGCAACAAGGTGCTGTCCCGAGGCGATGCGGCCGACCGGTTGTGGATCGTGGACGGCACCCTCATCCCGGTCCGCGACCGGAAGGTCGGCTCCTCGTCACGCAACTACCGGTTCTCGGCGAACGTGCAGGTCATCGGGGACGCCGACACCCGCCTGGTGATCGCGGCGGCCCGACCGGTGCCGGGCACCACCGCGGACGCGCATGCCTGGCGTGCCTCCGGCCTGGCCGGGCACTGCCAGGGCGTGACCGTCCTGGCGGACGGCGCCTACCTCAACTGCGGCATGGTCACCCCGCACCGCAAACGCCCCCGACGCGAGCTGCTGCCGGGCGAGGCGGATGACAACGCCGCGCACCGCAAGGTCCGTGCCAGGGTGGAGCATGTGATCGGCCGGATGAAGAACTACAAGATCCTCCGCGACTGCCGGCAACACGGCGACGGCCTCCACCACGCCGTCCAGGCCGTTGCCCACATGCACAACCTCGCCCTCGCATCATGACCAGAGAACTGCCTCCACTCGCCCTGACCTGCCCAAACACAGTCTTGTGCAACACCCTTTAGGAGATCGGACACGGATGACCACAGTTGTCGACCTGTCGCGCTCAGGCCTAACCGCCCACAACACCGTCGGTGACAACCAGCCTGCTGAACCGAAGGACGGAAGTTGTCACCAGGGGAGCCAGAGAAGAGCCGACACAGGCTCATTCGGCAGCCCTTCTGTCACCAGAAGCGAAGATCGACAGCCTCTGGCTCCCCGCAACGATTCCTTGCGGCGTCACTTCACCACAACCGCGTCCTGCTCCCGTGCGTCCTACTACTGAGCGCCGGCAGAAGTCGGCTACCCCGGGGGATCGGGACCGAGTCATGCAGAAGTACGCGATTATCCAGCACATCACGCGGTTCTTCTGGCCCCCGCGTGATGCAAGACGACAGCCGCCCACGGTCGCCCGGCAACTGGCGGGGCTCTGGCTGTTCGCGCTTGCCTTCGAGGCCGGCCTCACCGCGCTCGGCTGGGACGACGATTTCGGCATGGCACTGCTGCTCCTCTTTTATGGCGACATCATCGACGGGGTACGGCACCGCTGGCCGGCCGCACTGGCCGCGGTAGCAGTCCTGTGGAGTGCCAGCCGGCTCACAAGCTCCGTCCTGCCCGGCTCCCCCGACAATGCCTGGGTGCAGAGCGTTGCCTCCGCTGTCGGTGTCACGCTCGGGCTGGCAGTGAGCGCCGCGATCACACGGCTTCCGGAGCGCCGACTACATCGGCCCGCTGAGGGACACGACTCCGGGTTCGGCGGTCAAGATTCTCGGTAGGAGAGGGCCGCCGACCTCGGTGACAACAAACCTGGGCGAGCTCAAGGGGTCAGCGCATCACCGCTGTTCAGAAGGTCAGCGTAGACCTCCGCCGGAGTGCGGTAGCCGTGAGTCTTGCGCGGACGGTGATTGAGCTCGTGGGCGATGGCGTCCAGGTCGGCCTGGCTGAACGTGCGGAGGTCCGCCCCTTTGGGGAGGTACTGCCGAAGCAGCCGGTTGGTGTTCTCATTGGTGCCGCGCTGCCACGGGCTACGCGGCTTGCAGAGATAGATCGGCATCCGTGTGTCGGTGGTGATGGCCTGGTGCTCGGCGATCTCCCGGCCTCGGTCCCACGTAAGCGTCCGCCGCAGTTGCGGCGGAATACCAAGAAGGCTCCGCGTGAGGTGCGGGGTGACTTGCTCGGCCTTGATGCCATCTGGCAGCGCCACGATGGTTGTGTAGCGGCTGGTGCGCTCGACGAGCGTGGCGACCGCCGAGGGCCGGGTGCCCATCACGAGGTCGCCCTCCCAATGGCCAGGGACCTTGCGGTCCTCGACCTCGGCGGGGCGGTCGGTGATGGACACCATGCCGCGGATGATGCCCCGCCCTGTGGGCCGGCGGGCGAGCTTCGGGCGACGCATGGGCCTGCCGGACCGCAGCCGCTGCGTGAGGCCTCGGTCGATGGCCTGGCGTCGGCGGGGGTCGTAGAGCGAGAGGTAGATCGCTTCGTGCGAGATCTGCATCGAGGTGTCACCAGGGAACTGCCGTCGCAGCCACCCAGCGATCTGTTCGGGTGACCAGCACAGAGCCAGCTTGGCCTCCACCAGTGCGCGAAGTGCAGGTCGATGGGCGAGCTTGGCCTGCTTGGGGCGGCGCCCGCGTTCGTAGGCGGCCGTATCGGCCGAGGCGGCTCGATACCGGTCCCGGCCGCCATTGCGGGCGATCTCGCGGGAGACGGTCGAGGGCGATCGGTTCAGTCGCTTGGCCAGTTGCCGGGGCGATTCCCCGGCGGCGAGGCCGCGGGATATCTCCTCGCGCTCGCTGCCGCTCAGATGCCGCTCCGCTCGCTGCTGCGGGGCGAGACGGACGCCGCCGCTTTGGCAGAGGAAGCGGCGGGCGCTCTGCATCGGTGCCCCGAGCGCCCGCCCGATCAAGCTGAACGATTGCCCCTCGCGCCAGCGTCTCCAGATCTCATCCTGCTGTGCCGGCGAAAACCCGTAGTCACGCACCTGTACCTCCACGATCACATGATCATCTGCGGGTGGTGCGTTGATCACTTGAGGGTGCCTGCCTTTGTGACACCTATCGCGCTTCAGCTCATCAAGGACGGCATGGACACCGACCGCACCAGTGGGCCCCCAACGCACCCGGGCCTTCCCCCGGAACCCTGGACACGGGCTGCGGCTTGGGCAGCGTAGTTGATGTTGCGCCCAGTGCTGTCTCGTAGATGATCGGGCTGCGTTGCCCGAGGCGGGAGTAACGGCGTCAGGTGTTGTAGCAGTTGAGCCAGCGGAACGCGTCGAGGCGAGCCTCGCGCTCGCTGGACCTGGTCTTGCAGCCCTCTCACCTACGCGCGGCCGGGCGACACCGTGCACATCTCCGAGATGTTCCGCCTCGTGCGCGGCAATCAGCACATCCTCGAAGTCCTACACCGCGCCCAGCTCGCCCTGCGCATCCACGACGGCGCGTTCTCCGCCATGGACCTCACGGCCCGCCACCCGCGCACCGGCCCACGAACGAGAACACGAATGGGCTGCTGCATCAGTACTTTCCGAAGGACACCGACCTGTCCCGGTGGTCCGCCGAGGACCTCGAAGCCGTCGCCCTGGCGATCAATAACCAACCCCGCTCCTCGGCTGGAAGACCCCGGCCGAGGTCTTCGAGGAGCAGCTACGCTCACTACCGCAGTCCGGTGTTGTAACGACCGGTTGAACTTGCCCAGTACACCTCCCGTCAATTCGTGTTTTTCTAAGCAGAGGTGGGCGTCAGGCGGTCGATAGGCGCAGTCGGCACGAGCGCAGACAACGCACTCGCCGAGTCGTTCAACGCCGCCCTCAAACGTGAGACGCTCCGTGGTGCCCGCCGCTTCGACGGGGTCCGCGCCTGCCGCCTGGTGGTCTTCCGCTGGACCACGCGCTACAACACCCGCCGGCCGCACTCGGCGAACGCACAGCGGGCACCGATCGTCTACGAGCAGCAGTAAGCTACCCTGACACTTGCCGCATAACG
Source organism: Streptomyces toyocaensis (assembly GCF_000725125.1). Classification (GTDB taxonomy): domain Bacteria; phylum Actinomycetota; class Actinomycetes; order Streptomycetales; family Streptomycetaceae; genus Streptomyces; species Streptomyces toyocaensis. The sequence continues at coordinate 12,479 of NZ_JFCB01000061.1, forward strand.
ACACGAACAGGTGTCCACTCCTCGGGGGCAAGCCCCGGGCTGACGACGCAGATGCACCCCGCCTGCGATGGAACGCCGGCCGCTCGGCTGAGTCAGTTCGTCGGGACGATCATGCTCCCTGCGACACGGACCAATGATGCAACCGCCAGGGAGCGACTGCTTGGCGGCCATGCGATCACCGTGGTTACTCTCGGCGCGTCGACGACGGGCACCGCCACGTGTTCGGGCCACTGCCAGGCACGGCTGGAGGCGGGAATGACCAGCAGCGTTCTGCCGAGGGCTACGAGCTGAGCGAGCTGCGACTGGGTGTGCACCTCGGGTCCGGGCCCGTCCGGGTAGGTCCCGTCGAGGCGCGGCCACCGAGCAATCGGCAGGTCTGGCACGTTGTGGAGGTCCGCCATCCAGAGCTGGTCGCATGACGCAAGCGGATGCCCCGCGGGAAGGATCGCGACCTGGCCTTCGACGCAGAGGTCTTCGGTGTCGAACCCGGCGAGGTCGTCGAACGGGCGATGCATGAGTGCCACGTCGGCGTGCCCGTCGCGGAGCAGCCGTGCCTGCTCGCCGACCTCGCACAGGAGGACCTCAAGCGGTGCTGCACAGGGTTCGCTCGCAAGCGCGTCGAGGAGCCGTCGCAGCAGTTCGTGGGACGCCCCGGCCTTCGTCGCGAGGACCAGCGACCGCTCCGGATTCCCGGCACGCTGCGTCCGACGCGCAGCGGCCGCGACCGCGTCGAGGGTCGTTCTGGCCTCCCGAAGCAGCACACTGCCCGCATCGGTGAGCGCCACGCCACGGCGGTCCCGGTCAAGGAGCTGAACGCCGAGCCGCCACTCCAGTCGGCGGATCGCGCGTGAGAGCGGCGGTTGCGCAATCCCGAGCCGGCTAGCGGCGCGTCCGAAGTGCAGTTCCTCGGCGACGGCGA
>NZ_JFCB01000062.1 GCF_000725125.1 Streptomyces toyocaensis
AGGCGCCCCCGGCCTGACGCTGCCCGGCGTCCGGTCCGAGCCGCTGCCGCCCGTCACCGAATCGGCCAAGTACGAACTCACCTTCACCGCCTTCCCGCACGACGGTGGCCGGCGGGTCGTCGCCGAGTACCGCACCGACCTGTTCCGGCCCGACACCGTCGAACGCATGCTGCGCCAGTACGCCACCGTCCTGGACCGGATGTGCGCCGACGAGCAGCACACCGGCGCCCTCGACGTGCTGCCCGACGACGAGCACGCCACGCTCGCCCGGTGGGGCACCGGCCCCGCGCTGGACATCCCCCCGGCGTCCCTGCCCACCCTGCTCGCGCCGTCCTTCACCGCGCACGCCGACCGCGTCGCCGTCGCCGACGGCAGCCTGGTCCTGACCTACGCCGAGCTGGACGCCCGCGCCAACCGGCTGGCCCGCAGGCTGCGCGCCGAGGGAGCGGGCCCCGGCACCTTCGTGGCCCTGTTCATGGAACGCTGCCCCGACCTCATGGTGGCCCTGCTGGGCGTGCTGCGCTCCGGCGCCGCGTACGTGCCGATGGAGATCAACTTCCCCCCGGAGAGGCTGCGCCACCTGCTGGAGGACTCCGGCGCCGCCCTCGTGCTGACCCAGCGGCACCTGGCCGGTGAACTGCCCGGCACCGCGGCCCGCGTGCTGCGCCTGGACGCGGACTGGCCCGACATCGCCCGGGAACCAGCCGACCCGCTGCCGGACGGTCCCCGCCCCGACGACCTGGCGTACGTCATCTACACCTCCGGGTCCACCGGCCGCCCCAAGGGCGTCGCCCTCCCGCACCGGCCCGTGGTCAACTTCCTGCTCAGCATGCGGGAGGAACCCGGCATGACGGCACGGGACGTGGTGGCGGCGGCCAACACCGTCTCCTGCGACATGCCCGTCCTCGACCTCTACCTGCCGCTGCTGTGCGGCGCCCGCATCGAAACCGTTCCCCTGGCCGACGTACTGGACGGCGAGCGGCTCAGCGAGCGGCTGCGAGCAGCGGGCGTCAGCTACCTCCAGGGCACGCCGACCACCTGGCGCCTGCTGCAGGAGGTCGGCTGGACGCCGCCGGCCGGGTTCACGGCCTGCGCGGGCGCCGAGAAGGTGCCCGCCGACCTGGCCCACTGGCTCACCGACGCGGGCGCCACCGTCTGGCACCTGTACGGACCGACCGAGACCACCGTCTGGTCCACCGTCCACCGGGTCGGCTCCGACGACGATCCGCTGCCGCTCGGCCACCCGGTCGCCAACACCGACCTGCTCGTCCTCGACGGCGCGCTGCGCCGCACCCCGATCGGCGTGCCCGGCGAGCTGTACATCGGCGGTGACGGGCTCGCGGAGGGCTATCTGCACCGCCCGGACCTCACCCGGCAGCGCTTCGTGCCCGATCCCCGCGACCCCGGCCGCCGCCTCTACCGGACCGGGGACCTGGTGCGCCACACCCCTGACGGGACCCTCCAGTTCCTCGGCCGCACCGACTTCCAGGTCAAACTGCGCGGATTCCGCATCGAGCTGGGCGAGGTGGAGTCGCTGCTGCGCGACCACGCGGATGTCCGCGACGCCGTCGTGACCGTGCGCGAGGACACCCCCGGCGACCCCCGCCTGGTGGGGTACGTCGTCCCGGACCACCTGTGCCGGCCCGAGACGCTGATCGAGGAACTCGACGCGCTCGCCCGCACCCGACTGCCCGCCCACATGGTCCCCGGCGTGCTGATGGTGCTCGACGAACTCCCGCTCACCCTCAACCGCAACAAGGTCGACCGTGCCAAGCTCCCCGCCCCCGGCGGACGGCAGCGCACCGGCCGCGGAGGCTACGTCGCGCCGCGCGACGACCGGGAACGTGCCGTCGCCCTCGTCTGGGCCGACCTGCTGGACCTGAACCGGGTGGGCGCCCACGACGACTTCTTCGCCCTCGGCGGGCACTCCCTGCTGGCCACCCGCCTGGTCACGGCGCTGCGCGCGGCGACCGGCGGCCCCTTCACCGTGCGGTCCGTCTTCGAACGGCCCACCGTCGCATCCCAGGCCGAACTGCTGGACGACGGGGACGACGGCGGGGACGGCGTCTGCGAAGGGAGGGGACACGCCCCGATCCCGGTGCTCGAACGAGCCGACGGGCCGTACAGCCTCCTGCCCGCCTCCGCCCAGCAGCGCCGTGTCTGGTTCCTGGACCGCCTCGCCCCGCACAGCGCGGGCGCCTACCTCATGCGCGGCGCGCTACGGCTGCGAGGCCGGCTGGACACGGCGGCTCTCCAGGGCGCCGTCGACCTCCTCGTCCAGCGGCACGAGGCGCTGCGCACCGGCATCGTGACCATCGACGGCGCCCCGGTGCAGCGCGTCGCCCGGCGCGGGGAACTGCCCGTGCGCCACGTCGACCTCGGGGAGATACCCGCGGGCCCGCGCGAGGACCGGCTGCGGGACCTGCTGGCGGAGGAGGCGGAACGGCCCCTCCCTCTCGACCGGGCGCCGCTGGCGCGCTTCACCGTGGTGCGGCTGTCCGACGAGGAGCACGTCCTCGCCGTCGTGACCCATCACGCGGTGTCCGACCGGCTGTCAACCGAGATCATGGTGCGGGAACTCGCCGCCGCATACGCGGCCCTGGCGGGCGGCACGGCGCCGGAGCTGCCCGCCCCGCCGGTGCAGTACGGCGACTACGCGGCCTGGCAGGAGAACCGGTTCACCGGCACCCACCTGGCCGAACAGGTCACCCACTGGAGGAACCGGCTCGGCGGGGTCCCGCCGCTGGACCTGCCCACCGACCGGCCACGCCCGGCCCGGCAGACCTACCGGGGCGCGACCCGCTCGACGGCCCTGCCGCGCGACCTGGCCGACGCCCTCCACCACGTGGCGGCCGCCGAGGACGCCACACCCTTCATGGCCCTGCTGACGGTCTTCGGGGCGCTGCTGCACCGCCTCTCCGGCCAGTTGGACTTCGCGGTCGGCACCCCTGACTCCGGCCGGGCCCACCCGCAACTCGACTCTGTCCTCGGCTACTTCGCCAACACCCTGGTGCTGCGCTGCGACACCTCCGGCGAGCCCTCCTTCCGCACCCTGCTGCGCCGGCTGCGGGACACCTGCCTGGACGCCTACGACCACGCCGAGGTGCCCTTCGAGCGGCTCGTGGAGGAACTGCGCCCGGAACGCGACCCGTCGCGCAGTCCGCTGTTCCAGGTGCTGTTCATCCACATGCCGCTCCCGGAGCCCGCCCTCCGGCTGCCGGGCGTGACGGCCGAAGCGGTCGACATGCCGGGCGGCGGCGCCAAGTTCGACCTGACACTGATCGTGCAGCCCGGTGCCGGGGACGCCGACGACCGGCTGCAACTGGATTACAACGCCGACCTGTTCGACGACGCCACCGCCGACCGGCTGCTCCACCGGTTCCTCACCCTCGCCACGGCCGCCGTCGCCCGTCCCGACGACCCGCTCACCGGCCTTTCCGTGCTGTCGGCGCAGGAGGAGAACGCCCTCGACCGCTGGGACACCGGCGCACCGGCCGAACCGGCCTCCCGCTGCGTCCCCCAGCTGTTCGAGGCGCACGCCGCCCGCACCCCCGAGCGCGCCGCGGTCCAAGACGGCGAACACGCTCTCAGCTACGGCGAGCTGAACGCCCGGGCCAACCGGCTCGCCCACCGGCTGCGCGCCCGCGGTGCCGGACCGGGCAGCCGGATCGTGCTCGCCACCGAACGGTCCCGCCACCTGTTCACCGGCCTGCTGGGCATCCTCAAGGCGGGAGCCGCCTACGTCCCCCTCGACCCGGCCCACCCGGCCGAACGTATCCGTGGCCTGCTCGCCTCCTGCGGGGCCGACCTCCTGGTGACCACGGCCGACGCCGCCGAGCGCGTACCGGACGGCGCCCCTCCCGTCGTCCTGCTCGACGCCGACGACCTCGCCACCGAACCGGACCGCGACCCGGAGCCGCTGTCCGGCCCGGACGACCTGGCCTACGTCATCCACACCTCCGGCTCCACCGGACGGCCCAAGGGCGTGGAGATCACCCACGGCTCCCTCACCCGGCTGCTCGACAACCTCACCGGGCTCGGCTGGATCGGCCCGGACGACCGGATGGCGGCACCCACCACCCCCGCCTTCGACCTGTCCGTGCCCGACCTGTTCCTGCCACTGGTCACCGGAGCCCGCATCGAGATCGTCCCGCCGGCCGAGGCACGCGACGGGGCCGCCTTCGCGCGACGGCTGCGGGACGCCGGCGCGACCGTCATGCAGGCCACCCCCACCACCTGGCAGCTGTTGCTCGACGCCGGCTGGCAGCCGCCCGCCCGCTTCACCGCCGTGTGCGGCGGCGAGCGCGTCCCGGAGGAGCTGGTCCGCCGTCTGTCCCGTACCGGAGCGACCGTCTGGCACATGTACGGGCCGACGGAGGCCACGGTCTGGGCGACCGCCCACCACGTCACCGGAACCGAGACCCGGCTGCCGCTGGGCCGCCCGCTGCCCGGCATGCGCCTCAGGATCGCCGACGCCGACGGACAGCGCGTCCCGGTCGGCGTCCCCGGCGAACTATGGATATCCGGGCAGCAGTTGGCGCGCGGCTACCACGCCGACGAGGCACAGACCCGGCAGCGCTTCGTCACCCGGGACGGCTGCCGCTGGTACCGCACCGGCGACATCGTGCGCCACCGCGGCGACGGCGACCTGGAGTTCGTCGGCCGCGACGACACCCAGATCAAGCTGCGCGGATACCGCGTCGAACTCGGCGAGATCGAAGCCGTGCTCGACCGCCTCCCCGCGGTGGCGCAGTCCGTGGTCACGCCGTACGAGGCGACACCGGGCGACCTGCGGCTCGTCGCCCACCTCGTACCGGCCGCACCCGGGGCCCTCGCCGACGACGGCCGGGAAGCCCTGCGGGCCGCCGCCGGGATGCTGCCGTCCTACATGGTGCCCGCGGCCGCCGTGATCCACGACCGGCTGCCGCTCACCGCGAACGGCAAGGTCCACCGCGCCGCTCTGCCCGCGCCCTGCGGGCCCGCGCGGCCCACCGCGGACGACGCGCCCACCACCCCCACCGAACGGCGCCTGGTGACGCTGTTCGCCGAAGCCCTCGGCGCCGAACGGGTCGGCGTGCACGACGACTTCTTCGCACTCGGCGGACACTCCCTGCTCGCTGCGCGTCTGTACGACCGGATCGAGCGGGAGTGGCCCTCGGCCCCCGGCGTGCGCGCCCTCTTCGAGCACCCCACCGCCGCCGCGCTGGCCAGGGCGCTCGACGACCCCGGGGCGGGGGCGGCCGAGGACGGGAGCCCCGAGACGGACGCCACCCTGGACGACGGTATCCGCCCCGGCCCGGCCGGCGTGGAGGTCTGGCCGCCCCGCGACATCCTCCTCACCGGCGGCACCGGTTTCCTCGGGGCCTTCGTCCTCGCCCGGCTCCTGACCGGCACCACGGCGACCGTGCACTGTCTGGTGCGGGCGAACGGCCCCACGGCGGCCGAGCGCCGGCTCGTGGACCACCTCACCGCGCTGGAGCTGTGGGACCCCGCCTGGACGGGGCGCATCAAGCCCGTGTGCGGAGACCTCGCCGCCCCCCTCCTAGGGCTGACACCCGAGGAGTTCCGGGCCCTGGCGGCCCGCGTCGACCTGATCCTGCACGGCGGTGCGGTCGTCAACTACGCACTGCCGTACCGGGACCTGCGCGTCCCGAACGTGCACGGCACCCGCGAGATCCTGCGGCTGGCCTGCGCCGAGCGCGCCACACCCGTGCACCTGGTCTCCAGCCGCGCGGTGTTCGGCCGCGCCCGCGGCGGCGACACGCTCCGGGAGTCCGAACTGCCGGGGACGCCCCCGTACGACGACAACGGCTACAGCCAGTCCAAGTGGACCGCCGAGCGGCTGGCCCACGAGGCGGCGCGGCGCGGCCTGCCCGTCGCCGTGCACCGGCCCGGCCGCATCGCCGGCGACAGCCGCACCGGCCTGTGGCAGAGCGAGGACGTGGCCTGCCACCTGATGCGCGCCTGCGCGCTCACCGGCCTCGTCCCCGACACCCGCCTCGCCACCGACCTCATCCCGGTCGACAAGCTCGCGGACGCCATCGCCGCCCTGGTGCTGCGCCGCGACGCCCTCGGCGAGACCTTCCACTTCGCCCCGGCCGACAAGACACCGCTGCGGCTGCTCGCCGACGCGCTGCCGCCGGCCGGTCACCCCTCCCGCCTGGTCCCGCCCGGCCAGTGGCACACCGCGGTCCGGGACCTGGCCGACCGGCGCCCGGGCGACGCCGGCCTCGCCCTGGTCGTCCAGGAGTACGCCCTGCTCGCCCGCGAAGGAGCGGACGACTTCCGCGAACCCGTCCACGACTGCGCCACCACCACCCGGATGCTCGGCGCGAGCGCGGCCTTTCCGACGGTCGACGCCCCCCTTCTGACCCGCTACCTGCGGGCGCTGACCGATCCGACGGACACCGACCCGACGACGACCGACAGCCGCTGACCGACCCGACGACATCCGCCCCCGACCACCGAGAGCCGGTGACCGTGCCGACGATGTCCGTCCCGACGACGTAAACGGAGAACACGTGCCCACCCCACCGAGCCCCACCAGGCCCGTCCTCATCGCCGGCGCCGGCATCGGAGGACTCACCGCCGCCCTCGCCCTGTCCCGGCGCGGCGTTCCCGTCGCCGTCTACGAGCGGCGCCGCAGCGGCGAGATCCTCATGGCCGGCAGTGGCCTGACCATCTGGAGCAACGCCACCACCGCACTCGGCACGCTCGGCCTCGCCGACGTCCTGCTCGCCCGCGGCGAGCAGGTGCGCGGCGGGACCAGCGTCAACGAACACGAACGCGTCATCTACCGCATGCGCACCGCCCGCTTCACCTGGCCCGGCAGCGTCCCATCGGTCAGCATCAGCCGGGGCGGCCTGATCGACCTGCTGATGGAAGCCTGCGGGGAAGCCGGTGTGCCCGTCCACGAGGGCCACCGCTGCGTCGGCTACGAACAGGGCCCCGACGACGTCGTCCTCAAACTGGACGACGGCCGGACCGTGCAGGGCAGCGTCCTCATCGGCGCCGACGGCATCCGCTCGGCGATCCTCGCCCAGCTGCATGGCGAACCGCCGCAGCCGCTCTACACCGGACGCTCCACCTACCGCGGCATCAGCCCCAAACCCGAGGGCCTGGAACCCGGCACCGTCTACATGTTCCACCACGCCGGGACACGCGTCGGCGGCGGCGCCTGGCACGTCGGGGGCGGCCGGGTCGCCTGGACGCTGAGCTGCGCCGCCGACCCCGGCGAACGCGAGGAGCAGAAGGTGCTCAAGGAGCGCGCCACCCAACTCGCCCGCCCGCTGCCGGGCCTGCCCAGCAGGCTGGTGGCCGCCACCGCCGCAGAGGCGGTGATCCGCACCGACATCTTCTACCACGACTGGCGCGAGCGCTGGGGCGACGGCCGGGTCACCCTCCTCGGCGACGCGGCCCACGCCATGCCCACCGACCTGGGGCAGGGCGCCTGTCAGGCCATCGAGGACGCCGTCGTGCTGGCCGACGCGCTCGTCGGACACGACGACCCGGTGGCGGCCCTGCGCGCGTACGAGCAGCGGCGCATCCCCCGGGTGCGCTGGGTGCGGGAACAGGTGATGCGCCTGGTGAGATGGCCCCAGATCCACAACCGCGCCGTCAAGTGGCTGGTGACCAAGGTGATCGCCCCCGTCGTCATCGCCGTGAAGCAGCGGTCCCTGTGGCGCGAACTGCAGCGCCCCCCGCTGCCTTCGAACACCGAGACCGCCACCGGGGGGACGCGATGACAAACCGTCACGACGCGCTGCGCCCGGTGACCTGGCTCACCGAGGACGAACAGGCATGGCGCGAGCAGGTCGCCGCCTTCGCGGAGAAGTGCGTCGTGCCCAGGGCCGCCGCCATGGACCGGGCGGCCCTGCTCGCGCCGGACCTCGTCACCGAACTGCGTTCCGCCGGCCTCATGGCGATCCACGTGCCCGAGCGCTACGGCGGGCGCGGCGGCCGGCTCTTCGACGTCGTCGTGGCCATCGAGGAACTCGCCAAGGCGGACCCCGCCGTCGCCGTCTTCGTCGACGTGCAGAACGCCCTGGTCGCCCAGGCGCTGCTCACCCACGGCAGCGGCGACCAGAAGCGCGCGCACCTGCCCGGCCTGGCCGGTGGCGGCGTGGGCGCCTTCGCCCTGTCGGAGGAGCAGGCCGGCAGCGACGCGCTCGCGCTGAGCGCCACCGCCCGCCCTGACGGCGACGACTTCGTCCTGCACGGACACAAACGCTGGATCACCAACGCCGCGGAGGCCGACCTGTTCCTCCTCCTGGCCAGGGTCCCCGAGCAGGGCGTCACCGCCTTCCTCGTGGACCGCCGGGCCGAAGGGCTGACGGTCGGCACGCGTACGGCGAAGATGGGCATCCGGGCCACCTCGACCTGCGAGGTGCTGCTGCACGGCGTGCGCGTGCCGCGGCGCAACGTCCTCGGGGCGGTCGGCCGGGGTGACGTGGTCGTCGTACAGACCCTCGACGTCGGCAAACTGGGCATCGCCGCACAACTGGTCGGTCTGGCCGACGGCGCGCTCACCGCGGCCGTGGCCCACGCGCGCCGCCGCGTCCAGTTCGGCCGTCCCATCGGCGCCTACCAGGGCGTGCGCTTCCCGCTTGCCCGCCTCAGCGCCGAGATCGACGCCGCACGGGTGCACCTGTACAACGCGACCCGGCTGGCCGAGCACGGCACGCACACCGGGGAACTGACCCGCGCGGCGGCCGTCGCCAAGTACCTGGCCTCCGAAGTCGCCGAGCGCAGCGCCTCGCTGGCCGTGGAGATCCTCGGCGGCCTGGGCTTCGCAGAGGCCGGGGGAGTGGAGAAGCTGTACCGGGACGCCAAGGTCGGCAAGATCTACGAAGGCACCAGCAACATGCAGTTCCGTGCCATCTCGGCGCACCTGCTGCGCGGGGTGGCGGAACACGCCGGACAGGCACCGGGCCCACGGGACGACACCCTCGCCACGGACCCCGGGGAGTGACCGGCATGCGGCTGTTCTGCCTTCCCTACGCCGGTGGCTCGGCCCTGCGCGTCTACCACGAGTGGCCAGCCCTGCTGCCCGACGGCATCGACGTGTGGCCGCTGGAACTGCCCGGCCGCGGCAGCCGTATGGCGGAGTCGCCGTGCACCTCCGTCGACGGGCTCGTGGACGACCTCGTACCGACCGTGCTGTCCGCACTCGACGGCGGTCCGTACGCGATCTTCGGGCACAGTCTGGGCGGCCTGCTCGCCTTCGAGCTGGCCCGCCGACTGGAGCACGTGCACGGACGGCCCCCCGCGCACCTGCTGGTGTCCGCCTACGAGGCGCCCGACCTGCCTACCGAGCCGGACCGCGACCACCTGCTGCCGGACGACGAGTTCCGCGCCCGGCTGCGCGGGCTCGTCGGCACCCCCGAGGAGGTCCTTGACAACGACGACCTGATGGAGATCCTCATCCCGGTGCTGCGGGCCGACTTCACGGTCTCCAACACCTACCGGCTCACTTCGCCCTGGCTCACCCTGAGCTGTCCGCTGACGGTCTTCGGCGGACTGGACGACCCCGAGGCGCCCCCGCACACCCTGCGCGCCTGGCAGCACCGCACCACCGGCGCCTTCCGGCTCCGCCTGCTGCCGGGCAACCACTTCTTCCTCAACACCGAACGCGCTCTGCTCACCGACGCGGTCCACACCGCCCTGGCAGCGGACGAGGCGGACGTCGGACGACGCCGCGGAAGGAGGGCCTGATGCGCCCCTGGCTCTACAACACCCTGTACCGGCTGGGTATCGCGCCCTGGGACACCGGAGTGCGGCACCACCTCGTCGACCTCCTGGAATCCGGGCGCCTCAAGCCCGAGGACGGCAACCGCGTCCTGGACCTTGGCTGCGGCACCGGATCCGAGTCCGTCCACCTGGCCCGCCAAGGCTTCGACGTCGTGGGCGTCGACTACTCGCGGGTCGCCCTGGAGCGCGCCCGGGCTCGCGCGGCGAAGGAGGCACCCGAGAGCAGGTGCCGGTTCGCGTACGGCGACATCAGCACCTACCCGATCCCCGGGGTCGAGGGCACCTTCGACGTGATCCTCGACTTCGGTGCCCTCGACGACATGACGGGAGAGCCGCGGGAGCGCATGGCCGGCCTCATCCACCGGTACGCCCACCCGGGCACGGTGTTCGTCCTGTGGTGCTTCTACGCCCGCAAGGAGGACGTGCCCCGCGTCAAGTTCGCCGGTGTCTCGCAGATGCACACCATGCTGGAACCCGGGGAGGAAGAACGACTGTTCGGGCGTGAATTCGCCATCGAGCGTGTCGACTGCCCGGAGCACACCGCGTGCTTCGTGATGACGAAGAAGTGATTGCCGCGGCGAAGCAGACCCGCCCCGGCCCGCGCGAGCGCGCGCTGACGCTGTGCGTGGTCTGCTCGGCCCTGTTCCTGGCGCTCCTGGACAGCACGGTCGTCGCCCTGGCACTGCCGACCGTGCGACGGGACCTGGACGCCGACCTGACCGGCCTCCAGTGGATCGTCGAGGGGTACGTGTGCCCCTACGCCGCGCTGTTGCCGACCGGTGGTTTCCTGGGCGACCGGTTCGGCCGGCGGCGGGTGTTCCTGGCCGGGATGGCCGTGTTCACCGCCGGTTCCGTGCTGTGCGCCGTGGCCGGTTCGGTGGAGGTCCTGACGGCCGGCCGCGCGGTGCAGGGCGTCGGCGCGGCGGCCGTCACTCCGCAGACCCTGGCCCTGCTCAGCCAGGTGTTCCCCGGTGAGCGCGAACGCGCCAAGGCGCTGAGTACCTGGTCCGCCGTCTCCGGCCTCGCCCTGTTGCTGGGGCCGGTGGCGGGCGGATCGTCCGCCGAACTCCTGGGCTGGCGCAGTGTGTTCCTGCTCAACGTGCCGGTCGGGGTGTTCGCCCTGGCCGCCGGGCGACGGCTGTCGGCCCCGGCCGCGTCCGGCCCCGGGCGGCCGTTCGACGGGAAGGGCCAGCTCCTGGTCGTGGCGTGTCTGGGACCGGCCACCTACGGCCTGGTGGAGGGGCCGCGCACCGGCTGGACGTCGGCGCCCGTGGCGGCCGCGCTGGTGCTGGCCGGGGCGGCGGCGCTCGCGCTGCTGAGCGTGGAGCGGCGGACCCCGCACCCGGCGCTGCGGCTGGACTTCTTCCGCAGGCCCGTCTTCACCGGCGCCATGAGCGTGACGTTCCTGATGGCCGTCGCGCTCAACACGGCCTACCTGGTGTTGAGTCTGCTGCTCCAGGTGCTCGACGGCGCCTCGCCCGCCCAGGCGGGGATGCGGCTGCTGCCGACCATGGTGGCCATCGTGGTCGGCGCCGTCGTCGCCGGACGCGCGGCACGGCGCCTGGCGCCGTGGCAACTGGTGGCCGTCGGCACGTCCCTGGCCGGGTTGTCCCTGCTGTCCGTGGCGGCGCTGGCGCCGGGCCACTCGTACGCCCTCTGGTGGCCCGGCGCGACGCTCATGGGGCTCGGCATGGGCCTGGTGATGTCGCCGAACAACGGGGCCGTGATCGGCGGCGTCCGCCCGGAGGACGCCGGCCAGGCCGCGGCCATGGGAGGCGTCCTGCAACAGGTCGGGGCGCTGCTGGGCGTCGCCTCACTGGGCGCCGTGCTCGGCTCGGCCGCGCTGGAGGGCCGCGCGGCAACCGCGCCGGCCGGCCTGGCGTCCGGGCTGCGCAACGGTCTGCTGCTGGCCGGGGTGTGCTGCCTGCTGGCGACGGCGGCGACGGTGGTGCTCACCCGGGCGCGGCGCGAGGACGCATCGGGCACGGCCCGGTCCCGGTCCGGGGGTTCCACGGCGGTCCGGCCAGGCACCGACGCCGCCGGCGATCACGGCTGACCGGTGTAGACGCGGGTAACGCGGGCACCGATCCCGACGACGATCTCGTTGGCGATGGTGCCGAGCCGCCGGACCCACTCGGCCAGCGTCGGCTCCCCGTCGAGCCCCGCCCCGAAGAGCACCACCTCGTCCCCGGGCGCCGCCGGCGTGTCACCGAGATCCAGCACGAACTGGTCCATGCACACCCGGCCGGCGATCCGGTGCCAGGTCCCCGACACCCACACCGGCGCCGTGTTGCCCGCCGCCCGGGGGACACCGTCGGCGTACCCCAGCGGAACCAGCGCCAGACGGCTGTCGCGCGCGGTGCGGTAGGCATGGCCGTACGAGACGCCCTGGCCGGCGGGCACCCGCTTCACTTGGGTCAGCCGGGCCCGCAGGGACATCGCGGGACGCAGGTCGGCGGCGGTCAGCGGCTCCTCCGGCCACAATCCGTACAGGGCGATACCGGGGCGCACCAGATCGAAGCAGGCCTCCGGCAGGGTCAGGGTGGCCGCAGAGTTGGCCAGATGCCGGACGGCGCCCCGGACCCCGGCGCGTCCGGCGAACTCGGCGGCCGCCCGGAAGAGATCGAGCTGGGCGAGACAGCGCGGATCATGGGGATCGTCGGCCGACCCGAGATGGGACCACAGCCCGGCCACGCGCAGGGTGCCGTCCGCCTCGCCCTTCAGCGCGGCGTCCACCAGCGCGGGCCACTGCGCGAGCGGGCATCCGCCACGGCCCAGCCCGGTGTCCACCTTGAGGTGCACTCGGGCGGTTGTGCCCGCGCGTATCGCGGCCCGCCCGATCTCGGCCAGCAGCGCCGTGTCACCTGCCGACAGATCGACGTCGTGGGCGATGGCGGTCTGCCAGGCGGAACCCGGGCCGTTGAGCCAGCTGAGCACGGGAGCGCCGATACCGGCTCCGCGCAGCCGCAGGGCCTCGTCGATGGTGGCCGTACCGAGCCAGGTGGCCCCCGCGGCCAGGGCGGCCCGGGCCACGGGCACGGCACCGTGGCCGTAGCCGTCGGCCTTCACCACGGCCATCACGTCGGCGCGCCCCGCTCGGCGGCGCAGCAACTGTGTGTTGTGGCGGACGGCGTCGAGGCTGATGCGGGCCAGGGCGGCTGGTTCATCGCTCACGCACGGCAACCGTAGGGCGCCCGGCTTCGCGGCGGCAGCCCCGGCCGTGCGGTCGGTCGCCCTGCCCGATCGGGCAGGGCG
>NZ_JFCB01000063.1 GCF_000725125.1 Streptomyces toyocaensis
GGTCGCCCTGCCCCGATCGGGCAGGGCGACCGACCGCACGGCCGGGGCCGGATGGCGACGGCTCAGGCGTCACCCATGACCAGGCCCTCGATGGTGTGCTTCTGCGTCACCGGGGTCAGCTTCTCCACCACGGCGCAGTCCAGGTGCCGCCGCACCCGGTCGGGCAGGGCATCCCAGTAGCCGCAGGTGACCGCCATGTCGTGCCGTTCGCCGTTGGTCGCCTCGGGGCCGTCCATGCCGAGGACGAGAACCGGACGGGACTTGGCGGACTGGTTGGCTGTTCCCCGGTGAATCGTCAGCGCCGTGCGGGCGGAAATATCGCCGCGCTGAGGGTACTTGCGCACCGCGCGCTCCCGGTAGCGGAGACACGAGCGGAGATGGATGGACAAGCGATCGCCCCCGGTGACCTTGTCCTGGTGTCCCTCACCGGGCACGACCCGTTCGACCCGCCGGCATGCCCGGCACACCCGGCGCCCCACACGGGCGGCGGGCGGCGGACCGACCACCTCGCGTTCGGCCACGGCATGCACTACTGCATAGGTGCTCCACTCGCACGCATGGAGGCAGCAGCCCTGCTCACCCGGTTCGCCTGACGGTTCCCCGATGCCCGTGTGCAGGACCTGACGTGGAGCAAGAACCGGACCTACCGCGGATTCGACCACCTGAACATTCGTCTCTGGGCACACGAAGCGGAGTAAGCACACATGGGACCGGATATCGTCAAGCTCCTTCCGGAGTTCGATGCCTCCAGACTTCAAGAAGAGTTGTTCGCTCTGGGCGGTGAGCGGTTCAAGCCTCAGGCAACCTACAGTGAGGGAGAGATCACCCAGAGCCTCACGGACGGCTGGCGCGTTCTGTCGTTGAGGGGCCCTGGCGGGGACCCGGAGCGCACGGACCCCGGCGGTCCCGGTCTCGTGGACTACGCCGATACGCCACTGATGCAGATGGCGCCGTACACGGCGTCGATCCTCAAGGGCCTCGATGTGCCGCTGCGGGCCGTTCGCTACATGACGCTGGAGCCGGGCGCGTCCGTGGCCGAGCACACCGACTACCCGTATGGCCTGCCGGTGGGATGGGCCCGGCTGCACCTGCCCATCGTCACCAACGACCACGCCGTGCTGGTGATGGATGGAGTCGAGAACAGGTGGCAGCCGGGCGAGTTGTGGTACGCGAATTTCGGCAGGCCGCACCATCTTTACAACAGAGGCTCCCAGCCCCGCGTACACCTGGTGGTGGACTGCTACGTCAGCGAGACCCTGCTGGAGCTCTTCCCAGCCCGAGCGAGGCAGGCGATGGACCCGACCGGGATCATGTTCTGGCGCGAAGAGATCACAGCTTCATCGGATGAGCTGCGTGCCCTGACGGGACCGGTGACCGTACCGGCGGGGTTCATCGAGGCGTATGCCGAGCCGCCCTCCCCTGAGGAGTTCGAGAGTGCAGGTGCGGACTTGCAGGGCACTCTGCGGGTTGCCGACGGCCGACTCGTCCTGCACATGGACGGGCTCTACGAGTCGGCACTGGTATGCGTGGGCGAGCGGGAGTTCCGGCCACTGTGCTGGACTGAGGAGCGCACGATGAAGTTCGAGACGGTCAACGGCGTTCTGCGGATCTCGTTCCGTTACCGGCACGGCAGTTACCACACCGAGATCGTACGAAGCAACGGCCCGGGGCAGAACGACCTGTGAAGCCACGGAGAGTTGGCTCTATGACACCCATCGAACGGGAACAACCCATACTGAATATGGGGGTAGACCGGTACGTTCTGCGTGCCTGCCGCAAGCATGCCCAGCAGACCGTGGCGGTCTGTGGTCCGGAACCGTGGGATTTCGGCCCTCACATCCCAGAGGACGGCGTTCGCGTGGTGCGCGCCGACGACCCCGGACATCCGGAGTCGGTCCTGGCCGCACTGCACCGGGCCGGATTGAAGGACACCCGCTTTGCAGGCGTGCATTCCGGCGACGACTGGACGCTGATAGACGCCGGGGTGATCTCCCGGATGCTCGGGTGCAGCGGGATCGACCCCGATGTGGCCCTCTATTTCCGGGACAAGGCGCTGCAGAAGCAGAAGATCCGCGAGGCGGGCATCAGCACCGCGTCGGCGCTCGTCATCGAGGACATCCACGATGTCAGCAGCCTGAGAGACACGGACTTCAAGCGGTCAGTGCTCAAGCCCATCTCGTTCGGAGGCACTGGGTACACCTCCACCGTCACCGACTTCGAGGGCCTCAGTGCCGTCAGCCGCAGCATGCGGGCCCGGAACATTCCGAGGCGGACATTCATGCTGGAAGAATTCGTGGAGGGCGACGAATGGGTCGCTGACGGTGTCGCCTTCGAGGGCGAGCTGCTCTTCCTGGCCCTTGGAAAGTACGGCGAGCCGTGCCTGAACGCTCTGACCGAGCAGCGAGCGCTGTGGGTCCGCCGGTTCGACCCGACCCAGGAATCATGGGCCTACGAGGCGGCACAACCTTTGGTCGAGGCATCGCTATCGGCCCTGGGCCTCTCGAGCGGGGTGTTCCACATGGAGCTGTTCCACAACCCCGCAACCGGACAGGTTACGTTCGGCGAGTGCGCCGCCCGACGCGGTGGCGGGCTGACCCAGGAGGAATTCCTGTTCAAGTTCAACGTGGATCTCGCCGAGTGCGGAGTTCTCTGTGCCCTGGGACGGCGTCCGGAGCTGGACGTCAAGGTTCGTCCGGAGGCAGCGGCCCACACTCACTTGCTGGGCAGGCCGGGAACGCTCATCAGCCACCCGTCGGTGTCCGAGGCGATGGAGTTGCCCTACGTCGAATACGCTCGGTTTGAGCATCCGTTCGGTACCGCATTCCCGGAGGCGATCGAATTCATCGGGCAGAGTCTGGGGCTCATGGTCGTGAAGGCTGACTCCGCCGACGATCTGGCAGCACGGGTGGATGACCTCCGGCAGTGGGTAGACCAGCGTCTGGTGATTGCTCCCCCGAGTATGTCGTTCCGCGAGCACCGCGAGTGGCATGAGAGGCTGTGGCCTGAGCAGGCGAAGCTCGGCGGCTCGGTCTACGAGCCCTCACACACCTGAACCGCCGTTGGGTCGCACTCGGCCAAGACCTGGCCTGTAGGCCAGATTCGCCGACCAGGCTTATTGCCGGTCAGAAGCTGTCCCCATGCCCCCTGCCATGCAACCGCTTACGGAACTGCGGCAGGGGCATCCGGTGTCCAGCGACCTGGAAGCAGGCCAGCTGTGACAACCGCCGCATCGACGCCCCAAGACCAGCGGCCGCCGACAACACCAAACCGCCCTGCCCAGATCGACTGCTGGACGGCGTCGGTGATCTGGTGACAGCTATCGATGATATGTGTCACCTAGAGATGTCAGTCGCAGCTCAACGGGACCGGGCAGCACCGCGTCACGCTCCGGCCACCGGAACACCAAGCGGCAGTGCCGCTTGTCCAGGACGTCGCCGGCGGGCAGCGCGTCGTCGGGCGTACCGGCCGGGTGGACCGTCAAAAGGGGATCGACGTGCTGGTCGTTGTCGTCGGCGCGGATGTGGCGGTCCCAGGCCCGGACCGTGGCCATCAGCCGCTCGGCGAGCTCGGGCCCCTGCTCGCCGAAGCCGTGGGCGACCCACTCCCACTCCTTGCCCTGCGGGCTGTCGCCGTCCTTGGTCTGGATGTGGATCAGGTAGGCCAGCGACGCCTCGCCGATGATCGCGGGGGCGTCGCGGTCCTTCGCGATGCCGGTCACTTCCTCAGCGGGCTCCAGGTGGGCGGCCAGCCGGCAGAAGCCCGACAGGGTGGTAGCCGCGTACAGCTGCAGCGAGCCGAAGTAGGAGTCCGCCCCCATGGTCACGCCGGTCGCGACCTCGTGCCGCCGCCCGCGCAGCGCCTCCTCCAGGCCCTCCGTGTCGGCGGCGGAGCCGTCGTCGAAGCGCAGTGCCAGCGCTCCGTCGAGCAGGGAGACGACCGGGGCGGGGCGGGCCCGCTGCCCCTGGTCGCGGACGAAGCCGCAGTGGGTGAAGCGGCGGGCGTGCAACACCTCGCCGCGCCGCTCGAACGCGATCGCCCGGGTGTAGCCGCCCATCTCCAGCGGCAGGACCAGGCGCCCGCCTTCGGCCAGCTGCTCACGCCAAGCCGGGGAGATGTCCCAGCAGTTGTAGGTGATCATGCTGCCGTCGAAGCCGCCGCGGGGGACGAGGTGGGCGGGCGCGCCAAGGGGGGCGTCGGCTTCGACGGCGGTGACGCGTCCGCTACCGGCCTCCGTGAGGAAGGCGCGGGTGCGGCGTACGACCCACGGGTCGATGTCGACGCTCACCACGCGACCGTCGGGCCCGGCGGCGTGGGCGAGCAGCTCGGCGTTGTAGCCACCGGACCCCGCCTCGAACACGATCGCACCCGGCCCAAGACGCAGGCTCTCGAGCATGTCGGCCTGGAGCCAGGCCGCGGACACCGAGCTGATGGCCGTCCCGGTCTCGTCGCGCAGGGTGATGACGGCCCGGTCGCCGCCGTCATACGCGGCCGCCAGGTTCACTTCTGGGGCGAAACGATGGCGGGGCACCGTCCGCAGCGCGTCGCGGACGGGCTCGGACGGGGCCCAGCCGCCGTCGATCACCGTCTGGGCCATCGCCTGGCGCAGCCTGACGGCCTCACCCGGCTCGCCCGGCACGGGCGGCCGATCGGCGGCGAGCGGGTAGGAGACCACAGGCGGCAGGTCCGGGATGACGCCGGGCCAGACGCTGTCGATCGCGAGTGCGGCCGGGACGAAGACGTCCCCGATACAGGCGAGAGCGTGCAGGTCGAAGAACTCCCAGCGGTCGAATTCGTCCGCCTCCGCATTGGTCAGCGTTCCCGTCCACGCGGTGATCCGGACGACGGCCGTGAGCCTCGGGATGCCGTGGCTGTCGTCGACCATCATCGTCACCACGTGCGCATCCGCCGGGTCGGCGACCAGGCCCGTCTCCTCGGCGAGCTCGCGGACCGCCGCGGCGGCGAAGCCTTCCGGGCCGCGGGTCTTGCCGCCGGGCAGTTCGAGCATGCCGCGGCGGGACCGGCCGAGCAGGACCCGGCCGGCGTCGTCGGTGACGACCGCGAGGGCGCCGGTCAGGGCATGGGCGGTGGTCGGCCGCTTCTCGACGGCCCTCGTGTCGGCGTGGCAGGGGCCACGCAGCACCAGGAAGGCCAAGCCGTCCGCATCCAGGCGTTCCACCGTCTCCCAGCCGGCGGCGAGCACGGCGATCTCGTCCTCGTCCAAGGCGATGCTGCGCCGCTCCTCGGGCGTGGTCGCCGCCACCGGGGTGATGACGACGAGAGCGCCGCCGTCCCGCAGCCGCTCACCCAGCCCGTGAAGAACGCGCCCCCTGTCCTGCACGAACGGGTACATCAGGCGCAGCGTGATCAGGTCGTACCCCTCTTCATGCAGCGGGGCGGGGTCGTCGCGCTCGATATCCAGCCGCAGCCAGCGCACGCCCTCGACGTCGGCGTACTCCTCGCGGGCCCGGGCGAGCGCGCTGTCGGCGAAGTCGCACGCGTCCACGGTGTAGCCGAGGGAGGCGAGGCAGGCGGCCAGCTCGCCGGTGCCGCAGCCCACGTCGAGCGCGCGGCCGCCGCCATCCGGAGCGGAGGTGTGCTCGGCGAGGAGCTCCCGCTCCTGCTCACCCACCTGCCGGAATCCCCGGCCGTCGCTGAAGTGCTTCTCCCACTCGTCGCGGGCTGTGTACGTCAACGTGCTGCTCCTCGTACGTAGGCGTGGTGGTGTTCAGGGGCGTTGTGCGGCTCGGAGCCGGGCCAGCGTGCGCCGGCCGCGCTCGACGAGCTCGGGATCGCCGTGGGCGGCGCCGTAGGAGACGCCGGAGACGGAATCCAGGACGGACAGGACTGTGAGGTGAGCCTCTTCGTCCGGGGTGAAGCTGCGGCCGTAGCCGTCCCTCACGGCCTGGGAGAGGTCGGGCCGGCCGTGCCAGGCGTCGGAGAGCCGCACGAAGTCCCGCACGGCCGGGCCGTCTTCCGACCGCTCGAAGTCGATCACGTGGAGAGCCTCGGCGGTCTCGTCCCAGCGCAGATTGCGGAGCTGGAAGTCACCATGCGTGGGCACCGTGACCAAGGGGGGCAGACCGGTAGCCCTCTCGGCGGTGGCGCGGATGAACTTCTCGTCGCCGGGAGCGAGATGAGGCAGGGCGCCCGCGAGGTGCCGCTCCAACTTCCCCAGCGGCAGGCCGTCAGCGGCCGGCCGGGGCGGGGCGCTGTGGTGGATGGCCGCCGCGAGTTGCCCGATGCGGTGGAAGATGAGGCGCTGCTGCTCGGGCGGGTGGACGGCGCCGTGCAGGGTTCGGCCGCCCACCGCGGTGAGCACGACGGCCCGCAGCGTCGGGTCAGCGGCCACCAGCCGGGGTGCGGCCGCCCCGAGGCCGGAGACCCAGCTGCGAAGGGCGTCCACTTCACGATGGTGGAAGCGAGCATTCTGGTGGATCTTGACGTACCACTCGCCGCCCTCGGCACCGGCCGCCCGCCACACACGGCTCTCCTCCCGCGCCCAGGACGCGTCTGCCCACTCGCCGATCCGGCCGACCGCCTGCTCGGCGAACGCGCGCACCGCCGCATTCGGAACCGCGCCGTGCGCGGCGGGTTCAGGGAGCAGGACCAGCCGGTCGACGGACCGGTCGTAGGCGATCGGGTCGCCGGGCTCCTGGAAGTGCACGGCCATCCGCGCACCGGCCCGGTAGGCATCCAACCCGGCGCGGCAGTACGCCACCATCGGCTCCGGCAGGGCGCCGAAGGCGAACCACCCCATGGCGTCGCACACATGGGGCTCCATGACCTCCGGGGTGCCCTCCCACCGATCCACCACGAAGAACACCCCGATCCGGGCGCCGCCGGCAGGGGCTCGGTGGTGCACGGTGACGGCCGCCCGGACATCGGCCCGGTCGATGACGACACCGGCCTCCTCCCGGGCCTCACGCACCAGGGCGGCGACCATGTCCTCCCACGGTCCGTCCACATGCCCGGACACGAGATGCCAGCAACCAGCCGCGTACACGTCACCGGCCCGCCTGGACAGCAGCACCTCAAGCCCCGCCGCGCCCTCGCGTACGGCGATCAGGTGGACGTCGAGCGGCTCGGTGTGCCGCTGGGTGCCGCTCACGCAGCGCCGCCGGGGCGGCGCGCGAGCAGCACGGTGAACACCGCGTCCTCCTCCAGGACGCCGCCGCCGGCATGGTCCTGAGGCAGGCGGAGAGCGGCGGTCTCGAACTCGCCGTGACGGCCGGCGAACAGGGCGGGACGAGCGAAGCTGGTGGTGCGCAGGTAGCCGAGGACGTCCTCGGGCGCCCAGAGGCGGGAGACGGGGAAGCTGCGCTCGGTCACCTCGCTGAACGCCGAGTCGGCCAGGTCATCCTCGTAGGAGCGGCCCGGCCCGGCACAGGTGCCGCGAGTGCCCGCGCGCCGGTCCACGCCGAGGTAGCTCTGGATCAGCGCCCGAAGAGCGGCCGTCCAGTCGGCCTCATGGGTCCAGAGACTGCCGTCGCCCATGATCGCCACGACGGCGTGCGGCGCGGCCACCCGGTCGGCCATGGACAGAACCTCCGGGCGGGACAGCCAGTGGAAGGACCGACAGCAGGTGATCAGGGTGGGCGCCCGGCCGGGCGCGGCGGGGACGAAGTCGTGGGTGCCGCCGGTGAAGACGTCGACCGTGCATGCTCCGCAGACCGGTTCGAGTGCGGCGCGGGCCGACTTCAGCATCGAGGCGTTCACGTCGACCAGGTCGATGTGCGCCAGACGGCGCAGGATGGGCAGCAGCGCGCGGGGCACCTGACCGGTTCCGGTCCCCAGGTCCAGCAGGACGGGGGCGGGCACACCGTGCCGGGTGGCGGCCAGCAGGTGAACCGCGGCGTCCGGGAGGCCGGGACGGTAACGGGCGTAGTCGGCGGCCTCGGGCCCGAACAGGGCATCGTCCGAAACCGCCGCAGAGGCCGGTCGGTCGGGGCGGGTCATCGTGCATCTCCAGTTCTGTCAGAGGAAAGCTGCCAGGTCAGGGCTCCGTTCGGGCTGGTGGCCCGCTGGCTGCCGTCGGCGTCGAAGTGGAGCCGGAAGACGTCCGGCGCACCGGCCGCCCGCCACCGGCCGGCGACATTCTGAATCTCCGCCCAGATGTCCCACGGCCCCGAAGTCGTCACGTCCCACCGGCGGTGGCCGACAGCCCGCACGCGCATCCACGACCGGCACTCGGGCGCGCCGATCGTCAGGTCCTCCGCGCCGAAGTCGCGCACCAGGCCCGGATACAGGTGGTCCAGGGCCAGCCACATGCCGCGCGCCGTGTCCTGCGGCGGCGCGAGCGGGCTGCGCTGCGTGCACCCGTCGGCCGTGGTGATCTCCGTGCGGAACGCGGCGGACAGAAACAGCCGGTCGAAGCCGGAACCGGCCCGGTGACCGAACTCGACCGCCCGCAACCGGGCCTCCACCCTCCCGTCCCGTCGTCTTTCGATCACGGCCAAGCCCGGCCACGACGGCGACGACGTCCCGAGCGTCATCAGCGCGCGCCCGCCCGGCGCCAGCTGCTCCACCAGGATGTGCGGCACGTGGCGGACGGCGAAGGAGACGAAGATCCGGTCGTACGGTCCGGCGGCGGCCCACTCGGTGGTGCCGTCCCCGGTCACCGTTGCCGGCCGGTAGCCGAGGGCGGACAGCCGCTCGCGGGCGGCCGCGGTGACATGCGGGTCGATGTCAAGGGTGACGACGCCCTCGTCGCCGCACATGAAGCAGGCCGCCGCCGCGGTCACCCCGGCGCCGGTCCCCACATCCAGCACCCGATGGCCGGGCCGCAGGTCCAGCTGCTGCAGCAGGTCCGCGGTCAGGCTCATCGTGCTCGACATGGCGGTCATCACGCCCCCGCGGCACGGCCTGGGAACGCGGCCGAGGATCGGCTCGCCGTCGTGCTGGATCGAGACGCTGTCCCCGCTGTGCAGCCGCTCCAGCAGCTCCTCCCGGTCGGCCGGACGGGACAAGTCCAGCAGATCCCAGCGCGGCGGCGTCTCGTCGGGGGCGCTGCGCCGCACGTACGCCTGGGGCATCAGGATCTGGCGCGGCAGCGCGAGCAGGGCCTCTCGCACCGGTCCGGGGCCGAGCGCTCCGCTTTCCTCGAGCCGGGCGACCATCGCCGCCCGGGCCGCCGCAGCCTCGGAGGTGTCGCCGGCGGGCTGTGCCGGAAGGAGGGGCGCGGCGGGCACAGTGGGAAGCACGGTGCACTCCAGGGGATCGGGTGGGGGAGCAGCGGGCATCGCCGCCGAGTTCGGCACCTTGTTGGCTCAGTGCAGGGCGGCACGGGGTACCTCCCTCGACTCAGCCAGGAGCCCCGCAGCAACTTCCTGGACTCGGTCTGGGTCCGCCGGCCGGGCCCGCTACCGGCGGGTGTGCCCACCCTGCTCACCAGCCCAGCTGAGAGTAGGGGCGGCCTTCGGCGATCGCGGTGATGGCCGTGCGGGTGTAGGAGACGATCGGGTCCGGCAGCTCGTCCCGCGGCCACCACTTCCAGGTCAGGCACTTGTCGGACTCGCGCACCTCGGGGGTGCCCTTCCACCGGCAAGCCCGGAACACGAGCTGCATCAGGGGCAGGCTGCCAGGGGTGTCGACGACGTGGGCGACGTGTACGAGTTCCACGTCGGCGGGTTCGATGACCAGTCCTGCTTCCTCCCACGCCTCGCGGACCAGGCAGGCGAGCGCGGACTCCTGCTCACACCGCCCGGCGAGGTAGTGCCAGGTGTCGCCCGCGTATTTCGAGTCGGGGTGACGCAGGCCGAGAAGCACCCGGCCTTCGGCGTCTTCGAGGTGGAGGTGGACTCCGACGCCGTTCAGTACGGTCCGGCTGCCCCCGTCCCACACGGGCGGAGCTGCGGGCGGCTGGTTGTCCGGAGGGTTCTCGGCCGCATGGCGGCGAATCAGGTCCTGGGTGGCGGGGCTCAGGCGCAGCCGGTCCAGTTCGTCGGGCGTGAACCAGCGCAGCAGCACTCCCTCGTGCAGCGTGAGCCGGTCGGGGTTGCCGCGCCACCGGCCCGCGAAGACCTGGACCGGGACACTGAGGCCGTCGATGCTGGTCGCGGCCTCCATGGCGTAGGGCTTCACGTCCTCGAGGCGGAGGTCGGGCACCTCCTCGGACAGCTCCCGCAGCAGGGTGCCCTCAAGGCTCTGGTCGTCGTGCGTGCGACCGCCGCCGAGAAGGGCGAACGCCCCCGACTCCCAGATGACGCCGGGCTTGTGGTCGCGCAGATGAAGCAGGTACCGGCCGGCCCCGTCGTGGATCAGCGCGGAAGCGTTCACCGGCTCCGGCGGGCCGTCCAGTCCCGCCGCGAGGAGCTTCGCGCGCAGTGTCGGCGAGGCGACCTCCGGCTGCGGGAGCCACCGGGCGCCGGAGACCTCCTCGTCCTGCAGCGCGATCGTCGGCGGCTCCTCGCCGGAGAGGTAGAAGACGTAGCGGACGTCGTAGTGGCGGTGAGCCGGTTCCCCTTTGGAAGGGCTGGCGTCGAGGTCGTCGACGTCGATGTCGATCGGAGAACCGAGCAGGTGCCGGGTCAGGCACAGGGCGCCCGGCGGAATCCCGGCTTCCTCGGCCACCTCGCGCAGCGCCGCGGCGAGCAGTGTGCGGTCCCCGGGCTCGATGTGGCCGCCTGGGGCGAGCAGGAGACCGCCGGTGGCCCGGTGCCGGATGTGCAGGACCCGGCCCTGCCGGTCGATGACGACGGCGCTGCACGTGACGTGCCCGGGCAGCGTCGTCCGGGCGGTCGCGTCGACGGGCCGGTCCAGCGCGGCGAGGAGCTCGGCCAGAGCGTCACGTTCGCCGGGGTGCCGGCCGAGGTACACCTCGACGGTCCTGCGGATCGCGGTGGAGCTGGGTGGCATGGGCGTCGTCTCGCCTTCGATGTCAGGGGGCGGGCAGGCGGGGGCAGGAAGCTCCAGTGGTTCAGCTCGCCGTTCAGTGGCCGGACGGCTTGGCGCTTCGGGGGCCGGGTACGCCGCCGACCGGCGGTGCGATGCCGTAGTGGGGGGCGTCGGCAGTGAACACCCCCCGGTACAGGCCGCGCTTGCGAACGATCAGCTCGTCGTGGGTCTTGTCGCCGTCTGGTTCGACTGGCGTCAACGTGTTCCCCTCTCGTGACGTGGCGGTGGCGTCGCCGTGCTCAACGACGCCGCACGATTTCGAGCACCTGTTCCTTTCGGACGCGTTGCGCACCCCGTGATTCAGCGGTTTTCCAAGGGTGCGCAGTGCATCGACCCTTGCCGCGCAAGGGCCCGCGGCTCGGGGGAGGTTGGCCGAATCGCCGACGTTCGTTCACTGCGGCGGTCGGCTGTCAGCCAACCCCCGTCGCTGGGGCTTCGCCCTGTTCGCCCGGGGTGGACGGCAGGTCCAGGCGCAGCGTCATGACCGCGTGGTCGGCCAGCCCCGCTTCGCGGGCTTCCTGGTGGTAGTCGCAGGCCAGGACACGCTCGGCGTGGGGTGCGGAGACGAAGAGGTGGTCGAAGCGGAAGCCGATGCCGCTGCGCCCGAACCAGGAGTGCCAAGAAGACAAGCGCCAGCCGGTCACCGGCCTCCGCGTACGGGCGGGACAGCGCGATCGCCTCCTCCGCCCGGCCCCAGCCCTCCAGCAGCTCCGCCCGGGCTTGGGCCGCCGGCCACCAGTTCGTGACGACGTACGGAGCGAGCACCTCCAACGCCTGCTCGCGCTGGCCCCGATGCCCGAGCAGCCGGGCCCACTCCAGTGCGCAGAACTACTCCCCGCGGCCGGCCTGAAACTCCACTTCCCGCTCATGACCAAGTTCGAGAAGCCGCGCCACCAGCAGCGGAGGAATGCAGCCCGTCAGCGTTCGGGCCCGGTATTCAGGATCATCAGCGTCCACGACAGCGCACCTTCGCCCTCACCACCGACACAGCCCGCACGTCGGGGCCATCGCATGCGAGGGCAGGCGTCAGTAAACGCCTGGGGGGTTCAACGCAGCGGCCCTGCACACCCCACCTACCAGGCCCTCGAAGAACTCGGCCGCGCCGTACGCACGATCTTCGCGTGTGACTACCTAAGCAGCCAGGCGTACAACTCCAGCCAGGGCCGGGGAGCGAGACACGAGCCGAACGAGCGGCCGAGTGAGTCGTCCCTGCCTCATCCCAGTTCATGGCCGGGACTTCAGCTGCTGCCAGAGGACTCCGAACGAGATTTTTTCGGTGCCGTGTAAAGGATCCGGCGGCCGTACGCCTCTCAGCATGCGTACGGCCGTCGCTGCTTCACCGTGAAGCGCTGGGCCGCAGCATGGAGGAGGTCCGGTGGAACTGACGGGAATCGGCATCGTGGTGTTCCTGATCCTGCTCTTCGCGAAGCCGCTGAGCAGTGTGTTGAGGAGCATCGCCTTCCGTAACCGTGCGGCGGGCAAGGCCAAGATGATGAGAGCGAAGGACAGGTCCGGGCGGGCGCCGAAGAGGCGCCGGGCGGGGAAGCGGGGGCGGCGTGGCTGATCGGGACAGGCCGCGGTCGCGGCACGCCGAAGCGCTGGCGGGACTGGTCGAGGAGCGGTACGACCGGATGGTCCGCTACGCCGCCAAGCGGCTGCGCACCCGCGACGTACCGCAGACGTCGGCGGACCCCGAGGACGTCGTACAGAACGCCCTCAAGGCCGTGTTGGCTCACGACGAGCCGATCGGCAACGTGCGCGCGTACCTCTACACCTGCATGGCCCGCGAGATCGACCGTGCGGCCCGGAACCACTACGTGGGCCGGGGGTACGAGTCCCTCGACGCGGACGTGCGGCTGGAGGACGGGCCGGCGGTCCGGCCTGTCGACGAGGCCGACTTGCGGCACGTCATTGACGAGGCGCTAGCCGGGCTTCCGCTGCAGCAGCGGAGAGTGATGCTGCTGACACGGGAGCTGGGGATGACGCACATGGAAGCGGCCCAGGTTCTGGGGTCCGCGCCGGGCACGGTGGGCGTCCACGTGCACCGTGCGATCCGCGCGCTGCGGGTGACGCTCGTCGGCCTGAGCACTGCCCT
>NZ_JFCB01000064.1 GCF_000725125.1 Streptomyces toyocaensis
AGGTCGTTTTCTCCCGTTGTTTCATCCCGGAATCTGTGGTTGATGCGCCTTTGCGGGGTAGCGCCAGGAGATGGTGTTCTCGCCGGTGAGGCGGCGGGCCATGAGGTCGGTCATGGCGAGGTGGATCATGGCTTCGGATCGGGTGGGCAGGGTTTCGTAGTCGCGGGCCAGGCGGCGGTGCAGCATGAGCCAGCCGTAGGTCCGTTCGACCGCCCACCGCTTCGGGATGGGAGTGAAACCTCTGGTCCCGGGCTTGCGAAAGTGGCCTCGCCGCGGCGACACCGACGAGGGCGGCTCCATGCCCGCAACGGCGTCGGCTGAGTCGGCCGAGGTGCGTGAGGCCCGCAGACGGATCAGGCTGCTGGAGCAGGAGAACGAGGTACTCCGGAGGGCTGCGGCGTATCCGTC
The DNA here is from genome assembly GCF_000725125.1 of Streptomyces toyocaensis. Classification (GTDB taxonomy): domain Bacteria; phylum Actinomycetota; class Actinomycetes; order Streptomycetales; family Streptomycetaceae; genus Streptomyces; species Streptomyces toyocaensis. The sequence continues at coordinate 409 of NZ_JFCB01000064.1, forward strand.
GCAGGCGAACCTGCTGGGAAAATGAGGTACCCGCTCGTCCGCGAGCCGGCCGCCGCCGCTGCCCCTCACCGGGTGCCGGTGGCGGTGACGTGCCGGGTGCTCGGGCTGGCCCGCCAGCCCTACTACCGGTGGCTGGCCTCTTTGTCACCGACTTCGAGCTCGTCGAGGCGTACCGGGCCAACGCCCTGTTCGACGCGCACCGCGACGATCCCGAGTTCGGTCACCGCTTCCTTCTCGACGAGGCCCGCGTCGCCGGTGAGTCGATGGCGGAGCGGACCGCCTGGCGTATCTGCCGCGCAATCGCTGGTGGAGCGTCTTCGGCGAGCGACGGGGCCGCGGCAAGAACGCCAAGGCCGGACCGCCGGTCCACGACGACCGGGTCCGGCGCGACTTCCCCGCCGACGCCCCGAACCGGCTGTGGCTCACGGACATCACCGAACACGCGGCCGGCGAGGGCAAGTTGTATCTGTGCGCGGTCAAGGACGTGTACTCCAGCCGCATCGTGGGCCACTGCCATCGGCACCCGGATGAAGTCCGGTCTCGCCGTCAGGGCCCTGGACTCCGCCGTCGCCCGTCGAGGTCAGGTCGCCGGATGCATCGTGCTTTCCGACTGCGGGTCGCAATTTCGCTCCCGGAAGTTCGTTGCCGTTCTCGCACGTCACAGCATGATCGGGTCGACGGGGAGAGTCGGTGCGGCCGGCGAAAACGCGGCCGTGGAGAGCTTCTTCGCGCTGCTGCAGAAGAACGTCCTCGACCGCCGTGCGTGGGCCACCCGCCAGGAAGTGAGGATCGCGATCGTCACCTGGATCGAGCGCACCTACCACCGACGCCTGCGTCAGAGACGTCTGGCCCGGTTGACCCCCATCGAGTACGAGACCACCATGACCCCACCCGCAGCCCTGGCTGCATGAACCCCGCTGTCACCTGTTCGTGCAGCAGTCCCATGTCCTGATCCGGCGGTAGGTCACGAAGCCGTTCACGGTCAGGCCTGTCCAGATGACGGTACTGATCAGAGGCCACCACAGGTCCCGTCCCCCGTCTCCCCGGGCGAGATTGACGACCCAGCTGACCGCCCAGCTGACCGCGAGGACGAGTGCGGCCCACCTGGCCCACCGCCAGATCCGCATCGTTCCCCGGGCATAGGTTTCCTGTGAGCTGTGAGCATCCTGTCGGAGTCGTGTGCCATCCATACCTACCCGCCTACCCCCTGCACGTCCCTTGCCTTCCGGCCCGTGAGAGAGGGCCGAAAACGGACGGCCTCACCGGCTTCCTGGAGCTTCGTTGCAAGCTGCGGGCCCTTGGGGGTGGCGATGCCCTGGTCAACGTGGTGCGTCCGAGCGTTACTGACCTTGAATGCGTGATGTCGTTATGACGGTTTGGGTACCGGGCCGAGCTGGTCGGCCATGCCCGTCGTCTGCCGGCCACCGGCACCGCCGTTACACCGAGACCGGGCCCTGGACGCGACGAAGGCATCCACGACACCAGCGGCGAGCGGCGGTGCCGCCAACCGTTGCGGATGTGCGGCGCTGTCCCTGTCATCGTGGCTCTGGGCGGCACCGATCTTCGTCCGCGGCATGGCCGGCAGAGTGGGCGAAGGGTTGTCCGGGTGCTGCCTCAGGGCCGCCGCTCTGATGCCTGCCGGGAGGCGTGGGGCGGCGTGTCGGGGAGCAGGCGGGTGCTGTCGAAGGTGGTGGGGTGCAGGTCGGCGGCCAGGAGCAGCAGGCGCAGCGGCTGGCGGCGTAGTCCTGTCGCGGTCGTGTGACGGTCCGGGCGGTCGGGCGGGCGGGCGGGGCGCGCAGAGGAGGTGGAGGCCCGCGGTGTCCATGAAAGCCGTGTGGTTCAGGTCCCGGATGAGGTCGGTCACGTGTGCTGGTAGTGCTTCGGCGGCGGCGCGCAGTGGGGGCAGGGTGTCGAAGTCGATGTCCCCGTACGGGGTGATGCGTGCGGTTGTGCCGTGGATGGTGGTGGTGATGTTCACGCAGGGCGCGCCCCCTTCCGGGGGTTGATGAGCCCAAGAGCGAAGCATCCCTGGGGAGGGGGTGGACGACGAGGGCGGGGGCTGGGTGCCCGGAGTGGGGGCAACGCCCGGCTCCCCGAAAGGCCGGCACTCGTGTGTCGGCCCGTCTCGTTGTCCGTCCACCGTCGCACGCTGCTGCGCGTGACCGCGACTTTCGCAGGGGGAAGGTTGTGTGCCGGAGCCGGCGGGACGACGCCGGGGCGTGGGCAGGCGAGGACCGCAAGCCCGTGCCGGAAGGGACTGCGCGCATGCGGGCTCGTGCTCGCGAAACCGACCCTCCATGAGCTTGTCCGTCTCGGAGATCTTCTCGTTGAGGGTCACCACCTCCTTCGTGATGGTGAGGACGATCTTCACAGTGGCGGTCTCCCCCGTGACGGCGGTGTGCTGCCGCTCGGGGGCCTCCACGGTCTTCGTTGCCGGCGCTTCGGATTCGCGGGTCTTGCGGTTGCAGGACAGGTGGTCAGCCGGTGGTGGCCGGTGCGCCGGATCGCCGCCGGGGTTCTGGCAGCCCGTCAGGAGCACCGGCGCTCCGCGGGTCTCCAGGTCGAGGGCCCGCTCCGCGGCGGGGACCATGCTGGTCAGCAGCGACAGCAGCCGGTTGACGGTGCGGGTGCGTTCGGCAGCCAGGTCGGCGCGGGATCGGTCAGCAACCGCAGTTGCACGGTGGCATCGTCGTCAGGACGGATCGGCGGGAGGTCACGCCGCATCCGCGTCTGATCGGCGATGACGCGGGCGTCCCGGGCATCGGTCCTGCCCTGGCCGCGGCAGCTGTCCGAGGCCCGGTTGGCGGCGATGCCGGGGACATGGACCAGTTCCTGACCGTGGTTGACCGACAGCGCATCATCAGCGCCGGCTCACCGCCGGTGATGTCCAGGGCGCAGGTGACGGTACGGCCGTCGGCGAGATCCAGGACGTCACCGGTCAACTTCATCAGCTCGGGCTCGTCGTTGGCCACCCGTCGCGACAGCAACGTGCCACTCTCACTGTCCGGGGCCGGGCAGTGGTGGTGGTCTCTTGCCCCGCTCGGTGCCGGCCCATGTCCGGTTCATCGTGCTCCGGCTCGTCGTGCGTGCAGTGCGTAGCACGAACGACCTCGCCGGTCTTGCTCCACACAGCGGCCTGTTCGCTGTTCCGCATCGGCGGCCGAGTCGTCGTGGGGGCCCACCTCTTGTCACGGGCCCGGCTGTTCCGGGCGGAGTGCAGGCGTCGACGACGCAGCGCGGTGGGTCGCATGCGTACCGGCGTCCGCAGTCTGCGTCTTCGTCCGTGAGGCCGTCCTCGTCCTGGGCCAGGACGGTGCCCCCTGCGGTGGCCGTACGCGGTACGCGGCCGGCCGCGGTGGTTCGGCCTTCCTGGTGGGCTCACCCGCGCCCGGTCGGCTCGGCGAGGACGACGAGGTCGTCTTCGTGCAGGCTTCCGGCAACCACCGTGCCGTCGTGTTCCGCGACGCTGGTCACGAAGCCGTACGAGGCGTCGTCCGCTCGCAGGTCGTGGACGAGACGCCCGTCGAGGTCGAAGGCCATGACCCAGGCGACGGGGGTGGGCTTGGGCCGGACGGCCTCGGGCATGTTCCACAGCAGGACCCGCAGCAGACCGGGGAGCGGCAGCAGCCTGTCCAGCAGGGTGTTGCGGGGCGCGGCGATCGACACCCAGACGAGCCGGTCGCTGCCCAGGCTGATGTTGTCGGGCAGGCCGGCGAGGTTGTCGACGAACGGCTCGGCGGTGCCGGCTTTCGGTCCGGTGAGCCAGTAGCGGCTGATGCGGTATCCGGTGGTCTCGGCCACGAGCAGGTGGGAGGCGTCGGGTGCCAGGGCCAGGCCGTTGGCGAACTTCAGGCCCTCGCGCAGCACGGTGACGGCGCCGTCGGGGTCGCGGCGTGCCAGCAGACCGGTGCAGGAGTGCTCGATGACGTCGCCGAGGTAGTGCTCGAGGTTCCAGCGGCGGGTGGATACGGTGAACCAGATGGTGCCGTCCGGGCCTTCGACCACGTTGCTGGCGAAGGTCAGGGGCCGGCCTGCGACGGTGTCGAGGAGTACCTCGAGCGATCCGTCGGCGGACATGCGCAGCAGCCCGCGGTCGTGGTCGCACACCAGGACCGCGTCGTCCGCGGAGGGCTGGAGTCCCAGGGGGCGTCCTGCGGTGTTGCCCACGACGGTGCGGGTGCCGGTCGCCGGGTCGATCCGCAGGATGGTGCCGTCGGCAAGGCCGGTGAGCAGGTGGCCGTGCCGGTCGAAGACCACATCCTCGGGGCCGTGACCGCCGGTCGCGATGCGGCGGGTGACGGCGAAGCGGCTCGTGGTGGGCGTTCGGCCCTGGCGGGCCGGGGCCGGGGGCGGGGTCCAGCGGCGGGGCGAGAGGAGACGGCGGGGCGGGGTCACAGCTGGCTCCCTACCTGGGCGATGACGGCGATGCGGAACAGGCCGAAGACGCTGGTACCAGGCCCTTCTCGGTTGGTCACCCGGGTGCCGGTGCGCGAGCGGTGGTCACCGACGACTTCTTCCCCGGCCATCCTTCCAGGCAGGTGGGTGCGCTGGCGCCGGAAAGCCCGCATGTGCCGGCCGTCGTCGGCCGGCATCCGGTGTCCGAGGTGGTGCGCGAGGTCCGTGAGAGGGGGTCGGCGGGTGACGAGCTCCCAGTCGAGCAGGCTGGCGGGCCGCGTGGCGCACGTACGCCTGCCCCCACCGCCGCCGGTCCGCACGGAAGAACCCGTCGCACAGCTCCGCCGCGAACGCCCCCAGGTTTTCCCGGACCTGGGCCATCTCCTCAGGTGTCACGTCCCAACGACACCCGCCGACCAGCAGACACGCCGCTCAGGAGTGAGGATGACCAAGCCCTACTGGCGCGATCGAGCGTGGACGTCGCTGGCACGGGGAGGGCGCACCCGCTGGGCATGCGTGACGTGCGCAGTGCGTGGGGAGCGGGCGCTTGCAGGTACGCCGAATCCTTGCGGCAACGGCGGGTGAGGTGGACAGGTTCCGGTTTCCGCGCAGCAGGTTGGCGAGCATTGCGCCGCGGGCCGGATCCGTGCTGGTCATGGGTCCGCGGTGGAAGGCGGCAGCGTCGGCGTTGGGTAACGCCCTCACCAGCGCACTGCGTGTGGTCGGCAGGTGCATCCGGAGCGTCGGGGTGTGGCATTCCTGGCTCACACGAATGCACAGGCGCTGAGGGTGGGCCGGCGCCCTCGAGGGGTGACGTGACCGTCGCAGTTCCAGGCACGGTGATGCGCCGCCGCCCAGGGGCGGCTGGTCCCGCCTACTGCCCACCGCGACGCCGTCGCGGCCCTGACCCGTCCGGTGCGCGCCTCGATCGCAGCGCCTGGCGTCGCGCGGCCGCAAACCGCAAGGACGGCGTCCCGGCCAGCAGGGCGGCGATTGGCCGGCCGGTGTCGTCGATCGGAATTGTGGTTGCCATGTCTTGCGACGTCAGAACGGTGTCGTCGCGCATCGTGCCGCCCGTACGGCCGGCGCGCCCTGGCCGAAATCTCTTCCCACCCTCAAGCGGGAGCAACGCGAGTACCCCGTCCCGAGCGGAACATGACCGATCGCTCGCATCATGGGAACTGTGAGGCAGATGTGACGAAAGCGCCGGGGCGGAGGTAGGCCCCTGATGGCTTGTGGACCCTGTTGTGACGGGGGAAACCGCACGTCTAGCTTGGTGCACTGCGTCGGCGTCCCGCTCGACGGGGTGGCGCGCTGGCTCAGGTATCAGGTGCGGGACAACCCGCGCTCATCGACGGCACGTTCATCGACGAAGGGATATGACGATGGCTTACGAGCGTCCCACTCTCACCAAGGTCGGCGACTTCCAGAAGGTCACGGGCCTGGCCGGGACGGGCAGCCCCGACCTGCTGGGCGGCCACAGCCTGCTCTGACCTTCTCCGACCGACCACTGATTGGCATGCACACGTAATTCACAGTGGTCGAGCGCGTGGGCGGCGCCGCCGGTGCCGCCCACCTGCTTGACCGCACACCGCCGACCGTCCCCGACCGGAAGGACCCGCCCATGGTGACCGGCCCGTCGTCCACCGCCGGGGCCTGCTGGTTCCTGGTCTTCCCGGACACCGATGCCGTCGCGGCCCTCGCCGCGCGAGCCCGGTCGAGCGCGACCCGGGAGATCCCGCATGCGTCGGGACGGCCCTGGCTGATCGGCCGCTGGCCGGACCACGCCCTGACGACAGTGGCGTGCGGGCCTGCCCGGCTGGCCGTGCTCGGACAGCACGCGGTGACCGAGAAGGAAGCGGCACACGCGGCCCGCGCCGGATCGCTCGAGGCCGCCGACGCCCACGCGAGCAAATGGGCCGGCAGTCACCACCTGATCGCCGGTCTCGACGGCAGGACGCTGGTCCGCGGCACCGTCACCGGCGTCCGCAGCGTCTTCGTCGCCCAGGTGCCCGGTACCCACGGCGCCCACCTCGTCTCCGACCGTGCCGACGTCCTGGCCGACGTGGCGGGCGCGGACCTGGACGAGGCACGCCTGGCCGTGCACCTGCTCAGTCCCGGAATCCTGCACCCGCTGACCACCCAGACGGTCTGGCGCGGCGTCGACGTCGTCCCCGGTGACCGGCGCGTCCTGCTCGACCGCGACGGCCGGCTCCGCACGAGCCGCTGCTGGAGCCCGCCACCGGCCGAACTGCCGCTCGCCGAAGGCGCCCGGCTGGTCCGGGAGCGCCTCGCCGACGCGGTCGCCGCACGGATCACGGGCCGCGAACTCATCAGCGCCGACCTGGGCGGTGTCGACTCCACCGCGGTGGTCGCCACCGCCGCCCGCGCGGGCGCGAAGACCGTCGCCTACACCGCCGCCGTCCACGACGTCCTCGGCGACGACGTCGCCTATGCGCGCCGCACGGTGGAGGCGCTGGACGCGGTGGAACACCATGTGGTGCCCGCGACCGCCGTACCCCTGACCTTCGACCGCGTCGACGTGCTCGACGACGACCTCGACACCCCATCGCTGTACGCGGTCAACCGCCATCGGCGGATGCACATCATCGAGCGGGCCGCGGAGCGCGGCTCCCCTCTGCACCTGAGCGGAATGGGCGGCGACGAACTGTTCAGCGGTGCCTCGGCACACGTCCACGGACTGCTGCCGCGCCATCCCCGTACGGCCTGGCAACTCGCCCGCGGCTTCACCTCCCTGCACCGCTGGTCCCGCCGCACAGCCATCGCCCAGCTCCTGGACCGCCGCCCGTACGGCTCCTGGCTGGCCCGGGTCGCGCACGACCTCACCCTCCCCCAACCCCCCATGTCCGTCCCGCTGTTCACCTGGGGCACCCCGCCGCGACTGCCCCCGTGGGCCACAGGGCCGGCCGTCGAGGCCGTGCGCGCGCTCATCCACGCGCAGGCCAAGGACACCGAGCCGCTCGACTTGGGCCACGGCGGACACCGGGAGCTGGCCACCCTGCGCACCCTGGCCCGCTTCGCCCGGCACGTCCAGCAGATGTCCGAGCCGCTCGGCGTGACCTTCGCCGCGCCCTACTACGACGACCTGCTCGTCGAGGCCGCCCTCGCCGTCCGCCCGCAGGAGCGGGTGACGCCATGGCGGTACAAGCCGCTGATCGAGGAGGCCATGCGGGGCGTCGTCCCCGAGTCCGTCCGGCACCGGACCACCAAGGCGCACGCCGCCCTGGAGGAGGAGACCGGACTGCGCCGCCACCGCTCCGCCCTGCTCGCCCTCTGGGAGGACTCCCGGCTGCGCGAGCTGGGCCTCGTCGACGAGGCGGCCCTGCGCGACTGGTGCGTCCGGCCGCTCGCCGCCGACTTGGAGAGCGCGCTGCTGCATCCGACCGTCGGCTGCGAGGTGTGGCTGCGCGCACGCGAACGAAGCCGCGGCCCGCTACGGCCGGCGCAAACCGACACAGGAGGTATCACAGCATGACGATGACCCTGCGCCCCGGAGTGGTGACGGCCGACACCGAGTACGGCATGGCGCTGCTCGACCAGAACAGCGGCGAGTACTTCACCCTCAATCCCACCGCCGCGCTGATCGTGCGGACCCTGCTGGACGGCACGAGCAGGCAGCAGGCGGTGACGACGCTCACCGACCGGTACGACGTGACCGCCGAGCAGGTCCAGGAGGACATCACCCGCATCCTCCAGGAACTGCACGCCGCAAGGCTCCTGGCCGCCTGACCCGGAATGCCGCAGTCCTTCCCCGCTCCGGGCCCCGCCCCCACCCGTCCAGCCCCGCCCCCACCCGTCCCGTCCCGTTCGGTTCGGTTCGGTTCCGTCCCGTCCCGTCCCGTCCTCGTCACGGAGGCATCGCCACAGTGTCCACCTCGCAAGTCGTCCCGCACGACCCCCGGTCGGTGCCCCTCGGTCCGCGGCTGGTGACCCGGCTGGCCGTCGGCTGCGCCCACCTGCTCGCCCGGCAGCCCCCCGCCCGCATCCGCAAAGTCCTACTGCGGCTACGCCCCGGAGCCCGGCCCGCGACCCTCACCGAAGCCGCCCGGGCGCGGGA
>NZ_JFCB01000065.1 GCF_000725125.1 Streptomyces toyocaensis
ATGCGCGGGCGGGCGGGGCGGATGCCGCAGCTCGCGGGGCTACGGACGCCGGGGCGGACGCCGCCGCCGGTGGTGGGCACGGCCAGGCGGAGGGCGGGGCCGATGATCGGGCTGCCCGTGCGGCAGGAGCCGCCCCGCGGACGGCCGGGGGCGGCGCCGGCGCCGACGTGCGGGCCGCGCGGGCCGTGGCGACGCCCAGTTCCGGGTGGGCGCCCGCCGACATGGGCCCGCCGGCGACCTTCGTGCTGCTGCGGCACGGGGAGACGCCGCTGACCCCACAGAAGCGTTTCTCGGGAAGCGGCGGCAGTGACCCCTCCCTCTCCGGCATCGGACGTGAACAGGCCGAGAAGGTCGCCGCCGCGCTCGCCCGCCGCGGCACCGTCCAGGCGATCGTCGCCTCGCCCCTCGCCCGCACCCGCGAGACCGCCGGCATCGTCGCCGCCCGCCTCGGCCTCGACGTGAGCGTGGAGGACGGCCTGCGCGAGACCGACTTCGGCGCCTGGGAGGGCCTCACCTTCGGCGAGGTCCGCGAACGCCACCCCGAGGACCTGAACGCCTGGCTGTCCTCCCCGGACGCCGAGCCCACCGGCGGCGGCGAGAGCTTCGCGGCCACCGCCACCAGGGTCGCCGCGACCCGGGACAAGCTGATCGCCGCCCACGCGGGCCGCACGGTCCTGCTCGTCACCCATGTGACACCGATCAAGACCTTCGTACGGCTGGCCCTGGGCGCCCCGCCCGAGGCCCTGTTCCGCATGGAACTGTCGGCCGCCTCGCTCTCCGCGGTCGCGTACTACGCCGACGGCAACGCCAGCGTCCGCCTGTTCAACGACACCTCGCACCTGCGCCAGGAGGGTTAGCGCCGCAGCCCCGCGGCCCCGCGGGCCAGGGACTCGACCCGTGCCCAGTCACGGGCCGCCACCGCGTCCGGCGGAAGCATCCAGCTCCCGCCCACGCAGCCCACGTTGGGCAGCGCGAGATACTCCGGCGCGGACTCGGGGCCGATGCCTCCCGTCGGGCAGAAACGGGCCTGGGGGAGCGGCCCGGCGAGCGACTTCAGGTACGCCGTGCCACCGGCCGCCTGTGCCGGGAAGAACTTCATCTCCCGCACCCCGCGCTCCAGCAGCGCCACGACCTCCGACGTGGTCGACACCCCGGGCAGGAACGGCACCCCCGACGTCCGCATGGCCTCCAGCAGGACCTCCGTCCACCCCGGGCTGACCAGGAACCGCGCCCCGGCCGCGACCGCGTCGCCCACTTGCTCCGGCGTGATCACCGTCCCGGCCCCGACCACGGCGTCGCGCACCTCGCCGGCGATCGCCCGGATCGCGTCGAGCGCGGCGGGGGTACGCAGCGTCACCTCGATCGCGGGCAGCCCCCCGGCCACCAGCGCACGCGCCAGCGGTACGGCGTCGGCGACGTCCTCGACGACCACCACGGGCACGACGGGGGCGAGATCCAGGACGGAGCAGGGCAGGGGAGAGCGCATGGCGTCATCCTGCCCGGTCGATGCATAGCGCGCAAAGGGTGTTGCGCAAGGCGCAATGCGCGCTCAGTGCACCTCGTCCACCAGCACGTCCAGCGCCCAGGCCGTCCCCGCCCTGGCCGGCGCCGTCGCCTCCACCTCGTACCCGAGGTCGCGCAGCGCCACCACCAGCTCTGCGGGGTCCTTCGGGGCCGCGCCGGCCGTCAGCAGACTCCGCACGATCCGGCCCTTGGTCGCCTTGTTGAAGTGACTGACCACCTTGCGGGTCGGCGCGTGCAGCACACGCACCGTCGCCGTCCGTCCGGCCACCTCGCCCTTCGGCTTCCAGGCCGCCGCGTACGCCGCCGACCGCAGGTCGAGGACCAGCCCCCGCCCCGCCGCCTCGGGCAGCACCTCGGCCATCGGCGCACGCCAGTGACCGCTCAGCGCCCCGAGCCCGGGCAGCTTCACGCCCATCGAGCAGCGGTAGGAGGGGATCCGGTCGGTGACCCGGACCGCGCCCCACAACCCGGAGAAGACCAGCAGGGACCTCGCGGCCCGCCGCTTCGCCGCCGCGTCGAGGGACGCCAGGTCCAGGGCGTCGTACAGCACCCCGGTGTAGATCTCCCCGGCGGGACGCGCCCCGGCCGTCCGCAGCTCCGCGTTCTTCGCGACCTCGCCCCGCAGCCCCTCGCTCAGCCCGAGCACCTCGCGGGCCTTGTCCTCGTCGCCGGCGCACAGCTCCACCAGCTCGGCGAGGACCGCCTCCCGCGCGGCGGTCAGCCCGGGCAGCGACAGCGACTCGGGCCTCAGCGGGGCACCGCGGCCGGAAGAGGCCTTGCCTTCGGACGGCGGCAGCAGGACAAGCACACGTACTCCCTCGGTAGAGCTCGCCAGCCAGGGTACGGCGTGCGTCGGACCGCCCGGCTCGGCGCCGTGGACCACGGCGGGATCGAAGTCCGTGCCCGTGAAGTGGCCGGCCAGGACCGTCATGATCGCGCGCGACGGCGGTGTCGTCGTCGGGGGCGTGGTGGCCCGGGGACGGGTGTGCCGACACCAGGAAGTGGCGCCGGGGGGCGTCGAGCGCCGTCCGTCAGACGCTCTCACCGAAGAGAGGGGGTGCGGCGAGCCGCGCCCCGAGGGCGCGTACCAGTCCGTCGGAGTCGTCCGCGTGGAAGCGGACCACGCGGACCTCCTGGCGGCGGCCGAGGAGGGTGACGTGGGTGACCGGCTCGGCGAGCTCGACCGTGACCGTCGTCTGCGAGCCGACGGCGAGATCGAGCTCCCCCGCGGCCTTCTCCTCCCGCGTCGTCCGCAGCTCACGCCGGACCGAGGCGATCCGGTCCAGCGGTATCCGCAGGTCGACGTGGACGGCCCGGCGGACCCGCAGCGCGTCCGCGTCCAGGACATGGGGACGGACGACGGACGCGGCGTGCAGCGCGACGACGAAGACGACGGTGTACACGTCCAGGAAGAGCACCACCGCGTGCACCGTCGGCCAGTCGCTCAGCAGCACGGACATCGCCACCGTCTCGACCACGCACACGAACGCGAACCCGAACATCACGGCCGCCTGCCCGCCCGCGTACCCGAAGGCCCTGCCGCCACCGCCGGTGCCGTGCGTGCGCCGCACCAGCCACAGCCCGAGGCTCACCATCAGCCGCAGCTCGTGCCGGACCAGCGCCCAGCCCACCCGTACGCCCCTCACGACCCGCCCTCCGCCACCATCCGCAGCGTCCGCCGGATCGCCTCCGCCTGGGCGGGAGCGAAGTCGGCGTAGAAGGCCCGCAGGAAGCCGTCGTCCTCGTCGAGGACCGCTCCCTCCGGCACCAGTTCGGCGGGCACGCACGCGGCGAGGGCCCGGGCGGCCTCCTCCACCCGCGGATCGTCCGGTTCGACCTCGGCCAGCGCGTCGAGCAGGCGGTACACGGTCACGGCCCGCTCCGCCCCGCCCGGGGCGCCGACCACCCCGCCGAGCAGCCCCATCAGGCGCTCCCGCTCCTCCGGCGGCGCGGAGGTCTCGATGAGCGCCAGCAGCTCGCGGTCCCTGGCGGCCATGGGGGAGTCGGTGACGTCCCCCATCTCCCGGAACAGCCCGGCCAGTTCGGGGGAGACCGGCCCCTCGGCGACCGGCCCGCCCCCCGCCTGGAGCAACGCCCGCAGCCGCGCACGCCGGTCCCGGATCGCCTCCTCCTGCCGCGCCAGATCCTCGTCCAGCTCCGTCAGCACCTCGGCGAGGTCCTTCCCGGCGTCGTCCGCGAGCACGTCCCGCACCTCGGCCAGCCCCAGCCCCAGCTCGGTCAGCCGCCTGACCCGGGCCAGCACGACCGCGTGCCGCAGGGTGTAGTCCCGGTACCCGTTGCCCAGCCGCTCCGGCTCCGGCAGCAGCCCCAGATGGTGGTAGTGCCGCACCGCCCGCGTGGTGACACCGACGGCGGCGGCGAGTTCTCCGATCCGCATGCCACCAGTAGAAACGTTGACGTCGCGACAGGGTCAAGTAACCCGAGCGGGCGAACGGGACCGGTTCCTCGTCGACCGCGAGGCCTCCTCCGTCACGCTCTTCAGCGACCCGGCCCTTCGCCTTCGACCTGGACACCGGCGACTTCCTCTGATCCCCTGAGGGCGGGGGTGTGAGATGGGGGACGTGCGGGAACAGGCCCGGTGGACCAGGGCGCGGCTCGGGCGGTGCGGTCCTCCGCTCGACCTGCTGACCGCCCGCTTCAGCCGGCACGAGTACGCCCCGCACACGCACGACGAGTTCACGGTCGGGGTCACCGTCGGCGGCCTCGAGGTCATCGCCTACCGCGGGGGCCGCGTCGTGTCCGGGCCCGGCTCGATCGTCGTCCTGGAGCCCGGCGAGATGCACACCGGTGGTCCCGCCGCCTCCGACGGCTACTCCTACCGCGCCCTCTACGCGGCCCCCGCCCTCCTCGGCGACGGCACCCTCGGCACCGGCCTGCCGCACTTCCGCGAGCCCGTCCTTGACGACCCGGAGCTCGCCGCCGCCCTGCGCCGCGCGCACACCGACCTCAGCGCCCACCCCGATCCCCTGGAGGCGGAGTCCCGCCTCCCGTGGCTGCTCACCGCCCTCGCCCGCCGCCACTCCACGTCCCGCGCCGACGACGACACCGTCCCCGGAGCCGGTCCCGTCGCCCTCGCCGTCCGCGACCGTCTGGCCGACGAGCTGCTCGCCCCGCCCTCCCTCGCCGTACTCGCCGCCGACCTCGGCCTCTCCCGCTACCAGCTCCTCCGCGCGTTCCGTACGACGATGGGGGTACCCCCCTACGCCTGGCTCGCCCAGTACCGGGTGACCCGGGCCCGCGCCCTGCTCGACACCGGACTGCGCCCCGCCGAGGTGGCGGGTCTCGTCGGCTTCGCCGACCAGGCGCACCTGACCCGCTGGTTCCGCCGCGTCCTCGGGGTGACTCCGGCGGCGTACCGCAACAGCGTTCAAGACGTCGGGCGTTGAACCGGACGACACTCACCGCATGACTGCACGCGGCTGGTTCCTGTTCTCCCTGATGGGAGTGGTCTGGGGCATCCCCTATCTGATGATCAAAGTGGCGGTGGACGAAGTGTCCCCGTCGGCGGTGGTGTTCGTACGCTGCGCCCTCGGCGCCCTGCTCCTGCTCCCCTTCGCCCTGCGGCAGCCCGGGCTGGCCCGCACCGTGCGGACGCACTGGAAGCCGATGCTGGCGTTCGCGGTCATCGAGATCGTCGGCCCCTGGTACACCCTGACCGACGCCGAACGCCACCTGTCCAGCTCCACTGCCGGCCTGCTGATCGCGGGCGTGCCGATCGCCGGCGTCCTGCTGGCACGCTTCTTCGGCGCCGCGGAGACGCTGGGCGCCCGCCGGATCACGGGCCTCGCGCTCGGTCTCGGCGGCGTCGGCGTCCTCACCGTCCCCCACCTGACCGGCGGTAACGCCCTGTCCCTGGCGGAGGTCCTGGTGACGGTGATCGGCTACGCCACGGCTCCCCTGATCGCCGACCGCCACCTCAGGGACGTCCCCACGCTGCACCTCATCACGCCCTGCCTGGCCCTGGCCGCCCTCGTCTACGCCCCCGCGGCGATCGCGACCCGCCCGGCCGCCCTGCCCTCGGCCGACACCCTGGCCGCCCTGGCCGCCCTCGGCGTCGTCTGCACGGCGGTGGCCTTCGTGGCCTTCCTGGAACTGATCAAGGAGGCCGGCCCGATCCGCGCCTCGGTGATCACCTACGTCAACCCGGCGGTCGCGGTCGCGGCCGGCGCGCTCCTCCTGGACGAACACCTGACCGCGCCCGTGCTGGCCGCCTTCGCCCTGATCCTCACCGGCTCGGTCCTGGCGACGGCCGCCGCGCCGAAGCCCCGCTCACGCCCGGTACCATGGTCCACACGGCAGACGAGCCGGGCGGGCGGCCGCGTGGAGTCCCTTGCGGGACTCCCCGAGGAACGTCCGGGCTCCACAGGGCAGGGTGGTGGCTAACGGCCACCCGGGGTGACCCGCGGGACAGTGCCACAGAAAGCAAACCGCCGGAGACCTCGGTCCCCGGTAAGGGTGAAACGGTGGTGTAAGAGACCACCAGCGCCTGAGGTGACTCAGGCGGCTAGGTAAACCCCACCCGGAGCAAGGTCAAGAGGAGACGCCTCTTCGGAAGCGTCTCTGCGCGGACGATCGAGGGCTGCCCGCCCGAGTCCGCGGGTAGACCGCACGAGGCCGGTGGCAACACCGGCCCTAGATGGATGGCCGTCGCCGGCGGGCCCGCGAGGACCCGCCGGAACAGAACCCGGCGTACAGCCCGGCTCGTCCTGTCGCACCCCCTCCGGCCCAGGTCAGAGGGGGTGTCCACTCCGCCATTCGGCTCCGGGGTCGAATCGACGTCGAATTGGGTGGGTAGACCGTTCCACGGGTCAACTGAACAGCAGCAGAAGCCATGCCTTCATCCCTTCTGGAGCTTTACGATCTGGTCCTGTTGAAGGACCAGGACACAGGACAGGCCAGCCGGCGCTTCGAGATCGCCATCGAAGGCCACGACGACGCATACGCCCGCTCGCGTGCAATTTCCGGTACGAAACTGGCGAGCCTTCTGATGGCCAAAGGCGACCCGCAACAGGCCACGGCCATCGGCCACCAGGCCCTCACGGACGCCGGCCACCTGACCTCCCGGCGAGCTGCAGACGACCTGAAGGAACTCACCCGGTTCGCCGCCCGGCACCGTCGCATCCCCGAAGTGGCGTACCTTCGCGAGCGAATCGGCGCTACGTTGCAGGCACGACGATCTCGGCCCATGCCTCCTCCGCGGTCCTGGTCGCAGCCTGCTCGGCGGCCGGACTCGATCCACCTGGCGCCGAGCCGATTCGCATCGCCGAGAACGCGATATGGCGTCTGCCGGGTCAGCGTGCCATCGTACGCATCGCGCGCCCCGGTCAGTCGGCGGCAGCCGTCCGAGAGGTGAACGTCGCTCAGTGGCTGGCCGACAAGGACGTGCCAGCAGTTCGCGCGCTGCCGGTCGACCAGCCGGTCGAGGTCAGCGGGCCCAGTGACGTTCTGGGAGGAACTACCCGCGCACACAAAACGGCACCGTCCACGACGTGGTGCAGCTCCTCAAAAGGCTTCATCCGCTGCCGGTTCCCGACTTCCCACTGGGCGAGCTCGACCCGTTCGTCCGTGTGTCGGAGAGGATCGACGTCGCGACGCCCCTGACCGAGGACGACCGGTCGTGGCTCCGGCAACGGCATGAGGAACTGCAACGCCAGTGGGTACAGCGTCCTTCCGGGCTGCCCGACTGTGTCGTGCATGGTGACGCGTGGGTGGGCAACGTCGCCCGGACGGCCCGCGGCCCGATCCTGTTGGACTTCGAGCGAGTGTCCGTGGGACCACCGGAGTGGGACCTGGTCTCCACCGCGGTGAAGCTCACCACGACCGGTGCCGTGAGCGCCCCCGAGTACGCAGAGTTCTGCGACTTGTACGGCGTAGATGTGACGGAGTGGGAGGGGTACGAACTGCTCGCCGGTGCACGCGAGTTGCGTATGGCCACTTATGCGGCTCAGCATGCTGCGACTCGACCGGAGTGGCAGGAGGAAGCGCAGTATCGCGTGGACTGCCTTCGCGGCCGGCGCGGACCGCGGCCCTGGAAGTGGACGGGGATCATGTAACTGCCGTGGCGCTGCCCTGGCACGAGCACGCCGATGATCTGCGTGTCCAGATCATGAACGACGTCCCCGAGACTCCTTGACCGCCTGTACCACTGCTATGACCGGTGGACTGAGGAGCTCCGGCGCATGCGACGCACCTTCATACCGCTCGCCCTCCCTGCTCTCGCGCTGGCCAGCTACGGCACCGAGGAGGACAAGGAGGCGAGGTAGGGGAACCGGTAACCCTGTCGCCAGCCGCAAGCGATGCTGAGCTTGCAAGAGGGTCACCGTGTGGGGGTGCGGTAAGACCGACGTCATCAGCCGCACAAGCAGTGATCGTCATGACTGCGGGAGCTGAGAGCCCGATCCGGGTGACTCACGAATGATCGTTGACCGACGTCCCGGGCCTCCTCACCGCTTCCTTCCGCCAGTGGTTGGCGCTTTGTCGAGTAATGCGCACGTCGGGATGGTCGGGGCCGAGCACCCGCTCCATGTGTGTCAGCAGGTCGGCGTACGCCTGGGCTGCTCCGGCTGCATCCCCCGCCTCCCCCCGCCAGCCGG
>NZ_JFCB01000066.1 GCF_000725125.1 Streptomyces toyocaensis
ACGCCGCCGGACGGCTCCCGTCGCGCAGGGCGTCCACGGCGGCGAGCAGAACGTCCCTCGGCCCGGAGCCGGGAATCTGGGCCGCCGCGCGCTCGTGCAGCCGGGCGCCCTCCTCCAGGACGACCTCGGTGTCCATGCCGGCCGGGATCTTGATCTGCGCGTGGTGCCGCCAGGTGGTGACCGGATCGCCCCACGCCTCCACGGCGTACGTCCACAGCCCGGGCTCCCCGGCGACGACGGTCGCCCCCCACCGGTCCGTGCCGGGTGCCAGCTCCCGCATCGGCGTGAACGGCCCCGGACGCCCCGCGGGATCCTTCAGCACCACGTCGGCGGCCACCGCGTCGTGCCCCTCCCGGAACACGGTGGCCGAGATCTCGAACGCCTCACCGGTCACCGCCTTCGCGGGCCGGCGCCCCTGCCGGACCATCGGGCGGACGTCGAGCACGGGTATGCGCCCCACGGCGGTCGGTGGACCGGCGGGAGGCGGCGCGGAGGACGGCGGGGGTCCCGTCCCGGTGCGGCGGCCTGGAGGTGTCCCGGTTCCGCGGTCCACGGGCGCCGGGGTGCCGGGCGTCGGGGGTGATGACGAGTGGTGCTTGGCGGGCATGACCGCTCCTGTCCGCGTCAACGTGGGTGGGCGGATGACTGTGGGGAGGTGGGTCCTGCGGGGTTTCTGTGTACCCGCAGGAGCCTTCCCACACTGTTCGGGTGGGCAATCCGGCACTTTGTTAACTACTCACGCGTATGTCGACACTCGAGACCGGCCTCCTCCGCGCGGAAGGGCAGCCGGTCCCGGAGGGCCTTTCGTTGCCTCGTTCCCGCCGTGGCGGGATCGACTCCGGCCGGTCGGTGTCCGGTGTCCCCCGGGGGCGCCTCGCCACCCCCGCACGGGGGGCGGCCGGCTCGGCGAACCGGGGTCGCGCCGGGCCACCGTCCCGTTCGCCGGCCCCCTGAACAGGCGGTTCGGGGCTCGTGCCGGGGCCGTCCGGTCGCGCCCGGCGGGATGCGTCAGCCGCCGCCCACGCCGGCTGAGGGGACGCCGCCGGCGTGCTGGTGCCTGCGGCCCACGCGCCGGTGCCCGCGGCGCAGGACGAGGTGATCGGTCCCCCTCGTGACGCCGGACCGGGCGTGGAGCCATGGTGGGAAAAGGGCCGGTTTCTTCTCCTGCCGGAGGCCGCGCCGACCGCCCCGCCCGGTCCACGTCCGCCCGTCGGCGGGCGGAGCGCGGACGGCGCCGTGTCGGTGCCCCTGGCGCCCTCCTCGGATCACGTGTGCGGATTCGGCCACATCCGCAGTGCGGCGAATCGTTTGGGTAGCGGCAGGGAGGTACCCGTGTCCTCCGGCTTCCCGCGCGGACGGTGCCCGCGCCGGTACTGTCGGCAGCGATGCCCGGACGCACACCGCGTCTCTCACGAACGCGCCGAGGTGGCTTGTGAAGGCGATCCGTCGATTCACCGTCCGACCCGTGCTCCCCGAACCTCTCCGGCCCCTGAGCGATCTGGCCCGCAACCTGCGCTGGTCCTGGCACACCGGGACCCGTGAGCTGTTCCGCTCCGTCGACCCCGAACGCTGGGCCGCTGCCGGCCGCGACCCCGTACGGCTGCTCGGCAGCGTGGCGACCGAGCGGCTCACGGAGCTGGCGGGTGACCGTGACTTCCTGGACCGGCTCGACGCGGTCTCGGGCGATCTCCACGCCTACATGACCGGCGACCGCTGGTACCAGGCCCAGGCCGACCGCCTGCCCGCCGCCGTCGCCTACTTCTCCCCGGAGTTCGGCATCACGGCCGCCCTGCCGCAGTACTCCGGCGGTCTGGGCATCCTGGCCGGCGACCATCTCAAGGCGGCCAGCGACCTCGGCGTCCCCCTCGTCGGCGTCGGCCTGCTCTACCGGCACGGCTACTTCCGCCAGTCCCTGTCCCGGGACGGCTGGCAGCAGGAGCACTACCCCGTGCTGGACCCCAACGAGCTGCCCCTGGACCAGCTCACGGAGGCCGACGGCACCCCCGCCCAGATCACCCTCGCCCTGCCCGGCGACCGCTCGCTGCGCGCCCGGATCTGGGTGGCCCAGGTGGGCAGGATCCCTCTTCTCCTGCTGGACTCCGACGTCGAGGAGAACGACCTCGGCGAGCGCGGGGTGACCGACCGGCTCTACGGCGGCGGCAGCGAGCACCGGCTGCTCCAGGAGATGCTGCTCGGCATAGGAGGGGTCCGGGCGGTGCGCGCGTACTGCAGGCTCACCGGGCACGCCGCACCCGAGGTGTTCCACACCAACGAGGGGCACGCCGGTTTCCTCGGCCTGGAGCGCATCGCCGAACTGCGCGCCGAGGGGCTGGACTTCGACGCGGCGCTGGAGGCGGTCCGCGCGGGGACCGTGTTCACCACCCACACCCCGGTCCCGGCCGGCATCGACCGCTTCGACCGGGAACTGGTCGCCCGCCACTTCGGCCCGCACGCCGAGCTGCCGAACATGGAGGTCGACCGCATCCTCCGGCTGGGCATGGAGACCTACCCCGGCGGCGAGCCCAACCTGTTCAACATGGCCGTGATGGGCCTGCGCCTGGCGCAGCGCGCCAACGGCGTCTCCCTGCTGCACGGCCACGTCAGCCGGGAGATGTTCGCCGGGCTCTGGCCCGGCTTCGATCCCGAGGAGGTGCCGATCACCTCCGTGACCAACGGGGTGCACGCGCCCACCTGGGTCGCCCCCGAGGTGTTCCGGCTCGGTGCCCGGCAGATCGGCGCCCAGCGCGCCGAGGAGGCGCTGAGCGTCGGCGACTCCGACCGCTGGGACTCCGTGGCCGACATCGCCGACCAGGACGTCTGGGACCTGCGCCGGTCCCTGCGCGAACAGCTGGTGCTGGAGGTGCGCGAGCGGCTGCGTGCCTCCTGGCGGCAGCGCGGCGCCGGGACCGCCGAGCTGGGCTGGATCGACGGGGTGCTCGACCCGGACGTGCTGACCATCGGCTTCGCCCGGCGCGTCCCGTCGTACAAGCGGCTGACGCTGATGCTGCGCGACCGGGACCGGCTGATGGACCTGCTGCTGCACCCGGAGCGGCCGGTGCAGATCGTGATCGCGGGCAAGGCGCACCCGGCGGACGACGGCGGTAAGCGGCTCATCCAGGAGCTCGTCCGGTTCGCCGACGACCCGCGCGTGCGGCACCGGATCGTGTTCCTGCCCGACTACGGCATGGCGATGGCGCAGAAGCTCTACCCCGGCTGCGACATCTGGCTGAACAACCCGCTCAGGCCGCTGGAGGCGTGCGGCACCAGCGGGATGAAGGCCGCGCTCAACGGCTGCCTCAACCTGTCCGTCCTCGACGGCTGGTGGGACGAGTGGTTCCAGCCCGACTTCGGCTGGGCCATCCCCACGGCGGACGGCGTCGGAACCACCCCCGACCGGCGCGACGACATAGAGGCCGCGGCGCTGTACGACCTGCTGGAGGAGCGGGTGACACCGGCCTTCTACGAGCGGGGCCGGGACGGACTGCCGGACCGCTGGATCGAGATGGTGCGCCGTACGCTGGGCCTGCTCGGCCCCAAGGTGCTGGCCGGCCGCATGGTCCGGGAGTACGTCGAGCGCCTGTACGCGCCCGCCGCCCACGCGCACCGCGCGATGGACCCGGACTCCGCGCGGGCGCTCGCCGCGTGGAAGGCGAGGGTGCGCGGCGCCTGGCACGGCGTGACCGTCGACCACGTCGAGACGTCCGTGACGGCGGCCACCGCGGAACTCGGCACCACGCTCGGACTGCGGGTGCGGGTGGGACTCGGCGGCCTGAAGCCGGAGGACGTCGAGGTGCAGGCGGTCTCCGGGCGGGTGGACGAGGAGGACCGCATCACCGACGCGGCGGCCGTGCCGCTCAAGCCGGTGGGCGCGCCCGACCGGGAGGGCCGCTGGGTGTACGAGGGCCCGCTCTCCCTGGACCGCACCGGCCCCTTCGGCTACACGGTCCGCATCCTGCCCAGTCACCCCCTGCTCGCCTCCGGCGCGGAGCTGGGCCTGCTGGCGGTGCCGTCGGAGGACGTCGTGGAGGCGGCGGGACTGCTGATGCGGTGACGATGCCCGGCCCGCCGGCCGCGCGCCCGCGCAGGCGACCGGGTTGCCGCCGTAGGTGCCGCCCAGGCCTCCCGCGTGCGCGGC
>NZ_JFCB01000067.1 GCF_000725125.1 Streptomyces toyocaensis
AACACAGTGGACGCGAGCAACTGAGGACAAGCCCTCGGCCTATTAGTACCGGTCACCTCCACACGTTACCGTGCTTCCAGATCCGGCCTATCAACCCAGTCGTCTACTGGGAGCCTTACCCCATCAAGTGGGTGGGAGTCCTCATCTCGAAGCAGGCTTCCCGCTTAGATGCTTTCAGCGGTTATCCCTCCCGAACGTAGCCAACCAGCCATGCCCTTGGCAGAACAACTGGCACACCAGAGGTTCGTCCGTCCCGGTCCTCTCGTACTAGGGACAGCCCTTCTCAAGACTCCTACGCGCACAGCGGATAGGGACCGAACTGTCTCACGACGTTCTAAACCCAGCTCGCGTACCGCTTTAATGGGCGAACAGCCCAACCCTTGGGACCGACTCCAGCCCCAGGATGCGACGAGCCGACATCGAGGTGCCAAACCATCCCGTCGATATGGACTCTTGGGGAAGATCAGCCTGTTATCCCCGGGGTACCTTTTATCCGTTGAGCGACGGCGCTTCCACAAGCCACCGCCGGATCACTAGTCCCGACTTTCGTCCCTGCTCGACCCGTCGGTCTCACAGTCAAGCTCCCTTGTGCACTTACACTCAACACCTGATTGCCAACCAGGCTGAGGGAACCTTTGGGCGCCTCCGTTACTCTTTAGGAGGCAACCGCCCCAGTTAAACTACCCATCAGACACTGTCCCTGATCCGGATCACGGACCCAGGTTAGACATCCAGCACGACCAGACTGGTATTTCAACGACGACTCCACAACCACTGGCGTGGCCGCTTCAAAGTCTCCCAGCTATCCTACACAAGCCGAACCGAACACCAATATCAAACTGTAGTAAAGGTCCCGGGGTCTTTCCGTCCTGCTGCGCGAAACGAGCATCTTTACTCGTAGTGCAATTTCACCGGGCCTATGGTTGAGACAGTCGAGAAGTCGTTACGCCATTCGTGCAGGTCGGAACTTACCCGACAAGGAATTTCGCTACCTTAGGATGGTTATAGTTACCACCGCCGTTTACTGGCGCTTAAGTTCTCAGCTTCGCCCCGACGAATCAGAGCTAACCGGTCCCCTTAACGTTCCAGCACCGGGCAGGCGTCAGTCCGTATACATCGCCTTACGGCTTCGCACGGACCTGTGTTTTTAGTAAACAGTCGCTTCTCGCTGGTCTCTGCGGCCACCCCCAGCTCAGGATGTAAAACCCATCACCGGATGTGGCCCCCCTTCTCCCGAAGTTACGGGGGCATTTTGCCGAGTTCCTTAACCATAGTTCACCCGAACGCCTCGGTATTCTCTACCTGACCACCTGAGTCGGTTTAGGGTACGGGCCGCCATGAAACTCGCTAGAGGCTTTTCTCGACAGCATAGGATCATCCACTTCACCACAATCGGCTCGGCATCAGGTCTCAGACTATATGCCAGGCGGATTTACCTACCTGACGTCCTACACCCTTACCCCGGGACAACCACCGCCCGGGATGGACTACCTTCCTGCGTCACCCCATCACTCACCTACTACCAGCTCGGGTCACCGGCTCCACCACTCCGACCTCGTCCGAAGACTCAGCCGACGGCTTCACGGGCTTAGCATCACTGGATTCGATGTTTGACGCTTCACAGCGGGTACCGGAATATCAACCGGTTATCCATCGACTACGCCTGTCGGCCTCGCCTTAGGTCCCGACTTACCCTGGGCAGATCAGCTTGACCCAGGAACCCTTAGTCAATCGGCGCACACGTTTCTCACGTGTGAATCGCTACTCATGCCTGCATTCTCACTCGTGAACCGTCCACAACTGCCTTCCGGCGCTGCTTCACCCGGCACACGACGCTCCCCTACCCATCACGATCCCCGTTGGGGGTACATATCGCAATGACACGACTTCGGCGGTACGCTTGAGCCCCGCTACATTGTCGGCGCGGAATCACTAGACCAGTGAGCTATTACGCACTCTTTCAAGGGTGGCTGCTTCTAAGCCAACCTCCTGGTTGTCTCTGCGACTCCACATCCTTTCCCACTTAGCGTACGCTTAGGGGCCTTAGTCGATGCTCTGGGCTGTTTCCCTCTCGACCATGGAGCTTATCCCCCACAGTCTCACTGCCGCGCTCTCACTTACCGGCATTCGGAGTTTGGCTAAGGTCAGTAACCCGGTAGGGCCCATCGCCTATCCAGTGCTCTACCTCCGGCAAGAAACACACGACGCTGCACCTAAATGCATTTCGGGGAGAACCAGCTATCACGGAGTTTGATTGGCCTTTCACCCCTAACCACAGGTCATCCCCCAGGTTTTCAACCCTGGTGGGTTCGGTCCTCCACGAAGTCTTACCTCCGCTTCAACCTGCCCATGGCTAGATCACTCCGCTTCGGGTCTTGAGCGTGCTACTGAATCGCCCTGTTCGGACTCGCTTTCGCTACGGCTTCCCCACCCGGGTTAACCTCGCAACACACCGCAAACTCGCAGGCTCATTCTTCAAAAGGCACGCAGTCACGACGCAAGGACAAGTCCTTGCGCGACGCTCCCACGGCTTGTAGGCACACGGTTTCAGGTACTATTTCACTCCGCTCCCGCGGTACTTTTCACCATTCCCTCACGGTACTATCCGCTATCGGTCACCAGGGAATATTTAGGCTTAGCGGGTGGTCCCGCCAGATTCACACGGGATTTCTCGGGCCCCGTGCTACTTGGGTGTCTCTCAAACGAGCCGCTGACGTTTCGACTACGGGGGTCTTACCCTCTACGCCGGACCTTTCGCATGTCCTTCGCCTACATCAACGGTTTCTGACTCGTCCTGTTGCCGGCAGACAACAGAAGAGAGATCCCACAACCCCGCATGCGCAACCCCTGCCGGGTCTCACACGCATACGGTTTGGCCTCATCCGGTTTCGCTCGCCACTACTCCCGGAATCACGGTTGTTTTCTCTTCCTGCGGGTACTGAGATGTTTCACTTCCCCGCGTTCCCTCCACTTGCCCTATGTGTTCAGGCAAGGGTGACAGCCCATGACGACTGCCGGGTTTCCCCATTCGGACACCCCCGGATCAAAGCCTGGTTGACGACTCCCCGGGGCCTATCGTGGCCTCCCACGTCCTTCATCGGTTCCTGGTGCCAAGGCATCCACCGTGCGCCCTTAAAAACTTGGCCACAGATGCTCGCGTCCACTGTGCAGTTCTCAAACAACGACCAACCACCCATCACCCC
>NZ_JFCB01000069.1 GCF_000725125.1 Streptomyces toyocaensis
ACTTAGAACTCCTAACGAAATGATCTTCGAGATGATTGGATTGCTCCGGAAGTGACGATCCGGGGGTGTGGGGTGGCTCGGCCGAAGCCGTGGCATGTTGACGACGAGTTGTGGGCGGTGATCGAGCCGCTGCTACCCAAGGTTGAGCGTCGGGTACGGCATCCAGGACGAAAGCGGCATCCGGACCGGCTGGTGTTCCAGGGCATTCTGTTCGTCCTGCACACCGGGATCAGCTGGGAACATCTCCCGCAGGAACTCGGCTTCGGGTCGGGCATGACCTGTTGGCGCCGCCTGGCCGAGTGGACGGAGGCCGGCGTCTGGCCCCGGCTCCACGAGGTCCTCCTGGCCAAGCTCCGCAGCGTGAACGCCCTGGACTTTTCCCGGGCGGCTGTGGACGGCTCTCACATCCGGGCACTAAAAGGGGACCCAAGACGGGACGAAGTCCTGTCGACCGGGGCAGGACGGGCAGCAAGCACCACTTGATCACCGACGCCACCGGCATCCCGCTCGCCGTCGCGCTGACCGGCGGCAACCGCAATGACGTCACCCAGCTCATTCCACTGCTTCAGGCAGTGCCGTCCGTTCGGGGCAAGCGCGGCCGGCCCCGGCGTCGCCCCGATGTCGTGCTCGGTGACCGCGGATACGACCACGACAAGTACCGCCGCCTGGTCTGGGGCCTCGGTGTGAAGCCGCTCATCGCCCGTCGAGGCACCGGGCACGGTTCCGGGCTCGGCACTCAACGCTGGGTCGTGGAACGCGCCTTCGCCCACCTGCACTGGTTCCGCCGCCTACGCATCCGCTGGGAGATCCGCGATGACATCCACGAAGCCTTCTTGAGCCTGGGATGCGCACTCATCTGCTGGCGCCGTCTCTCACGGCTGGTCCAGGACGCCCTTACCCAGTAGCCAATCCTTGACGCTCGGGGAGCTGTCCAGGAGTCGGCTGACCTGCATGCCTTCTTCGCGTGAGGCCACCCTCTGCAGCGGAGTGAAGCCGTCGGGAAGCACATCCAGCCAGCTCACCACGCGGTCTCCCCCACGCAGACTGATCAACAATTCGCACCGCAGCTGGCGTGGGACGTCCGGGCGATGGGACAGGCTGTGCCACAGGGCCGGCCACAGATAGTGAGTTCCATCGGGCGCCGCATTCGCCTGCACCCATGCCGGGTCCAACCGCTGGTTAAGGCTGAGCTCGCATGCCCGCTCCTCCAGCCTGACCAGCGAGGTCGTATCGAGGACCTTCAACTCTCGAGGCACTGGCTCATCCGAGTTCATCGCCCCATGCTGCCCGACAGCACCCCAGCGCCTGGAGCCGACCCTTCGAAGATCATTTCGTTAGGAGTTCTTAG
>NZ_JFCB01000070.1 GCF_000725125.1 Streptomyces toyocaensis
GGGTCTCCGGGAGGTTCTCGCAGTTCGTCCCCTCCCGCTGGTACAGGTACGGCACCGCGTCGAGGCGGAACCCGTCGATCCCGAGGTCCAGCCAGAACTTCAGCGCGGAGATCATCTCCTCCTGCACCGCCGGGTTCTCGTAGTTGAGATCGGGCTGGTGAGAGAAGAACCGGTGCCAGTAGTACTGCTTGCGCACCGGGTCGTACGTCCAGTTCGACGCCTCGGTGTCGACGAAGATGATCCGCGCGTCCTGGAACTGCTTGTCGTCGTCGGCCCACACGTAGTAGTCGCCGTACGGCCCGTCGGGATCGCGTCGCGACTCCTGGAACCACGGATGCTGGTCGCTGGTGTGGTTCATGACGAAGTCGATGATCACGCGCATCCCGCGCTGGTGCGCGGAGTCGACGAACTCCACGAAGTCGGCGAGGTCGCCGAATTCGGGCAGGACGGCCGTGTAGTCGGCGACGTCGTAGCCGCCGTCGCGCAGCGGCGACTTGAAGAAGGGCGGCAGCCACAGGCAGTCGACGCCCAGCCACTGCAGGTAGTCCAGTTTGGCGGTCAGGCCCTTCAGGTCGCCGACGCCGTCGCCGTTGCTGTCCTGGAAGGAGCGGACGAGGACCTCGTAGAAGACGGCTCGTTTGAACCAGTCCGGGTCCCGGTCCTTGGCGGGTGTGTCCTCGAAGGTGTCCGGGACGGGTTCGTTGACGATCATGTGGTGGCTGACCCTCCGATCTGCGGGGTGGACGGTCGCAGGACCCTGCCGCGTTCATCGGGAGGCCCGTCCCCGGACCCCCGGCCTACGGTGAGCACATGTGCCCCGCCCGGCCCGAGACGCACATAGTTGGCCCTGCCCCATGGGTAGACCTCGCCGGTGAGCTCGTCGCGCACCGGCACGGACTCGTGCCAGTCCAGGCCGAGTTGCGGCATGTCCAACGAGACCGTGGCCTCCTGGGTGTGGTGGGCGTCGAGGTTGGCGACCACCAGAACGGTGTTCGAACCGTGCCGCTTCGAGTACGCGATCACCGCCTCCTGATCGGCGTGGTGGAAGTGGAGGTCGCGCAGTTGACGCAGGGCGGGATTCTCCCGGCGGATGGTGTTGAGCCGGGTGATGAGGGGGGCGATGGTGCGGCCCTCGCGTTCGGCGGCTTCCCAGTCACGGTGCCTGAGCTGGTACTTCTCGCTGTCGAGGTATTCCTCGCCGCCCTCGCGCAGGGGGGTGTTCTCA
>NZ_JFCB01000071.1 GCF_000725125.1 Streptomyces toyocaensis
GCGAGGCGGGCAGGTTCTCGCAGTTGGTGCCCTCGGCCGCGTACAGGTACGGCACCGCGTCGAGGCGGAACCCGTCGATCCCGAGGTCCAGCCAGAAGCGCAGGGCCGCGAGGATCTCCTCCTGCACGCGCGGGTTCTCGTAGTTGAGGTCGGGCTGGTGCGAGAAGAACCGGTGGAAGAAGTACTGCCCCCGCACCGGGTCGTACGTCCAGTTCGACGCCTCGGTGTCGACGAAGATGATCCGCGCGTCCGGATAGCCCTTGTCGTCGTCGGCCCACACGTAGAAGTCCCCGTAGGGGCCGTCGGGGTCCTTGCGCGACTCCTGGAACCACGGGTGTTCGTCGCTGGTGTGGTTCATGACGAAGTCGATGATCACGCGGATGCCGCGCTGGTGCGCGGCGTCGACGAAGTCCACGAAGTCGGCGAGGTCGCCGAATTCGGGCAGGACGGCCGTGTAGTCGGCGACGTCGTAGCCGCCGTCGCGCAGCGGCGACTTGAAGAAGGGCGGCAGCCACAGGCAGTCGACACCCAGCCACTGCAGGTAGTCCAGTTTGGCGGTCAGGCCCTTCAGGTCGCCGACGCCGTCGCCGTTGCTGTCCTGGAAGGAGCGGACGAGGACCTCGTAGAAGACGGCTCGTTTGAACCACTCCGGGTCCCGGTCCCTGGCCGGTGTGTCCTCGAACATGTCCGGCACTGGCTCGTTCACGGTCATGACGCTCCTCGCCCTCCGATTCGCTCTGCGGCGGGCGGTCGCTGAACGTGCAGGACATGCGCGGGAGCCCGCCCCGGCTCCAGCCGCACGTAGTTGGCGATGCCCCAGTGGTAGGTCTCGCCGGTGAGTTCGTCGCGCACCGGCACGGACTCGTACCAGTCCAGGCCGAGTTGGGGCATGTCCAGCGAGACCGTGGCCTCCTGGGGCTGGTGCGGGTCGAGGTTGGCGACCACGAGCACGACGTCGGAGCCGCTGCGCTTGCTGTACGCGATGACGGCGTCGTTGTCGGTCCGGTGGAAGCGGAGGTTCCTGAGCCGGTGGAGCGCGGGGTGCTCCCGGCGGATGGTGTTGAGCCGGGTGATGAGGGGGGCGATGGTGCGGCCCTCGCGTTCGGCGGCTTCCCAGTCACGGGGCCTGAGCTGGTACTTCTCGCTGTCGAGGTATTCCTCGCCGCCCTCGCGCAGGGGGGTGTTCTCG
>NZ_JFCB01000072.1 GCF_000725125.1 Streptomyces toyocaensis
CACAGTTCGTAGCCGCTGTAGATGCCCCAGGAGGGGGAGAGGGTGGCGGCCAGGACGGCGCGGACCTCGAAGGCGGGACGGCCGCCGTGCTGGAGGTAGGCGTGCAGGATGTCGGGGGTGTTGGCGAAGAAGTTGGGCCGCATGTAGGAGGCGGCCTCCCCCGACAGTTCGGTGAGGTACTCCGTCAGTTCCTGTTTGGTGTTGCGCCAGGTGAAGTAGGTGTAGGACTGCTGGAAGCCGATCTGGGCCAGGGTGTGCATCATCGCCGGGCGGGTGAACGCCTCGGCCAGGAAGATCACGTCGGGGTCGGCGCGGTTGATCTCGCCGATCACCCGTTCCCAGAAGACCACCGGCTTGGTGTGGGGGTTGTCGACGCGGAAGATCCGCACGCCCGTGTCCATCCAGTGCCGCAGCACGCGGACGGTCTCGGCGACCAGACCGTCCATGTCGGCGTCGAAGGCGACGGGGTAGATGTCCTGGTACTTCTTCGGCGGGTTCTCCGCATACGCGATCGACCCGTCGGGGCGGTGGTGGAACCACTCGGGGTGCTTGTGCACCCAGGGGTGGTCGGGGGAGCACTGCAGCGCGAAGTCCAGGGCCACCTCCAGGCCCAGCTCACCGGCGCGCGCGACGAAGCGGGTGAAGTCCTCCAGGGTGCCCAGGCCGGGGTGGACGGCGTCGTGTCCGCCCTCGGGCGAGCCGATGGCCCAGGGCACGCCGACGTCGTCGGGGCCGGCGTCGAGGGTGTTGTTGGGGCCCTTGCGGAAGGTGGTGCCGATGGGGTGGATGGGCGGGAGGTAGACGACGTCGAAGCCCATCGCGGCGATCGCGGGCAGGCGCCGGGCGGCGGTGTCGAAGGTGCCGTGCGGCCGGGCGGGGGTGCCCTCGGAGCGGGGGAAGAACTCGTACCAGGAGCCGTACAGGGCCCGCTCGCGCTCCACCAGCAGCGGCAGCGGCTCGCTGCTGGTGACCAGCTCCCGCAACGGGTGCGCGGCCAGCACCGCGTCCACCTCCGGCGTCAACGCCGCCGCCAGCCGGG
>NZ_JFCB01000073.1 GCF_000725125.1 Streptomyces toyocaensis
ACGCCTTCCTGAAGCGGGTGCGCAAGGAGATCGACACGCAGTACCCGGACACGGTGCTGCTGGCCGAGGCGAACCAGTGGCCGGAGGACGTCGTCGACTACTTCGGCGACTACACGGCGGGCGGCGACGAGTGCCACATGGCGTTCCACTTCCCCGTCATGCCCCGCATCTTCATGGCCGTGCGCCGCGAGTCCCGCTACCCGGTCTCCGAGATCCTGGCCAAGACCCCGGCGATCCCCTCGGGCTGCCAGTGGGGCATCTTCCTGCGCAACCACGACGAGCTGACCCTGGAGATGGTCACCGACGAGGAACGCGACTACATGTGGGCGGAGTACGCCAAGGACCCCCGCATGCGCGCCAACATCGGCATCCGCCGCCGGCTCGCCCCGCTGCTGGACAACGACCGCAACCAGATCGAACTGTTCACCGCCCTGCTGCTGTCCCTGCCGGGCTCGCCGATCATCTACTACGGCGACGAGATCGGCATGGGCGACAACATCTGGCTCGGCGACCGCGACGCCGTGCGCACCCCGATGCAGTGGACCCCCGACCGCAACGCCGGCTTCTCCTCCAGTGACCCCGGACGGCTCTTCCTGCCCACGATCATGGACCCGGTCTACGGCTACCAGGTCACCAACGTCGAGGCGTCCATGGCCTCACCGTCCTCGCTGCTGCACTGGACCCGCCGCATGATCGAGATCCGCAAGCAGAACCCGGCCTTCGGCCTCGGCTCCTACACCGAGCTGCCGTCCTCCAACCCCGCGGTCCTCGCCTTCCTGCGGGAGTACGAGGACGACCTGGTGCTCTGCGTGCACAACTTCTCACGCTTCGCACAGCCCACGGAGCTGGATCTCAGCGCGTTCGAGGGGCGGCACCCGGTCGAGCTGTTCGGCGGGGTGCGCTTCCCGGCCGTCGGCGAACTGCCGTACCTGCTGACCCTCGGGGGCCACGGCTTCTACTGGTTCCGGCTCC
>NZ_JFCB01000074.1 GCF_000725125.1 Streptomyces toyocaensis
CTAGGCCGTTTCTTTTAGATCATCGGATCGTTGGTCGGGGTGTGTCGTTGACTGACGCCCAGTGGGCCCGCATCGAACCGTTGCTGCCGGACCGGACCCCTCGGCGGGGTGGGCGGTGGCGTGATCACCGGCAGGTGATCGACGCGATCGCTTTCAAGTACCGCACCGGCACACCGTGGATGGACCTGCCCGAGCAGTTCGGGTCATGGAAGGGCGCCCACAACCGGCTGCGGAAGTGGGCCGCCGACGGCACTTGGGAGAAGGTCTTCACCGCCCTGCTCGCCCAGGCCGATACCGAGGGCGACCTCGACTGGGTCGTCGCAGTCGACTCCACTGTCGTGCGCGCACACCAGCACGCCGCCGGGGCCCGTCAAAAGGGGCCCCGGCCGGCGAGCCGGCTGACCATGCCCTCGGACGGTCCCGCGGCGGACTGACCACGAAGATCCACCTCGTCGCGGACGGCGGTTGCCGACCGCTGGCGTTCGTCATCACGCCGGGTCAGGCAGGTGACGCACCCGCCTTCGAGCAGGTCATGGCCCGGTTACGGGTGCCCAGACGGATCGGCCGCCCCAGGGTCACGCCTGACGTGGTCCTGGCCGACAAGGCGTATTCGTCCCGGGCGATCCGCCTCCATCTTCGACAGCGGAAGATCCGGGCGGTGATCCCGCAGCCGGCGGATCAGGCTGCGAACCGCAAGCGACGTGGTCGGCTCGGGGGTCGTCCCCCGGCCTTCGACCGCGAGACCTACAAGCAGCGCAACACCGTCGAGCGGTGCATCAACAAGCTCAAGCAATGGCGCGGCCTGGCCACCCGCTACGACAAGACGGCCACCATTTACCTGGCCGGACTGCACCTCGCCGCCATCTTCATCTGGTCGGCGAGGTGATCCGAAAGAAACGGCCT
>NZ_JFCB01000075.1 GCF_000725125.1 Streptomyces toyocaensis
GTGGTGTCGGTTGCGGAGAAGGTGCTCAGTTGTGGTGTTTCGGCTGAGAGGAGGTGGAAGGTGGGGCCGTTGTGCGGGCCGTTGGCTGGGGTGGGTGTGTGCGTGGTGGGGTCGATTCCGCCCATGACGATGTCGCCGTCGTTGTCCTGGGTGACCTCGTGCGGGGAGTACGCGTAGAAACTGCCCTGCAGATGGGTGTGGGTGGTGTTCAGGCCGTAATGCACTCCTCTGAGGTAGGGGTCGTCGTACTCCACGTCCATGAAGTGGGCCGTGTCGAGGGTGTTGGTCATGGAGACGTCGATGGTCGATGCCACGACGGTGCGGCCCAGTTCGTTGGCCAGAGCCTGTGCCGGCGGGTATGCGCCGTCGCCGGCCCGGCACACCACCATGTGGATGTGGACTCCGGCCGGCAGCGCTCCGTTGTACAGGGCTTTGATCTGGTCGGCCGCTGCCTGTCCGTCGCCGAGTTGGTGACCGTGGCCGATGATGACGAGTTTGCCTCCGGGGCGGAGGCTTTCGGGGCCGGGCAGGAGATGGCCGCCGTATTCCCGCATCAAAGCTCCTTCGAGGATGCCTGTCTCGTAGGAGGGGATCTTGAGTACCGCGTCTCCCGGTTCGAGCCTCAGCCCTCGTACGGTCGAGCGAGGGGGCGTGGCT
>NZ_JFCB01000076.1 GCF_000725125.1 Streptomyces toyocaensis
GCACCGAGACCGTGCGCACCGGACGGACCCTGTCGACCGGTCAGGCGTCCCTGTTCCAGTTCGACGAGCGGGGCGACGAGGTGGAGCGCATCCGCGTCCTCGCCTCCTACGGCGACCTGGACTCCCTCCCCGCCCACGTCCGTACGACGGCCGAGCCGCCCGCGATCCCGCCGATGGAGCAGTGCTTCGGTCCCGAGGACGGACCCGCCCCCGTCGACGGCAGCTCCGCCATCGTCGACCGTCTGCTGCTCAAGCTCGACCCGTCGACCCTGGGGTGGGCCCTCGGGCAGCCCTCGGGCAAGGGGGAGATGCGGGCCTGGTTCGGTCTCGCCGACGGCCGGGACCCCGACCC
>NZ_JFCB01000077.1 GCF_000725125.1 Streptomyces toyocaensis
CGGGGGTGTTCCGTACCCGGCCGGGGTGCCGGCCGGGAGGACGGTGTCCTCCCCTCCGACGCGGGGGTGTTCCGTCCGGGTGACCAACCGGCCCTCCTGTGACGCCGTCCTCCCCGCCGACGCGGGGTGTTCCGCCGATCCTGCGATCTTGTCGATCAGCGGCTTCGTCCTCCCCGCCGACGCGGGGGTGTTCCGTGCCAGCAGCCCTGCCACCGTACGGCCGGGTCCTCCCCGCCGACGCGGGGTGTTCCGCGCCCCGCGTAGGCCCGGTACGTGGCCCGAT
>NZ_JFCB01000078.1 GCF_000725125.1 Streptomyces toyocaensis
GCCCTGGAAGACCCAGAAGAACGTGCGCGAGGTGCTGTCCCGCCTGTACACCGGCAGCGAGATCGGCCAGGGCTACCACGGTGACGAGGACAACGGCGAGCAGTCGGCCTGGTACCTGTTCTCCTCGCTCGGCTTCTATCCTCTGGTCATGGGCAGCGGCGAGTACGCCATCGGCTCCCCGCTGTTCAAGAAGGTGACCGTGCACCTGGAGAACGGCCGCGAGCTGGTCGTCAAGGCCCCGCGCAACAGCGCCC
>NZ_JFCB01000079.1 GCF_000725125.1 Streptomyces toyocaensis
GGGCGCTGTTGCGCGGGGCCTTGACGACCAGCTCGCGGCCGTTCTCCAGGTGCACGGTCACCTTCTTGAACAGCGGGGAGCCGATGGCGTACTCGCCGCTGCCCATGACCAGAGGATAGAAGCCGAGCGAGGAGAACAGGTACCAGGCCGACTGCTCGCCGTTGTCCTCGTCACCGTGGTAGCCCTGGCCGATCTCGCTGCCGGTGTACAGGCGGGACAGCACCTCGCGCACGTTCTTCTGGGTCTTCCAGGGC
>NZ_JFCB01000080.1 GCF_000725125.1 Streptomyces toyocaensis
GCGTACCGCATGTCCTTCAGCGTCAGCAGATGACCCTGGGCGTGGCGCAGTTCGGTGAGGCCGGTGACCCAGGCGGCTGCCTCGCGGGGCTGCTCGCCGCGCAGCCGGCGCACCACCGAGGCGATGCGGTCCGCCGCCTCGTCGAGCGCGTCGGCGGCCCGGCGGGTGAGGTCGCGCACGGTCTCGAACTCGGCCAGGACCTGCTCGGCGGTGGCCC
>NZ_JFCB01000081.1 GCF_000725125.1 Streptomyces toyocaensis
CGCGCGCGCGCGCGCGCGCGCGCGCGCGCGCGCGCGCGCGCGCGCGCGCGCGCGCGCGCGCGCGCGCGCGCGCGCGCGCGCGCGCGCGCGCGCGCGCGCGCGCGCGCGCGCGCGCGCGCGCGCGCGCGCGCGCGCGCGCGCGCGCGCGCGCGCGCGCGCGCGCGCGCGCGCGCGCGCGCGCGCGCGCGCGCGCGCGCGCGCGCGCGCGCGCGC
>NZ_JFCB01000082.1 GCF_000725125.1 Streptomyces toyocaensis
GCCAGGTCGGCGTGGAGCGCGTTGCCGGCCAGCAGCAGCCCTCCCCCCTCGCCCCGGAACTCCTCCTCCGCCATGCGCCGCACCGGCAGGACCAGGGTGCGCGCCATGCGCAGTCCTCCCGTGCCGCGCAGTCTCACGGCCAGCCGCAGGCCGGGACGGACGGGCGGGAAGGGAGTGAACAGGGCGTCCAGGAGGTCGGGCCGGAGGGAC
>NZ_JFCB01000083.1 GCF_000725125.1 Streptomyces toyocaensis
GTCCCTCCGGCCCGACCTCCTGGACGCCCTGTTCACTCCCTTCCCGCCCGTCCGTCCCGGCCTGCGGCTGGCCGTGAGACTGCGCGGCACGGGAGGACTGCGCATGGCGCGCACCCTGGTCCTGCCGGTGCGGCGCATGGCGGAGGAGGAGTTCCGGGGCGAGGGGGGAGGGCTGCTGCTGGCCGGCAACGCGCTCCACGCCGACCTGGC
>NZ_JFCB01000084.1 GCF_000725125.1 Streptomyces toyocaensis
CGGCGGCCTTGCGGGTGCGGCGGCGCGGCGCGGCCTCGGCGGCCTCCGCCGTGTCGGGGGCCTCGGCGGCGGCGGCCGTCTTGCGCGTCCGCCGGGGCTTCGCCTCGACGGTGTCGACGGCGGCCTCCGCCTTCTTGGCGGCGGCCTTCCGCGTCCTGCGCGGCTTGGCCTCCTCGGCCTCGGACTCCGGGGCCGTCTGCGCCGGGAT
>NZ_JFCB01000085.1 GCF_000725125.1 Streptomyces toyocaensis
TGAGCGGGCCACCGGACCGGGCCCCGCGGCCGACCCGGGCCTCGTGGCACCGGTGCTCCTTGCCGCGCTCGGCCGCCGCGTGCGGAAGGCGGGAACACGGGTGACGATGTCCCGAGAGGCAGTGACGCGAATGCCACGCCCGCGTGCGCGAGGAGAGGTGGATGGCCGTGGCCCCGGACGACGGCCGGCGGCGCCCGGAGGACAC